>JAYRSY010000020.1:0-63391 GCA_041919915.1 Lysobacteraceae bacterium
TCGATCTCCTTGACGCCTTCGGCCGTGAACTTGCAGAACTTGCGGCGGCGGAAAAACTTGGACATGGTCGGGCTCCTCAGGCTTCGGCGGGTTCGGCGGCGTCTTCGCTGTCGGCGACGCCGATGGGACCGTCGTCATCGCGGCGGCGGCGATCGCCCTTCTCGGCCTTGTCCTTGTCGTC
Organism: Lysobacteraceae bacterium; assembly: GCA_041919915.1. GTDB lineage: Bacteria > Pseudomonadota > Gammaproteobacteria > Xanthomonadales > Xanthomonadaceae > Lysobacter_I. The sequence goes on from JAYRSY010000020.1 coordinate 182, forward strand.
CTTGTTCTTCATGATCAGGGACTGCTCGGTATCCGGGCCGTCGCGCTTGATCACGAGATGACGCAGCACAGCGTCGTTGAAGCGGAAGGTGTCGACCAGTTCGTTGAGAACAGCGAGGTCGGTCTCGATGTTCATCAGCACGTAATGGGCCTTGACCAGATTCTGGATCGGGTATGCGAGCTGACGGCGGCCCCAGTCTTCGAGGCGGTGGATCTTGCCGCTGCCGGTCTCGACGAGCGACTTGTAGCGCTCGATCATCGCCGGCACCTGCTCGCTCTGGTCCGGATGGACCATGAAGACGACTTCGTAATGACGCATGGTGGTGTTCCTTGTGGATATCGGCCCGCGGAATTGCGGTGCCGAAAGCCCTCCGGGCGCCGGAATGGCGGCGGTGGGGCAAGGTCTCCCGGAGGCGGGTCGCCGCACGGGAGCCGGAAAGTATGGCAGGTTCAACGACTTGCGCGCAAATCCATGGCGCCGTGACGACATCGGCCGGGCCGGGGATGGTGCCGGCGGGTGTCGTCTCCGGCCGTGATGGGGGATAGTGCCGGCTTTGGCCACGCCGACCCGCCCATGACCGACCATCGCGCACACCCCTTCCCCGCCCGCCACCGTCTGCTGGCCGCCATCCTGGGTCTGGGCCTGGTCCTCGCCACCGGCCAGACCGTCTCCGCCGAGCATGAGACGACCGCGGAGACGACAAAGGCCGCGCTGCCGCCGCAGTTGCAGGATCTCGATGCCTACGTCGACAGCGTCCGCAGGACCTTCCAGGTCCCGGGCATCGCGGTGGCGGTGGTGAAGGACGGCGAAGTGGTGCTGGTTCGCGGCTGGGGCGAACGCGCGCTGGGCGAAGGCCCGGTCGACGCCCATACCCTGTTCGCCATCGCGTCCAACACCAAGGCCTTCACCGCGACCGCGCTGAACATGCTGGCCGAGGAAGGCAAGCTGAGCCTGGACGATCGGGTGATCGATCACCTGCCCTGGTTCCGGATGGCCGATCCCGGCGTGACCGCCGAGATGCGGATCCGCGATCTGCTCGCGCACCGCAGCGGACTGACCCTGGGCGCGGGCGATCTGCTGTACTGGCCGACCACCGATTACAGCACCCGCGAGGTCGTCGAGCGCCTGCGCCATGTGCCGCTGAAAGGCGGATTCCGCGAACGCTACGCCTACGACAACATCCTGTACGCGGTGGCCCAACTGGTGATCGAGCACGCCAGCGGACAGTCGTACGATGCGTTCCTGCGCACCCGCATCTTCGCGCCGCTGGGCATGCGCGAGACCCGCTACAACAGCGATGCGCTGCAGCCCGGCGACCGGGTCGCCACCGGCTACGCGCTGGCCGATTTCAAGGATCTGCAGCCGGCGCCGCGACTGACCTGGCACAACGCCTCCGGCGCGGGCGGGCTGTACGCGAGCGCGCACGACATGGCCATCTGGATGCGCGTGCAGCTCGCAGGCGGCGCGTATCGCGATGCCGCCGGCATCGAACGTCGGCTGTTGTCCGACAAGACCCAGCAACAGATGTGGCAGGTGATCACGCCGATGACGGTGCCGACGCCGTCGGTGCCGGAACTGCAGCCCGCGAAACCGAATTTCATCGGCTACGGCCAAGGCTGGATGCTCTCGGACTATCGCGGCCGCAAACTGGTCTGGCATACCGGCGGCTGGCCGGGCATGGTGTCCCGGCTCACCCTGGTCCCGGACCGCAACCTCGGCGTCGTGGTGCTGACCAACGCCGAACTCGGCGGCGCGTTCAACGCGATCACGCTGCGCGTGCTGGACGCCTATCTGGATGCGCCGAAGACCGACTGGAACGCCGCCTACGGCGCCGCGCTGGCGAAATCGCGGCAGAACGCCGACGACAGTTGGGAGAAGCACCTCGCCGCGCGCGCGAAGCGTTCCACTCCCTCGCTGCCGCCCGCCGGCTACGTCGGGGTCTGGCGCGATCCGTGGTACGGCGACGTGACCATCGAGCAGCGCGACGGCCGTCTGCGGATGGCGTTCTCGCGTACCCGATCGCTGGTCGGGACGCTGGAGCACTGGCAGCACGACACCTTCATCGTGCGCTGGGACGAGCGCTGGCTGAACGCCGATGCCTTCGTCACCTTCGCCCTGAACGCAGACGGCGAACCGCGCGAGGCGCGGATGGAAGCCATCTCGCCGAACACCGATTTCAGCTTCGATTTCCAGGATCTGGTGCTGACGCCGGTGCGGTGATTCCGCGGCGCGGAGGTCAGGCGGAAGTCGGGCCGGAGCGTCGCCACCGCGGCCGGCGGTGAGGTTCAGGCCGCGCGGTCGGCGTCGGTGGTGAAGCTCTCGCCGCAGCCGCATTCGGCCTTGACGTTGGGATTGCGGAACACGAACTGTTCGTTCAGTCCCTGCTTGAGGAAATCGATCTCGGTGCCGTCGAGCAGCGCGAGACTGTCGGCGTCGACGTAGACCCGGACGCCGTCCTGTTCGCTGACGGCGTCGCCGTCGCGGGCCTCCCGGGCCAGATCGACGACATAGCTCCAGCCCGAACATCCCGTCCGTTTGACCCCGAAACGCAGGCCGATGGCGTCAGGGGCGCCGGCGAGATAGGTCTGGATACGTTCGAGTGCGGCAGGGGCGAGAGAGATGGCCATGGGCGCGATTCTAATGGAATTGGCTAGTAGACTAATGGGCTCGACTCACATCGGCGCGATCGCGCGGGAATTCAAGTCAATGTTCAAGAGCGTCAAGCAGGCGCTGGCCGGGGAAGCGGCCGGCAGCGAGGTCACCGTCAAGGGCTGGGTCCGCACCCGCCGCGATTCCAGCGCCCTGAGTTTCGTCCAGGTGAGCGACGGCTCCTGCTTCGCACCGATCCAGGTGGTGGCCACCGAGGCCCTCGCCAACTACGAAACCGAGGTCAAGCGCCTCTCGGCCGGCTGCGCGGTGATCGCCACCGGCATTCTGGTCGCCTCCCAGGGCAAGGGCCAGAGCTTCGAGATCCAGGCCAGGGAGATCGAGGTGATCGGCTGGGTCGAAGACCCCGAGACCTACCCGATCCAGCCCAAGCAGCACACGATGGAGTTCCTGCGCGAGGTCGCCCATCTGCGCCCGCGCACCAACCTGTTCGGCGCGGTCGCCCGCATCCGCCATTCGCTGGCGCAGGCGATCCACCGGTTCTTCCATGAGAACGGCTTCTACTGGGTCAACACCCCGATCATCTCGACCTCCGACGCCGAAGGCGCGGGCCAGATGTTCCGCATTTCGACCCTGGACATGATGAACCTGCCGCGCACGCCGGATGGCGGCATCGATTTCGGCAAGGACTTCTTCGGCAAGGAGGCGTTCCTGACCGTCTCCGGCCAGCTCAACGTCGAGGGCTATTGCCTGGCGCTGAGCAAGGTCTACACCTTCGGCCCGACCTTCCGCGCCGAGAACAGCAACACCAGCCGTCACCTCGCCGAATTCTGGATGATCGAGCCGGAAATCGCGTTCGCCGATCTGAACGACGACGCCACCCTGGCCGAGCACTTCCTGAAGTACCTGTTCCGCGCGGTGCTGGACGAACGCGCCGACGACATGGCCTTCATCGCCGAACGCGTGCAGAAGGACGCGGTCACCCGCATGGAGGCGTTCGTCAACGCGCCGTTCGAGCGGGTCGAATACACTGAAGCCGTCCGTCTGCTCCAGAACAGCAGGCAGAAATTCGAGTTCCCGGTCGAATGGGGCCTCGACCTGCAGACCGAGCACGAGCGCTGGCTGACCGAGACCCACGTCGGCCGTCCGGTGGTGGTGATGAACTACCCCGAACACATCAAGTCCTTCTACATGCGTCTGAACGACGACGGCAGGACCGTCGCGGCGATGGACGTGCTGGCGCCGGGCATCGGCGAGATCATCGGCGGTTCGCAGCGCGAGGAGCGCCTCGACGTGCTCGATGCGCGCATCGCCCAGTTCGGCCTCGATCCGGCGCATTACCAGTGGTACCGCGACTTCCGCCGTTACGGCACCGTCCCGCACGCGGGTTTCGGCCTCGGCTTCGAGCGGCTGGTGGTCTACGTCTGCGGCCTCGGCAACATCCGCGATGCGATCCCCTACCCGCGCGCGCCGGGATCGGCGGAGTTCTGACGGCGACCGCATCGTAGGAGTGGCTTCCGCCGCGATCTTTTCCCGCACTCATGTTCCGCCGCCAAAGCCGTTCTCACGAAAGCACATCCGCATGATCCTGTTCTTCGCCCTCGTCTGTCTCTCGCTCGCCATCGCCGGCTTCTGCGCGCTGGTGATCTTCTGGCCGCTGACGCTGGTGCATTTGCGCGAGCGTCATCCGCAGGTGCATGCCGGACTCGGCACCGCCGCGTTCGCGAATCCGTCGGCCCTGTGGTGGCTGTTGAACGGTGGCTATCGCGCCACTGGCGACCGCAATCTCAGCGGGCTGGCCACGCCGGCGCGGGTCTCGCTGAGCGTGATCCTGTTCGGACTGTTCGCGGCCGGCCTCCTGTGGCTGTGGGCGGAGGCGTACCCATGACCGTTCGCGACGACACGCCCACCGGCACCGCACGCGTCGAATGGTGGTTGGCCAGCCTCGGCCGCACGATCGTCTGGGCGCGCCTGCGCGTGCGCGAGGCCGGGACCGCCGAAGTCTTCGACAGCGATGGCAACACCCTCGCCTACGACAGCGAGGACAGCGCCCGCGCCGCGCTGATGGACGCCGAATTCGTCGCTTGGGACGGGCTCGACCAGGAAGATGCGCTGGATCGCGGCTTCTCGCTCGACGAGGTCGCACCGCCGCAGGCCGACGACGATGACGCGCTGCGCGGCAGGATGGTGCGGACGCTCGGCGCGCGGGCCTGACACATGCAGGCAGGAGGGAACCGACGATGTATCAGCCACGCCACTTCGTTGAAACCGATCTCGCGGCCCTCGATGCGCTGATCGCGGCGCATCCGTTCATCACTCTGATCACGCTCGGCGACGATGGCCAGCCGTTCGCCAGTCATCTGCCGGTTCTGTACCGGCGCGACGATCGGCAGGTCCTGATCGAAGGCCACTGGGCGCGACCGAATCCGCAGGCGGGTCACGTCGGGCGGGCGCTGTTGATCGTGCAGGGTCCGCATGCCTATGTCTCTCCGTCCGTGTATCCGGACAAGGAAACCGCCGCGCGGGTGCCGACCTGGAATTACGCGATCGCCCACCTGCGCGGCACGCTGGACGTGTTCGAGGATACGCCCGCGCTGGCCGATCTGATCGCACGCATGAGCCTGCATTTCGAGACCGCGGTCGGCCGCGACTGGCGTTTCGAACCCGAGCGCGACGATCACCGCAACCAGTTGCGCGGCATCGTCGGCTTCCGCTTCGAGGCGCAACGGATCGATCTGAAATTCAAGCTCAGCCAGAATCATCCGCCGGCGAACCGGCGCGCTGTGCACGACGACCTCGCCGCCCGCGATGATGCTGGCGCGCGGGCGGTCGCCGCGCTCATGCATGCCCGTGCCCCCGACATCGACTGAGGAAACACGATGGATCTGAATCTCTCCGGCCGACACGCGCTGGTCTGCGGCGCGTCCGAGGGCATTGGTCGTGCGGCGGCGCACGAACTGGCCCTGCTCGGCGCCGACGTCACCGTGCTCGCGCGTCGCGCCGACGCCCTCGCCGGTGTCGCGCAGGCGTTGCCGGCCGATGGCCGCCAACGGCATGGCGTCATCGTCGCCGATGCCGCCGACACCGATGGACTGCGCAGCGCGGTCGCGGCGCTGGGCGCCGGTCGTCCGGTGCATATTCTCGTCAACAACACGGCCGGCCCTGCCGGTGGGCCGGCGCATGCGGCGACCGAGGACGCATTCCTCGACACCTTCCGCAGACACCTGCTCGCCAACCACGTGCTGGCGCAGACGCTGCTGCCGGGCATGCGCGCCGCCCGCTGGGGACGAATCGTCAACGTGATCTCGACCTCGGTCTACGAGCCGATCCCGAACCTCGGCGTCTCCAACACGATCCGCGGCGCGGTGGCCGGCTGGGCCAAGACGCTGTCGCGCGAGGTCGCCGCGGACGGCATCACCGTCAACAACGTGCTGCCCGGCTACACCGAGACCGGCCGCCTCGACCAGATCCTGCGCGATCGCGCGCGCGCCGGTGGCCAGAGCGAGGACGCGGTGGCCGCCACGATGCGCCAGAGCGTGCCGGCCGGCCGTTTCGCGCGTCCGGAAGAAGTCGCCGCGGCGATCGCCTTCCTCTGCGCCCCCGCCGCCGGCTACATCAACGGCGTCAGCCTCCCCGTGGACGGCGGCCGCATGCAGTCGATCTGAGCGCGATGCGCCGGAGGGCCCGCTGTTCGCACGCATCGGCTCGTGGGTGACCGGCCGCATTGCAAAGTGAAGCAGGCTGCGGCACCGTAAACCCGTGCTCACCGGAGAGACGGCATGGAACAGGTACTCACGAAGGAACGCCGGGACAGCCTGCGGGTGCCCTATGCGAGCAAGGTGCTGATCCAGCACGGCGAGTTGGCCTGGGCGTCCGATGTCCTCGACTTTTCCGAAGGCGGTTGCGGTGTCTTCCGGCCCGCCGGTTGTCTGCTGCGCATCGGCAATGTCGCCCAGTTGTACTTTTTCGAAGGGTCCGGCCCGGCGGTGCGCGTGTCGGCGCGGATCGCGCGGATCACCGAGCGCCACATCGGCTTCGAGTACCACGAGCCGCAGAACATTCCGCCCACGCCGCCCTGACCTGCCGGCACAGAATCAACCGGCACGGAACCTGCTGATCCAGCGCCTGACGATCCACAATCAGCGAACCCAGAGCCCGCCGATCGAGAGCCCAGCGACCACGCATGCCCGAAGGCCCCGAGATCCGACGTGCCGCCGACCGCCTCGCCGCGGCCGTGGTCGGCGCCCCGCTGCAGACCGCCTGGTTCGCGTTCCCGGCACTCAAGCGCCATGCGGCCGGGCTGCGCGGCCGACGCATCGAAGCGATCGTGCCGCACGGCAAGGCGCTGCTCACCCGTTTCGATCACGGTTGGACGCTCTACAGCCACAACCAGTTGTACGGCGTCTGGAAGATCGCCGCGGCCGGCGAACGACCGGACACCGGCCGTTCGCTGCGCGTGGCGCTGGAGACCGACGAACGCGCGATCCTGCTGTACTCGGCATCGGACATCGCGATGTGGCGCACCGCCGATCTGCACGCACATCCGTTCCTGTCGAAGCTCGGGCCCGATGTGCTCGATCCCGCGCTGCAATCGGAAACGGTCCTCGCCCGTCTCCACGATCCGCGCTTTCGGGGCCGCGCGTTGGGCGCACTGTTGCTGGATCAGGGCTTTCTCGCCGGCATGGGCAACTATCTGCGTTCGGAGGTGCTGTTCGCGGCCGGATTGCGACCGGAACACAGACCGCGGTCGCTCGACATCGAGGCGCTGCGGCGTCTTGCGTGCGAGCTGCTGGCAATCCCGCGCCGCAGCTACGCGACCCGGGGCATCGAACCGGCTCGCGGCATGCGCGAGGACTACCTGACCGACACGCCCGAGGGTTTCCGCTTCCTCGTCTTCGACCGCGAAGGCCAGCCCTGCCCGGCCTGCGGCGAGACGATCCTGCGCCAGGAAAACGGCACGCGCCGGCTCTATCTCTGCCCCCGCTGCCAGCATTGACCGCACCCTACGCCGGCGCATGCACCCCGCGCCGGGACATGATCCGGCGCAGCCGGTAAGCTTGTCGCATGCAGACCTTCCTTCACGTCATCGGCGGTGCCGAACGTGCCGCGCGCGGCGGTCGCACGCTCGACGTGTTCGAGCCCGCGACCGCAGGCGTGTACGCGCAGGCCGCGGCCGGGGATGCCGACGATGCCGCGGATGCGATCACCGCGGCGCAGGCGGCGTTTCCCGCGTGGTCGGGATTGCCGTCGAGTGAACGCGCCCGCTGGCTCGAACGTCTGGCCGATGCCGTCGAGGCCAGGCTCGAAGACTTCGCCCGCGCCGAAGCCCGCGATGGCGGCAAGCCCTACGCCCTCGCTCGCGATGCCGAAATCCCGCGCGCGATCGCCAATCTGCGGTTCTTCGCCCATGCCGCGACCCAGTTCGCCAGCGAATCGCACCATGGCCAGGCCGGTCTCAACTACACCCTGCGCCAACCGTTGGGCGTGGTGGCCACCATCTCGCCCTGGAACCTGCCGCTGTATCTGTTCACGTGGAAGATCGCGCCGGCGCTCGCCGCCGGCAATACCGTGGTCGCGAAGCCGTCCGAGATCACACCGGCCACCGCGACCATGCTCGGCCGGTTGGCGAACGAGATCGGTTTTCCCGCGGGCGTGCTCAACGTCGTCCACGGTCTGGGTTCCGCGATCGGCGAAGCGCTGGTCGTCGACCCGGCGATCAAGGCGATCTCCTTCACCGGCAGCACCGCGGTCGGCAGACGCATCGCGGTGCTCGCCGCCGAACGTCTCAAGAAGGTATCGCTGGAACTCGGCGGCAAGAATCCGACCCTCGTCTTCGCCGACAGCGACTGGCGCGCGCATCTGGACACGATCGTGCGCTCGGCCTTCCAGAACAGTGGCCAGATCTGCCTCTGCGGCTCACGGATGCTGATCGAACGACGCATCTACGCGGAATTCCGCGATGCGCTGGTCGAGCGCACGCTCGCGCTGCGCGTGGGCGACCCGATGGATCCCGACGCGCGCATGGGGCCGCTGGTGTCGCAGGCGCATCACGACAAGGTGCTCGGCGCGCTCGGCCGCGCCCGCGAGGAAGGCGGCCGTTTTCTCTGCGGCGGCCACGCCTTGAAACGCCCCGGCTGGTTCGTCGCGCCGACCGTGATCGAGGGCCTCGGCCCCGACTGCGCGACCAATCGCGAGGAAATCTTCGGTCCGGTGGTCACGCTGCAACCATTCGACGACGACGATGCAGCGCTCGCGCTGGCCAACGCGTCGGACTACGGCCTCGCCGCCTCGGTCTGGACCACGCATCTGTCGCGTGCCCACCGCATGGCCGCCGAGTTGCGCGTGGGCATGGTCTGGATCAACACCTGGCTGATGCGCGACCTGCGCACGCCGTTCGGCGGCCTCGGCCAGTCCGGCCTCGGCCGCGAGGGCGGACTGGACGCGATGCGCTTCTTCACCGAATCGCGCAACGTCGGGCTCGCGCCATGAAGCGCCACGACCGCATTCCGGACGACGACCGATCCCGTGTCGCCGCCATTCTTCCTTCCGACAGGACCGTCATGTGAGTAGATCGCTGGAAGCGCTGCTGCGCAACAACCAGGCCTGGGCCGCACGCGTCAATCGCGAAGATCCCACCTTTTTCGATCGCCTGTCCCGGCAACAGGCGCCGAAGTATCTGTGGATCGGCTGTTCGGATTCGCGGGTCCCCGCGAACCAGGTGGTCGACCTCGCCCCCGGCGAGGTGTTCGTCCATCGCAACATCGCCAACGTCGTCGTCCACACCGACCTCAACTGCCTGTCGGTGATCCAGTTCGCGGTCGATGTGCTCAAGGTCGAACACATCCTCGTCGTCGGTCACTACGGTTGCGGCGGCGTGCACGCCGCGCTGACCGGCACCCGTGTCGGCCTCGCCGACAACTGGATCCGCCACGTCGGCGACGTGGTGGTAAAGCATGCCGACGTCCTCGCGTCGGCGGGCGACGAAGCGCTGCAGCACGATCGCCTGTGCGAACTCAATGCGCTGGAACAGGTCGCGAACGTTTGCCAGACCACCATCGTCCGCGATGCCTGGGCACGCGGGCAGACGCTGAGCGTCCACGGTTGGGTCTACACCCTGCGCGACGGTCTGGTCCACGACTTGGGCCTCGATGTCGCCGCGTCCGACCAGCTCGAAGCGCAATACGCCGCCGCATTGGCGCGCATCCGCATCGATCGGGAGGACCGCTGATGTCCGACGCCATCCACGCCGCGCACGCGCCGAAAGCCGTCGGCCACTATCCGCACGCGCGTCGGGTCGGCGATCTGCTCTTTCTGTCCGGTATCGGTCCGCGCGATCCCGCGAGCAACGGCATTCCCGGCAATGTCCACGATGCCAACGGCGCGTTGATCGCCTACGACATCGCCGCGCAGACCCACGCGGTGTTCGCCAACGTGCGCGCGGTGCTCGATGCCAGCGGCGCGCGTTGGGAAGACCTGGTCGACGTGACCGTCTATCTCACCGACATGGCCCGCGATTTCGCGGTCTACAACACGATCTGGGCCGAGTATTTCCCGGATGCGGCCAACGCGCCGTGCCGGACCACGCTCGGCATCACCGCGTTGCCGACGCCGATCGCGATCGAACTCAAAGGCATCGCCGTCATGCCCGCGGCAGGAGCCGGTTGACGTGGAGCTTCTGCTCACCAACCTCACCTCGGCCGTGGTGCTGGCGTTCGCGCTCGGGTTGTTCGCTCGCGCCGTGCGCAGCGATCTGGTGATTCCGGATCAGATCCAGACCTATCTCTCGATTTTCCTGCTGCTGGCGATCGGCCTGAAAGGTGGTGTCGCGCTGCGCGGCCAGGAACCGTCCACGCTGGCGCTGTTGCTGGGCATGACGCTCGCCGCAGGGGCTGCCACCGCCTTCAGCGCCTACTGGCTCGCGAGATGGATGCTCGGCGATGTGCGGCGCGAAGCCGCGGCCATGGCCGCGCACTACGGCTCGGTGTCGGCGGTCACGTTCATCGCCGCCAATCAATTCGCGGAACGCAGCGGCCACGCACCGGAAGGGGTGCTGGTGGCGCTGCTGGTGGCGCTGGAAGTCCCCGCCCTGCTGATCGGTCTGGCGCTCGGCCGCAGTACGCAGAGCGACGCCGCCAGCCATCACACCCTGCGCGAAGTGTTCACCGGCAAGACCGCGATCCTGCTGCTCGGCGGCCTGGCGATCGGCGCGATCTCCGGACCGGACGGCATCAAGAAAGTCGATGCGATGTATTTCGCCCTGTTCCAGGGCGTGCTGATGCTGTTCATGCTCGACATGGGCATGATCGCGGCCAATCGCCTGGCCGAACTGCGTCGCGGCTGGTGGCGTCTCGCCGCGTTCGCCACGGTCGTGCCCTTGCTGCATGGTGTCGTGGGGGTGCTGTTGGCGCACGCCTGCGGCATGTCGAGCGGCAGTGCCGGCGTCTTCGGCGCGATGCTCTCCAGCGCGTCCTACATCGCGGCGCCCGCCGCGGTGCGCGCGGGTCTGCCGGAAGCCGACGTCGGTCGCTGCATCACCGCCGCGCTCGGGCTCACGTTCCCTTTCAATCTCGCGATCGGCATTCCGCTCTATGCCGGACTCGCCGACCGACTGGCCGGCTGATCGCGCACGGAGATCTCTCATGCTGCCCAACCCCATCAACCTGCAGGCCTGGATCGACGCGCACCGGCACGAGTTGAAGCCGCCGGTCGGCAACAAGTGCATCGTCGACGGCGAATTCATCGTGATGGTGGTCGGCGGCCCGAACGCGCGCACCGATTACCACTGGGACGAAGGCCCGGAATGGTTCCATCAGCTCGAAGGCGAAATGGTGCTGCGCATCCAGGAGGATGGCGCGCCGCGCGACATCCCGATCAGGGCCGGCGAGACCTTCTTCCTGCCGCCCCGGGTGCCGCATTCGCCGCAGCGCATGGCCGGCGGCATCGGACTTGTGATCGAACGCAAGCGGCTGCCGCACGAACTCGACGGCCTGCAGTGGTACTGCGAACGCTGCAACGCGAAGCTGTACGAGGAATTCTTCCCGCTGGTCGACATCGAGAACGATTTCCCGGCGGTGTTCGAACGCTTCTACCGCTCGCACGACCACCGCACCTGCAAGGTCTGTGGACACTACAATCCCGCGCCGGCGAAGTACGACCCGCAGACCTGAACGCCATCGGACGCCGCATGCTCAAGATCGACACCCACGCCCATTACCTGCCCCGCGACTGGCCCGATCTCGCGGCGAAGTACGGCGACATCCGGTTTCCGGTCATCCATCACGGCGACGACGGGCGGTCGCGCATCTACAAGGACGGCCGGTTCTTCCGCGAGATCTGGCCCAAGACCTGGGACCCGAAAATCCGGGTTGAGGAATTCGCCGGCTTCGGCGTGCAGGTGCAGGTCATCAGCACGGTGCCGGTGATGTTCAGCTACTGGGCGAAGCCGCAGCACGCGCACGATCTGCACCAGGCGCTCAACGACCACATGGCCGAAGCGCTGCGCGATTATCCGCGCCATTACGCCGGCATCGGCACGGTGCCGCTGCAGTCGCCGCGGCTCGCGATCCAGGAGCTCGAACGCTGCATCGATCAGCTCGGCCTGCAGGGCGTGCAGATCGGTTCGCACATCAACGACTGGAACCTCGACGCGCCCGAGCTGTTCGATTTCTTCCAGGCCGCGGCCGAACTCGGCGCCGCGATCCTGGTGCATCCCTGGGACATGATGGGCAGCGAGTCGATGCCGAAATACTGGCTGCCGTGGCTGGTCGGCATGCCCGCGGAACAATCGCGCGCAGCCTGCTGCCTGGTGTTCGGCGGCGTGCTGGAGCGGTTGCCCGCGCTGAAGGTCTGTCTCGCCCACGGCGGCGGCAGTTTCCCGTACACCATCGGCCGGATCGAACACGGTTTCAACATGCGGCCGGATCTGGTCGCCACCGACAATTTCCGCAATCCGCGCGAGTATCTTTCGCGGCTGTATTTCGATTCCTGGGTCGCCGACCCGCGCGCGCTGCGCTATCTGATCGACACCTGCGGCATCGACCGGATCATGCTCGGCACCGATTACCCGTTCCCCCTCGGCGAACAGACGCCCGGCGCCGGCATCGCCGCGCTCGATCTGCCGGACGCGGAACAGGCGCGGCTGTATCACGGCACCGCACTGGAATGGCTGGGGCTGCCGAAGTCGAGGTTCGCGTGATCGTTCGAACGCACCTGCGCGCGTCCCCGGGTCGCGTCCACGCGTGGCTGGCGGCCGGTCTGGTCGCCATCGTGGCGATCTCCGCGTGCGCGGCCGAGCGGGCCCCCATGCCGGCCCGATCCGACGACGCGGACACGACAGCGGCGCAGGCGATGCTGGACACCCTGTATCGACGACTGTCGACCGACGGCGATCACGATACGCATCAACTGCTGACAGCGCACGGCTCGCGGGCGCTGGTCGCGGCGCTCGTCGCCGATCGCGACGCCACGCCTCCCGGCGAAGTCGGTCGACTGGACTTCGATCCCTTCAGCGATTCGCAGGATCCGCTCATTCGCGACGTCGTCGTTTCCGCGCCGGCTCGCGCCAGCGGTTCCGCTTGCGCCATCGTGGTGCGTTTCGACAACGCAGGGACGCCCACGCGCATCCGCTTCGCACTGGTGCGCGAGAACGGCGAGTGGAAAATCGACGACATGCTCGCGCTCGCCCCCGATGGAACGCCGCGCTGGCGATTGCGCGACCTCCTCGCCCCACCCGCCTCCGACACTCCGGATCGATGACCCGCATCATGGATGCACAGCACCAAGCCGCCAACGCGCTCGCCGCGCGACTCGACGCCGAAGACCCGCTGCGCGATTTCCGCGCACTGTTCCATATCCCGCGACACGACGGCCACGAGATGGCGTATTTCTGCGGCAATTCGCTCGGCCTGCAGCCGAAGGGCGCCCGCGCGCACGTCGACGAGGTGATGGACAAGTGGGCGCGCGACGCGGTCGAAGGGCATTTCCTCGAACCGGCGCCGTGGATGCCCTACCACGCGCTGGTCCGCGACGGCCTCGCCGATGTGGTCGGCGCGTTGCCGTCGGAAGTGGTGGCGATGAACTCGCTGACCGCCAATCTGCACCTGATGATGGTCAGCTTCTTCCGTCCGGACGCACAACGGAACCTGATCCTGATGGAGGCCGGCGCGTTCCCGTCCGATCGCCACGCGATGGCCTCGCAGCTGCATTTCCACGGCCTGTCGCCGGAGCGGCATCTGATCGAACTCGAACCCGACCGCGCCGATGGCACCTTCTCGATGGCCGCGATCGAACGCGCCATCGCGGCGCATCGCGACCGGCTCGCGCTGGTGCTGTGGCCGGGCGTGCAGTACCGCACCGGCCAGGCGTTCGATCTCGCGCAGATCGCGCAGCTGGGCCATGCCGCCGGCGCCATCGTCGGCTTCGACCTCGCCCACGCGGTCGGCAACCTGCCGCTGCGGCTGCACGACAGCGGCGCCGATTTCGCGGTGTGGTGCCATTACAAGTACATGAACTCGGGCCCCGGCGCGGTCGCGGGGTGTTTCGTGCACGAACGTCATGCGCACACCGATCGTCCGCGCTTCGCGGGCTGGTGGGGCCACGATCAGGCCACGCGCTTCCGCATGGGTCCGGAATTCGTGCCCACGCCCGGGGCCGATGGTTGGCAGCTGAGCAATCCGCCGGTGCTCGGTCTCGCACCGCTGCGCGCGTCGCTGGATCTGTTCGCGCGCGCCGGCATGGACGCGTTGCGCACGAAGTCGGAAGCGCTGACCGGCCATCTCGAAACGCTGATCCGGACGCATCTCGCCGAGACGCTGCAGATCGTGACGCCGGCCGATCCGCACGAACGCGGCTGCCAGTTGTCGCTGCGCGTGATCGGCGGGCGCGGCATGACCGGCAGAAGCGCCGGCCGGGCGCTGTTCGAATTCCTCGCATCGCGCGGTGTGCTCGGCGATTGGCGCGAACCCGACGTGATCCGCATTTCGCCCGCCCCGCTCTACAACACCTTCGCCGACGTGCAGCGCTTCGCGCGCACCGTCCAGGAGTGGAACGCATGACCGATGCACAGGACCGCATGCCGCGCAAACATCTGACCCTGGTCGGCGCCGGTCTCGCCGGGCCGCTGCTGGCCACCCTGCTGGCACGGCAGGGCTGGGAGATCGATCTGTTCGAGCGCCGCGGCGATCCGCGCGTGCATGGCTACGCCGGCGGTCGTTCGATCAATCTCGCGCTGGCCGAGCGCGGCCTCGACGCGCTGCGCGCCGCCGGGGTCGCCGCCGACGTGCTGGAGCAGGCGGTGATGATGCGCGGCCGGATGGTGCACTTCGCCGACGGTCGCCAGCAACTGCAGCGCTATGGCAAGGACGACAGCGAGGTGATCTGGTCGATCAGCCGCGGCGACCTGAACATCGTGCTGCTGAACGCCGCGGAGGCCGCGGGTGCCCGGCTGCATTTCGATCGACGCCTGGAAACGGCGGATTTCGACGCGCATATCGCGCACTTCGTCGGCGAGCGCGAGGACATCGCGCATCCGTTCCACGCCCTGATCGGCTGCGACGGCGCCGGTTCCAGCCTGCGCGCGGCGATGATGCGGGCCGAAGACCTCGGCGAGCGCATCGAGGTCATGCCGCACGGCTACAAGGAGCTCGAAATCCCGCCCGGGCTCGACGGTGATTTCCGGATCGAAGCCAACGCGCTGCACATCTGGCCGCGCGGCGACTACATGTGCATCGCGCTGCCGAACGACGAGCGCACGTTCACGGTCACCCTGTTCCTCCCGAACGCGCCGCTGCCCAACGGATGCCCGGTCAGCTTCGCCACGGTCCCGGACGGCGACGCCGCGCGGGCGCTGTTCGCGCGCGACTTCGCGGATGCGCTGCCGCTGATCCCGGAGCTGGCGCACGATTTCGACGCCAATCCCACCGGCCTGCTGGCCACGCTCCATCTCGAGCGCTGGCGTCTCGACGGACGCGCGGTGCTGCTGGGCGATGCCGCGCATGCGATGGTGCCGTTCCACGGCCAGGGCATGAACTGTGCGTTCGAGGATTGCGTGGCGCTGGCGGCGCATCTCGAGCGAGACCCCGACACCGCGACCGCGTTCGCCGCGTTCGAGGCCGAACGCAAGCCGAACGCCGCCGCGATCCAGCAGATGGCGCTGGAGAACTACCGCGAGATGAGCGACCGGGTCGATGATCCGGATTTCCTGCTCCAGCGCGAACTGGAGCGCGCGCTCGCCGAGCGCCATCCCGATCGCTTCGTGCCGCGCTACACCATGGTCTCGTTCCGCCGGCTGCCGTATGCGCTCGCGTTCGAACGCGGACGGATCCAGCGGGCCTTGCTGGTGGAAGCCACCGCCGGCCGCGATCACCTGCAGGGCCTGGACTGGGATGCGGTCGATCGCATGGTGCGCGAACGGCTGACGCCGTTGCCGGCGGAGTAGACCGTGGCGACGAGCTTCCTGTTCTACGACCTCGAGACCTTCGGCACCGACCCGCGCCGGAGCCGGATCGCGCAGTTCGCGGCGATCAGGACCGATGCCGAGTTGAATCCGATCGATGCCCCGTGGGATTTCCTGGTCCGTCCGGCGGACGATCTGCTGCCCTCGCCGGTCGCGAGCCTGATCACCGGCATCGATCCGCAACGCGCGCTGCGCGAAGGCGTGTCCGAGGTCGAAGCCTTCGCTCGGATCTTCGAAGCGATGTCGACGCCCGAGACCTGCACGCTCGGCTACAACTCGCTGCGTTTCGACGACGAGTTCGTGCGTCACGGTCTGTTCCGCCATTTCTACGATCCCTACGAACGCGAGTGGCGCGGCGGCAATTCGCGCTGGGATCTGCTCGACGTGATGCGGCTGGCGCATGCGCTGCGGCCCGAGGGCATCGTCTGGCCGCAGCGCGAGGACGGCACACCTTCGTTCCGGCTGGAGCACCTGGCCACGGCCAACGATGTGCGCGAGGGCGAGGCGCATGAAGCGCTGTCCGACGTGCGCGCGCTGATCGGCATGGCGCGCCTGCTCAGGACCGCGCAACCGAAGCTCTGGAACTACGCGCTGAAGCTGCGCGACAAGCGTTTCGCCGGGAGTCTGCTCGATCCGATCGCGATGACGCCGGTGCTGCACGTGTCGCAGCGGTTCCCCGCGGCGCGGCTGTGCGCGGCGGCGGTGGCGCCGCTGGCGCGGCATCCGCGGATCGACAACCGGGTCATCGTGTTCGATCTGCACGAAGCACCGGATGCGCTGCTCGAACTCGACGCGGACGCGATCGCCGATCGGCTGTACACGCCCGTCGCCGATCTGCCGCCCGGCGAATCCCGCATCCCGCTGAAGGAAGTGCATCTCAACCGCAGCCCGATGCTGGTGGACTGGACGCATCTGCGCGAGGCGGATTTCGCGCGGCTGCGGATCGATCCCGCGCAGGTGGAAGCGCGGGTGGCTCGACTGCGTGCCGCCGGTCCCGCGCTGGCCGAGAAGATCCGCCGCATCTATGCCGCGACCACCGCGCCTGCGCCCACCGATGTCGATGGCGCGTTGTACGACGGTTTCCTGATCGACGCCGACAAGCGCAAGTTCCCGGAACTGCGCAGCACGCCGCCGCAGGTGCTGGGCGCGCGCGATTTCGGGTTCCAAGATCCGCGCCTGCCGGAGCTGCTGTTCCGTTACCGCGCGCGCAACTGGCCGGACACGCTGTCGTCATCCGAGCGTGAACGCTGGGATGCGTACCGCCGCATGCGCCTGTGCGAGGATCGCGGCCTCTCGGAATTCACCTTCGACAGCCACCGCGCCGAACTCGCCGCGCTGCGCCTCGCGCACGCCAGCGACGGCCGCGCGCTCGCGCTGCTCGATCAGGCCCAGGCCTGGGCCGATGCTCTGGAGACATCGTTGTCGTGACCACCTACTTTTCCGACCGCAGTTTCCGCTTCCTGCGCGGCCTCGCCCGCCACAACGAGCGCGAATGGTTCCATGCCCACAAGCAGGACTACGAACAATACGTGCGCGGGCCATTCCTGGCCCTGATCGCGGACCTGCAACCGGTCCTGCGCGAGGTCAGCGAACAGTTCCGCGCCGATCCGAAAACGGTCGGGGGCTCGTTGTTCCGGATCCATCGCGATACGCGGTTCTCCAACGACAAGGCGCCGTACAAACTCTGGCAGGGCGCGCGTCTGTTCCACGCCCGCAGCCGGGAAGTCGAAGCGCCGTCGTTCTACCTCCATCTGCAGCCGGGCAACTGTTTCGTCGGCGCCGGGCTGTGGCATCCGGAGCCCGAGACCCTGCGACGCGTGCGCCAGTTCATCGTCGACAACCCCGGCAGCTGGGCCGCGGCCGCGCACGCGCCCGCGTTCCGCAAACGCTTCGACCTCGACGACAGCGAAATGCTGGTGCGCCCGCCGCGCGGCTATCCCGCGGATTTCCCGCATCTCGACGACCTGCGCCGCAAGAACCATGTCGCCCTCCGCGTGATCGACGACACGACCATGACCGGCCCGCGCCTGCTCGCCACGCTCGGCAAGGATCTGCAGCAGTTGGGCCCGTTCATGGACTATCTCTGCGCCGCGCTCGATCTGGAGTTCTGACCCGGGTCGCAGGTCGCGGCCACGGCAGGACCGGGCGGCAGTGCCCGATGACCGGGACATATGGTCATGCCGCATTGCGACATGACACTGTCAATACGCACCCGTATTCTCGACCGCAATGCCATCCGTCATCGCATGGCAGAGCTGGAGCACACGACGCCCCCGCGTCTTCCGCAAGACGGGCGCATCGCGTCTCCGACAGGACCAGCGCGGCCATCGGCCGCGTTTTCAGGGATCTCGAAACTACAACACCGAGGGGACAATCAACGTGCGTAGATACCTCAGCGGGCTTCTGCTCGCCCTGGCTGCACCGTTTGCGTTCGCGAACACCGGCGTGGCCTTCGTCCACGGCACCGGATCGCAAAGCAATGCCTACAACGACTACTGGCAACCCACCATGGTCGACTCCGTGCGCGGAGGACTGCCGAATCCGGCGAATTATGTGGTCATCAACTGCGACTTCACCCAGTACATGTGGGACAGCCGCGCCGCCGGCTGCCTCGCCGGGCAACTGACCACTTTCATCAACAACAAGGGCATCACCCGCCTCATCGTCATCACCCATTCCAATGGCGGCAACGTGGTTCGCTGGATCATGTCGAACCCGACCTACGACAGCCGCTATCCGAACATCATCAGCAAGATCGTGCGCGTCAACGCGCTGGCGCCGTCGTCCGCGGGCACGCCGCTGGCCGATGCGGTCATGAACGGCAACGTCTTCGAAGCCGCCCTCGGCTGGCTGCTCGGTTACCAGAACGACGCCGTGCGCATGCAGCAGTCCAGCTGGATGAGCTACTACAACGCCAACAATCTCTACGGCACCAGCGGTCGTCCGGCGCTGCCGAAGACCTTCCGCACCGTGGTCGGCACCGATGTCGATTCCTCGCCGTTCGACGGCGACAGCTATTGCGGCGGCTACGTCGAGAACGTGGGCCTGGAAACCACCCAGAACTGGCTGAACAGCTGCTCCGACGGCTTCCTCAACTGCACGAGTCAATCGGCGGCCGGCTCGGTGTGGTTCTACGACACCTCGCGCATGGCCGGCAGCGAACCGCTGTCGCACAACCAGAGCCGCCGCGCCTGCTTCGGCCTCAACAACATTCTCCGCACCGATGCGGGCCAGTGAGGACAACGCCATGAGACTTTCCATCGCCATTGCCCTCGCCCTGTTGTCCCTCAACGCGGCCTCCTTCAGCGCCGACGCCGCGCAGCCCCTGCGTCCCGCCGCCGGCAAGGATCAGGCCCCGAACCGCCTCGTCGCCCTGCCCGCGCCCTCGGCCAGGATCGAACGCGCCCCGGTCTCGTTCGCGTGGAAACTCGATCCGGATCAGGTCCTGGTCGCGCCCCAGCCGCACGTGGCGCAGAGCCGCGAATACTGGCAGACCGTCGACGCCGCCGAACTCGATCGCGGCGTGTCGCTCAAGATGTCCGCTCCCGGCAGCCTGATCCGCATCAGCCCGACCCGCGGTGCGCGTGCGCTGTCGTCCGGTGCGTTGCAGGTCCGCGATGCCGCCGGCGCCGCGAAGCTGCAGAGCATCGCGTCCACCGAACAGCTGGCCAAGGCCGGCATGGACGTGCAGGACGGCAGCATCGTCGCCAAGCTCGATCCGCAGGAAGGCGCCGACACCTACACGGTGCGCGTGCCCAAGGCCGAAGGCCGTTACCTGGTCCATGTCTACGAGCCGGGAAGCAGCGACATCCTCCGCGCCGGCACCGATCGCGATCACGCCCTCGCCGGCGACAGTCTGCGCTTCGACGTCGACTTCAGCCGCAGCGGCAAGCGTTCCGCCGCGGTGCAGGCCGAAGCGCTGCTGGTGGCCCCGGACGGCCGCAACTGGCCGGTGGCGCTGACCGCCGATGGCCAGGGCGGTCTCGGCGCGAACGTGAAGCTGCCCACCGCCACCGGCAACACGCCGGGCCTGTGGGAACTGCAGGTGTTCGCGAATGCCGACGGCGTCCAGCGTGATGCGCGCACCGCGTTCGCGGTGGCCGCGCCGACCGCTCGCTTCGACGGCGTGTTCGCCTTCAACGCCCGCACCATGCGCATGGCGTTGCCGGTGAAGGCCGGCTCCGAAGGCCGCTACGAAGCCCGCGGCACGCTGTACGCCACCGCGCCGGACGGCACGCTGCGTCCGGTGTCGCAGGCGCACAGCGCCGCGTGGATGAAGCGCGGCAACGGCATGCTGGTGCTGCAGTTCGATCGCGGCCATCTGCCGGCCGGCTACGGCGCGCCGTTCGAAGTGCGTCAGCTCGAGCTGAACGACCAGTCGCGCATGGCGCCGCTGGAAAGCCGCGAAAGCGCGGGCCGCGCACGCTGATACGCGGTGTCATCGCGGATACGACAAGGGGCCGAAAGGCCCCTTGTCGTATCCGCGGATCGGATCCCGGGAGGATGCGATGGCCGGTGCCGGATCAATCGGCGAGCGCGGCACGCAGACGCTGCATGCTCTCCTGCCACGCGGCATATTCACTGCTCTCTTCCCAGAGCTCCCGCAGTTCGGAGTCGCTGCCGAGAACGCGCTCCAGCACCCGGCGCGCCAACGCGATGATGCGCGCATCGGGCTTCGCCGAGAGCGTCTGCAACCAGGCGTCGACGCCCTTCGCGTAACCGTCCGTCTGGGTGCCGCGTCCCAGCGCCCTCGCGACCACCTCGGCGGCCGCGACCGCTTCTTCGGCGAGATCGGCCTCCAGCGGGCCGTCATCGTCGTCGAGCGCCTGCTGCAGGGTCTTGGCGACGAACCCGAAGTCCGTCAGCCCCTCGAGTGCCTGCGCCCAATCGAGAGCGCCATCGTTGCCGAACGGTTCGCAGGACCAGGTGCCCATCGTGCGCTTACTCCATCGTGTCGGAAGCGGGTCAACGGTTCGCCACGCCGTGCGGTACATGCCCCGCCGCGACATGCTCGCGCGCGGAGTCGATGTTGTGCGGCGAATCGTCGAAGAAGATGTCGGCGCCGAACGCCTGCAGGAACGGGCCCTTGGATCGCCCGCCCAGGAACAGGGCCTCGTCGAGACGGATGCCCCACTCGCGCAGCGTGCGGATGACGCGCTCGTGCGCCGGCGCGGAGCGCGCGGTGACCAGCGCGGTGCGGATCGGGCAGGCCTCGGCCGGATAGGCCGCCTGCAGCCGGTGCAGGGCATCGAGGAACGCTCGGAACGGTCCGCCGGACAGCGGCTGATGCGCATTCTCGCGTTCGTGACGGGCGAAGGCCTCCAATCCGCCCTCGCGGGTGATGCGCTCGCCCTCGTCGTCGAACAGCACCGCATCGCCGTCGAAGGCGATCCGGATCTGTCCGCGTGCGCCGGCGGCGTTGCCGTCGTCCGAAGGATCCTCGGTCGTCGCCGGCAACAGGGTGGCCGCCGCGACCCCGTGCTCCAGCGCGCGGCGCACCGATTCGGCGTTCGCCGAAAGGAACAGATGCGCGCCGAACGGTTTGACGTAGGGCCAGGTCGGCGCGCCCGAGGTGAAGGTCGCACGGACGATCTCCAGCCCGTAATGCTGGATCGAATTGAACACTCGCAGGCCGGTGTCCGAGGAGTTGCGCGACATCAGGATGACCTCGACCCGTGGCGCGCCCGACGGCGCATCGCGGTTCAGGGCCAGCAACTTGCGCACCAGCGGAAAGGCGATGCCCGGCGCCAGCACTTCATCCTCGCGGCTGCGCTGGAACTGCGCATAGGCCGCCACGCCCGCGCGCTCGAACAGCGCGTGGCTCTCCTCCAGATCGAACAGGGCACGCGAGGAGATGGCGATGACGAGAGGCTGGGGCTGATCGGTCGCGGTCATGCGCGCAGTGTCTCGCGATTCGGTCTCGCCCGTCGAGACGGACTCGATGAAATGCAGTGGGCGACCGGATGCGGCGACACCTCAGTCGCGTCCGCTGAGATGCCGGGCCTGACGTGACGGGGTCGCGCGCTTGTGCTTCGTCATCGGTCGCGGCAGCGGGACATCGCCGTCTTCGAAGGACAACCGCGAACGCCCGCCCTGCCCGCGGTAGTCGTCGATCAGGGTCCGGTTCGCGATCGTCTCCGGGACGCCGCCGTCACCGATCAGGAAGCTCTGCAGGAAATGGACCATGCGTTCGTGCGCGATCGCATGCGTCTGTCCTGTCCGTGCATACAGCCAATCGCTGAAGGCGAGGAAGCGCAGGAACGGGTTTTCGCCCAGCAGCAGCGGCAGGGTGCGCGGGAAGCGCCCCGAATTCGCGATCATGTCCCAGTAGCGCGAGAACCGCGACAACCGTTGCATGGTCGCGAAATCGATGACGTCGGTGCTGAGGATGTTGTACGGCGGATCCGGATTGAAGCGCAGATCGTGCGCCGCGGTATGGCGCGCGATCGGCGCGCCGCGCAGCCGCTTGAGGATGCCGAACTGGATTTCGTGCGGCGCCAACGCCACCAGTCGGTCGAAGCCGCGCGCGAAACTCTCGACGGTCTCGCCCGGCAGACCGGCGATCAGATCCACGTGCAGATGCGCGCGCGAATGCGCGCGCAGCCAATGCAGGTTCTCGGCCGCCTTCTCGTCGTTCTGGCGGCGCGAGATGCGTGTCTGCACCTCGGGATCGAAGGTCTGGATGCCGATCTCGAACTGCAGGGTGCCCTCGGGAAGTTTCGCGATCGCCGCCTTGAGCCGTTCCGGCAGATGGTCCGGAATCAGCTCGAAATGCACGAACGGCGGATCCTCGGGCGCGGCCTCGATCTTCGCGAGAAAGAAATCGAGGATCGCCAGCGAGGTGTCGACCTTCAGATTGAAGGTGCGGTCGACGAACTTGAACTGGCGCACGCCGCGCGCGTACAGCGTCTCCATCGACGCCATGAACCGCTGCAGCGCGAACGGCCAGGCGGTCTTGTCCAGCGACGACAGGCAGAATTCGCATTTGAACGGACAGCCGCGCGAGGCCTCGACGTAGAGATGACGCTGACGCACGTCCTCGTCGGTGTATTCCTCGTAGGGCAGCACGAGATCGTCCAACGCCGCCTGCCGTCCGGGAATCACCCGCGCATGCGGTGTCTCGCCGCGCAGCAATTGTCCGGCGACCTCGGCGAAGGTCACGTCGCCCCAACCGGTGATGATATGGTCGGCCAGCGCGCAGATCCGCTGCTCGCCGACCTCGTGACTCACTTCGGGCCCGCCGAGCACGACGATGATCTCCGGCGCCACCGTCTTCAACTGCGCCACCAGCCGCGTGCTTTCCTCGACGTTCCAGATGTAGACGCCCAGGCCGAGCACCCGCGGACGCGCCGCGAGGATCTTCTCGACGATCTCCTCGGTCTTCTGCCCGATCACGAATTCGAGGATCGCCGACCGTTCGCGCAGTTCGCCCAGATTGGCGCGCAGATAGCGCAGCCCGAGCGAAGCGTGCGAATAGCGCGCGTTGAGGGTGGAGAGGAGGATGTCGGGCATGGATGCGGTGCGATGGCGATCGGTGTCGGGCCTCAGGCCACGAACTGTTCGCTCAGGATGCGCTCTTCGAGATTGTGCTCGGGATCGAACAGCAACGTCACCGTGCGGTCGCGGGATTCGCGGATCGCGACCTCGACGACATCGCGGACTTCGTGCGAGTCGGCGGTGGCGCTGACCGGACGTTTGTAGGGATCGAGCACGCGGAATTTCACTTCGGTATCGGCCTTGAGCAGGGCCCCGCGCCAACGACGCGGACGGAATGGCGCGATCGGGGTCAGCGCGACCACGCCGCTGCCGAGCGGCAGGATCGGGCCACCGGCGGAATAGTTGTAGGCGGTGCTGCCGGCGGAGGTGGCGACCATCACGCCATCGCAGATCAGTTCGTCGAGACGGGTCTGCCCGCTCAGCTCGACCGCGATGTGCGCCGCCTGCCGTGTCTGGCGCAACAGCGAGACCTCGTTGTAGGCCAGCGAGGTGACCGACGCGCCTGATTCGGTCTGCGCCCGCATTTCCAGCGGCCGCAGTTTCGCCGGCTCGGCGGCGGTCAACCGCTCGCGCAGATCGCCGTCGGCATACTGGTTCATGAGGAATCCGACCGTGCCGAGCTTCATGCCGTAGACCGGACGTCCGAGATCGC
Organism: Lysobacteraceae bacterium; assembly: GCA_041919915.1. Classification (GTDB taxonomy): domain Bacteria; phylum Pseudomonadota; class Gammaproteobacteria; order Xanthomonadales; family Xanthomonadaceae; genus Lysobacter_I. The sequence continues at coordinate 24,391 of JAYRSY010000020.1, forward strand.
CGTGGCGATGCAGGGTCTGCAGCATGAAGCCATCGCCACCGAGCGCGCAGAGCACATCGGCCTCGTCCGGCGCGCACTGGCCATGACGCGCGACCATCGCGGCCAGCGCGGCCTGTGCGTCCGCCGTGGGACTGGCGAGAAAGGCGATCCGCTGCACGCTCACACGAACTCCGGGCCGGGGCGGGCGACTCCCGCCCGCCGAGAATAGCGGATGACCGCGTCGCGCGCGCGACCCCATGGACGCCGGGGCCCCGACATGCGGGGTCCCGGGAACGGCATCACGCACCGCCCATCGATGGGCACATCGATCGGCTGATCGATCGGCTGATCGATCGGTGAACCGATCAGCCTTCCGACGACAGCATCGACAGCCGTCGGACCGCGACCGATGCGGTCGGATAGTCCAGCGACTTCTGCGCCGCCAGTTCCGCCAGCATCGACAGGGTGAAGCGCAGCGACGCGTCGTCGCGCTCGATCCACGCCTTGACCCGGGCGTCGGCATTGGCGCCCGGCGCATCCAGCACCTGCATGGTCAGCAGACGCTGCTGGGCGGCAAGCTCGTCGCGCAACGAACCGCGCGCGACCGCGTGCCAGCGACCGTCCACCGCGAGCGTGTCGATCTGCGCGTAGAGCCACGGCAGCTTGAGCGCATCGCCGAGACGGAAATGCGCCTTCGCCACATCGACCGGCTTGAGCTTGCGCGCACGCGCGACTTCGATGATGTCGCAGCACCATTCGAGATAAGGCAGGGCGGCCAGTTGCTTGGCCAGCGCGTCGGGCAGGCCCTTGGCCTGCCAGTCGGCGTAGCTGGCGTCGTAGGCCGGACGCATCGACGACGGCAGGATGCCGGAACCGGCGCGGATCTCGCGGAAGCCGTCGCGATAGCGTTCCACCGCGGTGGTGATGCCCGGAATCGCGCCCGGACGCGACAGCAGCCAGCGGGTCATCGATCGCTGCAGGGTCCAGATCGTCTGCAGCGCATCGACCTGGACCGATTCCGGCACCTTGCCGTCGAGCGCGTCGATCTGCGCCCAGAGGTCGCGGGCATCGAGGGTCTCGCGGGTGATCGTGAACGCCTTCGCGACTTCGCCCGGCGAGCGGCCGGTGTCCTCGGTCATGCGCAGGGTGAAGGTCGCTCCCATGCGGTTGACCATCGAATTGGTCACCGCGGTGGCGATGATCTCGCGCTTCAGCCGATGCTGCTGCATCGACTTCTCGTACTTCTTCTGCAGCGGCGCCGGGAAATAGCGGACCAATTCCTTCGAGAGGTACGGGTCTTCCGGCACGTCGGATTCCAGCAACTGCTGGAACAGGACGATCTTCGAGTACGAGAGCAGCACCGACAGTTCCGGCCGGGTCAGCCCGAGGCGTCGCGCCTTGCGCTCGGCGATCTCGCTGTCGCTGGGCAGGAATTCGATCTGGCGATCGAGCAGCCCCTGCGATTCGAGGGTGCGGATGAAATGCTGCTTCGAGCCGAGGCGGCTCAGCGACATCCGCTGCATCAGGCTCAAGGCCTGGTTCTGGCGGTAGTTGTCGTTGAGCACCAGCGCCGCGACCTCGTCGGTCATCGCCGCGAGCAGCTTGTTGCGCTCCGCTGTGGTCAGCTTCTTCTTCTGCACTTCGCCGTTGAGCAGGATCTTGATGTTGACCTCGTGATCCGAGGTGTCCACGCCGGCGGAGTTGTCGATGAAGTCGGTGTTGAGCAGCACGCCATTGAGCGCGGCCTCGATGCGGCCGAGCTGGGTCAGGCCGAGGTTGCCGCCCTCGCCCACCATCCTGCAGCGCAGTTCACCGCCGTTGACGCGCAGACCATTGTTGGCGCGATCGCCGACATCGGCATGCGTTTCGCTCGCGGCCTTGACGTAGGTGCCGATGCCGCCGTTCCACAGCAGATCCACCGGCGCCTTGAGAATGGCGTTCATCAGCTCCATCGGGCTCATCGAGGTCGCGTCGGAGGCGATGCCCAACGCGGCCCTGATCTCCGGCGAAAGCGGGATCGCCTTCGCCGAGCGCGGGAACACGCCACCGCCCTTGCTGATCAACGTACGGTCGTAATCGTCCCAGCTGGAACGCGGCAGCTTGAACATGCGATCGCGCTCCTTGAACGAGATCGCCGCATCCGGATTCGGGTCGAGGAAGATGTGGCGGTGATCGAAGGCGGCGAGCAGCCGGATGTGCTCCGACAACAGCATGCCGTTGCCGAACACGTCGCCGGACATGTCGCCGATGCCGACGCAGGTGAAATCCTGGGTCTGCGAATCGCGGCCCAGGGCGCGGAAGTGGCGCTTGACCGATTCCCAGCCGCCGCGCGCGGTGATGCCCATGCCCTTGTGGTCGTAGCCGACCGAACCACCCGAGGCGAAGGCGTCGTCGAGCCAGAAACCGTGGGCGTTGGCGATGCCGTTGGCGATGTCGGAGAACGTGGCGGTGCCCTTGTCGGCCGCGACCACCAGATAGGGGTCGTCGCCGTCGTGGCGCACCACTTCGTCCGGGGCGATGATCTTGCCGTTGACGATGTTGTCGGTGATGTCGAGCAGGCCGTTGATGAAGCGCTTGTAGCAGGCGACGCCCTCGTTGAACCAGGCATCGCGGTCCACCGACGGATCGGGCAACTGCTTGCAGAAGAAGCCGCCCTTCGAACCGACCGGCACGATCACGGTGTTCTTCACCATCTGCGCCTTGACCAGACCCAGCACTTCGGTGCGGAAGTCCTCGCGGCGATCCGACCAGCGCAGGCCACCGCGCGCGACCGGACCGAAGCGCAGATGCACGCCCTCGACCCGCGGGCCGCAGACGAAGATCTCGCGATAGGGACGCGGTTTCGGCAGATCCGGCACCTTCGCGGAGTCGAACTTGAAGCTGAGGTAGTCCGCCGGACCGCCATCGGCGCGCAGACCGTTGCGGTAGCGGCCACCTCGATACGAGATGTAGTAATTGGTGCGCAGCGTGGCTTCGATCACGCCGACGAAGCTGCGCAGGATGCGATCCTCGTCGAGGCTCGACACGCGATCGAGCAGCGCGGTGATCGCGGCGCGGGTTGCCTGCAGTTGCGCATCGCGCTTCGCCGAACGCGCGGCGATCACCGGCTCGACCGCGGCCAGCACCGCCGCGTCGCCGCCGGCCAGCGCGGACAACTGGTTGCGGATGCGTTCGGCACCGGATTTGATGTCGGCCTTGCTCTCGCTGCCTGTGACCGGATCGAAGCGGGCCTCGAAGAGTTCGGTCAGCAGGCGGGCGAGGATCGGATAACGCGCGAACGTCTCCTCGACGTAGTTCTGCGAGAACGGCACGCCGATCTGCAGCAGATACTTGCAGTAGGCGCGCAGCATCGCCACCTGCTTCCACGACAGGTTGGCGGCGAGGATCAACCGGTTGAAACCGTCGTTCTCGGCATTGCCACGCCAGATCTGGCCGAACGCATCCTCGAAGGTCCCGTCGAGTTCTCCGATATCGAGCTCGCCGCGGCCGGCCTCGACCTCGAAGTCCTGGATGTAGGCGACGACGCCGTCGGATTCGATCCGGTAGGGATGCTCGGAGATCACGCGCAGGCCCATGTTCTCCATCATCGGCAGCGCATCGGACAGCGGAATATCGTCGTGGAGACGGTAGAACTTGAAGCGCAGGCCGCCGTCCTGACCGCGGTACAGACTCAGGCGCAGATCCTGTTCCGGCTTCAGCGCGGCGAGCTGTTCGACGTCGTTCGCGGCGACCGCCGCCGACACCCGCTCGATGTAGCCCGCCGGCAGCGCGCGACCGAAGCCGTTCGCCAGTGCGAGACCGCGCTCTTCGCCGTGACGCGACACCAGGGTTTCGCGCAGATCGTCCTGCCAGTTGCGCACGATCGCGGCCAGGCGCGCGTTGAGACCGGCGGCGTCGATCTCGACCTCTTCGCCCTTGCGCGGGCGCGCCAGCATGTGCAGCTGCGCCAGCGGCGAATCGCCGAGCTGGATGGTGGAATCGACGCGATCGGCATGCAGCACCTCGCGGAGCATCGCCTCGATGCGCAGACGCATTTCGGTGTTGTAGCGATCGCGCGGGATGTAGGCGAGCACGGAATAGAAGCGGCCGTAACGGTCGTGGCGCAGGAACAGTTTGGTACGCACGCGCTCCTGCAGACTCAGCACGCCGGTGGCCAGACGGAACAGTTCGTCCTGGTTCGACTGGAACAGTTCGTCGCGGGGCAGCTTTTCGAGGATGTGCCGCAGCGCCTTGCCGCTGTGGCCGTCGACGGCCAGCCCGGAACGCGTCATCACCGCCTCGTGACGCTCGCGGACCAGCGGGATCTCCCACGGGCGACGGGTATAGGCGCTGGAGGTGTAGAGGCCGATGAAGCGCTGCTCGGACACCGGACGACCCTCGGCGTCGTAACCGAGCACGCCGATGTAATCCATGTAACCGGGGCGATGCACGGTGGCGCGCGAATTGGTCTTGGTCAGGATCAACGGATCGACCGCACCGGCCTGCTGCATGAGATGCGCGGACAACGTCGCGACCTTGCGCGGCTTGCCGCTTTCGCGCCCGCGCAGCAGACCGAGCCCGGTATCGGCATCGGCGGCCAGCACTTCCTCGCCCCCCTGCTTCTTCACGCGATATTCGCGATAACCGAGGAAGGTGAAATGGTCGGCGGCGGCCCAGCGCAGGAATTCCTGCGCCTCGGCGCGCGCGGCATCGTCGACCGGCAGCCGGCGCTTGCCGAGGTCCTCGGTGACCTTGAGCATCTGATCGCGCATCGCCGGCCAATCGCGAACGATGCCGCGCACGTCGGCCAGCACCTCGCGCAGCGCGCGTTCGATCTCGGCGGAATCGGCCGCCGACTGGCGATCGATCTCCAGACTCATCATCGATTCCTGCGTGCCCTCGCCCACGGCCGTGATCCTGCCGGCCTTGTCGCGGGCGATCCGCAGGATCGGGTGCCCCAGCACATGCACGCCGATACCGCGCTCGGCCAGTGCCATCGTCACCGAGTCGACCAGGAACGGCATGTCGTCGTTGACGATCTGCAACACGGTATGCGGCGACTCCCAGCCGTGCTTGCCTGCGACCGGATTGAACAGGCGCACGTTCGCCGTTCCGGGCTTGCGCACGCGCGCGAAATCGAGGAAATCGGCCGCGAGCGCCGCCCAGGCGTCCGCGCTGTGCGCGGGCAGTTCGTCTTCGCTCAGCCGCTGATAGAACGCGCCGGCGAACGCGACGGCATCATCCTCGCCGCCCTTGCCCGCGCGTTTGCGGATGGCGTCGAGGATCGGAGCGAGCAGACGGGGTTCGCCGCGCACCTGTTTTCGCTGGGTCTGGGTGCGCGGGGCGGAGGATTTCTTGGTCATGGGCGTTGCGGTCCGTTGGGTGCGCCGGTCGGCGCTGGCCGGGTGTGTGTCATGCATGCGGCGGACGCGGAATCGCGCCGGCGCGGTCGTGGCGTCTGGTGACGGTGAACGCACGGCCGGCGTGTCCATCCCGGCCGCTCCCGTCGTTGCACGCGACGGAAACGGGGGACAACACGACCGGCCGGGAGATCATCAGCGCAGGCCGGTCTCGTTGCGGGCGATGACCAGGCGCTGGATCTCGCTGGTGCCTTCGTAGATCTCGGTGATCTTGGCGTCGCGGAAATAGCGCTCCAGCGGCATTTCCTTCGAATAGCCCATGCCGCCGTGGATCTGCACCGCCTGATGGGAGATCCACATCGCGGCTTCCGAGGCGGTGAGCTTGGCGATCGCGGCTTCGTTGCCGAAGCGCGCACCGCCCTTCTCGAATTCGCCCTTCTGCCAGGCCGCGCGCAGCGTGAGCAGCGTGGCCGCGTCGAGCTTGCACTTCATGTCGGCGATCTTCGCCTGGGTCATCTGGAAGGTGCCGATCGGCGCGCCGAAAGCCTTGCGGTCCTTCACGTAGGCGAGCGTGGCCTCGTAGGCGGCGCGGGCGATGCCGATGGCCTGCGAAGCGATGCCGATGCGGCCGGCGTCGAGCACGCCCATCGCGATCTTGAAGCCCTCGCCTTCCTGGCCCAGCACTTCGTCGGCGTTCACGCGGTAATCGGTGAACTCGATCTCGCAGGTCGCCGAGGCGCGGATGCCGAGCTTGGGCTCGGTCTTGCCGCGATGGAAGCCTTCGCGGGCGGTGTCGATCATGAACGCGGTGATGCCGCGGGCGCCCTTGTCGGGATCGGTCATCGCGAACAGCACGATGTACTTGGCGACGGGGCCGGAGGTGATCCAGCTCTTCTTGCCGTTGACGACGAAGCTGCCGTCGGTCTGCTTCACCGCCTTGCAGCGCATCGCGGTGGCGTCGGAGCCGGACTGCGGCTCGGTCAGGGCGAAGGCGCCGATTTCCCGGCCCTCGGCAATCGCGCGCACGTACAGCTGCTTCTGCGCCTCGGTGCCGAACTTCAGGATGCCGTTGCAGAACAGCGAGTTGTTGACCGACATGATGGTCGAGTGCGCGGCATCGGCCGCGGCGACCTCGATCATCGCCAGCACGTAGCTGATCGGGTCCATGCCGGCGCCGCCGTATTCGGCCGGCACCTCGATTCCCATGAGGCCGTTCTCGCCGAGGGTGCGCATGTTCTCGACCGGGAATTCGCCGGTGCGGTCGAAGTGCTCGGCGCTCGGCGCGATCTTCTCCTGCGCGATGCGGCGGGCCACGTCCTGAATCATCAACTGCTCTTCGGTGAAGCGGAAATCCACGGTCGCACCCTCGCGATGAAATCGAAACCAATATTGTAGCCAAGGGGGCCGCTCAACCCCAGCGCAACCCGCCGCGCTTGACCTCGCGGCCGCCGGGGTCGACAATCATCTCTGTATCGCGATATTGAGATATGAGGCCTGCGCAATGGATCTCGAAGCCTGGTCGACCCGACTGAAGGTGCTGGCGGACGCCACCCGCGTGCGCCTGCTCGCGCTCCTGGAGCACGAGGAACTGACCGTGGCCGAGCTGTCCTCGATCACTCGGCTGGCGCAGCCGCGGGTGTCGACCCATCTGGCGCGCCTGAAGGAGGCCGGGCTGGTCCGCGATCGCCGCGCCGGGGTTTCGGCCTATTACCGCTTCGACGAGGAAACGCTGGACGCGGCCCAGCGCGCGCTCTGGCGCACGCTCCGCGAGGGCAGCGACGACCCCCTGCTGCGGCAGGACGCCGAGCGCATCCCGCCGGTGCTGGCCGCGCGCGCCGCCGACGCCAACTGGGCGGACAGCGTGGCCGGCGACATGGAGCGCCACTACTCCCCGGGCCGGACCTGGGAAGCGCTGGCGCGGTCGGCCCTGCCGCTGCTGGCGCCGGGCCGGGTGCTGGACATCGCGTCTGGCGATGGCGTGCTGGCCGAACTGCTGGCGCCGCACGCCCAGGAATACGTCTGCATCGACGCCAGCGCCCGTGTGGTCGCTGCCGCCAGCGAGCGTCTGCGCCGCTTCGCGCACGTGCAGGTCCGCGAGGGCGACATGCACGCCCTGCCCTACGTCGATGGCCATTTCGACCTGGTGGTGCTGATGCACGCCCTGACCTACGCCTCGCGGCCGGCGGTCGCGGTGGCCGAGGCCGCACGCGTGCTGCGCCCCGGCGGCCGGCTGCTGCTGAGCAGCCTCGCCCGGCACGAACACCGGGCCGCGGTCGCGGCCTTCGGTCACGTCAATCTCGGCTTCACCGACAAGGAACTGCGCAGATTCATGGAAAAGGCCGGACTGGAGATCGCGAACTCCGAAACCGTGACCCGCGAGAAGCGCCCACCGCATTTCGAGGTCATCTCGCTGATCGGGACCCGGCCATGAACGCGCTCCCCTACCTGAATCCGACCCGCGTCGCGCGGCTGGAAGCGGCGCTGCGCGAGCGCATCCTGCTGCTCGACGGCGCCATGGGCACGATGATCCAGCAGCACGAACTGCAGGAAGCCGACTATCGCGGCGACCGCTTCGCCGAGGGCTACGACGCGCAGGCCACCGCCGATCACGGTCACGCGCCCGGCTGCGCCTGCGGGCACGCCAGTCACGATCAGAAGGGCAACAACGATCTGCTCAGCCTGACCCGCCCGGAGATCATCCGCGGGATCCACACCGAGTATCTCGATGCCGGCGCCGACCTGATCGAGACCAACACCTTCAACTCGACCACGATCTCGCTGGCCGACTACGGACTGGAACATCTGGCGCGCGAACTCAACGAGACCGGCGCCCGCCTCGCCCGCGAGGCCTGCGACGCCGCCGAGGCCGCGGACCCGTCGCGGCCCCGGTTCGTGGTGGGCGTGCTCGGCCCGACCAGCCGTACCGCCTCGATCAGCCCCGACGTCAACCGCCCCGGCTTCCGCGCGATCTCCTTCGACGAACTGCGCGTCGCCTACCGCGAAGCGGCCGACGGCCTGATCGACGGCGGCGCCGACATCCTGATGGTCGAGACCATCTTCGACACGTTGAACGCCAAGGCCGCGCTGTTCGCGATCGAGGAAGCGTTCGAGGCCCGCGGCGCGCGCCTGCCGGTGATGATCTCCGGCACGATCACCGACGCCTCCGGGCGCACGCTCTCGGGCCAGACCGCGGAAGCGTTCTGGTATTCGCTGCGCCATGCCGCACCGCTGTCGATCGGGCTCAACTGCGCGCTCGGCGCGAAGGATCTGCGCGCCCACGTCGACGTGCTGGCCCAGGTCGCCGACGCGTTCGTCAGCGCGCATCCCAACGCCGGCCTGCCGAACGCCTTCGGCGGCTACGACGAAACCCCCGAGGACATGGCCGCGGTCCTGCGGGAATTCGCCGAGTCCGGCCTGCTCAACGTGGTCGGCGGCTGCTGCGGCACCACCCCGGCGCACATCCGCGCGATCGGCGATGCCGTCGCCGATCTGCCGCCGCGCCGACCGGCCGTCATCGACACGGAAGCGGCATGAACGCGAATCCCAGGGACGATGCGATGCCCGTACTGCCTTCCTTCACCCGTCTCAGCGGCCTGGAACCGCTGGTCGTCACGCCGCAGACCAACTTCGTCAACGTCGGCGAACGCACCAACGTCACCGGCTCGGCGCAGTTCAAGAAGCTGATCCTCGAAGGCCGCTACGACGAAGCCATCGTCGTCGCCCGCCAGCAGGTGGAAAACGGCGCCCAGGTGCTCGACGTCAACATGGACGAGGGCATGCTCGACTCCGAGAAGGCGATGGTCGAGTTCCTGCATCTGATCGCCGCCGAACCGGACATCGCCCGCATCCCGGTGATGGTCGACAGCTCGAAGTTCAGTGTGATCGAGGCCGGACTGAAATGCCTGCAGGGCAAGGGCATCGTCAATTCGATCTCGCTCAAGGAAGGCGAAGCCGAATTCCTGCGCCAGGCGCGACTGGTGCGCCGCTACGGCGCGGCGGTCGTGGTGATGGCCTTCGACGAACAGGGCCAGGCCGACACGTTCGAACGCAAGGTCGGCATCTGCTCGCGCGCCTACGCGCTGCTCACCTCGCAGGTCGGATTTCCGCCCGAGGACATCATCTTCGACCCCAACGTGTTCGCGATCGCCACCGGCATCGAGGAGCACGACGACTACGCGGTCGCCTTCATCGAGGCCGCGCGCGAACTCAAGCGGCGCTTCCCGCTCAGCCACATCTCCGGCGGCGTCTCCAACGTCTCGTTCTCCTTCCGCGGCAACGAAGCCGTGCGCCAGGCGATCCACGTGGTGTTCCTGTATCACGCGATCCGCGCCGGCATGGACATGGGCATCGTCAACGCCGGCGCGCTGCCGCTGTACGACGATCTCGATCCGGAGCTGCGCGAACGGGTCGAGGACGTGGTGCTCAACCGCCGCGCCGATGCGACCGAGCGCCTGCTCGAGATCGCCGATCGCTTCAAGGGCAAAAAGGGTGAAAAGAAGGTCGAAGACCTGCGGTGGCGCGAAAAGCCGGTGACCGAACGGCTCAGCCATGCGCTGGTGCACGGGATCGACCAGTACATCGAGATCGACACCGAAGAAGCCCGCGTCGCGGCCACGCGGCCGCTCGACGTGATCGAAGGCCCGCTGATGGACGGCATGAACGTGGTCGGCGATCTCTTCGGCGCCGGCAAGATGTTCCTGCCGCAGGTGGTGAAATCGGCGCGGGTGATGAAGAAGGCCGTCGCCCATCTGCTGCCGTACATCGAGGCGGAAAAGCGGCGCACCGGCGACGCCGGCAGGAACAACGGCAAGATCGTCCTGGCCACGGTCAAGGGCGACGTGCACGACATCGGCAAGAACATCGTCGGCGTGGTGCTCGCATGCAACAACTTCGAGGTGGTCGACCTCGGGGTGATGGTGCCGGCGCAGACCATCCTCGATCGCGCGAAGGAAGAGAACGCCGACATCATCGGCCTGTCCGGCCTGATCACGCCCTCGCTGGAGGAAATGAGCCACGTCGCGCGCGAAATGCAGCGCCAGGGCTTCGCGATGCCGCTGCTGATCGGCGGCGCCACCACCTCGCGCGCCCACACCGCGCTGAAGATCGATCCGCACTACAAGGCGCCGACGGTCTGGGTGAAGGACGCCTCGCGCGCCGTGGGCGTGGCGCAATCGTTGATCTCGAAGGACCTGCGCGGCCACTTCGTCGCGGCCAACGACAGCGATTACGCCGAGATCCGCGAACGTCATCGCAACCGCGGCGACGCCAAGCGTCTGGTGTCGCTGGAGAAGGCCCGCGGGCAGCGTTTCGACGGTGGCTGGGCCGATTACGCGCCCCCGGCCCCGCGTACGCCCGGCATCACCGTGTTCGACGACTACCCGCTGGCCGAACTGGTCGCCTACATCGACTGGACCCCGTTCTTCAGCACCTGGGAACTGGCCGGAAAATACCCCGCGATCCTCGACGACGCGGTCGTCGGCCGACAGGCCACCGAACTCTTCCGCGATGCGCAGGCGATGCTGAAGCGGATCGTCGACGAACGATGGTTGACCGCGAAGGGCGTGTTCGCGCTGTGGCCCGCGAACAGCCTGGGCGACGATGTCGTCGTCGACCTCGATGGTCGCCGGGAAACCCTGCACTTCCTCCGCCAACAAGTCGACAAGCCGGCGGATCGACCCGATTTCTGTCTCGCCGACTTCATCGCACCGAAGGACTCGGGGAAGCAGGACTGGATCGGCGGGTTCGCGGTCACCGCGGGCCTCGGCATCGAACCGCATGTCGCCCGCTTCGAGGCCGACCACGACGACTACAACGCGATCCTGCTCAAGGCGCTCGCCGACCGCCTGGCCGAAGCCTTCGCCGAACGCCTGCATCAGCGGGTGCGCACGGAGTTCTGGGGCTACGCCGGCGACGAGACCCTGGACAACGACGCCCTGATCGACGAGACCTACCGCGGCATCCGCCCAGCACCGGGTTACCCGGCCTGCCCCGAGCACAGCGAGAAGGCGACGCTGTTCCGCCTGCTCGACGCCACCGCCCATGCCGGCATGACGCTCACCGAGAGTTTCGCGATGCTGCCGGCCGCGGCGGTGTCCGGCTATTACTTCAGCCACCCGCAGAGCCAGTATTTCGTGGTCGGGCGGGTCTCGAAGGAACAGGTCGAGGACTACGCCCGTCGCAAGGGCGTGTCGATGGCACAGGCCGAACGCTGGCTGGCATCGAATCTGGATTACGATCCGGAGTGACCGGCGGCGCGGCGTGCGCCCTGCCGTGCGCCCGCCCTCCACGACGTCGTCCACGACCCGATCGCCCCGAACCGCGCCCCACGTGACCGACACCCTCGTCCTCTCCCACGCCAACGGTTTCCCGCTGCCGGTCTACCGGCGGCTGTTCGAAGCGCTGGGGCCCGGATTCGAGACCACCGGCATGCTCCGCTTCGGACACGATCCGGCGCGGCCGGTGACCGTCGACTGGCCGTACCTCGTTGACGAACTGGTCGAATTCGTCAGCGCCCTGCCCGGTACCGGCGGGCGCGTGTGGCTGGCCGGACATTCGCTGGGTGGTTACCTCAGCGTGCTCGCCGCGGAACGGCTGGGGCCGAAGGTCGCCGGGGTGGTGCTGCTGGATTCGCCGGTGATCGCCGGATTGAGCGCGACCGCGGTACGTCTGGGGCGGTTCACCGGGCTCGACCGGTTGATGATGCCGCTCGATGCCACCCTGCAGCGACGCCGACACTGGCCCGATGTCGACGCGGCGCACGCGCACTACGCCGCGAAAGGCATGTTCGCGCGCTGGGACCCGCGTGTGCTGCGCGATTACGCCGAACACTGCACGGTGCCCGACGGGCGCGGTCAGCGCGAACTGCTGTTCGACCGCGACATCGAGTTCCGCATCTATCGTTCCCTGCCGACCACACGGGTGGCGGAAGTCGGCGCGCGGCTGCGCGTCCCGGTGGCCTTCATCGGCGGCCGGAATTCGCGCGAAGTGCGCCACGTCGGCCTGCGCGCGACCCGTGCGCTGGTAGGATCGCGACTGTACTGGACCGGCGGCAGCCATCTGTTCCCGATGGAAGCGCCGGACGAAACCGCCGGTCTGATCCGCACCGCGATCGACGCGATGCGCGACGCCGGCACGACCGAACCCGCAGGACGACGTCCATGAGCGACACCGCGCACACCGGACCGGACGACACCTCGACCGGCACCGGGACGAGCAACGAAGCCTTCCTGCTGAAACACGCGGCGGCCGGCCGCATCGGCCTGTGCGCCGGCGGCGACGGCATCAGCAAACTGATCCGCAAGGCGCAGGCGCCGCTGACCGACGACGGTCATCGCAGCCTGTGGTCGCATGCGTTCCTGTTCAGCGAACGACGCAGCGATGGACAGTGGTGGGTGATCGAATCCGATCTCGACATGCGCTACAAGCAGATGCGCCTGGGGGTGCAGGAAAACCGGCTAACGCGCTATTTCGACGCCGAAGCCTTCCCCAACATCGCGGTGCTGGATTTCGGGCTCGACGAAACGCAGACCCGTCAGGTGCTCACCGCCGGCCTGGACCTGCTGTCCGGCCTCACCTGCTATTCGCTGAGCGAACTGGTCGGCACGATGCTGGCGATGTACAGCAACCGCCTGCGCAAACGCGGAAACCTGCTGGCCAAGGAAGGCGCGCTGTACTGCTCGGCGATGGTCCAGCACTGCTACGCCGCGGCCGGCGTCGACCTGCTGCCGGGCGTCCACGGCAAGAACCTCGCACCGCACGACATCGCCGACTCGCCGCTGCCGCACACCGCGCACCGGCTGGTCCGCGACCTGGGCATTTCCAGCCTGCGCACCTTCGCGCACAGCGCCGAAGCGCTGCTGGCGACGCCGGTCGACGAGTTGTTTTGAGTCGCGGCCGCGGAAACGAGCGACGTCATCCGCGCTTGCGCGAGGGTGACGAGCTTTTCGATGGCGGATCCTTGCGTATCGCCTGCGGCGCTCACCACACCAGATCGTCCGGCACCTGATACTGTGGATCGGCGTAGGGATCGTCTTCCGCAGGTGCATTGGGATCGACCTTCAGCGCGACCGCCGGGGCGAAGATCGCTTCGGCTTCGGCCAGCACCTCCGCAGTCACCAGCAGGTAACGGCCGTCGAGCTGGACCACGCCCAGTTCGCCGGCGTTGAGCTGTTTGAGCTGCGCTTCATTGACGTAGATGCGCTTGATCTTGTTGCCGTAGTTGAAGTGGCGGGCGATCTCGGCGTTCGGGTCGTTCAGGCCCCTGTCCTTGATCCGTTCCGAGAGTTGCGCCTTGGCCTCGCGACGTTTGCGCGCCTCTTCCTGCTTCAGGCGCTCCGCCTCGATCCGCTCTTCCTTCTCGCGCTGGGCGCGGATGGCGTAGGCCTTGGCCAGATCGATCTCTTCCTGCGTGCGCGGTCTGCGCGATGCCTGCGCATCGGGCTTGCGCCCATGCGGGCGCGCACCGGGTTTGCCGCCCGGCGCGGGCTTGTGAGCACCCGGGCTGTGACCGCCGGACTTGTGACCACCGGAATTCTGGCCGCCGGACTTGTGCCCGCCGTGCTGCGGGCGCGCCGCGTCTTGGCGGGATTTCGCCGGTTTTTCGGTGCGTTCCGGCTTGGGCGCGGGTTTGAAGCCGAGGCCGAGCAACTGGTCGCGGAGGGAATCACTCATGACAACGGGCTCATGACAGCAGGCTCATGACGGCGTGCTCAGTAATGCGGCGGGGGCGGTTCGGAAGCCGGGTCGGCCATCAGATCACCGCGATGGAGTTTCAGGTCTTCGAGCACGCGACGCAGCAGATCGGCGCTGCGCGCGGCCTCGCCGCGCAGTTCGGCGAGCGCGTCGCTCAGTTCGGACAGCGTGTGTTCCTGGAAGGCGAGCCGGGTTTCCAGCTCGTCCACGCGGGCCTCCAGCACGCGCCGTTCGTCCGTGGACATCGTTCAGGCCGAACGGATCGAGCGCCCGCGCCCGATGCCGTAATACGCCAGGCCCGCGGCTTCGATCTCGGCGGGATCATAGAGATTGCGGCCGTCGAACACCGCCGCATCCTTCAGCGCCGCCTTGAGCTTCGCGAAATCGGGGCTGCGGAACTGCTTCCATTCCGTCACCACGATCAGCGCGTCGGCGCCCTGCAGGGCGTCCTGCGCGTGTTCGCACAGCGTCAGATCCGCGCGCTCGCCGAAGATCCGTCGCGCCTCGTGCGCGGCCTCGGGATCAAACGCCTGCACGGTCGCGCCCGCATCCCACAACAGCTGCAGCAGCGTGCGGCTGGAGGCTTCACGCATATCGTCGGTGTTCGGCTTGAACGCCAGTCCCCACACCGCGAAGGTCTTTCCGCGCACCGCGGCCGCGTCGCCGTAATGACGTTCGATCAGCTCGAACAGGTGCTTCTTCTGGCGATGGTTCACCGCCTCGACCGAATCCAGCAGTTCGGCGCGATAGCCGACCTGCTGCGCGGTCCGCGCCAGCGCCTGCACGTCCTTGGGGAAGCAGGAGCCGCCGTAGCCGGCGCCGGGATAGATGAAATGCCAGCCGATGCGCGGGTCGGAACCGATACCCTGGCGCACCATCTCCACGTCGGCGCCGACCCGTTCCGCGATGCTCGCGATCTCGTTCATGAAGCTGATCTTGGTCGCCAGCATCGCGTTGGCGGCGTACTTGGTCAGCTCGGCCGAACGCACGTCCATGACCACGATCCGCTCGTGGTTGCGGTTGAACGGCGCGTAGAGTTTCTTCAGTTTCTCGACCGCGACCGGGCTGTCGGCGCCGATCACGATGCGGTCCGGACGCATGCAGTCCTCGACCGCGGCGCCTTCCTTCAGGAATTCCGGGTTGGACACCACGTCGTAGGCGATCTCTGCGCCACGTGCGGACAGCGCCGCGGCGATCGTCGCGCGGACCTTGTCCGCGGTGCCGACCGGCACCGTCGATTTGTCGACCACCACCGCGGGGCGCTGCAGATGCGCGCCGATGGTCTTCGCCACCGCCAGCACGTATTGCAGATCCGCGCTGCCGTCCTCGTCCGGCGGCGTGCCGACGGCGATGAAGATCACGTCGCCATGGGCGATGCCGGCCGCAGCATCGGTGGTGAATTCGAGCCGGCCTTCGGCGTGGTTCGCCTTGACCATCGGTTCGAGCCCGGGCTCGTAGATCGGCAGCACGCCGTTGTGCAGCCCCTCGATCTTGGCCGCGTCGATGTCGACGCAGATCA
The DNA here is from genome assembly GCA_041919915.1 of Lysobacteraceae bacterium. Lineage (GTDB taxonomy): Bacteria > Pseudomonadota > Gammaproteobacteria > Xanthomonadales > Xanthomonadaceae > Lysobacter_I. The sequence goes on from JAYRSY010000020.1 coordinate 39,919, forward strand.
CGTGATGGCCGACTTCGGCCAGGCAGGTTCCGGTCACGAGGCCGACGTAGCCGGTGCCGAAGATGGTGACGCGCATGCGGGTCTCGCTCCGTTGCTGTGTGCCGCTGACTTCCGCCGCGATCGATCGCGGCCGGAGAGCGCCGCCGCGGCGGGCGGCGCTCCGATTCGCGCGGATGCGCGATGAAGGCGTGAAGAATGCCGCCTGAGGATTACGGCTTGGCGATCTCGATCAGCTCGACCTCGAACACCAGGGTGGCGTTCGGCGGGATCGGGCCGCCCGGCGTGCCCTGCTCGCCGTAGCCGAGGTTGGCCGGAATCCACAGCTTGTACTTGCTGCCCACCGGCATCAGCTGGAGCGCTTCGGTCCAGCCCGGCACCACCGAATTCAGCACGAACTGCGCCGGCTCGTTGCGATCGTGCGAGCTGTCGAACTTGGTGCCGTCCAGCAGCGTGCCGGTGTAGTGCACCTTGACCGAATCGTCGGCCTTCGGCTTCGGACCCTTGCCTTCGGTCAGCACCTGGTACTGCAGGCCCGACGCGGTGGTGACCACGCCCGGCTTCTTGCCGTTCGCGGCGAGGAAGGTCTTGCCGGCCTCGATGTTCTTCTTGCCCTGCTCGGCCATTTCGGCCTGTTTCTTCTCCATTTCCTGCTGCTGCTTGGCCTGCATCTTGGCGGCGAAGGCCTGCATCACCTGCATCGCCTGTTCGTCGTTGAGCAGCGGCTTCTTGTCGGCGAACACGTCGTTGACCGCGCGCTGCAGGGTGGCCATGTCGATGTCGTCCTTCATCGGCTTGAGCGACTTGCCGATGTCCATGCCGATCATGTAACTGACCTGCTGCTTCTCGGTGGGCAGACCGGCGATCTTCACGGCGCCTTCGCCCTTGTCGGCATCGCCGGCCTTGGCGTCGGCGGCGGCATCGGCCTTGCCGGCCGCATCCTTGTCGATCGGCTTGCAGGCGGCCAGCGCGAGCGCGCACGAGGCGGCGGCGACGGCGAGGGTGAGATTACGCGAGAGTTTCATCAACAGGGCTCCTGGGTGGTGCGCAGCGCGTCGGCGGTGCGGTGGTGTGCGAAAAAAAGGGGGAAACGATGGGGATCGGGAACGGCGGCGTCAGCGCACGTCGAGCAGTTCGACCTCGAACACGAGCGTGCTGCCGGGCGGGATCGGACCGCCGGGCGTGCCCTGATCGCCGTAGGCGAGCGCGGCCGGGATCCACAACCGGTACTTGCTGCCGACGCCCATCAGCTGCAGCGCCTCGGTCCAGCCGGGAATCACGGCGCTCAGCGGAAACTCCGCCGGTTCGTTGCGGGCCAACGAGCTGTCGAACACGGTGCCATCCAGCAGTTTGCCTTCGTAGTGGACGCGCACGGTGCTCTCGGCGGTCGGTCGAGCGCCCTTGGCCGCGGTCAACACCTGGTATTGCAGGCCGGAAGCCGTGGTCTTCACGTCGGGCTTCCTGCCGTTCTCGGCCAGGAAGGCGGTGCCCGCGGCGATGTTCCGCTGCAGGGCCGCGGCCTGATCGGCCTCGGTCTGCTGCTTCATCCGCACCGCGAACGCCTGCATGACGACCGCGGCCTGCTGGTCGTCGAGGACTTGCGGTCGACCGGCGAACACATCGTCGATCGCGCGCTTCATCGCCGCCACGTCGATCTCTTCGCGGATCCCCTTCAGCGACTTGCCGATATCGAGACCGATCGTGTAACCGATGCGTTCCTTTTCCGTCGTCAGCGCGTCGCCCGCGGCATTCTGGGCGGCGGCCTGTGCGGCGAACGCGAACGCGCAGGCGGCCACGGCGAAGGCGAACGGTTGGCGCGGGACTCTCATGCGGTGATGCTCCTTGGATTCGGGGGACACGATGCCGGAACGCGCCGCGACGGCGCGTGCGCGCTCAGGGAATCCCGAGCAGTTCGACATCGAAGATCAGGGTGGCGTTGGGGCCGATGTTCGGCGGACTGCCGCGTTCGCCGTAGGCGATCGAAGCCGGAATCCACAGGCGGTACTTGGCGCCCACCGGCATCAGCGCCAGACCTTCGGTCCAGCCGGCGATGACCTGATTGAGCGCGAATTCGGCGGGCTGGCCGCGTTCGTAGGAGCTGTCGAACACCTTGCCGTCGATCAGCGTGCCCTGGTAGTTCACACGGACGCGATCGCCCGGACGCGGTCGCGGGCCGTTGCCCTGCCGCAGCACGAGGTACTGCAGGCCGGAGGCGGTGGTGATCACGCCCTTCTCGGTCCGGTTCTTCGCCAGCAGGGCCGCGCCGGCCTCGGCGTTGCGGCGACCTTCGTCGGCGGCGCGCGCCTTTTCGCGCGCATCCATCCGCTTGGAGAAATCCTCGCGGATCCTGTCCATCTCGGCATCGGTGAGCAGCGGCTTCGCCGACGACATCATCGTGCGCACCGCCTGCAGGAACACCGGCATCTCGATCTCGTCCTGGATCGGCGCCAGCGACCGACCGACATCGGTGCCGACCATGAAACCGACCTTGTCCTTCGCCACCGCGGGCGGACGCGTGCCCGGCGGCAGGCCCGGCACCGGGCGGCCATTGCGCTCGGCGATGCGCTGCATCAGCGCGGTGCCGACGGTGCGCGATTCCTCGTCCGACAGCAGCGGCTTGCCGCCCGTGAACGCGTTGCGGATCGCGCGTTCGAAAGCGGCCATGTCGAGATCCGGACCGATCGCGGCGATCGAACGGCCGACATCGGCGCCGACCATGTAACTCACTTTCTCGCGCTCGGTGGTCAGCGCGGTCTTGTCCTGCGCCTGCGCCCAGGTCGCGATCAGCAGCAGCGCCGCCGCCATCCAGGCGGCCGGGCCGCGAAAACGAACACTCATCGATCTCTCCGGAAGAAACGGTTGCGACGCCACGTGCCCTGGACCCGGGCCGGGCGGCGTCGACCGGGTATTGTCGCGGCCCGCGCGGATGCGGGCAATCGCCGCGCGCATCAGCGGCGTTTGTCGGCCGCGGCCGGCGCCGGTGCCTTCAGCGCGGCCTCGATCGCCCGGATCACCTCGGGCGCATCCGGTTTGGTCCGGCTGCCGAAGCTGGCGACGACCTTGCCGTCGCGGCCGATCAGATACTTGTGGAAGTTCCACTTCGGGCTTTCGCCGGTGGCCGCGGCCAGCGCGCGATAGAACGGCGTGGTGTCGTCGCCGACCACGTGGACCTTCTGGAACATCGGAAATTTCACGCCGTACGTGAGCGTGCAGAACTCCTGGATCTTCTTTTCATCGGCGTATTCCTGGCCCATGAAATCGCCGGAGGGGAAGCCCAGCACCGCGAAACCGCGCGGTTTGTAGCGGGCGTGGAGACTTTCGAGGGCCTCGAACTGGGGGGTGAAACCGCACTTGCTGGCGGTATTGACCACCAGCAGCACCTGTCCGCGGTAGGTCTTGCCCAGATGGACCGGGGTCTTGCCGGCCAGCGGGCGGTAGGACTGGTCGAGAAGGTCGGCGCCGCCCGCCATGACGAAGGCGGACAGGACGCAAAGCCCTGCTGCGGCAAGGATTTTCGCCAGAAAACGAGGCATGGGCGGGCTCCGGGTGGGGATCAAGGCCCGGAGTATGACTTCAGTTGGGTCGAAATGGTTTCCCGGACACTTGACCGGGCGTGTCTTGGTGTTATAGTTGCATACAACACCAGTCAACGAGAACAGGAGTTGACCATGCCCCGCAAGCTGCGCCACACGCTCCGCGCCTTCGCCATCGCCGTGAGTCTGTTCACCGTCGGTCTGATCGCCAGCGCCCCGCCCCCGGCTCCGGGGACCACCGGTCTGACCATCGCCACCGATCCTGCCGCCGCACCGACGGTCGAATCGCGACCCGCTCCGCGTCCGGCCTCTCCCTACAGCAGTCATCGCCGTTCCCGTCGGGAATCGATGGCGCTGCCCTTCTTCTCCTTCGCGCAGGGACTGCGCAGCGGCAACAGGAGCTGACCATGACCGCCATCCAGTGGAGCGACGGCGCTCCCATCTATCGCCAGCTGAAGGACCGGGTCATCGCCATGATGCTCGATGGTCTGCTCAAGCCGGGCGACCCGCTTCCCTCGGTGCGCCAGGTGGCCGCCGAATACCAACTGAACCCCATCACCGTCTCGCGCGCCTATCAGGAACTGGCGGACGAGGCACTCGTCGAGAAACGCAGAGGACTGGGCATGTACGTCACCGAAGAAGCCGCGAAGAAACTCCTGTCCAGTGAACGCGACCGGTTCCTGCGCGAGGAATGGCCGCTGGTGCTCGAACGCATCCAGCGCCTGGGCCTGAGCATGGAGGAACTGATCCGGCCGGCCTCCCACGCCGCCGGGACCCATGGAGGTGACGCATGAACGCCGTCGTGACCGCCCGTGGCCTGCGCAAGCACTACAAGAACAAGGTCGCGCTCGACAACGCCGACTTCGACATCGGCCCCGGCAAGATCATCGGCCTGATCGGCCCCAACGGCGCCGGCAAGACCACCGCGCTCAAGGCGGTGCTGGGCCTGATTCCGTTCGAGGGCGAACTCAAGGTGATGGGTCGCGATCCGCGCACCGAACGCGACGAACTGATGAACGACGTGTGCTTCATCGCCGACGTCGCCGTGCTGCCGCGCTGGATCCGGGTCGCCGAAGCCATCGACTTCGTCGCCGGCGTGCACCCGCGCTTCGACCGCGCCAAGTGCGAGCGCTTCCTCGCCAACACCCAGCTGAACCCGAAGATGCGGGTGCGCGAGATGTCGAAGGGCATGATCGTGCAACTGCACCTGGCGCTGGTGATGGCGATCGACGCCAAACTGCTGGTGCTGGACGAGCCGACCCTCGGCCTCGACATCCTGTACCGCAAGCAGTTCTACCAGCGCCTGCTGGAAGACTATTTCGACGAGCAGAAGACCATCGTGATCACCACCCACCAGGTGGAGGAGATCGAACACATCCTCACCGACGTGATGTTCATCCGCGACGGCAAGATCGTGCTCGACGCGACGATGGAAAGCCTCGGCGAACGCTACGTCGAAGTACTGCTCAGCGCCGATCGCACCGAAGAGGCGCGGTCCATGAAACCGATCGACGAACGCGCGCTGCCGTTCGGGAAGACCGTGATGCTGTTCGACGGCGTACCGCACGATCGCCTCGCCGTCCTGGGTGAAACCCGCATTCCCGGCCTCGCCGATCTGTTCGTCGCCACCATGAAGGGGACCTACGCATGAACACCACCGTCCAACCCCCCGCCGCTGTCCAGTCGCACGCCGCGGCAGGCGGCTACGGCCCCGGGCAGAAGTTCAAGCTGCTGCTCAAACGCGAATACTGGGAAAACCGCGGCGGCTTCCTGTGGGCGCCGATCGTCACCGGCATCATCGCCTGCCTGTTCACGCTGATCGGCATCATCGGCGGCTCGATCCTGCTGCAACGCGCCAAGAGCGCGGGCGATCTCGACTGGCAACACCAGGGCATCGTGGTCGATGGCGGTGCCGTGGCGGCCCGCGAGGCGATCGGCGGCACCGGCGACATCTTCTTCCTCGGCGGCCTCGGTCTGGCGCTGGCGGTGATGGTGTTCGTGGTGTTCTTCTACGCCCTGGGTTCGCTTTATGACGAACGCCGCGACCGCAGCGTGCTGTTCTGGAAGTCGCTGCCGGTCTCCGACGCGACCACCGTGCTGTCGAAGGCGAGCTGGGCGCTGATCCTGGCACCGGCGCTGAGCATGGGCATCGGCATCGCGATCGGCACCGTGATCCTGGTGATGATGACCGCGGCCTTCCTGCTCAACGGCATCCCCGAAGCCAGTGCCCTGCTGCTCGAATCGCATCCGCTGCGCATCCTGGGCGGCGCCCTGGGCATGCTGCCGGTCTACGTCCTCTGGGCGCTGCCGACCGTGGGCTGGCTGATGCTGTGCTCGGCCTGGGCCCGCCGCATGCCCTTCCTGTGGGCGGTCCTGGTGCCGATCCTGGGCTGCGCGATGGTGAGCATGATGGCCGGCATCGCCGGTGCCATCTCCGGGGCCGAATTCCCGCACGGCGCGATGTGGTACACGGTGGTCTTCCGCGGTCTGCTGAGCATCGTGCCGATGACCTGGAACGCCAATGAGCACGTGAACGCCCAGTTCGAGAACATCGAGCTCAACGGCCCACAGGACATCGCCGGACTGTTCGATTTCAGCAACAGCTGGGCCGCCTTCGGCACGCTGGAACTGTGGGTCGGCGCCGCGATCGGCATCGCGATGATCGTCGCCGCCATCCGTCTGCGCCGCTGGCGGGACGAAGGCTGAGGACGGACGAACGCGAACCGGCCCGTTGCCGGTTCGCGTTCGCCGGAAGCCCCGGCCAACGAAGACCGGCGCACACTTCGGGATTCCCTCCGATTCCGCCAGAACGAACGCCTTGCCGGTCCTGCGCTTCCCCAACCAACGACAGATGTCCCGCAGTCCCAGAACCGCGATTCTCTCCGCACCCCACCTCTTCCGAGGCTCCGCCATGCGCACCGCTCTCCGTAATCTGTCCGTCGCCCTGCTCGCCTGCGCGCCCCTGATGGCCTGCTCCGACAACGCGCCCGCCACCGCCTCCGATCCGGGCTCCGAACCGACCACCCTCATCGGCAAGGCCGTGAAGCAGGCCACCGACGAGGCCCGCGAAGAACTGGCGAAAGGCAATATCGATCTGTCCACGGACGGCACCTCGAAGGCCGAGATCACGCCGGCAGGCGATCTGCTGATCGACGGCAAGACCATCGCGATCGACGAGGCCCAGCGCAAGCTGTTGCTGGAGTACCGCGGTCACGTCGTCGGCGTCGCCGAAGCGGGGATCGGTATCGGCCTGGAAGGCGCCGATCTGGCCGGCAAGGCGGTGGGCGAAGCGGTCAAGGGCGTGCTGACCGGCAACACCGACGAGATCGAGAAGAAGATCGAAGCCGAAGCCGAGGGCATCAAGCATTCTGCGATCGCGCTGTGCGCGAAGCTGCCGGCGCTGCTCGACACCCAGAACCGTCTGGCCGCCGCGCTGCCCGCGTTCCAGCCCTACGCCAGGATGGATCAGAAGGACGTGGACGAGTGCGGCAAGGACGGCGACTTCAACGTCGACGTGCCGGGCACGCAGATCAACGCCAATGTCGATGTGGACATCGACGGCGACCAGAGCAACGCCGCCGCCGAGGCGGAAGCCGCGGGCGCCGAAGCGACGAAATGATCCTCCGCGGGCGTCGGCTTCAGCCGCCGCCCGCACCGCCCGCGCGCAGACCGCCTTCGGTCAGCGCCGCGGGATCCAGCAGACGGCGCAACTCGGCCGCGGTCAGCCCGCTCTTCTCCAGCGCCACATCGAACACCGGACGCCGTTCGCGATACGCCTCCTTGGCGATCGCGGCGGCTTTTTCGTACCCGATCACCGGATTCAGCGCTGTCACGAGGATGGGGTTGCGCGCCAGCGCCTCGGCGAGGCGGTCCGGGCGGAAACGCAGACCGGCGATGGCATCGTCGGCCAGCACGCGCATCGCGTTCGCCAGCAGGCCGATGCCGTCCAGCAGATCGGCGGCGATCAGCGGCAGCATCACGTTGAGCTGGAAATTGCCGCTCTGTCCGGCCACCGTGATCGTGGTGTGATGGCCGAACACCTGCGCGCAGACCATCGCCACCGCTTCGGGAATCACCGGATTGACCTTGCCGGGCATGATCGACGACCCCGGCTGCAGCGCCGGGAGTTCGATCTCGCCCAGGCCGGCGAGCGGTCCGGAATTCATCCAGCGCAGATCGTTCGCGATCTTCATCAGCGCCACCGCCAGCGCGTTGAGCTGACCGGACAGCTCCACCGCATCGTCCTGCGCGGCGATGCCCTCGAAGGCGTCGTCGGCACTGACGAAACGCGCACCGGAGAGCACCGACAGGGTCTGCGCGACGCGCTTGCCGAACCCGGGCGCGGCGTTGATGCCGGTCCCGATCGCGGTGCCGCCGATCGGCAGCCGTCGCAGCCGCTTGAGCGCGTCCTCGATCCGCATCCGCGCGGATTCCAGCTGCGACGACCACGCCCCGAGTTCCTGCGCGAAGGTCAACGGCATCGCGTCCATCAGATGGGTGCGACCGGTCTTGACCAGTTTCCGCGCCTCGCGGGCGCGACGGTCGATCGTGGTCCGCAGATGACGCAGCGCCGGCAGCAATTCCTCGGTCGTCGCCAGCAGCGCCGCGACCCGGATCGCGCTCGGGATCACGTCGTTCGAGCTCTGGCCGAGGTTCACGTCGTCGTTGGGGTGCACGCGCCCGCGCCCGGCGCGCATCACCAGCGCGGCGATCACCTCATTGGCGTTCATGTTGCTGGAGGTGCCGGAACCGGTCTGGAACACGTCGACCGGGAAATGCGCGTCGTGCACGCCTTCCGCCACTTCCAGCGCGGCCTTGCGGATCGCGGCGGCGCGGGTCTTGGGCAACAGGCCGAGGTTGGCGTTGGTCTGCGCGGCGGCGGCCTTGATCAGGCCGAGGGCGCGCACGAAACCGCGCGGCATCGGTCGGCCCGAGATGCGGAAATTCTGCACGGCGCGCTGGGTCTGGGCGCCCCACAGAGCATCGGCGGGCACCCGCAGCTCGCCCATGCTGTCGCGTTCGGTGCGGAAGGGATCCGGCACCCGGCCGCCGGCATGCCCGGGAATCGCGCTGCGTCTGGCCATGGTGCGGCTCCTGCGCAAAGAGGTCCCGGCGAGCATACGCCCACGGGCGTTTACAATGTTCGCCTCCCCGCCCCGCCCGGTTCGCCATGTCCGACGCCCAACTGCTCGCCCTCTCCCCGCTCGATGGCCGCTATGCCGGCAAGGTCGATGCCCTGCGCCCGATCTTCTCCGAATACGGCCTCATCAAGGCCCGGGTGAAGGTCGAGATCGAATGGCTGCTGGCGCTGGCCGCCGAGCCGGGCATCGTCGAACTGGCGCCGATCGGCGAAGACGCCGCCGCCCGCCTGCGCGCCCGCGCCGCGTCGCTGTCGCTGGCCGACGCCGCCCGGGTCAAGGAGATCGAACGGACCACCAATCACGACGTGAAGGCGGTCGAGTACCTCATCAAGGAATGGATGACGGCCGACGCCGAACTGGCGCCCTCGCTGGAATTCGTGCATTTCGCCTGCACCAGCGAGGACATCAACAACCTGAGCTACGCGCTGATGCTCAACGAAGCGCGGCAGGCGACGCTGCTGCCGCGACTGGACGACCTGATCCAGATGCTGCGCACGATGGCCCACGCGCACGCCGCACTGCCGATGCTGTCGCGCACCCACGGCCAGACCGCGTCGCCGACCACGGTCGGCAAGGAACTCGCGAACGTCGTCGCGCGTCTGCAGCGTCAGGGCGAACTGCTCGCCGGCGCGCAGATGCCGGGCAAGATCAACGGTGCGGTCGGCAACTACAACGCGCATCTGGCCGCCTATCCGGACGTGGACTGGACTGCGTTCTCGAAGCGTTTCGTCGAATCGCTCGGGCTTGACTGGCAGCCCTACACCACCCAGATCGAGCCGCACGACGGCATCGCGGAACTGTGCGACGCGCAGAAGCGCATCGACACCATCTGCGTCGATCTGTGCCGCGACATCTGGGGCTACATCTCGCTGGGGTATTTCAAACAGGCCGTGAAAGCCGGCGAAGTCGGCAGCTCGACCATGCCGCACAAGGTCAATCCGATCGACTTCGAGAATGCCGAAGGCAATTTCGGCATCGCCAACGCCCTGTTCGAGCATTTCGCGGCCAAGCTGCCGATCAGTCGCTGGCAACGCGACCTCACCGATTCGACGGTGCTGCGCGCGCTCGGCACCGCGTTCGGGCATGCGCTGATCGGCTACGACGCGCTGCTGCGCGGCCTGAACAAACTCAGCGCGAATCCGGAGCGTCTGGCGGCGGATCTCGATGCCGCCTGGGAAGTGCTGGCCGAAGCCGTGCAGACGGTGATGCGCCGGCACGGTCTTCCGAACCCGTACGAACAACTGAAGGCCCTGACCCGAGGCCACGGCATCACCGCCGAGTCGATGCGCGAGTTCATCGCCGGCCTCGACTTGCCGGCGGATGCGAAGCAGCGCCTGCTCGACATGACGCCGGGCAGCTACATCGGTCTGGCCGATCGTCTGGCGAAGGAGATCTGAGATGGCCGGACGCAAGACCGCGGAGACACTGCCGTACGAGATCGACGCGACCGGCAAGGGCCCGCTGGGCATGCCGCCGGCGCGGTTCCTGCGCGATTACTGGCAGAAACGGCCGCTGCTCATCCGCAACGCGTTCCCGGATTTCGTTTCGCCGCTGACGCCGGAAGATCTCGCCGGTCTCGCCTGCGAAGAGGGCGCGCTGGCGCGCATCGCCAGCTACGACCGCGCCGGCGACGCCTGGACCGTGCGCACCGGCCCGTTCGACGAGGCCGAATTCCCCGGCATGCCGCACCAGGACTGGACGGTGCTGGTGCAGGACGTGGACAAGTGGGATCCGGACGTGCGCGCGCTGCTCGACGATTTCGACTTCCTGCCGCGCTGGCGCATGGACGACATCATGATCTCGTTCGCGGCGCCCGGTGGTTCGGTCGGCGCGCACATCGACCAGTACGACGTGTTCCTGTTGCAGGGACTGGGCCATCGCCGCTGGATGATCGACACCGCGCCGAACCCGGACGACACCTACCTCGACGACGTTCCACTGCGCCTGCTCAAGCATTTCTCACCGACCCACGACTGGGTGCTCGCACCGGGCGACATGCTGTATCTGCCGCCGGGCGTGCCGCACCACGGCGTGGCCGAGGATGCCTGCCTGACCATTTCGGTGGGCCTGCGCGCACCCTCGAGCGCGGAACTGCTCGGCGACTTCATCGACACCCTGCTGTGCGACGCCGACGAGTCCGTGCGCTACACCGATCCGGACCTGACGCCGCCGAAGGATCCGTACGAAATCGACGCCACCGCCATGGGCCGCGCGATCGAAGCGCTGAACAAACTGCGGATGCGCGATCCGGAGCGCCTGGGCGACTGGTTCGGCCGCTTCATCAGCCTGTACCGCAGCGCCGCGATGCCGCTGGATCCGGACCCGCCGCGCTCGCGGATCGAGATCGAATTCGACCTGCGGCAAGGGGCGGTGCTGGCGCGCCACCCGTGGACCCGGGCCGCCTGGCGGCGCAGCGACGAGAACCGTCGCACCGGCAGACTCTATCTCGCCGGTCTGGTCCACGCCCTCCCGCTCGCGGATGCGCGCGCGCTGGCCGCCGCGGACATTCTGGACGAAGCCGCCTACGACGCGCTGTCCGAAGACGGCCGCGCGCTGGTCCTGGAACTGCTCGCGCAGGGGCACTACCGGCTCGACACCGGCGACGACCACAGCGACGAGGGCGACGACCATGACTGACCACGGATTCCGGGTCGAAACGATCGATTACGCCACCGGCATCGATGCGCTGCGCGCGGTGCGCGAACCGGTGTTCGTGCAGGAGCAGCAGGTCCCGCTCGAACTGGAATGGGACGCGCTGGACCCGCTGTGCGCCCACGTGATCGCGCGCGACGCGGAGGGGCGCCCGATCGGTACCGGACGGCTCACGCCCGAACGCACGATCGGACGCATGGCGGTGCTGCGCGAATGGCGCGGACACGGCGTGGGCGATGCCCTGCTGCAAGCGCTGCTCGCCGAGGCCGGGCGTCGGCAGTGGCCGGAAGTGAGCCTGCATGCGCAGGTTTCGGCGATCGGTTTCTACGCGCGGCACGGTTTCGTGCCCTACGGCGACCGCTACATGGAAGCGGGCATCGAACATCTGAACATGCGCCGGCAGCTCGGTGGCCCGACCGCGATCGATACCCGCGACGCCGCCGTCGCCATCGTCTGCGGCATCATCGCCCACGCCCGGCGCGAGCTGTCGATCTACAGCCGCGCGCTCGATCCCGGGCTGTTCGACGCGCCCGAAGTGCTGGACGCCCTGCGCACCCTGGCCACGCGGCGACAGCGGGTCGACATCCGCATCCTGCTGCAGGACGCCGACGCGCCGCAGCGCGCGCATGCGCCGCTGATCGCGCTCGCCCAGCGCCTGCCCAGCGTGTTCGCCTTCCGCGAGGTGAGCGACCCTGCGGATCGTGGCTACGCCTCGGCGTTCGTGGTCAACGACGGCAGCGGCTACTACTTCCGCACGCTCGGCAACCGTTTCGACGGCGAAGGCGCGATCGACCAGGGCGGACGCGCCCGTCAGCTCGCCGACAGCTTCCAGCCGGTCTGGGAACGCTCGCGGATCGTCACCGAGTACCGCGTCCTGGGCGTCTGAGCATGCTGCGTCTGATCGTGCTCGCCGTCCTGTACGGGATGGGGTTCGTCCTGCTGGCCGCCGGTCTCGGACTGGGTGGCAGCGCGTTGTCCAGAGGCGCCCTGCCGCATGTCTGGGTCTGGGGACTGGCGCTGGCCGGTCTGGTATTCCTGCTCCGGGCGTTCGCGCTCACCCGCCGTTTCGGCGATGCGAGCGCCTGGCGCCGGCCCCGACACACCCCGCGCAGTCTGTTGATCGCCGGCGTCGGATTCGTCTGCATCCTCGTCGCCGCCGTGATCGGCGGGCGCACCGCCCCCGGCCATGCGGCGATCGTGGTCGGCGGCCTGCTGCTGATCGTGTCGGAACTGCAGAAGCGCCCGGGCTGAGGTGTCGGCTCAGCGTCGGGTCAGTTCCGACGCGACGATCGAGACACGGAAGCGGTAGCTGCCGCGTCCCTCCTGGTCGAGCGACAGCAGCTCCGGGCGACTGCCCTTGGCATCGAGCGCTCGCAGACCGTCGGAGACGCAACGGTGCTGCTCCGCCTGACCGATGAGGGTGACGCGGTCGCCGCCGTAGCGCACGTCCACGATCCGGCAACCGCCCGGAAACAGCGGCCCGACGCGGCGCTGGATCGCGAGCGGTTCGGCCATGCCGGCCGGAGGCGTCTGCGTGGTCCGGGCCGCGGTCGGAGCCGCAGGAACCGGATCCGCGGGAGCCGGACGGCTCGTCGGCGCCTCGGTCGGCCGCGGCTCGGCGACGGACAGGGCCAGCATCGCGGATGCCGGCACGTCGGAGGAATCGGCGCCCGTGCCGCCCACGACTGGCGCGGACGACGCCCCAGGCCCGCGCGCTTCACGCAGCACCAGCGGGGAATCCGTGAGCACGAATTCGACGCTGCGCACATGGAACCGTCCGGAGGTGACGATCCGCTGCACCTCCTGCGGCGCGTGGGTGACGCTGATGCCCCCGGCCGCCTCGACCCGATCCAGCAGACCGTCGATCTCCGCGGTGGGCGCGGTGTATCGGATGTGCACCTTGCCGCCTTCGACCGTGACGCCGTCAACGACCGTGCCCGCGGGCGCCATCGCCTGGAGCCGGGCACGGATCGCGTCCGCCGGCAGGAACCGCTTTTCGTCGCTGCGACGCTGTGTCTCCGCCAGGGCGCGCTGCTCGGCCTCGATCTCGTCGATCGGCCGCTCGAACCCGACGCGGGTCGCGACCTCCTCGGCCCGCCACGGACGCTGGGCGTCGTCGCGCGGCCACCGGAGCGTGCCGGTAAAGGTCCCGGTCGGGATCTTCAGATCCTTGCAGCCATCGCCGCACCAGATCGGGATGTCGTAGGTGGTCAGCTCGTCGGATTCGCCGAGGATCGAGCGGTCTTCGCCGAGCGTCAGGCGGATGGGGTGGTCGGTGTACTGCCGCGGGAGTTCCAGCCAGCCATCCCGGCAGACGGCATCGGTACCGGAACGCACCACCCGCACGATCTCGGTGGTCGGCCCCAGCTCGCGCAGCCGCTTCGCATGCGACTCCGCGCCGTTGCGGGCGATGTAGGCACTCCGCTCCGGCTCCTGCTGGAGGTGGTACCACTCGCGATATCGCGGCTTGTAGAACTCGCGGATGATCGCGAGCTGCTGCATCACCCGGGCATCGTGGACCTGGAAGCGGAATTCGAAGGCCCCGGGCTCGAACCGGCGGATCGTCACCGCGCGCACCTGATCCGTCGACAGCCGATTGCCCCATTCGACCTCGAATTCTTCGAGCATCGAGCCCGCGTAGGACACGCCCTTGGGGCCGGACGACGCAAGCGCATAGGTGCCGCCGAGGTCCGGACAGCCGTAGATGTCCGTCGCGAGCAGCGCTTTGCCGGCGCGATCCGTCCCGGCCACCGATCCGCCACACCCGGCCAAGGCCGTCGTCGTCGCGACGATCAGCGCCCACACTCCGATCCGTCCCCGCATCCCGATCCCCCGATGGTCGATGCGGCAGACCATACCAGCCGGACCGTGCCGGAAGCGGACGGCCGGCGAAGTCGCGTTCCGCGCGACCGGAGGTCGACACCGGTTCGCCTCGCCGCCGCCGGGCCGGACCGGCCTCCGACCAAGGTCCAAAGCGTCGCGGCCCGCTTCGGTGGTGCGTCGCGGCAAGCCCTCCGGCTATAATTCCGATTCTTTCACCCGCCTGTCGAGCCGCCCGGGGTTTTCCCGGCGGATCAATCGGTTACCCGTCTTTTCTCCGCACTTCCCCACATTCGAGTGTGACCTCCGAGTGGACAGTCTCCTGAAGCAGTTCTCGCAGTCCTCGCAGCTCGGCGCCAATGCCGCCTACATCGAGGACCTCTACGAGCAGTACCTGGTCTCCCCCGACAGCGTCGGCCCGAAATGGAAGGCCTATTTCGACGGTATCCGCGGTCGCGACGGCGGCGAGGTGCCGCACTCGGCGGTCATCGAGGCCATCGCCGAGGCCGGTCGCCGGGCCGCCCGCGGCGTGGTCGCCGCTTCGGCCGGTCCCGGCGACGAACGCGAGCGTTCGGTCGGCCGCCTGATCACCGCCTATCGCTCGCGCGGCCATCTCGCCGCCGATCTCGATCCGCTGGGAATGCTGGAGAAACCGGACGCACCGGATCTGGGCCTGGACTTCCATCGTCTGACCGAACGCGATCTCGACGACGAATTCAGCACCGGCGGCATCGCCGGCAAGCCGCGCATGAAACTGCGCGCGCTGCTCTCCCTGCTCAAGTCGACCTACACCGGCAGCATCGGCGCCGAGTTCATGCACATCACCGACGCCGATCAGCGGCGCTGGATGTACGAACGTCTGGAGACCGCCGGTGGCGACTACGGTCGCAGCACCGGCGATCGCCGCCGGATCCTCGAACGCCTCACCGCCGCCGAAGGCCTGGAACGCTATCTGCACACCAAGTACGTCGGCCAGAAGCGCTTCTCGCTGGAAGGCGGCGACGCGCTGATCCCGATGCTCGACGTGATGATCCGCCGCGCCGGCAACGACGGCGTGAAGGACGTGGTGCTGGGCATGGCCCATCGCGGCCGCCTCAACGTCCTGGTGAACACGCTCGGAAAGCCGCCGCGCAAGCTGTTCGACGAATTCGAGGGCAAGTTCGAACACGACGACCGCGCCCACGCCGGCGACGTGAAGTACCACATGGGCTTCAGCGCCGACGTGCAGACGCCGGGCGGCCCGGTGCATCTCGCCCTCGCCTTCAACCCGTCGCATCTGGAGATCGTCGACCCGGTCGTGGCCGGCAGCGTCCGTTCGCGCCAGCATCGCCGCGGCGACAAGGCCCGCCGCCAGGTCGTGCCGATCCTGATGCACGGCGACGCCGCGTTCGCCGGCCAGGGCGTGGTGATGGAACTGCTGCAGATGTCGCAGGCCCGCGGTTTCGCGGTCGGCGGCACGATCCACATCGTCA
Organism: Lysobacteraceae bacterium; assembly: GCA_041919915.1. Taxonomy (GTDB): domain Bacteria; phylum Pseudomonadota; class Gammaproteobacteria; order Xanthomonadales; family Xanthomonadaceae; genus Lysobacter_I. The sequence goes on from JAYRSY010000020.1 coordinate 55,534, forward strand.
TCAACAACCAGGTCGGCTTCACCACCAGCGAACGCCAGGACGCGCGCTCCACGCTGTACTGCACCGATGTCGCGAAGATGGTCGGCGCCCCCGTGCTGCACGTGAACGGCGACGATCCCGAAGCGGTGGCGTTCTGCGCCGAACTCGCCTTCGATTTCCGCCAGCAGTTCGGCAAGGACGTGGTCATCGACCTCGTCTGCTACCGCCGCCACGGCCACAACGAGGCCGACGAGCCGGCGGCCACCCAGCCTCTGATGTACCAGACCATCCGCAAGCGCAAGACGACCCGCGAGCTGTATGCGGAGCGTCTGACCGCCGCCGGCACGCTGGAGAACGGCGAAGCCCAGGCGCTGGTCGACGTGTACCGGCAGAAGCTCGACGACGGTGTGGTCACCACCGAACTGGCCCCGGCCAATCCCGATGCCTACGCCGTCGACTGGCGCCCGCTGCTCGCCGCGAAACTCGGCGACGGCGTCGACACCCGGGTTCCGCGCGAGCGTCTGGACGCACTGGCGACGCTGATCAACACCCTGCCCGACGATGCCACCCTGCATCCGCGCGTCGCCAAGATCTACGACGATCGCCGGAAGATGGCCGCGGGCGAGCTCGCCGGCGACTGGGGCTTCGCCGAGAACCTCGCCTACGCCACCCTGCTCGACGAAGGCTTCCGCCTGCGTCTGGTCGGCCAGGACTGCGGTCGCGGCACCTTCTTCCACCGCCACGCGATCCTCCACGACCAGAAGACCGACGTGGACCACATGCCGCTGCGGCAACTGGTGCAGAACCCCGAGGACGCGACCATCATCGACTCGCTGCTCAGCGAAGAAGCGGTGATGGCCTTCGAGTACGGCTATTCCACCGCCGATCCCATGACCCTCGACATCTGGGAAGCGCAGTTCGGCGACTTCGCCAACGGCGCGCAGGTCGTGATCGACCAGTTCCTGTCGTCGGGCGAAGCGAAGTGGGGCCGGCTCTGCGGCCTCGCCCTGTTCCTGCCGCACGGCTACGAAGGCCAGGGTCCCGAGCACAGCTCGGCCCGTCTGGAGCGCTTCCTGCAGCTTTGCGCGCTGGAGAACATGATCGTCTGCACGCCGACCACACCGGCGCAGGCGTTCCACATGATCCGCCGGCAGATGCGCATGAAGACGCGCAAGCCGCTGGTGGTGATGACGCCGAAGTCGCTGCTGCGCCACAAGCTCGCCGTGTCGTCCCTGGACGAACTGGCGAACGGCGAATTCCAGCACCTGATTCCCGACTCCGGCGCCGACCCGAAGACGGTCAAGCGCGTCGTCGTCTGCGGCGGCAAGGTCTATTACGACCTGCTGGAAGATGCGCAGAAGCGCGGACAGAAGGACGTCGCGATCATCCGCATCGAACAGTTGTATCCCTTCCCGCGCGCTCACCTGATCGCTGAACTCAAGCGTTATCCGAAGGCGACCCAGGTCGTGTGGTGCCAGGAAGAACCGCAGAACCAGGGCGCGTGGTACCAGATCCAGCATCACCTGCGCTTCTGCCTGCAGGAGAAGCAGACCCTGCACTATGCCGGTCGCGCCCGCTCGCCCTCGCCGGCCGCCGGTCATTTCAACGATCACGTCGAAGAGCAGCTGAAGCTGATCGCCGACGCGCTGGTCAATCCGCTCAACGGCGAACACGCCGCCGAGTGACGTTACCCACCGGCGCCTCCCCGGCGCCGGTTCACCTTTTCAATACCGCTGTCAGGACGCCAACATGGCCACCGAAATCAAGGTTCCCGTTCTTCCCGAGTCCGTTTCCGACGCCGTCATCGCCACCTGGCACAAGAAGGTGGGCGACGCCGTCAGGCGCGACGAGAACATCGTCGACCTCGAGACCGACAAGGTCGTGCTGGAAGTGCCTTCGACCGTCGACGGCGTGATCAAGGAGCTGAAGTTCGCGGAAGGCGCGACGGTCAACAGCCAGCAGGTCATCGCGATCATCGAGGAAGGCGCCGTGGCCGCGGCCCCCGCGCCTGCGGCCACGCCTGCCGCAGCCCCCGCGGCTCCGGCCGCGCCCGCCAAGGCGGCTGCGCCCGCGCCTGCGGCCGCCGCCGCGACGGAGCTTCCGCCGGGCGCGCGCTTCGCGGCCGTCACCAGCGGCGTGAATCCCGCCGAGGTCGCCGGCACCGGCCGCCGCGGCGCGGTCACCAAGGAAGACATCGTCAATTACGCCAGCGGCAAGACCGCCGGCGTCGGCGGGGGCGCGCGGCCGGAAGAGCGCGTGCCGATGACCCGCATGCGCGCCCGCATCGCCGAGCGCCTGATGCAGTCGAAGAACTCGATCGCCATGCTCACCTCGTTCAACGAAGTGAACCTGGGCAAGGTCATGGCCATGCGCAAGGAGCTGGGCGAGTCCTTCGAGAAGGCCAACGGCATCAAGCTCGGCTTCATGAGCTTCTTCGCCAAGGCCGCCGCGAACGCGCTGCAGCGCCATCCGATCGTCAACGCCTCTGTCGACGGCAACGACGTCATCTATCACGGCTACGCCGACATCAGCATCGCGGTCGCCACCGAGAAGGGCCTCGTGACGCCGGTGCTGCGCAACGTCGAGCGCATGGGCTTCGCCGACATCGAAGGCGCCATCGCCGGCTACGCCAAGGCGGCGCGCGAAGGCGGCCTGAAGCTGGAAGACCTGCAGGGCGGCACCTTCACCATCACCAACGGCGGCACCTTCGGTTCGCTGATGTCCACGCCGATCGTGAACCCACCGCAGTCGGCGATCCTCGGCATGCACGCGATCAAGGAACGTCCGATCGCCGAGAACGGCCAGGTCGTGATCGCGCCGATGATGTACATCGCGCTGAGCTACGACCACCGCATCATCGACGGCAAGGACGCGGTGCTGTTCCTGGTCGACATCAAGAATCAGCTGGAAAACCCGCACCGCATGCTGCTGGGCATGTAATGCCCGCCGGAAGCCCCTCGCCCGCGAGGGGCTTCGCGCTTTGAAGCCACAGGAACGATATCCATGAGCGAACAACAAGCCCCTCAACAGCAGGACTTCGACGTCATCGTCATCGGCGCCGGCCCGGCCGGCTACCACGCCGCGATCCGCGCCGCCCAACTCGGCATGAAGACCGCCTGCATCGACGCCGCGCTCGGCAAGGACGGCAAGCCCGCGCTCGGCGGCACCTGTCTGCGCGTCGGCTGCATCCCGTCGAAGGCGCTGCTGGACTCCTCGCGCCAGTTCTGGAACATGGGCCACATCTTCGGCGACCACGGCATCAGCTTCGACAACGCGAAGATCGACGTCGCCGCGATGGTCGGCCGCAAGGACAAGATCGTCAAACAGTTCACCGGCGGCATCGCCCAGCTGTTCAAGGCCAACAAGATCACCGCGTTCCACGGCTTCGGCACCCTGCAGGCCGGCAACGTGGTCAAGGTCAAGCAGCACGACGGCAGCGAAGTCGAGCTGAAGGGCACCAACGTCATCATCGCCGCCGGTTCCGACTCGATCGAACTGCCGTTCGCGAAATTCGACGGCGCCCACATCGTCGACAACGTCGGCGCGCTGGACTTCACCGAAGTGCCGAAGCGTCTCGGCGTGATCGGCGCCGGCGTGATCGGCCTGGAACTGGGCAGCGTGTGGAACCGCCTCGGCGCCAAGGTCACGATCCTCGAAGCGATGCCGGACTTCCTGGCCGCCGCCGACGGCGAAGCCGCGAAGATCGCCGCGCGCGAGTTCAAGAAGCAGGGTCTCGACATCCAGTTGGGCGCGAAGGTCAGCAAGGCCGAGGTGAAGAACGGTGAAGTCCACCTGACCTACACCGACGCCAAGGGCGAGCAGAACATCGTCGTCGACAAGCTGCTGGTCGCCGTGGGCCGCAAGGCCGCGAGCAAGGGCCTGCTCGCCGAAGGCACCGGCGTGCAGCTCGACGAACGCGGCCGCATCGTGGTCGACGAACACTGCCACACCGGCGTCGACGGCGTCTGGGCCGTGGGCGACTGCGTGCGCGGCCCGATGCTGGCGCACAAGGGCTTCGAGGAAGGCATCGCCGTAGCCGAGCTCATCGCCGGCCTGCCGGGCCACGTCAACTTCGACACCATTCCGTGGGTGATCTACACCGAACCGGAAATCGCCTGGGTCGGCAAGACCGAGGAACAGCTGAAGGCCGAGGGCATCCCGTACAAGGCCGGCAGCTTTCCGTTCGCGGCGGTGGGTCGCGCGATCGCGATGGCCGAACCCGCCGGTTTCGTGAAGGTGCTCGCGCACGCCGAGACCGATCGCGTGCTCGGCATGCACCTGGTCGGCGCCAACGTCTCCGAACTGGTCCACGAAGGCGTGCTGACCATGGAATTCAGCGGCTCCGCCGACGATCTCGCCCGCATCTGCCACGCGCATCCGAGTCTGTCGGAAGCCGTGCACGACGCGGCCATGGCGGTGCACAAACGGGCGATCCACAAGGCGAACTGATCTTCGCCGACATCCACGCAGGCGGCGCACTTCGGTGCGCCGCTTCGTTTCAGGGTCACGCACTCCGAGGACACGGCGATGAGCGAATCCAACTCGATCCGCAACGTCTCCGACACCGCGCTCTGGGTGGCGATCTATCGCGCGATGGAAAGCGAGCGTCGAGACGCGATCTTCCACGATCCTTACGCGCGCCGGCTTGGCGGTGCGCGCGGCGAGGCGATCGTGCGCGAGATGCCGCAGGGCACGGCCATGAGCTGGCCGCTGGTGGTGCGCACCGCGGTAATGGACGAGATCGTGGAGCGCTGCGTGCGCGAGGGCGCGAAGACCGTGCTCAACCTCGCCGCCGGACTGGATGCCCGGCCTTACCGCATGGATCTGCCCGCCGACCTGCGCTGGATCCATGTCGACATGCCGGACATGGTCGCGTACTTCCGCGAACAGATGGCGGGCGAAACGCCGCATTGCCGGGTCGAGTTCGTCGCCGCCGATCTTCGCGAGGCGGACGTGCGCCGCACGTTGTTCGCGGACGCCGCGCAGCAGGGCCCGACGCTGGTGATCACCGAAGGGCTGCTGGTCTATCTCGAAGCCGACGACGTCGCGGCCCTCGCCCGCGACCTGCACGACGTCGCCAGGGCGCGCTGGTGGTTGAGCGATCTGGCGTCGCCGGCCCTGCTGAAACAACTCGAAAAGACCTGGTCGCCACAGGTGCGCGCGGGCAACGCGCCGTTCCTGTTCGGCCCGCGCGAGAACACCGCGTTCTTCGCGCCCTTCGGCTGGCGCGAAAGCGAATTCCGCTCGCACTGGGACGAGAGCCTGCGGCTGCGACGCACCATGCCGTTCGCCTGGTTCTGGCGTATGGCGATGGCGCTGACACCGGCCCGTAAACGCGAAAAACTCAGGCGCATGTCGGGCATGATGCTGCTGCACAGCGACCACTGACCTTCCCTCACGGACACCTCATGAAATCCATCTGCGTCTATTGCGGCTCGAACTCCGGCAACAAACCCGCCTACGCCGAACGCGCGAAGGCCCTCGGTGCGCGCATCGCCTCCGAAGGCCTGCAACTGGTCTACGGCGGCGGCAACGTCGGCCTCATGGGCATCGTCGCCGATGCCGTCCTGCAGCACGGCGGCGAAGTCGTCGGCGTGATTCCGGAACAACTCGTGCAATGGGAAGTCGCGCACAAGGGGCTGACACGTCTGGAAGTCGTCTCGAACATGCATGAGCGCAAGGCGCGGATGTTCGACCTCGCCGACGCCTTCGTCGCCCTGCCCGGCGGTTTCGGCACGCTCGACGAGATGTTCGAGATGCTGACCTGGCGCCAGCTCGGCCTCGGCCGCAAACCGTGCGCCTTCCTCGATGTCGACGGTTTCTACGCACCGCTCATCGGCATGATCGAACGCATGGTCGAAGAACGCTTCCTGCACCCCGACCAGCGCCACGACCTCTGGCACGGCGAGGACATCGACACCCTCTTCGCCTGGATGCGCGACTACACCCCGGCGCAGGCGGACAAATGGCTGGACGAGAAGCGGCGGCGGGAGTTGCGGTAAGCTCGCGCTGCCCCGTTTTCGTCGCAGCCATGAAACCCAGCCCCCTGCTTCTGCTCATCACGGTCTCGCTCGCGGCGATAGGCGTCACGGGATATGTCGCACAAGGGACTCGCGAAGGTGCCCGGGCACCCGACCCTCCGATCTCATCCCGCGAAAACTACAACATCTCGTTCGAGCGAACCGGTTGTTATGGCAACTGTCCTGCGTTCGCCCTGACGATCGACGGCGAAGGCAATACGCTGTTGCGCATGCATGCACGCCAGGAAAATCCGTCCAGGCCATACGAAACGGAGATCCTGCTCTACGGGTCGAAGTTGGCGCCACAGCAGCACGCGTCTCTGATCGCAGGCATCGAGAAGGGCGGATTCAGACGGTTGAAGCTCGATTACGCCATCCAGGTGACCGACGCCCCCAGTACCACGATCGCCATCGACACCCCGCGCGGGCACTGGTCGACCGAAGTCTATGCCGTGCCCTGCGCGAAGGAAGGCACGGAGCTGAGCGAATCCGATCGACGCGACTTTGGCATCACTGAATTCGTACCGGACATCTTCTGCGAACTGTCCGAGCGCCTGGATGCGATCGCCTGCGACACCTATCTGCGCGGGACGCGACTCGGCCCCGATCACGATCTGAAACCTTTCATGCCACCGCACTGCCGGAAAACACCATGACCCGCTTCCACGCCTTCCGCATCCGCAACGACAGCGCCGGCTATCGCAGCGGCATCGAGGAGCTCTCGATCGACGACCTCGCCCCGGGCGAGATCGTGATCCGCACCGCCTACTCGTCCGTGAACTACAAGGACGCCCTCGCCGGGACGGGCGAAGGCAAGATCCTGCGCTTCTTCCCGCTCGTCGGCGGGATCGACGTGGCCGGGCATGTGGTGTCCTCGACCGATCCGGCGTTCAAGGAAGGCGATGCGGTGCTGGTCACCGGTTGCGGGCTCAGCGAGACCCGCGACGGCGGCTATTCGGAATATGCGCGGATCGAAGCGAAATGGGCGATCCCCCTCCCCGCCGGGCTCAGCCTGCGCGAGAGCATGATCCTCGGCACCGCGGGCTTCACCGCCGCGCTGGCGCTGCTGCGGATGGAGGACAACCGGCAGACGCCGGCGCTGGGGCCGCTGGCGGTCACCGGCGCCACCGGCGGCGTGGGGTCGCTGGCGGTCGACATCTTCAGCCGCGCCGGCTACGAGGTGCATGCGATCAGCGGCAAACCCGAGCATGCGGCCTACCTGGCGTCGCTGGGGGCGACCCAGGTCCTCGGCCGCGACGTGCTGGGCGAAGCCCGTCCGCTGGAGAACGCCCGTTTCGGCGGCGGGTTGGACAACGTCGGCGGGTCGATGCTGGCCAGCCTGCTGGCGCGTACCCGGCCCTACGGCAACGTCGCCAGCGCCGGGCTGGCGGCGACCGCCGATCTGCCCACGACGGTCATGCCCTTCATCATCCGCGGCGTATCCCTGCTGGGCGTGGCCTCTGCCGGGACCGCGCGCGATCTCCGCGACGAGGTCTGGCGGCGGCTGGCCTCGGACTGGAAGCCGGCCCACCTCGACACGATCTGCACCCGCGAAGCGACCCTGGCCGACCTGCCGGCGGTCTTCGCCGGGATGTTGGCGGGCGGCTCGTTCGGCCGGACCCTCGTCCGGCTGGGCTGAGCGCCCTCCCCGATGGTGCCCATGCCGCCTCGCTTGTGCGCCGCATCAAGAAAAAAGGGGCGCCAGCTTCCGGCGGACGCCCGGGACCACTACACTTGGCACAGTCACCCTAGGGGCCCCGTATGGCACGCATCCTGATCGTCGACGACTCTCCGTCGCAGTTGATGGGCATTCGCCGCATCGTCGAAAAACTCGGCCACGAGGCCCTCACCGCCGAGGA
>JAYRSY010000021.1:0-60240 GCA_041919915.1 Lysobacteraceae bacterium
CGTCTGGGCTGGACCCAGCTGATCGCACGGCTGATCGCGATCGGCGTCGCCCTCGACGCACGCGATCAGCACGGCATGACCGCGCTGCATCTGGCCGCCGCGCTGCGTCGCGAGCCGGTGCTCAAGCAACTCATCCTGCATGGCGCCTCGCCCAGTGTGCGCGCCGCCGACGGCCAGACGCCGCTGGGCGTCGCGCTGTCCAGCGGGCGCCGCGATCTCGCCGACTGGCTCGACTGGCGCCACTGGCCGCTGCCCGCGCGCGCGCTGCGCGTGAGCGACCTGCCGCAGGCCGCGATCAGCGGCGATGCCGACGCCGTGCGCAAACTGCTCGACCTGGGCATGCCGGTCGACACCGTCGACGTGCAGGGCTGCACCGCGCTGCTGCGCGCGGCCGGCGGCGGACATCGCGCGACGGTCGAACTGTTGCTGGCGCGCGGCGCCGATCCGAAACTCGCGGCGAAGACCGGCGCGACCGCGCTCTCGGCCGCGGTGAGCATGCGTCAGGTCGAGATCGTCGATCGCCTGCTCGCCGCCGGCGCCACGCTCGAACAGCGTCTGCCGGGCGATGTCACCGTGCTCATGCTTGCGGCCGCCCTGGGCTTGCCCGATGTCTGCACCCGGCTGCTCGCGGCCGGCGCGAACATCAACGCCACCGATGCGCAGGGCCTCACCCCGCTGCACTGCGCGGCGCTGTTCGGGTTCACCACCCGCGATCGTCGTCGTCTGGTCGCGTTGTTCGACGCGCTGCTGCTGGCCGGTGCCGATCCGGACGCCCTTGCCGCCGGCGGCGTCACGCCGCTGTTGCTGCTGCTCGGCGCCCGCGCCGAACCCGGCACCGCCTGCGACGAGGATGTGGTGCTTGCCGGCGTCGCCCGCCTGCTCGACGAAGGCGCGACCCTGCGGGTCCGCGATCCCCGCGGCTTCGGCCCGCTGCATCTCGCCGCCTTGCATGGTCTGCTGCGCGTGACCCAGCAACTCCTCCGCGATGGCGCCGATGCCGAAGCCCGCGATGCCCTCAATCGCACTCCGCGCGAGATCGCGGTGATGCGTGGTTTCGTCGATGTCGCCGCCGAATTCGCGCCGTCGCCGGGGCAGGTGTCGATGGCGCGGTTCCTGAAGGATCGCGAGAGTTGATGTACGCGCGTCACGTTTCTTGGGTCGTGGTCTCTCCATTGTCATCCCGAACGCAGTGAGGGGCCTGCTTTGGCGTCCTTGCACCTCGGTATGTGCTGTTGTTTCGCATGATGATGCTTGCATCGCGGCGGATCGACTCGCGGCGCGCTTGACGTCGCTGAATCATGGGCTTTCAGGAAATCCCGTAATCTTTTCCGCGCTGGCGCGCGGGTGACTTTCTTTTTGAAAAGAAAGATCACCAAAGAAAACATGCAAGGCCGATTCAAATCCGCCATCTGCAGCGTGGCCGGGATTTCTCCACGAGACATCCCTGTCTCGTGGAAAAACGGCGGACCTCCTGTCCGCCGCCCGTTGGGTCTTCGGAAGGAGGAGGCCATGTCTTGGGTTGCCGGGCGATTTCAAGAATCATCAGGCCGACCGGTGACGAGGCATCGGTTTGTTTCCGTAAATTCGCCCGAGCGCATGTGCATCAAGAAGATGGTGCCGAGCGTCATATCTCGAAAGCCGGAATTGCGAAACTGGATTGCAAGTCGTCTTTCAGGCATGGAATTGAAGGCTCATGCGGATGGCGCCTGTCTCATTTTCGAGATTGATTGGTAGCGCTGCCGCGTTGCAATCAGAGACCCAACGGGCGGCGCGCAGGACGCGCGCCGTTTTTCTACGAGACAGGGATGTCTCGTAGAAAAATCCCGGCCACGCTGCAGATGGCGGATTTGAATCGGCCTTGCATGTTTTCTTTGGTGATCTTTCTTTTCAAAAAGAAAGTCACCCGCGCACCAGCGCGGAAAAGATTCCGGGCTTTCCCCGGCGTGCAGGATTCACCCGTGTCGAGCGCACGGGGCATCGGCTGTCGCGACACGTGCCACCTTGTGCAACAGATCATCGCGCATGGAATGACGGCGAAGGCATCCCAGCTTGACCAGCCTTCGGCTGTTGAAAACCGCCGCCTCCACAGGGAAGCCCTCACCGCCCCAGCGGCAGCCCCCGGAACGCCTTCACCGTCCGCAGCACGAAGCTCGAATTCACGTCCGCGACGCCGGCCTGGTTCAACAGGCGGTCCAGCAGGAACCGCGAGAAGTGGTCGAGGTCCCGCACCACCACCTGCAGCAGATAGTCCATGTCGCCGGTGAGCGCATGGCAGGCGACCACTTCTTCCCAGTCGTTGACGAAGCCGGCGAAGGCGGCCACCGAGGCGGCGTCGTGGTGGCGGAGCTGGACCCGGACGAAGGCCTGCAGGCCGAGGCCGAGGCGTTCGGGGTCGACCTCGGCGCGGTAACCGGCGATGACGCCCTCGCGTTCCAGGCGCTGGACCCGGCGGAGGCAGGCCGAGGGCGAGAGGTGGACGCGTTCGGCCAGTTCGGCGTTGGTCAGGCGCCCGCCGCGCTGGAGTTCGCCCAGCAGCAGCAGATCGGTGCGGTCGAGATCGGTCGTCGGCATGGGATTGCCTGAAATCGTCTGAAGGCGCAATTTTATTGCAGAGATTGGCTGAGGATACGCAATCACGCAAGGATCTTGCGGGCGCATGCGCTTACAGTGTGCGGATCGCACGCCCGTCACGGGCCTCGGGCCAGGGAGCCGCCATGAATGCCGAACCGCAACGCGTCGAACACCAGATGACCGACAAGGGGTATGTGCCGGTCTACACGACCGCGGTGATCGAGCAGCCCTGGGACCGCTACACCGCCACCGATCACGAAGTCTGGGCGACCCTGTTCGCGCGACAGCAGCAGTTGCTGGTCGGCCGGGCCAGCGGCGAATTCCTGCGGACCCAGCAGGCGATGGGCATGACCGCGGACCGGATTCCGAAATTCGACGATCTCAACCGCATGCTGCGCGCCGCCACGGGCTGGGAACTGATCGGTGTCCAGGGTCTGCTGCCCGAGCTGACCTTCTTCGAGCATCTGGCCCATCGCCGCTTCCCGGTGACCTGGTGGATCCGCAAGCCCGAACAGCTGGACTATCTGGCCGAACCCGACCTGTTCCACGATCTGTTCGGGCATGTGCCGCTGCTGATGAACCCGGTGTTCGCCGACTACATGCAGGCCTACGGCGCGGGCGGGGTGAAGGCGCACGCGGTCGGGCCGGAGGCGCTGGTCAACCTCACCCGGCTGTACTGGTACACGGTGGAATTCGGATTGATCCGCGAGGCCGAGGGACTGCGCATCTATGGCGCCGGCATCCTCAGCTCCAAGGGCGAGAGCATCCATTGCCTCGACAGCGCGGCCCCGAACCGGATCGGCTTCGACCTGGAGCGGATCATGCGGACCCGCTACCGCATCGACAGTTACCAGAAGACCTATTTCGTCATCGACAGCTACGAACAGCTGATGGACGCCACCCGCCCGGATTTCACACCGATCTACGCGCGGCTGGCGGCGCAGGACTCGATGCCCGCCGGGACGGTGCTGGACACCGACCGGGTCTTCCATCGCGGCACCGGCGAGGGCTGGCCTTCCGATCCGGACGTCTGAATCCGGTCGCCGTCGCGTCGTGCCTGCAGGGCCCGCTCCGGCGGGCCCTGCGCGTTCGCGTCGCCGGTTTCCTCGTGTGTCGCGCAGGCGTAGGCTGATGCACTTGGCGGTCGCCGTCGGCGGCCGCGGTCTTTGTCGGGCCGAGGAGCGATGCGTGGCGTGCATCCCGGAGGGTCTCGAAGTCCATGCCGCGCGTCGCGGCCCCTTGTCGGCCCCTTCGCGGCCGCACCGGCTTCGTCCGGCCCTGTCCCTTGCGTCGGTTCCTGTCTCGCCCGCGCCATGCGGGTCGCCCGATGGCGTCGATCGGGCGGTCACCAGGTCGTCATCGCGCCGTGCGGGCATGGCCGGGCGCGATCGAGGTCGAGGTCGAGGCCGAGGTCGACGCGCGGCGGGCCGCGCCCCGATTCGGCGCGGATGCCGCCCGGGCTTGATCCGGATCAAAACGCAGCCTTAACGCAATCTTATGATGCACCGCAACCCGGAGGTCCATCCATGCAAACCGCGACGTCAACCTACAACGACAAAGTGGTGCTCCAGTTCTCGGTGATGACCGTGGTCTGGGGCATCGTGGGCATGCTCGTCGGCCTGTTCATCGCTGCCCAGATGTACTGGCCCGCCCTCAATTTCGACCTGCCCTGGCTGTCTTTCGGCAGGCTCCGTCCCCTGCACACCAACGCGGTGATCTTCGCGTTCGGCGGCAGCGCCCTGTTCGCGACCAGTCTGTACGTGGTCCAGCGCACGTCGCACGTGCGGCTGCTCTCGGACAAGCTGGCCGCGTTCGTGTTCTGGGGCTGGCAGTTGGTCATCGTGCTGGCCGCCGTGACCCTGCCGCTGGGTCTGACCCAGGGCAAGGAATACGCCGAGCTGATCTGGCCGATCGATCTCCTGATCGCGGTGGTCTGGGTGGCATACGCGGTGCTGTTCTTCGGTACCGTCGGCAAGCGCAAGGTCAAGCACATCTACGTCGCCAACTGGTTCTACGGCGCCTTCATCATCGCGGTGGCGCTGCTGCACATCGTCAACAGCCTCGCGATTCCGGTCACGCTCACCAGTTCGTTCCCGATCTACAGCGGCGCCGTCGACGCGATGGTGCAGTGGTGGTACGGCCACAACGCGGTGGGTTTCTTCCTGACCGCGGGCTTCCTCGGGATGATGTACTACTTCATCCCGAAGCAGACCGGCCGTCCGGTGTACTCGTATCGCCTGTCGATCGTGCACTTCTGGGCCCTGATCGCCATCTACATGTGGGCCGGCCCGCACCATCTGCAGTACACCGCGCTGCCGGACTGGGCGCAGAGCCTGGGCATGGTGTTCTCGCTGATCCTGCTGGCGCCGTCGTGGGGCGGCATGATCAACGGCATGATGACCCTCTCGGGCGCCTGGCATAAGCTGCGGACCGACCCGATCCTCAAGTTCCTGATCGTCTCGCTGAGCTTCTACGGCATGTCGACCTTCGAAGGTCCGATGATGTCGATCAAGACGGTCAACTCGCTGTCGCATTACACCGACTGGACCATCGGCCACGTGCATTCCGGTGCGCTGGGCTGGGTGGCGATGATCTCGATCGGTTCGATCTACGCGCTGCTGCCGCGCCTGCTGGGCCAGAAGGAAATGTGGTCGGTCAAGCTGATCGACGCGCATTTCTGGACCCACACCATCGGCGTCGTGTTCTACATCGCCTCGATGTGGATCGCCGGCGTGATGCAGGGCCTGATGTGGCGCGCCACCAACAGCGACGGCACCCTGACCTACAGCTTCGTCGAATCGCTCAACGCCACCTATCCGTATTACCTCGGTCGTTTCGCCGGTGGCGCGCTGGTGGTGGTCGGCATGCTGATCATGGCGGTGAACGTGGTCCGTACCTGGCAGGCCGCCAAGGGTCCGGTGGCGTATCCGGTGATCGCGCCGGACGCCGCGGAAGCCCGCGCCTGATCGCCCGCCGCAGAATCAAGAACACGAGGCACAGTCCATGAGCCACGCTCACGAGAAAGTCGAAAAGAACATCACCCTGATGGCGATCCTGATCGCGGTCGCGGTGTCGTTCGGCGGCATCGCCGAAATCGTCCCGCTGATGTTCCAGGCGGAAGCGATCAAGCCGCTGCCGGGCGTCAAACCCTATCCCGCGCTGGAACTGGCCGGGCGCGAGGTCTACATCCGCGAAGGCTGCTACAACTGCCATTCGCAGATGGTGCGCACCCTGCGCTTCGAGACCGAACGCTATGGCCACTACTCGCTGGCCGGCGAGTCGGTCTACGACCGTCCGTTCCAGTGGGGCAGCAAGCGCACCGGTCCGGATCTGGCCCGCGTCGGCGGCCGCTATTCCGACGATTGGCATCGCGTGCATCTGAACAATCCGCGCGATCTGGTGCCGGAGTCGAACATGCCCGGGTTCCCGTGGCTGTCCGAGGCGCAGGTGGACGGCGCGCTGGTGAAGAAGAAGATGGAAGCCCTGCGCACGCTGGGCGATCCCTACACGCAGGCCGACATCGACGGCGCCAACGCCGCGGTGGAAGGCAAGACCGAACTGGATGCGGTGGTCGCCTATCTGCAGGGACTCGGCAAGCACGCACCGCGGGGAGGCTGAGCCATGGTCTCCGGCATCGTCACCGCCATCCTGCTGGTGCTGTTCCTGATCGGCAGCGTCTGGGCCTTCAGCCCCCGACGCAAGTCCGAATTCGAAGCCGCCGCGCGACTCCCGCTCGGCGACGACGCACCCGCCGCTGAATCGAACAGAACGAAAGAAGAGGAGACGACCCGATGAACACGGGCTCCATGAGTGCAGGCTGGTCGGGTTTCATCATCGCGTTGGTGGTGCTGAACGTCGTCGGTTGCGTGTGGTTGATCTGGTGGACGGCGAAACGCCGCCCCGGCGATCCCGGTCCGACCGACACCAGCCACGTCTGGGACGAAAACATCACCGAGTACAACAAGCCTTTGCCGAAGTGGTGGAACAACCTGTTTTACATCACCATCGTCTTCACCATCGGCTATCTGGCGTGGTTCCCGGGGCTCGGCGCGTTCGCCGGCTACGGCGGCTGGAGTTCGGCGAAGCAGCACGACGCCGACAAGGCCACGGAAGACAAGAAGCTGGCCGCGACGTTCGCGCCGTTCGAAGGCAAGCCGATCGACGTGATCGCGAAGGATCCGAACGCGCTGAAGCTGGGCAAGGCGATCTTCTCCAACACCTGCGCCACCTGCCACGGCTCCACCGCGCAGGGCGCGATCGGTTATCCGAATCTCACCGACGACATCTGGCACTGGGGCGGCGCGCCCGAGCAGATCCTCGAGACCGTGCTCAACGGCCGTCAGGCGGCGATGCCGGCGTGGGAACAGGCGCTCGGCGGCAAGCAGGGCGTGACCGCGGTGGCGGTGTACCTGCAGTCGCTGGGTGGCGAGAAGGTCGACACCAGCCTCGCCAACATCGGCAAGAACAAGTACGAGACCATCTGCGTCAGCTGCCACGGCCCCGACGGCAAGGGCATGCAGGCCCTGGGGGCTCCGGATCTGACCGACGGTTACTGGCTCTATGGCGACAGCGTGGCCGCGATCGAGCAGAGCATCGCCCAGGGGCGCAACGGCATGATGCCGGCGCACGCGCCGATCGTCGGCGAAACCCGCGCCCGACTCGCGGCGGCCTATGTCTGGTCGCTGTCGCAGGGCAAGGCCAGCGCCGCCAAGGGTGGGGCACAATAAGCCACTCACGATACGACGGAGGCTCGCGATGACCCAGGATCAAGACCAGGCAACCGCACAGGCCCCCTTCGATCACCCGCCCCGACCGCTCGCGCAGCGGCTCGGGGCGATTCTCTGGCCGAGCTTCTTCGCCGCCGGCGTTTCGACCATGGTCTGCTTCGCGTTGCTCGATCCGTTGACGCTGCGCGACATGACCTTCCCCGGACTCGAGATCAGCCGGGAGACCGGTTACGCCATCGGTTTCTTCGCCTTCTGGCTGGCCACCGCTGCGTCCAGCCTGTTCACCTGGATCCTGCTCCGGCCCGCGAGCCGCTTCAATCGCGCGCTGAAGGGCGAGCAATAACTTTAGAAAAATCTAATATAATGGCCGTGCCCGGCGCACCTCGCGTCGGCGCAACGTCCCCACCGTTCAAGCAGCCGCCATGAAAAAGCAGATCCCGCTCCAGGTCGCCGACGAACCCGCGTCGATGTACGTCAGCGAGAAGAAGATCCACCCGCGCGAGATCGACGGGCGCTTCCAGCGTCTGCGCGGGATCGCGGTGTGGGTGCTGCTGGGCATGTTCTACGTGTTCCCGTGGATCAACTGGGACGGCCGCCAGTCGGTGCTGTTCGATCTGCCGGCGCGCAAGTTCTACGTGTTCTGGCTGAACTTCTGGCCGCAGGATTTCGTATTCCTGGCGATGCTGCTGATCATCGCCGGCCTGTCGCTGTTCTTCTTCACCGCGCTGGCCGGACGGTTGTGGTGCGGATACGCCTGCCCGCAGACGGTGTGGACCGAGGTCTTCATCTGGATCGAGCAGTGGGCCGAAGGCGACCGCAACAAGCGGATGAAATTCGACAAGTCGCCGTGGACCGCCGAAAAGCTTCGCCGCCGCGGCGGCAAGCACGTGCTGTGGCTGGTCTTCGCGCTGTGGACCGGCTTCACCTTCGTCGGGTTCTTCACTCCGATCCGCGAACTCGCCGATCGCCTCGTTCCGTTCGCGTGGGGCGGATGGGAAACCTTCTGGGTGCTGTTCTACGCCTTGGCCACCTGGGGCAACGCCGGCTTCCTGCGCGAGCAGGTCTGCAAGTACATGTGCCCCTACGCGCGCTTCCAGAGCGCGATGTTCGACCGCAACACCCTGATCATCGCCTACGACCCGATGCGCGGCGAACCGCGCGGCGCGCGCAAGAAGGGCAAGGTCGCCAGCGTGCTCGAACGCGCACGCGGTCTGATCGAGAAATCGGCAGCCTACGATTACGTGTTCCGCGCCGCGCATCATCACACCGCCGCCGACAACCTCGTCGCCGCGCGCGGCAACACCGCCATCGCCGATCCCGGCCTGAAGGCGGAACCGCTGCCGAAGTTCGAGCCTGAGGAACTGGGCGACTGCGTCGACTGCACCATCTGCGTGCAGGTCTGCCCGACCGGCATCGACATCCGCAACGGCCTGCAGTACGAGTGCATCGCCTGCGGCGCCTGCATCGACGCCTGCAACGAGGTGATGGACAAGGTCGGCTATCCGCGCGGCCTGATCCGCTACGCCACCCAGAACGAGATCGACGGCAAACCGTCGAAGGTGCTGCGTCCGCGCATCTTCGTCTACGGCATCCTGTTGCTGACACTGGTGATCGCCTGGGCCTGGAGCGTGACCCATCGCAGCGAACTGATCGTCGAGGTCCTGCGCGATCGCAACGCGCTGTATCGCGAGACCGCGGCCGGGGTCGAGAACGACTACACGCTGAAGATCGTCAACAAGACCCAGCAGCCGCAGCGTTATCGCATCACGCTGGAGGCGCCGGACGGCATCGTGCTGCGCGAGGGCGCGCAGACCGTTGAGACGACCGCGGAACAGGTGCTGAGTCTGCCGGTGACGGTGATCGCGAAGGACGAGGTCCTCGGCAAGCGCGACATCGAATTCACGGTCGTCTCCGCCGATGGCCGCGCGCGCGAGGAGATTCCCGCCAGCTTCTTCGGAAAGACACCATGAGCCATGACCCCGCCGATCCGAAACGCCAGTCGCCCTGGCGCAATCCGATGGTCTGGCTGATGGTGGGCTTTCCGCTGGCCGCGGTGGTCGCCGGCATCACCACCGTGGTCATCGCGGTGCGCGCCGGCGGCAGCGACGCGATTCCGGACGAGGTGCGCCGCACCGCGCAGATCCAGACCACCGAACTCGGTCCCGACGAACGCGCTGCCGAGCGCAAACTGTCGGCCGTGTTCAGCGTGCAGGAGGACGCGGTCGAAGTGCTGGTCGCGACCGGCGATTTCGATCGCGCGAAGCCGCTGACGCTGTCGCTGCAGCATCCGGTCGAAGCGGCGCAGGACATCGCGCTCGAACTGCGGCCGAATGATCATGGCGGCTGGAGCGCCGCGCACACGCTCGATGTCGGTCACGCCTGGCGCGTGCAGTTGTCGGATGCGGGCGGCGAATGGCGTCTGCTCGGTCGTCTGCCCGCGGGACAGCGCGGCGTGCTGTTGCGACCGGCGCTGGGCGGCGACGCCGAGGCCGCGTCGCCGGCGACGGATGCGGCGATCCCCGCGACAACGACGCCCGCCGCGACGACGCCCGACCCGAAGTAACCACGCCGCCGTGCCGCGCGAGCACTGGCTCGACCACCGCATTCCACCGCCGGTGGTGATGCTCGCCGTCGCCGCGACGATGTGGGGCGTCGCGCGGGCATGGCCGGCAGCGGCGTTCGATGTCCCGTTGCGCATGCCGTTGGCGATGGGCGTCGCCGCGATCGCGCTGGCGATCGAATCCGCCGCCGCCTGGCCCTTCCTGCGTGCGCGCACGACGATCAACCCGCTGGTGCCCGGGCGCAGTTCGCGACTGATCGTCGACGGTCTCAACCGCATCAGCCGCAATCCGATGTACGTCGGCCAGGCGCTGTTGCTGTCGGCCTGGGGGCTGTGGTTGTCGCACCCGCTGGCGCTGCTGCTGTGGCCGCTGTATCCGGTCTTCATCACCCGGTTCCAGATCGTTCCCGAAGAACGCGCGCTCGCCGCGCGCTTCGGCGCCGGATACGCCGCCTACCGCGCACGGGTGCGGCGATGGCTGTGAACGCGGACGCGGTCGCCGGAACCATGCCGGCCTCTGGCATCATCGGCGCGATGACCGAGGCCCGCGCCCATTGCTTCCATTGCGGCGAACCGCTGCCGGCGCAGCCGGTGGCCGATGTCGTCGCCGGCGTCGAGCGGCCGTTCTGCTGCACCGGTTGCGCGGCCGCCGCGCGCTGGATCGCCGATGCCGATCTGGGCGACTACTACCGCCTGCGCCAGCGCGACGCCGCGCGCGTCGGCACCGACGACATCGATTACGCCAGTTGGGATCGCGCCGATGTGCTCGCCGAGCACAGCGTCGCGGTCGACGGTGGTCGCGAGATCACCCTGCTCACCGACGGCATGCGCTGCGCGGCTTGCGCCTGGCTGATCGATCGCGCGCTGACCCGTGAGGCCGGCGTCCAGGAGGTCGCGGCGAACGCGGTGACCGGCCGCATCCGCATCGTCTGGGACGCCGCGCGGACGCCGTTGTCGACGCTGCTCGCCCGGCTCGCGGCACTGGGCTATCGGCCTTCGCTGGCGACCGGCGAAGCGCGTGAGCGCGAGCGTCGCCGCGAGCGCAACCGCTGGCTGCTGCGTCTCGGCGTCGCCGGGCTCGGCAGCATGCAGGCGATGATGTACGCCGAAGCCCTGTATCTCGATACCGCGGGCGAGATGTCGCTGGCGACCCGCGATTTCTTCCGCTGGATCACCTTCCTCGTGTCCACGCCGGTGGTCTTCTACGCGGGCTGGCCGTTTCTCGAAGGCATGTGGCGCGAATTGCGCGGCCGTCGGCTCGGCATGGACACGCTGATCGCCGGCTCGACGCTGCTGGCCTATTTCGCGAGCCTGATCGAAACCCTGCGCGGCGGCGTGCACGTGTGGTTCGACGCGGCGGTGATGTTCGTGTTCCTGCTGTTGACCGCGCGCATGCTCGAACAGCGCGCCCGCGGGATCGCGTCCGCGCAGGTCGACGCCCTCGCGCGCGCGCGCCCGGCGCTGGCCACGCGCGAACGCGACGACGGCAGCGCCGAACAGATTCCGCTGAGCGCGCTCGCGGTCGGCGACATCGTGCGTGTCGCGGTGGGCGAAGGCGTGCCGGCGGACGGCGAGGTGCTGGGCGAAACTGATGGCGCCGACACCGCGTTCGACGAAGCGCTGCTCACCGGCGAATCGGAGCCGGTGGCGAAGGCATCGGGCGCGACCGCGTTCGCCGGCAGCGTCTGTCGCGAACGTCCCGCACGACTGAAGGTCCTGCGCACCGGTGCCGACACCCGCTTGTCGCAGCTCACGCGGCTGGTCGAGCGCGCGCAGGAGCAGCGCCCGCCGATCGCGCGCGCGGCCGACCGCATCGCCGCGTGGTTCGTGACCGTGCTGATCCTCGCCGCGATCGCGGTGTACGCCTGGTGGCGGATGCACGACCCGTCGCGCGCGTTCGAGGTCGCGCTCGCGGTGCTCGTGGTCAGTTGTCCCTGCGCGCTGTCGCTGGCGGTGCCGGCCGCGCTCGCCGCCGCGCATGGCGCGCTGGCGAAGCACGGCGTGCTCGCGCTGCGCGGCGAAGCGCTCGATACCCTGGCCCGCGCCGACCGCATCGTCTTCGACAAGACCGGCACGCTCAGCGACCGCCATCCACGGTTGGCCGAGGTCGAGGTCTTCGCGGGCGTAGCGTCCGACGGCGTGCCATTCAACGGCATGCCAGACGGCATGACCCGCGATGCCGCGCTGGCGATCGCCGCCGCGCTGGAGCGCGACAGCGGCCATCCGTTGGCGGCGGCGTTCGCGGAGGTCGCGATCGTGTCGACGGCGAGCGACGTGCGTGCCGAACCCGGCCGCGGGGTGATCGGCGTCGTCGACGGTCGTGTGTGGCGGCTCGGGCGTGCCGCCTGGGCGGCCGGTCGGGACGACGACGAGGCGGTGTGGCTCGGTGATGGCACTTGTCCGGCCGCGCGTTTCGTCCTGCGCGAGCGTCCGCGCGCGGATGCGCAGGACGCGCTCGCCGCGCTGCGCGCGCAGGGGCTTCGGGTCGCGCTGTGCAGCGGCGATGCCGAGGCGGCGGTCGCGCGGATGGCGGAGACGGTCGGGATCGATCCGCGCGACGTGCGTGCGCGGCAGACGCCCGAGGACAAGCTGGCGTATGCCCGCGAGCGCCAGGCCGCGGGCGAGATCGTGGCGATGGTCGGCGACGGCCTGAACGACGCGCCCGTGCTGGCCGGTGCGGATGTGTCGCTGGCGTTGGCCGACGGTGCCGCCCTAGCGCAGCGCGCGGCCGATTTCGTGGTCACCGGCGGCGCGCTGCGGCGCATCCCGCAGGCGATCGCGCTGGCCCGGCGCAGCCGCCGCATCGTCCGCCAGAATCTGGCCTGGGCGCTGGGCTACAACCTGCTGGCGCTGCCGCTGGCGGCCACCGGCCATGTCACGCCCTGGATCGCGGCCATCGGCATGGCCGCGTCCTCGCTGCTGGTGACCCTGAACGCGCTGCGCCTGAATCTCGCCGGTCCCGCACCTGCGGAGGCCCGGGATTTGACCGTACGCAGGTCCGCGGACGCCGCGGGCGTCTAGACTGCCCGCCATGAACATCCTCCTCGCCCTCATTCCGATCAGTCTGCTGCTCCTCGGTGCGGCGGTCTGGGCCTTCGTCTGGGCGGTGAAGAAGGGCCAGTACGACGATCTCGACACGCCCGCGCTGGACATCCTGATCGACGACGACCGGCCGATGCCGGTGGTACACGGTCGCCATGGCGATGCCGATCGCTGAGACCGCTGCGGCGGCAGGCGCGGCATGTTGATCGACTGGCTGGTCGTCGGCGCCGCGCTGCTCAGCGGCCTGCTCGGTGGCGTGCACTGCGCCGCGATGTGCGGCGCGATCGCCACCAGCCTCTCGTTCGGCCAGAAGGCCGCCACGCCCGCGGCGCAGTGGCTGCAGGCGTTGCAGCCGAACCTCGGCCGCGTGTCCGGCTACACCCTCGCCGGCGCCATCGTCGGCGGTTTCGGCCATGGACTGGTCGCGCTGGCGCAGATGCCGATGCTGATGCTGGTCATGCGCATCGCGGTCGGCCTGCTGATGATCGTCGTCGCGATCCGGCTGCTCGATCCGCGCGGCCGCTTCAATCCACTGGCGCGTCCGGCCGCGGCGCTGTGGCAGCGCCTGCAGCCGCTGCAGCGCGCGCTGCTGCCCGCCGACACCGCGTTCAAGCGCATCGCCATCGGCCTGCTCTGGGGCTGGCTGCCCTGCGGACTCAGCGCGACCCTGCTCGCCACCGCCTGGCTGCAGGCCAGCGCGTTCAACGGCGCGCTCACGATGCTCGCGTTCGGTCTCGGCACCCTGCCGGTGATGCTGCCGCTGACCTGGAGCGGCGCCCGTCTCGGCCAGCGCCTGCAGCGCGGCGGCCTGCGCGCCGCCGCCGGCGTGTTCGTGCTGCTCGCCGGTGCCGTCACCATCGCCGCGCCCTGGCTGATGCAGGTGCCGGCCCTGCACGGTGTGCTGTCGGCGCTGGGGTGTCGGCCCTTGGGGTGACGAGCGGTGCCGCCCCCTCATTCGAAACCCGAATGATCCCGTCTTCCACCGTGATCCGCTTACCATCCCGAAGACCATCCGCATCGGGAGAGGCCCATGAGCCGGGAAGACATCGTCGCCATCGCGGTGCGTTTGTTCGCGATCTTTCTGGGGATCTACGTGCTGCGTACGATCTTCACCTTCATGCAGTTCACGGGCCAGGCGGAATTCAACGCGGGGGCGATCGCCGTGTCCGTGGTGGTCGTCGGTGCGATGGCGGGTGTCGCGCTGCTGCTGTGGGTCTTTCCGCTGAGCATCGCGCGCAAATTGCTGCCGGTCATGAAGGAGCCGAGATCCGAGCCGAGCGTCGGTGTCGATACCTTGTTTTCGCTCGGGCTGATGCTGATGGGCCTGTGGTTGCTGGCGAATGCGATCATCGACGGCATTTACTGGATGGCGATGCTGTTCGCCATGCGCGCGGCCGACATGACGATGCACGAGCTGCTGCCGGATCAGCAGGCCGCGATATTCACCACGGCGGTGGAAGCCGTCGTCGCGGTGTTCCTGATCCTGGGCAGTACCGGCATCCGCAATGCCGTGTATCGCTTCCGCAACGCGCATGTCGACACGCCGCCGTCGCCTGGGGAGTGATGCCGGGGAGTGAGTCTTCGGCGTCGCGGGTACGGATCTTTCCGTAGACTGCCCGCATGCCCGCACCACCCCCGATCGACGGCGTCTCCGCGAGTCGCTTCCAGTTGCCGCCCGGTCCGTGGTCGACGGTGCTGGACGCGCTGTGCGCGTGTTTTCCCAGGGTCGAACGCGATCTCTGGGCGTCGCGGTTCGCGCGCGGTCGGATCCTCGACGCTGCCGGTGCGGCGCTGCGCATCGACACGCCGTATCGCGTCGGCGCCGAGATTCACTACTACCGTGAAGCGGTCGATGAGCCGCGTTTGGCGGCAGAAGAAACCCTCCTGCACGTCGATGCGGACCTGATCGTCGTCGACAAGCCGCATGGCCTGCCGGTCGTGCCGGCGGGTGGCCATGTCGCGGAGACGCTGCTGGCGCGCCTGATCCGGCGTTTCGGCGACATCGGCATCGTGCCGTTGCATCGTCTGGACCGGCTCACCGCGGGCGTGGTGTTGTTTTCGGCGAATCCGGCCACGCGTGCGCGCTATCAGGCGCTGTTCCGCACGCGTGCGATCGACAAGCGTTACGAGGCGATCGCGCCGCCCTTGCCACAACTCGCGTTTCCGCTCGAACGCCACACGCGGCTGGTGCGCGGCGAGCCGTTCTTCCGCATGCGCGAAGCACCGGGCGAACCGAATGCGCTCACCCGCATCGATGTTCTCGAACGCGCTGTGGATGCCTGGCGTTACGCGCTGGTGCCGGTGACCGGCAGGAAACATCAGTTGCGCGTGCACATGGCGGCGCTGGGCGCGCCGATCCGCAACGATCCGCTGTATCCGACCCTGCGCGGGACGCCGCCCGATGCGGCCGAGCCGTCGCTGGAACTGCTGGCCCGATCGCTCGCCTTCGTCGATCCGATCGATGGTCGACGCAGGCGGTTCGAAAGCGGACGGTCGCTGCGGGACTGCGCGGAAGATGCCGCTCAGCCCTGCCCCAGCACCACCTCCAGCACATCGTCGCCGTAGCGCGCGAGTTTCGCGCCGCCGATCCCGGGGACGCGCGACAGCGCATGGGTCGAATCCGGCCGGCGCTCGGCGATCTCGCGCAGCGTGCTGTCGTGGAAGATGACGTAGGCGGGGACGTTCTGTTCCTTCGCGAGGCGCGCGCGCAGGTCGCGCAGGGCGCGGAACAGCGGCAGCGCTTCGGGAAGCACGGCGACGCCGGTGCGCGGCCGGTCGTCGCGATCGCGGGTCTTCTTCGCGATCAGATCGCGACGCATCGACACGCGCTGGCCGCCGGTGAGCACGGCGCGGCTGGCGTCGGTGAGGCGCAGGCCGCCGAAGGCCTCCGCATCGACCGTGAGCAGGCCCATCGCGACGAGCTGGCGGAACACGCCGCGCCAGGTCTTCGCATCGAGATCGGCGCCGATGCCGTAGGTGCTGACGCGGTCGTGGCCGAACTGGCGGACCTTCTCGCTCTCGCCGCCGCGCAGCACGTCGACGAGATGGGCGACGCCGAAGCGTTGGCCGGTGCGGTAGACGCAGCTCAGGGCCTTGCGTGCGGCCTCGGTCGCGTCCCAGCGCTCGGGCGGCGACAGACAGTTGTCGCAGTTGCCGCAGTCGACGGCATAGGTCTCGCCGAAACCGGCGAGCAGCACCTGGCGGCGGCACTGCAGGGTCTCGCAATAACCGAGCAGCTGGTCGAGCTTGCGCCGTTCCAGCTGCTTGCGCTCCTCGCCGGCTTCGCCCTGTTCGATCATCTGCTTCAGCAGCACGACGTCGCCCAGGCCGTAGCACAGCCAGGCCTCGGCGGCTTCGCCGTCGCGGCCGGCGCGGCCGGTTTCCTGGTAATAGCCTTCGAGCGATTTCGGCAGGTCGATGTGGGCGACGAAGCGCACATCGGGTTTGTCGATGCCCATGCCGAAGGCGATGGTGGCGACCACGATGACGCCGTCCTCGCGGATGAAGCGGCGCTGGTGCTCCGCGCGCACCGCGGCGTCGAGCCCGGCGTGATAGGGCAACGCCTTGAAACCGTGGCCGGCGAGGTATTCGGCGGTCTCCTCGACCTTGCGCCGCGACAGGCAGTAGACGATGCCGGCCTCGTCGCGATGGTCGCCCAGGAAGTCGAGCAGCTGACGCCGGCCGTTGTCCTTCTGGACGATGGTGTAGCGGATGTTCGGGCGGTCGAACGAGCTGACGAACCGGCGGGCGGTCTCCAGTTGCAGGCGCTCGGCGATCTCGCGCTGGGTCGGCGGGTCGGCGGTGGCGGTGAGCGCGATCCGCGGCACGTCGGGCCAGCGTTCGTGCAGCACGGTCAGTTCGCGGTATTCCGGCCGGAAATCGTGGCCCCACTGCGAGACGCAGTGCGCTTCGTCGATCGCGAACAGCGCGATGTCGGCGCGCGCATGCAGGTTGTCCAGCAACGACAGGAAGCGCGGGGTCAACAACCGTTCCGGTGCGACGTAGAGCAGATCGAGTTCGCCCTTGAGCAGGGCGCGCTCGACCCGCGCCGCGGCGTCGGCGTCCAGCGTGGAGTTGAGGAATTCGGCGCGCACGCCGAGCTGGCGCAGGGCGTCGACCTGATCCTGCATCAGCGCGATCAGGGGCGAAATCACCAGCCCGACGCCCCTGCGCAGCAGCGCGGGCACCTGGAAGCACAGCGATTTGCCGCCGCCGGTGGGCATCAGCAC
The DNA here is from genome assembly GCA_041919915.1 of Lysobacteraceae bacterium. Taxonomy (GTDB): domain Bacteria; phylum Pseudomonadota; class Gammaproteobacteria; order Xanthomonadales; family Xanthomonadaceae; genus Lysobacter_I. Next base: position 17,130 of record JAYRSY010000021.1, read on the forward strand.
CAGGGCGTCGCCGCCGTCGGCGATGTGTTCGATGATGGCCTGCTGCTGCCCGCGGAATCCGGCGTGGCCGAAAACGCGCTGCAGCAGGGTCGTGGGGTATTCCTGCATCGCATCAGGGTAACAGGCGCCCGAACGGGTGCCCCGGACAGGCCGGCACGGGCGCGCGCCGGCGTCGCCGACATTCGCGGGCCGCGGTGGCGGTCGCGGGTTTGGCGTCGTGCGGGTCCTGCCGCGATACTGGGCGACTTCCGCCAGCCGACCGACCCGATGTCCCGCACCCTGCAACTCAAAGTCCTCGATGCCCGCTTCGGCGGGGAATGGCCGTTGCCGGCCTACGCCACCGAGGCCAGCGCCGGTCTGGATCTGCGCGCCGCGCTCGATCAACCCCTGACCCTCGCGCCCGGCGACGCGGCCCTGGTGCCGTCGGGGCTGGCCCTGCACATCGGCGATCCCGGGCTGTGCGCGGTGATCCTGCCGCGCTCCGGCCTGGGCCACAAACACGGGATCGTGCTGGGCAACGGCACCGGGCTGATCGACGCCGATTACCAGGGACCGCTGCTGATCAGCGTCTGGAACCGGGGCCGCGACGCCTACGTCATCGCACCGGGCGACCGGATCGCGCAACTGGTCATACTTCCGATCGTGCGCGCGACCTTCGAGGTCGTGGATACTTTCGAGGACAGCGCGCGGGGCGCCGGCGGCTTCGGCCACACCGGTGTGCGCTGACCGGCCCGCCCCCGGGGCTCTTTCCGCCACACTTCCGGCCGCACGGCGGCCGGCGCACGCAACAGGCACGAGACCGCACCGATGAAAGACAGCTTCCGCCAGCAACTGATCCAGATCCGCCCGGCGATGAAGCCGGCGGCGATCCTGTGCGCGCTGCTCGCGCTGTGGCTGGGCTGGAGCGGAACCGCGCAATTGCAGGACAACGCGCGCCGCGAGGATCTGCAGCAGAGTCGCGACAACGGCGTGCAGCTGGTGCACCAGTCGCTGATGCAGCACCAGAAGCGGCTCAACGAAGCGCTCGCGCTCGCCGAAACCCGCAGCGCGCTGGCGGCCGGCGATTTCCCGGTCGCGGCCAAGGTCATCGGTTCCGGCTGGCCCAATCTTTCGCTGGTGCAGGTGTTGCCGCCGGATCTGGAGCGTGTCTACGCCGACCTGCCCAAGGGCGGGTACGGGCGGCTGGCGGTGGTGGAAGCGGCGCTGTCCGATGACAAGGTCCGCAGTTGGGTGATCCATGATCTCGGCCAGCCGCGACTGGCGCTGGCCGCTCCGGCCAAGGTCGATGACCGCACGGTCGGGGTCGTCTTTGCGCAGTTGCCTTTCAGCGAACTCAAGTCCGGTCTCGAGACCCTCGGTCTGGGCGACGACACCTATCTCGGCCTGCGCCAGGGCGGCGTGACCCTGTGGGAGCGGGGCGATCAGGGATACGCCGACGGCGCCGAGCGCATGTCGGTGCAGATCGGTGATTCCGGCCTGCGTCTGGTCGCCGCGACGTCCGCGCCGCCGGCCCAGGCGCTGGGTCTGGGGCCGATCGTCTCGCTGATCGCCGCGGTGATCTTCGCCGTGCTGGTCTATGTCTGCTGGCGCATTTCGCGACTGCGGGCGCAGGCCGGACCGGTCGATCTCTCGCCCACCCTGCTCGAAGCCGTCGCCAGCGAGCCCGGTCAGGACGGTGCGGGGCCGGCGCTGGAGATCCGCGAAGCGCCGAAACCCAGACCGGTGCTGATCGACCGCAGCATCTTCCGCGCCTACGACATCCGCGGCATCGTCGGCACCACCCTGGACCGCAACGTCGCCGAGCTGATCGGTCACTCGGTCGGTTCGCTGATGCGCGAGCAGGACCTGCGCGACATCGTGGTCGGCCGCGACGGCCGGCTTTCCGGCCCGGAGATGGTCGAAGGCCTGGTCGCCGGTCTGCGCAAGGCCGGCGTCAACGTGATCGACATCGGCATGGTGCCCACTCCGGTGGTGTACTTCGGCGCCTATCACCTGCGCAGCGGCTGCTGCATCTCGGTGACCGGCAGCCACAATCCGCCGGATTACAACGGCTTCAAGATCGTGGTCGGCGGCGAAACCCTGTCCGGCGACGCGATCACCGACCTGCACGCGCGCCTCGCGGAGAACCGCCTGCATACGGACGCCACACCCGGCAGCGTCAGCGAGCGCGACATCAGCGCCGACTACGTGCAGCGGATCGCGTCCGACGTGCAGTTGGGGCGCCGGCTCAAGGTCGTGGTCGACGCCGGCAACGGCGTGGCCGGCGAGATCGGCCCGCGCGTGCTGGAGGCGATCGGCGCCGAGGTCGAGGAGCTGTACTGCGAGATCGACGGCACGTTCCCGAACCATCACCCGGATCCGAGCGAGCCGCACAATCTCGACGATCTGATCCGGATGGTGCAGCGCCTCGACGCCGACCTCGGCATCGCTTTCGACGGGGACGGCGATCGCCTCGGCGTGGTCACCCGCGACGGCGAGAACATCTACGCCGACCGCCTGCTGATGCTGTTCGCGGCGGACGTGCTGGAACGCAATCCGGGCGCGATGATCGTCTACGACGTGAAGTGCACCGGGCGCCTCGCGTCGCACATCCTCCGCCACGGCGGCAGTCCGCTGATGTGGAAGACCGGACATTCGCTGATCAAATCGAAGATGCGCGAGACCGGCGCCGAGCTGGCCGGCGAGATGAGCGGCCATTTCTTCTTCGCCGAGCGCTGGTACGGCTTCGACGACGGCATCTACGCCGCCGCGCGCCTGCTGGAGATCCTCGCCACCGCGCCGGAATTCCCGGACGAGGTGCTGCACGCGCTGCCCAAGGGCGTGTCGACGCCGGAGATCAAGGTCGACGCCCCCGGCGGCGATCCGCACGCGTTCGTCGAGAAATTCCGCGACGGCGCGTTCTTCGAGGGCGGTCGCCTGTCGACCATCGACGGTCTGCGCGTGGACTGGCCGGACGGCTGGGGCCTGGTGCGCGCGTCGAACACCACGCCGGTGCTGGTGCTGCGGTTCGATGCCGACAACGCCGAGGTGCTGGCGCGGATCCAGGCCACGTTCCGTGAGCGTCTGCTGCAGATCAAACCGGATCTGGTCCTGCCGTTCTGATCAATCGTGCCGGCCGGCGGCATGCCCGCCGGCGCGGAGGGTCCGCGGCTCCGTGATCAGCCGCCGCTCGTCGGCGCTGCGGGCGGGACGCTGCCGGTCGGCTGGGACTTGAGCGCACGGTAGCGCGACATCGCTTCCTTGAATTCGGCGTCGAGCGCGGCGCGCTCGGCCTCCTGGCGCTGCTTCAGCGCGCGCAGCGCCTGCAGTTCGCCATGCTGGGTGTGGATCTTGTCGCGCAGGGGCTTGCCGACCGGTTTGGACTGCAGCTCCAGTTCGTTGGCCTGCCGCAGCAGGCTGACCAGACTCTTGTGCAGGTTCACCAGCGCCAGCGCCGAGCCCTTGAGCGATTCCTCGATCAGCTCGAAGCGGTTGCGGAAGGCGCGCTCGAGGTCCTGCTCGGTCTGATAGGACACGACCATCGCCATTTCGCGGCGATTGCGGGCCTCCTCGGCCAGGCGGGCCGCTTCCGCCTCGGCGGCGCGGGCGCGTTCTTCCGCGGTCAGGGCGCGCCCGACGCGGTTCACGGCCATGCCGGTCTTGGGGTCGAACTCCGTGCGCTGATGGCCCACCGCCGAAGCCGGCAGGGCGTCGCTGCACACGCGGCGGCCGCCTTCATCCCAGCAGTACAGTTTCTTGGGCTTGGTCTGCGGTTGCTGCGCAGCCGCGACCGACGGCAGCGCGAGGGCCAGCGCGAGCGTGGCCAGCGCCGGCGACAGGCGGTGGCGGGCGGAATGTCGATGCGTGGCGGTCATGTCGCCGTCCCCCCGGTGGGCGCATTGGTCTGGTCTGCGCCGCGGCCATAGCGGGCCCGATAGGCCAGCAGACGCGCGCGCTGATCGAGAAGTTCGGCGCTTTCGCCGGCGAATGCAAGCAGATCGTCCAGTCCTGCGACCGCGATCACGGGAATGCCGCTCTCGGCGGTCACCGCCTCGGCCGCCGACAGCGCCGGGCCGTCCGGTGCCACCTCCTGCCGGTCGAGCGCGATGACGATGCCGGCCGGGATTCCGCCGGCGTCGCGGATCAGGCCCAAGGCCTCGCGGATGGCGGTGCCGGCGGTGATCACGTCATCGACGATCAGCACCCGCCGCCCGGCCAGCGGTGCACCGATCAGAGTGCCGCCCTCGCCGTGGGTCTTGGCTTCCTTGCGATTGAAGGCCAGCGGCAGATCGCGGCCGCGGCGCGCGTATTCGCAGGCCAGCGCGGTCGCCAGCGGGATGCCCTTGTAGGCCGGTCCGAACAGCAGATCGAAGCCGAGCCCGGCCGCGGCCACCGCGTCGGCATAGCAACCGGCCAGCTCCGCCAGGGCGGCGCCGGAGTCGAAGCGCCCGGCGTTGAAGAAATACGGGCTCTGCCGGCCCGATTTCAGGGTGAATTCGCCGAAACGCAGCGCTTCGACGCGCAGGGCCAGTTGCAGGAAGCGGGAGCGATGGTCGGTCACGGTCGGTCGCAGGCGGGCGGAGGCGAGGGGATGATAAATCCTGCATGAGATCGATGTGGCCCCGCGCCGCCCGGCGGCCGGTTCCGCGGCGAATCCGTTACTCTTGCCCGATCCCGTCGTCGTGCGGCTTTCCCCGGGTTTCCATGCGCATCATCAGCTTCAACGCCAACGGCCTGCGCTCGGCCGCCACCAAGGGCTTCTTCGACTGGTTCCGCACGATCGACGCCGACGTGCTCTGCGTGCAGGAGACCAAGGCGCAGGAACATCAACTCGGCGCGCCGGAACTGCTGCCCGACGGCTACCGCGCCTACTTCAAGGACGCCATCACCAAGAAGGGCTACAGCGGCGTCGGCATCTACAGCCGATGCCCGCCCGACGAGGTCCGCACGACGCTGGGCTGGGCGCCGTTCGACGACGAAGGCCGGTACATCGAAGCGCGCTACGGCAACCTCAGCGTGGTGTCGTTCTACATTCCGTCCGGCTCCTCGGGCGAGCTGCGGCAGGGGTTCAAGTTCGAGGTGATGCAGTGGCTGCGTCCCCTCCTCGACGAGTGGCTGCGCAGCGGCCGCGACTACGTGCTGTGCGGCGACTGGAACATCGTCCGCGCCCGCAACGACATCAGGAACTGGACCTCGAACCAGAAGAACTCCGGCTGCCTGCCCGAAGAACGCGCCTGGCTCAACGCGCAGATCGCCGACGCCTGCGGCGACGGCACCGCCGCGCCGGAACACGGCTGGGTCGACAGCTACCGCGTGCTCAAGCCCGAAGGCACCGACTACACCTGGTGGTCGCAGCGCGGCGCCGCCCGCACCAACGACGTGGGCTGGCGCATCGACTACCAGTTCATCACTCCATCGCTGCGCGACAAGGTGCGCGCCTGCGCGATCCACAAGGATCCGCGGTTCTCCGATCACGCGCCGTACATGGTGGATTACGACCTCGGCGACGGCGCGAAGAAGGCGGGCAGGCGATGAGCGCGGCGGCGGCGCCGAAGACGGCCTACGGTTGGCGCGACGTGCTGCGCGCGCTGGGCCAGCGCAAGGTGCTGGCGATGCTGATGCTCGGGTTCTCCTCGGGCCTGCCGCTGTATCTCGTCGGCAACACCATGGGCTACTGGATGCGCGATGGCGGCAGCGAATTGTCCGCGATCGGGTTCCTGTCCTGGGTCGGGCTGGCCTACACGCTCAAGTTCCTGTGGGCGCCGATCATCGACAAGACGAACGTGCCGTTGCTGGGCCGGCTCGGGCACCGGCGCGGATGGATCCTCGCCGCGCAGTCGGTCGTGGCCGCCGGTCTCGTCGGCATGGCCGTGATCCGGCCGGAAGGCGGGTTGGTGACGTTCGGCGTGATGGCGCTGATCGCGGCGTTCGCGTCGGCCACCCAGGACATCGTGATCGATGCCTGGCGCATCGAGATCTCGGACAGCGGCGAGGAAATGGGACTGCTCAGCGCCGGTTCGCAGCTCGGTTATCGCACCGCGCTGCTGGTCACCGACGCGCTGATCCTGATCCTGGCCGCCCACATCGGCTGGGCGCTGTCGTACTGGGCGATGGCGCTGCTGATGGGCGTGGGCGTGCTGGCCGTCTTCCTCGCGCGCGAACCGGTCGGCAAGCGCGCGGCGGTGTCCCCGGCGGCCGGCGCGACGCTGTGGACCGCGCGCGGCCTGTTCGATGCCGTGGTCGGTCCCTTCATTTCGTTCTTCCGCACCCACGGCAAATGGGCGCTGCTGATGTTGCTGGCGATCAGCCTGTACCGATTGCCCGACTTCGTGATGGGCCCGATGGCCAATCCGTTCTACAAGGATCTCGGGCTGACCAAGGAAATGGTCGGGGAAGTCCGCGCGACGGTGGGTCTGGTCGCGTCGCTGATCGGCATCGCCGCGGGAGGACTGTCCGCGGTGCGCTTCGGCCTGATTCCGACCCTGCTGGCGGGCGCGATCGTCGGTCCGGGCTCCAACGCCGCGTTCGCGTGGCTGGCGCATCAGGACCCGACCATGACCAACTTCGCGATCGCGATGGTCATCGACAATCTTTCCACGGGGTTCGCGGGCACCGCGCTGGTGGCCTACATGTCCAGCCTGACCAGCGCCGGCTACACGGCGACGCAATACGCGCTGCTCAGTTCGTTCTATGCGCTGCTGGGGAAGGTGCTGAAAGGGTTTTCGGGCGTGGTCGTGGAGCAGTTGGAAGTCGGACGCACGCTGCTCGATGCCTACGCGCTGTTCTTTCTCGGCACCGCGCTCGCCGGCATTCCGGCGCTGTTGCTCTGCCTGTTGCTGGTGATGCGCAAGCCGGCCACCGCGGCGCCCGCACCGGCCTGACGCCATGACCGACCTCGTCCTCCGCGATATCGATCCGAACCTCGCCGCGCGCATCCGCCGGGTGGCCGAGATGAACGGCTGGACGATCCATCAGACCATCCTGCACCTGATCGAGCGCGGGCTGTTCGCCAGCGAAGGCGGCGCCCTGCGTTTCGACGGTCAGGAATCGGACGTGATGCAGTCGGTGATCGCCGCGCTGGAGGGCGTGCCCAACGACCCGGGTTTCTCGCTGATCGGCCGGGTGGACGCCCCGTCACGGTCGTCTGCCGCGGCCGCGCCGGCCGCGGAATTCGATCCGCACGAACTGGAACGCTTCCTGCAGGCGGTGCCGGTGGGCTCGAAGCTGGGCAGCCACGAGTAGCGCGGACCGTGTCGCGCGCGCCGTGCGGAGCGGCCCGGCAGCGGCTCAGGCCGGATAGATCGCCCCCAACACCCGCGGCCCGGACGCGCCGGTCACCGACGGCAGATTCCCGGGGCGACCGAGCACGGTCTGCCGCGCCAGCCAGGCGAAGCCCAGCGCTTCGACCACGTCCGGGTCGATGCCGTGATCGGCGGTGGATTCGATCCGCGCCGCCGGCAGTTCTCCGGCGAGCGCGCGCATGAGCACCGGGTTGTGCACGCCGCCGCCGCAGACGATCACGCGCCGGGCCGCGGGCAGCGTCGCGCGCAGGCCGTCGGCGATCGTGCGCGCGCTCAGCGCCAGCAGCGTCGCCTGCACGTCCGCCGGCGATTCGCCGCCGCGCAGGCGGCTTTCGACCCACGGGAGATGGAACTGATCGCGGCCGGTCGATTTCGGCGGGGGCAGCGTGAACCAGGGCTCGTCGAGCAACCGCGCGAGCAGGTCCTCATCGACCCGGCCGCTCGCGGCGAACGCGCCGCCGCGATCGAAATGCGCGCCGGTGTGGCGCAGGCACCAGGCGTCCATCAGCCCGTTGCCCGGACCGGTGTCGAAGCCGCGCACGCCGGCGCCGGCCTCCCGCGGCAGCAGGGTGAGATTGGCGGTACCGCCGATGTTCAGCACCGCGCGATCCTCGTCCGTCGCCGACAGCAGCGCCGCGTGCAGCGCCGGCAGCAGCGGCGCGCCATGCCCGCCGGCGGCCACGTCGCGACGGCGGAAATCGGCGACCGTGCGCACGCCGGTGCGTTCGGCGATGCGGAACGGATCGCCGAGCTGCAGGGTGAAGCCGGACGCGCCCTCGGGGCGGTGGCGCAGGGTCTGCCCGTGCGAGCCGATCGCGGCGATGTCCTCGCGCCGCAGGCCGCTGTCGCGGATCGCGGCCTCGGCGGCCTCGGCGAAGGCGGCGCCCAGCTGCGCGTCGAGCGTGCCGAACGCATCCAGGCTGAGCGGCGGCGCGTCCTGGCCCAGCTCGACCAGCCGTGCGCGCAGCGTGGGCTCCCAGGCGTAGGTGTGGCCGAACAGCACGTCGGCGTGCGGTGTGCGGTGGTCGTCGCCGTCGTCGAAGCGGGCGATGGCGATGTCGATCCCGTCGGCGCTGCTGCCGGAGATCATGCCCAGATACAGGGCGGACGCGGAGAAGTCGGTGCGCATGCCGCCATCATCGGCGATGGTCGCGCGCGCCGCCAGTCGCGATCGCGCGCGTCGTCCAGACCGGATCCGCGGTGTGGCTCAGCCCTTCTTGCGCGGCTTCTGCGGCACGCCGAGCGCTTCGGCCAGACGCTGCTGCGGACTGTCGGCCGGATCCTGGAACACGATGTTCTCGACCGTGCGGATCTTGACCAGCGCGCGCTGGGTTTCGGTGCGGAAGCTGGCCAGTTCGGCGCCGCGCAGCGGTTCCGGCGGCGGCATGGTCATCGACAGCGGATTGCGGTGTACGCCGTTGACCCGGAATTCGTAATGCAGATGCGGGCCGGTGGACATGCCGGTGCTGCCGACGTAACCGATCACCGTGCCCTGGGCGATGCGCTGGCCCGGACGGATGTTGCCGAAACGCGACATGTGCCCGTACAGCGTGCTGTAGCCGCGGCCGTGATCGAGGATGACCGCGCGGCCGTAGCCGCCCTGCCAACCCACCACCTTGACCACGGCGTCGCCGGCGGCCTGGATCGGCGTGCCGGTGGGCGCGGCGTAGTCCACGCCCTTGTGCATGCGGGTCCGGCCCAGTACCGGGTGGCGCCGTGTGCCGAAGCTCGACGACAGCCGGGCGTAGGGAATCGGCATGCGGATGAAGGCCTTCTTCAGCGGTCGGCCGTCGCCGGTGAAGTATTCGGGGCGGCCGTTGCGGTTGTGGCGGAAGCCGGTGTGCAGCTTGCCGTCGACGGTGAAGGCCGCGGCCAGCACCGGACCGGTGCGCTGCAGCTCGCCGTCGACCCACATCTGGTCGACCACCACGCTGAAGCGGTCGTCGGCGTCGAGGTCGGAGTCGAAGTCGATGTCGTACTTGAAGATCTCGTCGGTCAGCTGGTCGAGATGCGCGCCGCTGAGGCCGAGCTTGCGCGCCGAACGGAACAGCGAACCGCCGACCTTGCCGCTGAGCACCACGGTGCGCACGTCGACGTCGCGGCGGATCAGGGTTTCCTCGATGTCCTTGCCGGTCAGATCCAGCTGCACCCGCTGTCCGTCGCTGCGCAGGTAGCGGATCGCGCGCAGCTTGCCGTTGACCGGCAGGTCCACCGACAGCTGGGTCTTCGGCGTGATCTGGCCGATCTCGGCCTTCACGCCGGGATGCGCGAGCACCCGCTTGAGGTCGGTCTCGGGAATCCCGAGGGTGGTGAACATGTGCTTGAGGGAGGCGCCGCGGCGCACGGTCACCGCGTGCCAGCTGTCGCCGAAGGTGCCCTGGCGGCGCGCCAGCGACAGCGGCGGCAGCTTGAGCGAGAGGGTCTGGGTCGGCGCGGCGGCCGGCGGCTGCAGCACGCTGGCGAACCCGGGGACGATGGCGCCGATCAGCGCGACCATGGTCGCGACCAGACTGGCCTGGGCCCACTGCCGGCGGGTCCAGCGGCCGTTGAAGCCGGAAGCGGCGCCCGATCCGGGCAGGACCTGATGGGCTTCCTGTTCCGTGGCCTGACGCAGATTGCGCAGGCGGACGAGACGATTGCGCAGGGCGCGATTCGGCGGCGTCGTCATTGAACGGATTCCCCCTGTCGGGACGGACGAAAGCGGTACCATAAGTTAGTCGAAAAGAGTGCGTCAAATCCTTGACCGGCTTGGTTTTTTTCGGCTTTTCGGTTTAACTAGGACTTAACGCTTCGTTCATGCTCCGGGCCCGATTCCGTCGATCCGGTCGAGGTTCCGGCGCCCTTCCTCCCCACGCGACACGATCCAGACCCGTCCATGTCCTCCGACACCTTCGACCTCATCGCCCGCGGCGCCGACGAAATCCTCAAGCGCGAGGAGCTGGAGGCCCGGCTGCGGCTCGGCCGCCCGTTGCGGATCAAGGCCGGCTTCGACCCGACCGCGCCCGATCTGCACATCGGCCACACCGTCCTGCTGAACAAGATGCGTCAGTTCCAGGACCTCGGGCACCAGGTGATCTTCCTGATCGGCGACTTCACCGGGATGATCGGCGACCCCACCGGCAAGAACGTCACCCGCAAGCCGCTGACCCGCGAGGACGTGCTGGCCAACGCCGAGACCTATGCCGAGCAGGTGTTCAAGGTGCTGGACAAGGACCGCACCGAAGTGCGCTTCAACAGCGAGTGGTTCGGGCAGATGACCGCCGCCGACATGATCCGGCTCGCCGCGCAGCACACGGTCGCGCGCATGCTCGAACGCGACGATTTCGCCAAGCGCTACGCCGCGCAGCAATCGATCGCGATCCACGAATTCCTCTACCCGCTGGTGCAGGGCTACGACTCGGTGGCGCTGAAGGCCGATGTCGAACTCGGCGGCACCGACCAGAAGTTCAACCTGCTGATGGGCCGCGGCCTGCAGGAGTCGCACGGCCAGCCGCCGCAGATCGTGCTGACGATGCCGCTGCTGGAAGGTCTGGACGGCGTCAACAAGATGTCGAAATCGCTGGGCAACTACATCGGCATCGCCGAGCCGGCGATCGACATCGTCAACAAGACCATGAAGATCGGCGACGACCTGATGTGGCGCTGGATCGATCTGCTCAGTTTCGAGATCTCGATCGCCGAAGCCGCGCGGCTGAAGGCCGGGATCGAGGGCGGGCAATTGAATCCGCGCGACGTGAAGCTGCGTCTCGCCCGCGAGCTCGCCGCGCGCTTCCACGATGCCGCCGCGGCCGACACCGCCATCGCCGGTTGGCACGCCGCGGTCACCGGCCAGGGCGACCTGTCGTTGTTGCCGCTGCAGGACGTGCGGATTCCGGCCGAAGGCATTCGCATCGCCGCGCTGCTCACCGCCGCGGGCATCACCCCGAGCAATTCCGAGGCGAACCGCAAGCTCAAGGAGCGCGCGGTGAAGGTCGCGGGAGACGTCGTGGAGGATCCGGCCACGACCTTCGCCCCCGGGTTCGAGGGCGTGCTCCAGGTGGGCAAGCGCAACTTCGCGCGGGTGAAACTGGTGGCCGACTGAGGCCGCGACCCCGCGCCGATCGGATGGCGCGGCCGGACCCGCGGCCTTCGGCCGCGTCGGCCATCAATGGCGGCTGAAACCCGGGTTGACCTGTCGCTCGCCGAGCTCCGCTTCCAAGCCACCGCCGGCGCGCGAACCGATCTGCGTGGTGTGGCCGTATGCCGTGGTCTGGTCCATCACCGCCTCGCAGTAAGCCGTCAGCACCTTCGGATCCGAAAGGTTGTAGCCGGCCTCGACGGTCTTCTGGAACAACTGTGCGCCGATACTGCTGGCGGTCCTGTTGACGTCCGACCGGAGAAAATTCAGGTGGACGCCGTACTGGGGACCGTCGTTGCTGAAGACGTCCTTGATCCTTGACGCCCAGCTGCTCTCATTTTCGAGCAGCATGTCGCGGGTGCCCGGGGCTAGCGGCGCATCTTCAGCCGCCTGTTTGAGTTGCTTGTCGGCAGCGGTGAGCGCGCCCCTGGGGGTCGGCTCCATTTCCGCCGGGACGAGCCCGTTGGCGATCCAGGAAAAATGCCGCTCGTCCGCATGCACATTCGCGGTCAATGCCGGGCGCGCAGCCTCCGGAATCCTCAGGTCATTGAGCAGGCTGTCGAGCTGACCGCGCATCGTGATGCCCGGGCTTGTCTCGACCGTGGCCCGATAGCGGTTGGCGGTGGCGATCTCGAGGTTGCCGGGCTTCAACGACCTGAGATCGGGAACACCATCCGGACCCAGCTTGCCCCCCACTTCTTCGAGTGCCCGGCGGCCGTCGCCTTGCTTGAAGTGGTACTGCGTTTCGAGCTGATTCTTTGCTTCAGCAGGCAGTCCGAGGTCGTCGAGCACCTCCAGGAACTGCTGGCGCCGCGCGAGCGGTGAACTGTGCGGAACACCTCCCAACGCGGCGACGTTCTCGTCGGCTTCGCGAAGGACGCTGTTGAACCTGACCGAGCTCGGGTCGACGCGGCCGTCCTCCAGAAGACGGGCGTCCACGTTCTTGACGAGGGTCTGGAAAGGGTCGATGTCGGACGGCGTCATGCCCGAGGAGGTGTTGCCCATGGCGATTCACTCCGTTGATCGTGGATGTGTTCCCTGATGCCGAGATGCCGGCCGTCGTGCCCACCCCGCGATGGTGGGCGACACGCGTTCATGCCTACTCAAGCGTGGACGGTGTTTCCGACATCGATCGGACACCGTCGCCCGGCCCGGGGGCGCACGCCGCGACGCGGCGCCGGGACTCCCGGCGCCGCGCGCGTGGTCACATGCGTGGGCCGTGGCCGTGCTGCTGTGCCTGATCCTGCTGCGGTTGCACGTTGGGCGGCGCCTGCACGAAGGCGGTGGCGTTCAGCGGTTGCGAGGCCCGGGCGTCCAGCCCCTGGCCCTGGTGCGCGACGATCGCCGGATGGCCGTCCTGGCGCACTTCGAGCCGGTCGATCGCGGTCAACCCGTCGCTCTTGGCCTGCGAGGCGATGCGCGCCGCGCCTTCGACCAGGGCCGCGCGGTCCTGGGTCGCGCCGGGGACGGCCTGCAACTGCTCGTAGGCCTGTTCGTACAGATTCTGCGGACGCGGTTCCATCCGCACCATCGGCCGATGCACGTCGAACAGCGTTTCCTTCATCGGCCGTTCCAGTGCGGCGGCGATGTCGACGGTGGCGTGTTTGACCTGGCCGGTATGGGTGTCGCGACGGTCGGCGATCAGCAGTTGCGTGCGATCGGCGTTGAAGGTCACTTCGCCGATGCGGTCCATGCCCTGCTCCTTGGCCGCGAGCGCGACCGCGGCGGACAGCCGGCCCGCGGCCGAGTCGCCGTTCGACAGGATCGAGTGGCGGATGTCGGTGCCGTGGGCGATGTCGTGCAGTCGCTGCGCGGCGACCGGGTTGGTGTCGCGATCCATCAGCGTCGACACCCGCGCCGAGCTTTCCATCACCAGCGAGACCGGGTCCACCGTCCGCTGGCGCTGCGGCCCGATCAGGGTCTCGTCCTGCAGCGAATGCTTGGCGGCATAGGGACGCGGGGTGTGGCCGTCGTCGGTGCGCGGCTGCAGCCGCGATTCCACGTTCGACGGCGACGGCCGGTAGCTGTCGTCGACGGTATGTCCGGGATGCATGTGCACCGAATCGAACGCGGTCATGGTCCGCCCGGTGATGTTCTGATCGACGCCGCTGCGGACGTGCGTGCCGTCCTGGACGGTCGGCCCGTCCTGGGTGCGGTCGGCGTACCGGTACATGGTCTTCAGATAGCCCAGACTCTGGAAGAACGTCGAGTTCGAGTCGTGGACGACGAAGGTTTCGGGATCGGGCTGGACGGTCTTGCAGATCGGATGACCGACGACCTTGTTGAGGTAATCGCCGACCAGGTTGGCGTTGATCTGGGCCAGGCCCTTGCCGTCGGCATAGCCGCCACCGATGTCGGAATGGCAGCCGGCGACGGTGATGTTCGCGAAGCGGTCCGGGTCCGCCTGCACCATGTCGTCGGTGACCGTGCGGTTGACCGGGAACAGCACCCGGTGTTCGTCGCGCGCGGTGATCTGCAGCGCGGAACTGATGTTGGTGGGCAGCATGCGGTCGTGATCCTCGGCCACGCCGGTGGCGACCGGGTCGTACAGGGCCGCCGCGATCGGCACCTTGCCGGGCGCGACCAGTTCGCCGGACAGCTCGCGGAACTGGCGGTAGTCGGGGATGGTGTTTCCCGTCTCCGGATCGATGGTGTCGTGGCGATGATCGTCGTTGTCCTGCATGCGGTAGCCGACTTCGGCGTGGATGCCGTACTTGCCGACGACCGAGGCGAACTCCGCCGCTTCCACCGCGCCGCGGCTGAAGCCGAAGGTGATCACGCTGATTTCCGCGTCCGGATTTTCCTGCTTCCACTGCCGGGTCTTGTCGCCGAGATCCTTGTACATCTCCCACACCCGGTCCTGCACCGAGGTGCCGCTGGCGTTGTCGATGGTGTTGCCCCAGGCGTTCTGGGTGCCCGGGCCCTCGATGTAGCGCGCATGCATGCGGCTGAAGCCCGGCTGGTCGGTGCCGTTGCCGTGGACGAAGCGGTCGAAATCGTTGTACAGCGCATGCACGTTGGTGCGTTCGGTCAGGGTCTGGGTCGCGTCGTTGCCGGTACCGTCGAACGCGGCGACGAAGACGTAGCGGTTGCGGTCGGTGCTGATATCGAAATCGGGTAGATTCGGTTGCATCGCCGACAGGCGTCGCGCCGCGTCGTGATAGGTCTGCAGGTCCTCCGGTGTCGCGTAATAGGCATCCTTCATGCCCGGTACGGGGTCCCGACCATCTGAAGCTTTGAAAGGCATCTCCTGATCCTCCGAGTGGGGGCCGGCCGCGGGGGCGGCGGACGGCGTATCGATGCGGATCGCATCGTCCATGGGTCGAACGCGCGGCGATGGGAGGCGTCTCCGGCGGAGGTCGACCGCGGAATGCGGAGAAGGGCGATGTCCGCCGATCCCTGCGTGGCCCCTGTCGGCGCGCGTCCGGCGCCGTGCGCTGGATAGCATGGGCGTTCGTGGCGGGTCAAACCGGGCGCTGCGTCGCGACGCGGCGCCCGTGCGACCGCCAAACCGCACGGCATCTGTCATGCTTGGACATCGGACTCCGGACTTGTTTCGCATGTCTTCACGAAAATTTCACTTTCTGCTGCTCATGACCCTTCCCCTCGCTTCCCTCGCCGCCGATCTGCCTGCTCCGCCCGACGCCGCCCGCAAGGCCCACGCGGTCAAGGCCCCGCACGGGGCGGTGCGCAACGACGACTACTACTGGCTGCGCGACGACGATCGCAAGGACAAGGCGGTGCTCGGTTATCTCGATGCCGAGAACGCCTACGCCGACAAGGTGATGGCGCCGTTGAAGTCCCTGCAGGAGCGGCTCTACGAGGAGATCGTCGGACGGATCAAGCAGGACGACGATTCGGTGCCGTACCGCGAGCGCGGCTGGTGGTACTTCAGCCGGTTCAAGACCGGCCAGGACTATCCGGTCTACATCCGCGCCCGCGCCGCCGCCGACGGCAGCCGCGGCGCCGACGAAGAGGTGCTGCTCGACGTCAACGTGCTCGCCGCCGGCAAGGATTACTACAGCGTCGGCGACTGGGTCGTCAGCCAGGACAACCGCCTCCTCGCCTACGCCGAGGACACCAACGGTCGCCGCCAGTACGCGATCCGTTTCCGGAATCTGGAGACCGGCGAGTCGTATCCGGACGAAATCCGCGGCGTTTCCCCGAATCTGGTCTGGGCCGACGACAACAAGACCCTGTTCTACATCGAGAACGATCCCGAAACCCTGCTCACCGTGCGGGTGAAGAAGCATGTGCTCGGCACGCCGGCCAGCGCCGACGTCCTCGTCTACGAGGAGAAGGACGACAGCTTCTACATGGGCATCAGCCGCAGCCGCGACGACGCCTACATCTGCATCGGCGTGGAAAGCACGGTCTCCAGCGAGATGCGCTGCGCGCCGGCGGCGGATCCGCGGACCTTCACCGTGCTCGCGCCGCGCCAGCGCGATGTCGAATACGACGCCGATCATCTCGGTGGACGCTGGGTCATCCTCACCAACGCGCCCGGCGCCGACGGCAAGCCGGCGGCCAACTACAAGCTGATGACCGCGCCCAGCGACGCGACCTCGCGCGCCGAGTGGAAGGAATGGATCGCGCACCGCGAAGACGTGTTCCTGCAGGGCTTCGAACTGTTCGACGGCTTCGTCGCCGTCGAGGAGCGCTCCGAGGGGCTCGAACGCATCCGTCTGATCCACGGCGACGGCCGCGAGGAGTACGTCAAGGCCGATGAACCGGCGTACTCGATGGGCCTGTCGACCAACGCGGAATCGGACACCACCTGGTTGCGCTACAGCTACACCTCGATGACCACGCCGGCCACGACCTACGAGCTGGACACGTCCTCGGGCGAGCGGCGCATGCTGAAGCAGCAGCCGGTGATCGGCTACGACGCATCGAAGTACACGACCGAACGCCTCTGGGCGACCGCCCGCGACGGCACGAAGATCCCGGTGTCGCTGGTCTATCGCAAGGGCTTCGAGCGCAACGGCACCGCGGCGATGCTGCAGTACGCCTACGGCAGCTACGGCAGCTCCACCGACCCGGGCTTCAACCTTCCCAGCGTCAGCCTGCTCGATCGCGGCATGGTCTACGCCATCGCCCACATCCGCGGCGGCCAGGAAATGGGCCGCCGCTGGTACGACGACGGCAAGATGTTCCGCAAGAAGAACACCTTCACCGATTTCATCGACGTCACCGACTTCCTGGTGCGCGAAGGCTACGCCGCGAAGGATCGGGTCGGTGCGTACGGCGGCAGCGCCGGCGGCCTGCTGATGGGTGCGATCTCGAACATGGCACCGGATCGTTACCGGGTGATCCTCTCGCAGGTGCCGTTCGTCGACGTCGTCACCACCATGCTCGATCCGACCATCCCGCTGACCACCAACGAGTACGACGAGTGGGGCAATCCGGAGAAGAAGGATTCCTACGACTACATGCTGTCGTACTCGCCCTACGACAATCTGTCGAAACAGGCCTATCCGGCGATGTTCGTCGGCACCGGTCTGTGGGACTCGCAGGTGCAGTACTGGGAACCGGCGAAGTACGTCGCCCGCCTGCGCGATCTCAATACCTCGAAACTGCCGGTGGTGTTCCGCACCAACATGGACGCCGGCCACGGCGGCAAGTCGGGACGGTTCCGCCGCTATCGCGAGCAGGCCGAGATGTACGCGTTCCTGCTCGATCAGCTGGGCCTGAGCGACGCCAAGCCCGCCGAATGAGCCCGCGCGCCCGTCCGGTTCCGGACGGGCGTCTTCCCGCATGACGCCACCCGCCGCGCCACCGCCCACCCGTTACCGCTGGCTGTGGTGGCTGCTCGCCTACGCCAGCCTCGTGCTCGGCGTGATCGGCATCGTCGTGCCCGGACTGCCGACGGTGCCGTTCATCCTGCTCTCGGCCTTCGCCGCCGCGCGCGGCTCGCAGCGGCTGCATGCCTGGCTGCTGGCGCACCGCCGTTTCGGCCCAATGATCCGCGACTGGCAGGACGGCGGCGCGGTCAGCCGGCGCTCGAAATGGCTGGCCACCGGCACCATGGCCGTCTGCGCCGTGATCATGTTCCTGACCGCGCCGCAGACGTGGATGGCCGCCCTCGGCACCGCGATCATGACCGTGGTCGCGACTTGGCTCTGGCGTCGTCCCGAGCCGCGACACTGACGTCCGCCGTGGCCGGTCGCGATCGCCGCCCCGCATTCCGCGCACCGGCGCTGGCGGCTACACTGCGCGGATGAACCGACGCTCCGTCCGCTGTTTCGTCTTCGCCGCCGCGTTCGCGGCGGTGCTCGCCCTGTCCGCCTGCGGCAACAAGGGCCCGCTGGTGCTGCCGGGGGCGCCCGCCGACACCCCGGTGCCGGCCGAGCCCGCACCCGCGGCCGATGCCTCGGCCCCGCCGTCCGCCGCCGGCAGCGACGCCAAGCCCCCGTCGCGCTGACGGATGAACGCGCTGCGCTTCACCAAGATGCACGGCGCCGGCAACGACTTCGTCGTGCTGGACCTGCGCGATGGCACCGCGGCGCCGACGCCCGCGCTGTGCCGGGCGCTCGCCGACCGCCATACCGGCATCGGCTGCGATCAGGTGCTGACGATCGAACCGCCGCGCAGTCTCCACGCGGTCGCCGCGTACCGGATGTGGAATACCGACGGCAGCGAGGCGAAACAGTGCGGCAACGGTGCCCGCTGCATCGCCGCCTGGTTGCTGCGCGACAGCGTCGCGGTCGATCCCGAGCGCTGTCTCGCCGATCGTTTCGAGCTGGACAGCCCGACCCGGACGCATGTCGTCGAGGTGCTCGATCTGCACCATTACCGGATCGCGATGGGGCGCCCGGTGTTCGCGCCCGCCGACGTTCCATTGCAGGGTTTCGCGGCGCCGCAGGACCTGTACGCGCTCGACCTCGACGGCGGAACGGTCGCGTTCGGTGCCGCGTCGATGGGCAATCCGCATGCGGTGATCGAGGTGGACGATGTCGCCGTCGCGCCGGTCGCGACCCTGGGGCCGGCGCTGCAGCGCCATCCGGCGTTTCCCGATTCGGTCAACGTCGGCTTCGCCGAGGTGGTCGCGCGCGATCGCATCCGCCTGCGCGTGTACGAGCGCGGCGTCGGCGAAACCCTCGCCTGCGGCAGTGGCGCCTGCGCGGCCGCGGCGGTGTTGATGCGTCGCGGTCGCGTCGATCGCGAGATCGCGGTCGATCTGCCCGGCGGCACCCTGCGCATCGTCTGGCCCGACGACGCGGCCGAACTGACCATGTCCGGGCCGACGGCGTTCGTGTTCGAAGGGGAGTGGTGGACATGACCGACAGGCCGGGAACCGACAGATCAGGACACGCGATGCACGACAAAGACAAACCCGGCGCCCACGAAGTCGCGGCCTGGTTGCGCCGCCACCCGAATTTCCTGCAGCAGTTTCCCGATCTCGCGATCAGTCTGGTGGTGCCGCGCGAACAGGGCCCGGCGGCGTCGCTGGCCAGCTATCAGCTGGAGATCCTGCGCGACAAGAACCGCGAACTGACGCGACGGTTGCACGAGCTGTTCGGCAACGCGCAGGAGAACGAACGCCTCGCCGTGCGCACGCATCAGCTGACCCTCGCGTTGATGAAGCAGGGCGGCGCGGCCGACACCGCGCGCGCGATGGCCGCCAGTCTGGCCGAGGATTTCAGCGGCGATCTGGTGCGTCTGGTGCTGTTCGCGCCGGTGCCCGGACTCGACGGCGCCGACTGGCTGCAGACCATCGCGGCCGACGATGCCCGGCTGACGCCGTTCCGCGACTGCCTCAAGGACGGCGAACCGATCTGCGGCCGCCTGCAGCCGGAGAAGAACGCCGTGCTGTACGCCCTGCGCGCCGAGGACGTCGCCAGCAGCGCCCTGCTGCCGTTGCCGGGCCGGGGCCTGATCGCGGTCGGCAGCCGCGATCCCAACCGGTTTTTCCCGGGCATGGGCACGCTGTTCCTGCGGATGATGGGCGAAGCCTTCGACGCGGCGATGGGCCGGTTTGACGGCTGATCATGGTCGCGCCGTCGCCCGCCGACGATTTCCTGTCCCACCTGCAGGTCGAGCGGCGCATGTCCGCGCACACCCTCGATGCCTACCGCCGCGATCTCGATGCGTTGTCGGCATGGGCGCGCGAGCAGGGCGTGGACGATCCGCTCGCGTTGCATGCCGAACAGCTCCGCGCGTTCATCGCCGCGGAGCATCGTCGCGGGCTGTCGCCGAAGAGTCTGCAGCGGCGTCTGTCGGCCTGCCGCAGTTTCTATCGCTGGCTGCTGAGGCACGGCCGGATCGTCGCCAGTCCAGCCGCCGGTCTGCGTGCGCCCAAGGCGCCGCGCAGACTGCCGCAGGTGCTGGACGTGGACGAGGCGGTGCAACTGGTCGAACTGCCGACCGATGCCCCGCTGGGCCTGCGCGATCGCGCGATGCTCGAACTCTTCTACAGTTCCGGCCTGCGCCTGAGCGAACTGTGCGCGCTGCGCTGGCGCGATCTCGATTTCGCCGAGGGTCTGGTCACCGTGCTCGGCAAGGGCGGCAAGCAGCGCACGGTGCCGGTCGGATCGCATGCCCGCACGGCCCTCGACGACTGGCGTCGCGAATCGGGTGGACAGTCGGACGGCGCGGTGTTCCCGGGGCGCGGTGGCGGGCCGATCACCTCGCGCGCGGTGCAGATCCGCCTGCGCCAGCTCGCCCAGCGCCAGGGCCTGTTCAAGCGCGTGCATCCGCATCTGCTGCGGCATTCCTTCGCCAGTCATGTGCTGGAGTCGTCCGGCGATCTGCGCGGCGTGCAGGAACTGCTCGGCCACGCCGACATCGCCACCACCCAGATCTACACGCATCTGGACTACCAGCATCTGGCGAAGGTCTACGACGGCGCGCATCCGCGGGCGAAGCGGAAACGCTGATGTCCCCGCCGATCGCGTGATCGCGGTCCGTCCCGGTGGGAGGGCCGGAAGGCCCGACCGGGGACATCGCGATCCGCGTCGGGCCTTCCGGCCCTCCCAAGATCGAGCAGACCCTGCCGCTCGTCACCCCTTGCGCCACCGTGCGCCGGCCCCCACAACCGTTGGACATCCCGGAGGCCGCATGGATCCCAGTCAGAATCCCAACGTGTTCCACGCCACCACCATCGTGTCGGTGCGCCGCGACGGCAAGGTCGTCGTCGCCGGCGACGGCCAGGTGACGCTCGGCCACACGGTCATGAAATCCAACGCGCGCAAGGTCCGCCGGCTCGGCCGCGACGGTCAGGTGCTGGCCGGTTTCGCCGGCGCCGCCGCGGATGCGTTCACCCTGTTCGAGCTGTTCGAGTCGAAGCTGGAAAAGCACGGCCAGCTGACCCGCGCAGCAGTGGAACTGGCGAAGGATTGGCGCACCGAACGTCGCTTCGGCAAGCTCGAAGCGCTGCTCGCGGTGGCGGATCGCGAGACCTCGCTGATCATCAGCGGCACCGGCGACGTGATCGAGCCGGAGGACGGCCTGGTCGCGATCGGTTCCGGTGGCATGTACGCGCTGTCCGCGGCGCGCGCGCTGCTCGCGCACACCGGGATGAACGCGCACGACATCGCGGTCGAATCGCTGAAGATCGCCGGCGACGTCTGCATCTACACCAACCGCAACATCGTGGTCGAAGCATTGTAGGGCGGGCCCTGGCCCGCCATCGCGGGGGTTCCGATCGCGCTGCGCAAGGATCGGAACCGCTTCGCCGAATGTGCGCGGTCAACGGACACGCCGCGATGTCGGGCCAGGGCCCGACCTACGACGCTACGGATCGAATCGCCCCAGGACACTCAATGAACACCAACGCTTCCATGACCCCCCGCGAGATCGTGCAGGGTGAGCCGATGCGGCTCGCGCGGCACTGCCGCGCAGCATCGGCGAACGCCCGCACAGGGATGTGCGGGCCGGAAACGAACCGCTTGGACGCACACCAGCCGAGGATTGAACAATGAGTTCGACCATGACACCCCGCGAGATCGTGCAGGGTGAGCCGATGCGGCTCGCGCGGCACTGCCGCGCAGCATCGGCGAACGCCCGCACAGGGATGTGCGGGCCGGAAACGAACCGCTTGGACGCACACCAGCCGAGGATTGAACAATGAGTTCGACCATGACACCCCGCGAGATCGTGCAGGAACTCGACCGCCACATCGTCGGCCAGAGCGCGGCCAAGCGCGCGGTCGCCATCGCCTTGCGCAACCGCTGGCGGCGCATGCAGCTCGACGACGCGCTGCGCAATGAGGTGATGCCGAAGAACATCCTGATGATCGGCCCGACCGGCGTCGGCAAGACCGAGATCGCGCGGCGTCTCGCGACGCTCGCCAATGCCCCGTTCGTGAAGGTCGAGGCCACGCGCTTCACCGAGGTCGGTTACGTCGGCAAGGACGTCGAACAGATCATCCGCGATCTCGCCGACACCGCGGTGAAGCTCTATCGCGAGCAGGCCAAGGCCCGCGTGCGCGCGCAGGCCGAATCGCGGGCCGAGGACCGCATCCTCGATGCGCTGCTGCCGAAGCGGCAGCCGGCCGGCGGTTTCGGTTTCGGCGCCGTCGAAACCGCCGCGGGCGCGCTCGATGCCGGCAGCGGAGAAACATTCGGTTCAAAAGCCGGCGACCCGCAGAGCGAGACCCGCGCGAAATTCCGCAGACAGCTGCGCGCCGGCGAATTGGACGAACGCGAGATCGAGATCGAGACCGCGGTCAATGTCGGCGTCGACATCATGGCGCCGCCGGGCATGGAGGAGATGGGCCAGCAATTGCGGCACATGTTCTCGAATCTCGCCGGCGGCAAGACCCACACCCGCAAGCTCACCATCCGCGCCGCGCGCGTGCAGCTGATCGAGGAGGAAGCCGCGAAGCTGGTGAACGAGGACGACGTGCGCGAGGCCGCGATCGAAGCCTGCGAACAGCACGGGATCGTGTTCATCGACGAGATCGACAAGGTCGCCAAGCGCTCCGAGAGCCACGGCGCCGATGTCAGTCGCGAAGGCGTGCAGCGCGATCTGCTGCCGCTGGTCGAAGGTTCCACCGTCAGCACCAAGTACGGCGCGGTGAAGACCGACCACATCCTGTTCATCGCCAGCGGCGCCTTCCATCTGGCCAAGCCCAGCGACCTGATCCCCGAACTGCAGGGCCGCTTCCCGATCCGGGTCGAACTCGGCGCGCTGGGCAAGGACGATTTCGTGCGCATCCTCACCGAGCCGAAGGCCTCGCTCACGCGGCAGTACGTCGAACTGCTGAAGACCGAGGGCGTCGAACTCTCGTTCGCGCCCGATGCGATCGAACGTCTGGCCGAGATCGCCGCCACCGTCAACGAGCGCCAGGAAAACATCGGCGCGCGGCGCCTGCACACGATCCTCGAACGCCTGCTCGACGCGCTGAGCTACGAAGCCCCGGATCGCGGCGGCGCGACGGTGATGATCGACCGCGCCTATGTCGACCAGCATCTGGGCGAACTGGTGCGGGATCCGGATCTGAGTCGTTACATTCTCTGATCTCGCGCTACTCCGCCCGCACCCGCCACGCCTCCGCCAACGAGATCGCGCCGCTGCGCGCGAGGTGCACCGCGGCCTGGGTGATCGGCACCATGCCGCCTTCGATCGCCGCGGAATGGATCGCGTCGGCCTCGGCGCCGGGCACGATCAGATGGCGGATCTTCGGCGTGACGATCATCAGTTCGTACACCGCCTGGCGTTTGAAGACGCCCAGGCCTTCGCAGTGGTTGCAACCGCGGCCGATGTGGAAGACCTCGTCGTCGGCGACGCCCAGGCGCTCGCGCACATGCGGGTCGACGCGCTCGATCTCGCGGCAGTGCGGGCAGGTCAGCCGCACCAGGCGCTGCGACATCACCGCCAGCAGCGAGGCGCGCAGCAGGTAGGCTTCGACACCGAGATCGAGCAGGCGCGTCACCGTCGTCGCGGCGGTGTTGGTGTGCAGCGTGCTGAGCATCAGATGCCCGGTGAGCGCGCTTTCCACCGCGATGTCGGCGGTCTCGCGGTCTCGGATCTCGCCGACCATGATCACGTCCGGATCGTGGCGCAGGAAGTTGCGCATCGCGCTGGCGAAGGTGAACCCGGTCGCGCGGGTCACCTGCATCTGCTGGATGTCCTCGATGTGGAATTCCACCGGATCCTCGATGGTGAGGATGTTGATCCGGCGTTTGCGCATCTCCAGCAGCATCGCGTACAGCGTGGTGGACTTGCCGCAACCGGTCGGACCGGTGGTGAGGAACATGCCGTGGCTGCTGTCCATCACGTCGTCGATGCGCTGGCGGTCTTCCGGCGTGAGTCCCAGCTGTTCGAGGTTCCACAGGCTTTCGTTGGTGTCCAGCAGACGGACCACCACGCTTTCGCCGAACACCGCCGGCAGCACCGAGATACGCAGATCCACCTTGCGTCCGTCGTCCAGGGTGAAGGTGGTGCGGCCGTCCTGCGGTTTGCGGTGCTCGGCCAGATTCATCAGGCCCAGCACCTTGATCCGGCCGACCACCGCCGGATGCAGCGCGCGCAGCAGGCGACGCACCGGCACCAGTTCATCGTCGATGCGGTACAGCACTTCGGTGCCGTGTTCGCCCGGGCGCAGATGGATGTCGGACGCGCGCCGCGTCACCGCGTCGGCGATCAGCGTCTGCACGATCCGCACCACCGGCCGTTCCTTCGCCAGTCGCTGCGCTTCGGCGGGATTGGTTTCGCCGCCCTGCGATTCGGGGTCGATCCCGAGCTGCAGCGCGACGTTGCGGTCCTCGACCCGGTCGTAATAGCGGGCGATGCCTTCGCGGATGTCGCGCGGCGTCGACACCACCGGAATCACCCGGTCGCGGCTGAGGAAATCGAGCATGCCCTGGGCGGCCTGCGGGCCGGGATCCTCCATCGCCACCGCGATCACGCCGGCGTGGGCGCGCAGCGGGACGGCGCGCAGCTGACGCGCGATCTCCGGGCTGATCAGGGCGATCGCCTGCGGATCCGGGCGCAGGTGTTCCAGTCGCGCCAGCGGCAGGCCGAGCGTGCGCGCCACCTGCCAACTGCGTTCGATGGCGTCGTCGCCCTGCGCCTGCCAGGTCGCCAGGTCGATACCCTGATCGGTATCGCCACCGGCGAAGGCGATGTGCGGGTAGCTCTGGAGATAGCGATCGAGCGCGGTATCGCTGTCGATCAGCAGCGGCGCGGCATGCGCGTCCGGGTCGAATGTCATGTGGATCCCCCCCCTGGAGACACGCCCAGTATGGCGCCGTCGCGGGCAGGCTGTTTGATCCGGATCACCTCCGCGCATGCCGGTCGGCGACGACCCGCGGGCTGGCGCCTGCACGGCGCCTCGGCTAGCGTGCGCGGATGCCGTTCTCCGCCTCCACCCCGGTGACCTCCGCGCCGGCCTCGTCCTCGTCGGCCATGCCATCGTCGGGCATGCCATCGTCGGGCATGTCCTCGCGGGACGCCGTGCCGACGGTGCTCGTCCTCGGCGGCCACGGCTTCATCGCCGGTTTCCTGATCGCCGCGCTGCGCGGCCGGGGTTGGCGCGTGCTGCGCGGTGTCCGCGATCCGGGCCGTGCCCTGCAGGCCGACGAGCGGGTGTGCGATTTCGTCGCGATGACCACCCCCGACGCCTGGCGCGAGGCGCTGCGCGGCGTGGATGCGGTGGTCAACGCCGCCGGCATCCTGCGCGAGCGCGGCCGACAACGCTTCGAAACCCTCCATGTCGCCGCGCCGCTGGCGGCCGCCCGTGCCTGCGTCGAGGCCGGCGTGCGTCGCTTCGTGCAGATTTCAGCGCTCGGTCTGCCCGAAGACGGCGAATTCGTCGCGTCCAAGCATCGCTTCGACGAGGCGCTGCTGGCATTGCCGCTGTCGGCGGTGGTGCTGCGGCCGTCGGTGGTCTATTCGGCGAGCGGCTCCTACGGCGGCACCTCGCTGCTGCGCGCGCTGTCGGCGCTGCCGTTCGCGCAGCCGCTGCCCGGCGACGGTCGCTGGCCGATCCAGCCGATCGCCGCCGAGGATCTCGGCGAACTGGTGGCGTGCGCGCTGGAACGCGATGCCCGTGGTCTGTTCGAGGTTGGCGGTCCGGAGGTCCTGTCGCTGCGCGAGTACCAGCGCCGCTGGCGGCGCTGGCTGCGGGTTCCGGGCGATCGCGTGCTGGCGGTGCCGCAGGCGCTGGTCGGTGTCCAGGTCGCGCTGGGCGAGGGGCTCGGCACCGGGCCGATGGGCGCGACGATGTGGCGGATGCTGCGTCGCGGCAACGTCGCCGGCGACGACATGCTGCCGAAGCTGCAGGCGGCCTTCGCGTTCGCCCCGCGCACGCTGGACGAGGCGCTGGCCGCGCATCCCAGCCAGGTCCAGGATCGCTGGCAGGCGCAGTTGTACTTCCTCGCGCCGATGCTCGTGGCCGGCATGGCCGTGCTGTGGTTGCTGTCGGCCTGGGCCGGATTCGTCACCGCGCCCGAGACCATCGCGCGTCTGGCCGCGGGTTCGCCGTTGGCCGGGCTGGCGCCGGTCGCGCTGGCACGCGCGGCCGCGGGGCTCGACCTGCTGCTGGCGGTCTGGCTGCTGTCGGGCTGGCGGCCGCGCGTCTGCGTGACGCTGATGTTCGCGAGCGTGCTCGCCTACACGCTCGCGTTCGGCGCGCTGCTGCCGGCGCTGTGGCTGGATCCGCTGGGTGGTCTGGCGAAGAATCTCGCGGTGCTGCCGGCCCTGGCGGTGCTGTGGGTGCTGGTGGATCGTCGATGAAGGCCGCGATGACGACGGCGATGACTGAGGCTGTGCGCCCGGAGACGCGATGGACTACCTGACCCTGAAGTGGATCCACATCCTGTCGTCGACCCTGCTGTTCGGCACCGGTCTGGGCATCGCGTTCTTCCTGTGGATGGCGCACCGCCGCGGCGATCCCCGCGAGATCGCGGCCACCGCCGCCACCGTGGTGATCGCCGACGCCTGCTTCACCGCGCCGGCGGTGGTGGTGCAGTTCGCCAGTGGCCTGTGGCTGGCGCACATGGCCGGCATGCCGCTGTCGATGTTCTGGCTGAAGACCGCGCTGATCCTGTTCTTCGTGGTCGGCGCCTGCTGGCTGCCGGTGCTGTGGCTGCAACTGCGCGCCCGCGATCTCGCCCGCGCCGCGGCGGCCGCGGGCACGCCGCTGCCGACCGCGTATTTCCGCGCCATGCGCGCGTGGTTCTGGCTGGGCTGGCCGGCGTTCCTGAGCGTCATGGCGATCTTCTGGCTGATGGTGCGGAAGCCGGTGTGAGCGCGCCGGCGCGGTAAACTGGCGCCATGAACCCGTCCGACACGCCCGCCCGCCCCGACACCGACCGGACCTCGTCCGGCGACACCACCCACTTCGGGTTCCGCGACGTCCCGGTCGCGGAAAAGCAGAAGCTCGTCGGCGAAGTGTTCTCCTCGGTCGCCGGCAACTACGACCTGATGAACGACCTGATGAGCCTCGGCATCCATCGGGTCTGGAAGCGCTATTTCGTTGCCACCGCGCAGGTGCGCCCCGGCGACCGCGTGCTGGATCTCGCCGGCGGCACCGGCGACATCGCCGCGCTGCTGAAGGACCGCGTCGGCGACGAAGGCGAACTGGTGCTCGGCGACATCAACGGCGCGATGCTGCGCGTCGGCCGCGACCGCATGACCGATCGCGGCAATGTCCGCGGTTTCGAGTACGTGCAGTGCAACGCCGAGAAGCTGCCGTTCCCCGACGGCAGTTTCGATCTGGTCACGATCGCTTTCGGACTGCGCAACGTCACCGACAAGGACGCCGCCCTGCGCGAGATGCATCGCGTGCTCAAGGTCGGCGGCCAGGCCCGCGTGCTGGAGTTCTCCGAAGTCACCGCCGAGTGGTTCAAGCCGATCTACGACTTCCACTCGTTCAAGATCCTGCCGAAGCTGGGCAAGCTGTTCGCCAACGACAGCGACAGCTACCAGTACCTCGCCGAATCGATCCGCAAGCATCCGCCGCAGGACACCCTGAAGGGCATGATGCAGACCGCCGGCTTCGAGCGCTGCTCGTACAAGAACCTGTCCGCCGGGATCGTGGCGATCCATACGGGGTATCGGGTCTGACGCGGCGGCTGCGTTCGCGCCGCGCCGCGGCGCGCAGACGCACAGACCCGCGACGGGCGATCTGATCCGGTCCCGGGCAGGGCCACCGGACCGGTGGCGCATCCCCGCCAATCGATAGACGCGCTCGATGCCCGTGGCCGCTCGGGAGGGAACGCGACGTTGTCGGATCAGTGCCCCGACGTCGCAAGGATTCCGCGCAGTGCCTCCCGTCATCACCCTGCCCCCGGTCGGACCCGGCCCGGGGCCGATCCCGCCGATCAATCCCAGGCCGACCACGCCGCGTCTGG
The DNA here is from genome assembly GCA_041919915.1 of Lysobacteraceae bacterium. GTDB lineage: Bacteria > Pseudomonadota > Gammaproteobacteria > Xanthomonadales > Xanthomonadaceae > Lysobacter_I. Next base: position 44,828 of record JAYRSY010000021.1, read on the forward strand.
TCGAGAACATCCGCTTCCGGCTCGTGATCCGTCTGGATCGCAACATCTCACCGCTGGCCTTCCGCATCGGTCGCCGGGGGTTCGATCTCGCCGCGCTGCAGCAGGCCATCGTCGGGGCGGCGAAGGACGCGTATCCGCGGATCGTGCCGCCGCAGCTCGATCGGCGGTCCGCGGGCTGGGATTTCACGATCGAACCGGCGTTTCCCGGCGCGACGATCAAGACGCCGTATCGGCTGTGGTCGTATTTCGTGCTGAGTTTCCCGGCGGTGCGCGGTCGCGATCTCGGCTACATGTGGGATCTCGCGCATCAGATCGTGCGCGATGTGAAGGACGTGGAGCTGGCCTATCCGGAAAGCTTCGGCGATCGCTTCAAGCCGCTGTCCGCCGGTCCGGCGGCGGTGGCGCCGGGCGACATGGCCTGGTCGCTGCGGCAGATGAAGGTGCCGGAGGCGCGGACCTTCGCCGCCTCGCAGAGTCGGCCCGCGGGCGGCGAGGGCATCGTCGTCGGCCAGTTGGATACCGGTTGGCTGCCGCATCCGCAGCTCGAACCGGGCCTGATCGATCAGGCCCGCCAGAAGAACATGCTGTCGGTGGCGGTATTCCCGCCGCGACTGGAACTGGCGAACGACGCGACCGATCCGCAGACCGGACTGACCGACATCTTCCACGGACACGGCCTGGCCACGGCGTCGGTGCTCGCCTCGCGCGGCGAGATCTTTCCGCCGGATCCGCAGTCGCTGGCGCCGGGCGCGACGCTCAAGAGCGGCACCGGCACGGCGGCGGGCGCGCAGACCTGGTCGACCGCGGGCGGCGACAATCGTCTGCCGGGCAATGCCGAAGTGGTCGGCGTGGCCCCGGGATCGAGCGTGGTCCCGATCCGCTGCACCGATTCGGTGATGCTGACCGGCGACATCGAGATCGCGCAGGCGGTCTGGTACGCCTGCCAGCAGAACGTCGATGTGATCACGATGAGCCTGGGCGGCGTGCCCAGTCCGGTGCTGCACGTCGCGCTGGCGTACGCGGTCAACAGCAGGAACATCGTGTTCTGCGCGGCGGCGGGCAATCTCACCCCGTTCGTGGTGTTTCCGGCGGCGTATCCCGAGGCGATCGCCTGTGCCGGTTCGCAGCCCGACGGCAAACCCTGGCGTTCGCTCTACGGCTCGTCGTTCGGGCCGCAGGTGGATGTGTCGGCGCCGGCGCAGGGCGTGTGGATCGCCGACGTGGCGCAGATCAACAACGTCTCCACGCCGGTGGTGAAACCGGGCGAAGGGACCTCGTTCGCCACGCCCGCGGTGGCCGGCGCGGCGGCGGTGTGGCTGGCCTTCCACGGCCGCGCGGCGCTGCTGGCGCGCTATCCGGGCATTCCGCTGCAGGACGTGTTCCGGACCCTGCTCAAGCGCACCTCGGCGAATCTCTCCGGCGGCCGCGGCTGGCCGCGCGATTTCGGCGCCGGCGTGGTCGATCTTGATCGACTGCTGCGCGCGCCGCTGCCGGCGCCGGCCGACGTCGAGCGGACCGATCCGTGGAGCCCGGACGCGTTCATGGGCTATCTGGCCGACGGCGTCGCGGCCGTCGCCGCCGCGGCCGGCGCTTCGCGTCTGCCGCCGGCCGCGGCGGGCGGGATGCTGTTGCTGGAGCTGGCGCAACTGCTGTTCTCGAACACCGATTTCGCGAAGTCGGTGACCGAATTCGCCAACGGCGTGCGGCGCACGGTCGACCGGGTGATCGACGACATCGGTACGTTCGTGACCAATGCGGCGAACGCGGTATCGCAGTTCTTCAAGGATCTGTTCGGACTTTGACAGGCGCCGCGCATGTGCGGGCCGACCACGGGGAGAAAGGAATGACGGGACTCTCGGAAACGGGCCACGGGACGGCATCGCCACGCGATCGCGCACGCGGATGGCGCCGGTTCGCGCGCTGGACGTTGTGGTTGCTGCTGTTGGCGTGCAGCGGCCAGGCGTTCGCGCAGAACTGCGGTGCGGAAGGCCAGAACGCCTGTCCGGTGTGGGTGCGCGTGCCCAGCTGCAACGCGCTGCTGGTGGAATCCGGCGGGCGGTGCGTGCACCCGCCGTGCGGTCGCGAGGGCGAAGCCGCCTGCACGGTCTTCCAGCGCGTGCCGAGCTGCGATACCGGGCTGGTCGAGAACAACGGCCGCTGCGGTCTGCCCACGCCCTGCGGCGCGCAGGGCCAGCGCGCCTGCCGGATCTGGGAACGCGTGCCCAGCTGCGATCCGTATCTGGTCGAATCCGGCGGCAGTTGCGTGCATCCCGCCTGCGGTCGCGAAGGCGAGGCCGCCTGCACGGTCAACGTGCGCGTGCCGAGTTGCGACATCAATCTCGCCGAAGTCGGCGGACGCTGCGTGCTGCCCACGCCCTGCGGCAACGAGGGCCAGCGCGCCTGTCGCGTGTGGGAGCACATTCCGAGCTGCCGTCACGCCAATCTGGTCGAGTCGGGCGGACGCTGCATCCATCCGGCCTGCGGCCGCGAGGGCGAGGCCGCGTGCACGCTCAACATCCGCGTGCCGAGCTGCGACGCGGGGCTGATCGAAACGAATGGCCGCTGCGGCCTGCCCACGCCCTGCGGCAACGAAGGCCAGCGTGCGTGCCGGGTGTGGGAAAACATTCCGAGCTGCCGCAGCCGCAATCTGGTCGAATCCGGCGGCAGCTGCATCCACCCGGCCTGCGGTCGCGAGGGCCAGGCCGCGTGCACGCTCAACATCCGCGTGCCGAGCTGCGACGAGGGACTGGTCGAGAACAACGGCCGCTGCGGCCTGCCCACGCCCTGCGGCAACGAGGGGCAGCGTGCGTGCCGGGTATGGGAAAACATCCCGAGCTGCCGCAGCCGCAATCTGGTCGAATCCGGCGGCAGTTGCGTGCATCCGGCCTGCGGTCGCGAGGGCGAGGCCGCGTGCACGCTCAACATCCGCGTGCCGAGCTGCGACGAGGGACTGGTCGAGAACAACGGCCGCTGCGGCCTGCCCACGCCCTGCGGCAACGAGGGTCAGCGCGCGTGCCGGGTGTGGGAGAACATCCCGAGCTGCCGCAGCCGCGATCTGGTCGAATCCGGCGGCAGCTGCGTGCACCCGGCCTGCGGCCGCACCGGCGAGGCCGCGTGCACGATCAACGTCCGCGTGCCGAGCTGCGACGTGGGATTGATCGAAGTGAATGGCCGCTGCGGGCCGCCGACGCCCTGCGGTGGCGAGGGCGAACGCGCCTGTTTCGTCTGGGAACGGCTGCCGCCCAGTTGCAACGCGGGACTGTTGGAAACCGGTGGCCGCTGCGTGCATCCGCCGTGCGGTCGCGAAGGCGAACGCGCCTGTCTGCTGACCGAACGCGTGCCGAGCTGCGATGGCGCGCTGGTGGAAACCGGCGGTCGCTGCGTGCGTCCGTCGCCCGGCTGCGGCGGTCCCGATCAGCCCGCCTGCACCCTGACCCAGCGATTGACGCCGTGCGATGCCGGGCTCGCGCAGGTTCGCGGCCTGTGCATCGCGAAGACGCCCTGCGGCGGTCGCGGCCAGCGTGCGTGCGCGCTCGACGAGCGACGCGAGCAGGCGGGCACGCTGCGCGGACGCGCCTGCGCGGTGCGGTTGCGCGAAATTCCCGGCTGCACCGGCGAATGCTTCGGTTCCAGCGGCACCTGCGGCGACCCGTTCGCGCGCATGACGGAACCGTCGATCGACATGCGCCTGCTGCCGCGCACCGCGCCGATGCGCGGTTACGCCGACGTGCACGTGCACATGTTCTCGCACCTCGCGTTCGGCGGCGGCGTGCTCGCCGGCCGGCCCTACGACCCGCAGGCCGGCGCGGCCGGCGCGCTCAAGCCCGACTACGCGACCGATCTGGATCTGGTGTCGTTCGCCGGCACCGATCTGCCGACGGTGAACTGCCCGCCGACGATTCCCGGCTGCGGACGGGTGGTGCTGCACGGCGACCATCTGCCGGTGATCGACGACAGCGCGGGCCTGGGCACGGGCGACGGCACCACCTCGAACTTCGGCGCGCCGCTGTTCAACGGCTGGCCGACCTGGCACACCACCAGTCACCAGCAGGTCTATTACCGCTGGCTCGAACGCGCCTGGCGCGGTGGCCTGCGACTGATGGTGATGCTGGCGGTCAACAACGAAGTGCTGTGCAAGACGTCGAAGCGCGTGCGCGGTACCGACTGCGAGCAATCGATGCCCGCGATCGACGCGCAGCTGCAGGCGGCCAAGGAGTTCGAACGCTGGATCAACGCCCAGCGCGGCGGCGGCTGGTTCGTCATCGTGCGCACGCCCGACGAAGCCGAACGCGCGATCCGCGCCGGCAAGCTGGCGGTGGTGCTGGGCATCGAGACCGACAGCCTGTTCGACTGCAAGGCGCATCGGCCGTGTTCGCCGCAGTACATCGCCGAGCAGGTCGCGAAGTACCGCGACCTGGGCGTCCGCCACATCTATCCGGTGCACAATTTCGACAACGGGCTGGTCGGCACCGCGGTGTGGATGAACATCCTCAACGCCGGCAATCGCGTGATCGAGCGCCAGTGGTACGACGTCGGCGCCTGCAGCACGTCGGATTTCCGCCCGAGCACCGATATCGCGGCGTTCGCGGTGGGCCCGATCTTCAATCTCATCGAGGACAACAACAACGTTCCCTATCCGGCGTATCCGCCGCGTCCCGGCTGCAACGTGCGCGGGCTGGCACCGGGCGGCGTCGATCTGATCGGGCAGCTGATGAACGCGGGCATGATGATCGACATCGATCACATGTCGCACCGCTCGGTGGACGACACGATCGCGTTGGCGCGGGCGCGCGGCGGCTATCCGCTGGTCGCCGGCCACGGTCTGTTCTCCGACGTGTACGAGGTCGCCGGCAAGCGTCACGAACGCATGCGCACCCGCGAGCAGTTGGACGCGCTGCGCGATCTGGGCGGACTGGTGTCGGTGATGACCGTCGACGAAATGGAGCGCGGCGGCGAGGTCGCGCGTCCCGGTGGCGGCACCTACGTCAACGACTGCCTGCATTCGTCGAAGAGTTTCGCGCAGAACTATCTGTACGCGATCGGCGTCATGCGCGGGCCGGTCGCGCTGGGCAGCGATTTCAACGGCTTCGCGCCGCATGTGGGACCGCGGTTCGGCGACGACGGCTGCGGTGGCGACGCCGCGCAATGGGCCGCGCAGCGCCGCGCCGGCCAGCGACTGGTGTATCCGTTCACGCTGACCGGTTTCGGGGTGTTCGATCGCCAGCGCAGCGGCCAGCGCACGTTCGATTTCAACACCGACGGGCTGGCGCACATCGGCCTGTTGCCGGATCTGATCGCCGACATGCAGGCCACCGGTGTCAGCGAGGAAGAGCTCGATCCGCTGTTCCGTTCGGCCCAGGCCTACGTCGAGGCCTGGCGCAAGGCCGAAGGGCTGCGCACGCCGCCGTCGCCCTGATCCGGTGACGGTGACGCGTCCACGGTGGCGATGACGTCATCGACCCCTCGCCGGCTGCGCGCCGGCGAGGAGCGGCCGGGTGCTGGCGAGCGGTGGTGGCATCGTCTATCGTTCCAGGCCACAGCGGTCGGCTCGGGCATCCCGTGCGGATCGTCCCCTGTCTCCCGGAGCCGCATCATGCGCACCCTCGTGTTTCTGGTTCTCTCGACCTTCGCCCTGGCCGTGCATGCCGGCGATCCGAAACCCTACGGCAAGCCGCTGCCCGCGGGCGCGTCCATGCCGATCTCGCAGGCGATCGGTGCGTTCGACGCGAACGCCGGCAAGCCGGCGCGCTTCAGCGGCCGCATCGTCGAGGTCTGCCAGGCCGAAGGCTGCTGGATGGTGCTGGAGGACAACGGCCGCACCGCCCGCGTGATGTTCGCCGATCACGCGTTCGTGCTGCCCAAGGACACCGTCGGCCGCGCCGAAGTCCACGGCGTGCTGTCGCGCAAGCAGCTCACGCCGGCGCAGGTGAAGCATCTGCAGGAAGACAGCAAGGGCCTGCCGGTGGCGTCGGTCGAGTACCGCATCCTCGCCGACGGTCTGGTGCTGCACACGCCGTGACGCATCGCGCCGCGGACGCGCGGCGCTGCTGATGCGGACTCGATTGCGGACTCGATCGAAACGCTGCCCGGATCCCGCATTCCGGCACGCGCGCGCCGTCACTGGTCCGGCAACGCGCCCGCATCGCGCAACAGTTGCTTGCCCAGTGCGATCCGTTTCGCGCGATCGTCCGAACGCTTGAGATCGATCAGCAACGCGAAGCTGGTCGCGCCGCGCGGCGTTTCGACCCAGCCGATCCACCAGGCGTTGCCGGTGTCGTCGTCACCGAGATGGGTGCCGGTCTTGGCGTACAGCCGCGCGCCGGTGACGGTCTCGTCGCGCATCGCGGTCTTCACCGCTGCCAGGTGCGCGGCCTTGAACGGCAGCGCGCCGCGGCGCAGTCGGTCCATGAACAGCAATTGCTGGCGCGGGGTGACGGTGAGCACGCCATCGTGCCAGACGCGCGCGGGGACCTCGCCGATGCGACCGTTGCCGTAGCCGACCTTCGTCACCCACGCCGCCAGGCGTTCGCGGCCGATGCGCTCGGCGAGCGTGGCGAAGAACGGTTCGCTGGAGGTCTGCATCGCTTCGCGCAGCGCCATGTTCCGGCGCCATTCGGGGCGCGTGGTGGCGGCATCGCCGGTCCATGGCACGATCTCGTCCGCGCTGCGCAGGGCGCCGGTTTCCAGCGCGATCAGGGCGAGCATCACCTTGAAGGTCGATGCCGGCCGGCGTGGCGCATCCGCGAGTGCGGCGGAAACGCTGCTCGCGCGGTGCACGGTCTGCGTGCGGTCCGTGCTCCGTTGCAGCAGGAACACGCCCGGCTGACCGTAGGCGGCGAAACGCGACGCGGGGGAGGGCGTGGCGCGCGCGACCGGCGTGGACGGCGGCTCGGCGCCGCAGGCGAGCGTGGCGGACAGGGCGGCGGACAAGGTGAAGGCGATCGCGAGCGCGCGCATGGTCGGGCGGGCGGGACGGTGCATCGGGGGACTCCGGCGGCAGGGTGTGCGTCGCAGTGTCGTCAGTTGCGACGGCGCCCCCAAGACCGCGCGGCGTCGCTCGCGTCACTGCTGTAACCTGCGTCACCGCATCCCGCGGCGCATGCCAGACTGCGCGCATGACCCGAGCCCCGAAACGCGCGACGTCCTCCCCCGCCCCACGTCACCGACGCGCGCGCGCGGCGGCGACCGGAACGGCCGCCTCACCGGTCGCGATCGAGTCCGCGGCGAGCGAAGCGGTCGCGATCGAACTCGGCGCGCCCGCGCAGGTGCAGGGCGCCGCCGCGCGACACCAGTCGCTGTGGTTGCTGCTGCGACTGTGGCTGTCGGCGCAGTCGGGCGAAGGCTGGGTGCGCGAGGCGCAGCTGCGCGAACAGTTCGCCAATGCGCGCAATCTGCGCATGATCGTCAGTCGCGCCTACACCGACTTCGCGCGCTGGGGCCTGCGCGTGGGCTGGGGCACCGATCGCGGGCGCGATCCGGATCTGCTGCCGCTGGCCGGACGCAATCGTGGTCCCTACTGGCTGGCCGAGGGCCAGGCTGCGCGTCTGCGCATCACCCTGCACGGCGAGCCCGCCGGCGCCGATGCGGTGATGGCCTGGCTCGGTGCGGTGTCGTCGCTGCGCGCGAACGGCGGCAGCGACCCGATCGATGCCGCCGGATTCGCCAACGCCTCGCCCGCGTACTGGCACGCCTGGGCCGGCGCGCGGCGCGACATGCTCGACGGACGATTGATCCTGGATCGCGAACACGGCGCGCTCGCCGGGTACCGGCGCGCGCAGACCCTCACCGGCGATCCCTGGCTGCGCGCGCTGGCGCTGCTGCAGCAGGCGATGGTCTGGCGGCGCGCCGGCAACGCCGACGCCGCGCGCGCGGTGCTCGCCGAACTCGATCGGCATTGGCACGACGAACAGGCGCCGGAACACGCGTGGCTCGGCGCGATGGCGGCGATCGTGCAGGCGTGGTGCGCCTACGCCGGCCGCGATCCGCAGGCGGCGCGGCAGATCCTGCGTCAGGCGACCGAGGATCCGCGCTGGGTCGGGCTGTTCCAGTACCACCCGCGGGTCCGCTGCGAGCACGCGAATCTGCAGGCGCTGATCCATCGATCGATGGCGCTGGACGAACACGTCGACGCCGCCGAACGCACGGAGGCCGCGCGCACCGCGGTGCGCTACTACCGCGCCGCGCTGGCACTGGCCAACGAGGCCGAGCTGTTCGACGCCGCCGCATCGACCGCGAGCAACCTCGGCTGGTCGCTGTGGCTGTTCGAGCGCTGCGGACTGGCGGTGGGCGATGCCGCGGCCGACGGTGATCCGCTGAGCTGGATTGGTCTGGCCGCATGGCTCACCGGTCGTCACGGCGTCGGCGGCGGATGCTGGAACACGATCTACCTGCTGCGCATGGCCCGCGGTGGCGGTCCGGAGACCGCGCATCCGCGGCTGGACGCGTTCCGGCGCTGGCCGGTGCTGTCGCCGGATGCGTTCCGTGCGTTGATCGCACCGATCGCGCTGGCCGTGGACTGGACGGATTGGCGCGGGCTCGCGACGACGGTGCAGGCCGATGTCGACGCCGGCCGGATCCAGGTCGACGCCCTGCAGCGCGCGAACGTGCTGCTGGAGGTGGCCTGGTACGAGGCCCACGACGGCGACCCCGCGCGCAGCGCCGAGGCCGCCGCGCGGTTGCGTCGACGCCTGCGCGAGCTGACGCCTGCGGACCGGACCTTCTTCCGCGATGCGCTGCGGCGTCTGCCCGAAATCATGATCTGACCTCCGGCCACGGAACGGCGTCGGTGGCGCGGGCTTCGACCCGCGGATCGATTCGACGCGGCCATGCGCCGGCATCCGCCGAAGCAGCGGGCTGAAGCCCGCTTTACCGGACGGTTCGGGCCGCGGCCGATCCGGTGGGGCGTCGTCCCGAATCCGGATGGTTCGCGTTAAGCTGCCCGACATCTCTTCGCCAAGGACCGATGCGCGCATGCGAACCCTCATCCTGCTTCGCCACGCCCATGCCGAACCCGCCGCCGCGGGACAAGCCGATATCGATCGCGCGCTGTCCGCCGAGGGTCTGGCCGAAGCCGAGGCCGCCGGACGCTGGTTGTCCGAGCAGGGGTTGGCGCCCGACCGGGTGCTGTGTTCGCCCGCGCGACGCACGCGCGAGACGCTCGAAGCGGTGCTGCGCGGGATCGGTTACGTCGAACAGCGATTGATCGATGGCATCTACGACGCCACGCCCGGCGCGCTCGCGGCGCTGGTCGACGAGCACGGCGAGGCGGAACGCCTGATGCTGGTCGGCCACAATCCCGGACTGGAACGTCTGGCGGCGCTGATGCACAGCGGCCAGTCGGGCGATTATCGCGGCATGCCGCCGGGCGGAATCGCGGTGCTGCAGTTCCCGGTCGATGCCACGGTCGAACCCGGCGTGGCCCGGCTCTCCGATTTCTGGTGGCCGTGAGGTTCGCGGCCGCATCCGTACCGGTTCTGCTCTGTGCGCTGCTCGCGGCGGGCCCATCCGCGCGGGCGGACGAGATCGACCCGCAGCACACCCGCATCGGGTTCACCCTCAAGACCCGCTGGGGCCAGGTCCTGTACGGGCGCTTCCCGCGCTACAGCGGACGCGTCGAAGCCCTGGGCGACGGTCGCCATCGCGTGCATCTGACGATGTCCGCGCGCGACGTCGAGATCGTCGACCATCCGAACTACACCGGCATGACCCGCGGCGGCGGTTTCTTCGAGGCCGACCGCTTCCCCGAGGTCGAATTCATCTCCGACCCGTATCCGGACGCGCTGCTGGCCGATGGCGGCCGGCTCACCGGTGAGCTGGTCATCCGCGACGTGCGCCGGCGCGAGACCTTCACGATCGAACGCAGCACCTGCGCGCGTCCGGGGCTCGATTGCGACGTGGTCGCCGGCGGCAGCGTGCGCCGGACCGATTACGGCGTCGACCGCTGGATCTTCGCGGTCTCCGACCACGTGCGCTTCACCCTGCGTCTGCGCCTGCGCGGGAACGTCGAATGAGCCGGTCGCTGCGTGCGTGGCTGCTCGTCCTCTGTACGTTGTCGCAGGCGGCCTGCGCCACGCTCTCGACCACCGAGCAGGCGCAGGTCGAGACCCTGGTCGCCGCCGCGCGCAGCACCGAGCGGACCTGCGATCGCGAAGACGCCTGCGCGCGGCCGTCGCCGTTGCGCGAGCTCGGCCTGCGTGCCGCCGGCGCGGCCGCGATCGATCCGGTATCCACGGCCGCGCCGCCCGTTTCCGTGCCGGAAGCCGCGCCGTCCACGAAGGCCGACCGCGCGAAGGACGAGGCCGCCACCGCCACCGCATCGCCGCAGCATTACGCCCTGATCCTCGACTACGGCCAGGACGCGCTGATCGCGCGACTCGATCTGATCCGCGGCGCGCAGCGCGGCATCGACATCCAGACCTACATCTACGACGAGGACGACGCCGGTCATCTGATCCTCGACGAACTGCTGGCGGCGGCGAAGCGCGGCGTGAAGGTGCGTCTGCTGGTGGACCAGCTGGCCGCGCTCCGGCACATCGATACGGTCGCGGCGCTGGCCGCGGCGCACGAGAATTTCGAGATGCGGGTGTACAACCCGGTGCTGGGTCGCGCGCGCTTCAGTTATCCGATGTACGCCTATGCCACGGTCTGCTGTTTCCGCCGGCTCAACCAGCGCATGCACAACAAGTTGATGCTGGTGGACGGACTGGTCGGGATCACCGGCGGCCGCAACTACCAGAACGACTATTTCGACTGGGACCCGCGCTACAACTTCCGCGATCGCGACATCCTGGTCGCCGGACCGGCCACCGCGGAGATGGCCGCGCACTTCGAGGCGTTCTGGAACGCGCCGCTGAGCACGCCGTTGACCCGACTGTCGGACGTGGGCAAGCGCGTGCTGCGTCAGGGCGTGCCGGCGATGCATCACCCGGATCCGGTGCAGCCCAGGCGGATCGAACTGATCGGCCGCGACGCCGACGACGCCGCCCTGGTGCGCGAGCGGCTGGTCGATGCGGCGATTCCGGTGCGCGAGCTGCGCTACATCGGCGATGCGCCGGACAAGCACGATCGCACCCAGACCGATTCCGAATCCTCGCGACTGCTGCGCGGGCTGATCGGTACCGCGGACCGGCGCGTGCTGCTGCAGACGCCGTACCTGGTGCTGTCGAAACCCGCGCAGCGGATGTTCGGCGATCTGCAGCAGCGACCGTCGCCGCCGCGGGTGGTGGTGTCGACGAACAGTCTCGCCGCCACCGACGCCTTCATTCCCTACGCACTGTCCTACAAGTACAAACGTCGCTATCTGCGCGACTACAAGTTCGAGATCTACGAGTTCAAGCCGTTCCCGCAGGATGCGCCGATCGACGTCGAAGCCACCGGTGCGGTGGATGCGGAGACGATCGCCGACGGCGTGCGCGGGATCGGCTCGGGTTACGGTCGCCTGTCGGGTTCCGGTGCCGAGGGCGTGGTGCCCGGCAGCGGCAGCAGCGGCAGTCGTTCTCCCGATCGGCCGACGCCGCTGGCGCGCGAATATTCGGCGCTGCGCTATTCCAAACGCGGCAGCAACGAACGCGTGCCGTTGCAGCGTGGCGGGACCCGTTTCGGCCTGCATGCGAAATCGCTGGTGATCGACGATCGCGTCGGCGTGATCGGCACCCACAACTTCGATCCGCGCGGCGACACCTACAACACCGAGGCGCTGGTGGTGGTCGACGATCCCGCGTTCGCGCGCGCGCTGGCCGCGAGCATCGAGCGCGACATGGCGCCGGAGAACGCGTGGATGATCGCGCGCCGCGACCGCCCGCCGGTGTTCTCGGGACTGGAGTATTCGCTGGCCAAGGTGTCGGAGCTGCTGCCGCTGTTCGATTTCTGGCCGGTGCGCTACGCCACCAGCTACGAGTTCAAGCCCGGGCCCGAATGCCCGGCGCCGCTGTCGCCGCGCGATCCGCACTTCCGCCGCTGCTACGAACCGGTCGGCGATTTCCCGGAAGTGGCGCCGGCGATCCGGCCGTTGACCCGGATCTTCACCGCGTTCGGGGCGGGACTCGCGCCGATCCTGTAGCACGGCCGGCCGCGCGTCGCGTCAGCAGCCGTCGCCGCTTCTGGCGTTCGCGATCGCGTTCTGCACGACGGGATCGGGATTCAGCAGATCGGCCTTGTAGAGCTCGAGATAACGTCCGCCGGCGCGACGCGCATGGCAGACGGCGTCCTGCAGCGGTCCGCCGAAGCGCCGGTTCGGGTCGTCGGTGTACGACCAGATCGTCTGGAAATGCAGCGAAGTGCGCATCGAGGCGCCGACCTGCCCCAGGCGCTGGCTGCCCGGTGCGTTCAGATCGGCCATGAACGCGCCGATGCGCGGCACGGTCCGCGGCAGATCCGTCGTCAGCGCCGTGAAGAAGGCGGCGCCGTCGCCGTCCGGACGGCAGATCTCGGCGACCGGCGCGGAGACGACGATGCGCAGCCCGGCGTAGGCGGCATCGGAAAACGCGTTGTCGTAGGCGACGATGGCGGTGCGCCAGGCATCGAGATAACGCGTGCGGTCGTAGGTGATGCCGCTGCCGAGACTGCCGTCGAGGCATCCGACCAGCGACATTTCCGGCACCGGCGCGCCGACCGAGACCACCGCCAGCAGATCCGCGTCGCCGCGGGCGCGCACATGTTCGGCGAGCGCGACGGCGAAACGTTCGATGCGATCGAGATACACGCTGTCCCACGGCACCGCCGCCGTCCCCGATCCGATCGGCGAGCTGTACGTGTAGGTCTGCGCGCCCAGCGGCGCCAGCCAGGCCGGCAGATCCGGCGCGACGTGGAGCGTGAGGCGTTTGCCGCCCGCGCGCGCGACATCGGCGATCGCGTCGAGCGTGTTCCAGTCGTAGCGTCCGGGCGACGTTTCCAGCCGGCTCCACGGCGCGCGGTATGCCAGTCCGTCGACCTGCGGCATCGACGCGAAGCGCGCGGCGGAGGTCGCGGTTTCGCCCGGATCGAGCAGCGCGAAGACCCGGCCGGCGTTGCCGGGCGCCAGCGTCGCCTGCTGTGCGCCGCCGGTGCGTCGGGGTTTCGTGTCGACCGGGTCCGCGGCCGCGCTGCGCGCCGTCGTGACGATGGGCGCGGCGTGCGATCTCGCCGATGCCGGAGTCCGTCGTCCCGGGGCGCCGGTATCCCAGGACGCGATGAGCCAGGCGCACGACAGGCAGAGCAGGGGCCACACGAACCGGTCCGGACGGGGCGAGGCCATGGCGGGCATCCGTGGGCAAGGTGGGTCGTCAACGCCGCCGGAGGCGCCGCGTTGACCGGCCCGGATCCGACAGGCGCCGGAACGGCATCGGCAGCGGGATCCGCAGCGGAAACCGCCCCCTGATTGATCGTTCCGGCGCGCATCGCCCCGGTGTTGCCCGGAGATCCGTCGACCGTTCGTCGGGCCGGAAAAACACGAAAACCAGACAATTCAATGACTTGTGGTTATCGCTTCGGTTGGGTGACTTCCGGCACAGGTGATTTGCTGGGTAGGTGTTGTACTTTACCAACACACCGAGTCACCAACCCCTTCCGGAGACCCTCATGAACACCCGTACCGCCGCCCCGACCCGCACCGACAGCAACCCGAGCGCCGGCGCCAAGGTCATCCCCTTCACCGGTCGCCGCCACTACCGCGCACGCGATTTCGGCGTGGGCTACGGCAGCAGCAGCGGCTACGCCCTCGACAAGCGCTACACCACCGACTGGGGCCAGATCCGCTTCCGTTGCGCCTGAGCCCGGCAGTTTCGTTCCACCCCCGTCATTCCCGCATCACCCGCAAGTCATTCCCCCACAGGACCATCCCATGAACGCCACGCACACCCATGTCCCGCTCGCCCCGCGCACGCCGGTCGCCGTGCTGTCGAGCGTCGGGTCCGCCCCCGCGTCTTCCCGTTATCGCGACCGCGATTTCGGCATCGGTTACGGCAGCAGCAGCGGCTACGCCCTCGACAAGCGCTACACCAGCGACTGGGGCCAGACCCGCTTCCGTTTCCGTTGATCGTCTTCCGGTCTGCGCGCAGCCCCCGCGCGCGGACCGGTTCGACGGAGCCCTCTCCGTCTCCCGTTCCCTCGGCCGGTCCGGCGCTGCGTCCTCTCTCTCCCCGCGCAGCGCCGGATCGTCTTCCCGCAAGCCGGCGCCGGGCGTCGGGTATCCTGATGCGATGGACACCCCACCCCCGCCCTCTTCGCGCGTCTTCCGGCGCGGCACCACCCTCGAACAGCTCAACGCGCTCTCGGTCGACACCGCGATGGCGCCGCTGGGCATCGTCTTCACCGAGATCGGCCCCGATTACCTGCGGGCGACGATGCCGGTCGACGGTCGTACCCGCCAGCCCTACGGTCTGCTCCACGGCGGCGCTTCGGTGCTGCTGGCCGAGACCGTCGGCAGCACCGCCGGCACCCTCTGCTGCGCGCCGGGCGAGCTGTGCGTCGGCATCGAGATCAACGCCAACCATCTCAACGGCATCCGCAGCGGGCAGGTCACCGGCACCGCGCGCCCGTTGCATGTCGGCGCCCGCACCCAGGTCTGGGAGATCCGGATCGAGGACGATGCCGAGCGGCTGATCTGCATTTCCCGGTTGACCCTGGCGATCATTCCCTACCGTGCCTGATCCCGCGGTGGTGCAAAGCGCCGACACCGTTCGGTATCGTGACGGCATGACCCGATCGTCCCCTGTCGCCCGCTGGCTGCGGACCCTGCTGCGTTCGCCGATGCTGGCCTGGCATGTGCTGGTGCACCTGCCCATCACCCTGATCCTGATGTCCCGGCCGTTCGGCGGCCTGCGCATCGGCGGCGATCCGCTCAAGCACCGCATGGTGCGCTGGTGGCAACGCGGGCTGATGCGGGTGTTCGGGTTCCGCATGCGCCGGATCGGCACGCCGTTGCCGGGCCCGGTGATGTTCGTGGCCAATCATGTCAGCTGGGTCGACATCGTCGCCCTGCACGCCTTCCGGATGATGGGCTTCGTCGCCAAGCGCGAGATCGCGTCCTGGCCGCTGGTCGGCTGGCTGGCGACGATGGGCGAGACCATCTACCACCAGCGCGGCAGCCAGGAATCGCTCGGCGGTGTGCTGCACGAAATGCTCGCGCGCCTGCACGACGGTCGCGCCGTCGGCGTGTTCCCCGAAGGCCGTACCCGCAGTGGCGAGGAGGTCGGCCCGTTCCACGCCCGCATCTTCCTCGCCGCGGTCGAGGCCAACGTCCCGGTGCAGCCGGTGGCGCTGCGATACGGCGAGCGTGGTTCGGCGCAGACCGTGGTCGCGTTCGGGCCGGACGAAAGCTTCTTCGCCAATTTCGTGCGCCTGCTGGGCGAACCGGGCCGCACCGCCGACGTGGTGTTCCTGGAGCCGATCCTGCCCGGCGACGCCGATGGCCGTCGACGCATGGCGGAAACGGCGCG
>JAYRSY010000022.1:0-59673 GCA_041919915.1 Lysobacteraceae bacterium
GACCGCGGCCGCTGCGGCGGTGGCGATCAGCGCGCCGATCGCGATGGCGACGCGCTTCTGCTTGATGCGTGACATGTGAATCCCCCGGATACGTGGAAGAACGCGGATGGTGTTCGAAGCCCGTCGGTGATCCGGTCGAACCCCTTCGACCGCGACGGTGCAACGCTGCGCCCGATCCATGGCAAGAGCGTCGTCAGCCGATCGTATACGTATGATCGGCGTCGCAAAAGTGCCCCGTGGCATGGACGTATGCCACGGCGGAATTGTTGCATTGCAACATGACGGGTGGATGTCGCCGACCGCGGCCGTCGCCAACCGCGGTCACGGCCGTCGCCGCTCGTCGCCGCTGCCATCCCCACATGCGCGGGGATGGGCCGGTCACGGATCCCGGCCGGATGCCCGGAGGGACGTCCGGGCGTCAAGCCGAGTGCCCTCAGAACCGGCTGCGCGCGCTTGCGGCAACCGCGGGAGTACGCGGTTCGGACAGTCTGGAAATCCCCGGAACGAACCCGGCCGAAGCCAGCGATACAGGCACCACCACGCCGATCGGCAACTGCAGATCGGAATTCGTGTTCACCTGCACGCCGGTGAACAGTTCGGTCAACACGAGTTTGCCGAAATTCCAGCTGCCGCTCGCCGGCAGACCGGTGGTGTCGATCGTCACCGTCAACGATGCGGACGCACCAGCCGGCACCCACAGCAGTGAGGGCGCGGTGCCGTTCAACCCGACCAGTTGCACCCGCCACAGCGAACCGTAGGTGCGCGCGTTGCGGAAGGTGCGGGTGAAGCTGCACGACGAGGCGCAGGTCGCGTCGGCCATGCTCGGCAGGTTCAGAGCGCCGGGGTTGCCGCCGCTGGCGGGATTGGCGGCGAGGAAGTTGGCGCCGGTCTCGTTCAGCACGAGGCCTGCGTTGATCGCGCGATCGACGCGCGCACGACCGGCGCCGCGCGCATGCGGATCGGCCAGCGTGACCAGGTCTTCCTTGTAGACGGTGTCGGTGGCGGTCATCATCAACGCCGATTTCACTTCAGGCACCGTCCAGTTCGGTCGTGCCTGGCGCACCAGCAGCGCGGTGCCGGCGATGTTCGGGCTCGACATCGACGTGCCGCTCACCGTGTTGACCAGGGATTCGGAGCCGGTCAGGGTGGTCCCCGCGTAGGCCGCAAGAACACTGACGCCCGGCGCGGTGATGTCCGGCTTGATCAAGTCGGCCACCGCCGAAGGTCCGCGCGAACTGAACGACGCGAGGGCATCCGGCGTATTGGGCCGACCGACCGGCGGATAGGTGATCTGCGCGGTCGCGGACGGATTGGCGTTGCCGAAATCGCGCAGCGCGTCGCCTTCGGTCTGGGTTACGGAAAACGCGGGAATCCCGGTGCCGGGCGTCGACGGGATGATGACGCCCGCCTGATTGTTGGCGATGATCACGGCAAGCGCGCCGGCCGCCGCGGCATTGTTGACCTTGTCGCTGAAATTGCAGGAGCCGCGGCGGACCACCGCGATCGTGCCGGCGAAGGCGTTCGCCGGGAACGCGCTGCAGCCGTCGTTGGCGGTGTTGATGCCGGCGCTGATCCGCAGCGGCGTCGTTCCGGGGATCGTGATCTGGATCTGCGCTCCACCGGTGCTCTGGTTGAGGATCAGCGGCGCGAGGTCGGCCGGTACCGGTGCAGGCCCGGTCACCGACATCATCAGCGTGAACGCACCGCGGCCATGCTGGGCCGCGGCGACGGTGGTCGTCCAGGGCTCGTCGTGACCGAGCGTGCTGGCGCCCGGACCGGCGTTGCCGGCCGAAGCGGCGACGAAAATACCGGCATTGACCGCGCTGAGCATGGCCTGCGACATCGGCTCGGTCCAAGGGCTTTCCCCGCCGGAGATCGAGTAGTTGACGACGTCGACGATTCCGTCGGCGACCACCTGGTTGAAAGCCGCCACCAGCGAGGCATCCTCGCAACTGCCGCGTCCGGTCGTGGTATTGACGTAGCACACGTCCAAAGCGATGACGTTCGCGCGCGGCGCCACGCCCGAAATACGTATCGTCGAGTCCATGAACACGGCATTGCGGCGATTCCCCGCGGCGGTGGAGGCGGTATGGGTGCCGTGGCCGTTGGTGTCGCCGAACCCGGGCTCCTCACGGACGTTGGCCTGACCGCACATGTTGCCCGGCGCACCGCAGATGAAATCGTAGCCGCCGATCAGCTTGTTGTTGCATCGGCCCTGGTCCACGCCACCAGGCGCGCAGGAACCGAGGAACACGCCGCTGCCGAGCGGGTTGGTGTGCACGTAGCCGTCGATGGGATCGATCGCCGCGAACGACGGACTGCCGAAATTGATGCCGGTATCCAGGACACCGACCACCATGCCCTCTCCCTGGTACGGCCCCGGGGCCCCCGGGTTGGTGCCGTTCCATACCGGTCCGGCCCCCATGAGCGTCGCACTGATGTCGGTATCGATCTCGCGCCTGCGATTGGGCGAGACCTGCGATACCCCGGGCATCCGCGCCACACGCGCCGCCTGTGCGGGGGTCATGTCGACGACGATGGCATTGACCGCATGCTGCATGCGCATCCGCACCGGCAGCGCGGTGCCGTTGAGTTTCGCGATCCGGCGTTCCATCTGCCCCTGGCGCCCACGCAGGTAATCGACGTAACCGCGGGCTTCGGCGCTTTTGACGTCGAGCCGCTGGCGACCGCTGGCCGTGGCCCTGTGCTTGGGCACGGCCAGGCCGGGCATGCCACCGCGGTAGTTCGCCAGCGATGCGTCGGTGAAGGTCACGATATAGGTACCGACCGCGTTCGGAGCGTCGGCCTTGGGCACGATCGAGGGCCGCGAGGACAGGCCACCGATGTCGTAAGAACCCGGCCCGCGCTCCGCGGAAGCAGCGACCGCGGCGGAGACCGAGGTGGCGATTGGCGCCTTGGCCGGCATCCGGCTGGCGCCCGTCGACGAGAGCCGTGCCGAGAGATGGGGATAAGCGGCGACACCGGCGATCGCGATCGCCGCGACCGGCAGCAGGACGATGGCCCGGGATTTCGACTTGCGCATGACTGCCCTCGATGATTGCGACCGTGGATTCGCCGGGTC
This sequence comes from Lysobacteraceae bacterium, assembly GCA_041919915.1. Taxonomy (GTDB): domain Bacteria; phylum Pseudomonadota; class Gammaproteobacteria; order Xanthomonadales; family Xanthomonadaceae; genus Lysobacter_I. The sequence continues at coordinate 3,083 of JAYRSY010000022.1, forward strand.
CTTGCCGCGCGCGGAGCGGGCGCTCCACACGGCCCGCATCCAGGCAGGCAGTTGCGTCATCGGCCGCGCCCCGGAATCCGGGCCGGCCGATCGAAAACCAGTGTACGAGGTTTGCCTGCCGATGCGATGCGCTCGGCGGGACCGCGGGGGCCCGCCCGGCACGCCGGGCCGGTCAGCGGCCCGCGTACCGTTCGCGCATGGCGGCATCTCCGGGGCGCAGCGTGGCCGAAGTAAAGGCCGAAATCCCCGGAACGAACGTCGCCGAGGCGCCGCCCGCCGGCACCACCACGCCGATCGGCAACTGCAGTTCGGAGGTCGTGTTCACCTGCACGCCGGTGAACAGTTCGGTCAGCACCAGCTTGCCGAAATTCCAGTTGCCGCTCGCCGGCAGCCCGGTGGTGGTGATCGTCACCGTCAGCGAGGTCGATCCGCCCGCCGGCACCCACAGCAGCGCCGGTGCGGTGCCGGTCAGCCCGACCAGTTGCACCCGCCACAGCGAACCATAGGTGCGCGCGTTGCGGAACGTGCGGGTGAAACTGCACGACGAGGCGCAGGTCGCGTCGGCCAGGCTCGGCAGGTTCAGCGTCGCCGGATTGCCGCCACTGCCCGGATTCGCCGCCTGGAAATTGGCGGCGGTTTCGTTGAGCACCAGACCGGCGTTGATCGCACGATCGACCCGCGCGCGACCGGAACCGCGGGCGTGCGGAGTGGCTGCGGTGATCTGGTCTTCAAGATAGACCTCCGGCGTCGCGGTCATCAGCAGGGCCGACTTCACTTCCGGCGGCGTCCAGGTCGGACGCGCCTGGCGCACCAGCAGCGCCGCGCCCGCGATGTGCGGCGAAGCCATCGACGTCCCGTTGAGGATATTGACGAGCGACTCCGACCCCGTGATCGTGGTGCCCGCATAGGCGGCGATCACCTGCACGCCGGGCGCGGTGATGTCCGGCTTGATCAGATCGAAGCTGGCGGCCGGACCGCGCGAACTGAACGCCCCCAAGACATCGGGCGCGTTCGGAATGCCGGCGGCGGGATATGTGATCTGTGCGGTCGCGGTCGGATTGGCGTTGCCGAAATTGCGCAGCGCATCGCCCTCGGCCTGGGTCACGCCGAACACGGGGATGCTGGTACCGCCCGCGAGCAGGGTCTGCGAACCGGACGTGTTGTTGGCGATCAGGAGCGCGACCGCGCCCGCCGCGGTGACATTGTTTGCTTTGATCGTCAGATTGCAGGTCCCGCGGCGGACCACGGCGATCGCACCGGCGAAGGCATTGGCCGGGAGCGCGCTGCAGCTGTCGTTGGTGCTGTTGATCCCGGGGCTGATCCGCAGTGGCGTCGTCGACGGAATCGTCGCCAGCAATTCGGTTCCGCCGGTACCGGGGCTGATCGCCAAGGTCGCGATCGCCGCAGGCACGGGCGCGGGACCGGTCACCGACATCAGGATGCCGAAGCCGCCGCGCCCGTGCTGCGCGGCCGCGACCGTGCTCGTCCAGGGCTCGTTGTGATCCAGCGTGTTGGCGGCCGGGCCGTCGTTGCCGGCCGCGGCGGCGACGAAAATGCCGGCATCGACCGCGCCGAGCATCGCCATCGAGACCGAATCGCTCCAGGGGCTCGATCCACCGCCGATCGAGTAGTTGATCGCATCGACGACCCCATCGGCGACCGCCTGATTGATCGCGGCCGCGGTCGACGAACTCGGGCACGATCCGACGCCGGTCGAGGTGTTCGTGTAGCAGGTGTCGTAGGCGATGATGTTGGCTCGCGGCGCCACGCCGGAGATGCGCAGCGGTGCGGCCCCGTACATGACATTGCGGCGGTTGCCGGCGGCGGTCGACGCGACATGGGTGCCGTGACCGTTGGTGTCGCCGAAGCTGGGCTCATCGCGGACATTGGGCTGGCCGCACTGGTTGGCCGGCGCGCCACAGACGAAGTCGTAGCCGCCGATCAATTTGTTGTTGCAGCGCCCCTGATCCACCCCGCCGGTGACGCAGGTGCCGACGAACACGCCGCTGCCGAACGGATTGGTGTGCACGTAACCATCGACCGGATCGGTCGCCGCGAACGACGGGCTGCCGAAATTGATGCCGGTATCGATGATCCCGACCACCATGCCTTCGCCTTGGTACGCATTCGGCGCGCCCGGATTGGTGCCGTTCCAGACCGGCGTCGCGCCGATGTGATTCGGGCCGACATCGGTCGACAGTTGCAGTTCGCGTTCCGGCTCGACCCGCAGCACGCCCGGCATGCCCGCCACCCGCGCGGCCTGCGCCGGGGTCAGATCGACCACGATCGCGTTCAGCGCGTGCTGCATCCGGCTGCGTACCGGCAACGACGTGCCGATCTTCTTCGCGATCTCGCGTTCCATGCGGCCCTGCGCGCGGCGCAGATGCTCGACGTAGGCGCCGGCTTCCGCGCTCTTCACGTCCAGACGCATCCGCCCGCCCGGCGACAGCGCGCGCTTCGGCACCGCGATCCCGGGGACGCCGCCGCGGTATTTCGCCAGCGGCGCGTCGCGGAACGTCACCAGATAGGTCCCCATCGCCCCGAACTCACCGGCCTTGGGCACGATCGAGGGCCGGCTCGACAGACCGCCGATCTCGTAGGCGCCGGGACTGCCGCCGCCCCGCGCAGCCGCGATCGAAGAGGACACCGAGGAGGCGATCGGCGCCACGACCGGCATGCGCCCCGCGTTCGCCGACGACAGCCGCGCCGAGAAATGGGGATAGGCGGCGGCACCGGCGATCGCGATCGCCGCGACCGGCAGCAGCACGCGTGCGGAAAGTTTCGATGTACTCATGACGACCCTCGGTTGCGCATGTTCGCGAATGGCATCGGAATGACGGCGGGACGGGCAACGCGTGTCCCCGGTGCGCCGGTCCGGCCCCAGTTTACGTGGTTCGCCGGGCGATCCGTCCGCCGGCTCAGTCGGCGACGCCGGCGGCGAACCGGCGATCGACATAGTCGTCGATGATCCGCACGAACTCCCGGGCGATGCCTTCGCCCCGGAGCGTGACCGCCTTTTCACCGTCGATGAACACCGGCGCCGCGGGGGCCTCGCCGGTCCCCGGCAGGGAAATGCCGATGTTGGCGTGGCGCGATTCGCCTGGGCCGTTGACCACGCAGCCCATCACCGCGAGGGTCAGGTTCTCCGCGCCGGGATGGGTGATCTTCCACTCCGGCATCTTCTCGCGGACGTGTTCCTGCACCACCTTCGCCAGTTCCTGGAAGAACTCCGAGGTGGTCCGTCCACAGCCCGGGCAGGCGGTGACCATCGGCGTGAACGCGCGCAGGCCCATGGTCTGCAGCAGTTCCTGGGCCACCACCACTTCCTGCGTGCGCGAGGCGCCGGGGTCGGGCGTGAGCGAGATGCGGATGGTGTCGCCGATGCCTTCCTGCATCAGCACCGCGAGCGCGGCCGACGAGGCGACGATGCCCTTGCTGCCGATGCCGGCTTCGGTCAGACCCAGATGCAGCGCGAAATCGGAGCGCGCGGCCAGGTCGCGATAGACCGCGACCAGTTCCTGCACGCCGCTGACCTTGGCGCTGAGAATGATGCGCTCGCGGGCCAGTCCGATCTCCACCGCGCGCTCGGCGGAATCCAGCGCGGAGCGGATCAGCGCTTCGCGCAGCACCCGGCCGGCGTCCCACGGATCGGCGCGCCGCGCGTTCTCGTCCATCAGCTGCGCGGCCAGCGACTGGTCCAGCGAGCCCCAGTTGGCGCCGATGCGCACCGGCTTGCCGTAGCGGATCGCGAATTCGATGAGCTGGGCGAACTGGGTGTCGCGCTTCTTGCCGAAGCCGACGTTGCCGGGATTGATGCGGTATTTCGCCAGCGCTTCGGCGCAGGCCGGTTCGTGGGCGAGCAGCTGATGGCCGTTGTAGTGGAAGTCGCCGATGATCGGCACCTCGATCCCCATCATCGCCAGCTTCTCGACGATGCGCGGCACCGCCGCGGCGGATTCGGGATTGTTCACCGTCACCCGCACCAGCTCCGAACCGGCGCGCCACAGTTCGGCGACCTGTTTCGTGGTCGCGGCCACGTCGGCGGTATCGGTGTTGGTCATCGACTGCACCACCACCGGCGCATCGCCGCCGACGGCGACCTGGCCGACGCGGACCTGGCGGGTGGAACGGCGGGCGGCGGGACCGAACGCGGGGACCGCGTCGTCGCGGCAAGGCAGGGGCTGTGCGGACATGGGCGCATTCTACCCGCGCATCGCCCCCACCGTAGGAGGGCCTTTCGGTTGAGCCATCTTGCAGGAGGGCCTTCAGGCCGGCCCAGGCAGATCGTGAAGCGCGACGTCGTTCGCGCCGCGCCCGCGGCTGGTGGCGGTGAATGTCTGAGCCCGCTTGTAGGAGGGCCTTCAGGCCCGAGCTCTCCGTTCTGCCATGGCAAGCGAGAGCTCGGGCCTGAAGGCCCTCCTACAAACGCCCTCCTACGAAAACGCGGGTCTCCCGTATCCTGTCCCCATGTTCGACCCGCCCGACACCGACGACCGCAAGGCGCTGACCCCCAGCCAGCTGAACGCCCTCGCCCGCAACCTGCTGGAGGACGCCTTCCCGCTGATCTGGGTGGAAGGCGAACTGGGCAACCTCTCTCGCCCGGCCTCCGGTCATCTCTATTTCACCCTCAAAGACGAACGCGCCCAGGTCCGCTGCGCGCTGTTCAAGCCCAAGAGCCAATGGCTGAAGTTCGTGCCGCGCGAGGGCCTGCGGGTGCTGGCGCGCGGCCGCCTGACCCTCTACGAGGCCCGCGGCGACTATCAGCTGATCCTCGACACCATGGAGGAGGCCGGCGAAGGCGCGCTGCGGCGCGCGTTCGAGCAGCTGAAGGCGAAGCTGCAGGCGGAAGGCCTGTTCGATCAGGCCCGCAAGCGCCCCCTGCCCGACCATGTCCGCCGGCTCGGCGTGCTCACCTCGCCCAGCGGCGCCGCCGTACGCGATGTGCTGAGCGTGCTGCGCCGACGGTTCCCGCTGGTCGAGGTCGACATCCTGCCGGTCCCGGTGCAGGGCGACACCGCCGCGGCGCAGATAGTGCGCATGCTGCAGGCCGCCGCCCGCAGCGGCCGTTACGACGCCCTGCTCGTCACCCGCGGCGGCGGTTCGCTGGAAGACCTGTGGGCGTTCAACGACGAACAACTGGCCCGCGCGATCGCCGCGTCGCCGGTGCCGGTGGTCTCGGCCGTGGGCCATGAAGTCGACGTCACGCTCGCCGATTTCGCCGCCGACCTGCGCGCACCGACGCCCTCGGTGGCCGCGGAACTGCTGGTGCCGGATCGCAGCGATCTCGCCGCCCGACTGCGCGCCGACGCCCGTCGCCTGCGGGCGCTGCAACAACGCCTGATGCACCAGGCCGCGCAGCGCTCGGACCGCGCCGCCCTGAGGTTGCAGGCGCTGCGCCCTCAGGCACGACTGGAAGCGCTGCATCGGCGCCAGCACGACGCGATGCGCCGGCTGCATGCGGCCTGGGCACGCCAGGATCAGCAACGTCGCGCGCAACTGCGGCATGCGGCGGCGGTCCTGCGCGCGTCGCGCCCGCAACGCCGACTGTCGCTGCTCCGCGAGCGTCTGCGCGCGCTGGCGCCGCGACCGCAGGCGGCGACCGTGCGCACGCTGCAACGGCATGCGTTGCGCCTGCACGGACTCGCGCGCTCGCTGGAAGCGGTCAGCCCGCTGGCCACCGTCGCCCGCGGCTACGCCATCCTGCTGCGGGAAGATGGCCGCATCGTCCGCAGCGTGAACGACGCCGGGCGCGGCCAACGCCTCGACGCGCGACTGCACGACGGCGTCCTGAGACTGCGGGTCGACGACGAGGCGTGAATCGGCCTGCGGATCCTCAGGCGGCCGGCTTGCGTACGTATTCCACTTCCACCGCCTTCGCCTCCTCGCCCTGCGGCGAGAGGTTGGTCATGGTGATGATCAGGCGGTCGTCATCGGGCTGCTCGATTTCGGTGCGCCAGCCCCAGCGCGGGCCGGGCGGGGTCTGACCGTCGCCGTAGCTGCCGAGCACGGCGAAATGCGCGGGATCGGCCTCGCCGGAGGTCTGCGAGAACATGATCGAACTGCCGCAGTGGAAGCTGTCGACCCAGGCGCATTCCCAGCGTTTCTCGTCGATGTGGTAGCCGTACAGCGCGGCACCGGCGTAACTGCGGTCGTCGAACTCCCAGGTGTATTCATGCAGCAGGAAACGCCCGCCCAGCAGCGGACGCAGACTGCCGCGCTGGGCCGATTCCGCGGCCAGCATGTCGCGCTCGAACCACAGCCGGTACACCCCTTCCCACTCGCCCGCCATGCGTGCGAGGCGGCGGTGAGGAGGTTCGTGACCTCGATCGTCGGCGCCCCGGGTGTCGGCGCCATCGGTGTCGTCGTGCGTCATCGTCATCGCGCGGTCCCCTGATCCGTTCAAGGCCGAGCCTACTCCAGCGCCCGGCGGCCGGATAGCGCCCGGCTGGCCGCCGTTGGCGGCCGAGATGGCTGTTCGCGACACCCGCACGGGCCCAAACGCTAAAAAAATGTTATGACTGTCGCCCGATCGCCCCCCGCCGGTCACCGCGGGAGTGCAGGCGCCGCAGCGCGCCGCACTCGGTCTTCCACCTTTACCCGAATGGATCAGGAGGTTTCATGCAGCACCGCAATCCACGCCGTCCGGCAGCGCGTCGCGCCCTGCCGACGCTGACCGTCCTCGCTTTCTCCCTCGCCGCGGCCCTGCCCGCCTTCGCCCAGGACGCCCCGTCCGGGGGAGAGGCCGGCGACCTCGACGAAATCCAGGTGCTCGGCAGCCGCGCCAAGAACCGGACCGCCGCCGAAACCGCCGCCCCGGTCGACATCATCAACAGCGAGCAGCTCGAACGCACCGGCGCCCGCGAACTCGGCCAGTTGCTGCAGATGCTGGAACCGAGCTTCAACTTCTCCCGCACCACCATTTCCGACGGCACCGACATCATCCGCCCGGCCACCCTGCGCGCGCTCGGCCCGGATCAGGTGCTGGTGCTGGTCAACGGCAAACGCCGCCACCAGCAGGCGCTGGTGAACGTGCAGCAGACCATCGCCCGCGGCTCGGCCGGCACCGACATCAACGCGATCCCGGTCACCGCCATCGACCGCATCGAAGTGCTGCGCGACGGTGCCGCGGCGCAGTACGGCTCCGACGCCATCGCCGGCGTGATCAACATCGTGCTGAAGAAGCAGACCAAGGAAACCCAGTTGTTCTTCGAAGCCGGCGAAACCCGCAAGGGCGACGGCGAGGTGCTGCACGGCGGCCTCAACCACGGCTTCGAGATCGGCGACGACGGCTATGTGAACCTCACCGCCGAGTACCGCGATCGCGGCGAGACCAATCGCGCCGGCAAGGACAGTCTGCGGGTCAGCCCGCCGCGCGTGACCCAGCGCATCGGCGACGCCGATTCGAAGGATGCCTTCCTGTGGTTCAACAGCGCGCTGCGCCTCGGCGGTGGCGAACTGTATGGGTTTGGCGGATTCTCGCGCCGCGAGGGCGACTCCTCCGGCTTCTTCCGCAGCGCCGGCGACGGCCGCACGGTGCCGGAGCTCTATCCCAACGGCTTCCTGCCCAACATCATCACCACCGTCGACGATGCCTCGCTTGCGGTCGGCTACCGCGCGCCTCTCAGCGACAACTGGGATTGGGATCTGTCGATCAACCACGGCCGCAGCAAATTCGGCTTCCACGAGCGCAACTCGGTCAACGTCAGCTGGTGGTACGAACCCCTGGGCGCCGGCATCTACGGCGAATCCCCGACCTCCGCCGACACCGGCACCCTGAAGTTCGACCAGACCACGGTCAATCTCGACTTCCGTGGCACCCTCGACATCGGCAACAGCGAACCGCTCAGCCTCGCGGTCGGCGGCGAATACCGCAACGAGAATTACGCCATCGAAGCCGGCGATCCGGTGTCCTACACCTACGGCCGCACCAACAACCCGGCGATCGTCATCCTCAACCAGAACGGCGGTTTCGCCGCGCCGGGCATCCAGGGCTTCCCGGGCTTCTCGCCGAACGAGGAAGTGGACGACGGCCGCCACAACTACGCGCTGTACGCCGACGCCGAAACCCGCTTCGGCGGCAAGTTCCTGGTCGGCGGCGCGGTGCGCTTCGAGGACTACTCCGACTTCGGCAACACCACCACCGGCAAGCTGTCGCTGCGCTACGACTTCACCGACACCTTCGCCCTGCGCGGCACCTTCTCCACCGGCTTCCGCGCGCCGGGCGTGCAGCAGTTGTTCTACAGCCAGCGCTCGACCAACATCGATCCGGCGACCGGCCTGCTGGCCGACACGCTGACCGCACGCCAGGACAGCGCCGTGACCCGCGCCTTCGGCATCGACCCGCTGAAGGAAGAAGAATCGAAGAGTCTCTCGGCCGGCTTCAGCTGGCGTCCGAACGACCGCTTCAGCCTGACCGTCGACGTGTTCCGCATCGACATCGACGACCGCATCATCTTCTCCAGCAACATCGCGCCCGAAAGCATCGGCACCGACGGTCTGCCCTGCAACGGCAGCAACAGCAACTGCCCGATCCGCGCGATCCTCGCGCCGTTCGGCGTCGCCCAGGCGCAGTTCTTCACCAACGCCATCGACACCCGCACCACCGGCGTGGACGTGGTCGCCGAATACAGCAACGAGGCCCTGGGCGGTACGCTCGATTTGACCGCGCTGCTGCACTGGAACGACACCGAAGTGAAGGCCCGCCGTTCGCAGTCGCCGATCCTCTCGCCGACCCAGTTGTTCGACGACAGCCAGGTCACGCTGGTGGAAGAAGGCCAGCCGGGCGAACACCACGTCTTCCAGGCGGTGTGGGCCCGCGGCGCGTTCGACTGGACCCTGCGCGCCAACTACTACGGCGAAGTCGCCGGCGAAGGCTTCACCCCGGGCTTCAAGCAGACCTGGGACGGCGCCACCCTGTTCGACGCCGCGCTCGGTTGGAACGTGAACGACAAGCTGCGGGTCACCGTCGGCGGCAACAACATCTTCGACACCTATCCCGACAAGTGGGATGCGGTGAACGCCTTCCCGTTCCCGCAGCTCGGCTTCACTTACGGTTGGGAAACGCTGCCGTTCGGCATCAACGGTGCGTACTACTACGCCAAGGTGGATTACCGCTTCTGATCGCGACGACCTCGCGAGCTTCTCCCGGAACGGGCGGCGCAGGCCGCCCGTTCCTTTTCCACCCCCAGGATGTCCTGCCCGCTTGCTGGCGCGATCTTTCCGCGACACCGCCAACCCCGATCTCCCGCCCGAGGCGTTTGCCGGTCTGCCCACTCACGGAGACCCCGCCATGCCCCGCACCGCCGACCGTCCGCCGTCGTCCGTCTTCGCCCGCCATGCGCTCGCCATCGCCGTCCTCGGCGCGCTCGCTCTCGCCGGATGCCATCGCAATGCGACCGTGTCCGAAGCGCCTGTCGCCGCGGAGGAAACCACCACAAAGGAACAGGACGCGCTCGCGCAGTCCGCACCGGCCGCCACCCCGGACGCCCATGAAAAGCAGGAGGCCGACAAGGTCGTCGTCACCGGCACGCGCGTGCGTCGCGCGCAGGAACTCAAGGCCACCGGCGGCCTCGCCGGCAACGTCGGCTACGCGCCACCTGCGCCCGCATCGCCGCCGCCTCCGCCATTGCCGGCAATGATCATCCCGCGCGAACCGATGCCCGAGGTCGCGAACACCGAGCGATACGCCGAACGCGAGGACAATCCGGTCAAGCGGGTGTCCGAGGAACCGGTCTCCACCTTCTCGATCGACGTCGACACCGGCAGCTACAGCAACGTGCGCCGGATGCTGCGACAGGGCGTGCGCCCGCCGGCCGACGCGGTGCGCGCCGAAGAGATGATCAATTACTTCGACTATGACCATCCCGGCCCCGCCTCGCTCGCCACGCCGTTCCGGGCCACCACCGAAATCGCGCCGGCGCCGTGGAACGGCAAGCGTCAACTGCTGATGATCGGCATCAAGGGCTACGACGTGCCCAAAGCGGAACTGCCGCCCGCGAATCTGGTGTTCCTGATCGACACGTCCGGCTCGATGCAGAGCGAGGACAAGCTGCCGCTGCTCAAGCAGTCGTTCGCGCAACTCGTCGAACAACTGCGGCCGCAGGACCGGGTGTCGCTGGTGGTGTACGCCGGTTCCGCGGGCGTGGTGCTCGAACCCACGCCGGGCAGCGAGAAGGACACGATCCTCGCCGCGCTCGACGAACTGGCCGCCGGCGGCAGCACCAACGGCGGCGCCGGCATCCAGCTCGCCTATGCGATGGCGAAGCAGGGCTTCGTGAAGCACGGGGTGAACCGCGTGATCCTCGCCACCGACGGTGATTTCAACGTCGGCACCACCGACCAGAAAGCGCTGGAAACGCTGGTCGGCGATCAGCGCAGAAGCGGCATCGCCCTGACCACGCTCGGCTTCGGCCAGGGCAATTACAACGACGCGATGTCAGAACGCCTGGCCGATGTCGGCGACGGCAACCACGCCTACATCGACACCCTGCAGGAAGCGCGCAAGGTGCTGGTGCAGGAAATGCAGTCGACCCTGCTGACCATCGCGAAGGACGTGAAGATCCAGATCGAATTCAATCCTGCGCAGGTGGCCGAATACCGCCTCATCGGCTACGAGAACCGGATGCTCCGCCGCGAGGATTTCGCCAACGACAGGATCGACGCCGGCGACATCGGCGCCGGTCACGAGGTCACCGCGCTGTACGAGATCGTGCTGGTCGGCTCCGATGCCGCGCGACTGCCCGCGCTGCGCTACGGCGATGCGCCGAAGGCCGGCACGGTCGCCACCGCGGGCGAACTCGCGCATCTGCGCCTGCGTTACAAGCGTCCCGGCGAAGACACCAGTCGCCTGATCGAAACGCCGATCGCGAAGCCGCACGAACCGCGCCGGCACGCACCGAGCGCCTCGCTGCGTTTCGCGGCGACGGTCGCCGCCTACGCTGACACGCTGCGCGGTGGCAAGAACATCGACGGCTGGACCTGGGAGGACATCGCCCGCAGCGCGCGCGCGACCGTCGGCGCGGATCCATGGAAGCAGCGGGCCGAGTTCGTCGGTCTGATCGACGATGCACGGCGGCTCACCGCCGGCGACGCCCCGCAGATCGGGATGATCGCCGACTGAGTCCGATGGCGACGGCGGCCGGAAGGTCGTCGTCGCCGGACGCCGGCCACCGCCATGCATGCGCTCCGCCCCCTGCCCGCACCTCGTCGCCATCAATCGCGAAACGCGACGGGCTTCACGCCGCGGGCGTCTGCCCTTAACCTGATCGGCATGAACGATGTGGCGGAGGTCAGCGACGAAAGCCTCATGCTCGCCTACGCGGCGGGCGATGCGGCTGCGTTCGAACGCCTCTACCACCGCCATCGCGGCAAGCTCTACCGCTTCCTCGCCCGTCAGGTCTACGGCAACGGCGCGCTGGCGGACGAACTCTTCCAGGACGTGTGGCAGCGCGTGATCGCCGCGCGCCAGGGCTGGAAACCGGAGGCGGCGTTCTCCACCTGGCTGTACCGGATCGCGCACAACCGGCTCGCCGACCACTGGCGGGCCCTGCAGCACCGCCCGCCAGCGCCCGATGACGCCGACGAGCGCACCGAGCGCATGCCCGACCACGACACCCCCGAACGGCAGTTGTCGGAATTCGAAGAGCGGCGCAGGCTGCGGCTGGCGCTGGACGAATTGCCGGAGGAGCAGCGGGAAGTGGTCCTGCTGCGGCTGGAACAGGATCTGAGTCTGGAGGAAATCGGCGAGATCACCGGCGTCGGCCGGGAAACCGTGAAGTCCAGGCTGCGTTACGCCATGGACAAACTGCGCCAGAGGCTGAACCCATGAACCGTCGCATCGAACCCCTGTCGCCGGAAGAACGCGACCTCGCCGGGCGCCTCGCGCGCCTGGGCGGGCCGCGCGAACCCGCGCCTGCGCTCGACGCGGCGATCCTGGCCGCGGCGCGCGCCGCGGTGACCGAGGGCGCGGTGGCGCCGACCACAGACGCACCGCCCGGGCCTGCAACCGCACCGGCCACGCCTGCGGGCGCCGGCGCGACGCCGATCCGACCGCGCCGGACCGTGCCGCGCTGGCCGTGGGGCATGGGGCTGGCCGCCTCCGTGGTGCTGGCCGCGGGCATCGGCTGGAAGCTGCAGGGCGATGGCGAAGGCAGTTCGGCCGAATCCACGGCCGCTCCGGCGACCGTCGCGATGACGGACGAGGCGATGGAAGCGGTGATGATCGATCCACCCGCCGCGCCACCGCCGCCACCGCCGCTCGAAGCGGATGCCGCCGCTGCGCCGCAACGGCGCGATGTCGAGGCACTCGCGCGTACTGCCGCCAAGGTCGAACCCGGGTTCGCCGCCGATGCACCGGCCGCCGCCGATGCCGTCTCCGAAGCGGTGGCCGCCGCCCCGCCCGCGGCGGTCGCGGCCGCACCCGCGGCCGAGCCCGAGCCGCCCCTCGACATCCGTCGCGAAGAAAAGGCCGTTTTCGACCTGTCCGGGACCCAGGTCCCGCGCAGCGAGATTCCGAGCGATCGCGCCGCCGGCGCGGCCGAATACACCCGGACCCCGCTGAACCAGCGTCGCGAACAGCAGACGCGGGCCAGCCGCGCAGCCCAGGCGGAAGCGCCACCCGCACCGCCGCCGCCCGCGCCCGCCCTCGAATCGCCGCGCGACCGCGCGCGCCGGGCGCTGGGCGAGACCCGGGGCGATACGATGGACAGCGACAAGCGTTCCGGGAACGCCGCCATCAGCGGTGGTTACGACGAGCGTCCGCCGGTCTCGGCGGATTCGCCGGAATTCCGCCAGGCTTGGCTGCAACGCATCCGCGCCCTGCTGGCCGCGGGCGACACCGCCGCCGCGGGCCAGAGCCTGCAGGAGTTCCGTCGCCGTTATCCCGACGTCGAACTGCCGGAAGACCTGCGCAAGCTGGCGGCGACCCTGCCGCCGCCCGCGCCCTGAGGCGCGGCTGCACAGATGACGCTGCAGACACTGTGCGGGCAGGCCTCGCACCTGCTCGAAGTCCGTCACAGCCGGTTTCTCGCCCATGCGGTCCCGCTCGACGCGGCCGGCGATACCGCGCAGGCCGCGCTCGCTCCGCTGTGCGACCCCGACGCCACCCACAACTGCTGGGCCTGGCGCGTCGGTGCGCAGTACCGCTCCAGCGACGACGGCGAACCGGCCGGCACCGCCGGACGCCCGATCCTCGCCGCCATCGACGGCCAGGGCTGCGATCGGGTGCTGGTGGTGGTGACGCGCTGGTTCGGCGGCATCAAGCTCGGTGCCGGCGGACTGGTCCGCGCCTACGGCGGTGCCGCGGCCGAATGCCTGCGCCGCGCCGAGAAACGGCCGCTGATCGCGTTCGCGGAGTTCGAATTCGCCTGTCCGTTCGCGCATCTGGGCGACGCGCACGCGGCGCTCAACGCGGCCGGCGCGATCAAGGCGGAGGAGCGTTTCGACGCCGACGGCGTCATTCTGCGCGCGCGATTGCCCGCCGACCGTCTCGACGACTTGAAAACCCGGCTCCGCGACGCCACCCGTGACCGGGTGCGGTTCACAGCGCCCGGCTGAACGCGACCTTCGCGGGCGCAGCAGGCGGCATCGTGCCGAGCACGCCCCCGCCCCTACCGACCGCACCATGAGCACACCCGATCCAACGACCACCAAGGCGCCCATCGGCAAGCTGCACCCGCTCTGGCCCTTCGTCCGGGTCCATTCCGGACTGTTCGTCGGCTGGCTGGCCGCGCTGGCGGTGTCGTCCACCGCATCGCTGACCCTGCCGTTCGCGGCCAAGGTCATGGTCGACCAGGGGTTCCGCAGCGGCAGCGGCAGCGACATCGATCGCGCCTTCCTGTTGATCCTGGGCGTGGCCCTGGTGCTCGCGCTGGGCACCGCGACGCGCTTCTTCTTCGTCTCGCTGCTGAGCGAACGCGTGGTCGCCGATCTGCGCGAACGGCTCTACGGTCACCTGATCGGGCTCGACAGTCACTTCCACGAGCGCAATCGCAGCGGCGAACTCGTTTCGCGCCTCACCGCCGACGTCGAACTGATCCGCGGCATGGTCGGCAGCGTGATGTCGATCGCCCTGCGCAGCGCGATCACCCTGATCGGCGCGCTCACGATGCTGTTCGTGACCAGTCCGCGGTTGGCAGCCTGGGCCCTGGTGGGCATCCCGCTGGCGGTGTTGCCGCTGGTGGTCGGTTCGCGCCGGCTGCAGAAGATCTCGCGCAGCACCCAGGACCGGATCGCCGATGCCAACGCGCTGGCCTCCGAAACTCTCGGCGCGGTGCGCACGGTGCAGTCCCATGCGCGCGAAAGCTACGAACGCGGCCGTTTCGGCGACGCGGTGCGGGTCGCGGTCGGGGCCGCACGCAAGCGCATCGGCGCGCAGGCGATGATGACCGCCGCGATGATCGCGATCTTCTTCGGCGCGATCCTGCTGGTGCTGTGGTCGGGCGCCCACGATGTGCTGGCCGGCCGGATGAGCGCCGGCACGCTGATCCAGTTCGTGCTCTACGCGATCTTCGCCGGCGGCTCGGTCGCCGCATTGGCCGAGGTCTGGAACGAAGTCCAGCGCGCCGCAGGCGGCATGAGCCGCATCGCCGAGCTGCTGGCGGAATCCCCGGACATCGTGGCGCCGACGCAGCCGGCGACGCTGCCGACGCCGCTGCGCGGCGAACTCGTGCTCGAACACGTCGACTTCCGCTACCCGATGCGTCCCGATGCGCCGGCGCTGGAGGATTTCAGTCTGCACGTGCATCCCGGCGAAACCGTCGCCCTGGTCGGCCCCTCGGGCGCCGGCAAGAGCACCGTGTTCTCGCTGCTGCTGCGCTTCCACGATCCGCAGGCCGGACGGATCAACGTCGACGGCGTCGACATCCGCGACTGCGATCCGATCGCGCTGCGCGAGCGGATCGCGCTGGTGCCGCAACAGCCGACGCTGTTCGCGGCCAGCGCACGCGACAACATCCGCTACGGCCGGCTGGAGGCGGACGACGCCGAAGTCGAGGCCGCGGCGCGATCGGCGGAAGCCCACGACTTCCTCGAAGCGCTGCCGAAAGGCTACGACGAGGAACTCGGCGAACGCGGCGTGCGCCTGTCCGGCGGACAGCAGCAGCGCATCGCCATCGCCCGCGCGCTGCTCAAGGACGCGCCGGTACTGCTACTGGACGAAGCGACTTCGGCGCTCGACGCGCAGAGCGAGCGCGCGGTACAGCATGCGCTGGAGAACCTGATGCGCGGCCGCACCACCCTGGTGATCGCGCACCGTCTGGCGACCGTGCTCAAGGCCGATCGGATCGTGGTGATGGATCATGGTCGTATCGTCGCCGAGGGCACCCACGAATCCCTGCTGGCACAGGGCGGCCTGTATGCCGAACTGGCGAAACTGCAGTTCCTCGACGGCGGCGCCTCGGGCGTATGATCGGGTTCGGCCATCCGGTGGACGGGAGCGAACGATGAGCGACGACGAAGCGATCTACGACGTGGTGAGAAACCACGAAGAACAGTATTCGATCTGGCCGGCCGACCGCGAATTGCCGCTCGGCTGGGAACGCGTCGGCGTCCGCGGCACGAAAAGCGAATGCCTGGCGTACATCGAGGAGGTCTGGACCGACATGCGCCCGCTGTCGCTGCGCCGACGGATGGAAGAAAGCGGCCTCTGATCGCGGCATGGACCGCGGGATCGTCGTGCTCAGGCATGTCGATCGCCGGAAATTCCGGCAAGAGAAAAACGGATGCACGGACAATCAAAAGTCGACGATGACCGTCGGCTTTTTTTGTTGTCCATCGCGCAGGAAGCGCAGCTTCGCGTGGCGTCGAACGCCCGCTGCGCTGCGGTAGGCCGGAAATCCGACGGGCCACAAAGAAGAAAGCCAACCCGCAAGGGTTGGCTTTCAGATATGGCGCGCCCGGAAGGGTGAGACGCCACCGCTTGCGAAGCGCAGCTTCGCGTGGCGACGAACGCCCGCCGCGCTGCGGCGGGCCGGAAATCCGACGGGCCACAAAGAAAAAAGCAAACCCGCAAGGGTTGGCTTTCAGATATGGCGCGCCCGGAAGGGTGAGACGCCACCGCTTGCGAAGCCCAGCTTCGCGTGGCGACGAACGCCCGCCGCGCTGCGGCGGGCCGGAAATCCGACGGGCCACAAAGAAAAAAGCCAACCCGCAAGGGTTGGCTTTCAGATATGGCGCGCCCGGAAGGATTCGAACCTCCGACCCCCAAGTTCGTAGCCTGGTGCTCTATCCAACTGAGCTACGGGCGCGTGGTGCAGAAGCGGAATTGTGCCAACTCTGATCGATTTGGTCAATCCTCGCCGTTGCTGATGCGGCGATTTGTTTCGACACCTGACAGCGAACGCGGTGAACTGCTGATCGCATACCGCAACTGTGCCGATCACGCTTCGGTACAACAGTGGCGGAGAGTGAGGGATTCGAACCCTCGATGGAGCTTTTGACCCCATACTCCCTTAGCAGGGGAGCCCCTTCGGCCTCTCGGGCAACTCTCCGTCGGCGCGACGATGCGCGCGTGAAAGGATAACCCGCTCAGTCGCCCTGCGGCAAACCCGAATTCGGGCTGTGGCCTTCGCCACGCTGGATGCGCTGGTAGATCTCTTCGCGGTGCACGGCCACATCCTTCGGGGCCGTGATGCCGATACGCACCTGGTTGCCTTTCACTCCGAGCACGGTGACGGTGACGGTGTCACCAATCATCAGAGTTTCGCCAACCCGGCGAGTCAGAATAAGCATTGCATGTCTCCGTTGGCCGACTTCCCCCTCATCGGCACCCTGTCGTTTGTTTCGCGACCGTTATTTCTGGCGGGGATGGAACGTATGTCGCGAACGCAATGAATAAGAATAACCGGAGTGGCGCACCGTCGGGAAGCGTCTGAAGTCATGCTTCGGAGCGCAGCCGTTCCGCAACCCAATCCTGAATGCCGTCCAATGCAATGCGCAGCCGGGGGCCATCCTCCCCTCCCCCTTGGGCCATATCGGTCCGGCCACCGCCTTTGCCACCGATCTGGCCTGCGACGTGCGCCATCAGCTCTCCGGCCTTGATCGGCCCCAGTGCTGCGCCGCTCACGCCCGCAATCAGGGACACTTTACCATCCGCGGCCCCCGCGAGCAGTACGACCGCGTCACGGAGTTCGGCCTTCAGCCGATCAACGGCATCGCGCAGGGCCTTGGGGTCGAGGCCTTCCAGCCGCGCGGCCAGCACCCGGACGCCCCCAACCGCGGCCGCCGAAGCGGCCAGATCGGCCACCGCCGCGCCCGCAGCCTTGGCTTTCAGGGCCTCCAGCTCGCGTTCCAGCTTCTTCTGGCGGTCCAGCAGGGTCTTCAGCTTCTCGCCCAGGTCGGCCGGATGGCCGCCCAGCAGGGCCGCGGCCTCGCCCAGCCGGCGCTCCTCGTCGGCGATGTGATCGAGCGCGCCCTGCCCGGTCACCGCCTCGATCCGGCGGACACCGGCCTGGATGCCGCCCTCGGAGACGATCTTGAACAGGCCGATGTCGCCGGTGCGGCGGACATGGGTGCCGCCGCAGAGCTCGGTCGAGGTGTCGCCCATGCGCAGGACCCGCACCTGTTCGCCGTATTTCTCGCCGAACAGCGCCATCGCGCCGAAATCCAGGGCTTCCTGCATGCCCATGTGATGGATCTCGACCTCGCTGTTGGCGCGGATCTCGGCGTTGACCCGGCGCTCGACCTCGGCCAGTTCGGCCAGGGCGACCGGCTGGAAATGGCTGAAGTCGAAACGCAGGCGATCCGGGGCCACCAGCGAACCCTTCTGGGTCACGTGGGTGCCGAGGACGGCGCGCAGGGCGGCATGCAGCAGATGGGTGGCGCTGTGATTGAGGATGGTGGCGCCGCGACGGCCGGCGTCGACCACGCCTGACAGACGATCGCCACGCTTGAGGCTGCCCGCGGTCAGCGTGCCGACATGCCCGAAGAACTGACCGGCCAGCTTCTGGGTGTCGGCGACGGAGAACGCGGCGCCCTCGCCCGCCAGCGTGCCGGTGTCGCCGACCTGGCCGCCGGATTCGGCATAGAACGGGGTGCGATCAAGCAGGACGATGGCCTCGTCACCGGCGACGATCGCCTCGATCGGTTTGCCGTCCTTCAGCAGCGCGACGATCTTGAGGCCATCGGCATCGAGCGCGTCGTAGCCGAGGAACGCGGTGGGGGTGAGTTGGGCGATCAGTTCGGCGGGGAGCGCTGTCTTGCCGTCGAAACCGCCCTTTTCCTTGCTGCGCTCCTTCTGTTCCTTCATGAAATGGCGATAGTCCCCCATCACCGATTCCGGAACTTCACCCAACTCGCGTTCACGCAGGATGTCGGCAATCAGATCGGGTGGACACCCGTACGTGTCGTGCAGGAGGAACAGCTGATGGCCATCGATACGGCCATCGCCCTGCGCCAGATAGCCTTCCAGACGCACCATGCCGGCATCGAGCGTCTGCGAGAACGCCGCTTCCTCGGACTTCAGCGCGCGCTCGATCAGTGCACGCTTTTCGATCAATTCGGGGTAGGCCTCGCCCATCACATCGATCAGGGGCTGGAGCATGCGCCAGAAATTGCCTTCCGCACTGAGCGCACCGAGCTTCCAGAAGTGGCGCACGGCGCGGCGGATGATCCGGCGCAGCACGTAACCACGCTCCTGATTGCTGGGCAACACGCCGTCGACGATCAGGAAGCTGCAGGCGCGGGTGTGGTCGGCGATCACGCGCAGCGACTTGTGTTCGAGGTCGGCGGTGTTCGTGATCGCGGCGGCAGCCTTGATCAGGTGCTGGAACAGATCGATCTCGTAGTTGCTGTGCACGTGCTGCAGCACGGCCGCGATGCGCTCCAGGCCCATGCCGGTGTCGACGCACGGTGCCGGCAGCGGCAGCAGGGTGCCGTCGGGCTGGCGGTCAAACTGCATGAAGACGTTGTTCCAGATCTCGATGAAGCGGTCGCCGTCTTCGTCCGGGCTGCCCGGCGGACCACCGGCGATATGTTCGCCGTGGTCGTAGAAGATCTCGGTGCAGGGGCCGCAGGGGCCGGTGTCGGCCATCTGCCAGAAATTGTCGGAGGCGTACGGCGCGCCCTTGTTGTCGCCGATGCGGATGATGCGGTCCGCGGGCAGACCGATCTCCTCGTGCCAGATGCCGAAGGCTTCGTCGTCGGTGTGGTAGATCGTGACCAGCAGTTTTTCTTTCGGCAGGCCCCACACGCCGGTCAGCAGTTCCCAGGCGTAGGCGATCGCGTCGCGCTTGAAGTAGTCGCCGAAGCTGAAATTGCCCAGCATTTCGAAGAAGGTGTGGTGCCGCGCGGTGTAGCCGACCTGGTCCAGATCGTTGTGCTTGCCGCCGGCACGCACGCAGCGCTGGCTGGAGACGGCGCGGGTGTAACTGCGCTTCTCGGCGCCGAGGAACACGTCCTTGAACTGGACCATGCCGGCGTTGGTGAACAGCAGGGTGGGATCGTTGCCCGGGACGAGCGGGCTCGACGGCACCACGGTGTGGCCCTTCGAGCGGAAGAATTCGAGGAAATCGCGGCGGATGTCGGCTGTGGTTTTCATGGCGTCACGGAATGGCGGGTACAGTCTTCCCCCGCGGTCCCGGCAGCGTGCCGACGCGGATTCGAGCGGACAACCCAAGACCGCCAAGGGTAACAGGCGCCGGGCCCGCGGTCAGGCCCGCGCATCCGCGGGCGTGGCCCATGCCGGCGCCGCGGGACGCCCGCCCCCCCGTGACGGGGTCAATCCTCGTCCGGATCGAAGCGGGTCGCGGCCCGGACCTGATCGCCGGAAAATCCGCGGCGGATGAGGAAATCGGCGGCCTTGCGCCGGATGGCGGGGTCGTCCACGCCTGCCGGGAAGCGCCTGCGCACCAGATCGCGGGCGTTTTCGGCCCAGTCGCCGTCGTAGGCGTCCATCGCGGCGGCGACGGCCTCGCGGTCGAGACCATGGGTGCCGAGCTCGGCACGGACCCGCAGCGGGCCGTAGCCGTTGTTGGCGCGGCTGCGGACGAGTTGCTCGGCGAACCGGGCGTCGTCCTGCCAGCCTTCGGCGGTCATCCGGTCGACGGCCGCCTGCGCGTCCTCCGTCGCGACACCGCGCGCGGTCAGCTTGCGGGCGAGCTCCCGGCGCGAATGCTCGCGTCGGACCAGCAGGCCCAGCGCGCGCTGCTGCGGCGTGAGCTCGGGGCGGCGGCGCTTGCGCGCGGCACTGGCGTCGTCATCGGGGGGATCGCTGTCGTGCATGCAACGAGTGTAGACCGCCGCCGGTCGCGGCTCAGTAGGGGTCCCAGCGGTCTTCGCGCAGGACGAACAGGCGGTCGGTCAGCGAATAGGTCGCTTCCGCCCGCATCCTCGCCGCCAGTTGCCGCAGTTGCGCCACCGCGTCGGCATCCGCGGAATCGGCGAACAGCAGCAGATCGCGCGCCGGTACCGCGGCCACCGGATCACCGCGCAGTTTTTCGCGCTCGCGGGCCCAGAGATCGGAGAACAGCAGCAACGAGGCCTCGTAATTGCCGTCGGCGGTGACCATGGCGAGCTTCTCCCCGCGTTGCACCTGCACGCCCGGCAGCAGGCCGCGCAGATTGCGCACCGCCAGCGCGCGCAGATCCTCGCGCGACACCCCCAGACGTTCGAGTTCGTCGGGGCTGAGATACGCGATGTTGCTGGGCGTGTCGATCGCGTACACGACGACCAGATCCTCGTTGAGATCCTCGTACAACTTGCCCTGCGGATCGCCGCCCATCTGCCGCACCGAGGCCTCGATCTCGGTCAACCAGGCGCGATCCTTGACCACCGGGATGATTGCGTCCGCGCTGCGCTCCAGGCCTTTCGCGGCCTCCGCGAACGAGCGTACGAAGCGATCGATCAACTCGTCGCGATGCTTCGGCGATTCGCCGGAATACATCTGGTAGGCGTTGTTGAGGAAGGCGCGGTTGCCCCCGTCCTCATTCATCGCGATGGCCAGTTCGAGTTCGCCGGCGATCTGCACGTCGAGGTCGGGCACCGCCGCGCGCACCCGGCGCGCGACCTCTTCGGTGAACGCGACGGGATCCATCGGCGGCTCGGCGGGCTTTCCGCCGAACAGCGCGCGCAACGAGGAAAGAAAACCGGTCATGGGCGACTCCGGAACAGGGAAGGTTCGGGGGCAGGGATCGAGGGCGCGGACTTACTCGGCCGCTGCGGCCAGGGCATCGGCCAGGCGCTCGACGGCGACGACCTCCATGTCCTTGTAGGTGCCGGCCTTCGGTGCGTTGGCCTTGGGCACGATGGCGCGCCGGAACCCGTGGGTGGCGGCTTCCTTCAGCCGCTCCTCGCCGTTGGGCACGGGGCGGATCTCGCCCGACAGGCCGACCTCGCCGAAGGCGACGGTCTTCTCGGCCAGCGGGCGATCGCGCAGGGAAGACAGCACCGCCAGCAGCACCGGAAGGTCGGCGGCGGTCTCCTGCACGCGGATGCCGCCGACGACGTTCACGAACACGTCCTGATCGCCGACGAGGATGCCGCCGTGGCGGTGCAGCACCGCCAGCAGCATCGCCAGCCGGTTCTGTTCCAGACCGACGGCGACGCGGCGCGGATTGGACAGCGGCGAGGCGTCGACCAGCGCCTGCACTTCGACCAGCAGCGGACGGGTGCCTTCGCGGGTCACCATCACGCAGCTGCCGGGCTGTCGGGCGCTGCCGCCGGAGAGGAAGATCGCCGACGGATTGGGCACCTCGCGCAGGCCCTTGTCGCCCATCGCGAAGACGCCGAGTTCGTTGACCGCGCCGAAGCGGTTCTTGAACGCGCGCAGCACCCGGAACCGGCTGCTGCCGTCGCCCTCGAAATACAGCACCGCGTCGACCATGTGTTCGAGCACGCGCGGACCGGCGATGCCGCCCTCCTTCGTCACGTGGCCGACGAGGAAGATCGCGGTGCCGGTCTCCTTGGCGAAGCGCACCAACCGCGCGGCGCTCTCGCGCACCTGGCTGACCGAGCCGGGCGCGGCGGTCAGGGTCTCGGTCCACAGCGTCTGCACCGAATCGGCGACCAGCAGCTTCGGCCGGGTCTGCACGGCCTGTTCGAGGATGCGTTCGACACCGGTCTCGGCCAGCGCGCTCAGACCGTCCAGCGGCAGGCCGAGGCGCGCGGCGCGCCCGGCGACCTGGGCCAGCGATTCCTCGCCGGTGACGTAGAGCGCGGGAAGCCGTCCGGCCATGCCCGCCAGCGCCTGCAGCAACAGGGTCGATTTGCCGATGCCCGGATCGCCGCCGATCAGCACGACCGCGCCTTCGACCAGTCCGCCGCCGAGCACACGGTCGAACTCGCCGATGCCGGTGCTGGTGCGGACGTCTTCGCGCTGGAGCACGTCCTTGAGCGCGGTGACCTTCGGCGGATCGACCCTGCCGACCCAACCGCCGCGGCGCGCGGCCGGCGATGCCGCCGCGGCCGCGGATTCCAGCACGATCTGGCTCAGCGAATTCCAGGCGCCGCATTCACCGCACTGCCCCTGCCACTTGCCGTGTTCCGCGCCGCATTCGCCACAGACGTAGGCGATGCGGGATTTGGCGGCGGACGGCTTGCTCATCGACGGACTCGCGCGGATCGGTCGCCTACTGTAACCGCCGCCGGTCGCAGGCGGCGAGACAGGTCGGGCAAGACAGAGCCGGGCGACGCGGGTCGGACGAAAACCCGCCCCGGGGCCTCGAGCGCCCGCTCAGCCGCCCGCGGGCGCGGCGTCGCGCAAGGGTTCGCGTCGCCGGGCGCGGAGCAGGCCCACCAGCGACACCGTCGCGAGCAGCACGAACGCCGCATCCAGAGCGGCCGCGAATCGGGCATCGGCGGGCCAATGCGCGGTCAACCATGGCCAACAGCCGAGCACCACCAGACGGAACATCTCTCCCGGCAACGCCCAGTGCCGTCGTTCGAGGAGACCACCCAGCGTGAGCAGCCCCAGCACCAGGAACGCGCCGTACTGCACTTCCTGCAGAACGGAAAGCACGGGCACGCTGCGCAGGAACTGCGTGCCGAGCCCGAGCATGATCAGGAACTGGGCGAGGCAGTACCCCGTCTCCGGCGTCGACAGCGGAGGATCGTAGTCCTCGCGTGCGTCCAGCGAGAATGCCGGCTTGGGGAACCGTTCGGCGACGTCCGCCGGCCGCCAGCCGGGCGGCGCGAACCAGATCCGCAGCTTGTCGCGCCAGCGGCGCGCGCGCAGGGCGTCCTGCGCCAGCGCCGCATAGACCTCGAGGTTGGCCCACAGCGGATTCCAGCTGCGCAGCGGCGCGCGCGTGCCGAACACCGGCGGATCGGCGGGATCCTCTTCGATGAAGGTACCGAACAGGCGATCCCACAGGATCAGCAGACCGCCGTAGTTGCGGTCGAGATAGCGATCGTTCACGGCATGGTGCACGCGGTGATTCGATGGCGATGCGAAGACGCGATCGAACCAGCCGAGCCGGCCGATCAGCTCTGTATGGATCCAGTACTGGTAGAGCAGATCGATCGCCGCCACCACCGCGAACACTTCCGGCGGATAGCCGAGGATCGCCATCGGCAGATAGAAGAGCCAGCCGAACAGCGCACCGCTGCTGGTCTGGCGCAACGCGGTGGCGAGGTTGTAGCGTTCGCTCTGATGATGCACGACATGCGCGGCCCACAGCACGCCGACCTCATGGCCGCAGCGGTGCAACCAGTAGTAGCAGAAGTCGTACACCAGCAACGCGCTGACCCAGACCCAGACGCTGTCGACCGGCAATGCGAACAGCGCGAGACGATCCGCCGCCCAGGCGTAGAGGCCGATCGTCGCCACCTTGGTGAACACGCCCACGATCTGCGAGAGCATGCCGAGCCCGATGCTGTTGATGCTGTCGTTGATCCGGTAGACGCGGCGACCGCGCCACCACGACACCGCGAGTTCGATCGCCATCAGCAGGAAATACCCGGGGATCGCCCAGAACATGATGCGTTCGGCCATCGACGGATCCTCGCCGCAGGAGGCGGCACGCATCGTCGTACGCTAGCGTGCACCTCCGGCACCGGCAAGCGCCGGTCCGCGGCGATGCGACGCAGCGCCCGCTTCGACCCGCTTCAACTGCCCGGCGGCAACGGCAGGATGCGATCGATCAGCCGCATCGACAGCCAGCGCGGCAACAGCGACTGGATCGCGATCAGCAGACGCACGTCGGACGACGGTACGATCATGTAACGGCCGCGGAAGCAGCGATCGAGAATGTAACGCGCCGCGCTGTCGGCGGGCATCGGCTTGGCACGCCCCATCTTGGCCCGGATCCAGTCCGGCATCGTGCGCAATTCGCCCTGGTACATCGGCGTGTCGATATCGCCCGGACAGGTGACATGGACGGAGATCTTCCGTCGCAGCAGTTCGCGGCGCATGCCGTCGGCGAACACGTTCATGCCGGCCTTGGCGGTCGCGTACAGGGTGTAGCCGGCCGGACCGACGAACGCGAATCCCGACGACACGTACAGGATGCGTCCGCCCGCCTGCATCAACGGCAGCGCCAGGTGGGTGCAGGCGATCGGGCCGAGCAGATTCGCGCGCACGTTGTCGCCGACGACCGTCACGGATGGATAGTCCTCGACCAGTTCGATCGAGGCGACACCGGCGTTGAGAATCAGGAAGTCGATCCGTTCGCACAGCGAGCGGATTTCGCCGAAGGCGCGTTCGACCGCCATGTCGTCCGCGAGATCGCAGGACACGACATGCACCGGGGCATCGCCACCGACCGCGATGAGCCCCTGTTTCGCGCGCTCCAGCTTGAGCCGGTCGCGCGCGAGCAGGATCAGCCCCCACCCCTGCCCGCGCAGGCGTTTCGCCATTTCCAGACCGAGCCCCGAGGAGCCGCCGGTAATCAATGCCAATCCTGGCGAGGGCGTGCTCATCTCGTCATCCGTTCCGGTGATCGTGGCCGCGATCGACGCGACGCACCGGCGGCACGCGATAGGTCTGCGACAGCATGTCGCGCCCCGGGTTGTAGCAGCGCAGGTTGAGATTGAACGGACCGTCGTGCGCAGGCAGCCAGTTCGTCGTGCGTTCCGGCCGCGACGGCGCCGGTCCGATCTCGATCACCACCGAACCATCGTCTTCGGCGATCGGCGGATCGTACAGCGAACCGACCGTGGTCCGGCCGGAAGGATGCGCGACCAGCCGGCCATGCTCGTCGTAGTAGCTGATCGACCAGAAGGCATCGACCGGCGGCGTCTCGCCGGGCGGGAAGCGGATCTCGTAGCGGTGCGCGCCATGCAGCAGCGCGCCGTCGGCATCCAGTCGCGCCATCACGTAGATGCTTTCCTCCGGCACGTTGGCCCAGATGCCGTGCTGCGAGACCAGCGCACGGACGATGTAGTCGCTGCCGTAGTTGCCGATGCCGGTCACCCACATCCAGCCGTCGATCAGGTGCCCGGTGGCGTAGAGCTTGCGCGCCAGAATGCCCTGCGCGTGCGGAATGGCATCGGCGAGGCCGCGCCGCACCGCTTCGGGCAACGCGGCGGGATCGAAGCCGCGCTGCGGATCGATGCCGATCTCGCGGAACATGCCGAGCAGCATGCCCTCTTGATCGCGCGGCGGAACGAAGCGCAACACCGCGGCCAGAGTCGCGTAGAAGGCCAGTGCGTCCGGCGTATCGGCCGCGGGTGCGGGCAGCGGCACGCAGGCATCGGCCGGGTCGAAGTGCGTGCCGGCGTCCACCGGCGCCAGACACAGCGCGTCCTGCAGGCGATGGGCGTCGGCGAGATCGTCCTCGCGTTCGGCGGCGGCGATCCGGCCGACGATGTACAGGAACGGACAATCGCTGCGGATTGTCCAGCCGTCCGGCAGGGCCTCGATCTCGTCGTCGCCGTGCGCCAGCAGCACATCGGGCACGCGATCGCCGCAGGTCCGGGTGCCGATGTTGGCCAGCGTCTCCATGTGCGCATCGAGGATCTGCAGGCCGTACCAGCGCCCGGCAAAATCGCCGCCGGACAATCGCAGCGGCCCGCCGCGCAGGTCGACGACCGCGGTCGAATACAGGAAATCGGTGGCGGCGTTGACGAACTCGCTGGCGCCGGGACGCGAAAGCGCGCGTACGTGACGGAAGCGGTTGACCAGGGCGGGATCGGACGGCGCATCCGCGGAGGGGCGCAGCTTCTTCAGACGGTCGGCCCAACAGGTCGCGACCGGCAGTCCCCAGACGAAGGCGAGCGTGCCGATCTGCATCGCCCAGTCGTATTGTCCCTTCTCGATTTCCTGCAACAGCTGACTGTCCAAACGATGTCCTCGAAGCGATGGCGGTGACGGATGGAAGCGGGACGCATCCGCGAACGGACGCGTCTTCCTGTCAGTACTCCATCTGGCAGGACCACTTCGCCTCGGGACTCAGCACGATGTCCGGCGGCGGCGCGTAATTCATGCGGCGGATGGCGAATCCCCACTTCTTGCTGATCTCTTCCACCAGCGTCTCGTTGTAGGTGTACTTGTTCTTCTTGTAACCGCTGATGCTGTCGAGGTAGGCGGCGACGTCGGCCTTCATCGTGTCGGTGACTTCCAGCCCCAGTTCCGAATAGATCCGCATCACCTCGGCCATCGGCTCCTGCTCGAACTTCTCGTACGAGACCTCGCAGAGATTGCCCTTGGGCACCAGCTCGCGATGCTTCCAGTAGTGACTCATCAGCTTTTCGTACAACTCGTAGCACAGCTCCGAGAATTCCTGCTCGGAAAACTCCTGCAGCGCCATCTCTTCGGCTTCCTTGATGAAATCGTGCAGGGCCGAGACGTAGATGTTGTACGGATTGCGGTAGATATGGATGAACTTCGCGTTCGGGAAGATCTCGAGCAGACTCTCGATGCGCGCGGTGTTGTACGGATTCTTCAGCAGCAGTCGCTTGCCGCCGGCCATGAACGCGGCCTTTCGGATCACGCCGAGATAGGCCTTCTTCCAGCGCGACTTCTCCTCCGCACCGATGTTCATCAACACGTATTTGTCGAAGCTTTCACGGATCGTGCGCGGAAAATGGTTGCAGTGGTGCGACGACGTGGTGATGCAGGAAACACTGAATTCCTCTTCCTGCGGGAAATCGATCCCCATCTTCACGTTGTCCATCATCCGCTTCTCCGGCAGCAGCTTGGCGACCGCGTTCTTGGTCGCTTCGCTGCGGCTGAGCAGGATGCTGCAGGTCGGAAACACCGCCTGGAGGGTCGTCAGATACCCCAGCCGCTTGTCCTGGCTGAGGACGTTGTGCAGATGGGTCGTCCCGCTGCGCCAGTGGCCGACGATGAAGATCGGATCCTCGGCGAATTTCGTGTTCGCGACCTTCGATCCGTAGAGCACGAACTCGGCGAACCGCAGCGGCGCGGTCAGCAGGGTGCCGACCAGGGTCAGCAGGAGGGCCGGAATCTTCGCCGTGCTGACGCCACCGTTCTTGATCACGTTGCCGATCAGGTTGCTGGTGGTGCCGCCGATGTAGGGATGGATCGGAAGATCGCCCTGCTTGTCGGCCTTGGCGTCCTTCTTCTTGCTCTGCTCGCTCATATCGTTTCCTTCGTCCTGCGTTTCGCCGTCACCGGCGTTCCTCGATCCTGGCGGGATCCTTGGCGATGTAGATTGTCGTTCTGTGGATCGTTGTCTGGAGACCGTCGATCAGGCGGCCTTGCGTACGGGGCGTCCCATGGCCTGCAGTGCCTCGATCGTGCATCGCACGGTCTCGTCGATTTCCTGCTCGGTCAACTCCGAATGCACCGAATAGCGCACCAGACCCACGCCCGCCGGCGTCGCCGGATACAGGAACACGGAGGTCAGGACACCGGCCTTGCGCAACCGATCGTAGAACTCGCAGGTCTGCTGCTCGTCGTCGAAGAACACCGAGACGATCTGGCAACGGCTGTCGCCGGTATCGATGCCGTGGGCATGGAAGCGGTTGCGCAGCGTCTCGGCGTTGCGCAGGCAACGCCGCGCGCGCTCCGGATCGTTCACGATCACATCGAGGGCTGCCAGATGTCCGCCGGCCGAGACGCTGGACGTCGCCGAACTGAAAATGATCGAGCGGCAGCGTGCGCGGACCAGTCGCATCATCTCGCGACCACCGGCGATCAGGCCGCCGTGTCCACCCAGCGCCTTGTTGAGACTGACCGTGCGGAAATGCACCCGGTCCGCGAGCCCGAGCTCGACCGCGAGCCCACCGCCGTTGCCGAACAGACCGAAGGAGTGCGCTTCGTCCAGCACCAGCACGCAGTCGTTCTGCTCGCAGATCTCGACGTAGCGCGCGATGTCGCCGATCGAACCGTCGGTGCTGTACACCGCGTCGATGACCACGATGCCGGGGCCGCCGTGGTTGATCCGCGCCAGCAGGTGCTCGGGATCGTTGTGATCGACCACGACCTTCTTGCCCAGCGACAGTTTGACGCCGTCGTACAGCGAAGCGTGGGCGTGGTTGTCGATGTAGATCGGACGCAGCACCGGTGCGATCGCTTCGAGCAACCCGACGTTCGCCGCCCAGCCCGAGGTGGTCAGCAGCGCGTCCTCGGCCTGCATGCATTCCGCGATCCTGCTGCGGAAGATCTCGCATTCGCCGGAACCGCCACCGTAGACCGACGACATGAACGATTCGTTGCGGTTGCGGGCGTTGGCTTCATCGCGGGCGGCGACGACCTCGGGATGATTGCCCAGTCGCAGATAGTCGTTCTGGTGCAGGGCGATGTAGCCCGACAGATCGCTCGGCTGCTCGAACGGGAACGGATTCAGCCGGGCGATGAAATCGCAGGCAGGCTGCATGTGTTCCCGATACCACTGCGGCATCCGCACGGACGAGGTCGTGCCGGCGGGAGTGTTCTTCTCTTCCATATCGCGTTCCGTGATCCGTTCCCGTGAGTGTGCGCGGCGTGTCTGGTCGGAGCCTCAGGCCATGCGGATGATGCGTTCGAGCAGCCAGCGCGAACGTTTGCCGTAAGGCGGACGCAGGATATCCAGGCCGTTGAGGCGCGACTGGCGGAAGATCGGCTTCATGTGACTGAAGGTCTCGAAACCGCGATCGCCGTGATATGCACCGAAGCCGCTGTGACCGACACCGCCGAACGGCAGCGATTCCTGGGTGTAGTGCAGCAGGGTGTCGTTGACGGTCACGCCACCGGAGACGGTGTTGGCCATGACCTCGTCCTCGACCGCCCGGTCGTCGCTGAAGACGTACAGCGCGAGCGGACGCGGCCTGCGGTTGATGTAGTCGATGGCGTCGCGCAGACGCTCGTAGCCGATCACGATCAGGATCGGCCCGAAGATCTCCTCGTGCATGATCGCACTGTCCTCGGGCGGCGCGATCACCAGCGTCGGTGCGAGCTTGCGCCCTGCCCCGGCCTCGTCCGCGTAGAGATGCACGATGCGGGCGCCGCGGGCCTCCGCATCCTGCACATAGCCCTGCAGACGCTGGCGATGGCGTTCGTTGACGACGCTGGTGTAATCGTCGTTGCCGGCGATCCCCGGGTACATCGCCCGCGTGGTGGCGGAGAATGTCTCGACGAATTCATCGAGCCGCCCCGTCGGCACCATGACGTAGTCCGGCGCGGTACAGGTCTGGCCGCAGTTCAGCAGTTTTCCGGTGGCGATCGACTTGACCGCGCGCTGCATGTCGATGCGATCGTCGATGATCGCCGGCGACTTGCCGCCCAGTTCCAGCGTGAGCGGGGTCAGGTGCTTCGCCGCGGCCGCCATCACCAGCTTGCCGACCAGGGTGCTGCCGGTGAACAGCAGATGATCGAACGGCAGATCGATGAAGACCTCGGCGACCCGCGCATCGCCTTCGATCACCGCCACCTCGTCCTCGGCGAAGACTTCGGCCAACAGCGTGCGCAGCAGCGCCGCGACCGACGGCGTGACCTCGCTGGGCTTGATCATCACCCGGTTGCCGGCCGCGATCGCCGAAATCAACGGCTTGAGCACCAGACCGAAGGGGTAGTTCCACGGCGCCATGACCCCGACCACGCCCAGCGGCTGCGGCAGCAGCCGGGCCGTCGCCGGTTTGAAGGTGATGTCGACCGGCCGGCGACGCGCCTTCATCCAGCTGCGCAGCTTGCGCTTCGCGTAGGTGATCGCCTTGAGCGTGCCCATGATCTCGGTGAGCAGGGTCTCTTCGCGCGAACGATGGCTGAAATCGGCGTTGATCGCGGCCTGGATCTGCGGGATGCGCTCGCGGATCAGTGCATGCAATGCCGTGAGCTTGCGCTTGCGCTGTTCCAGGCTCGGATACGGCGCCGCGAGATAGGCGGCACGCTGGCGGTCGTAGACCGCGCGCACGCGGCCGGCGACATCATCGGCGCGTTGCGCGGACGGTACGGACGCGATCGGATCGGGGTTCGGCACGGCATGGATGGGCACGGTGGACATGGCCGGAGCTCCTGTGGAATCAGGTCAGGGTCGTGGTCGGATCGGCGACCGGCGTGAGGCCGAACGCACCGACAAGGGCAGGATTTTTCGACTCGTGCAGGGTCTTGCGCGCGAACCAGAGCCGTCGATAGCGATAGAACGGCGCGGTCGGATAGAGGTGATGCGACAGGTGATAGTTGTGCCCGATGAACAGCGTGTCGAGCAGCCATTCGGAGCCGACGCGATTCAGGGTGGCCCGATACTTGTCGTCTTCGGCCCGGGTGTCGTGCGGATAGTGCGGCAGGTAATCGAAGGTGATCGCCAGCAACATCAGCGCGATGCGCGTCGGGACGAAGTAATAGATCAGGAACTCGATCATCCATCCCTTCATGGCGAAGACCGCCAGCACCACGACGGCGAACACCATCGACAGCCAGAATTCGATCTTCTCCTCGCGCGGACGGCTGTCGTAATGGCCGGGCAGGAAATAGGTCTTGACGTAGGCCGTATCCATCACCAGCCAGCGGATGGGCAGCATCCACCGCGGCCCGCTGCCACAGAAATAGTCGGGATCCCGCACCGGATCGTTGGTGAACCGGTGGTGGGTCATGTGCAGGAAGCGGTAGGCGCGGAAGAACGGCGTGATCGACACCATCAGCATGCCGATGCGACCGAAGTTGTCGTTGAGCAGCCGGTGGGTGCTGATCAGGCCGTGCGAGGCTTCGTGCAGGACCGAATAGGCGGCGTAGGAACAGCAGGTGTTCAGGACCACCGCCAGCCAGACCGGAATATCGCCGCGCAGCGCGAGCGCGGTGGCGGCGATGAACACGGCGACGATACCGATGGTGAGGAAAATCGTCGGCCAGGCGAAGACCGGCCGCTGCATCAGCCGGCGGAACTCGTCCTCGGAATCGACGATGATGCCGTTGCCGCGGGTCCTCAGCATGGCGCAACCTCCTTCAACAGGGCTTCGACGCGCTCGGCGAGCGTGTCGATGGTGGAAAAATCGTAGACGACCGCCGGATCGAGCTCGGTGCCGACATGCCGGGAAAGCTCGCCGACCATCTCCATGGAGGCGCGCGAGTCGAGGCCGAAGTCCTCGAACTGCATGTCGGTCTCGATCCTGTGGCGATCCACCTTGAGATGCGCGGCGAGATAATCCCGCATCCATTCCACGATGTCGTTCTGGTTCATCTATCGCGTCTTCCGTGTTCTACGATTGGGGCATTCAGGAAAAACCGGCCCGATCACGGGCCGTGATATGAGGCACTCAGGACTCGGCGAGTTCGGGACGGGGCGCCAGCGCCGCGAGCACGGTGAAGGCGTCGTCGCGATACAGCTGCCGGCACTTGCCGCGCTGGATCTTGCCGCTGGAAGTCACCGGCAGACGGTCGTCGCAGACCACCACGTCGTGCGCGGTGATGCCGTGTTGGCGCACGATCGCCGCGCGGATTCCCTGCAGCAATGCGTCGGGAATGCCGCTCTCCGGCGCGTTGCCGGCCAGGCCGATCACCACCACCAGCGCTTCGCCGTCATCGCCGTCGATCGAGAACGCCGCGGCCTTGCATTCGGCCAGCGCCGGATGCACCGCCGTGGCGGTCGCCTCGATGTCCTGCGGATAATGGTTGCGGCCGCTGATGATGATCAGATCCTTGCAGCGCCCGGTGACGTAGAGTTCGCCGTCGATCAGGGTGCCGAGATCGCCGGTGCGCAGATAGTGACGACCGGACGCATCGCCCTCGATCGTGGCGCGGAAGATCTGTTCGCTCAGATCCGGACGGTTGCGATAACCGCGGGCGACGCTGGCGCCGGCCACCCAGATTTCGCCGACCTCGCCTTCCGCGCGCTCGACCCGGGTTTCGGGATGCACGATGCGCACTTCGCAGTCCTGGTAACGGCGGCCCGAGCCCACCAGACGCACGGTCTCGCCGGGGGTCGCATGCTCGCGCGGTTCGGCGCGATCGCGTTCCAGCGCGCGCTTGTCGACGGTGAGGACGCGCGGCAGTTCCGGCTGCAGTTTGCCGGTCACGAACAGCGTGGCCTCCGCCATGCCGTAACAGGGGTAGAAGGTTTCGCGTCGGAATCCGTAGGGCGAGAACGCATCGACGAAACGGTCGAGGGTATCGGCACGGACCGGTTCGGCGCCGTTGAACGCCACCTTCCAGCTGCCGAGATCCAGACCCGCGCGCTGCTCGGGCGGAATCCGGTTGACGCACATGTCGTAACCGAAGTTGGGGCCGCCGCTGGTGGTGGCGCGGTAGCGCGAGATCGCTTCCAGCCAGCGCGACGGATTGGTCACGAAGGCCGCCGGCGGCATCAGCACGCAGCGTACGCCGAGGAAGAAGGGCTGCAGCAGATTGCCGATCAGCCCCATGTCGTGGAACAACGGCAGCCAGCCCACGAACACGGTTTCCGCGTCGTGCGCCATCGCTTCCATCACCATCCGCTCGTTGCGGACGAGATTGCCGTGGCTCACTTCCACGCCTTTCGGCAGGCCGGTGGAGCCGGAGGTGTACTGGATGAACGCGATGCTGTCGCGATCGATGCCCGGCTCGACCCAGCGCTCGGCGAGGGTCGGATCGAGATCTTCGAGGATCACGATCTGCAGGCCTTCCGGCAGGCCTTCGAGTTTCGCCAGCGCCGCGCCCGAGGCGCGATCGGTGATCACCACCCGCGCGTTGGCGTCGCGGATCAGCATCGAAAGCCGGGCCGAGGTCTCTTTCTTGCGCGGCGGGTACGCCGGCACCGCCGGGATCCCGGCGTACAGACATCCGAAGAATCCGAGCACGAAGCCCGGTCCGGGCTGGGTGACGATCAAAGCGGTGACGTCGCCGGCCTCATCGCCGAATTCCGCACGCGCCGCCTGCAGCCGCGCGGCGAATGCGCGCGACAGCAGGTCGAGTTCGCCGAACCGGTAGGTCAGGGTCTCGTCGCGGCCGTTTTCCAGCCAGGTGAGGAACGGCGCCTCGCCCCGCTCCGTGGCGTGGCGTCGCGCGACTTCGACGAAGGTCGCGTAGCCATCGATGCCGGCGTCCGGATAATCGGTGCGGCCTTCGGGGCAATGCCTGTTGTCTGCTGAATCGCTCATCTCGATGTCCTTGTCCTTGATGCGGTCGGCGCTCCTGTCGAGCCCGACCATGGGCCTCGCTCTCCCCATGCGACTCGAT
This sequence comes from Lysobacteraceae bacterium, assembly GCA_041919915.1. Taxonomy (GTDB): domain Bacteria; phylum Pseudomonadota; class Gammaproteobacteria; order Xanthomonadales; family Xanthomonadaceae; genus Lysobacter_I. Next base: position 36,546 of record JAYRSY010000022.1, read on the forward strand.
GCATCCGCGTTCGTTCGCCGTCGGGCGTCGTGACGCAGGCATCGGTTCGCATCCGTTCATGCACCGCCGCGGTATCCGCCGCGTTGCGTCGTCAGCCAACGCAACGGCTGTCCGAAACCGGACGTGGAGGGATCGGCGTCATCCTATCCGCGGCAGATCGCATGACTTGAGACCGCATGACGCGAGACCGCATGCCCTGATAACGCATGCCCTGATAACGCATGCCCTGATAACGCATGCCCCGATACCGCACACGCAGAACGCACGATCTCCGCAGCTCCGGGGCACGGAGCCGCTCGACCTCCCCCTGTATCGATCGACGATCGCCGCGCGCCTGCCCCAGCGTTGCTCCCGCCCCGGAATGTTCCGGCGCGGCGACCGCAGATCAGACGACGGCGATCGCGAGCTTGACCGCCATCGCCACCAACACGATCAGGGACACGGCGAACGACTTCGAACGCATGCCGATCTTGTTCGTGGTGATATGCACGAAGGCATGCAGCATGCGCATCGCGACGTAGGTCCAGGCCAGCCCGAGCATGATCGGATCGACCTTGTCTAGCGCGATGGCCACGGCGCAGACGAAATAGAACGGCGGCGTCGATTCGACGAGATTGTGGTAATTGCGATCCGCCTGACGCGCCTTGCGCGGCAGCTTCTCGCCGGTGTCGTAGGTCTTGAAATACGTGGCGCTGATCTCGCCAGCGCGCACCGCATGACGGCGACTGCGGAACATCGCCACCAGCACGAACATCGTCAGCAGCAGCAGGGCCAGACAGGGCAGGAACAACAATCCCGGTTGCATCGAAGCATTACTCCTTGGCGTCGATTTCCATCACATGCGGAAACGGCGAGGGCCGCAGGACGGCGACAGGACGTATTCCGATGCTTTCCGGCGCGAAGCGCAGGTCTTTTTCACCATACCGGCCCGAATGGAGCTTGTCCAGCGCCTCGATGTCCCGGGTCATCCCGATGCCGGCGGCCCGGCCTCTGCGCCGCGGGCCGCCGTCCCGCGCCAGATTCCACCTCGGGAATCCAACGAAATCAACGGCCTGCAATTCATGTGCGCTTGAGCCACGAGCGCTCCAGGACGCCCCGCGACCTCAGCCGCGCTGGACCGAACGGGCGATGGCCCACTGCGCGAACCAGTAGCTGGCCAGCACCGTCAGTGCCGGCGCGGGGACATTCCCGGCGAAGCGATCCCAGGCCAGCAGGCTGTCGCTGAGCACGAACGCCACCGCCCCGATCGCCGCGAAACGCACGCTGCGCGGGGTTTCGCCGATGCGCGCGGCGGTCCATGCCCGCGCGAGCGCGAAGGCCGCCATCGACGCCAGCACCGCCACGTAGACCAGCACCGGAATCTTCAACTCGGGACCGATCCGCGGCAGCAGTCCGACGAGGTTCGCCCCCGCCACCGCCGCGAGCAGGATGAACGCGATCGCCCGAGCCTTCATCGCCGAGCCTGGAACGAACGCGATGCAATAGCAGACGTGGGCCAGCAGGAACGACACCAGTCCGGGCACGAAGCGATCGCCCGGCAGCATCAGGAACACGTCTCCGGCCAGGGACAGCACGAGACCCGCGAGCACGGCGCGTCGGTAGCGCGTCCCCATCGTGGGCGTCGCGGCGGCGGCGATCCACAGGATCGACAGGGTGGCCAGCGGTTTGCCGAGATAGTGGAGCCAGATCGCATCGCCGCCGACCCAGGCGCCGACGATGGCCAGCACAGCGAAGCACAGGATCGGGAACGTGAACGAACGCGCGGTCATCGGCGGAACCTGAACGGGGGCGGGCCCGTACCTTAGCGCATCCCGACGCGCGAACCGGTGACCCGCACCCCGGAAACGATCGCTGTCGCTGTCCGCTCCGCGCCCGCTTCCGTCGTTCTGACGCGTGAGGACATCACGACGACCCGCACGTCCGCATGGACATCACGCGCACTTCCCGGCATTTCCACACGCTGGCCGCCTTCGGTCTGCTGACCGCGTGCTGTGCGCATCACCCCGAGGACATCCACATGCAGAACATCGGCGACACCCACGCGGCGCAGGCCGCGACCAGCGCACGCGACATCGGCGGCAGATTGCTGTCGCTGATCGACAGCATCCGCAGTCGAGAGGATCTCGCGCAGGATCACATCGAGCGCGTGACCGGGCTGAAGCTGAACACCGAGCCGGACACCGTCTACCTCTACGGCACCCGCGGAGAGGTCGCGAACGGCTGGAGTTACCGCCTGGGCGCGATGGCCGGCGACGACGACGGCGCCGGCGGTCTGCTGTTCTCCTTCAACCCGCCGGGCGAAGAACCCGCCGACATGGCGCCCGTCTGCGATCCGGATTTCGATGCCTACCGCACGACGCTGGAAGCGAAAGGCTTCGATGCCCGCCGCGTCCCGGGCGCGCGCGACAGCACCCGCTTCTGGGAATTCCACCGCGACGGCGTGACCGTCCGCATCCACACCATCGGCGAAAGCGACGCCAGGCCCGATCACGCCTGCGTGTCCACCGTGTCGATCCAGGCGTGAGGAGACGATCATGGCGGACGAAAAAGACCTGAAGAAGATGCTCGACGATTGGCAGACGCGGATGTCGGCCGACAGAACGCTCGTCGATCAGCTGAACGAAGAACTCAAGGCGTCCTATGACGCGAAAGGCACGGCGGCGAAGGACCGGGTCTTCCTGGGCACGGACGAGGCTTCGCGCAGGACGCTGGCCGCATCGGTACGCAAGGCGACCGAGGACGCGATCGGCTCCTCGCCGGAATTGAAGGCGGACTTCATCAAGGAAATCGGCGACGGGCGGATCACGAAACTGGAGATCGCTCCCAGGGGGCTGGGCGCGGCCGGCGCCTACGATCCGCCGAACACGACGATGCTGATCGATCCGGCGACCGCACTGATGGCCGCGCGCAAGGACACCGACAGGACCATGCTGCCGCTGCATCGAGAGATGATCGGCATCATCGGGCACGAGCTGGACCATTCCCAGGAACGCACGAAGGGCACGGCCGAGCACAAGACCTTCATCGATGCCGCCGAGAAGATCATCAACGACGGCAAGGACAAGCACGACTTCACCCGGGTCATCGGCGATCAGGTCGCCGTGCGCGCCGCGTCGGAATCGCGCGCGCAACTGGACTACTACAACAGTATCGTGCTGTCGCTTCCGGCCAAGGACCGTACCGAAGCGAAGATCTTCGCGGCGATCCCGGACGACCGGAAGAAGGATTTCTTCGATGTCGACAAGGGCAAGCTGCATGCGGGGCTGAAGATCGACCCGCCGGGCAGCGGTCTGTTGCCACAGAGCGCGGACAACATCAAGTCGATGGAAAAAACGTTCTTCGAGCGGCCGCAGTTCGGTCCCGGCAACCGCGAAACCTACAAACAGCAGGTCGCCGCCGAACTGGTGAAGGCCATCGTGTCGGCGGACCCGGCGAAGGAAGTCACCATCAATCTCAAGTCGCTGGGCGTGGATTACAACGCGATCCAGCCGCACCTGAAGGACATTTCCCCGCCGAAGACCTTCTACGACAACAGCGACGGCAACAAGGTCAAACTCGAAACCGACAAACCGCTCGCTGCGGCGCCGGCGAAGGTCGAATCGCCGAAGACCGACACACCGAAAAACGACACGCCGAAGCCCGAGCAGAAATCGCAGACGCCGGACAACGGCAGCCAGCAGAAATTGCCGGATGGCGGACGAGCCGACAATGGTCGCGAGCATCCGCTGTTCTCGCAGGCACTGGCGCATCTGAAGACCCTGGGGCCGGAGAAGAGCGGCTACGGCAACGCGCAGGAAATGGAGCGCATGGCGGGCGCGCTGGCCGAAGCGGCGCAGCAGCGGCAGTTGCGCTCGATCGACTCGGTGACGCCAACCGTCGACAACAAGGGCCTGATCGCCAGCTGGACCAATCCGGGCAACACGCTGGACAGCGATCGCGTGCTGGTCGACAAGGACCAGGCGAAGATCCTGCCGCTGGAACAGCACCTGCAGCGCCTCGACGCGTCGGAACCGGCGCAGCAGCAGACGCCGCAGGTGAGCCAGACCCAGGCGATGGGGGTTGGACGCTGAGCCGGAACGGCGGCGGAGGGATGCTGCAGAGCACGAGCGCGGAACCCACACCCCTGAATGCCCCCCCGGAACGCAACAAGCCCCGCGGAAGCGGGGCTTGTCTGTCGGAACCGGCTTGACGCACTCGCGCCTGCTGCACGACGCCGCGCGAGGATGGTGCCGGAAACAGGAGTCGAACCTGCGACCTACGCATTACGAATCGGCACGCGCGCATAGTGCCATGATTTGGAATCAGATGGCATAGGGCGCTTACAAGCAAGCAAAACCGCGACTTAATGGCTTCGTCGGCGGGCAATACGTCGTGCGAACACACGGCACCTTGTGGTGCTAAACCGTGTTCGCGCCGTGGCCCGCTTCACTCGGAGCCAACGCATGCAATCCAAGATAACACAGGCCCTCGTCGAGAGGGCGCCAGCACCCGACAGGGGCAAGTCCGTCCTCTACGCCGACAGCGAGATGCGCGGCTTCTACCTGATCGTCACGCCAACGAAGCGCAGCTTTTATGTGCAATCCCTCGTCAACGGGAAGCAGGTCCGCACGAAGCTGGGCGACCACCCGTCGATGGACGCCAAGCAGGCGCGCGACGCCGCCCGCAGGACGCTCGTGGACATGCGGGCGGGCGCGAACCCGAACGAGGAGCGCCGCAAGGCCAAGGCGCGCGGCATCACCCTGCGCGACGCGCTCGACCTGCACCTCGCCGCCAAGCCGCTGTCCCCGCGCACCAAGGAGGACTACCGCTACAACTGCGAGCAGTACCTCGGGGAGTGGATGGACAAGCCGCTGGCCGAGCTCGGCGCGGACCGCGCGGGCGTGCGCGAGCGCCACCGCAGGATCACCGAGAAGCACGGCGCGCCCTCGGCCGACAACGTCTTCCGCATCTTCCGCGCCGTCTACAACCGCGGTCTGCGGGAGCACCCGGACCTGCCCGCGAACCCGACCGCGAACGTGGACTACCACGGGCTGCGGCGGCGCAAGGTGGACTCGAACGCCGACAAGCTGAGGGCGTGGGGCAAGGCGGTGCTCGACCTCCACCCCGTGCGGCGCGACCTGCACCTGTTCATGATCCTGACGGGGATGCGGCGCACGTCGGCCTGCGAGGCGCGCGTCTCGGAGCTCGACCTCGGCGCGAGGCGGCTGCACGTCCCGAAGCCCAAGGGCGGCGCTGCCCGCGCGTTCGACCTCCCTCTGTCGGGGCCTCTCGCCGACCTGCTCGGCCAGCGGCTGCGGGAGTCGCCCCGACTTCAGCGCAAGGGGCAGTGGCTGTTCCCCGCCGACTCGAAGTCGGGCCACGTCGCCGAGGTGGCGCAGCACGAGCTCGACGGCCTCACGGGGCACGCCCTGCGGCACACCTACGCGACCCTCGCCTTGCAGGCGGGCGTGCCCATCGCCGAGCTGAAGTTCCTGCTGAACCACGCGGCGGGCAACGTGACGATGGGCTATCTGAACCCGAGCCTCGACCACCTGCGCGGCTACCAAGAGAGGGCGAGCGCATACGTGCTCGACGCGCTGGGCCTGCAATGGACCGAGGGCGAGTGGCCCCCGCGCCTCAAGACCTGCGCCAGCACGGAGCGGCAGGAGCAGCCCGAGGAAGCGACCGCCTGATCCGATGTCAGCGGGCCATCGCGCCCAAGGGCATGAAACAAAAGGGCCGCCGTCGAGGTGGCCCTTTTCCATGCACGGCGGGGGCACGCGTCATAGCGGGATGTCCACGGCCAACGGGCCGCGGCTCTTCCTCAGGTAGCGCAGGACGGCGCCGCCGAGCTGGCCGAGGGTGAGGTCTCGCTTGAGCAGCGTCGGGCGCATGAGGGTCGCGCACGCCTCGTCGTCCCAACCGACCTCGGGCGGCACGGGCACGGCGCACTCCTCGACGGCGAGGTCGAACGGCCCCGGCTCGTCCAGCAGGTCGGGCAGGCACACCCACGTGTGGAACCACGCCTCACGCCAAGCCAGCGCGGCGTCGCCCGTCCTGTCGCCCTCGGGGAAGTCGGCCACGCGGATGACGAACACGTCCCCGCCCGCCGAGCGGCGCACCCTCACGCGCCGGGGTCTGATCTTGGGGCGCGGCTTCAGCAAGGCTCGTCCTCCCCGCGCTCGGCGCGCTGACGCTCGGGCACCGCCGCGCCCTTCTTGCGCATGTCGTGGGCGTACCACCTGACCGACTTAGCGCTGGCCTGCGCACCCTCGATCTGCGCGTTGACCATCTCGGCGATGACGGCGTGCGGGTAGCCCGCGGGGTCCATCAGCAGCTCGCGGGCGAGTCGTCCGATGCCCTTGCCGACGGGCTTCTTCTCGGTCTCTGTCGGGGCCTCGGTCGCTTCGGTGACGTCGGCCTGCGGCTGTGCATGCGGCTCGGTCACCTCGGGCTCTGCGTGCTGCCCGAACGACGCGAGGTCGATGCTCTTGGCTGCCGCGAGCTGTTCAATCCGCGCTAGCAGCTTGCCTCGGGTCGCGAAGGTCTTGGGGCCAGCGGCCTTGTCGGCGATCTGGTTGTGCAGGGCCAGCAGGTCCTTGGTGCTCATCTCTTGCAGGTTCATCTCACGCTCCAGGTGGTTGGGTGTGAGGTCATTAGGTCGTGTTCGTGGGGATTCGGGAGCGGGGCCCCCTGAAGAAAATTGGCCCGCTGACTGCCCATCAGCGGGCCGTGACTCCTAAGCGCATGAAAAAGAAGGGGATGCCTTGTGGGCATCCCCTCCGAAGCACGGCCGGGGCAACCTCGGCCTCTGTTCCGACCCCGGCCGCTGGCACCAAACCTAGTGCATGTGGGCGAGCGGGTGGCGCTCGGCCACGGCGAGGTCCTCCCGGGAAACGTAGGCGTCCCAAGCGCGGCTGTAGTGGTAGCCGAGGAGGCGCGCCGCGTCGTCGAAGTCTGGAGACCAGGGCTCCACCCCGACGCAGCGGGCCTGCTCGGCCAGGCCGTCGAGGACCTCGGCCCCGGTGCGGAGCGCGCGGGCCAACCCGGCGAGCGCGACCGCGACCGGGTGGCGCGCCTCGTAGGTGGGCTGCTTAGTCATCGCCGATCACCCCGCGGTCGATCGCCTTCTCGCGGAGGCCCAGGGCCACCGTGTTGAGCGGGTTGCTCTTGCCGGAGCGGAAGGTGCGGATGGAGACCAGGATGCCCTGCAGGCGCAGGTCGCCCAGCTTGATCCACTCCTGGACCTGCAGGTACTCCGGCATCTGCATGGCGAGGGCGAACTCGGCCGGGCCGTGGGGGCGGTCCTTGGTCGGCATCCGGTCAAGGAGACTCAGCACGGCGGCGGCGAGAGGGACGTTCTGCGTAGAGACTGCGACCTGCGCCATGCTCGCCAGCTCGGCGGGTCCCGCGTGCTGGAGCTGCTGGAGATACTCGGTCCGCTTGGGGTCGCCCAGCGCCGCACGACTCAGGACCTTCGCGGGGCTGTCGTAGAACTGGCGCTGGTCGATTAGCTGTGCGTGCGGGGCGCCCGCGTCCTTGATGAGCTTGTCGAGTTCGGCCTCCGCGTTGTCCTTGATCTGGCGGACGCTGGCGAGGGTCTCCTGCTCGGCGAAGCGCGCGAGGTCGCCCGCGCTCAGGCCGGGGGCCGACTTCCAGCGGGATGCGATCTGGCGCTTCCGCTCGGCGACGTCCTGGTTCAGACGTTCGATGACCTTCAGGGTCTTCGTGTGGAGTGCGTCGAGGCTGGAAGCGAGCGCGCCGATTTCGGCGGCGGTGAGGAGGGGGGTGTTCGACAGTGCGGGCATGGCTCGTGGCTCCTATGAGGTTGTGGGTCCTCCGGTCGCCTTCGAGCGCATGCACCAAGCCTTGATGCGGGTCGCACGCCATCGGCGACCGGAATGACTTCATCGTGTCGCGCGGGTGGCGCGAGGGACACCAACGTTTGCCATGCCGTGTCCTGCCGAAGCTGCCGCCATCAAGGCGGCATGCGCAACAAGGGCTTGGGTCGAACGACCCGCTGACAGGCAATCAGGGGGCGCGTGCGGCCAGCGCCACGGCGACCTTGAGGAGGTCCTCGTCGCGGTGGTTGGAGCGCATTTGGTTGTACAGCAGGCATACCACCCTCACGTTGCCGGGTACGTAGCCTTTCGACCCGTCGATGCGGTCAATGCTCGGCGCCCAAGGTCGGTACTTGGTCGAGCCGTCGTGCTCCCACGTCAGCGGCAGCCCCGTGGCCGAGCAAGTCATCGGCGCGAGCATCTGCCCGATGTCTGCTTCGGTGATGGTGCACTCATGACCGCGCGCCTTGGCCGAGGCTCGGCATTGACGGAGCAGGCTTCTGGGCGGATGCGCTTCTCGCCAGCGCTTGCTAGCCTCATTGGTCAGCGCTCGATCGGCCTCAACCCACGCTTCACCGTGCCGGCGAAAGCGAGAGCAATAGCTTGAAAGCGCCTTGCGGTTCGGCGCCCTACCTGTCTCCTTCTCTATCAGGCTCGACAGCTCGTCAAGGTCCATCACGCCAGCAGCCATGTGGCGCGTGGCGCTCTCCCGCATAGTCATCGTCATCTCGGGCACCTCCCATTCATTGATGCCCTTATCCTGTCGTGCTTCGTCGTCCGCGCGAGCCGTCGCGGCTCCATGTGGATCAACGACTTCGGGCGTCACGCCCTCTGTTCGCGTGTCAGGTGTCCTCGTCGGGGGCCGCGCCGATGGGCCATCCTCCCGCGCCGCCGCAGACCGAGCAGAGCCTCGCGCGGACCACGTCCTCGCTGAAGTGCGGCCTCCCGCACGACATGCACCGGACGTAACCGACCCAGCGCACGACCCTCGGCGGTTCCTCGTTGGGGTCCATCACGGACGCCCGACGAGTGAGGTCTCCCGAGAACGGCCAGCGCGTCGGCTCGATCAGCGGCCGCGCGACGGCGCAGTCGTCGGGGTCGTGAACTGTGCGCCTCCCAGGCGGGGTAGTGAGCCAGCGGTAGGAGGGGAAGTTCGGGTTGTGGGTGCGCCTCTGCACCGTCGAGACCGGGAGCCCCAGAGCCTCCGCCGCCTGCCGGGCGCTGGGGTATCGCACCCCATCGACTTCGACCGGCGTGGCGAGCCCGTTAGTCCCCGCGGTTGACGCTGCCATTGGCGCGGCCCGCCTCGTACTCGTCAGACATGGCCTGCCACGTGTCCGCGTCGATGCGCGGGATCGGACCGACGCAGGTCATCTCGCAGCGACCCGAGAGGGCATCGCGCCCGCCCATCGCTGCGACCGTCTCCGGCGAGGTCTGCTCGAAGGCGTCCATGTTCCGGTCGATCATCTCGGCGCGCAGCAGGGCCTCGGCCACGGTCAGCTTCTCACTCGCCATCTTCTTCCTCCTCGGGGCGGTTGGACTTGTACTTGGACAGGAGAGCCACGAGCTGCGCGCGCTCCTCGCTCGGCATCCTGAGCAGCGCCTCGGCGTCGAGGCCCGTGTCCTCGACCTTCACGCGCAGCCTGTCGGCGAGCTGGTCGCCGTACCGGAACTTGAGCATGACCTCCAGCAGGCGGTCGCTGTGCTTGCGGACGGTGAGCGGCCGATCCTCGCCCGTCGCGGCGTCGCGGGTCATGGCGAGCTGGCCCTGGTAGATGACGGGCTCGTCCACGCCGATGCAGGCGCGGCGGTAAGCCTCGTCCAGCAGGGCGTCCATGGCGACCTCGATCGCCTGCTCCCAGCGGCGGCGGAACTCCAGGTCGTTCTGCTTGTACTCGAATGCGAGGCGGCGGGAGATGCCGCACACCTGGGCCGCCTGCTTCGGCGACGCGGTGTCCTCCAAGACCTGGAGGAACAGCTCCTGCACCTCGGGGGTGAACTTCTTCGTGGCCACGGCCCGACTCCCGAAAGATGGTGTTGAACTTGATCGTGCCGTGTTAATGCGCGCGGGCACGCCATCGTTTCTGTAGTCGTGTCAGCCCCTTGGGAGGCCTTGGCCCTCGAATCTCTGATTAGCGGGCCGCTCGGTCGGCGCTGGTCCACGTGCGCGAGGGAGAGGTCTGGCGCGTTTCGCGGCGCCGAATCGGCCGCGTTCCCCGCATCGGTCGCCACGCCCGCAAGGTCGGCCACGGTCGATCCACGCCGCGTCGGCGACTCCGTGCATCGCACGACATGCTCAAGGGAACATCAGAAGCTGTTCGCAAAGCCGTTCGCTTTTTTTCTTTATAAATCAATGCTTTATTTATCAATGAACAGCTTGAACAACATGAACAGCTTATTTCTCTCCGCAGACAAAATGCTCACCCCTTGAATCTGGGGCATCTGGGGCTTATGAGCCTGGGTGCGGCATCGATGACCTCGGGGCTGCTCCGAAAATCCTAAAACGATTTCGGAGCCGAAAAAGTCGTTCATGCTGTTCGTCGATGCGTAAGCGCATGATCCGTAAAGAAAAACGAGCAAAAAGAAGCCGTGCGACATGTTGAGCGTCGCACGGCATCGAAGCTGTTCTCCCTCAACCCCAGAGCTGCTGCGGGTCCGCACCCACGATTGCCGCGAACCTGGCGCGAGCCTGGCCGAGGTCGGGCACCACGAACACGCGCCTGTCCTTGCGGGCGCCGCTCCTGACCTGCCGCGAGGTCACGCCCACCTTGGCGAGCAACACCTTGGCGAGCCCAGGCAGCGGCCTCGGGTGCCGCGTGCGGTTGCGGGCGAACGACAGGTAGCTGTCGTAGAGGTCGCCCTTGTCGAGCTCGACCTCGCCGCCCGACCAGTCCCGGTCCTCGTCGTAGCCGGGAAGCTCGCCCGCGTAAAGCAGCGAGTACCACCAGGAATACTCGGGGTCCATGCCGCGCAGCTTCTGGTCGGCCAGCGCGCTGTTCTGCGGGATGTCGTTGCGCGGGTGCCATCCGTCGATGTCGCGGGCGAGCATGTCGTGCAGGAAGGCGGCGCGGCCTCCCTCGTCGAGCTGGCGATTCAGCGCGCGGAAGAAGTCGCGGTCGTCCTTGCGCGACTCGTTCACCTCGAACACCGCGAAGCGCCGCTCGCCGTCCAGGCCTGCGGGCACGACCCAGTCCGAGTTGGACGCCATCACGATGTGGATGAGGTTCTTGCCCATCACGGCGTCGCGCCCCTTGCCCTCGTAGGCGACCGTCGGCTCGGTCACGAGCGCCTTGAGCTTCGCCTCGCCCGCCTTGTCGCCCGCCCAGAAAGCCTCGTCGGCGAACAGGCAGATGCAGTTCTGAAGGTGCGAGTTGAAGCGGCCCGTGATGTGCTCAGGCGAGCTGATGTGCAGGCCGTGCGGCCCCGCGAGTTGCTGGAGCACGCGGCCGAGCGTCCCCTTGCCGGTGCCCTTCGCGCCCTTGAAGGCGATCGCCACCTCCGCGGGTTCGGCCGGGCGCTGGAACATGGCGGCGATCCAGTTCAGCACGTAGCGGTATCCCCTGGGGTCGCCGTCGGTCAGTACCTCGCGGATGAGCCGGTCCAGCAGCGACCAGTCGCCGGGCTTCGGCTCGACGGCCCAGCCGCGCCAGAGGTTCAGCCAGCCGTCGTGGTCCCCCGACGGGTCGAAGATGACGCCCTTGTACTGGCGGCGCCTCGGGTGCTTGAGCCAGAACTGCGCCCGCGTCGTCGGCCTGTCGTTCATCTGCTCGACGAAGCTGTTGCAGTAGAGGTTCTGGAAGTCCTCCTTGCTGGAGCGCTGGTAGAAGTGGCGGCCCAGCACGGGGTCGAACTCCTCGGTGAAGACGCGGAACTTCCCGTTCTCCATGACGACGCAGTGCTGGGCGTTCATCTCATCCAGGATCGCCTCCTTGCCCTCGGCCTTCGGCGGCTGGCGCAGCGTCGAGTCGTCCACGCCCTGGCCGAGCTCGGCGGGGTCCTCCCACGCGTCGAAGTCGTCCTCCGGCTCCGCGCGCGCCACCTCGCCGCCGGCCGCCTGCACGACCTTGTGCAGGTACTTGACGGTGATCGGGCGCCCGCCGCGCGACGCGGTCGAGTGCAGCGAGTCCCAGCGCCTGCCGATGACCCAGGCGTCGTCCTGGTAGTCGGGGTCCTGCGTGCTCCAGTCGATGAACTCCTGGCGTCCCTCGCCGTCGGTCGCGTGGTGGCAGGCCATCATGAGGTTGAGCCAGTCGCCGTGCTCCCTGAAGTCCTCGGGGTCGAGCTGCTCCAGGGTCTCCGCCAGCATCTCGGGGGTCAGCTCGCCGAGGCCCGCCGCCTCGCCGTGCGCGCGGGTCGGGCGGCGGATCAGGCGCAGCAGCGTGTCGGGCACCTGCGGCGCCTCCTCGGGGAACGGCGCGAGGTCGTCCCAGCGGTAGACGGTGCCGTTCGGGTGGACCGAGCCGGGCGCGACGACCTGCCGGCCGTGGCTCTTGAACTCCACGCCGGGGTAGTCCTCCAGACTGTCGAGCACCTGCACGTCGGCCGGCTTGCGGAACCAGTAGTGGTGCCCGCCAGAGCCGGTGTGCCCGTGGGGGCAGGCGTCCAGGTCGAGGCGCGCGTCGGCGGCGAGCTCGGCCAGCGGGTCGCAGCCCTCGGGGAAGTTGCGGGGATCGACGTCGAGGACCATCCAGCTCGGCGGCAGGCGCACGCCGACGTTGAGGCCGCGGCGCTCGGCTTGGGCCAGCACCTCGCGGCTGTCGTAGTCGCGGGACTGCCACGCGCCGTCGATCGGCGACTTGCCGCGGGCGCGGCCCTTGGCGTCCCTCGCGTCCCAGCGGTGCAGCGGGATCAGCGTCAGGCCCGCGCGGAGCAGGCTCTCGGCGTCGATCGATGGCTTTGCGTCCGACCTGGTCGCGGCATGATCTTTCCCGTGGGTCGTCATGCCCGCTTCCTCTGCTTGTTGATCCTTTGCGCCCACGGACTCGTCCCCCGTGGGCGTTTTCTTTTGTGCGCTCATCGGTCAGCCCTCCGCGCTCGCGCGCTCGGTCGCCATCTCGGCGAGCTTGCGGCGGGCGGTGCGGGACTCGTAGGAGCGCGACAGCGGCTGCACCTCGACCATGTAGGCGCGCAGGTCGCCCACGCGGTAGCGGATGGTCTTGGGGCCGATGCGCTGGTAGGTCGGGCCGCGGCGCTGGCTGCGATACCAGTTCAAGGCGTTGGGGCTGAGTCGCAGGAAGGCGGCGGCCTCCTGGACGTTGAGCAGCGCCTCGTCGGGCAGCGCGTGGAGCTCGCGCAGCTCGGCGAGCGTCAGCGCGAGTGGGGTGGGGTTCGTCATCTCTCGTACCTCATCGGGCTCCCGGCCGGCGGGATTGCCGGTCGGCGGATGACTGCCCGATGTGCGTCACGGAGAAGCGCCCGTTAGATCCCCTCAGTCGGTGGGGCGGGCGGCACGATCTAAGCCCCGTGCAGGGCCTTGCCCGCGGGCGGCGCGGGACTTCGTCGGGCGGGTGGTGTCGCCCGACAGAAACGAATATGCCACAAGGGCTCGGCGAGAAATACCAACGTTCCGCACGGCTCCCGGTGAGTCCGTGGCGCGTCCGGTCGGCCGCGCGCTGCTCTGTGCCTAGGTCGAGGCGTCCGGGCTCAACCTGGGTCGCCTGGTGAGGCCGGGGAGCCGCTAGAACAGGGCGGGCTGCGGCTTCTGACCGTTGCCCGAGCCCCTGGCCGTGACCGTCTCGATTGGTTTGCCCAGCAGCAAGAAGTCGGGGATGCCGAGCGGGGGCACCGTCTTTAGCATGCCATCCGCGTCGTCTTTGAGCTTCTCCCGCAGCTCCATCAGGAGCCTGCCTAGGACGTTCTGCCCGATCAGCGTGTCGCCAGCCTCATCTGCCAACTTGGCACCCCAATAGTCGTCCTTGCGCGACTGCTCGACGATCGACCGATCGCGTGTGGCGAGCAGGAGCCGACCGAACTCCTCGTAGTTCTGCGCGAGCTTCACTCGGAGGCACCAGCGCATGACTTTGTACCGAACATCGTCCCAGTCAGGCCTTGAGTCCTTGCGGTGCGGCTTGCTCTTCATCTTGGCGGTCATTGGGCTATGCTGCCCGATGATTTCCCGCTGGACTTCCGGCATGTGGGGAAAACGGCAGGCCTGATACAGGGCCTCCGTCGTCAGGATGCGGACGCCGTTGATATGCAAGGGATAGCCCGAGGCCATGTTCGACAGGCCGCCGAAGTCCTCCTTCGTCTTGTAGACGACGACAGCCTCGCCGCGGAGATAGGTCCGCAGGAGGCTGTTCTCAGGCTGGTAGGTGCTAGAGCGTGAGGTCATCGAAGATGTTCCTCGCGGAGGAATAACCCTCACGCTGTAGCAGCGGATACCAGTGCAGAGCGCCCGAGGTTGCCTCCGGGTCTCCCCACCACATTGCAAGCGGACAGTTGTTCGGGCAGTTCCGGTAGGTGACGATCATCGAGCCGAAGCCCACGCCGAACGGGCTGAAGCCGAGAGGGCGCATGGATTGCTTCGGGTTCTCGCTCATCGCCCTAATCTTGGCGCCCGCGATAAGGAACTCGCTCTCCAAGACCTGACGACCCGCTTCCGAGGAGAATGGTTCGATCGCCACTGTGCTTGGCTGCCGAGGCTCGAAGGGGAACTTCGCCGGCAGAGCCATGTACGCCTGAACCTCGGCCACGTTCGGAACCGCGGTGGGCCAGAGCACTCCCGAACTATTCTTGTACCACTTGCGATTCTCAATCTCGAGGGCACGCCAATACTTGACGGCGATCTTCTTCCCCGACTGTGCGATCACGTTCTTGAGCCTCTTGTCGACCAGGTACGAGCCTCCGGAGTGAAGGGCCGCAACGATGACGTGAACCGTGGCCGATTGAGGCGCGTCATTGACGATCCACGGCTCAAGGTCATTGCCCACGCGGTTGCCGCTGAACATCACGTCATCAAGGTAGATGAAGTCGCCGCCAGCCTCTCCGCAGTCATCTAGGTCGAGGCCGCATTCATCTTCAAGGCACTTCGAGAAGAGCTTCAGCATCTCCTTCTGGCTCTGCCCGTTTTGCTGGATGTTCAGGAAGTTCGCGGACGACCAGTACGCAGCAGGATCAGCACCGGCTAGCTTCGCGTTGTTCACAAGGGCGCGGAGGAAGTCCTTCACGTTCTTTCGCGTGAAGAAGGTCTGCTTGATGACGTGTTCAAACTCGCGCAGAAACGGCAACTGCTGAGCAGGCGTGAACTGATGAAGCCAACGATCGACGTGCTCTGGCGTCGGCTCGGGGAGGTCCCCGTTTCGGTAGGTTCTGATCTCGCTCGCGACGGAGGCGAGCAGGTCATCACGTTCGCTCATCTGGTAGTCCCCTGCTAATTGACGAGTCTTAAAGCTCCATCGTATCCATGCCAAAGCGCTGATCCAAGGCCGGGGGGGCTCAAAGCAAAAAGGGCAACCCACTTGGGTTGCCCTTCTCACTTCAAGTGGTGCCGGCAAGAGGAGTCGAACCCCCGACCTTCGCATTACGAATGCGCTGCTCTACCAACTGAGCTATGCCGGCTAAAACCGAAACTTGTTCAAACCGTGTCTGTACTACCTCGCCGCCGGACCGCTGGCGGCCCGAAAGCCTTGCCGCGCTTAGCTCTGTCGTCCGTTACCGAGACACCACGTCCCGATTACGAATGCGCCGCTCTACCAACTGAGCTATTCCGGCATGAAGTCGTTGAATCCATACGGTCCCGCGGATATGGCCGCGCGAAACCGGAGGGGAATTGTAGGAGCCGCGCGGCGGTCCGGTCAATCGACCAGTTGGACCCGCAGTTCCTTGGGCAGCGCGAAAATCATGTCCTCCAGCTGCCCGTCCAGTTCGCGGAGCCCGCCGGCCCCGAGTTCGCGCAGACGGGCGATCACACCCTGCACCAGCACGTCCGGAGCCGAGGCGCCTGCGGTGACGCCGATGTGGCGGCGACCCTCGATCCAGCGCGGGTCGATTTCGGCGGCGCCGTCGATCAGATAGGCCTCGACACCCTCGCGCTCGGCCAGCTCGCGCAGGCGGTTGGAATTCGAACTGTTCGGCGAGCCCACGACCAGCACGAGGTCGCATTCCACCGCCAGCGCGCGCACGGCGTCCTGGCGATTCTGGGTGGCGTAGCAGATGTCGTCGTTGCGCGGCCCCTGGAGCTGCGGGTATTTCGCGCGCAGGGCATCGATGATGCCGCGGGTATCGTCCACCGAAAGCGTGGTCTGGGTGGTGTAGGCCAGATTGTCGGGCTGCCCCACGACCAGCCGGGCGACATCGTCGATGTCCTCGACCAGATGGATCGCGCCCTTGCCCGCCTCGGCCAGCCATTGGCCCATCGTGCCCTCCACTTCCGGATGCCCGGCGTGCCCGATCAGCACCACGTCGCGTCCGGCGCGGCAATGACGGGCCACCTCCAGATGCACCTTGGTCACCAGCGGGCAGGTGGCGTCGAACACCTTCAGACCGCGGCGGTCGGCTTCGCTGCGCACCGACTGCGAGACGCCGTGGGCGCTGAAGATCACGGTGGCGCCATCCGGGACCTCGTCGAGTTCCTCCACGAAGATCGCGCCGCGCTGGCGCAGATCCTCGACCACGAACCGGTTGTGGACGACCTCGTGACGGACGTAGATCGGCGCACCGAGCAATTCGATCGCGCGTTTGACGATCTCGATGGCGCGGTCGACGCCCGCGCAGAAACCGCGGGGATTGGCGAGAATGATATCCACGGTGCGATGTTCCACAGTGTGCTTATGCGCCATCGGCCGTCGACTTGCCGCCCTTGTCGCGGGCGCCGCGATTGCCGAAGACGCCGAACGCGACCAGGGCGACGGCGCCGCCGACGATCGCCGAATCGGCGATGTTGAACGACGGGTAGTAGTAGACGTCCTTCCAGTGCCACTGGATGAAGTCGACCACATGACCATGCTGGAAGCGGTCGATCAGATTCCCCAGCGCGCCGCCGATGACCAGCGAGAACGGCAGGGCCTCGCGCCACTGCCCGCGCGGCATGCGCGTGAGCCAGTAGGCCAGCATGCCGCTGATCCCCACCGCGAAGGCCGCGAAGAGATACTTCTGCCACCCGCCGGCATCCGCGAGCAGGCTGAACGCGGCCCCGGGGTTGTAGCTGCGGTACCAGTTCCAGTAGCCGTCGATCACCGCCACCGCCTGGTACTCGGGCAGACTCGCGAGCACCCAGGCCTTGCTCCACTGGTCGAGGCCGATCACGACGGCCGACAGGAGCAGCCAGATGAGGGCATTAGGTCGGGGACGCATCGTCATCAGAACCACCGCCTCGCCTCGCCCGGACCTTCGACGTTGCTCACGCAGCGGCCGCAGATCTCGGGATGATCCGGATGCGACCCGACATCGTCGCGATGGTGCCAGCAGCGGATGCACTTGGGCTTGGTGCTG
Organism: Lysobacteraceae bacterium; assembly: GCA_041919915.1. GTDB lineage: Bacteria > Pseudomonadota > Gammaproteobacteria > Xanthomonadales > Xanthomonadaceae > Lysobacter_I. Next base: position 53,795 of record JAYRSY010000022.1, read on the forward strand.
ACCGTCGCATGCACCGCGTCCGCGCCCTGCTCCACCACGACATCGCCGCTGATGAAGAAGAAGCGCAACTCATCGGCCAGCGGCGACAGCCAGGCGAACTCCTCCGCACCGCAACGCACGACGATTTCGGCGTCGAGCGCGGCGCCGATCTCGCCGCTGGCGCGCATCGGTTCCAGCACCTTGGCGACCTGCTCGCGCAGCGCCAGCAACCGTCCGAAGCGTTCGCTGTTGAGCGTCGCATCCACCGGCAGGTGGGCCAGACCGTCGTACCAGGTCGCGAACAGCACGTGACCTTCACGCTTGCCGGGCAGGTGCTGCCACATCTCGTCGGCGGTGAAACTGAGAATCGGCGCGATCCAGCGCGCGAAGGCTTCGCTGATCCGGTACATCGCGCTCTGCGCGCTGCGCCGGCCCGGCGCGTCCTCGCGCATCGTATAGAGGCGATCCTTGGTCACGTCCAGATACAGCGCGCCGAGATCGACGCTGCAGAAGTTGATCAGCGCCTGCACCACCTCCGCAAAGTCGTACCGGCGGTAGGCCAGCGCGATCTCGGCCTGCAGTTCGCTGGCGCGATGCACGATCCAGCGATCCAGCGCGACCATGTCCTCGTGCGCGACCAGATGCACCGCCGGATCGAAGCCGTTGAGATTGCCGAGCAGGAAGCGCGAGGTGTTGCGGATGCGGCGGTAGACATCGCCGCTGCGCTTGAGAATGGTGTCGGAGACCGACATCTCGTTGCGATAGTCGGCGGCGGCGACCCACAGGCGCAGCACATCGGCGCCCATCTGGTCGATCACCTTCTGCGGCTCGACCACGTTGCCGAGCGACTTCGACATCTTCTTGCCGTGCTCGTCCACCGTGAACCCGTGCGTCAACACCTGGCGATACGGCGCATGGCCGTCCATCGCGATGCCGGTCAACAGGGCACTGTGGAACCAGCCGCGATGCTGGTCGGAGCCTTCGAGGTACATGTCGGCCGGTTTGCGCAGACCATCCTGCGGACGCTGCGCGAGCACGCAGTCGTGACTCACGCCCGAGTCGAACCAGACGTCGAGAATGTCCGTGACCTTGTCGTAATCCTTCGCCTGCTCGCCCAGCAGTTCGGTCGCATCGAGCGCGTACCAGGCATCGGCGCCTTCGCGTTCGACATGCTCGGCGACCTGACGCATCAGCGCCGGCGAATTCGGATGCGGCTCGCCGGTTTCGCGATGGATGAACAGTGCGATCGGCACGCCCCAGGTGCGCTGGCGGGAGATGGTCCAGTCGGGACGGTTCTCGATCATGCCGGTGATGCGCGCCTGCCCCCAGTCCGGGAACCATTCGACCTGTTTGATCGCATCGAGCGCATCGACGCGCAGATTCGCCTGCTCCATCGAGATGAACCACTGCGGCGTAGCGCGGAACGCCACCGGCGATTTGTGCCGCCAGCAGTGCGGATAGCTGTGATCGAGACTGAAGAACGCGAGCAGCGCGCCGATGCCGCGGAGCGCTTCGACGATGACGTCGTTGGCCTTCCAGATGTGCAGACCGGCCAGCACGGTGTCGCCCAGCGGCGGTGTCGACGGCAGGTACACGCCGCGACCGTCGACCGGGTTCATCTGCGCCGCGGTGTACTTCGCGATCAGACCGTACTTCAGGCCGACGGCATAGTCTTCCTGACCATGGCCCGGTGCGGTGTGCACCGCGCCCGTGCCGTCCTCGGCGCTGACGTGGTCGCCGAGGATCAGCGGGATATCGCGTTCGGCGTAGAAGGGGTGCCCGAGCAGCAGGTTCTCCAGCGCCGCGCCGAGCGCACGCCCCAGCACTTCGGGCGCTTCGATGCCGTAGCGCTTGAGCGCCTTCGGCACCAGCGCTTCGGCCAGCACCAGCAGACGGCGCTTGCCATCGCGCGCCGGACCTTCGACCAGGGCGTATTCGAGTTCCGGACCGATGCTCACCGCCAGCGAGGCCGGCAGCGTCCACGGCGTGGTGGTCCAGATCGGCACCGCGACATCGACCTCCTCGTCGATCACCACGCCGAACTTCGCCGCCAGTGCCCGCGGATCGCGCGCCGCATAGGCCACGTCCACTGCGGGCGAAGCCTTGTTCTCGTATTCGATCTCGGCTTCCGCCAGCGACGAACCGCAATCGAAACACCAGTGCACCGGCTTCGCGCCGCGCGCGAGATGACCGCGTTCGACGATCTTCGCCAGCGACCTCAGCATGTCCGCTTCGTAGCGGAAATCCATGGTGCGATACGGATTGTCCCAGTCGCCGAGCACGCCGAGGCGCTTGAAGTCGGCGCGCTGCAGATCGATCTGCTGACCGGCGTATTCGCGGCAGCGCTTGCGGAATTCGGCGGCATCGATCTTCTGGCCGACCTTGCCGAACTTCTTCTCGACCTGCAGTTCGATCGGCAGACCGTGGCAGTCCCAGCCGGGCACGTACGGCGCGTCGAAGCCGGCCATCAGCTTCGACTTCACCACCAGATCCTTGAGGATCTTGTTGACCGCATGGCCGATGTGGATCGCGCCGTTGGCGTACGGCGGGCCGTCGTGAAGCACGAACAGCGGCCTGCCCCGGGCGTGCTCGCGGACCTGCGCATACAGGCCCTGCGCTTCCCAGCGCGCGAGCGCTTCGGGCTCGCGCTTCGGCAGATCGCCGCGCATCGGAAAATCCGTCGCCGGCAGGTGGATGGTGGCTTTGTAGCGTTGGCTGTCTTGGTCGCTCACGCGTTGACTCGTTCTGTCGTCGGTTTCGTGTCCGCGCCGAGCAGGCGTCGGGCCTGTTCGGCATCGCGGTTCATCTGCGCGACCAGGGTCGGCAGATCGGGGAATTTCTCCTCGTCGCGCAATCGGGCGACGAATTCGACTTCGATGTGCCTGCCGTACAGGTCGCCGTCGAAGTCGAACAGATGCGCTTCCAGCAGCGGCTCCTTGCCGTCCACCGTCGGCCGGGTGCCGAAGCTCGACACCGACGGCCAGGGCTGCGCGGCGACGCCGTGCACGCGGGTAGCGTAGATCCCGCGCAGCGCGGGCGTCTTGTCGCCGAAACGCAGATTCGCGGTGGGATAACCGAGGGTGCGGCCAAGCTGTTTGCCGCGCACCACCCGGCCGGTGATCGCGTAGGGCGCGCCGAGCAGGCGCGCGGCGGTGGCGAAATCGCCTGTCTGCAGCGCGCTGCGGATGCGGGTGCTGGACACCGGCATGCCGTCGCATTCGACCGGCGCGATAGTGTCGGCGATGAAGCCATGAACGGCCCCCATCCGCTGCAGGACATCGAGATTGCCGGCGCGCGCGCGGCCGAAGCGGAAATCCGGACCGACCCAGACCTCGCGGGCGCGCAGCCGCTCGACCAGCAGGCGATGAACGAAATCTTCCGGCGACAGCGCCGCGAGCGCGGCGTTGAAACGCAGCAGGCCGACGTGGTCTACGCCGAGGGCGCGGAATCCGGCCAGCTTCATGCGCGGGAGTTGCAGTCGCGGCGGCGCCGCGGGGCCGGCGAAGAACTCGCGCGGCAGGGGTTCGAAACTCAGCGCCACCGCGGGCACGTCCAGCGCACGGGCGCGCGCGACCGCGCGGGACACCAGCGCGCGATGGCCCAGATGCAGGCCGTCGAAGGCGCCGATGCACACCACGCTGCCATCCGGGCACAGCGGCCCGCCGTCGAGGTCGCGGAAGAGTCGGGTCATTCGGGTCCGAACCGGTCCGGCGTCGGGGCCGTGCCGGCAAAGTTCAATCAATTCCGCAGTATAGCGAGCCGCGGCCGGTTTCGTCGGTACCGCCCGGGCAACGGATCAATGCCGCAGATGCCGCGGCCGCAACCCCATCGCGATCAGCGTCACGCCGTAGGTCGCGGCACCGGCCGCCACCACCGCCAGCAACAGTCCGGCGCGCCGCCACGGATCGGGCATCGCGGTCCAGTCGCCGACCCGCGCATCGAGCGCCAACACCACCGCGCTCATCGCGAGACAGCCGACCGCGATCCGGAGCAGGTGCAGGCCCCAGCCCGGTTTCGGCGTGTGCAGCCCGTCCCGGCGCAGATAACGCCACAGCAGCCAGGCGTTGAAGATGCCGGCGAGACCGGTGGCCAGCGCGATGCCGCCGTGCGCGCCTTCGACCCCGTTGCGCAGCAGCGGCAGGGTGAAGCCGATGGTCATGGCGACGTTCGCGACCACGGTCAGAATCGCGGCGCGCATCGGGGTCTTCGTGTCCTGGCGCGCGTAGAACGCCGGCGACAGCACCTTGCTCAGCATGAACGCGGGCACCCCGAGGCTCATCGCCGCCAGACTGATCGCCGCCATCCGGGTGTCGCGGGGCGTGAACTGATCGCCCTGGTAGACCACCGCGGTCAACGGCTCCGCCATCAGGAACAGCCCCAGCCCGGCCGGGATGCCCGCCAGCAGCGCCAATCGCATGCCCCAGTCCAGCGCGGACTGGTAGCCGTCCGTATCGGCGGCCGCGTGCCGGCGCGACAGGTGCGGGAGGATCACCGTACCGATCGCGACCCCGAACAGCCCGAGCGGAAACTCGATCAGGCGATCGGAGAGATACAGCCAGGTCTGGCTGCCGGTCATCAGATAGGACGCGAAAATCGTCCCGACCAGCAGATTCAACTGCGCTACCGAAGACGAAAACAGCGTCGGCACCATCAATTTCGCGACCCGGCGCACCTCGGGATGCCGGAAGCCCGGTTTCAGCGTCGGCCGCAATCCGAGCCGTCCCAGCGCCGGCCACAGCACGAGCAACTGCAGGATGCCGGCGACCAGCACGCCCCAGGCGAGCGCCTTGGCTTTGACCTCGAAATGATCGGCCAGCCACAGCATGGCCACGATCATCACCAGGTTGTGCAGCACCGGCGTCACCGCCGGCAGGGCGAAGCGGCCGAAGCTGTTCAGCACCGACGCCACCAGCGCCATCATCGAAATGAACAGCAGATAGGGGAACGTGATCCGCAGCATCTGCGAAATCAGCGCGAACTTCTCCGGCTCGTCGATCGATCCCGGCGCGAACAGCGCGGCGATCGCCGGCGCCGCCAGCATGCCCAGGCCCGAGACCACGAACACCACCGAGAACAGCGCCCCGGCCATGCGATCGATGAACTCCTTGAGCGCGGCCTGGTCGCCACGCTCGCGGATCTCGTTGAGCACCGGCACGAAGGCCATCTGCATCGACCCTTCGGCGAAGATCCGGCGCAGGTAGTTCGGAATCCGGTAAGCGATCACGAATGCGTCCATCGCCGCCGAGCTGCCGAACAACCGGGACTGCAGCGCGTCGCGCAGGAATCCGGCGATCCGCGACAGCAGGGTCATGGCGCTGAACACGCTGGTCGAACGCAACAGCCCCGCCCGCGGGGCCTGTTTCGGGGCCTCCGCGGTCATGGCCTGCCCCCCCGTATCGCCCGGTTGACGCAACCCACTGAATCGCCCATAATTTTCTGTCTAACTGTCCGCATAGCGGCGGTCTGTCCCTCGATCCAACCGAACCCAACCGAATCGGGTCGCGTTTCCGCCCGATTTACCGATAACCCCAGGATTCCACCGTGGCCAACATCAAGTCCGCCAAGAAGCGCGCCAAGCAGACCGTCGTGCGCAACGCGCGCAACACCGCTCAGCGCTCCATGCTCCGCACCTCGGTCAAGAAGGTGCTGAAGGCCCTCGAGGCCAACGACGTCGCCGGGGCCGAAGCCGCCTTCGCCGTCGCCCAGCCGATCCTCGACCGCTTCAGCGCCCGCGGCCTGATCCACAAGAACAAGGCCGCTCGCCACAAGAGCCGCCTGACCGCGCGCATCAAGGCGCTCAAGGCCGGCTGAACCCTCGGGGACAGCAGCGCTGCACGAAAACCCGGCTTCGGCCGGGTTTTTTGTTGCCCGATGCCGATGGAGGCCGGCCGCATGCACGC
>JAYRSY010000023.1:0-57930 GCA_041919915.1 Lysobacteraceae bacterium
CGACTTCGACTACGGCAACCATCTGCGCAACGTGACCGCCAAGGAGTCCTACCGCTACGACGGCCTCGGTCGTCGCGTGCAGACCACCTCCACCACCGGCAAGACGACGTTGTGGCAGTACAGCCAGGGCGGCCAGATGCTGTTCTCGAGCGACTGGGGCGGCCCGGACAATCAGGCCCAGCAGACCCACGAGAATGTCTATCTGGCGGGCAGCCTGATCGCGACGATCGACCATGCCTGGCCGAGCAATGCGGTGCTGGCGACGAAGTACCAGCACACTGACGCGCTGGGCAGCCCCGTGGCGGTGACGAATACGTCGGGCCAGGTGATCGAACGCATGGACTACGAGCCGTGGGGCGCGATCATCGGCAACCCGGCACGCAGCGGGATCGGTTACACCGGGCATGTGATGGATGGAGGCACGGGCCTCACCTACATGCAGCAGCGGTATTACGATCCACAAATCGGGAGGTTCCTGTCGGTCGATCCGGTCACGGCCTATAGCAACCCGGTCGGGGCATTCAATCGGTACTGGTACGCAAATAACAGCCCCTATAAGTTCACTGACCCGGAAGGAAGAACCGCTGTATGCGATCAGAGTTCGTGCACGATTGATTGCAATAGCGGGCTTACGTGCGCAGCGGATTACCTCTATGTCGGCACGGTATATGGAGGCCGGCTGCTTCGGAACGCGTTTGAGAACATTTTGCCAATTGCGCAGCAGTCCGAATCATCGGAAGGCGATGCTCCTCCGCTACCCGAAGATCTTGTAGGGACCAAAGATAGTGGGAGTCGCCAACAGGGAGGTCGAGTTAACACTGGCCCTTTGGCTCCCGAGAATGGGGGCACTGGAAATGCGGAGACGGATTTCGGGAGTCTGACGGGCGGAAAGTCTGGGCCTGCGCCTGAAGGTTCTCGTCTACCAGAAGGGTCTCAAGTTGGTGAGAACGGGGTCATTTATCGCCCAGGAAATGAGAGGTCTGGTCCTCGTATTGATATTCCGGCGAATGGTGACAAGCCTCATGAGACCCTTCATTACCCCAAGCCGCCTCCGCCGCCAGAGGAGCCGACTCCATGAAGAATTTTCTTGAGATATTGGAATCCCGCTTAGCTGACGGAACTGATGTCTATGTGAATGCAGGAGTCGATGCGAGCGTTTACTTGGCTGAGCTTGCAGAGGACGTTAGGCGGAATGAATGCCAGCCTTTTGAAGTGTCTGCGGTAGTTATGGCGCCTGGGCTCCCCGGATTTGAGGAAGGGGAGCAAATAACTGGGGTGTGCGTTGCCAAGGCCGCTGGTCGCTGGTTGGTATATCGGCCCGAAGTTGATCTCTTTTATGCTTTCTGGGGAACGAGCCAAGATTGTCTTGGTGCGCATGGTGTTTTTGGAAGCCCTTTGTATTGCTGGTCTGCGTGACCGAAACAGGCGCGAAATCAAGGCTGTAAGAGCCTGTTTAAAATCTTTTTGTTGGCGACGGTCTAAAACTGAGAGTCTGTAAATTGAACTGTGTAACTGCCCTTTGAGAAGATGCGGCCTTGGCCGCGAGGAGCAGCGACATGGCGTTGAGCAAAGAGACGTTGGACCAGCTGACGGCGGAGTTCAAGAGCCCGCAGGAGTTGCAATCGGCGTATTCGCAGATGCTGCAGCACATGATCAATCGTGCTGCTGGAAGGAGGGATGCAGGCGCATCTGGGCCATGAACGCAACGGCCGATCCTCCGGAAACACACGCAATGGCAAAGGCCGCAAGACCGTTCTGAGCGCGGAAGGCGCACTTGAGATCGAGACGCCGCGAGACCGAGACGGCACGTTCGAGCCGTTATTGGTGCAGAAGCGTCAGGTCCGGCTGGCGGGGATGGAGGAGAAGATCCTGGCGCTGTACGCGCGCGGGATGACGACACGGGGCATCGAGTCGGCGCTGGTGGACCTGTACGGGGTGACGATCTCGCACAGCCTGATCGCGCAGGTGACCGATGCGGTGCTGGACGAGGCCCGGGCGTGGCAGACACGGCCGCTGGAAGCGATCTATCCGATCGTGTGGCTGGACGGGATCGTGGTGAAGGTGCAGCAGAACAAGCAGGTCGTGAACAAGTCGGCGCACGTGGTGCTGGGCGTGAACCTGCGCGGCGAGAAGGAAGTGCTGGGGCTGTGGCTGGCCGAGAACGAGGGTGCGAAGTTCTGGCTGTCGGTGCTGACCGAACTGCGTCAGCGCGGGGTGCAGGACATCTACATTGCCAGCATGGACGGCCTGAAGGGTCTGCCGGAGGCGGTGAACGCGGTGTTCCCGAAGGCGCTCACCCAGCTGTGCATCGTGCATCTGGTGCGCGCGAGCCTGCGCTACGTGGGGGCGAAGTAATGCAAAAAAAGAGCCCGGCTTTCGCCGGGCTCTTTCATGTCGCGGTACCGCCGGATTACCTGAACTTGTATTCGAGCTGCGCGGCGATCTCGCGGCCGATCGGGCTGTAGTTGCCGGAGAAGTACGGGTAGCTGTTGTAGCCGTCGTCGTCCGGGTGGAAGTTGTTGAAGATGTTGTTGACGAAGAAGCTGGCGGTCAGCTTGTCGGTGATCTTCTTGCTGACGTTGGCGTTCCACAGGAAGTACGGCGCGATGCGGGCCGTTTCCTGCCAGTTCGGGACGCTGCCGTAGCGCGACATGAACAGGTTCGACGACCAGTCGCCCTTGTTCCAGGCCACCGAGGCGCGGATGCGGCTGCGGAAGTTGAAGTTGCCCGGATCGTCGCGCCAGTCGGTCTGGATCGCGTCGGTCGCGAACACCTGACGTTCGTTCTTGTGGGTGTAGGACCACTCGACGCGCCAGTTGAAACGACCGAAGCGGTCGGTATCCATGCGGTAGTTCAGCGCCGTATCGACGCCGGTGACGCGCTGGAACGACTGGTTGACCGGGCCGCTGCGGACGCCGGTGATGCGATCGGTCGGTTCGCCGACGACCGGCTCACGGGTCACGCGGCTGATGATTTCCTGGCAGAAGGCCGAGCCGATGTCGAACTGATAGGTCTGGCGGGTACGGGTCAGACCGGTACGGCAGCCGGCTTCATTGTCCAGGATGAAGGTCGAGGTGAGGTTGGCGACCGCGCCTTCCAGCACGATGTTGTAGTAGTCGGCCGAGAACGACAGGTTGTCGGTGACGTCCCACACGAAGCCCACGTTGAACGACTCGCCGGTCTCTTCTTCCAGCGTGGGTTCGCCACGGCTGGTCGCGAACACCGAGTAGACGTACGTCGCGCCGCTGCACGCGGTGGCGCCGACGGGCGGCGGGGTCGGCAGGGTGGCGTAGCCACCGGTCGACAGACAGCGGAACGTGTCGAGCGCGTTGCCGAAGCTGCCGCTGCCCTCGTTGTACACGAAGTGCATGTCCGGGGCCTTGAAGCTGGTGCTGTAGTTGCCGCGGACGAGCAGCGAGTCGAACGGACGCCATTCGAGGCCGGCGGCCCAGGTGCGCGCATCGTCGACGTTGGTGATGTCGTCGTACTTGTCGTAACGACCGGCCAGGCTCAGCTTCAGCGAATCGAGAAGCGGGATGCTGAGCTCGCCGCCGATGGCGTAACGATCGCGATCACCGCCACCGTTGGTACCGGTCAGGTTGTAGGCCAGGCGGTTTGTCGGCAGGATGTCCGCCGGCGACTCAAGGTCGTAACCCTGCTGGGTGCCTTCCAGCACCGCGGCGAAACCGACCGGGCCGGCCGGCAGCTCGAACAGGTCGCCGCTCAGCGTGAAGCTGCCCTGGTTGACCCAGGAATGCGATTCGTACTTGAGCGTCGTCGACAGTGCGCGATATTCGGCCGGGGTCAGCGGGCGATAGAAGCGGTCGAGGTTGATCAGATAGCGCGGCGTGCCGCTGACGTTCAGACGCGGGCCGAGGAACCATTCGGTGACCGCCGAGCCGTCGAGGCGCGGACGGGTACGTTCGGCCCAGTAGTCGGCGCGGCCGAGCATGAAATCCCAGTCGAAGCGGTCGGCGAAGGTGCCGCGCAGACCGAAGGCGAAGTCGAGCGACTTCTCGGTGAACTTCTGGTGGGTGCCTTCGATGCCGCCGTACTCCTGCGGCGTGAAGACGCGCTGGATCTGGACGTTGCCGTTGATGCCCGGATTGGTGGCGAAGAACGTGGTGACGGTACCTCCGGTCGGGCCATCGATGTGCGGGCCGGTGAAGGCTTCGACGCCGCCGGTCAGCTCGGACTTGGAGTGGTACCCGGTCAGGCTGGCCCACGCTTCCATGCCATTGCCGAACAGGTAGGTGCCGTACAGATAGCCGGAGAGGTCGTTGTTGCCGTTGGCGATGGACTGGTAGCCGACGTCCTTCCAGTAACCGCAGGCATCGCCCTGGGTGTAGATCTGGCCCGCGAGAGGGTGACTTGCCGGGTAAGCGGTGCGATAGGTCCAGTCGACGTATTCCTCGCCGAAACGCTGGCATGCCCCGGACGGAGGCGCGATATGGTTTACGGAACCGGTAGGCAGGCCGGAGCGGATGATGCGCAGGGTACCGACCGGCTGGTTTCCGACCGCCGCAACCGCCGGCAGCGGATTGTCTTCGCGCGAATCCATGAAGTCGCGCTGGAACGCGTACATCGGCTCGTCGGCGAGATATTCGAGGGCGTAGGTCAGGCTCCAGTTGTCGCCGGTCTTGCCGCCGACCCACTGCAGGTCGGCATAGTCGCCGCCGCCGGTGGTGGTGGTGCCGGTGCGCAGCTTGAAGATGTCGCCTTCGAAGTTCTTGCGCAGCACGACGTTGATCACGCCCGCGACGGCGTCGGAGCCGTAGATCGCGGACGCGCCGCCGCTGAGGATCTCGATGCGCTCGACCGCTGCGGTCGGGACGTTGCCGAAGTTCTGGAAGTTGCTCTGGCCGTTGTACGGGAACGGATAGTCGGCGGCGCGGCGGCCGTTGATCAGCAGCAGCGTGCGACCCGGGCCGAGGCCGCGCAGGTTCACCGGGCTGCCGTTCGGGGTGAAGCCGCCGGCCGAGTTCAGTTCGTTCTGGGTGACGCCGTTGTTCTGGGTGATGGTCGTCAGTGCGTCGAAGACGGTGACGAAGCCTTCGCGCTCCAGCTGGTCGGCGGTGATCACCGTGACCGGCGACGGACCCTCGACTTCCGCGCGCTTGATGCGGCTGCCCACGACTTCGATCTTGTCGAGGCTCTGCTGGCCGCTGGTCTGCTGACTATCGTCCTGATCGTCTTCGGTGTTGCCGGTGGTGTCCTGAGCGAAGGCCATGCCCGAGATCAGGAAGGTCGCCAGGATGGCGGAGGTCAGTTGGCTGCGCCGCAGGCGACGCGGATTGTGTGAAGTCATGGATTTCCCCGGTTGCAAAGTCGTGAACAACAAGTTCTTGAACAAATCGAGACGGCAGAAAAGCCCCCTGTCGTCTGCCTTCTGAACTTAACACGGGTTTAACGGAGTTGTCATGTGAGCTTGATCTCGGAAATCGCTTAAGTCGCGGAAATGCAAAGCATTCGCGCGCGCGGGCGCCGCATCCGGTGCGCCGGGCGATCCCGGCCCGCCGGGCTGGTCCGCGGGTGGGATGGGGGCGACAATACCGGCATGAAAACCTCCGACGCCCCGTTCAGACTCCCGCCACACGCCGTCCAGCCCACGCTCGGCCCGCTGCCGCGGGTCCGCAACATCATCGCCATCGGCTCCGGCAAGGGCGGGGTGGGCAAATCCACCACCGCGGTCAATCTGGCGGTGGCCCTGGCCGATCTCGGCGCCCGGGTCGGCCTGCTGGATGCCGACATCTACGGACCCAGCATTCCGACCATGCTGGGGCTGTCCGGTCGTCCCGACAGCCCGGACGGCAAGTCGATCGTGCCGATGCGCGCCCATGGCGTGGAGACGATGTCGATCGGGTTCCTGGTCGAACAGGACACCCCGATGATCTGGCGCGGGCCGATGGCCACCTCGGCGCTGACCCAGTTGCTGAACGACACCCGTTGGGGCGGCGACGCGGGCGAGGCCCTGGACGTGCTGATCGTGGATCTGCCGCCGGGGACCGGCGACATCCAACTGACCCTGGCCCAGAAGATTCCGGTCGCCGGCGCGGTGATCGTCACCACGCCCCAGGACGTGGCCACGCTCGACGCGCGCAAGGCGCTGAAGATGTTCGAGAAGGTGGAGGTGCCGGTGCTCGGGCTGATCGAGAACATGGCCCAGCATGTCTGTACCCGCTGTGGCCATGTCGAGCACCTGTTCGGTCAGGGCGGCGGCGAACGGATGGCGGAACAGTACGGCGTGCCGCTGCTGGGGTCGTTGCCTCTGGAGGTGGGGATCCGCGAGCAGGGCGATGCCGGCGTGCCGGTGGTGCGCGCGGCGCCCGGGTCGGCCGCGGCCGCGGCCTACCGCGCTGTCGCCGGACGCCTGCTGGAGGAACTGGGCAAGCGTCCGCGACTGCGCACGGGCATCGACGCCAGTCTGGTCTGAGTGGTCCACCCCGGCGGCAGTATTTTCTGGTTCTGTCGATCGTTCGATCGATTTCGATAGATGCGAGGAATCGAGAGCCTCTGACACCGGAAACCCCATGAAACAGGCCGCTTGTGCCGTCCGTCGGGGATGTTGCGCCGCAGCGTGCCGTCCACGATCCGGATCGTATACGGTCGTCGCGCCGCGGTGGAGCATCTTTTCGGTAGACGCCGGATCCCGCCGCTTTTCGTGAGCACAACCACAGGGGACTTTCGCAAATGGATCGAATCGTTCGTCGTGCCGCCCTCGCCACCGCCATCGTCGCGTCGCTGGGTCTTTCTTCCGTCGCATTCGCGGGCGGTCGCCCGGATGCGGTCATCTCCGGCTTGAATGCCGGTCGCGCCCACGAAGCGGGCGAACTCATCGTCAAGTTCCGCGACGGCACCACCGCGACCGATCAGGACGGCGTGCGTCGCGGTCTGGGCGCGCAGAAGCTCGACACGCTGCGTCAGGCCCGCGGCGGCAGAGGTGAAATGGCGCTGATGCGCCTGCCTGCCGGTGCCGATCTCGCCGACACCGTGCGCGTGCTGTCGGCCAATCCGAACGTCGAGTACGCCGAGCCGAACTGGATCTACCAGCATTCGGCGACGTCCAACGATACCTACTACACCGGCGGCCAACTGTGGGGCATGTACGGCGACGCCACTTCGCCGGCGAACCAGTACGGCTCGCAGGCGGGCGAGGCCTGGGCCGCGGGCCATACCAGCTGCAGCGGCGTGCTCGTCGGCGTGATCGACGAGGGCATCTACTACAACCACGCCGATCTGGCCGCGAACATCTGGACCAATCCCTACGATCCAGCCGATGGCGTCGACAACGACGGCAATGGTTACGTCGACGACGTCCGCGGCTGGGACTTCGACGGCAACAGCAACAACATCAACTCCGGCGGCGCCAACGACGATCACGGCACCCATGTCTCGGGCACCATCGCCGGTGTCGGCGGCAACGGGACCGGCGTGGCCGGCGTGTGCTGGAGCGGCGTCAAGCTGATCTCGGGCCGCTTCCTCGGCCGTCGTGGCGGCACCACCGCCAACGCGATCAAGGCGGTGGACTACTTCACCGACCTCAAGACCCGTCACGGCCTGAACATCGTCGCGACCAGCAATTCCTGGGGCGGCGGCGGTTTCTCGCAGGCGCTGCAGGATGCGATCGGCCGCGCCAACAACGCCGGCATCCTGTTCATCGCCGCGGCCGGCAACGACGCCTTCAACTGCGACAGCGGTTCGAGCTGCTATCCGGCCGAGTACCCGAATCCGAACGTGATCGCGGTGGCCTCGATCACCAGCACCGGTGCGCTCAGTTCGTTCTCCAGCTACGGCGCCACCACGGTCGACATCTGCGCGCCGGGTTCGGCGATCTATTCGACGGTGCCGGTCAGCTCGAAGGGCAGCCTCACGTCGGGTTACGCCAGCTACAGCGGCACCTCGATGGCGACCCCGCACGTCAGCGGTGCGGCCGCGCTGTACGCGTCCTCGCACCCGGGCGCCACCGCGGCGGACATCAAGGCCGCGATCATGGGCAGCGCGGTGCCGACCGCGTCCTGCAACGGCAAGGTGGTCAGCAACGGTCGTCTGAACGTCAGCGGCTTCTGACGTTCCGGCGAGGCCCCGCGCCACGGGGTCCGCACGCGAAGGCCCGGCCCTGCCGGGCCTTCGTCGTTCCGGGGCGGTCGTGGCGATGGCGACACGGCGGGCGGCGACCGGCGATCCCGTAGAATGTCGGCCTCTCCCGCCGACAGGACGGGCCGCAGGGCCCGGGACACCCTTTACATGAGCATCAAGAGCGACCGCTGGATCCGGCAGATGGCCGAACAGCACGGCATGATCGAGCCGTTCGAGCCCGGCCAGGTCAAGCATGCCGCCGACGGCCACCGCATCGTCAGCTACGGTACCTCCAGCTACGGCTACGACGTGCGCTGCGCCCGCGAGTTCAAGGTCTTCACCAACATCAACTCGACGATCGTCGATCCGAAGGCCTTCGATCCGGACAGCTTCGTCGACATCCAGTCCGACGTCTGCATCATTCCGCCGAACTCGTTCGCGCTGGCGCGCACGGTCGAGTATTTCCGCATCCCGCGCGACGTGCTGGTGGTGTGCCTGGGCAAGAGCACCTATGCCCGCTGCGGCATCATCGTCAACGTCACGCCGCTGGAACCCGAGTGGGAAGGGCATGTGACCCTCGAATTCAGCAACACCACGCCGCTGCCGGCGCGCATCTACGCCAACGAGGGTGTCGCGCAGATGCTGTTCTTCCAGTCGGACGAAGTCTGCGAGACCTCCTACAAGGACCGCGGCGGCAAATACCAGGGCCAGACCGGCGTGACGCTGCCGCGTACCTGAGTCCATTTCCGATATCCATCCGAGGTCGAATCGTGGAAGAACAGAATCCCTATCGCGCGCCCGAATCTGCCGTCGCCGTCCAGACCGCGGACAGCGACCTCGCCGGATACGGTGAACGGCTCGCCGCGGCGCTGATCGACGGCCTGATCGCGATGTGCGTGACCCTGCCGGCGATGTGGTTCGGCGGATTCTTCAAGGCGGTGATGGATGCCGCGATGACCGGCGCGCAACCGCCGTTCACGCTGACCCTGACCTGGGCGTTCATCGGCCTCGCGATCTTTCTGGCCATCCAGGGCTACCCGCTGTACGCGCAGGGCCAGACCTGGGGCAAACGCGCCCTCGGCATCCGGATCGTCGCGCTCGATGGTTCGCGCGTGCCGTTCGTGTCGCTGATCGCGCGACGCTATCTGCCGACCCACGCGGTGGCGCTGGTGCCGTTCGTGGGCAATCTGCTGGTCCTGATCGATATCCTGCTGATCTTCCGCAATGACCGCCGCTGCGGCCACGATCTGATCGCGGGCACCCGCGTGGTCAAGGCGCGTTGATGTCGTCGTCGCTGCGCGCATGAACGCGGCCGCGGAAGGCCTGCAGCGCGTCCACGAATACCTGCGCCGGTCGCAGCCGCTGCAGGCGGCGCAGGCGCTGGCGCCGTTGTTGCGCGACCATCCGCGCGAACCGGCGGTGCATCATGCGCAGGCGGTGCTGGCGCAGATCACCGGTCAGCCGGATGTCGCCTGCGAAGCGATGCGCACCGCGGTGCGGTTGGCGCCGGAGGTGCCCGAACTCCGTCTCGCGCTGGGACAGGTTCTGGCCTCGACCGGACGCATCGACGAGGCGATCGCGGCGTTCCGCGAGGCGGTCGGATTGCGCGCGGAGTTCCTGCAGGCCTGGTATCTGCTCGGCATGACGCTGTACGGCGCGAAGCGCGACGCCGAAGCGCTGCCGGCGCTGCAGCGCGCGCACGCGTTGGCGCCCGCGGAGTCGCAGATCCTGCGCGCGCTGGCCGAGACCGAATACGCATTGGAGCATCACGCCGAAGCCCTGGCGCTGTTCGAGCGGCTGGTGCCGACCGCGTCGACCGTGGATGCCGGTCTCTGTCTGCGGTTGTCGCAGTGCCGACGCCGTCTTGGCGCACCGGAGACGGCGCTGGCGCCGCTGCGCGAGGCACTGGAACGCTTTCCCGAAGACGTGGCGTTGTGGCAGGAACTGGGCTGGATCGAGGAAGACCTCGGCGACGCCGCCGCCGCGCGTGAGGCCTATGCGCGCGCGCATGCGCTGCAGCCCGACTGGGCCGATCCGCTGGGCTCGATGATCGCGCTGGATCGGGGCGGGCAGGACCGCGGCGCCGCGTCCGAAGCGCTGGTGCGGCGCGCCGAAACGCTGGCGGACACCGAAGGCGCGCCGGCGCCGCAGCGCGCGTTCCTGCATCACGTCCTCGGCAAACGGTGCGACGGTCTGGGCGATCATCGCGCGGCCGCGCGCCACTGGACCGAGGCCAACCGTCTGCGTCGCGCGCAGGACGGCGGCTTCGAGCGCGACACCTTCGCCGTGCAGATCGATGCCGCGATCGCCGTCTTCGACGCGGCCGCATCGCGGGCGCTGCGTGCGAACGCCGTGCGCGACGAGCGCCCGTTGTTCGTGCTCGGCATGCCGCGCAGCGGGACGACCCTGGCGGAACAGATCCTCGCCGCGCACCCGCAGGGGCATGGTTGCGGCGAGCTGACCGGCATCGTGTCGATCGCCGAAAGCATTCCCGCGCGGACCGGTCTGCGCTGGCCGCAGGAGGCCGCACGCCTCGATGCCGCGTGGCTGCGCGAACGCGCGCAGGCCTATCTCGAACGCGCGGCGCGCGGCGCGCCCGCCACGGCGCGGCGACTGATCGACAAGCAGCCCTACAATTTCCTGCATGTCGGACTGATCGCGATGCTGTTCGCCGACGCGCGCATCGTCTGGTGCCGACGCGATCCGCGCGACATCGCATTGTCGATCTTCAGCGAGAGCTTCGCGCCGTCCGCAACCTACGCCACCGATCCGGACGACATCGCTTTCGTGATCGCGCAGCAGGAACGCCTGATGCGGCACTGGCAGGCGGTGTCGCCGCTGCCGATTCTCGCATTCGATTACGAAGCCGTGGTCGCCGATCCCGAGGCGCGGATCCGCGATCTGATCGCATTCGCGGGGTTGCCGTGGGACGACCGCTGTCTCGCGTTCCATGCCAGCGGCCGGGCCGTGCAGACGATCAGCCGCTGGCAGGTGCGACAGCCGATCCATGCGCGTTCGGTCGGGCGCTGGCGGAACTATCCGGAGTGGTTCGCCGAGGAGTGAGGCAGCCGCGTGCGGCCGACCCGAAATCGCCGTCGCAGCGCGACGATCGCGCTCAATGCGTCGCGCCACCTACGATGCGACGGTCGCGACGGGTCGTCAGCGCCGTCGCGATCGCGATCCGCAGTCCGTCGACGATCGTCTCGAGCGGCATCGACGGCGTGCCCGGCAGGGTGTCGACCTGCTCCGGAAGGAAGGGCACGTGCACGAAGCCGCCGCGAGGACGCGGCGTCGGCATCTTCGCCAGCGTGTCCATCAGCGCGTAGAACACCTGGTTGCACACGAAGGTGCCGGCGGTCTGGGAAATCTCGGTGGGGATGTCGGCCGCCCGCAATGCCGCGTGCATCGCCTTGATCGGCACGGTCGAGAAATACGCGGTGGGGCCGCCGCGCACCACCGGCGCGTCCACCGGTCGCGCGCCGTCGTTGTCGGCGATGCGCGCGTCGATCACGTTGATCGCGACCCGTTCGAATGACAGGGCCGCGCGGCCGCCCGCCTGGCCCACGCACAGCACCAGCGACGGGCGATGCCTGCGGATCGCCGCGCGCAGCAACCGTGGGGCGCGCGCGAACGCGGTCGGCAATTGCAGGCTTTCGATGCGATGACCCGCGATCAAGCCGCCGTGCAACCGTTCGACCGCGCGCCAGCTGGGATTCGTCGCATCGCCTCCGAACGGGTCGAAGCCGGTGAGCAGGACGGTGCGGGTGCGTGCCATGGTGCGTTCAGCGGAAAACGATCAGGTACATCAGCACAATGTTGCATGCCAGCAGCAGCGCGCCGGTCCGCCATTGCGCGCGGATCACGCCGTAGGGGTCCTTCAGTTCCAGCAGCGCGGCGGGCACCAGGTTGAAGTTCGCGGCCATCGGCGTCATCAGTGTGCCGCAGTAGCCGGACAGCATGCCGATCGCCGCCATCGACGCGGCGTCGGCACCGTGCAGTTCCACCAGCAGCGGCAGGCCGATGCCCGCGGTCATCACCGGGAACGCGGCGAAGGCGTTGCCCATCACGATCGTGAATGCGGCCATGCCCACGGCGTAGGCGACGATCACGAGCAGCGCGTTGTCGACCGGGATGACGGCGCGCACGACGCCCGACACCGCACCGCCGACGCCCGCGGCCTCGAACACGCTGCCCAGCGTCGCCAGCAGCAGCGGCAACAGCGCGGCCCAGCCGATCGCGTCGACCAGACGCCGCGATTGCTCGATGCCGCTGGCCGGCATCTGCCGCAACTGCACGCAGGCCAGCGCCAGCGCGATCACGCAGGCGATGGCCAGCGAGGTCAGGGTCGCGGTGTTGGCGTTCTCGAACAACGGTCGGCCGTCGATCGCGAGGTGTTTGAGCGTGAGCGTGCCGATGAGGGTGATCGCGGGAATCGTCAGCGCGGGCAGGAACAAGCGATGGCCGAGCCGCGCGGCGTCGCGGCGTTTTTCCTCGGGGCTGCTCTCGCGATAACGACCGGTGCGCAGACCGCCGAATCCGGCCAGCAGCACCAGCACGACCACGCAGACGCCGACGACCCGCACCGGCATGCGTTCGGCCGCGAACAGCAGCAGCGACTGCAGCGCCCAGAACAGCGCGGTGGTGTGACGGCGCGGATTGCCGGTGTCGCGCAGACCGCGCCATGCCAGCAGACCGAAATACGCGCCTAGCAGCCAGTAGACGGGTGTCAGCGAAATCATGGTGCCTGCTCCGGCGAGGTATTTTCTTCGGCGGCATCGCGCGCGGCGCGCCGGGCGATCGTCCGCTCCAGGCGGTGGATGCGCCAGGCATGGATGACGAAGGCGCAGAGCGCGGTCGGAATGCCCCACAGCGCGATGTGCAGCGGATCCAGCTCGCGTCCGTGGTCGGCGAAGAACGCCTGGATCAGCAGCACCGCGCCGAAGGCGATGAAGATGTCCTCGCCGAAGAACAGGCCGACATTGTCGGTGCCGGCGGCCATGGCGCGGATGCGCTCGCGTTCGTCGTCGGTCAGCGTGCCGTGCCGCGCTTCGGCGGTGGCCTCCGACATCGGCGCGATCAGCGGACGCACGGTCTGCGGATGGCCGCCGACGCTGGTCAGGCCGAGCGCCGACAGCAGCTGCCGCAGGAACAGGTACAGCGTGAGCAGACGCGTCATGGTCGCGCCGCGCAGACCCGCGATCCAGGCCTGGGTGTGTTCCTTCAGGCCGTGGCGTTCGAGCAGACCGATCACCGGCAGGGTCAGCAGGAACAGCAGCAGGAAGCGCTTCTCGGTGAAGGCCTTGCCGAGGATGTCCAGCACTTCCAGCGGCGAAAGTTTCGCGGTCAGACCGGTGATGAAGCCCGCGGCGACGACGATCAGCGCTGGATTCAGGCGCAGGGCGAAGCCGAGCACCACCGCGGCCACGCCGATGAGCGGCCAGTAATTGACGAGTGCGGTGTCCATACGTGGGCTCAGTCGAGTGCGGCGACAGTGACGTCGAAGCGCTGCAGCCGCGCACGCACCGCCTCGGCAACCGCGACCGCATCGGCGCGATCGCCGTGCAGGCAGAGCGTGTCCGCGCGCAGCATCAGCGGCCGGCCGCGATCGTCCCTGGCCAGCCCGAGCGAGGCCAGCAGGAAGGCGCGTTCGGCGACCGCTTCCGGGGACTCGATCACCGCGCCCGGACGGTCGCGCGGCAGCAGCCGGCCCTCGGTGTCGTAGCCGCGGTCGGGAAAGACTTCGTGCGCGACCGTCATGCCGAGCGTGCGCGCGATGTTCAGCATCTCCGAGCCGGAGAGACCGACCAGCCGCAGCGCCGGATCGATCCGCTGCACCGTGCGCGCCACCGCCGCGGCGACCTCCACGTCGTGCGCGGCACGGTTGTAGAGCGCGCCGTGCAGCTTCACGTGGCGCACCGGTGTGCCCTGCGCGCGGGCCAGCGCAAGGAAACGTTCGAGTTGTTCGTGCAGCAGTGTCACGATCTCCCGCGCCGATTGTCCGGTCTCGCGCCGGCCGAAATGCGCGCGATCGGCGTAACCGGGATGCGCGCCGACCGCCACGCCGTGCGCCGCGCACAGACGCAGGGTGTCGGCGATCGTGGTGTCGTCGCCGGCATGCGCGCCGCAGGAGACGTTCGCCGAGGAGATCAGCGGGATGAGGGCGGCATCGTGGCCGCAGCCTTCGCCGAGATCGCAGTTGAGATCGATGGTGTGCATGGCGGTTCGGCTCCGGGTGTCCGCGTTCATTCCCTGGTCGGCTCCGGCGCCCGGGACGGATCGCGCCGATCGACGGTCCGCAGGGCGATGCACGGGGTCATGCACATGGGATGTCCGCCTCCGGCGACATCAGGTCGATGGCCCATTCTAATCGCGCGACCTCCGCGCTTCTCCGCAGCCTGGCCTGCGTCGCCGCAGCGGCATCGACCGCTTCGAACCGCAGCGCGTCGCCGGCGCGCGCCTGCGCGAGGCGATGCAGATCGGCGGCGATCACATGCCCCAGCCGCGGATAGCCGCCGACGGTCTGCGCGTCCGCGAGCAGGACGATCGGATGGCCGTCCGGTGGCAACTGGATCGTGCCCGGCGCGACCGGTGCCGACAGCAGGTCCTGCGGCGGGCAGACCAGGGTCGTGCCGGTGCAGCGCAGCCCCTGGCGATCGCTGCGCGGGTCGACGCGCCACGCGCCCCGGGACAGCGGCAGGGCGAGGGCATGGTCGGACGGGACGTAACGCACGCGGGTGGCGTCCGACGGTTCCGGATCGAGCGCGACCCACCAGCCCGGCGCTTCCGGCACGGGGCCGACCTGCGGGGGCGCGGAGTCGCCCACGGGCACGCGGTCGCCGGCCCGAAGCGCGCGGCCGTCGAGTCCGCCGAAACCGCCGCGCAGATCGGTGCTGCGGCTGCCGAGCACCGGCGCGACGGCGATGCCGCCGCCGATCGCCAGCCAGGCACGCAGGCCGCGCCGGATCATGCCCAGCGCGAGCGTTCCCGCGGGCAGGGCGACCGGGCGGTCGCACGGCACCGGATGGCGCGTACCGTCGGCGGCGATGAACGCGGCGTCGATGCGCGCGCCGCACAGGGCGATGCGCAGTGGCGCGTCGAAGGCCAGGGTCGGGCCGCGCAGGGCGATTTCGAGCACGGCCGCATCCGCAGGATTGCCGACCATCCGGTTCGCCAACGCGGCCTGTACCGGATCGAGCGCACCGCCGCGCGCGACGCCGAGATGACGCCAGCCCTCGCGTCCGCGATCCTGCACCGTGGTCGACGCGCCCGCCGCGAGCACCTGCAGCAGGATCATGCCCATGTTTCCGAACGGGCGAAGTCGTCGGCCGGGATCGGCCGGAAGCGCACGCGGTCGCCGGGGGCGAGCAGCGAGGGTGTTTCGCGCGCCGGATCGAACAGCAGCAGCGGCGTGCGTCCGAGCAGCCGCCAGCCGCCGGGGCTTTCGCGCGGATAGAGGCCGGTCTGGGCGCCACCGATACCGACGCTGCCGGCCGGCACGCGCGTGCGCGGCGTCGCCAAGCGGGGCAGGGCGAGGGCGGGATCGAGCCCCGACAGATACGGAAAACCCGGGGCGAAACCGATCATGGCCACGGTGTAGGTCGCGGCGCTGTGGCGTGCGATCAGCGCGTCCGGCGTCAGTCCCAGTTCGGCCGCCGCGGCGTCGAGATCTTCGCCGAAGGCGCCCCCGTAGACGACCGGGATCTCGATGCAGCGCCCGGGCGTGGCGCGCTCATCGGGCGTCGTGTCGTCGTCGATCAGCGCGGCCAGCGGCTGTCGCGCCGCCTCCGCGTCGATGGCGTCGGGATCGAAGAACACCGCGAGCGTGGCGTAGGCCGGGACCAGATCGCGCAGCCACGGCAGCCCGGCGGCGCGGATGCGCGCGGCGGCGCGATGGACGCGGGCGTTGGTGCCCGGATCGACGGGCGGCGTGTCCGCGCCGAAACACAACAGCAGCGCGTCGTCGGCGAGCCGCTCGCAGTGCGTCGCCGTCATCGGAATCGCATCGCGGAGATCAGGCCGACAGCGCCGCGCGCAGGCTTTCGACCCGTTCCACCAGTTGTTCCGGCGAATAGGGCTGCGCGGTCGCGGTGCCCCACACCGGCCGCGGCCACGCGATGTCCTCGCGATAGCGGGCGATGACGTGCACGTGCAATTGCGGAACGACGTTGCCGAGCGCGGCGACGTTGAGCTTGTGCGGGTGCATCGTGGCCTGCAGCGCGCGGCAGGCGCGGTCGACTTCGCGCGTCAATTCCGCCTGCCGGGCGGGATCGAGGTCGGTGATTTCGGTCGCGTTCTCGATCCGCGGTACCAGGATCAGCCAGGGATGATGGGCGTCGTCCATCAGCCGCACCTCGCACAGCGGCCAGTGCGCGAGCGGGTGGGTGTCGTCGGCCAGTTGCGGGTGCAGATGCCAACCGGGTGGTGCCGCCTGGGCATGTCGGGTCATCGCAGATGCTCCGTCAGGAACGCGAGGGTGCGCGTCCACGCCAGCGCTGCGCTGTCGGCGTCGAAATCGGCGCGCTCATCGCAATTGAAACCGTGTCCGGCGGGGTAGACGTGGATCGCGGCGTCGGGATGATGCAACCGGTGTTTCTGCACGTCCTCGGGCGGGATCAGCCTGTCGTGTTCGCCGAAGTGGAACAGCATCGGCGCCAGCGCGGGTTCGCCGAGAAAAGGCACGCTGCGTCCGCCGTAGTAGGTGACCGAGGTCAGGTGCAGCCGGGTGTTGGCGAGCATCGCCACGGTGCCGCCCCAGCAGAATCCGACCGCGCCGACCCGGTGTCCGGATTCGCGCAGCCAGCGGGCGGCGGCGCTCACCACCTTCAGGGCGCGCTCGAAGCCGAGATTGGTGGCGTACTCGCGACCGCGGATCACGCCGGCCTCGTCGTAATGCAGTTCAGTGCCGGGGCGGACCAGATCGAACAGCGCCGGCGCCATCGCGGTGAAACCGGCCTCGGCGAAACGGTCGGTGACCTCGCGGATGTGCGCGTTCACCCCGAAGATCTCCTGGATCACGACCACCGCGCCCTTCGGCGGCATGTCGGACCGGGCCAGCCAGGCCTGTACGGGGCCTTCCGGGGTCGTCAACGGAATCCACTCGCCCATGCGCCTGCTCGCTCGTTGCCGGAGGCGTTCATCCTACCCCCGCGGACGACCGGCCGGGCAGGCCGGTCCGGACGCTATACTGTGCGGTCACCTCCCGACCGTCCGGGGCCGTGCCGCGGCCTCCATTCGCCCATGTCCGCCACCGAACCCTCCCGCGGCCGCAAGGTCGGCTTCGTCAGCCTCGGCTGCCCCAAGGCGCTCGTCGATTCCGAGCGCATCCTCACCCAGCTCAAGGTCGAGGGTTACGACATCGTCCAGACCTACGATGCCGCCGACGTGGTGGTGGTCAACACCTGCGGCTTCATCGATTCGGCGGTGACCGAATCGCTCGACGCCATCGGTGAGGCGATGGCCGAGAACGGCAAGGTCATCGTCACCGGTTGCCTCGGCAAGCGTCCGGAACAGATCCGCGAAGCGCATCCCGACGTGCTCGCGATCACCGGTCCGCAGGATTACCGCAGCGTGATGCAGGCGGTGTACCAGGCCTTGCCGCCGACCCATGATCCGTTCACCGATCTGGTGCCGCGCCGCCTCGAAGCGGACGACATCGGCATCAAGCTCACGCCGAAGCACTACGCCTATCTCAAGATCTCCGAGGGCTGCAACCACCGCTGCAGCTTCTGCATCATTCCGTCGATGCGCGGCGATCTGGTGTCGCGTCCGGTCGACGAGGTGCTGCGCGAGGCCGAGAAGCTCGCGATGGGCGGGGTGAAGGAACTGCTGGTGATCTCGCAGGACACGAGTGCCTACGGTGTGGACGTGAAGTACGCCGAGCGTACATGGCGCGGCAGGGCCTGGCAGACGCGGATGAAGGCGCTGTGCGAAGGCCTGTCCGAACTCGGTCTGTGGACCCGCCTGCATTACGTGTATCCGTATCCGCACGTCGACGACATCATTCCGCTGATGGCGGATCGCAACGCCGACGGTCTGCCGAAACTGCTGCCGTATCTCGACATCCCGTTCCAGCACGCCAGTCCGCGCGTGCTGAAGCTGATGAAGCGTCCGGGCGCGGTCGACAAGACCCTCGAACGCATCCAGCGCTGGCGCGACATCTGCCCGGACATCACCCTCCGCAGCACCTTCATCGTCGGCTTCCCCGGCGAGACCGAGGCCGAGTTCGAGGAACTGCTGGATTTCCTGGACGAAGCGCAACTCGACCGCGTCGGCGCCTTCGCCTATTCGCCGGTCGAGGGGGCGGCCGCCAACGCGCTGCCCGATCCGGTGCCGGAAGACGTGAAACAGGAACGTCTGGCGCGCTTCATGGCGCGTCAGGCCGAGATCTCCGAAGCCAAGCTCGCCGACAAGGTCGGCACCGTGCAGCGCTGCCTCGTGGACCTGATGGATGGCGAACTGGCGATCGCGCGCTCGATGGCCGACGCGCCGGAGATCGATGGCCTGGTGCAGATCCAGAACGGCTTCGAGGCGGGCCTCAAGCCCGGCGAATTCGTCGATGTCGAGATCATGGGCAGCGACGAACACGATCTCTACGGCGAAGTGTCGTTCGAGGATTGATCGGGCGGCGATGGCCAAACGCCGCTTCCTCGCACCATCGCGCGACGCCGTCGATCCCGCGGTGTTCGATCATCCGGCGTTCGCCGGTTACGCGGCGTGTCGGGACTGGTTCACGGCGGCCGATTGGCCGTCCATCGATGCGCTGAATGCCGCGCTGCCGCTCGCGGCGCGTCGTTTCGTCGCCCAGGACGACGCGTTGCTCGACGATGGCCTGCACTACGAAACCCGCATCGCCGCCGGCCGGATCGCCACTCGTCCGGAGAACTGGCACGACCTGTTCAACGCTGCGGTCTGGTGTCGTCACCCGGCGTTGAAGCAGGCGTTCAACGCGCGGCAGTGCGCGCACATCGCGATCATGGGTCCGCGCGAACGCAACCGCGCCCAGTACGCGCTGACCCAGTTCGACGAGGCCGGCGTCGTCGTGCGCCTGCGCGATCCGTCGCTGTTGCCGCTCTGGGACCGGCACGACTGGCCCGCGCTGTTCCTCGACCATGCCGACGCCTGGCGCGACGGCGATATCGCCGTCGCCGCCGTCGTCGGTCATGCGCTGCTCGAAATGGCGCTGGTGCCCGACCTGTTTCCGGTGGGCAAGTGTCTCGTCGTGTCCGGCGATGCGGATGCGGAGCGCTGCGTGGCGCGCGTCGCGGAGGCGATCGCTGCGGGCCGGGTGCTCCTCGACCCGCTGGAACTCCGCCCGCTGCCGTTGGCCGGCATTCCGGGATGGCGCGCGCGGCAGGATGCGGATTTCTATGCCGGTGCCGGCTGCTTCCAGCCGGTGCGCGCGGGGCGCGTGTATCCGCCGCCGTTGCAGGCGGCCTGGCTTGTGTAAACCCGGCGCGTCGCATCGATGCCGACGCGTGGCTGTCCTCCGGCCCCGGCATCCGACGTACCATCGGAGGCGTCGTTCCCTCTCTCAGTCCTCGAGCGTGCCGCCATGTCCGCAAGAACGCTGCTCCTCCCGTCTTCGCCGCTGATGCTCGGGGTGTTGCTGTCGATGCTCGCCACGCCGGCGTTCGCCGCCGACCGCATCCTGCCGCCGGTGCCGACCGCGGAGGAACTGGCGGCCTACATGCCCGACGGCGCGAAGATCGAAACCCGGCTCGATGCCGATGTCACCGGCGATGGCATGCCCGACGTGGTGTTCGTCGCCGCCAGCGACGAGGCGCGCGTGCTCAGGGTCATGGCCGCCTATGTCGACGAGTTCAACACCGGCCACGAGCCGCTCGGCGAGGCCGCGATGGACATCGATCCGCTCGGCGCGGCGTCGCTCGAGGTGAAGAAGGGCGTGCTGCTGGTCGAGGATCTGACCGGCGGTACCACCGCGGTCCGGTCCCTGTACCGGTATCGTTTCGATCCGAAGGTGCGGCGCATGCGCCTGATCGGCGACGACGTCACGCTCTACAGCCGCACCAATGCCCACGATTCCACCGAGATCAGCACCAATCGCCTGACCGGCGCGCAGACCGTGACCCGCAGTGTGGTCGGCGAGGACGGTTACACCGATCAGCCGGCGCAGAAGAAGACGGTCTCGACGAAGCCGATCTACATGGAAGACGCGCCATGGCCGGCGCAGACGTTGGGTTGGGGCGATTGATCAGCGTGGTGGATCGACCAGTTCCCTCGGTTCGATCCGCACCCGCTTCAGATGCAGGTTGGCCACGTGTTCGGCCGGCTTGCCGTCCTGCCAGAACTGCCAGCGCGTCTGCAGTTCGTCCGGCCCGAGGAAGGTGAAGCTGGCATCGTGCATGTGTCCGGCCCTGGCCGGGTCGAAATTCACCGCGCCATCGAAGTCGAACACGATGCGGCCGTCGCGTTCCTCGCGGGCGCGCATCTTCGGATGGTTGCCGCTGGCGCAGACATGCACCAGCACCACGTCGTCACCGTCGCGCACGTACAGCGTGCGCATTTCGTGAGAGGTGCCGGGGAACAGCAGTTCCTCCACCGCGTTGCCGCCTGCGGTGACGGTGTAGTTGACGTGGGTGTCGGGCATCGAATTGCCATCGAGGCCTTCGCCGCTCCAGTCGCCGGCGAGGGCCTTGAAGCGATCGAGCAGATGCGGTTTCGCGAGCGGTGCGGTCGCGGTCTCCGCGGCGTGGAGCGGCATGGCGAGGAAGACGAACAGGACGGCGAGGGCGATGTGGCGCATGGCGGCGGCTCCAAAGACTTCCGTACGCCGATCGTACGCCGATTGCGACCGCGCGGCCTGGCCGGACGCGGCGGATGAAGGCGATCCCCAATCACCCGGTGGAGAGCCGTCTCCGCCGCCCCTCCCGGCGGTGAAGGACACACTTAGTCCGCAGGTCTGGGAAACGCGGCGATATCCCGGACCAGGCCGATGCCGATCTCGGCCGAGCGCAGGCTGGACGGGTGTGCGGTACTCGCGCCACCGGTGCCGAGCGGGCTCAGGCTGAGCTGGCCCGCGCAGTTCAGCGAGACCTGGGCCGCCGCGCCGCGTCCGCCGAAGACCTCGCGGACCTTGCCCAATCCGCGGCGCACCGCATTGGGCCGATGCACGGTACGCACGGTCCTGCAATCGCGACTCCAGACCCGGATGGCCGGTCCTTCGTTGACCAGTCCCTGCTTATCGGCCGCTTCCCATTCGGCGACGCTGGGCAAGCGATATGACTGGCCGCTCTGCTCGCTGAACCAGCGTGCGAAATCCCCGGCGTCGGCATGGGTCACGCAGCGCGCGACGGTCGCCGTTGCGGCACCGCCATCGCAAGCGGCGGGCTTGAGTCCCGTCGCCTTGGCGTAACGCGCATAGAGTGCGGCGCTGACCGGCACCACGCCGACCGCCATGCCCTTGCCGGTGTAGGTCGGCGCTTTGACCACGCCGAGTCTGGGGCCGTCGGCGTCGACGATCCCTTCGGCGCGACGGGGAATCCGCAGCAGCAGGTCCCGCCGCCCGGTCAATCCCACGCTCGGCTGCGCGATCAGCGGCAACAGCGGTAGCGCCGGTTCGGCGAGGCTTCGATCGTAGGCCGCGATCGCCGTGTCGAACTGCGCGCGGAGCGCGCCGTCGAGATGCTTCGCCACCGCGGTCCGCGTCGCCGGTGCGCTGCCCAGACGCACGCTGGCGTCCTGCCAGGCGGTGTAGTGGCGCTCGACCTCGTCCCAGCGACGCGCATCGATCGCAGCGAGCACCCGCAGCCGCAAGGTGTCTTCCAATCGGGTGCGAAGCCGGTCGAAATCCGCCTGCTTCGGGGCCGCGATCAGGCCGTCCAGCGCATTGGGGCGGGACGGTGGCAGCAGGCGATCGGCGGCGATCAGCTGATCGATCTCGGTGGCGGTCAGGGGGTTCGCGTCGGGCCACAGCGCCCACGCCGCCAACCCGAGCGTCAGCGCGCCGGCCACGGCCGCGGCCACCCATCTGCGGCCCGTGATGAGCGGCGGTGCATCCGGTATCCGGCCGAGCGCCGTCGCCATCTCCATCGCGGTCTGGAAGCGCTGTGCCGGCTGGCGGGCCAGCGCCTTGTCGATGAAGCCCTGCCAGTGCGCGCGGTCCTTCGGCAGGCGCGGGACTGCCTGCTCCATCTGGGCGATCGCGATCTCGACCGCGTCGGCGCCGCGGAACGGCAGCGTGCCGGTCAGCAGTTCGTAGGCGAGCACGCCCACGCTGTACAGATCCGTGCGTGCATCCACCGGCATCCCGCGCGCCTGCTCGGGGCTCATGTAGCCGGTCGAACCCACCGTCAGGCCCACCTGCGTCAGGCGTTCGCTGTTCAGGGTGCGGAGGGCGACGCCGAAATCGGCCAGTTGCGGCGTGCCGTGCGCGTCGAAGAGCACGTTCGCCGGTTTGATGTCGCGATGCACGATGCCTTTGCCGTGCGCATAGCCCAGCGCATCGAGCAGCGACGCCAGCAGCTTGCGGATTTCCGCCGGAGGGCGCGGCGACGGCCTGGCGGTCAGATCGCCGCCGGGCAGGAACGGCATCGCGTAATACAGCGCGCCGTCGCTGCAGTGGCCCACGTCATGGATGCCGACGATGTTCGGATGGCTCAGTTCGGCGATCAGGCGGGTTTCCTGCTCGAAGCGTTCGATCGCATCCGCGCCGCCGGCTTCGGCCATGCGCAGGATCTTCAGCGCGACCGGACGCTGCAGCGCGATCTGCTCGGCCACGAAGACTTCCGCCATGCCGCCGCGCGCGAGGTGACGGCTGATCGTGTAGCCGGGAACGTGGGGCGTGGCGGGCGGCGTGGCGGTCATGGC
The DNA here is from genome assembly GCA_041919915.1 of Lysobacteraceae bacterium. Classification (GTDB taxonomy): domain Bacteria; phylum Pseudomonadota; class Gammaproteobacteria; order Xanthomonadales; family Xanthomonadaceae; genus Lysobacter_I. The sequence continues at coordinate 22,903 of JAYRSY010000023.1, forward strand.
CGAATTGTACGCACACCGCTCGACATGGATTCTGACCGCCGCTTTCCCGGCGACGTCCGTTCCGTTCTATCCGTCGCCGTTTCCGGAGGCTGCGTACGCCACTCCGAGGATGAAGAAGCGCTGCGCGCCTCCCGGCAGCTGCGCCTCGAATTCGTCGTCGATGCGTTTCTTCAGCATCGCCCGGGCGAGCGGCGAATCGATGCTGATCCAGCCGAGTTTCGCGTCGGTTTCGTCGGGGCCGACGATGCGGTAGCGGCTGGTGTCGCCGCTGACCGCGTGTTCCAGTTCGACCGAGGCGCCGAAGAACACCGCGTCCGGGTCGCTGGGCCGGCTGTCGACCACTTTCAGTGCTTCAAGCCGCTTCGACAGATAACGGACGCGGCGGTCGATCTCGCCGAGCTGCTTCTTGCGATAGGTGTACTCGGCGTTTTCCGAGCGGTCGCCTTCGGCCGCGGCGGCGGCGAGGGCCTTCACCACCTCGGGACGGCGCACCCGCCAGAGATCGTCGAGTTCGGCCCTCAGCCGCGCATGGCCCTCACGGGTGATGAGGGCCGTGCTCTTTTCGGGAGGCGGACGCCAGCGCGACATGGTGCGTCGATGCGTCCCGGCTTACTTGCCGGCGTGGCGGGCGAGGGTCACGCCGTCGAGCTTCACGCTGTCGTTGGACACCACGTCGAGCTGGCGGTCGTTCTCGCTCTTGCTGTCGGGATCGAGGGTGACCTTCTTGCCGCCGGGTTGCAGGGTCCAGGTGCCTTCGACGGCGCTGTCGCCCTTGCTCAGCGCGAACATGCCGTCGGCGGTGATTTCCAGGGCGGTGTCGCCGGCGACATAGCGGCCTTCGAAGGCCTTGGCGTCGAAGGCCGGGGCGGCGGCGGTCGGCGTGGCGTGCTGCTCGACGATCGCGGCATCGGTGCCCGGCACCGGCGTCGGGGGCGGGAGCGGTTCCGCCACCTTGGCCTCGACCGGCGGTTCGACGGTCGCGGTGTCGGCGGGGGTCTCGGTGGACGCGGTTTCGGCTTCCTCGGCGGCGTCCTTCTGGCAGCCGGCGGCGAACAGGACGAGCAGCAGGGTGGAGAACAGCAGCGGAGCGGACTTCCTCGGTGTCATGATCAGGGTCTCGATGGACGGGGTGGTGGTGTGGAGGTTGAGGGTACGGGTGCGGTCGGCGTCAGCGCCGGCCGCCGAACAGGCCGCCGAGGATGCCGCGGACGATCTGGCGGCCGATCTGGCTGCCGACGGTGCGCGCGGTCTGTTTGGCCATGGTCTCGACCATGCCCTGGCGCCGTTTCGTGCCGAACATGGCGTCCTTGACCGCCTGACCGAAACCGCCTTCCTCGGCGTCGTCCTGCGCGCGGGTGCGGGCGGGCGGGGCCTCGGTCTTCTCGGCGACGGCCTCGGCCTTCTTCGCCAGCAGTTCGGCGGCGGATTCGCGGTCGATGCGGGTGTCGTAGCGGGTGCCGACCGGGCTGCCGGCGCGCACCTGCGCGCGTTCGGCCTCGGTGATCGCCCCCATCCGGCAGCGCGGCGGGGCGATCAGCGTGCGTTCGACCGGCATGGGGATGCCCTTGTCCTGCAGGGTCGACACCAGCGCCTCGCCGGTGCCGAGTTCGGCGATGGCCCTGGCGACATCCAGCGCCGGATTGGCGACAAAAGTCTGCGCCGCGGTCTTCACCGCCTTCTGGTCGCGCGGCGTGAACGCGCGCAGCGCGTGCTGGAAGCGGTTGCCGAGCTGGCCGAGGATCTCGTCGGGCACGTCATCGGGAAACTGCGAGCAGAAATACACGCCCACGCCCTTGGAGCGGATGATGCGCACGACCTGCTCGATCCGCTGCTGCAGCGCCGGCGGCGCGTCGTCGAACAGCAGATGGGCTTCGTCGAACACGAACACGAGCTTCGGTTTGTCGAGGTCGCCGACTTCCGGCAGATTCTCGAACAGCTCGGACAGCAGCCACAGCAGGAAGCTCGAATACAGCTTCGGTTTCAGGATCAGTTGATCGGCGGCGAGGATGTTGACCATCCCGCGACCGTCGGTCGTGGTGCGCATCAGATCGTTCAGTTCCAGCGCGGGTTCGCCGAAGAACAGATCCGCGCCTTCCTGCTCCAGGCGCAGCAGCGCGCGCTGGATCGCGCCGATCGATTGGGTGCTGACCAGTCCGTAGCTGGTCGAGATGTCCTTGCGCTCCTCGGCGACCAGGCCGAGCAGGGCGCGCAGGTCTTCCAGATCGAGCAGCAGCAGGCCTCGGTCATCGGCCAGCTTGAACACGATGTCGAGCACGCCGGCCTGGGTGTCGTTCAGTTCCAGGATCCGCCCGAGCAGGGTCGGGCCCATTTCGCTCACGGTGGTCCGGACCGGGTGGCCGAGCTTGCCGTAGAGGTCCCAGAACACCACCGGGCTGGCTTCGTTGCGGTATTCGGGATCGCCCATGAGCGCGAGGCGCTGCTGGATGCGCTCGTTCATCGTGCCGGCCGCGGCCAGTCCGGCCACGTCGCCCTTCACGTCCGCCACGAACACCGGCACGCCGATCCGGGAGAATCCTTCGGCCAGGGTCATGAGGGTGACGGTCTTGCCGGTGCCGGTGGCGCCGGCCACCAGACCGTGGCGATTGCCGAACTTCGGCAACAGATGCACGTTGCCGCTGGCGTCGGTGGTGACGGCTTTGCCGACCAGGATGGGGTCCATGTACGGTCCTCGCGGGGAATCGCCGGATTCTATTCGGGATCGGTCGTCCGCGGGACGCATCGCGGTGGCGAAGGCGGACGCACGGCGCGATCAGGACATCGGTTTCGCGGCATGACCTTCGCGGGTTGCCCGTCCGGCTCCCCGGGGCTACCCTGCAGTCCCACGCCGGTAGCCCATTGCAGTTCATGTCCCGATTCGCTGGATTTCGCGGGCCTTTCGCCCGTCCGTTCGCCCTGTTGCCGTTGCTCGCGGCCCTCGTCCTCGCCGCCGCGCCCGTCCACGACGCTGCCGCCCAGTCGAAGCGCGAGCGTGAGCTGGAAGCGTTGAAGCACCGGATGACCGTCGCCGAGACCCGCTATCGCGAGGCGCTGGTGAAGGTCGGCAACGACGATCCGGCCGGCATGTCCGAAAGCAACGCCGCGCTCGAGGACATGGAGGACGTGATCGCCGACTGCATGAAGCTGAAGGGCTGTCCGATCTCGCAGTTGCTGACGACCTACAAGCGCCTGCTCAAGGCCGATGTCGATGCCCGCAGCGCGGGCGATGCCACGGTGGGCGAGGATGTCCCGGGTCTGATCGACACCGAAATCGCCACCGCCGATGTTCCGGCCTCGGCCCAGGCGGCCTCGCTGCTCAGCGCCGACGGCCAGCGGTTCGTGAACATGGTGCGGATGAATCCCGCGGTGCAGGCCGGCATCCGCCGCTGGCTCACCGACATGCGCGTGTCGCTGATCCAGAGCCACGAGAACTACCAGTACCTGCGGCACCAGATGTCGCCCTCGTTCCAGCGCAGCGGTCTGCCCGAGGCGCTGCTGTTCGGGATCATGGCCAAGGAATCCACCGGCCGCGTGCACATCGGTTCGCGTGCCGGCGCGGTTGGCCTGCTGCAGTTCATGCCGGCCACCGGTCGCCGCTTCGGCCTGGGACCGGACGGCACCGGTTTCGACACCCGCTACGACCCGCGGATGTCGGCCGACGCCGCGGCCGCGTATCTCAACGAACGCTACGCCGAGTTCGGCAACAACATCGAGCTGTGGCTGGCCGCGTACAACGGAGGTGAAGGCCGCGCGCTGCGCGTGCACCGCGCCACCGGCGGCCGCAGTTTCTGGGAAGAGGACGTCTACAACCAGTTTCCGGCCGAGACCAAGGACTACGTGCCGATGGTCATCGCCGCGGCGTGGCTGTACCTGCATCCGAAGGAATACGGCCTGAGTTTCCCGAAGATCGACGCCAAGCCGGCGACGTTCCGTCTGGCCCGCCCGGCCTCGATCTACGAACTGACGATCTGCCTCGGCAACGGCGGCACCCGCGACGGTTTCATGCGCGCGCTGCGCAACCTCAATCCGCGCTACGAAGCCGATGCCTGGATTCCGAGCGGCACCCAGCTCAACGGCACGGTGAAGATCGCCGGCCTGTACCAGCGTTACTGCGTGCAGGGCGAACGCGCCGAGCTGGCGAAACAACTGGTGGACAGCGATCCGAATTCGGCGATCGTGCGCGTGGGTCCGATCGAAACCGTGGTCGCGACCGCCACCGGCGAGGACGGTACCGCCGCGCCGGCCGCGACGCCGGCGGAGCCGAAGCCCGCGGCGCAGTCGAAACCCAAGCCCGTGCGCCAGCATCGGGTCGAACGCGGCGACACGCTCATGTCGATCGCCCGCCGCTACGACTGCGAGATCGCGGCGCTGGCCAAGGCCAACGCGATCAAGGCGCCGCGCTACACGGTGAAGCCGGGACAGCGGATCAAGCTGCAGGGCTGCGGCGGCTGAGCCTGTCGCGGCATGGGCGTCAGCGCGACTCGGGCTGCGGCAGACGGATCGCCGAGAGCTTCCACCACAGCACCCGATGGCGTTTGAAGACCAGCGTCGTCGGCAGCGCCGGATCGTCGTTGAGGTCGAAGCGCACGGTGAAGGTGGATAGGTCCGCATAGCCCATTTCGGGATGCCAGCGCGGCCGCGGGGTGGCGTTCGCGGACGCATCCTCCGCCATCTCCGCGGGCCTTTCGGCGGGTTGCGCGATCAGCCGGCCGCGGGCCATGTCGCGGCCGGTGAACAGCAGCATCAGCGCCTGTTCCGACACCAGCGCGTCGATCGCCGGTGCCGCCGCCGCGGTGGCCAGCGCGGCGCCGAAATCGCGCCAGCCGCCGCTGCCATCGCCGCCGATCCGTGCCGCGGCCGCGTCGGCGAACTGTGCCTTCAGATCGTCGCGCACGGCGGGAAAATCGACGTGCGTGGCGAGCGCCGCCGCGTCGCCGCGTTCGGCCGCGAGCCGCATCGAGCGCATCGTCAGATGCGGCGCGAAATAGGCCCACGCGAGGAAGGCGACGACGACCGCGACCAGCAGGCTGCGAACGATGCGTGACATGCGGGACTCCTGCGTCGCGGGGCGCGATGCAGGAGTGTAGCTCCGCGAGGGGCGCCATCGGGGTGGCAACCGCCGAGGGTCAACCGTCGAGGGCGGCCATCGACGCTTCCGGATAGCGCGTTCCGGCGACCGCGTGCGTGGCCAGTGCGGCGTCGATCGCCGTGCGTTCCTCGGCAGTCAGCGCGATCCGCGCCGCGGCCGCGTTCTCGTCGAGCCGGGCGATGCGCCGGGTCCCGGGGATCGGCACGATGTCCTCGCCGCGATCGAGCAGCCAGGCCAGCGCCAGTTGCGCCGGCGTGCAGTCGCGGGCCCGTGCGATCGAGGCGATGGCATCGACCAGCGCGCGGTTGTGGTCGGCGTTGTCGCCCTGGAAGCGCGGATTCTGGCGACGCCAGTCGTTCGCGGCCAGACTGTCCGTCGCGGCGATGGCGCCGGTCAGGAACCCGCGGCCCAGCGGGCTGTAGGCGACGAAGCCGATGCCCAGCGCGCGACAGGTCGGCAGGATCTCCGCCTCGACATCGCGGGTCCACAGCGAATACTCGGTCTGCAGCGCGGCGATCGGATGCACGGCGGCGGCGCGGTGCAGGGTGGCGGGCGAGGCTTCGGACAAGCCCAGATGCCGGACCTTGCCCGCCTCGACCAGCCGCGCCATCGCGCCCACCGTGTCCTCGATCGGGACCGTGCGGTCGACGCGGTGCTGGTAATACAGGTCGATGTGATCCACGCCGAGCCGGCGCAGGCTGGCGTCGCAGGCGGCGGCGACGTATTCGGGGCGGCCGTCCACGCCGAGGAAGGCGCCGTCCGCGCCGCGGACGTTGCCGAATTTCGTGGCCAGCACGATCTCGTCGCGACGGGTGCGCAGAACCTTCGCGAGCAGGCGCTCGTTCTCGCCCATGCCCTCGGCGCCGACGCCGTACATGTCGGCGGTATCGAGGAAGTTCACGCCGATGTCGAGGGCGTGGTGCAGCACGGCGAGGTTGGCGGTGTCCTCGCTGGGGCCGTAGAAATCGGACATGCCCATGCAGCCGAGGCCGAGGGCGGAAACGACGGGGCCGTGACGGCCCAGGGTGCGGCGGGGAAGGGAAGACGTGGTCATCTGGACGCTCCGGTACGCGGGGTGTCGCCACCTTACGGCCGGCGCCGCGCGGGCGTTAGCGCGAACCTCGTCGATCCTTGCCCGATTCTCCACGCCGTCCCGCAGGACGGTCCGGCGCGCTGTGCATCCGCTCGACGGTGCGGATAATGCGGTTCGACGCTTTCTGCCGGGAAACGCCATGCCGACACCCCCCTTGTCCCCTGCGCCCGTGCTCGCCGAACTGGCGGCGCGGCTTGCCGGAATCGGTGATGGCGATGGTGTCCACGACACGTCCGTGGCCGGCGTGGCCGCGATCCGCGCGAGCGCGCCTTCGCAACCGCTGCCGGCGGTGTATCACCCGTCGGTCTGCATCGTCGTGCAGGGGCGCAAGCATGCGCTGTTCGATGGCGCGACCTACGTTTACGATCCGATGCACTGCCTGATCGTGTCGACCAGCCTGCCGATCACCGGCCGCATCATCGAGGCCTCGCCCGAACGGCCGTATCTGTGCCTGCGCATCGATCTGGATCCCGGGATCGTCGAAGAGCTGCGGGTCGTCGAAGCGCACGCGCCTCGCGCCGCGGAGGAGACGTCCATCGACATGGCCGCGCAGCGGGCGCTGCTGGTCGCGGACACATCGCCGGCATTGCTGGACGCCGCGTTGCGGCTGCTGCGTCTGATGGACGAGCCCGACGCCGCGCCGGTGCTCGCACCGCTGGTGCTGCGCGAGATCCATTTCCGCCTGTTGACCGGCACGCTGGGGCCGCAACTGCGCGCACTGTGCCGCAGCGATGGCCACGCCCGCCGCGTGGGTCGCGCGATCGCGCTGCTGCGCGATCGCTATGCCGAACCGCTGCGGATCGACGCGCTCGCCGAGGCCGCGCACATGAGCGCATCCGCGCTGTACGAGCGGTTTCGCGAAGTCACCGCGATGTCGCCGCTGCAGTTCCAGAAACGTCTGCGCCTGCAGGAAGCGCGACGACTGATGCTCGCCGACGGTCTCGACGCCGCGGCCGCGGCGCATCGCGTGGGCTACGAAAGCCCCTCGCATTTCAGTCGCGAGTACCGCCGGCTGTTCGGCGCGCCGCCGCGTCGCGAAGTCGCCGGCGCGCAGACGACCGCATGATGGCCGGATGACGGTCGATCGGATGGCGGACAATCGTCGCGCCGCCGCCGCGACGCGGATTCCGACCGGCCGCCGGCGACCCGATCGCCGATACGGCCGCGCCTTGCCTGCCGCCTTTCCGGCGTCGTCAGCGTCGTGTTTTCGACGGCGCGTCCGCGGCGATCACCCCGGGAACTGCAGGCGCATCGCCTTCTCGCTGACGTAGTGGTTCTGCACGAACACGTCGCCCTGGGTGCCCTTGCTGTCGTTGCGATAGGTCTCGAAACCCAGTCCGTCGTCGTTGTCCTATCCGATGGTGTCGCCGATGTCGAGTCCCCACTGCGGGTCGATCTCGATGACGGTGTATTCCCCATCGGCGGTCCGGACTGCGGCCGCGCATTGTTCGAGGTCGATGACGGCGATCTTGCCACTGCGGCTCATGCTGCGCTCCCTGTCCTGTGCGCTCCGTTTCCGGCGCGCGGCCCTTCGCGGCGGATGCCGCGTTCCTTGACGGCATCGCATCTCCGCGATGCCTGGAGCGAACTTACGTGATGGCACGTTGCGGGATCAATGCCGCGGCGACTGTCACAACTGACAGGATCGTGCACAAGTCGCGCAGGCGATCACACCCGCGCACGCGATGTGCGACTCAGTTCACGCCGCCGAGACGTTGACCCAATCTCACCGGCATTTCCGCGAGCAGTCCCGCATCGAGCGTGGCGACGTCCTTCGGCAGCAGCACGATCACGGTCGAGCCGTAGTTGAACCGTGCCATCTCGGCGAAACGGTCCAGGACGATGCCCCGGCCGCGATGGTCCTTGCGGGTGATGCGATCGCCGTAGGCGGGAATCTCGACGCCGCTCCACACCGTTTCGACGCCGGAGACGAGCAGGGCGCCGACCATCACCAGGCACATCGGTCCGAAGTCGGTGTCGAAATGGCAGACCAGACGTTCGTTGCGCGCGAACAGCCGCGGTACCGACGCCACGGCATCGGTGCCGACACTGAACAGCCGGCCCGGCACGTGCACCGTCTCGCGCAGCGTGCCGGCCCAGGGCATGTGGATGCGGTGGTAGTCGCGCGGCGAGAGATAGACGGTGGCGAACGCGCCGTCGGCGAAGGCCTTCGCCGCATCGTGGTCACCGAGCAGTTCGGCGACCGTGTACGACTGGCCCTTGGCCTGGAAGATGCGGCCGTCGCCGCCGTCCAGCGGCACGATCGCGCCGCACTGGCTGATGTGGCCGTCGGCGGGCATCAGCAGGCTGCGCGGGTCGGCGTCGGGCACCCGCGCGCCGGGTTTCAGGGCGCGGGTGAAGAACGCGTTGAAGGTCGGATAGGCGGTCGGGTCGGATTCCGCAGCCTCCGACAGGTCGACGCCGAACTTCCGGGTCACGGTGTCGATCAGCCATTGTTTGATCGCGCGGTTGCGCGAGTAGGCCAGGCGGCGCGCCAGCGACGACAGCAGCCGGTGCGGCAGCACGTAGGTGAGGGCGGTGACCGGGCCCATCAGCGTTCGTCGCCGCCGCGGGTGGATTCGGTCAGCGCGATCAGATCCTCGGCGATGGCCTTGGGCTGCAGCGGCGGCTGGATGACACCGGCCATCCGGCCCTGCGGGTCGAGCACGACCAGCGCCGCGGAGTGATCGATCGTGTACTGGTCCGGCGGCGCGTCCGGGCCCAACGGGACCTTGGCGAACACCAGCGACAGCGATTTCGCGAACGCCTCCAGCGCCGGGATGTCGGCGGTGGCGGCGAGGGTGTCGCGATGGAAACCGTGGGCGTATTCGCCGAGCTTCTCGATTGTGTCGCGTTCGGGATCGACCGAGACGAACAGCACCCGCGGCCGGACGCTTTCGGGCAGGGTCGCCCAGCGCTTCTGCGCCTGGGACAGTTCGGCCAGCGTGGTGGGGCAGACATCGGGACAGTAGGTGAAGCCGATGAAGACCACGGTCCAGTGGCCGCGGAGCTCCCCCGGCACCAGTTCGGTACGGTCGGACTGCCGCAGCGAGAACGTCGGCAGTTCGCGGGGCGTCGTCAGCCGGCGCACGGTCTGCAGTTCGGGACCGGCCGGCGGGCGGCGGTTGAAGGCGAATTCGGCGGCCCAGAGGCCGGCGCCGGTGGCCAGCGCGACCAGGAGGATCAGGAGAGTGGTGCGGTTGAACATCGCGGTCGGTGATGGGCTGATCGCTGCAGGATCGGTCATGATAACCGCGCGACCGCTATACTTCGCGGTCATCCCCGCGAAAATCCCGCCCGAAGTCCGCCATGACCGACGAGTTGCAGACGATCATCGACCTGATCCGGTATGGCGCCAGCCGCTTCAATGCGGCCGGGCTGACCTTCGGTCACAGCTACGACAACGCCCTCGACGAGGCCACCCAGCTCGTCCTCCACGCGCTGCACCTGCCGCACGATCTGCCGCCGGTCTACGGCCAGTCGCGGGTGACGCTGGCCGAGAAGGAGGACGTGCTGAAGCTGTTCCTGCGCCGGATCGAGGAACGCATTCCCGCCGCCTACCTCACCGGCGAGGCCTGGTTCGCCGGCCTCAGCTTCAAGACCGACGCCCGCGCCCTGGTGCCGCGTTCGCCGATCGCCGAGCTGATCGAGTCCGGCTTCGAGCCCTGGCTGGGCGGCCGCGAAGTCCGCCGTGCGCTGGATCTGTGCACCGGCTCCGGCTGCATCGCGATCGCCATGGCCCACCACAATCCCGACTGGCACGTCGACGGCGTCGACATCAGCGACGACGCCCTGGCGCTGTCCGCCGAGAACAAGGCCCGCCTGCACGCCGAGAACGTCCGTTTCGTGAAGTCCGACCTGTTCGGCGGCCTGCAGGGCGAGCACTACGACCTGATCGTCACCAATCCGCCCTACGTCACCAACGCCGAGACCGACGCGCTGCCGAAGGAATATTCCTACGAGCCCGAACTCGGCCTGCGCGCCGGCGACGACGGCCTGGATCTGGCGCTGCGGATTCTCCGCGACGCCCCGCTGCACCTGACCGAAGACGGTCTGCTGATCTGCGAAGTCGGCGAGTCCGAGCGCGCGCTCAACCGCCTGCTGCCGGAATTGCCGCTGGCCTGGGTCGAATTCAAGGTCGGGCAGATGGGCGTGTTCGTCGTCGAGTGCCGCGATCTGGTGACCTACCACGCGCGCATCCGGCAGCTCGCCGACGCCCGCGACCCTGCCGCGTCCCATGCCGACGCGGTGCCCGCCGCTGCCGCACCGGCCTCGGCCGGGTTGTTCTGAGGCCCGGCGCGTGAGCAACAGTTTCGGCCATCTGCTCCGCGTCACCACGTTCGGCGAATCGCACGGGCCGGCGATCGGTTGCGTGCTCGACGGTTGCCCGCCGGGGCTGGCGATCTCCGAAGACGAATTCGCCCATGATCTTGAACGTCGCGCTACCGGCCGCAGCCGCCATACCTCGCAGCGCCACGAGACCGACGCGGTCGAGATCCTCAGCGGCGTGTACGAAGGCCGTACCACCGGCACCCCGATCGCGCTGCTGATCCGCAACACCGACGCGCGCAGCAAGGACTACAACAACATCGCCGCGCAGTTCCGCCCGGCGCATGCCGATTACACCTACTGGCAGAAGTACGGCCATCGCGATCCGCGCGGCGGTGGGCGCAGCAGCGCGCGCGAAACCACGATGCGCGTGGCCGCGGCGGTGATCGCGAAGAAATGGCTGGCCGAGCGTTACGGCGTGACCGTGCGCGGCCATCTGTCGCAGCTCGGCGAACTGCGGCCGGACGAGGCCCTGGGCGCGTTCGACCGGAACGCAGTCGAGGGCAATCCGTTCTTCTGGCCGATCGAAGCCCAGGTCCCGGCGCTCGAAGCCTATATGGACGCGCTGCGCAAGTCCGGCGATTCGGTTGGCGCGCGCGTCACCGTGGTCGCCGACGGCGTGCCGCCGGGCTGGGGCGAACCGATCTACGGCAAGCTCGACGGCGATCTGGCCGCGGCGATGATGTCGATCAACGCAGTGAAGGGCGTGGAGATCGGCGACGGCTTCGATGCGATCGCGCAGAAGGGCAGTGTCCATCGCGACGAAATGACCCGCGACGGCTTCCTGTCGAACCATGCCGGCGGCATCCTTGGCGGCATCAGCAGCGGCCAGCAGGTGGTGTGCTCGGTGGCGTTCAAGCCGACCTCGAGCCTGCGCCTGCCCGGGCGTGGCCTGAACGTGCTGGGCGAGGAAGTCGAAGTCGTCACCACCGGTCGCCACGACCCCTGCGTCGGCATCCGCGCCACGCCCATCTGCGAGGCGATGATGGCGCTGGTGCTGATGGACCAGGCGCTGCGCCATCGCGCGCAGTGCGGCGATGTCGGCGAGGTCTCGCCGCGAATTCCCGCGACCACCGACAAAGACGCGAAACGATAGCGGCCCGTCGCCGGTTTCGCCCCCACAGGCAGCGACGCGCCGCAGCGAGACAATCGGACAATCTTCCTCGTAGGAACGGCTTCATCCGCGATGCGAAAACCGCGATTCCGAAGCTCGGGCCTGAAGGCCCTCCTACGCAAGACATCACAGGTGAAACCAGAATGAGCAGGCAATTCAAGGTGGCGGTGGTCGGCGCGACGGGCGCCGTGGGCGAGGTGATGCTGTCGATCCTCGCCGAGCGCAAATTCCCGGTCGGCGAGATCGTGGCGCTGGCGAGCGAACGCTCGGCCGGCGAGTACGTGAAGTTCGGTGACGACGAAGTGATGGTGCGCGATCTGGCCACGTTCGATCCGGCCGGCGTGGACATCGCGCTGTTTTCGGCCGGCGGTTCGATCTCGAAGGAATACGCGCCGAAATTCGCCGCCGCCGGCGCGGTGGTGATCGACAACTCCTCGGCCTTCCGTTACGACGACGATGTGCCGCTGGTGGTCAGCGAAGTGAACCCGGAAGCGGCGCGGCAGCGTCCGCGCGGCATCATCGCCAATCCGAACTGTTCGACCATGCAGATGCTGGTCGCGCTGGGGCCGATCCATCGCAAGGCGGGCATCGAGCGCATCAACGTCGCGACCTACCAGTCGGTCTCCGGTGCCGGCCGTTCCGGTCTGGAAGAGCTGGGCAAGCAGACCGCCGCGCTGCTGAATTTCCAGGATGTCGAGCCGCAGCGCTTCCAGGCGCAGATCGCGTTCAACCTGATCCCGCACATCGACGATTTCCTCGACAACGGCTTCACCAAGGAAGAGATGAAGCTGGTCTGGGAGACCCGCAAGATCCTCGGCGACCAGACCATCCAGGTGAATCCGACCGCGGTCCGGGTGCCGGTGTTCTACGGTCATTCCGAGGCGGTGAACGTCGAGACCCGCGAAAAGATCACCGCCGAGGAGGTCCGTACGCTGCTGTCGACCGCGCCGGGCGTGGAGATCGTGGACGAACGCAAGCCGGGCGGCTACCCGACGCCGGTCACCCACGCCTCCGGTCGCGACCCGGTCTACGTCGGCCGGATCCGCGACGATTTCTCGCATCCGCGGGCGGTCAATCTGTGGATCGTGTCCGACAACATCCGCAAGGGCGCCGCGCTCAACGCGGTGCAGATCGCCGAACTGGTGGCGGCCGAGAGCTGAGGCCGACCGTTGCGAACCCGGGGACAGATGGCTAGAGTCTCCGGGTTGGCTCTGGGGACAAGCGTGATCAAACACTTGCGGACCACAGTTGGAGCATTACTGGCAGTGGCGGCCCTGATGTCGCCGCTGTCCGCGTGGGCGCTCGGACTGGGCCAGATCCGGGTGCTGTCCCAGCGCGATCAGCCGCTGCTGGCCGAAATCCCCATCATTTCCAACGATCCGGCGGAACTGGAAGCGCTGCAGGCGCGCCTGGCCTCGCCGGACACCTTCGCACGCATCGGTCTGGCGCCGCCGCAGGGGATCGTCTCCGACCTGCAGTTCGCGGTGGCATTGGACGCCCGCGGCCGGCCGGTGGTGCGGGTCACCAGCGCGGTGCCGGTGCAACAGCCGCTGCTCACCTTCCTGGTCGAGGTCGACTGGGGGCAGGGCCGGCTGGTGCGCGAATACTCGGCGCTGCTCGACACGCCGCAGACCGCCGCCGCGCCGGCGCAGCCGCCGATCCAGGAAGCGACGGTCGAGACCGCCAACACCATCGTGCGTCCGGCGGAGCCCGCGCCGAATCCGCTGACCGACACCGCGCCGACCGCGGTGCCGCTGCGTCCGGGCGAGCAGACCGCTGCGCGCCCGGGCGATCCGCTGACCGCATCGGCGCCGATCGCGGTGCCGCTGGCGCCCGATCCGATCGCACTGTCGCCTGAACCCGCCGCCACCGCCGTCCCGGTCGAAGTGGCGGCCGAGGGTGAGACCCGCGTGGTGCGTCCCGGCGAAACCCTCGGCGGCATCGCCGCGGGTCTCGATCGCGGTTTCAGTCTGGATCAGACCATCGTCGCCCTGCTGCGCGCCAATCCCGAGGCCTTCATCGGCGGCAACGCCAACCGGCTCAGGGCGGGAGCGGTGCTGCGCATTCCCGATGCCGCCGGCATCGCCCGCTACACGCCCGACGAGGCTGCGCTGGTGGTTCGCGAACAGGCCGCGCAGTGGCGCGGCAGCGGTCGCGCCCTGCCGCAGCCGCCGGCCGTGGTCGGTGCGCCGGCCGGCGATGCGACCGCGGGCCCATCGGCCGCGGCCGCGCGTCCTGCGGGCGCCTCGCGCGCGACCGCCCAGGCGCGACTGGAAATCATGCCGCCCTCCGCCAGCCAGGCGAAGCGGGCGGGAACGCGTTCCGGCGTCAGCGCCGGCGGTGAGGGCGACATGTTGCGACAACAGGAACTTCAGCAGACCCAGGAATCCCTGGCGGCCCGCGATGCCGAGGTCCAGGAACTGAAGGCCCGCGTCGCCGAACTGGAACAACTGCAGCAGAAGCAGAACGAGCTGATCTCGTTGAAGGACAGCGAACTGGCGGCCGCGCAGCAGAAGCTGGCGACCACGCAGGCGGCATCGCCGCCGGCGACATCCGCGATGTCCGGGCTGGGGCCGTGGATCGGGATTGCGGCAGGTCTGGTGGCGATCGCGCTGCTCGCGGTGTGGTGGCTGCGTCGCCGGGCCGCCACGGCGGCGACGCCGGCGCCGCGTCGCGACCTTTCGCATCTCGCGGCGGCCGTGCCCGGCGTGGTGCCGGCGCGCGGCGAGCCGGCGGCGACATTGATCGAAGTCGACGGCGCGACCGACGCGGTCGACGCCGAAGCGGTCACCGCAACGCCCGACGAGCAGCCCGCTGAGCCGGCATGGAACCGTCTGGCCAAACCGGCCGATCCCGAACCCTCGAAGCCGGCACCGCCGGCCCGCGGCGTGCCGACCTGGCATGCCGGCGGCGTCGACGTCGCGCCGCTGAATGCCGCGCCGCCGGGGCAGGGGCGGCTGGATCTGGCCAAGGCCTATCTCGACATGGGCGATCGCGACACCGCCCGCAGTCTGCTGCAGGAAATCGCGACGCGCGGCGACGGCGTCGATGTGCGCCGCGAGGCCGAGCGCCTGTTGCAGGAACTGGGCTGAGGGTTCCGGCCCCGGCGATGCTCCGATGCGTTACGCCCTCGGCGTCGAATACGACGGCAGCGATTTCCACGGGTGGCAGCGACTGAGCGCGCACGACGCGCCGGCCGATCGAATGGTGCCGTCGACCCTGCAGGCCGCGCTCGAAGACGCGCTGTCCTCTGTTGCCGCGCAATCGGTCGAAACCATCTGTGCCGGCCGTACCGACGCCGGTGTCCATGCCGAATGCCAGGTCGTGCATTTCGACAGCGATGCGGCGCGCACGCCGCGCGGCTGGATGCTGGGCACCACCGCCCGGCTGCCGCCTTCGATGCGCATCCGCTGGTGTGCGCCGGTGCCGGAGGATTTCAACGCGCGCTTCTCGGCCCGCGCGCGGCGTTACCGCTACCGCCTGCTCAATCATCAGGTCCGGCCTGCGCTGGGGCGGCAGTGGCTGGGCTGGGAACGCCGGCCGCTGGATGCCGCGGCGATGCACCGTGCCGCGCAGCAACTGCTTGGCGAACGCGATTTCGAGGCCTTCCGCACCGTGCATTGCCAGGCCGCGCATGCGCGCCGCGAACTGCAGCGGCTCGACGTGTCGCGCGACGGCGACCTCGTGACCTTCACCGTGCAGGCCAACGCCTTCCTGCACCATCAGGTCCGCAACATGGTCGGTTCGCTGCTGGAAGTGGGCGCGGGCGAAAAGCCCGAAGCCTGGATCGGCGAAGTGCTGGAAGGTCGCGACCGCACGCTGGCCGGGCCGACCGCGCCGGCGCGCGGACTGGTGTTCGTCGGCCCGCTGTATCCGAGGATCTGGCCGTTGCCGGAAGAGGTGCGGCTCGATGGCTGACGCCGCCACGCATCCGCGTCGCACCCGGATCAAGTTCTGCGGCCTGACCCGGGTCGAGGACGTGCGCCTGGCCTGCGCGCTGGGTGTCGACGCGATCGGTTTCGTCTTCGCCGAACGCAGCAAACGCCGCGTTTCTCCCACGCAGGCCGCGACGCTGCGCGCGGCGCTCGATCCCTTCGCCGCCGCGGTCGCGCTGTTCATGGACAACGACGCGGCCACGGTGCGCGAAGTCGTCGACGCGGTGCGTCCGACCCTGCTGCAGTTCCACGGCGACGAGGACGACGCTTCCTGCGCGTCGTTCGGTCTGCCGTATCTCAAGGCGGTCGCGATGGGCGGCGATGCGGCCGTCGATGCCGATGCTCTGATCCATCGCTGGCCGCGGGCCGCCGGCTTCCTGTTCGACAGTCATGCCGCCGGGCAGGCCGGTGGCAGCGGCCACGCCTTCGACTGGTCGCGACTTCCGCGCGATTGCCCGCGCCCGTGGCTGCTCGCCGGGGGGCTGCATCCCGACAATGTCTTCGACGCGATCCGCGCCACCGGCTGCTGGGGCGTGGACGTGTCCAGCGGCATCGAATCGGCGCCGGGCGAGAAGGACGCGGTGAAGATGCGGCGGTTCGTCGCGGACGTGCGGCGCGCGGATGCGATGTGCGCCGCGACCACCGCGCGGTCGGGCGTCTAGCTGAGCGCCGCACAGGGCGCCGTGCGCGGCAGGACGGGTTCAGGTCACCGACAATTGCCCGCGCAACCAATCCGCCAGCCGTACGATCTTCGGATCGGCCCGCCGCCGCGAGGCGCATAGTACCCACTGCGCTTCGGTGTCGACGAAACCCCACGGTGCGATCAGGCGTCCGCTGGCGATGTCCTCGGCCACCAGCGGTTCCGGCGCGATCGCGATGCCGAGCCCGGCCACCGCTGCTTCGAGCAGGTAGTAGAGATGTTCGAAACCGGTGCCCAGGCGCAACTGGTCCGGGTCGAGGCCCGCGCGCGCGGCCCAGGCGCGCCACGCCTGCGGGCGCGAGGTGGTATGCAGCAGCGTTTGCGCCAGCAGCGCGTCCGCGGGCGATCCCGCCAGCCGCTCGGCACCCGGCCAGCGCGGGCTGAGCACCGGGCCGATGCGTTCGGGGGCGAGGGCATGCACCTGCCACTCCGAGGGCCACGGCGGGCCCGCGATCAGCAGGGCGGCATCGAGTCCGCTGAGCTGCGCGTCCGGGGCGGTTTCGCGGGCGGACAGATGCAGTTGCAGATCGGGACACTCCCGCGCCAGTCGATCCATGCGCGGGATCATCCAGCGTGCCAGCACGCTGCCCGGACAGCCGAGGACCAGGGTCGCCGGCTGCGGTCCACGCTGCAGTTCGGCCCAGGCCGCACGCAGCGGATCGAAGGCGCCGGCGGCGGCCTCGTGCAGCCGGCGCCCCAGCGGCGTGAGCCCCAGCCCGCGGCCCTGGCGCACGAACAGCGGCGCGCCCAGTGCGTCTTCCAGCGTCCGCAACTGGCGGCTGATCGCGCCGTGGGTGACATGCAGCTCCGCCGCCGCCCGCCCGACGCCGTCCAGACGGGCCACCGCCTCGAAGGCGCGCAGGGCGTTGAGCGGAGGCAGATCACGGGCCATGATGTGTGAGTTTTCCTGACGGAATTGTCTGATTTTATGGATTATGCAGCGTATACGATTGCGATAAACTAAGGAATCAGCGGCTCAGGCGACCGATCCATGCTCGACACTCCTACCGATTTCAACGCCTTCCCCGACGCCGAAGGCCATTTCGACCGCTTCGGCGGCCGTTTCGTCGCCGAGACCCTGATCGGCCCGCTGCAGGAGCTCGCCGCCGCCTACGACGCGGCGCGGGTCGACCCCGACTTCATCGCCGCCTTCGACAAGGACCTCAAGCACTACGTCGGCCGGCCCAGCCCGATCTATCACGCGGAACGGCTGAGCGCGAAGGTCGGCGGTGCGCGCATCCTGCTCAAGCGCGAGGACCTGAACCACACCGGCGCGCACAAGATCAACAACACCATCGGTCAGGCGCTGCTGGCCAGCCGCATGGGCAAGCCGCGGATCATCGCCGAGACCGGCGCCGGCCAGCACGGCGTCGCCAGCGCCACGGTCGCCGCGCGGCTGGGCCTGGAATGCGTCGTGTACATGGGCGCGACCGACATCGAGCGCCAGAAGATCAACGTCTACCGGATGAAGCTGCTCGGCGCGACCGTGGTGCCGGTGACCAGCGGTTCGGCGACGCTCAAGGATGCGTTGAACGAGGCGATGCGCGACTGGGTGACGAACGTCCACAACACGTTCTACATCATCGGTACCGTCGCCGGCCCCGATCCGTATCCGCGCATGGTCCGCGACTTCAACGCCGTGGTCGGCCGCGAGGCGCGTGCGCAGATGCTCGCCGAATACGGTCGCCTGCCGGATGCGATCACCGCTTGCGTCGGCGGTGGCAGCAATGCGATCGGCATCTTCCACGCGTTCCTCAACGATGCCGGTGTGCGCCTGGTCGGCGCGGAAGCGGCGGGCGAGGGCATCGCCAGCGGCCATCACGCCGCCTCGTTGGCGGCCGGCCGCCCCGGCGTGCTGCACGGCAACCGCACCTACGTGCTGTGCGACGACGACGGCCAGATCATCGAGACCCACTCGATTTCCGCGGGCCTCGACTATCCGGGCGTCGGCCCCGAACACGCCTTCCTCAAGGACCGCGGCCGCGCCGAATACGTCGGCATCACCGATGCCGAGGCGATGGAAGCCTTCCATCTGCTGGCGAGAACCGAAGGCATCCTGCCTGCGCTGGAATCCAGCCACGCCGTCGCCCAGGCGATGAAGCTCGCCCGCGACCTGCCGAAGGACGCGCTGGTGCTGTGCAACCTGTCCGGTCGCGGCGACAAGGACGTGCATACGGTCGCGGCGCGCGAGGGGATCGTGTTTTGAGGGTTGTCGCAGGAGTGGGTTGAGCCCCGATCCGTCATCCGTTTTTCCATTGCCCGTTCGCGGCTGAAGCCGTTCCTGCAAGACGCACACACTCACACGACCCATGAACCGCATCGACACACGATTCGTTCGACTGAAATCCTCCGGCCGCAAGGCCCTGGTGCCCTTCATCACCGCCGGCGATCCTTCGAAGGAGGCCACGGTGCCGGTGATGCACGCGCTGGTCGCGGCCGGCGCCGACGTGATCGAACTGGGCGTGCCGTTCTCCGATCCGATGGCCGACGGTCCGACCATCCAGCGCAGTTCGGAACGCGCCCTGGCGCGTGGTGCGGGGTTGTCGTTCGTGCTTGACGCGGTGCGCGCGTTCCGCGCGACCGACGCGGAGACGCCGGTGGTGCTGATGGGCTATCTGAATCCGGTCGAGATCCGTGGTTATGCCCGTTTCGCCGCCGATGCCGCCGCGGCGGGCGTCGACGGCCTGCTGGTGGTCGATTTGCCGCCGGAGGAAGCCGACGACCTGCGTGCGGCGATGCGCGAGCACGGCCTGTCGCTGATCCTGCTGGCCTCGCCGACCACGCCCGATGCGCGGCTCGACCGCCTCTGCGCCGATGCCGAGGGCTATCTCTATTACGTCAGCTACGCCGGCGTGACCGGCGCCGATCGGCTCGACACCGGCGATGCCGGGACGCACCTCGCCACGATCCGCGCCCGTGCCGGGGTGCCGGTGGTGGCCGGCTTCGGCATCCGGGATGCCGCCAGCGCCGCGGCCATGGGCCGGGTGGCCGAAGGGGTGGTCGTCGGCAGCGCCCTGGTGTCGGCCTTGGCCGATGCCGTCGACGTCGACGATGCCGCCGCCCGTGCCGCCGCCTTCCTGGCGCCGCTGCGGGCGGCGCTCGACGCCGGCTGACGCGGCTCCGGCCGCCGGGGGGAGGAGACGGGCCGGGGTCGCCGGGGCGGCCCCATGCGCCGGCGAACGGACCCGGCCGGGTTCTCTTGGTAGACTGACCCGCTCGGCGCGGGGGCCCGGATGCCTGACCGCGTTGTCCTTCCACCACAGAGGCGACAAAGGAACGCATGTCCTGGCTGAAAAAACTGATGCCTGCCCGCATCCGCACGGAGAGCGGAGTGTCCCGGAAACGCAGCGTGCCCGAAGGGCTCTGGGAAAAATGCGATGGTTGTGGAGCGGTCTTGTACCGGCAGGAACTGGAGGACAACCTCGAGGTCTGCCCGAAATGCGCGTTCCACATGCCGATCCGCGCCCGCGCGCGGCTGGCCACTTTCCTCGACCCCGGTACCGGCATCGAAATCGCCGGTGAACTCGGTCCGACCGACGTCCTGAAGTTCAAGGACCAGAAAAAGTATTCCGACCGCATCAAGGCGGCGCAGAAATCGACCGGTGAGCGCGACGCCCTGATCGTGATGGAAGGCGCCCTGCGCAGCCGTCCGATGGTCGCCGCCGCCTTCGACTTCGCGTTCATGGGCGGCTCGATGGGCTCGGTGGTCGGCGAACGCTTCGCCCGCGGCGTCGAACGCGCCCGCGACCTCGGCGCTCCGTTCGTGTGTTTCTCCGCCAGCGGCGGCGCGCGCATGCACGAGAGCCTGTTCTCGCTGATGCAGATGGCCAAGACCTCGGCCGCGCTGGGGCGCCTGCGCGCCGCCGGCCTGCCGTACATCTCGGTCATGACCCATCCGACCACCGGCGGCGTGTCCGCCTCGTTCGCGATGCTCGGCGACATCAACATGGCCGAACCCGGCGCCCTGATCGGTTTCGCGGGCCCGCGCGTGATCGAACAGACCGTGCGCGAGACCCTGCCCGAAGGCTTCCAGCGCTCCGAATTCCTGCTCGACCACGGCACCGTCGACCAGATCTGCGATCGCCGCGAACTGCGCGAGCGTATCGCCCATCTGGTCGCACTGCTGATGAAGCAGCCGGAGCCGGAGGAAGAGGCCGTCGCGGAGAGCTGATCGATTCGATCGCCACGGGCGGGTCGGCGATCCGCCGTGGCATGCGTCTCCCTCGCACGGGCCCGGTCGGTGACGTGTCCGTCGATGTCGGATCTTCGGTTGTGCGGGGTGTCGGGGTTCGATCGCGCTTCTGTCCCATTCCCAACCCGACCGCATCCTCATAACGGCGTTCTTCCATGAGCAGAAAATATTTCGGCACCGACGGCATCCGCGGGCGCGTGGGCGAAGGCCCGATCTCGGCGGATTTCGTGCTGCGTCTCGGCAACGCCTACGGTCACGCGCTGCGCGAGGCCGGTGGTCATCCCGACGCCAGCGGTGGCGGGCAGTGGCGCAAGCCGCAGGTCGTGATCGGGAAGGACACCCGCATTTCCAATTACATGTTCGAGGCCGCGCTGGAAGCGGGCCTGGTCGCGGCCGGCGTCGACGTGCAGCTGATGGGGCCGATGCCGACCCCGGCCGTCTCGCATCTCACCCGTTCGCTCGGTGCCGACGGCGGTATCGTCATCAGCGCGTCGCACAATCCGCACTACGACAACGGCATCAAGTTCTTCTCGGCCGAAGGCGAGAAACTCGACGACGCCACCGAGCTGGCGATCGAGGCCGCGCTCGAACGGCCGTTCTCCACCGTGCCCTCGGACCAGCTCGGCAAGGCGGTGCGGACGCGCGACGCCATCGGCCGTTACGTGGAGGCCTGCAAGGGATCGGTCGCACGGCGTTTCGACCTCGGCGGGATGCGCATCGTGGTCGACTGCGCGCACGGCGCGACCTATCAGATCGGTCCGCTCGTGCTGCGCGAACTCGGCGCCCAGGTCGAGGCCATCGGCGTCGATCCCAACGGCCTGAACATCAACGATGGTGTTGGTTCGACCCATCCGGAGGCGCTGGTCGCCCGCGTGCGCGAGAGCGGCGCCGATCTCGGTATCGCCTTCGACGGCGATGGCGACCGGGTGATGTTCGTCGACGGCCACGGTGTCGTGCGCGACGGCGACGATCTGCTTTATGTGTTGGCCAGCGACTGGCAGGCCAACGGCCGTCTGCGCGGTCCGGTGGTCGGCACCCTGATGACCAACTACGGGCTGGAAAAGGCTTTCGCCGACCGCGGCATCGAATTCCTGCGGACCAGGGTCGGTGACCGCTACGTCCATCAGGCGCTGCTGGAACGGCAGGGCATTCTCGGTGGTGAGACCTCCGGGCATCTGCTGTGCCTGGACCGGGTCAGTTCCGGCGATGGCATCGTCAGCGCGCTGCAGGTGCTGGAAGTGCTGCGCCGGCGCGGTCTGCGTCTGGAGCAGGCACTGGAAGGCTTCGCCAAGGTGCCGCAGAAGACCGTGAACGTGAAGATCGCGGCCGGCTGCCGTCCGGCCGAGGCCGCGAGCGTGCAGGCGGCGCTGGCCGAGGCCCAGGCGGCGGTGCAGGGCAGGGGGCGCGCATTCCTGCGTCCGTCCGGCACCGAACCCGTGGTCCGGGTGACCGTCGAAGCCGATGACGCCACGCTGATGCAGACCACGCTTGACCGTCTCGCCGCGGCGGTCCGCGCCGCGGTCTGAGACCGTGGCTTGATCGCGGTCAAAGAGCCCGCCCCCCACCCCCGGCCAGAATCCGGAACCGCGCCGCGCTAAGCTTCGCGCTGCCCAGACAGGACGACATCACGACAATGAGCCAACCCTACATTCCCACCCTCGACATCCGCCGTTTCGATACCGAGCGCGACGCCTTCGTCTCCGAACTCGGCGCCGCCTACCGCGAGTGGGGGTTCGCGGGCATCCGCGGCCACGGCATCCCGCAGGACATCATCGATGGCGCCTACGACGCCTTCGTGCGCTTCTTCGCGCTGCCGGACGACGTCAAGAAGCAGTACCACATCGCCGGCGGCGGCGGTGCCCGCGGCTACACCCCGTTCGGCGTGGAAACCGCGAAGGACTCCAAGTATTTCGATCTCAAGGAGTTCTGGCACGTCGGTCGCGAAGTCCGCGACGCGAAGTATGCCGACGTGATGCCGGCGAACGTGTGGCCGGCGGAGATCCCCGAATTCCGCGAGCGCGCGCTCGCGCTGTACGACGCGCTCGACGCGCTGGGCTCGCGCATGCTGTCGGCGCTGGCGCTGAATCTCGGTCTGGCGGAGACCTACTTCGCCGACAAGACCAACAACGGCAATTCGATCCTGCGTCCGATCCATTACCCGCCGATCACCACCGACGACGTTCCCAATGTCCGGGCCGGCGCGCACGAGGACATCAATCTGATCACCCTGCTGGTGGGCGCATCGGCCGAGGGTCTGCAGGTGTTGTCGCGCAAGGGCGAATGGGTGCCGTACACCGCCGCCGCCGACACCATCGTCGTCAACATCGGCGACATGCTCCAGCGCCTGACCAATCACGTGCTGCCCTCGACCACCCATCGCGTGGTCAACCCGCCGGGCGAGAAGGCCCGCCAGCCGCGCTATTCGACGCCGTTCTTCCTGCACCCGAATCCCGATTTCCTGATCGACGTGCTGCCGGACTGCGTGAGTGCCGACAATCCCAGCCGTTATCCCGAACCGATCACCGCCCAGGGCTACCTCGAAGAACGCCTGCGCGAGATCAAGTTGAAGTGATGCCGGCATCCCATGTGATCGGTCCGCGAGCTGTCGCGCATCACGCGCGGCGTGCTTCCGCCTGTGCAGGTCTGGCGCTCGCGCTGGGCCTGCTGCTGGCGCCCGCCGCCCCCGCGCAGTTCATCGGAGGGTACGGGGAGAGCTGGATCGCGTGCGGCAAGCAGTACCCGAACGAGCGGAAGGCCGACAAGGCCGTGGCGCGTTGCGCGAAAACGGGGTTCAGCTGCGAGGAGGTCGCCGCCAGAGGGATCGTGTCGCTTCGCAAGGGACGGATGGCGTCGGCACCTCTCGGGTACGAGGGGCCGTGGGGTGTCGTCGTGGTCGAAATCGAATTCGACGAAGCGGGGCATCATGCGTCGGCACGCATCCTCAAGACGCCGAGCGCCACGCTGTCGCGGCAGTCCTTGGCGGCCATCGAGACCTGGGACGTGTATCCGTCGTGTCCGGGCGGCACCCCTGTGCGGCAGACCGCCAAGATGCCCATTCATTTCAGCGTCGCCGAATGAGTCCGGCGCGCCGGGTGAGAGGCGCCGAGGCGGGCCTGCCGTGATGCCTCGGAACCCGGATCGACGCCTCCCGCCGCATGGCGTAAAGACGCGTCGTCCGACATGATCCACCGCGAAGGCCGCCGCAGGGCGGCCTTCGCGCGACCGGGCACCGGCAGGCCGCCGTCCTCGCCCTGCCGGCGAAAGCGTGCGACAGTGCGGATCCCCGCCGAGTGGCCCCCATGCACAAATCCGTCTACCGGACCCCCAATGCGGCTCCGGTGCCTTCCCGTGCCATTCCGCTCGTGCTCGTCTGCACCGTCGCGGTCTTTCTGCCGTACAGCGCCCGCATCGATCTCGGCGCCCAGTTGCCCGGTGCGCTGTACGGCTACGGACTCTGGGTGGTCGGTCTCTCGGCCCTGTTCGCGCGCTGGCGCCTCGGATTCGGTCTGCCGTGGGCGGCCTTCGTCGCGGGCGCGGGCGTTCCGCTGGCGGTGCTGGGCAAACTGCTCCGGGATCTGGTCGCGGATCCGACCTCGCACAACCTGTGGCCGTTCGAGCTGGCGATCGCGGCCGCGATCGGCCTTGCCGCGGGGCTGGTCGGCGCCTTCGCGGGCTGGGTCATGATCGTGCTGGTGCCGCGCCGGGACGCCTGATGGGCCCGGCGCGGTCCGGTCCGGACGTCCAGCCCGGGCGCTCAGTCGGAATCGCGGAAATCCTTGCTCTTGCCGGCCACCAGCGCGCGCGCCAGCTTGTCCGGCAGATATTTCGACAGCCCGGCGATCAGGCGGTTCGGGCCGCCGGTGACGCAGCGGGTCTGGCCGCGTTCGACCGCATCCAGGCCCAGCCGCGCCACGCTGTCGGCGTCCAGCCACAGACGTTTCGGCAGTTTCGAGACCCGCTCGCGCATGCCGTTGACGTCGTGGAATTCGGTGTAGGTGAAGCCGGGGCAGAGCGCGCTGACATGCACGCCGCGTTCGGCGACTTCCAGCGCCAGCGATTCCGAGAACCGGATCAGGAAGCTCTTGGCCGCGCCGTAGAGCGTGTGCCCGGCCGACGCCGGCACCAGCCCGGCGAGCGACGCCACATTCACGATCCGACCGTAGCCGGCGGCTTCCATGGCGGGCAGGAAACGATGGGTCAGCTCGGACACCGCGACGATCATCACCTGCAGGAAATCGGCGTGGGTCTTCCAGTCCGCCGCCAGGTAGCGGCCGGGCACGCCGTAGCCGGCGTTGTTCACCAGATGCGCCACGTGCAGGCCGCGACCGAGGATTTCGGTCTGCAGTGTCGCCGGGGCGGCCGGATCGGCAAGATCCGCGGCCAGGACCACGACATCCACCTTGGGCCGCAGCTCGGCCGCCAGCGCCTCCAGGCGCTCGGCGCGGCGCGCGGTGAGGATCAGGGGCACGCCGCGGCGGGCGTATTCACGGGCGATGGCGGCGCCGATGCCGCTCGATGCCCCGGTGACGAGGGCGTATCCCTGCTGTTGCGATGACGGCTTCTCCAGCGACATCCTGCGTTTCTCCATGCGTCCATCCGCCCGAGTGCGGACCGGTGCCAAGCATACCCGCACGGCCGGACGGCGCCATCGGCTATCCTGTTGCGGTCCCGCATTGGAGTGCGTCATGCGTCGCAAGATTGTCGCCGGTAACTGGAAACTTCACGGCAGCCGGAGCTTCGCCACCGATCTGGTGGGCGCCATCGCCGCCGGATTGCCCGCATCCGGCGGGCCGGATGTCGTGGTGCTGCCGCCGCTGCCCTATCTGGGCGAGCTGATCGAAAGCTTCCGCGGTCGCGGCGTCGGCTTCGGCGCCCAGGACGTCAGCGCGAACGAGAAGGGCGCCTTCACCGGCGAGGTCTCGGCCGCGATGCTGGTCGACATCGGTGCCCGCTACGGCCTGGTCGGCCATTCCGAGCGCCGCCAGTACCACGCCGAGAGCGATGCCCTGATTGCCCGCAAGTTCCTCGCCGCCAAGCATGCCGGCCTGGTCCCGATCCTGTGCGTCGGCGAGTCCCTGCACGAGCGCGAGGCCGGTCAGACCGAGTACCGGATCGAGACCCAGCTCGCCGCGATCTTCGAGCACGCCGGCCCCCAGGCTTTCGCGGGCGCGGTGATCGCCTACGAACCGGTGTGGGCGATCGGTACCGGCAGGACCGCCACGCCGGCCCAGGCCCAGGCGGTCCACGCCTTCATTCGTGGCGAAATCGCCGCCCGCGATGCTACAATCGCCGGCTCGCTGTCCATCCTGTACGGGGGCAGCTGCAAGCCGGACAACGCGGCCGAGCTGTTCTCGCAGCCGGACGTGGATGGCGGGTTGATCGGAGGCGCCTCGCTGGTGGCGGCCGACTTCCTCGCGATCGTCGCGGCCGCCCACGCCTGATCCTCGCGATGTTCGCGTGATCCGGCGCCGGCGCGGACGCGCCGGCAGTCACGTCATTTCTTACGGGCGCCAACGATGCTGTTGATCCTCAATGTGATTTACGTGCTGGTCGCGATCGCCATGATCGCGCTGATCCTGATGCAACGCGGCGCCGGTGCGCAGGCGGGCTCGGGTTTCGGCGCGGGCGCGTCGGCCACGGTCTTCGGCTCCCGCGGAGCCTCGAACTTCCTGACCAAGTCGACGAAATGGCTCGCCATCGTCTTCTTCGGCATCAGCCTGTTCATGGCGTGGTACGCCACGCATGGCGGCAAGCCGAAGGCGCCTTCCGAGCAGGATCTCGGCGTGATGTCGCAGACCGCGGCGCCGAAGCCGGAGCAGAAGCTTCCGACGGTGCCGACCGCGCCGGCCGCGCAGCCCATTCCGCAGGCCGCGCCGCAGATCGTGCCGCCCGCGACCACGGTTCCGGCCGCGTCGCCCGCCACCACCGCGCCGACGCCCACAGCGCCGACCACGGAAAAGCCGGCGCCGCAGGGAGGCTGATGATGTTCAGGACGCGGGTGCTTCCGCGTCCGATGCCGCCAACGCGTGTTCCGAGCGTTGCGGCGAACGGCGAAGATCGGATTCCGGTTCCGGTTATCGTCGAAAAGGGTGCGACTTTCGCGCAGCATCCTTTACAATAGCCCGGCTTCGCGCCCCGCAGGCGCGGAACCGCGAGATTGCCCAGGTGGCGGAATTGGTAGACGCACTACCTTGAGGTGGTAGCGACGTAAGTCGTGGGGGTTCGAGTCCCCCCTTGGGCACCATATCGCGATACACGCACAGCGACACCGGATCCGATGCGCGCGCGCTGCGAAGCGCACGCCGACGGCTCCGCAGCATCACGTCCGCCCGCGCGAGATGCCGCACGTTCCGGTGCGGTTTTTTTCCGGGCGACGACAGGGGAACGCCGCGGTCGCCGCGGCGCCGGCCGGTCCGGATACCGGCGGTGCCGGTGGCAGGCGGACCGTCGATACAACTCAAGCCGAGAGAACACTCGAGTGCTGGCCGAATATCTGCCGACCCTGCTGTTTCTGATCGTTGCCACCGTCATCGGCATCGCCCTGATCGTGATCGGCAACTTCCTCGGCCCCAAGCGCCCGGATCCCGAAAAACTTTCTCCCTACGAATGCGGTTTCAACGCATTCGAGGACGCGCGCATGCGTTTCGACGTGCGCTACTACCTCATCGCGATCCTGTTCATCGTCTTCGATCTGGAAATCGCCTTCGTCTATCCGTGGGCGCTGGTGTTCCGCGATCTCGGCATCTTCGGCCTGGTCGAGATGGGCGTGTTCATGGGGTTGCTGGTGATCGGTTTCGTCTACGTGTGGAAGAAGGGGGCGCTGGAATGGGAATGACGCCTCCGGTCTCTTCCGCCGCTGCATGGGTCTGCCGTACATGAGCGTGATCAATACCATCCAGAAGGTCGCGGACTTCGCGAACAATCCGATCCCGGAAGGGCGGGTCGACGACATCCTGCGTCCGGAGAGTCTGCTCTCCACCGAAGGCAATCCGCTGCTGGAGAACGGGTTCGTGACCACCAGCATGGACGTGCTGTGGAACTGGGCGCGCACCGGCTCGATGTGGCCGATGACCTTCGGTCTGGCCTGCTGCGCGGTGGAGATGATGCACGCCGGCGCCGCGCGCCTCGACCTCGACCGTTACGGCGTGGTGTTCCGCCCGTCGCCGCGTCAGTCCGACGTGATGATCGTCGCCGGCACCCTGGTCAACAAGATGGCACCGGCCCTGCGCAGGGTCTACGACCAGATGCCCAACCCGAAGTGGGTGATCTCGATGGGCAGTTGCGCCAACGGCGGCGGCTACTACCACTACTCCTATTCGGTGGTGCGCGGTTGCGACCGCGTGGTGCCGGTCGACGTCTACGTCCCGGGTTGCCCGCCGACCGCCGAAGCGCTGGTCTACGGCATCCTGCAGTTGCAGAAGAAGATCCGCCGCGGCACCAACTTCGGCGACAACCCGCAGGGTGTGGTCTGACATGAGCGAGACCGTCCACGCTTTCGCCGATCGCCTGCGCGCGCGCTTTGCCCAGGCCACCGTCACCGTGTGCGAGCCGCGCGGTGAAGTCGGCATCGAATTTCCCGGTGGCGACTGGCATGCCGGTTGCGTCGCGCTTCGCGACGAATTCGGTTTCGAATCGCTGATCGATCTGTGCGGCGTCGATTACCTCGGCTACGGCAGCGACGAATGGGACACCGACGTGTCCTCCGAAGGCTTCAGTCGCGGCGTCGAAGGTCGCAATGTCGGTCGCTTCCGCTACGGTGAAGCGCCCAGCCGGGAAGCCGACCGTTTCGAGGACCAGGTGATCGCGCCGGTCGCGCGCCGTCGCTTCGCCGCGGTCGCGCAGTTGCTGTCGGTCCAGCACAATCGTCGCGTGCGCGTGAAGGCCTTCGCGCCGGACGACGATCTGCCGATCGTCGCTTCGCTCACCGACATCTGGCCGGTCGCGAACTGGTTCGAACGCGAAGCCTTCGATCTGTTCGGTCTGGTGTTCGAGGGGCATCCGGACCTGCGCCGGATCCTCACCGACTACGGTTTCGTCGGTCATCCCTTCCGCAAGGACTTCCCGCTGATCGGCAACGTCGAAGTGCGCTACGACGAAGAGAAGAAGCGCGTGGTCTATGAACCGGTCACCTCGGTCGAGCCGCGGGTCGGCGTGCCGCGCGTGATCCGCGACGATGCGCGCTACGCCACCGCCGCCGGCGAACAGATGGCCCGCAGGCCGGAAGGGCAGAAGTGATGAGCACCGTACAGCCAGCCAGCGAAGGGTTCGCCAGCGACGCCGCCGAAGCGAAGCAGGAAATCCGCAACTACACCCTGAATTTCGGTCCGCAGCATCCGGCCGCGCACGGCGTGCTGCGCCTGATCCTGGAAATGGACGGCGAGATCGTGCAGCGCGCCGATCCGCACGTGGGCCTGCTTCATCGCGGCACCGAGAAACTCGCCGAATCCAAGCCGTTCAACCAGTCGATCGGTTACATGGACCGGCTCGACTACGTGTCGATGATGTGCAACGAGCACGCCTACGTGCGCGCGATCGAGACCCTGATGGGGATCGAGGCGCCGGAACGCGCCCAGTACATCCGCACGATGTTCGACGAGATCACCCGCATCCTGAACCATCTGATGTGGATCGGCTCCAACGCGCTCGACCTCGGCGCGATGGCGGTGTTCCTGTACGCCTTCCGCGAACGCGAAGAGCTGATGGATGTGTACGAAGCGGTGTCCGGCGCGCGCATGCACGCGGCCTATTACCGTCCGGGCGGCGTCTATCGCGACCTGCCGGAAAAAATGCCGCAGTACCGCGAATCGCCGTGGCGCAAGGGCGGCAAGCTCAAGCGCTTCAACGCGTGGCGCGAGGGCTCGATGCTCGATTACCTCGATGCGTTCACCGACGATTTCCCGGCGCGCGTCGACGAATACGAGACCCTGCTGACCGACAACCGCATCTGGAAGCAGCGCACCGTCGGCATCGGCGTGATTCCGCCGGAACAGGCGCTGGCGTGGGGCATGACCGGCCCGATGCTGCGCGGTTCCGGCATCGCCTGGGATCTGCGCAAGAAGCAGCCGTACGCGAAATACGCCGAGGTCGATTTCGACATCCCGGTCGGCGTCAACGGCGATTGCTACGATCGTTATCTGGTGCGCGTGGCCGAGATGCGCGAGTCCAACCGCATCATCAAGCAGTGCGTGAAGTGGCTGCGGGCCAATCCCGGTCCGGTGATGGTCGACAACTACAAGGTCGCACCGCCGAAACGCGAGTCCATGAAGGACGACATGGAAGCGCTGATCCATCACTTCAAGCTGTTCAGCGAAGGCTACTGCGTGCCCGCCGGCGAGACCTACAGCGCGGTCGAAGCGCCGAAGGGCGAGTTCGGCTGCTACCTGGTCTCCGATGGCGCCAACAAGCCGTTCCGCGCGCACCTGCGCGCGCCGGGCTTCGCCCACCTGTCGTCGATGGACACGATCGTGAAGGGCCACATGCTGGCCGACGTGGTCGCGATGATCGGTACCTACGACATCGTGTTCGGCGAGATCGACCGCTGAGGACGCAACAAGAATGAAAGCGACCGGAAATTTCGAAGCCTGCCGCAACGTCGACCCGATGGTCGCGTTGAACGACAAGACGCGGGCCCACATCGACCACTGGCTGGGCAAGTTCCCGCCGGACCGCAAGCGTTCTGCGGTGCTGCAGGGTCTGCACGCCGCGCAGGAGCAGAACGGGGGCTGGCTGACCGACGAGTTGATCGCCGCGGTCGCGAAGTACCTCGACATCCCGCCGGTCTGGGCCTACGAGGTCGCGACCTTCTACTCGATGTTCGAGACCGAGCCGGTCGGCCGCAACAACGTGGCCTTCTGCACCAACATCAGCTGCTGGCTCAACGGCGCCGAGGATCTGGTCGCGCACGCCGAGAAGAAACTCGGCTGCAAGCTCGGCGAATCCACCGCCGACGGCCGCATCTTCCTCAAGCGCGAGGAAGAATGCCTGGCCGCCTGCTGCGGCGCGCCGATGATGGTCATCAACGGTCATTACCACGAGAAGCTCACCGCCGAGAAGGTGGACGAGCTGCTCGACGGTCTGGAATAAGGCGGGCGAGAAGATGGCACATCACGACTCCCACGCCGTCACCGGTCCCGTCGGCTCCGCGCCGAAGGAACATCAGGTCGTCTACACCACGCTGCATTTCGACAAGCCGTGGTCGTACGAGAATTATCTGAAGACCGGCGGCTACAGCGCGCTGCGGAAGATCCTCGAAGAGAAGATTCCGCCGGAACAGGTCATCGAGATGGTGAAGGGCTCGGGCCTGCGCGGTCGCGGTGGCGCGGGCTTCCCGACCGGCCTGAAGTGGAGCTTCATGCCCAAGGGCACCGGCATGCAGAAGTACATCCTCTGCAACTCGGACGAATCCGAACCCGGCACCTGCAAGGATCGCGACATCCTGCGCTTCAATCCGCACGCCGTGATCGAAGGCATGGCCATCGCCTGCTATGCGACCGGTTCGACGGTCGCCTACAACTATCTGCGCGGCGAGTTCCACCACGAGCCGTTCGAGCATCTGGAAGAGGCCACCGCCGAAGCCTACAAGCACGGCTGGCTGGGCAAGAATGTGCTCGGCAGCGGCGTCGACATCGATCTGTTCAACGCGCTCGGCGCCGGCGCCTACATCTGCGGCGAAGAAACCGCGCTGATGGAATCGCTGGAAGGCAAGAAGGGCCAGCCGCGCTTCAAGCCGCCGTTCCCGGCGAATTTCGGCCTTTACGGCCGTCCGACCACGATCAACAACACCGAGACCTACGCGTCGGTGCCGGCGATCATCCGCAACGGCGCCGAGTGGTTCCTCAACCTCGGCAAGCCGAACAACGGCGGTCCGAAGGTGTTCTCGGTCTCCGGGCACGTCAACAAACCGGGCAACTACGAGATCCGGTTGGGGACGTCGTTCGCCGATCTGCTGGAGATGGCCGGCGGCGTGCGCAACGGTCACAAGCTCAAGGCGGTGATCCCGGGCGGCTCGTCGATGCCGGTGCTGCCGGCGGACACGATGATGGCCTGCACCATGGACTACGACTCGATCCAGAAGGCCGGCTCCGGCCTCGGTTCGGGCGCGGTGATCGTGATGGACGAGACCGCGTGCATGGTCCGCGCCTGTCAGCGCATCTCCCGTTTCTACTTCAAGGAAAGCTGCGGCCAGTGCACGCCGTGCCGCGAGGGCACGGGCTGGATGTACCGCATGCTGACCCGCATCGTCGAGAAGCAGGCGACCCTCGACGATCTGCAGATGCTGCGCGCCGCCGCTGGCCAGATCGAGGGGCACACCATCTGCGCCTTCGGCGAAGCCGCGGCGTGGCCGGTGCAGGGCTTCCTGCGCCATTTCTGGAACGAATTCGAATACGCGATCGTGAACAAGCGTTTCCTGGTCGATGACCAGCGCGCCGGCACCGTCGTCGAGAAGGTGGCGGCATGAGCACCGATACCGTGAACACTCCCGCCGCACCGGTCGTGCCCGAAGGCCATGTCGCCATCGAGATCGACGGCCAGCCGCTGTTCGCGCCGAAGGGCTCGATGATCATCCATGCCGCCGACAAGGCCGGCATTCCGATCCCGCGCTTCTGCTATCACGAGAAGCTGCCGATCGCCGCCAACTGCCGCATGTGCCTGGTCGACGCCGAGATGGGCGGCCGCCCGATGCCCAAGCCGCAGCCCGCCTGCGCCACGCCCGTGGCCGACGGCATGAAGATCTTCACGCGCAACGACAAGGCGCTGAAGGCGCAGCGCAACGTGATGGAATTCCTGCTGGTCAACCATCCGCTGGACTGCCCGATCTGCGATCAGGGCGGCGAGTGCGAGCTGCAGGATCTGTCGATGGGGTATGGCCGCTCGGTCAGCCGCTTCGTCGAGCGCAAGCGCACGCTCGCCGACGAGGATATGGGGCCGCTGGTCGCCACCGAAATGACCCGCTGCATCCAGTGCACGCGCTGCGTGCGCTTCACCGCGGAGATCGCCGGCACCTACGAGCTTGGCGGCATGCAGCGCGGCGAGAATCTGCAGATCGGCACCTACGACGGCAAGCCGCTGACGACCGAGCTGTCCGGCAACGTCATCGACGTCTGCCCGGTCGGCGCGCTCACCAACAAGGTCTTCCGTTTCAAGGCGAGGCCGTGGGAACTGGTCGCGCGCGAGTCGCTGGGCTACCACGATGCGCTCGGCAGCAATCTCTTTGTGCATGTGCGCCGCGGCGACGTGCTGCGCGCGGTGCCGCGTGACAACGAAGCGGTCAACGAATGCTGGCTCTCCGACCGCGACCGGTATTCGCATCAGGGTCTCTCCGCCGAAGACCGCGCGCTGAAGCCGATGATCCGCGTCGCCGACGGCGATGCGCCCGACGCGTTCCGCGAAGCGTCGTGGGAAGACGCGATCGCCCGGGCCGCCGAGATCCTGCGCGCGCACCGCGGCGACGAGCTCGGCGTGCTCGTGCATCCGGCGACCTCGAACGAGGAGGGCGCACTGATCGCGCGCATCGCCGAATCGCTCGGCACCGGTAACCTCGATCACCGCATCGCCCAGCACGATCTGTCCGACGGCGCGACCGCCGAGGCGTTCGGCATGCCGGTCGCGGACATCGAGGCCGCGGACGCCATCGTCCTCGTCGGCTCGAATCTGCGCCATGAAGTTCCGCTGCTGCACCAGCGTCTGCACAAGGCGGCGAAGCGCGGCGCGAAGATCCATGTGGTCAATCCGGTCGACTTCGATTTCACTTTCAATGTCGCCTCCCGGTCGATCGTGCCGCCGTCGCTGCTGGCGGCCACGCTCGGCGAAGTCGCGCTCGGCCAGCCCGCGCGCGCCGTCGTCATCGTCGGCGCCGTCGCCGAGAACTCGATCCACGCCGCCGCGATCCGCAAGGCCGCCGTGGCGTTCGCAGCCGCGAACAACGCCGCGCTCTGTCGTATCCCGCAGGGCGCCAATGCGCTCGGCCTCGCCCGCATGGGCGTGCTGCCGGCCGCGCGCGATGCGCAGGCCATGCTCGCCGACGCGCGCAAGGCCTACGTGATCTACGGCATCGAACCGGGTCTGGATTTCGCCGACCAGGCGCGCGCGCTGAAGGCGTTCGGTGATGCGAAGGTCGTGGCTTTCAGCCAGTTCGCCTGCCGTTCCACTCGCGCCGTTGCCGATGTGATCCTGCCGATCGGTGCGCTGCCGGAAATCGACGCCACCCTGACCAATCTCGATGGCCGCGATCAGCGTGCGATCGCCGGCGGCAAGCTGCAGGGCGACGCGCGTCCGGGCTGGCGCGTGCTGCGCGCGCTGGGCGCCGGGCTCGGCGCCGCGGGTTTCGAGTTCACCGATCTCGCCGGTCTGCGCACGGGCCTCGTGCCGCGCGCCGTGTCCGTCGCCACGTCGCCGGCCCTGGCCACGGCGGGCGAGGGTCTTGAGCTGGCGGTCTCGCAGGCCATCTACCGCGTCGATACCGTGGTCCGCCGCGCCGCCGCGCTGCAGGCGCATCCGCTCAACGCCGGCCCGCGACTCGCGCTGAATCCCGCCGATGCCGCCGCGGCTTCGCTCGCCGATGGCGCGATGGCGAAGGTCGACAACGGCCTCGGCACCGCGACCCTGCAGGTCGTCGTCGATGCGCGGGTCGCGCGTGGCGCGGCCTGGGTGGAATCCGGTTACGGCGCCACCGCCGCGCTCGGTGGCGGTCGCGTCCGCGTGACGGGGGTGAACTGATGGAGATGATGTTCGACGCCTTCCGCGACTGGCTGCTCGCCTATGGCACGGCCGGCGCGCTGGCCTGGATCGTGCTGAAGATCCTCGCGGTCGCCATGCCGGTGATCGTCAGCGTCGCGTTCTACGTGGTGTGGGAGCGCAAGCTGATCGGCTGGATGCATGTGCGCCACGGGCCGATGTACGTGGGCTGGGGCATCCTCCAGGCCTTCGCCGACGTGTTCAAGCTGTTGTTCAAGGAAGTGCTGCAGCCGTCCAGCGCGAGCAAGGGGCTGTACATCCTCGCGCCGATGATCGCGCTGGTGCCGGCCTTCGCCGCGTGGGCGGTGGTGCCGTTCGACGCGCGTCTGGTGCTGTCCAACGCCAACGCCGGTCTGCTGTACCTGCTGGCGATGACCTCGCTGGGCGTGTACGGCATCATCCTCGCCGGCTGGGCCTCGAATTCGAAATACGCCTTCCTCGGCGCGATGCGTTCCGCCGCGCAGGTGGTGTCCTACGAAATCGCGATGGGCTTCGCCCTGGTCGGCGTGCTGATGGCCGCGGGCAGTCTCAATCTCACCGACATCGTGGTCGCCCAGTCGGGCGACGCCGGGTTCTTCGAATGGTTCTGGCTGCCTCTGCTGCCGCTGTTCGTCGTCTACTTCGTGTCCGGCGTCGCCGAAACCAATCGCGCGCCGTTCGACGTGGTCGAGGGCGAATCGGAAATCGTCGCCGGTCACATGGTCGAATATTCCGGTTCGCAGTTCTCGCTGTTCTTCCTGGCCGAATACGCCAACATGATCCTGGTCAGTTTCCTGACCGCGCTGTTCTTCCTCGGTGGCTGGCTCAGCCCGCTGCAGGGCTGGATCACGGCCGACGTCTCGCCG
>JAYRSY010000024.1:0-57891 GCA_041919915.1 Lysobacteraceae bacterium
TTCGGATCATC
The DNA here is from genome assembly GCA_041919915.1 of Lysobacteraceae bacterium. Taxonomy (GTDB): domain Bacteria; phylum Pseudomonadota; class Gammaproteobacteria; order Xanthomonadales; family Xanthomonadaceae; genus Lysobacter_I. Next base: position 12 of record JAYRSY010000024.1, read on the forward strand.
TGGCAATCGCTCCGCCGGTGCGTCCGCCCGATCAGGCCGGCAGCTTGAAGTCGGCGACCGAACGGCGCAGGTCGGCCGCCAGTTGCGCGAGGTTTCCGATCGATTCGGCGGTCTGGTTCGCGCCCTGCGAGGTCTGCGCGGTGATCGACTGAATCGTGGTCATCGTCTGGGTGATGTCCGTCGCCGCGGCGGACTGCTGCTGCGCGGCGGTGGAAATGCCCTGAATCAGGCCGGCGAGGGTGTTCGACACGTGTTCGATCTCGCCCAGCGCGGTACCCGCGTCCTCGGCCAGTCGGGCACCGGCGACCACTTCCGAGGTCGTCTGTTCCATCGAACTGACCGCTTCGTTGGTATCGGCCTGAATCGTCTGCACCAGCGCTTCGATTCGCTTGGTCGCGTTCGAGGTGCGTTCCGCGAGTCGCTGCACTTCGTCGGCCACGACCGCGAACCCGCGGCCCGCCTCGCCGGCCGAGGCCGCCTGGATCGCCGCGTTCAGCGCGAGGATGTTCGTCTGCTCGGAAATGTCGTTGATGAGTTCCACGATCGAGCCGATTTCCTGCGAGCTTTCGCCGAGTCGCTTGATTCGCTTCGAGGTTTCCTGGATCTGGCCGCGGATCGAGTCCATGCCGACGATCGTCTGACGCACCACGCCGGCACCCTTGGTCGCGATTTCCACCGAGCGCTGCGCCACGTCCGCGGATTCGGCGGAGTTCTTCGACACCTGGTTGATCGAGGTCGCGATTTCGTTGATGCGGCTGGTGGCGGTGTTGATCTGCTGCGCCTGGTGTTCCGCGGCTTCGGCCAGATGCATCGCGGTGGCCTGCGTTTCCTGGGCGCTCGACGCCACCTGCACCGAGGTGTCGTTGATCGTCTGCACCAGGCTGCGCAGCTGTTCGACCGCGAAGTTGATCGAGTCCGCGATCGCGCCGGTCATGTCCTCGGTCACGGTCGCCTTCACGGTGAGGTCGCCTTCCGCGAGCGAACCCATTTCGTCCAGCAGGCGCATGATCGCCTCCTGGTTGCGGTTGTTCAGTTCCATCGAGCTTTCGTAGCGGCTCTTCTGCGCGCGGTTCAGCGAGAGCACCAGGAACACGATCGAGGCGAGCGTGGCCAGACCGGAGATGATGCTGACCCAGATGTTGCCGAACCAGTTCTTGTCGCGCAGCGAGGAGCCGAAGGCGGTGAACGCGGTGAACAGCCTTTCGCTGTCGCTGAGCAGGCGGTTGGAATTGGTGGTCAGCTCGGTGGCGGCGGTCTGCGCCTGGAAGAGGTTCTGCGAGGAGGCCAGCATGGTGTCGAGATCCTTCTTCATCTCGGCCCACAGCGTATCGGCCTGACTGAGCGCGCCCAGTGCGGCGGTGCTGCTCAGCTTCTGCACGTTCATCGCTTCGTCGCCGTTGCGCAGACCCTTGAGCACCTGCACGAACACGCCCGCATCGCGGTTGAGCGCGTCGCCCGCGAGCGCGGCGCCCGGGCCGCCGGCACGGATTTCTGCGACGCGGCGGGCGAAGTTGCCGGCGAGCACGATCTGGCGGTTGGCGAGGTAGACCTGGGTGGACGGCGCGCCGCTGGCGGACATCGCGCGTACCACTTCGTCGAGCTGCGCCTGCAACTGCGGCACACGGTCGTTGAAGCTCTTGGCGCTCTTGGTGAGCGACAGCACCGCGGCTTCGGAGGCGAGGATCTGGTCGGCGCTCTTGCCCATCGGCACCCAGGTCGCGGTGACCGTGGCGATCGGTCCCGACACGTCGCTGGTGGTTCCGAAGCGGTCGTTGAGCAGCTTCACGTCGCTTTCGATCTGCGCCTTGGTGGCACGGAAGGCCTTGAACGCCGCCGCGTCGCCGTTGACCGCTTCCCGGCCCTGGTTGGCGAGCTTCTGCGAGTTCACCTGCAGACTCGAGGCCGCGGTGTTGGCGCCGCCGAAACGAGCGGTCTTCAACAAGGCGTAACCCGTGTTGCCCGCGAAGAAGAGCAGCGACACGGCGAGGACCCACAGCCACAGGGTGGTGCTCTGACTGCGGCCTTTGCCGGCGACGTTGTCCATCGGAGTGCTCATGTCTCGCCTCGATTCTGTTTTCTGAACTGTTGCAGTGAAAGAAAAGGATGCGCCGTCAGACGGCGGCGTGTCGGAATTCGGGGGTGCGGACCAGACGGTCGAGGCTGAAGACACCCCAGACGTCGTCGGCGACGCGGTAGGCGCGGTCGATGAAGCCGCCGTAACGGCCATCGCTCAACCCGCCGGCATCGACCTGCTGCTCATCCATGAAAGAGCGCTGGCCGTAGAGTTCGTCGATCGTGACCGCGACATCGCCGCCCGGCTGGCGCAGCACCATCACTTTCTGGTGCCCCTCGTGGAGCACGCTGCGGGCGCCCTCCAGAAACTGCTTGAGGTCGACCACCGGCAGCAGGTTGCTGCGCACGTTGGCCACGCCGAGCATCCAGCCGTGCGCGCCGGGAACCGGCGTGATCTGCGGCACGGTGAGGATTTCCGCGACCGACTCGTAGCTGGAGACCAGCCGACGCTGGCCGATGCGGAAACCGATGCCGCGCCAGAGGCCCGCGGCCTGGAGCTGTTCGGGCAGACCGGCGACGTGGGCGAGACTGCGCCGCTCGTAACCGGCGAGGATCTCGAACGCGTCGACGAACGCCGGGCCGGTCGTGGGCTCGCCGCCGTCGATGAGATCTTCTTCGATCATGCACCGCCCCCGAGGAGTTGGTTGATCCGCGCGATGAGGGCTTCCTCGTTCGGCGGCTTGACGATGTAGTCGCGGGCGCCCTGGCGCATGCCCCAGGCGCGGTCGGTCTCCATGCCCTTGGTGCTGACGATCAGCACCGGGATGGACTTGGTGGTCGGCTCGCGCGTGATCGCGCGGGTCGCCTGGAAGCCGTTCATGCCGGGCAGCACCACATCCATGAGCACCACATCCGGCAGTTCGCGCTTGCACACCTCGATGCCGTCCTCGGCACTGGTGGAAGAGATGACCTGATGGCCATGCTTCTCCAGCAGACGGGTCAGCACGGCGGTGTCGGTCGGCGAATCTTCGATGAGCAGAATACGGGCCATGGATTGCCTGCCCCCCGGTCAGGCGTTGACGTGCTTGCGGATGGCGTCGAGCAGTTCTTCGCGGGTGAACGGCTTGGTGAGGTATTGCTCGGAACCGACGATGCGCCCGCGCGCCTTGTCGAACAGGCCGTCCTTGGAGGACAGCATGATGACCGGCGTGTGCTTGAACACCTGGTTGTTCTTGATCAGCGCACAGGTCTGATAACCGTCCAGGCGCGGCATCATGATGTCGACGAAGATGATCTGCGGATGCTGGTCGGCGATCTTGGCGAGCGCCTCGAAGCCATCCGTCGCCGTCACCACTTCGGCCCCCTCGCGTTTGAGGAGGGTCTCGGCGGTCCGTCTGATCGTCTTTGAATCGTCGATCACCATCACCCGCAAACCCTGGAGGCCGCCGGCTGGATTCTCGTCTTGCGTCATCACGTCTCCCCATGCACCCGGCTGTCGATGACCGTGTTGCGGGTTTGTCATCATTTTCAGCCACCTATATCCCAGTCTGAAGCTGGACTGTCAAGGTTTCACTAGCAATTTCCCGGCCAACGACACGGAATGCGGGCTTCGGCGACGCCGGCTTGTTACCATCCCGGCGACGAATTCCCGCAGGTGCAACGGCATGCCGAAATTGGCGCGCGACGTTCTGGTGGTCATGGACCCGATCGGGTCGATCAAAATTGCGAAGGACTCCACATTCGCGATGTTGCTGGAAGCCCAGCAGCGTCATTATCGGTTGTTTTACGTCACTCCCGGCGGACTCGGCATGCGCGACGGCGTCGCGGTGGCCGAGGTCGCGCCGCTGCGGGTCCGCGACGATCCCGCCGACTGGTTCGAAACCGGACCTGCATCACACCGTGCGCTGGGTCCCGACGCGCTGATCCTGATGCGCAAGGATCCGCCGGTCGATGCCGAATACGTCCACGACACCCAGATCCTCGGCCATGCCCAGCGGGCCGGCGCGCTGGTCGTGAACGATCCGGCCGGGCTGCGGGATCACAACGAAAAGCTGGCCGCGCTGGAGTTCCCGCAGTGCTGCCCGCCCACGATCGTCAGCAGAAAATCCAGTGAAATCAAAGCGTTCGTCGCCGAACACGGCGATGCGGTGCTGAAGACCCTCGACGGCATGGGCGGACGCTCGATCTTCCGCGCCCGGGTCGGCGATCCGAACCTGAACGTGATCCTGGAGACCCTGACCGCCGGCGACCATCATCTGGCGATGGCCCAGCGTTACATCCCGGAGATCAGCGCCGGGGACAAACGCATCCTGCTGATCGACGGCACCCCGGTGGACTTCTGCCTCGCCCGGATCCCGCAGGGCGACGAGTTCCGCGGCAACCTGGCCGCCGGCGGTCGCGGCGAAGGCCGCCCGCTGAGCGAGCGCGACCGCTGGATCGCGTCCCAGGTCGGGCCGGAAATGAAGCGTCGCGGCATGCGCTTCGTGGGGCTGGACGTGATCGGCGACTATCTGACCGAGGTCAACGTCACCAGCCCCACCTGCATCCGCGAGCTGGACAAGCAGTTCGGGCTGAATATCGCCGGGCAGTTGTTCGATGCGCTGGAGGCGGACGGCTGAGCGATGGCGACGGCGTCCCTGCCCCCGCCGCCGACGATCGGCGAGGACCAGCGCCTGGGCGCGACCCTGGTGCTGTCGCTGCTGTTCCACGGGCTGCTGATCCTCGGCTTCGGTTTCGCCCTGGAGCGTGCCGCGCCGGTGGTGCCGATGCTGGACGTGATCCTGACCCAGACCCGGACCCCGCTGACCCCGAAGCAGGCCGACTTCCTCGCCCAGGCCAACAACCAGGGCGGCGGCGAAGACGACAAGGCCCGCCGGCCGCGTGATCCGCAGCCCGGCACGGTGCCGCAGAACGAATCCGGGGTCGCGCCGCAATCGGTGCGGGCGCAGTCGCCGGCCCCCTCGCCGCCGCCGGAAGCCCGGGTCGTGACCAGTCCGGACGCCGAGACCCGCCTGCCGATGCCGAACCGTCGCCCGCAGGCCCAGCCGACGCCGGCCCGGCCCGGCGACCGCAAGATCGAACACGACATGGCCATGGCACGGCTGGCGGCCGAAATCCATCTGCGTTCGGCACGGTACGCCAAACGGCCAACGCGCAAATTCGTCTCCGCCAGCACCCAGGAGTTCGCCTGGGCCAACTACCTGCGCGCCTGGGTCGATCGGGCCGAGCGCGTGGGCAATCTCAACTATCCCGACGAAGCGCGCCGGCGGCGGCTGTCGGGGACGGTGGTGATCAACGTCGGGATCCGCCGCAACGGCTCGATCGAGCGCGCCGACATCGTGCAGTCCAGCGGCATTCCGCTGCTCGACGAAGCCGCGCTGCGCATCGCGAAGCTGGCCGAACCCTACCCGCCCCTGCCGAAGACCCAGGAAAACCCGGACATCCTCAACGTGGTCCGGACCTGGCAGTTCCTGCCGGGCGGCGAGTTGATCGACCAGTAGGAGGGCCATCAGGCCCGAGCTTTTTGTGCCTGATGCGGATGATCGAATATCCCGGCGCATGCCTAGACGCTCGGGCCTGAAGGCCCTCCTGCAGATGCGTCACAACCGCGTCCAGCCGAACCCTTCGCCGCGACGGTAGTACACCGCCGTGGCCTTGCCGTAGAGCGATTTCAGAGGAACCAGTCCGAAGAAACGACCGTCCGCGCTGTTGCCGCGATGATCGCCCAGCACCAGCGCCATGCCCTGCGGGATCGTGACCGCGGGCAGATCGGGGCCACCGCCATGACGCAGATCGAGGCGCACGTCGCGGTCGCCGAAGTGTTCGATATCGTCGGCGGTCGCGTCGACCAGCGGCACGCCGTCGATCCACAGGTGGCCGTCGACGAGCGCGACGGTGTCGCCACCGACCGCGGCCACGCGCTTGATCAGCCGGGTGCCGTCGGCCGGCGATTTGAAGACGACGACGTCGCCGCGCTGCGGCTCGCCGCGATCGATCAGTTCGATGTCGGTGAACGGCACGCGCAGGCCGTAGGCGAGCATGTTCACGGCGATGCGATCACCGGGCTGCAGATTCGGCTGCATCGAGCCGCTCGGCACCTGATAATGATTGGCGAACGAGCTGCGGGCGACGGTGAGCAGCAGCACGAACAGCGCGAAGCTGGTCCACTCGTTGCGCAGGAAGCCGGATCTGCGTCCGGTGGTGGTGGTGTCGGTCATGGAAGTCCCCCGTGTGAGCGATGCGAGGATCGCGATCTTTCATCGACCCCCGCGCGCGCAGCGAGTTCCCATGACCGATGGCCCATGCCGGCGGCGGTGGGCAGCGTCAGGCCGGACGCATCGTCGCCCGCTCAGCCGCGGGCGGCGCGCAGGGCCTGCTGTTCGACGAGGGTCAGCGCGACCTGGTTGCGCAGATACGCCGGCTCCAGGCGCTCGGGCGGCACCGCTTCGCCGCGCAGGAACGCGGCGGCGGCGAGCGCCGCGACATCGGCCGCATGCGGCAGGGCTTCGGGATCGATCACGCGCAACGACGACGCCAGACGCGCGGCCAGCACGCCCTCCTGCGCGGCGAAGCCGGTACCGACGCCATAGCCATCGCCGGAACCGCCACCGCCGTCCGGCAGCGCAACCGCCTCGGGCGGGGAGACGCGTTCATCGTCGAGCGGCTGCGGCAGCAGCGGTTCGCCGTCCGCGGCCGAGAGCACGAAACCGGCGACGTAGACCTCGCGCATCCGCGCGTCGATCGCGGCGAACACGCGATCGCCGGCGGTCGCGCCGAGCGGCAACGCGCGCAACGCCAGCGCCGCGAGCGTGGACACCGGCAGCGCCGGGCGGTCCAGCGCCAGCGCGATGCCCTGCGCGATCGACACCCCCAGGCGCACGCCGGTGAAGGCACCGGGACCGCGGCCGACGGCGATGGCGTCGAGCTGCGATTTCGCGACGCCCGCCTCCGCCAGCAGCGCTTCGGCCCACGGCAGCGCGAGTTCGGCATGCCGCCGCGGCGCGATCGCGTGACGCTCGCGTACCGCGCCGTCGACCCACAGGGCGACGGAGCAGGCTTCGGTGGAGAGTTCGAAAGCGAGGAGATGCATGCGGGTATTGTAGGTCGGGTCTCGACCCGACATCACGGTCTGGCCGTTCGCGCCGTACGATCATCGGAGCCGCCCCGAGAGGCCGCCCCGAGAGGCTGCTCGGATCGTCGTTCAAGGCGATCGGAAAACCGGCGACGCCGGGACCCGGCCTACGCCGCGGACTCCGGATCGGCCGGTGCGGCGAAGAACGCCCGCACGTCGTCCAGCGACCGCGTCCGCGCGAACGGCGGCAGCGAATCGAGAAACGTGCGGCCGTAGGATTTTCCGATCAGGCGCGGGTCGCACAGCACCAGCACGCCACGGTCGGTCTCGGTGCGGATCAGGCGGCCGACGCCCTGCTTCAGCGCGATCACCGCCTGCGGCAGCTGTTCGTCGCGGAACGGATTGCCGCCGCCGCGACGGATCGCGTCCAGACGCGCCTCGAACACCGGATCGTCGGGCGCGGCGAACGGCAGTTTGTCGATCACCACCACGCTCAGCGCATCGCCGGCCACGTCCACGCCTTCGCGGAAGCTGGCGGCGCCGAGCAGCACGCCGTTTCCGGAATCGCGGAAACGCTGCAGCAGCACCGAGCGCGGCGCATCGCCCTGCACGAACAAGGGCCACGGACTGTCGGCGCGCAGCAGCTCCGCCGCTTCGCGCAGCGCGCGATGCGAGGCGAACAGCAGGAACGCGCGGCCGTTCGAGGCCTCCAGCACCGGACGCACCGCGGCGACGACCGCGGCGGTGTAATCGCGGGCGTTCGGCTCGGGCATCCGCGGCGGCAGCCAGCACAGGGCCTGATGCGGCCAGTCGAACGGGCTGGGCGCGATCAGCGTGCGTGGATCGTCCAGCCCGAGACGCTCGCTGAGGTGATCGAAACCGCCCGCCACCGCCAGCGTCGCCGATGTGAACACCCACGCCGCGCGCGACTGCTCGCGATGCGTGCGCAGCGGCCCGGACACGTCGAGGGGCGTGCGCTGGAAGCGGAATCCGCGCGGCGACAGTTCGTACCAGCGCACGTCCCAGAGTTTGTCGTCGTGGGTCGGGGTATCGAGGTCCTGCGCGACATCCTGCGCCGCGGCCATCGAGGCGCGTGGCTCCGCCGCCGATGCCATGTCCGCATCGTCTTCCGTCGCCACACCCGCATCCGCATCCGCGCCGGCATCGAAATGACGGCGCGCGAAATCCGGCGGCGCCCAGCGCAACAGACGCGCGCGCTGATCGACGGCACGTGCGTGGCAGCTGTCGAACCCGGGCGATGCTTCGCGCAGGGGATCGAGCGCGTCGACGATCGCGACCAGCGCATCGTCGAGCGCGGACAGCGCCTCGTACACGCCGGGCTCCTGCAGCGCGCGCCAGCGGGTGCCGCGCGTCGGCAGCGCGTCCATCGCCGCGCGCATGCCGCGAGTGGCCTCTTCCAGCACGCGCGCCGGCCCCTGGATCGTCGCCAGCGCGCCGGTCGTGGTCTTGCATTCGGCCAGCGCGTCGCGCGCCAGTTCAACCAGCGGTCGCGCACTGAGGCCTTCGCCGAAGAACTGCGCGGCGAGTTCCGGCAACTGGTGCGCCTCGTCGACCACGAACACCTGCGCGCCGGGCAGGATCTCGCCGAAGCCTTCCTGCTTGAGCGCCAGATCGGCCAGCAGCAGATGATGATTGACGACCACCACGTCCGCCGCCTGCGCGCGCTGTCGCGCCTGCACGACGAAGCACTCTTCCCAGAACGGGCACTCGCTGCCGAGGCAGTTGTCGGTGGTCGAGGTGACCATCGGAATCAGCGGCGAATCCTCGGACAGCGCATCGAGTTCGGCCAGATCGCCGTGCCGCGTGCGCCCGCTCCAGGCGACGATCCGCTGGAACTGGGTGATCTGTTCCTTGCTCGTGAACATGCCTCTCGAGAGCTGCGGCTCTCCCTTGCTCTTCTCGAGGCGGTATCGGCACAGATAATTCGCGCGTCCCTTGAGCAGCGCGGTCTTCACGCCCTTGCCCAGCGCATCGCGCACCCGCGGCAGATCGCGGTGATACAACTGGTCCTGCAGCGCGCGGGTGCCGGTGGAGACGATCGTCTTCAGTCCCGACAACAGCGCCGGCACCAGATACGCGAAGGTCTTGCCGGTCCCGGTGCCGGCCTCGGCCAGCAGCACCGCGCGCCCCTCGACGGCACGCGCCTCGATGGTCTCGGCGATCGCCATCGACAACCGCTGCTGCGGCTCGCGCGGTGCGAACCCGGGAATCGCGTCCGCGAGCACGCCGCCCGCGTCCAGCGCCGCGCAGGCGGCGCGCGCGAGCGCGGAGCGCGATGCGGCGGCCGTTTCCTCCGCATCGTCGCCGCTGCGGAATGCATCGTCGAATCCGTGCATCGCGTCGTGTCAGTAGCGGGCCGGGCCGGTGAGGGTGCAGGCGGTCTGCGCCTGTTCGGCTTCCACCAGTGCTGTCGCGGTCGCGGCGGTGTCGCGTTCCCACTGTGCGAGTCGTTCGCCCTTGAGCCGCTGCGCGGTCGCCTGCGCCTGCAGCGTGCGCTGACGATGCGCGAGCGACTGCCGGATCGTCGCCCAGTGCCGGCGGCACAGCGGGCCGACCTTCGCGCCGGTCTCGAACGCACGGCGGGCGAGCGTGGCGGCGCGGTCCATGTCCTTCAGCAGCACCGCGGTTTCGGCGCGCTCCTGCAACAGCGCGGGATCATCCGGCGACAGCGCGAGCGCCTTGTCGAGCGCGGCGGCCGCGGCGGCGGGTTCCCTGCGCCGTTCGGCCCGCGCGGCCTCCGCGCGCAGATCCTCGACCATCGGATCGCGCAGCGGCTGCACGTCGAGTTCGTCGGCCGCGGCCTGTCCGGCGGCGCGGATCTCGGCGACCAGTTGTTCGGGGGCCGGACCGGTCCATTCCGGCGCCGGCGGCGTGCTGTTGCAGGCGGCCAGCGCGCACAGCAGCGCCGCGAGCGGGACCGATCTCGAACGACGGGAATTCATGCGTTGCGCACTCCGGCCACGGCCTGCGGCGCGCGCATGCCGCGCGGCGAGCGTTCGCGGTCCTCGCGCTCGCGACGCTCCTGTTCGCGCCGCGCGGCCTCCTCGCGTTCGCGGTATTCCCGCTCCCGCATTTCGCGGTATTCCCGGTCGCGCCGCTGCTGTTCGCGCCAGGCCTCGTCGCGGGCACGCTGTTCGGCGTAGCGGCGTTCGTCGTCGCGGCGGAAGCGCTCGTCCTCGCGGGTCTGCTGCTCGCGGGCGCGCCGTTCCTCTTCCTCCTGGCGCTCGCGTTCCTCGCGCTGCTGTTGTTCGCGACGACGGGCCTCTTCGGCATCGCCGTCGTCGTTGCCGAGCCCGAAGATCCGGCTCCAGAATCCCTGTCCTTCGGCGTCGCCCTCGCCTTCCGTCGCACCGGATTCCGGTTCGGCCAGCAGGCAGGGCTGATACGGCGGCGCGAACCCGGCGACGAAACCGATCCGGCGCGCGCCCGGGCAGCCCGGATCGGTGCTGTGGGCGTCGATCACCCACTGCCAGTCGACGCCGTTGCCGCCGATGCGCAGCGGTGCGCTGGGCAGGCGCGAGAACAGTCCCGACCACACCCGCATCGCACCGGTGGCGCCGTACAGTCCGGTCGGTGCGTTCTGGTCGTTGCCGACCCAGATCACCGCGAGATGGTCGCCGGTCCAGCCGGCGAACCAGCTGTCGCGGCTGTCGTTGCTGGTACCGGTCTTGCCCGCAGGTTGCAGCCGGCCGAGGCCGTCGCTCATCAATTGGCGGCCGGTGCCCGAACTCACCGCCTGCTGCAGCGCGGAGGTCACGAGCCGCGCGGCCACCGCATCGCCCTTCTGCGCCGGTTCCGGCGCTTCGTCGTAGCGGTTGAGCGCCTTGCCGTTGGCGTCGAGCACACCGCGCACCGCGTGCAGCGGCTGGATCTCGCCGCCGGAGGCGAGGAACTGGTACAGCTGCGCCATCGCATACGGGCTCTGGTCGAGCGAGCCGAGGATCAGCGAGGGATTGCCGCCGGCGTCGATGCCGGCCAGCGTGCGCAGCAGTTCGCCGAGGCGCTTCGGGCCCACGTCCATGCCGACGCGCACCGTGGACTGGTTGTACGAATGCGCGAGCGCATCGATCAGACGCACGGTGCCGTGGCTGCGTCCGTCGGAATTGCCGGGATTCCAGCGCCGGCCGTTGTCGAGCGTGACCGTGATCGGCGCATCCTCGACCCAGCTCGCGAGCGAGTATTTGTCCGGTTGCGCCAGCGCCAGCAGATAGACGAAGGGCTTGAGCAGCGAGCCCACCGGCCGCTGCGCCTGCACCGCGCGGTTGAAGCCGTGTTCCTCGAAGGTGCGGCTGCCGATCACCGCCACCACTTCACCGTCGTGGACATCGGTGACCACCACGCCGGCCTGCAGCGGCGGCCGCCGCGAAGTGCCCAGCGCCTTCATCGTGCGCGTGACCGCGCCTTCGGCGTAGGCCTGCGCGGACGGCGACATGCCGGTCATCACGGTCAGGCCGGCGCCCTGCAGTTCCTGCTCGGGATAGTCGCGCGCGAGCTGGCGGCGGACCAGATCGACGTAGGCCGGAAACCGGTTCGCGACCATGCTGCCGGGCACTTCGGTCACACCCAGCGGCGCCTTGTGGGCGCGGTCGTATTCCTTCTGGTCGATGATGCCGGTCTCCAGCATCTTCTTGAGCACCCAGTTGCGGCGCTCGGTCGCGCGTGCCGGCTGCTTGCGCGGGTTGTACCAGGACGGCCCCTTCACCAGCCCGACCAGCAGGGCGACCTGCTCGGTGGTGAGATCGTCGAGCTGGCGGCCGAAATAGAACTCGGCGCCGGACGCGAAACCGTGGATCGCCTGCGACCCGCGTTGACCGATGTCGACCTGGTTGAGGTAGGCCTCCAGGATCACGCCCTTGTCGTAGCGGGCGTCGATGATCAGCGCGTACAGGATCTCGTTGAACTTGCGGGTGAGCGTCTGCTCCTTGCCGATGCCGAGCAGGCCCGATCGCGCGAGCTGCTGGGTCAGGGTGCTGCCGCCCTCCTTGACCTTGCCGGCGGAGAGCACCCATTTCAGCATCCCGCGCGCCATGCCGGACGGATCGATGCCGATGTGATGGGCGAAGTCGCGGTCCTCGACCGCCTGCAGCGCATCGGTGAGCATCGGCGGCACTTCGTCAATGCGGACGAGGCGGCGCTCCTCCTGCTTCTGACCGTACAGCGTGGCGATGCGCGCCGGATCCAGACGCACCGACTTCACCGCGCGGTCGCGCGCGAGATCGCGCACCGACAGCACGCGGCCACCGGACAGCGTCGCCTCGATCCGGCTCGGCCCGACCCGGCCATCGACATCCTGATAGCCGCGGCTGGCGATCCGCCAGCGGCCGCCGTTGCGGGCATAGGTGCCGGGCTTCTGGCCTTGGCCGTCGTCGCGATAGGACGCGGCGTCGAGTTCGGTCTTGAGCGTGCGCGCATCCATCGCCAGACCGGGCGCCAGCATCAGCGGACGGGCGTAGACCCGGGTCGGCACCTGCCAGCGCAGTTGGCCGAAGCGCACGCTGACCTGATGGTTGAGATAGAGCGTGTAGGGAATCAGGAAGCCCAGACCGATCGCGGTGGCGACCAGCGCCCAGTTGAGCAGTCGCCGGCGCCAGCCGGGACGGCCGCTGTCGCCGTCGTCCCCATCGTCGCCGTCCTCGTATGCGTCTTCCTCCGCGTCTTCGTCCAGATCGTCGTCGATGTCGTCGTTTCGGGCCATGCGGGGGAGGCTTGCCTGTCAGCGGTGGGCGAAGGTGCGAAAATGCCGTCCGGAGTCTAGCAGGGTGCCGGAACCGGCACGCCCACCCTGCCCTGAACCCGCCGTCACCCCCGTCCCGCCCGCGGAGTCCCGTCAGGATGTCGTTTTCGCCCGCCGATCTGCGGTTCATGTTGCGCCGCGGCCTCGGGCTGATCCGGCGCGGCTGGGCCAGCCTGCGCACCCGCGGCTGGCGCACCACCTGGGACCGCGCCCGGGCGCAGCTCGGCCGCGCCGCGCCGCCGCCCGCGGGAACGCTGTACACCCCGGCACCGGCGCCGTTCGCGCCGTTCGCACTCCCCACCACGGAGACGCCGGTCGCCAGCCTGGTGATCCCGGTCTACGGCCAGTTCGCGCACACCCTGACCTGCCTGCGCGCGCTGGCCGAGCATCCGCCGTCGACTCCGTTCGAGGTGGTCGTGGTCGACGACGGCAGCACCGACGAGACCATTGATGCGCTGCCGCGGATCGCCGGCGTGCGCTATCACCGCCGGGCCACCAACGGTGGCTTCATCGCCGCCTGCAACGATGGCGCCGCCCTCGCCCGCGGCACGTTCCTGGTGTTCCTCAACAACGACACCATCCCGCAACCGGGCTGGCTGGAAGCGCTGCTCGACACCTTCCGCGACGAACCCGGCGCGGGACTGGTCGGCGCGCAGTTGCGTTACCCCGATGGCCGGCTGCAGGAAGCCGGCGGCGTGATCTTCGCCGACGGCAGCGGCTGGAACTACGGCAAGTTCGAATCGCCCGACGATCCGCGCTTCACCTATCTGCGCGACTGCGACTATGCCAGCGGCGCGGCGATCACGATCCCGCGCGCGCTGTTCGCGCGACTCGGCGGCTTCGACACGCGCTACGCGCCGGCCTACTACGAGGACACCGACCTCGCCTTCGCGGTCCGCGCCGCCGGGCTGCGCGTGATCTATCAGCCGGCCTCGCAAGTGATCCACGCCGAAGGCGGCACCGCCGGCACCGACACGAACGTCGGCATGAAGGCCTATCAGATCCGCAACCGCGAGACCTTCGCCGCGCATCGGCGCGACGCGCTGGCGACGCACCTGCCCGCGCACACGGTCCCGACGCCGGCACTGTTGCACCGCCATCAGCCGCAGATCCTCATCGTCGATGCGCAGACGCCGCGCCCGGATCACGACTCGGGCTCGCTGCGTCTGGTGAACCTGATGCGCCTGCTGCGCGAGGAAGGTGCGCACGTGGTGTTCCTGCCCGCGGACCGGCATCGGGTCGAGCCGTACACGTCCGCGCTGCAGCGCATGGGCGTGGAAACCTGGCATGCCCCGTTCGTGAGCGGCGCACCGGCCTGGCTGCGCGCGCACGGCGCGCGCTTCGCCGCGGCCATGGTCAGCCGGCATTACATCGCCCGCGATTTCCTGCCGCTGTTGCGCAAGCACGCGCCGCAGGCGCGGCTGATCTTCGACACCGTCGACCTGCACTATCTGCGCGAGCGCCGCGGCGCCGAAGTCGCCGGCGACGCCACGCTGGCGCGCGCGGCCGAACGCACCCGCGTGCTGGAACTCGACGTGATCGCGCAGGCGGACACGACACTGGTGGTCAGCGACATCGAACGCGCGCTGCTGCGTCGCGACGCGCCGGACGCGACGGTGGACATCCTCTCCAACCTGCATCACATCGCCGGCGCGGGGCGACCATTCGCGGAACGCCGCGACCTGGTGTTCGTGGGCGGCTTCCGCCATCCGCCGAACGTCGACGCGGTGCGCTGGTTCGTCGCCGAAGTCTGGCCGCGGGTCCGCGCGCGATTGCCGGAACTGCGGTTCCACTGCATCGGCAGCCACACCACGCCGGAGATCGCAGCGCTGGACGCGCAGCCGGGCGTCGTCGTGCACGGACATGTCGCCGACATCGCACCGTTCATGGACGGCGGCCGCATCGCGATCGCACCGCTGCGCTACGGCGCCGGCGTGAAAGGCAAGGTGAATCTCAGCATGGCCCACGGCCAACCGGTGGTCGCGACCGCCTGCGCGGTCGAAGGCATGCACCTGCGCGACGGCGAGGACGTCCTCGTCGCCGACGACCCGCAGGCCTTCGCCGACGCGGTCGTGCGGCTGCATGACGACGCAGCGCTGTGGCAGCGGCTCGCGGACAACGGCCTCGACAGCGTCGCCGCGCATTTCTCCCTCGACGCCGCCCGGGAGACCGTGCGGCGGGTGTTTCTGGCGCCGTAAGGATCGACACGGCCCTCCACAGCCCGTCCGGAGTCCCTGCAGGAGCGACGGAAGTCGCGACAGCGCCATGACGACCTCATCGAAGCCCCGCGCCCGGTGATGGGACGCGGACCGATGCACGACGATTGCGCTAAGGCCTGCCGTTGTTCGTCGCGACTTCCGTCGCTCCTACAGGGAAACAAGCGACGGTGGCGGTAGCCCGCGGGGTCGCAGTTACTCGTCGCTCAACGCGCCGCCGGCGTCGCGGCGCGGAGGCGTTCGCCGAAGGCGCGCAGACCCTCCGTGTTCGCATCAAGGGCGCGGGCGGCGTCGTGGGCGTTGCGGGCGCCGTCGATGTCGCCGGCGCCCAGGCGCTCTTCGCCCACCGCCAACCAGCGCTGGGCCAGACGCGTGCGCGCTTCGGCGGCGGCACGGTCGTCGCCTTCCAGTGCGATCCGTGCGTCGAGGCAGATGCGTGCGCGCTGCAGGCGGTTGTCGCGCAGTTCGCGTTCGAAGCATTCGCGGACCCGCGGTTGCATGCGCGCGGTGGCGCGGCGCACGCCGGGATCGTCCGGCGCCAGCGCGCGTGCGGCGCGCAGTTTGTCGAACGCGCTGTCGCCGGGCGGCGTGAGCCAATCGCCGCGCGCTTCGGCGGCGGCCGCTTCCAGCAGCAACCGTTGCACCCGTTGGCGCAGCGCCGGCGTGAGCGGACGCGGTCCCACGCCGTCGCGGGCGCGCTGCGCGCGTTGCAGCGCGTCGCGGGCCGCGCGCCACTCGGGCGCATCGGGCGTCAGCGCCTGCGCGGCGGCGAGTTCGGACCGCGCACGCTCGAAATCGAAATCCGCGGCCGCCGCGCGCGCGCGCCCGGCATGCGCACGCGAAACCTCGCGGAGCGCCGCATCCGCGGCCGCGACGTCGACGCCACTGTCGCGCCACGCGCGATAGCCGGCCGCGGCGCGCGCCAGGCGGCCGGCGCGCAGATCGGCATCGGCGCGGCGGCGCACGCGTTCGGCAGCCTGCACCTGCGCCGCCTGGGCGTCGGGCAGTTCGGCATGTCCGGGGTCGTAGGCGGCGGCACTGGCGATCAGCGCGGCGGCGGCGGCCAACTCACCGCGCGCCGAAGCGGCGCGTGCCTGCTGCAGCAGGGTCGAGACCGCGTCGTCTCGGCCTTCGAGCGCGCGCAGATGCCGCGGCTGCAGTTCGAGGATGCGCCGGTACAGCGGCAGCGCCGCGTCCGTGCCGCCGTCGAGGCGCCCGCCGGCGCGCGCGGATTCCGCGGCGGCCAGCAATGCGTCGATCCCGGCCACCGCGGCCTCGCGTTGGCGGAGGGTTTCGGCGACGGCGTCGATCTGCGCCCGCGGCGCCGACAGCGAACGGGCCAGACGCAGTTGCCGGTGCGCGTCCTCGAAACGGCCGGCGTCGACCGCATCCCGCGCCTGGCGCAGCGCGGCCTGCGCCACACGCGCCAGTCCGGCGCGCAATTCGGCGCGATCCGGATCGATCGCCAGCGCCGCTTCGTAGCGTTCGCGCGCACCGCTGCCGTCGGCGGCGCTGAGATGGCCGCGCTGCAGAGCCGCTTCGGCCTGCCGGCGCAGGCGCTCGGCCCCGGCTTCCGGCCACAACCGGTCCGCGACCGGTCCGCGCAGCAGGGCGCCGACGGGCATCAGCAACAGCAGTGCCAGCGCGAGCCACCACGGCCCGCGTCCGCGCAGGAGGGCACGCACGCGTGCGCGGGCGGGACGGAGGGAGGAATCGCGGCCGGCGGTCACCGCGCGAGCATAGCGCGCACGGTCGCCGGCGATCAGGCCCGGCGCACGCTTTCGACGCCGGGCAGACTGTCGATCCGGCCCAGCAGCCGGGTCAATTGTTCGTGGTCGCGCACGCGCAGTTGCAGATGCAGACGCACCCGGCTGCCATGCAGGCCTTCGCTGTGGATCGACAGCAGATGGGCGTCGTCCTGGGCGATGAGGTTGGTGAGATCCTTCAGCAGCCAACGTCGATCGACCGCCTCCACCCGCACCGAAGCGGTGTGACCGCCGCCGCTGCGGCCCCACTCCACCGACAACACCCGCTGCGGCTGTCCGGCCGACAGGCGCAGGAACGCCGGGCAATCGGCGCGGTGCACGCTGACGCCGCGGCCGCGGGTGAGATAACCGGCGATGGGCTCGCCGGGAAGGGGCTGACAGCAGCGCGCGATCTGCACCAGCAGATTGCCCACGCCGACCACGGTGAACGCAGAGCCGGAAGTCTTCGGCGCGGGTCGCGGCGCTTTCGCCGGCTCGGTCCGCGCGGTGTCGGTCGCGGCCTCCTGATGACTGCGCTCGTGATCGAGCAGCGCCCGTCCGACCTGATGCGGGCCGACATCGCCCAGGGCCACCAGCACGTAGAGATCGTCGACGCTCGGCGCGTTGAACCGGGCCAGCATCGGCGCGAGATCGGCCTGCAGCAGCGACAGCCGGCGCAGTTCCTTTTCCAGCATCTCGCGTCCGGCCTGCACGTTGCGCGCGCGGTCGAGCTTGTGGAACCAGGCCCGCACCTTGTCGCGCGAACGTCCGCTGGCGAGAAATCCGTTGGCCGCGACCAGCCAGTCGCGGCGCGGCTCGGCGGTCTTCGCGGTGAGGATCTCCACCCGCTCGCCGCTGCGCAGCCTGTAATCGAGCGGCACGATGCGGCCATCGACCTTCGCGCCGCGGCAGCGGTGACCGACCATCGTGTGCACGTGGTAGGCGAAATCCAGCGGCGTCGCGCCCACCGGCAGATCGATCACGTCGCCCTGCGGCGTCAGGGTGTAGATGCGATCCTCGACCAGTTCGCTGTCGAAGGCGTTGGATAGTCCCTTGTCGCCGTCGTCGCGCCCGCCGTCGAGCAACCGGCGCATCCATTCGATCTTGCGGTCGAGCCCGGCATCGGCCGGCGCGCTGCGGCCTTCCTTGTAGCGCCAGTGCGCGGCCACGCCGAGTTCGGCCTGGGCATGCATGTCGTGCGTGCGGATCTGCACTTCGAGCGTCTTGCCCTCCGGCCCGACCACCGCCGTGTGCAACGATCGGTAATCGTTGCGCTTGGGCCGCGCGATGTAATCGTCGAACTCGCTCGGAATCGGCGTCCACAGCGCATGCACCACGCCGAGCGCGGCGTAACACGCCGGCACGTCCCTGACCATCACCCGCACCGCGCGCAGATCGTACAGCTCGCCGATCGGCACGCCCTTCTTCTGCATCTTCTTCCAGATGCTGGTGATGTGCTTGGGACGACCGGCGACTTCGGCCTCCACGCCCTGGGCGCTCAGCGCCTCACCGAGTTCGCGCTTGACCTGCTCGATGTAACGCTCGCGGTCGCCGCGCTTCTCGTCCAGCCAGCGCGCGATCTTCTTGTAGGTCTCGGGTTCGAGATGGCGCAGCGCGAGGTCTTCCAGCTCCCATTTCAGCTGCCAGATGCCCAGCCGGTTCGCCAGCGGCGCATGGATGTCGCGGGTCAGCTGGGCCAGCGCCCGGCGCTCGGCCTCGGGACGCGCCCCGGCGGCGTGCATCAACGCCAGTTGCCGCGCCAGCAGGATCGGCACCACGCGCAGATCCTTCACCATCACCAGCAGCAACCGGCGCAGCCCCTCGGCGTTGCGCCCCCGGGCGTCGGCCGCGTGCAGGGTCCAGACCTGCGCCGCCGCGCGCTGGCCTTCGAGCAGGGTCGCCACGCTGGGCCACGCTTTGGCCAGCCGCGGTTCGAGCCGCGCCCGCCACGCCGGCAGGTCGTACAGGATCGTCGCCAGGATCACGTCGCCGTCGGCGTTCAGCCGCGCCAGCGCGGACAGGGTGTCCGCCAACTGCGCCAGCGTCTCCGGCGCGATCGCGTCCGCTCCGGACACCGGACCCGCAGCCTCCGCCAGCGCCTCGCGCCAGGACGCACCCAGCGACGCCACCGACGGCAGCGAGGACAGGGTTTCCAGCGGAGTGGCGGTGACGGCGGACACGCGGTTTCAAGCAGCGGAGGGTATGCCTACACTAGCCCCGTCCCGCCTCCGGCGAAATCCCCAAAGGTCGTCCCATGTCGATGTCCCGCCCGTTGCTGTCGCTCGCCCTGCTCGCCGCCGTCGCGCTCGCCCCCCGCGTCGCGCTGGCGCAGAAGCCGATCGAACAGGAAATGACCCCGCAGGAATTCAAGGCCGCCGGCCTCGACAAACTCAGCCCGGAAGAACTCGCCCGCCTCAACACCTGGCTGGGCCGCAAGATCGACACCGTCGCCATCGAAGCCGCCGCGCAGGCCAAGGACAAGGTCGAACAGGAAAACCGCGGCTTCTTCCACTTCGGCTCCAACGAACCGATCGTCAGCCGCATCGCCGGCGAATTCCGCGGCTTCGGCCTGGGCCGCACCTACACCCTCGAAAACGGTCAGGTCTGGCGCCAGACCGACGGCGCCACCCTCGTCGGCGCGAAGCTGACCGACCCCGAAGTCCGCATCAACCCGAGCGTCTCCGGCAACGCCTGGTACCTCGCCGTGAAGGGCTACAACACGCGGGCGAAGGTGGAGCGGGTCAAGTAACCGGGCAGGCCGGGCCGACGACCACCGCTCTTCCGGCCCCACGGCGCCGGTAAGAAGCGCGCATCGTCGGCACGTCCGCCCTGCATTCAAATCGGACGCGCCACTTTTCCATGGAGCAGGAAATCGTGACTTCATTCGAGTGCTGGACGCTCGGCATCCAGATCGCGACGCTCGTCGCCGTCGTGGTGACGGCGTTGATCTACTACCACCAGTTGCAGGTGATGTCGAAGCAGCTGTCGGCCGCACAGGCCGCGAACGAAGCCCAGTACACGCTGCGCATCGTCGAACTCCTGCAACACGAGGACGTGCGGGAATCCCGGAAGATCGTCCGCGAAGTGCTGTCCGGGAAAGACTACGCGCAATGGACCGCCGACGAGAAAACGCACGCCTCACGCGTCGCGGCCAACTACGACATGGCCGCGGCGCTGCTGCGCTCGGGCTACGGCTCGCGCGACCTGATCGCCTCCAACTGGAACGCGAGCATTTGCCACTGCCACAAGGTCCTGCTGCCGCATGTCCTGGCGCATCGCACGGCGGAGCACGGCAATCCGAAATACTGGACGAATTTCGACTGGTTGCACGACCTCGCGAAAGCCGGGAACGCGTGAACAGGTGAACGAGCGACACGGAGACGATCGCGTGCCATCCACCAGCGACCCCTACCATCTCGACAGATTCCTGGCCGCGCAGGAAACCGCGTACGCGAGAGCGCTCGGCGAAATTCGTTCGGGGAAGAAATCCAGCCACTGGATCTGGTTCATCTTCCCGCAGATCGTCGGACTCGGAAGCAGCGAAATCAACCGGCTCTATTCGATCAAGAGCCTGGACGAGGCGAAGGCGTACCTGGCGCATCCGATCCTCGGCGCACGGCTGGACGAGTGCACACGGGCCGTCATGCGGCACGACGACCTGACCGCCGAGGACATCTTCGGTGCGCTCGACGCGATGAAATTCGGATCGTGCATGACGCTGTTCGAGCAGGCGGCCTCCGATGGAGCGCTCTTCGGCGAAGCCATCGAGCGGTTCTTCTCCGGCCGGCGGGATCCGCGGACACTGCGGGAAATCGCCCTCTGAAGCAGCGGATCATGCGGAAACGACCTCCGACCGGAGCCGGAGGCCGCAGGCGTGCGCAGATCGCGATCCCGCCTCAGTACTGGATGCAGACCCCGGTCGCCGGGTCGCAGTATTCGAACAGCTCCCAGTAGCCGCTGTTGCAGTAGTAGGTGTAGCTCTCGGTACCCCAGCGCGTCTGGCGATACACGGTGTACAGCGTGCCGTCGTTGGCGGCGGTGCACTGCACCGGCGGCAGCGGCGCGGCAGATGCGGCGCCGCCGAAGCCCATCATGGCCGCGAAGCAGACCACGGCTACTCCTTTCAACATCGAACGAGTCATGGACGATCCTTATCGTGAGAGAGACACCATCGAGGGGTCGACGGCGAGTGCGATCGACGACGGAAACGCGCGATGCCGCAGGCCTCCGTTCCCGACGGTCGACGGCACCCCGCCGGAATCCTGATCCCAGAGGCTAACAGAGCGCCATCGCGGGAAACGAGACACGGCTCCGCTTCGACCCAGACAGGCCACGGACCGGATCACAGCCGGATCACACGGTGAATCGCCGCCTGATGACAAGGGCGGCATCCACCATCGCGCGATGACGCGATGGCGACGCATCACTCGTACCGCAACGCCTCGATCGGATCCAGCCCCGCCGCCTTCGACGCCGGCATGATGCCGAACAGCACGCCGACCAGCGCCGAGAAACCGGCTGCGGCCACGACCACCCACGCCGGGACATGCGCCGGCGGAAAATTCGGCACGAGCGTGGCGATCAACAACGCGAGCCCGTAACCGAGCGCGATGCCGATCAGGCCGCCCAGCAGCGCGAGCAACCCGGCCTCGGCGAGGAACTGCACCAGGATGTCGCGACGGGTCGCGCCCAGCGCCTTGAGGATGCCGATCTCGCGGGTGCGCTCGGTGACCGAGACCAGCATGATGTTCATGATGCCGATGCCGCCGACCAGCAGCGAGATCCCGACGACGCCGGCGACCACCATGGTCGCGGTGCCGGTGACCTTGTTGAACTGTTTGAGCACCGAGTCCGCGGCCTCGACCTTGAAGTCGTCGTCCTTGTCGGTGGCCAGCTTGCGCGACGCGCGGACCGCGCGCTTGACCCGCTCGCGCACCGCTTCGACCTGGGTCAGGTCGGCGACCGTGAACGAGGCGACGATGATCGGATCGTTGCTGTTGCCCATCATCGCGCGGCCGACGTCGAACGGGATGATGACGTAGTTGTCGCGGCTGAAGCCGAGGATCTCGCCCTCCTTCTCCATCACCCCGACCACCTTGAACCACTCCTTGCCGATGGTGAAGTATTCGCCGACCGGATTCTTCGGCATCTTCAGTTCGTCGCGCAGATCGGCGCCGATCACCGCGACGCGGCGATGGCCCTTGTCGTCGCTGTCGACGATGAAGCGGCCGTATTCCGGAAACAGGTTGTTCACTTCCGGATAGTCGGAGGTCGTCGCCTGCACCTGCGGGCTGCTGCTGCGCCCCTTGTACGCGACGCCCGCGGCCTGCACCACCATCAGCGGCGCGACTTCCTTCACGCCCTGCACGCGGTAGCGCAGCACGGCGATGTCGTCGAAGGTGATGGTGTTGATCTTGCCGGTGCGGAAGTTCTCGTTGTCGTTGACCGCGCGCAGGCTCAGGGCGTTGCCGCCCATGTCCGAAAGCTGGCCCTTGATCGAGTCGGAAAATCCCTGCACCAGCGCCACCACCGCGATCACCGAACCGGTGCCGATGAGGATGCCGAGCGTGGTCAGGAAACTGCGCATGCGGTGCGCGGCCAGACTGGACAGCGCGGCGCGGAAGGCTTCGAGATAGGCTTGCATCAGTGCTTCGCTCCTGCGGGGGCGTGGCGGACGTCCTCGACGATGCGGCCGTCGCTGACCCGGATGGTGCGGTGGCAATGCGCGGCGATGTCGGGCTCGTGGGTCACCAGCACGACGGTCTGGCCCTGCGCGTGCAGCGCGTCGAACAGCGCCATGATCTCGGTGGAGGTGCGGCTGTCGAGATTGCCGGTGGGTTCGTCGGCGAGCAGGATCGACGGCGCGCCGACCAGCGCGCGGGCGATCGCCACGCGTTGGCGCTGGCCGCCGGACAACTGGTTCGGTCGATGGCCCATGCGATCGCCCAGACCGACCTTGCCCAGCGCCTCCGCGGCACGCTCCCGCCGTTCCGCCGGCGGCATGCCGCGATAGACCAGCGGCTGCATCACGTTCTGCAGCACGGTCATCCGCGGCAGCAGATGGAAGCTCTGGAACACGAAGCCGATCTCGCGGTTGCGCACATGCGCCAGCTCAGCGTCGTTCATGCCGGAGACGTCGCGGCCGTTGAGCGTATAGCGGCCTTCGGTCGGCGTGTCGAGACAACCGATGAGATTCATCAGCGTCGACTTGCCCGATCCCGACGGCCCGGTCAGCGCGACGTACTCGTTGCGCGCGATGGTCAGGTCGACGCCGGCCAGCGCCAGCACCGTCTCATCGCCCATCATGTAGCGCTTGACGATGTGCTCGAGAACGATCATCCGGCGTCCTTCTCGTCGTCGGCGCTGTCGTCTTCCTCGGTGTCCCGCGCCTTGTCCGGATCGAGCGGAATCACGCGCTCGCCGTCGCGCAGGCGACGCAGCACCTTCGCCGGACCGACGATCACGGTGTCCTTCGCGGACACGCCCTTGAGCACGGTTTCCCAGCGATCGTCGGAAACGCCGGTCTCGATCGCCGCCTTGCGCGCCTTGCCGTCATCGGCCAACCAGACATGGCGCGACACCTTGCCGTCCTCGCCGGCCTCGGACATCACCGCTTCCACCGGCACCGCGAGACGGCGCTGGCCATCGCCGAGGAAGATGTCGGAACGCACGCTCATGCCCGAGCGCAAGGCGAGTCCGGCGGCCGCGTCGATCCGCACCGTGACCTTGTAGGCGCGCCCCTGGCCCTCGATGGTCGGCGCCAGCGCGATCTGTTCGACCGTGCCGCGCAGCGCGCGGTCGGGATAGGCGGCGGCGAAGACATCGGCCTTCTGGCCGACCACGACCTTGGCGATGTCGGCCTCGTCGACCTTCAGTTCGGCCTGGATCTGCGAGGTGTCGGCGATGGTCATCAACTGCGCGCCGGCCAGCGAGGAGGTCGACGGAATCGCGGTCTCGCCGATCTTGATCGGCAGCGAAACGATCCGCCCGGAGATCGGCGAACGGATCTCGGTCTTCGCGCGCTGCTCGCGCGCGTCGCTGAGCACCGCCTCGGCGCGGCGCAGCGACTCCTCGCTGGTCCGCAGATCGGCCTGCGCCACTTCGAGCTGGTTGCGGTCCTCGTCGAAACGATTGCGGTCGATCAGGCTGGACGCCACCAGCACCCGGCTGCGCTCGAACTGCTTCTGGCGCAGCGCGACCTGCGCGCGCTGGCGCTCGATCGCGATGCGGGTCTGGCGCAGGCTGGCTTCCTCGCGCTCGATCGCGTTGTTGTACAGCTCGGGATCGAGCGACAGCAGCAACTGCCCGGCCTCCACCGTATCGCCTTCCCGCACCAGGATCTCGCGGACCTTGCCGGTCACTTCCGACGTGAGCTTGACCTCATCGCGGAACGCGAGCGTGCCCGACGCGAGAATGGTCGGCTGCACCGCCTGGGCCGCGATCTGCGTCATCTCGACCTCGGTCGCCGACGCGCCGCGATTCTTCTTCACGATCACGGGCACCGCGACGACCGCGACGACGAGTCCGGCGATCAGCCATTTCCTGTTGAATTTCATCGATGGATTCCTGTGGACGAAAACGATGGCGACGAGGGTTCCGCGCCGGACACCGGTGCGCGACCCATGCGCGCACGAATCACTTGAGCAGCGCGCTTCACTTGAGCAGTGCGATCAGCGCGAGCACGCCGAAATACAGCACGTAGGGCAGCGCGGCGACGGTCACCGCCTGTCCCCAGCCGGTGCGGAACCAGGTGCGCCAGCCGAGCGCGGCAAGGCCGATGGACCACGGCATCAACAGGCTGAAGCCCTTGGCGAACGTACTCCACGGATGATCCAGCGGCAGCTCGAAGAACAGCGGATCGACATTGAGCAGCGCCAGCGAGCTCAGCTGCGTCTGCGGTTCCATGGTGAGCACGCCGATCAGCATCACCACCACGCCGAGCAGGGACGGCATGCCGGACCAGGCGGTCAGACTGAATCCCTGTTTGAACGACACCGGATTGCCGGAGAGCTTGCCCGCGATCAGATAGTAGACCGCGACCAGCGCGCTGAGCAGCGCGGTGGCGATCGCCGCCCAGCCGACCGAGATATACCCCATCACCTGCGCGCTCGGCATTACCTTGCGCGCCTGTTCGATCTCCTTGGCGGTGGCCTCGGGATTGGCGGTGAGGATCTGTTCGATGAACCACTCGCCGTCGACGTTGGCGAAATACAGCGCCGTCGCCGCCACCACGGCGACGGTGCTCAGCGCGATGGGCAGCAGGAAGGTCGGCTTGTCCTTCAGTTCGACAAAGACCTTGCCGGGCTGCAGGAAGATATCGACGAGATGGCTCATGAAACGGCTCCTGAAAGGGGAAAACCCGGGTCGCGGACCGGAACGGCCGATCCGAACTGTCTCCATGACGGCACGAGCGCGACAATTGTGACCACGAATCGTCGCCTCGTCGGCGCCGGATGCCGGTCATGGCCCGAAAGTCATGCCGGCGCGCTGGCGGGCAGCGCGCGCCCTGCGGTCATTCACCCCAGACGCGACAGGCGCGTGGCGAGTTTCTTCGCCGACACGCCGCCCTTCGCGCCGAGCTCCTGCGCGAACAGCGAGACCCGGAATTCCTCCAGTTCCCAGCGCAGCGCCTGCCAGTCCGGTGCGGCATCGATGCCGCGATCGCGGGCATCTTCCAGCGCGTCGACGAACGGCTTGAGTTCGAGCATGCGCGCCTGATCGCGCACCGGATCGCGCAGCGCACGTTCCGCGCGCAGCGACATCGCCTTCAGCCAGCGCGGGAATTCGGCCAGCGCCGCGGCCGGCGTGTCGCGCAGGAATCCCGGCGCCGCCAGCGCCGCCAGCTGCGCGCTCAGGTCGTCGAGATTGGCGCGCGCCCAGCCCATCAGTTTCGAATCGAGCGCCGCGCGCACCTCGGCGACGCGGGCGAGGATCGTATCCGCCTGCTTGAGGCGCTCCATGGCTTCGCCGAACAGCGCTCTGCCGATCGAGTCCCGGCGCTGCGCGAAGGTCGCGGCGTCGCGGATCGCATCCAGCCCGTCCGCAGACAATGCGGCGAACGCGCCCTCGACCAGGTCCAGGCGGAGCCGGTCGCCGTCCTTCAGACCGTCGCCACGCGGCGCCTGCGCCTCGATCGCCGCGTACAGCAGCGAGGTCTTCGCCGGCACCGGCAGCTGCTTGCGCGCCTGTTTGATCTTCTCTGCCAGCGCGAGCCGCAACAGCCGGCGCACGCCCTCGGGATGATGCGACCGTGCCTCGCGACGGTCGGCATGCACGGCGAGCGAAACGCTGTCGCCGTCGTCGTGCAGCGCCGGATAAGCGGGCACGCCGCCGGCGCCGGGCACCGATTCGGGAATCGGTCGCACCGGAAAATCGGTCAGACCGCGCTGCGCGAGCCCTTCCGCCGCGCGCGCCGAGAACGCGTCCGCGGCGCGCTTGCCGAAGCGCGCGCGCAGATCGTCGAGATCGCGCGATTCCGCGAGCACATGCACGGCGGCATTCCGACCGCCTGCATCGAGCAGCCGCAGATTCGCGCGCAGATGCGGATCGAGACCGGCGGCATCGAAATCGACCGCGCTCACGTCGACCCCGGTCAGCTTCTTCAGGAACCGCGCCAGCGCGCCCTCGATGCTGTCGGCCTCCGGCACCGGGAAGGCTTCCGCGAAGGCGCGCGCGAAATCCGGCGCGGGCACGAAATTCCGGCGCAGCGTTTTCGGCAACGACCTGATCAGCGCCGCCGCCTTGTCCTGCACGAACCCCGGCGCCAGCCAAGACAACCGCGACGGATCGAGCGCGTTGAGCAGATGCAGCGGCACCGCCACGGTCATGCCATCGTCCGGCGCACCGGGTTCGAAACGATAGGTCACCGCCAGACGCGCATCGCCCAGCGGCAGGAATTTCGGGAACCGCTCCGCATCGCTGGCGCCACCGACCATGAGATCGTCGAACGACCATTCCAGTCGCGCCTTCTCCGCCGCCGGCAGCTTCGCGTACCAGGCGTCCAGCGCCTGCGCGTTGTGCACATGCGGCGGCAGGCGATCGAGATACCACTGCGCCTGCCAGTCCTCGTCGACGACGAGGCCCGCACGCCGCTGCTTGGCCTCTTCTTCCTTCGCCTTCGCCAGCGTCGCCAGATTGCGCGCGAGAAACGCGCAGCGGGTATTGATCTCGCCGGTCACGAGCGCGTCGCGGGCGAAGATCTGCCGCGATTCCTCGGGGAACAGCGCGCCGTAGTGCACCGGCTTCTTCGGCGCCAGCACCAGCCCGAACAGGCTGATCTGTTCGCTGCCGACCACCCGTCCCTGCGAGCGCGCCCAGTGCGGATCGTGATGCCGGCGCGCGAGCAGATGCGGCAATTCGTCGATCGCCCAGTCCGGTTCGATCGCGGCGTTGACGATCGACCAGACCTTCTCGGTGTCGAGCAGGGTCGCCGCCAACACCCACGGCGGCCCGCCCTTGCCGGATGCGCTCTTCGCCAGCGGCGAGCCGGGAAAGAGCATGAACCTGCGCCCACGCGGACCGTCGTAGAGCCCACGGTCGCCACGATTGCCGATCTGGGTCGGCAGGCCGGCGATGAGGGCGCGATGCAGCTTCGCGTAGGGCGGGTCCCGCCCCGCCGCCTTGGGGTCGGCATCGAAATCGACCCCCTCCTCCGGTTTCCACTGCAACTCCTCGCACAGCAACTTCAACTGCCGATGCAGTTCGCGCCATTCGCGCAGCCGCAGGAAGCCGAGGAAGTGCTTGTCCGCCCATTTGCGCAGCTGCGACTGGGTCAGATCCTCGTGCGCGACGCGATAGCCGTCCCACAGTTTGAGGATGCCGACGAACTCCGATTTCGGATCGGCGAACGCGGCGTGCGCGGCATCGGCCGCGCCGCGCTGGTCGGCGGGACGCTCGCGCGGGTCCTGAATGCCGAGGAAGCTGGCGATGACCAGCATCTCGCGCAGACAGCCGTGTTTCTGCGCCGCGATCAGCATGCGCGCCAGCTTCACGTCCACCGGCAATCGCGCCATGGTGCGACCGATGTGGGTGAGTTTGCGCTCAGCGTCGATCGCGCCCAGTTCGGCCAATTGCTGCCAACCGTCGGCGATGGCGCGCGGATCGGGCGCTTCCAGGAACGGGAATGCCTCGATCCGCCCCAGGCCCAGCGCGAGCATGCGCAGGATCACGCCGGCCAGCGCCGCGCGCCGGATCTCGGGATCGGTATACGGATCGCGGGCGAGGAACTCGGCCTCGGAATACAGCCGGAAACAGGTGCCCGGTGCGATGCGGCCGCAGCGGCCCTTGCGCTGGTCGGCGCTGGCCTGCGAGATCGCTTCGATGTGCAGGCGATCGAGTTTCTGACGCGGGCTGTAACGCTTCACCCGCGCCAGTCCGGGATCGACCACGTAATGGATGCGCGGCACGGTCAGCGAGGTCTCGGCGACGTTGGTCGCCAGCACGATCCGTCGCTGCGGGCCGGGATTGAACACCCGGTCCTGATCGCGCGCCGACAGCCGCGCGTACAGCGGCAGCACTTCGGTGTGCCGGTATTTGCGCTTTTCCAGCGCCTGATGCGCATCGCGGATCTCGCGCTCGCCGGGCAGGAAGATCAGCGTGTCGCCCATGCCGCCGCCGCGCGCGATCTCGTCGCAGGCCGACACGATGCCGTCGAGCACCGAACGACCGCCTTCGCCCGCGTCGTCGCCGCTGTCGTCATCCTCGTCGCGGCCCGCATTCAACGGCCGGTAGCGCACCTCGACCGGATAGCCGCGGCCTTCCACGCTGACCACCGGCGCGTCGCCGAAATGCTGCGAAAAGCGCTCGGTGTCGATGGTCGCCGAAGTCACGATCACCTTCAGGTCGCGGCGTTTGACCAGCAACTGCTTGAGATAGCCGAGCAGGAAATCGATGTTGAGGCTGCGCTCGTGCGCTTCGTCGACGATGATCGTGTCGTAGCTCGACAGCCAGCGATCGGACTGGATCTCGGCCAGCAGGATGCCGTCGGTCATGAACTTCACCGCGGTGCGCTCGCCGACGTTGTCGTTGAAACGCACCTGGAAGCCGACCAGACCGCCGAGCGGCGTCTTCAGCTCTTCGGCCACGCGCCGCGCGACCGCGCGCGCGGCGATCCGGCGCGGCTGGGTGCAGCCGATCATGCCGGCGGCGCCGCGGCCTGCGGCGAGGCACAGCTTTGGCAACTGCGTGGTCTTGCCGGAGCCGGTCTCGCCGGCGATCACCACGACCTGATGGTCGCGGATCAGTCCGACGATGCGCTCGGCTTCGGCGGCGATCGGCAGCGCCGGATCCACCTCGATCGCGGTCGGCAGCGCGGCGGCGCGCGCCGCGCGTGCGGCGACCGAGGCCGCGAGGGCATCGGCGAAGGCCGCCTGCGGCGCGGCATCGCCCGGCCGGTCGCGCCAACGCGACCACAGCCCGAGCAGCCGCCCGCGATCGCGCGCCAGCGCGCCGTCGATCGCGCGACGTGCATTCTGCAGGTGACGATCCGGTGGTTTGCCCGACGGCGGCGGCGCGGCGGGGGAATCGGTCGAGGACATCGAGGACGGAACCCGGAAGAACGGATTTCTAATGCATCATGGGGGACGATAGTCTGATCCATCCCACGCCCGGAGACGAGCCATGGCCAAATCGAAGAAACCCGCGACCGCCGCTGCCGCCAAGCCCGCACCCCATGCCGAGGCGCCGCAGATCGACATCGGGATCTCCTCCGGCGACCGCAGGAAGATCGCCGACGGCCTGTCCAGCTTCCTCGCCGACAGCTACACGCTCTACCTGCGCACCCACAACTTCCACTGGAACGTCACCGGCCCGATGTTCAACAGCCTGCACGTCATGTTCGAAGGCCAGTACACCGAGCAGTGGACCGCGCTCGACGCGATCGCCGAGCGCATCCGCGCGCTGGGTGCCCGCGCGCCGGGATCCTACGCCGAGTTCGCGAAGCTCAGCTCGATCGGCGATGAAGGCGCGGTGGAAGGCAGCGACTGGCGCGAAATGGTCCGTCAGTTGGTGACGGGCAACGAAGCGGTCTGCCGCACCGCGCGCAAAGTGCTGAAGCAGGCCGACAAGGGCGGCGACGAGCCCACCGCCGACCTCCTGACCCAGCGCCTCAACATCCACGAAAAGAATGCCTGGATGCTGCGCTCGCTGCTGGCCTGACGCGGCCCGGGACGCCGGCAGGGCGAAGCCCGCCCGACCCTGTCACCCGGGCCGGGCCCATCGTCGATGCCGCATCAGGGCGGCGTCGGCCGACCGGCGCGCGAAGAGGCCACGACGCCGGCCGGCTGCACCGGTTTGCTCCGGCCACGCAGATGCTGCCGGAAGAAGTCCACATACCCTTCGTAGGCCGCCGCGGCACTCGCGAATCGCGGATCGGCATCGGCGGAACAGCGCTCGCCGATGCCCGCCCGGGCATAGGCCGCGCACAACGCCAGGCCGTAATCCGGATAGTGCACTTCGACCATGGCCTCCAACGCTTCCAGCGTCACCTGCTCGCGCACGAACGGCTGATCGTAGCGGAGCATCACTGGCGGGTCGGCCGGAAATTCTCCGCTCACGCTGCGCAGCGCGCTGCCGAACTGGGCGTACTTCTCGTGCTCCTGGCGCCACGCCTCCTGCGCGATCTCGCGATCTCCCTCCACGATGAACAGATCCGCGAATTCCACTCCGTCGTAGGTCGTCTGCGCATTGACGCCGAACACCGCATTGACGCGCGTCGATTGTCGCGCCACGGGATCCGCGCTGTCGGGATCCGCCATGTCGTCCTGCAACGCCGTCCACAGCGTCAGCGTGCCGCGCGATCCGCCGACGAAGAAGACGTTCCGGCGGTCGATCCCCAGGGCCACGGCATTGGCGCGGATGAACTGCAGCGCGCGCGCGAGATCGCGATGCGGCACGCCCGGATCGTCGGGCGACGCGGCTTCGCGCTCGTTGGTCACCGGATGCCGGAATTCGATCGATGCGAACGAGAATCCGGCTGCCAGCGCTGGCCTGACCAGCGCTTCGTAGGTCATCTTGCCTGGCGTGAGCTGCTTGCTCGTGCCGTTCGGATGCGCCCAGATGATCAGCGGCGCGGGCAGGCCGTCCGCGACGGGCGGCGCGCGGTAGAAGTCGAACGATTGCTGCAGCCAGCGGCCGCCGAGCGTCGGCTCGCGCCAGACTTCCGCGCCGTAACACAGATCCGCCCCCTGCGCGCCCGGCGCCAACGGTGCAGGGACGCAGGCGTTCTGCGCATGCGCGACACCGGCGAACGACAGCAGGCACAGCAGAATCGGGGCGAATCGATGGATCGCGCGCCGTGCTGCGAAGGACGGCGGTGTCGCGGAATGAGGCGCCATGCGCGGAATCTCCTGAGGGGCGGATACGGCGGCGAACGCCGCCGTCGTCCGGGCGGAAACGCGCATCGCGACGGCGGGTTGACGACATCCGGTCGCGACAACGAAAAAAACCCCGCCTGGGCGGGGTTTTTCGTCGGTCGCGGTGTGGATCAGCGCTTGCCGGACGGCGCGTAGTCGCGCGCCGCGTAACCCGTATAGATCTGGCGGGGACGGCCGATCTTGGCTTCCGGGTCGTTCTGCTGTTCCAGCCAGTGCGACACCCAGCCGGCGGTGCGGGCGATCGCGAACATGACCGTGAACATTTCGGTCGGGATCCCCAGCGCCTTGTAGATGATGCCCGAGTAGAAGTCGACGTTCGGGTAGAGCTTGCGCTGCACGAAGTAGTCGTCCTTCAGCGCGGCTTCTTCCAGCTTCATCGCCACTTCGAGCAGCGGGTCGTTGACGCCCAGCTCGTTGAGCACCTTGTGGCACATCTCGCGGATGATCTTCGCGCGCGGGTCGAAATTCTTGTACACGCGATGGCCGAAACCCATCAGGCGGAAGCCGGAGTTCTTGTCCTTGGCCTTGTCGACCGCCGACTGCACGTTGCCCGCGCTGCCGATCTCTTCCAGCATCTTCAGCACGGCTTCGTTGGCACCGCCATGCGCCGGGCCCCACAACGCGGCGACGCCGGCGGCGACACAGGCGTACGGGTTGGCGCCGGTGGAGCCGACCAGACGGACGGTCGAGGTCGACGCGTTCTGCTCGTGATCGGCATGCAGGATGAACAGCAGGTCCAGCGCCTTGGCCGCGACCGGATTGAGTTCCAGCGGCTCGCTGGGCACTTCCTTCATCATGTGCAGGAAGCGGGTGACGTATTCGAGATTGTTCTTCGGATAGCGGCTCGGCCAGCCGATCGAATAGCGATGGCAGGCGGCGGCGATCGTCGGCACCTTCGCGATCAGGCGGATCGCGGCCATGCGGCGCTGTTCGGCGTCTTCCAGGTCCAGGGTGTTGTGGTAGAAGCTGGCCATCGAGCCGAGCATGCCGACCAGCATCGCCATCGGATGCGCGTCGTGGCGGAAACCGAACAGGAAGGTGCGGAAGGCCTCGTGCATCATCGTGTGATGCGTGACTTCATGTTCGAACTTGGCGAACTCGTCCTGCTTCGGCAACTCGCCATGCATCAGCAGGTAGGCCACTTCGAGGAAGCTCGAATGCTCGGCCAGTTGCTCGATCGGATAACCGCGATACATCAGCACGCCGTTGTCGCCGTCGATGTAGGTGATGGCCGAACGGCACGACGCGGTAGCCATGAAGCCCGAGTCGTAGGTGAACAGGCCGGTTTCTTTCGGCAGTTTGGCGATATCGACGCAGGGGTTGCCGAGAGTGCCGGCATGCACCGGCAGGGCGACGGACTTGTCGCCGGCGGTCACGGTGACCTGGGTCGGAATGGAGGAATCCTGTTGAGACACGGCGCACTCCCGGAAACTGGTGGGTCTCGGAACGATGGAACTGCGATGTCGTGGCGCGGGCCACGTCGCATTCGGGGAAGGAAGCCGCAACCGCGGTCGCGACAGCGCGCGATTATCGCATATCGCCATTCGAGCGCCGGCTCTGGACTTTGGTCTTACGTCCCGATCCGGAGCATGCGGGATGACGCCGGATGCCGGCGCGCGGACACGACAACGGCCGCCGGTTGGCGGCCGCTGCGGGCTGAAGCCGATGACACGTACGGCGCGCGACGCCGGTACCGGATCCGCGCTGGGCGGGCCGGACGGCGCGAACGCGGATTACTTGCCGTAACGCTTGCGGAACTTGTCGACGCGACCGCTGGTATCGACGATCTTGTGCTTGCCCGTGTAGAACGGGTGCGAGGACGACGAGATTTCCACCTTGATCAGGGGGTACTCGTTACCGTCTTCCCACTTGACGGTTTCCTTGCTGCCCAGGGTCGAGCGGGTCAGGATCTTGAAGTCCGAGGTCACGTCCTGGAACACGACCTGACGGTATTCGGGATGGATGTCGGCCTTCATGGCGGGTACCGGAGTTGAGCGGAAAGCCGGGCATTATAACGACCTGACCCGCTCCGACTCAAGCCACCCGTCGGCCATCCTGCCCGGGCCGGTCAATCGGCCCGCAGCGCCCGGCGGATCAGGGCCTCGAAGGCCGTCTGGTCGTAGTCCATCAGGATCTCCGCGTTGTCCGTCCGTCCACTGCGTCGCCCCCAGTCGACCACGGTGGCGCCGCGCGTCTCGGCCCCGGTCAGTTCCACCCGCAGCGGCCGGCGTTCCAGGCGCTGCACGTGCGCCGGAGCGACGACCAGGGCCATGGCCAGGGCGTCGGCGGCGTGCCAGCGCTCGCCACGCAGGCCGGCGGACCATTCTCGGGTCTTGCGCGAGATCGCTTCGTAGAACCGGGCACGCGGGTGATCGGCCTGCAGCCAGGTCTCGACGTCGCTGTGCAGGAAGCCGTGCCGGATCACCGCCTCCCAATCGGCCACTTCGACGACCTTGCCGGCGGCGGCGAAAGCATCGAACACCAGATGCGCCGCCTCGGGGTCGAAGCCGATGTTGAACTCCGCCGTCGGCGTCGTGTTGCCCTGCCCGGTCACCGCACCGCCCATCACCACGATCCGCCCGATCCGTCCAGGCAGGGTCGGATCGAGTTTCAGGGCGACGGCGAGATTCGTCAGCGGGCCGAGCATGCACAGCACCAGCCGGCCGGCGTGGACGTGCGAGAGACGGAGGATGGCCGATGCCGCATGCTCGGCTTCGGCCTGTTTCGCGGCCGGCGGATAGTCAATGTCGCCGAAACCGTCGCGACCGTGGACGTAGGACGCATCCGGCGCGGGATGCAGCAGCGGCGCGTCGCAGCCGGCGAAGACCGGGAGATCGATCTCCGCGACCTCGCACAGTTTCAACGCATTCGCGACGGTGTACCGCAGGCCGACGTTGCCGGCGGCGATGGTGAGGGCGACGACCTCGTGATGCGGCGCATCGAAGGCCATCAGCAGGGCGAGCGCGTCGTCCACGCCCGGGTCGGTATCGATCAGCAGGGGAAGTTTCTCGTTCATCGACGGATTATGCCGACAGGCGGCGCGATCGCCAGCCCCCTGGCGTACCCGGGCGTAGAATCCGGAGATCGCACGTCGCAGGACTCCACCATGTCGCCCACCGTCGTCCCGTTCTTCCACGCCGACAGCTGCACCTGGACCTACGTCATCGCCGATCCCGCGACACGACAGGCGGCGATCGTCGATCCGGTGCTGGATTTCGATGCGAAATCCGGGCGCACGGCGACGAGCTCGGCGCAGGCGCTGGTCGACCACGTTCGTGCCGAAGGGCTCGATGTGCGCTGGCTGCTCGAAACCCATGCGCACGCCGATCATCTCAGCGCCGGGCACTGGCTGAAATCGCATTTTCCGGAGGCGGTGCTCGCGATCGGCGAAGGCATCCGCCTGGTGCAGAAGACGTTCCGGCCGATCTTCAATCTGGGCGAACATTTTCCGGTCGATGGCTCGCAGTTCGATCGTCTCTTCGACGACGGCGAGCGCTTCGCGATCGGCGCGATCGACGCGGAGGTGATCGCGGTACCGGGCCACACCAACGACAGCGTCGCCTACCGGATCGGCGATGCGCTGTTCGTGGGCGATTCGATCTTCATGCCCGACGGCGGCACCGCACGCTGCGATTTCCCCGGCGGCGATGCGCGCACGCTGTACCGGTCGATCCGGCGGCTGCTCGCATGGCCCGAAGACACCCGCGTGTTCGTCTGCCACGACTATGCGCCCGGTGGCCGCGCCCATGCCTGCGAAACCACGATCGCCGCGCAGAAGGCGGGCAACATCCATGTGCGCGACGGGATCGCCGAGGACGACTTCGTCGCCGTGCGCACCGCACGCGATGCGACCCTGGCGATGCCGGCGCTGTTGCTGCCTTCGGTGCAGGTCAACATCCGCGCCGGTCGCCTGCCCGAGCCGGAAGACAACGGCGTGCGGTATCTGAAGCTGCCGATCGACCGGTTCTGAACGGGAAGTCCTGACCATCGTCCCGGGCGGGCGCGCCGCTATCGCCGCTGCGCCGCCGCCAGCGCCTCGGCGATCGCCTGTGCATCGCCGCCCGCGTAATCCTCGTCGACGAACACGATCGTGCCATCGCGCCCAACGATGAACACCTTGCGCTGGTTGTAGCCGGCCGCGGCGTCGTAACTGCCGTAGCGCCGGGCGATGCTGTAGTCCGGGTCGTTGACGTAGTGCAGATCGCGGGTGCGCAGCGTGCGCCGCCACGCGGCGAGCAGTTCCGGCGTGGACGCGCTGATCGCGAGTTTCACGACATCGTCGCGCAAGGCCTGATCGGGCGCGACCGTGTCGAGTTCGTCGAGCTGCAGGGCGCAGCTCATCATCTGCCGACGCCGGCGCTGCAGGGCCGCTTCTGCGGTCTGCTCGGGCGTGCCGTCGACGGTCGGCAACGTGCCGCTGAAGGCGGCCGGATAGAACGTGATCAGCACGACCTTGCCGCGCAGCGCGGACAGTCGCGATTCGACCGCGGAATCTGCTGCGGTGCCAAGCGAGCGCATGCCCGATGCGGGCGGCAGCGCGATCGCGAAGTCCGGCGCGGCGTCGCCGACCCGCGGCGGCGGCGCATCCGACGCGGGCGCGAGCGGATCGGGACGCCCGAGCAGCGACTTCACCGCGGCTTCGAGCGGCTTCAGATGCTCGCCCTGGGCGCGGTAGGCGTCGTCGCGCCAGCGCACCACGTCGTTCCTGTCGAGCAACAGCACCGTGGCATCGGCCTGGTCGGCCTTGGGCAAGACGACGCCGGTGGCCTGCGCGATCCGGGCGAGCGCATCGCCGCCCGCGGGTACGCAATCGTTGTCCATGAACAGGAACGGCGCATCGGCAGCGCTGTCGGCTTCACCGGTGACCTGCACCACCTTGATCGCCGGCGGCGAACCGGGGAAGGCGTCGCCCTGGCGGAAGTAGGCCGCGAGCGCCAGCCGGAGCATGCCGCCGTAATCGCTGCGTTGCGGCATCAGCACGACGAGTTTGAGCGATTCGCCCCAATCGGCGGTCTCGCGCGCATCGCGGCAGAACA
The DNA here is from genome assembly GCA_041919915.1 of Lysobacteraceae bacterium. Classification (GTDB taxonomy): domain Bacteria; phylum Pseudomonadota; class Gammaproteobacteria; order Xanthomonadales; family Xanthomonadaceae; genus Lysobacter_I. The sequence goes on from JAYRSY010000024.1 coordinate 36,220, forward strand.
CCGATGCGGGCACGCGATCGCCGACGGCCGCGGCCGCGGCATGGGCCGGTGCCGCGATGATCGTCGCGAGCAGGGCGGAGAGCGGAAGAAGAAGGATTTTCGACAGCGGAGGGCGCATATGGCGGGCTCGACGGACGCGTGACGCGGCGGTTCCGCCACGTTCCCGCGCCGGCCCTGAATCGCGTGCGAACCGCAGCCGGACCGGCCGCGTTCGCGCGTCGTCCGCGGACGGACTCAGGGCGCCGTCTGGACCGCTCTGGGCACGGCCATCGCTTCGCGCACCTTCGCTTCGCTCGACGTCATGCCGGCGCTGCGGCCGTAGGCCAGGGCCTCTTCCGCCGGCATGCCCTCGCCCGCCTTGACCAGCGCGAGCAATCCACCGGCGCGATTGCCGCTGGCGCAGTGCACCAGCACCGTGCCCTCGGCGCCGTCGAGCAGAGCGGTGAGTCGCTGCGCGTTTTCGGGCGTGATCGCGCCCGCACCGGCGATCGGCAACCGCACGTAGCGCATGCCGGCGGCCGCGACCTCGGCCGGCTCGTCGCGTTCCTGCAGTTCGCCCGGCGTGCGCAGATCGACGACCGTGCGCACGCCGGCCGCCGCGAGTGCGGCCCAATCGCCGGCGGCCGGCTGACCGGCGACGATCAGCCCGGCTTCCGGATACGACAGGGCGACGCCGGATGGCGTCGTCGCCGGCCGCGGCATCGGCGTGGTCGCATCCGCCGCGCGATGCTCGCGGACGGTCACGCAGGCGGGCAGTCCGGCGATCGCGACGACGGTGCCGAACAGGGCGATGCGGAAGCGGGAGCGAAATGCGGACATCGGGATCTCCTCGAAAGCGCGGGACAGGACGGTCTCAACCTTGATGCGAGCGCGCCCAGCGGACGATATCGGCGCCGCCCATCGCGCCGGATTGCCGGGCGATCTCGCGCCCGGCGCGGAACAGGACCAGGGTCGGAATGCTGCGGATGCCGAAACGGGCGCCGAGCGCGGGCTGGGCCTCGGTATCGACCTTGGCGAGCCGGAACGCGGGCTCCAGCTCACCGGCGGCGGCCTCGAAGTGCGGCGCCATCATCCGGCAGGGCGCGCACCACGGCGCCCAGAAATCGACCAGCACCGGCAGGTCGGATTGCACGGCGTGACGCTCGAAGGCGTCGACATCCAGCGCCACCGGATGCGCGGAGAACATGGCCGCCTTGCATCGCCCGCAGACCGGGCCATCGGCGAGCCGTGCGACCGGCACGCGATTGAGCGCGTGGCAGTGCGGACAGGCGATGCGGAGGGTCTCATCGGAAGCATGGGTCATCGCGCACACCTCGCTGGGGTCGAAAGCATGAAACACGGGCCGAAGACAGCACATCGCATCCATCGGACCTTGTCGATCAGTCTGTGCAGATCAGTCTGTGCAGATCAGTCTGTGCAGATCAGCCCCTGCAGATCAGGCCGCGGGCGGCACCGCGAACCGCGCGGCGAGACGGCGCATCCGTGGTGCCAGCAGGTGGATGGTGGGGGTCGCCACACTCCAGGCCAAGGCCTATCGCTGCAACCAGCGTCCGACCGCCGCCCAGCTCCATGCGTCGTGGACGAGCGTCAGGACCAACGTGACCAGCGCGGTCATCGCGCCGCCCATGAACAGCGCGAACACCCAGGAAAACCAGCGCGCGGGCAGACGACCTTCGCTCAAGCGCCCGGTTCCCGCACCACGCCGTCGGCGTCGACGATGCGCACCGCCACCGCCACGCCCTCGCGCACGCTCTGGGTCACGACGCAGAACTGTTCGAACTGGGCCAGCACGCGATCGAAATGTTCCAGTTCCGCGGCCTTGTCGGTCAGATGGATCGTGACCTCGGCGCGCGGAATGCGCCAACGACCTTCGGCGTTGCGTTCCCTGCGCGCGACGATCTCGGCGCGGATCGGGCCCGGTTCGTTCTTGAACTTGCGCAGCGCGAACAACAGGCTCGCCGACAGGCAATTGGCGATGGCGGTGAGCAGCATCGCGGACGGGTTGGGACCCGAACCCGCGCCCAGCGGCGCGGGTTCGTCGGTGTGCAGGGCCTCGAGGTCCGTGCCCTCGAAATTCACCTTGAAGCCGTAGGGGCTTTCCTGCTCCAGCCGGATGCGGATCTCGGGGGTGTCGGTCATGATTTTGGCTCCTTGGCGCCCTTGCGGCGCAGCAACACGAAGTACAGCAGGGGAATGACGATCAGCGTCAGCAATGTGCTGACGAAGATACCGAAAATCAACGAGACCGCGAGGCCGTTGAAAATCGGGTCGTCGAGAATGAACAGCGCGCCGAGCATGGCTGCCGCCGCGGTCAGCACGATCGGCTGGGCGCGGACCGCACAGGCCTCGATCACCGCCTCGGCCGGGGTGCGTCCCTCCCCCACCGCCTGATTGATGAAGTCCACCAGCAGAATGGAGTTGCGGACGATGATCCCGGCCAGCGCGATCATGCCGATCATCGAGGTCGCGGTGAACTGGGCGCCGAGCAGCGCATGGCCCGGCATCACGCCGATCACGGTCATCGGGATGGGCGCCATGATCACCAGCGGCACCAGATAGCTGCGGAACTGGGCCACGATCAGCAGATAGATCAGGACCAGCCCGGCGGCGTAGGCGATGCCCATGTCGCGGAAGGTCTCGTAGGTGATCTGCCATTCGCCGTCCCATTTGATCGCGTACACATCGGTCCGGTCGGGCTGGCGGATGAAGAACTGGTCGAGGCGCTGACCATCGACGGCCGCGTCCGCCACCTGGCCGACCACGTCGAACATGCCGTACAGCGGACTGTCGAGTTCACCGGCTTCGTCGCCGGTGACATAGACCACCGGCAGCAGATCCTTGTGATGGATCGCGCCGTCGCGCTCGGCGCGCACGGTCCTGGTCACTTCCGACAGCGGCACCGTCTGCCCCTGCCCGCCCTTCACCGACAGCGACAGCAGGCGTTCGAGACTCGCCTGCTCGGCCACCGGCACGCGCAGGCGCACCGGACGCGGATGGCGCGAAACACCATCCTGCACCCAAGTGGCGTCGTGGCCGCCGACGGCCGCCGCGAGCGTGTTCGCGATCGTCGACTGGTCGACGCCCATCCGCGTGGCACGTTCGCGGTCGACGACCAGCACCTCGCGCGGCGATGCGGTTTCCACCGTGGTGTCGATGTCGACGATGCCCTCGGTGGCGCGCAGCCGCGTTTCGAGCGCGAGCGCGATCCGGCGCGCGCGCGCATCGTCCGGGCCATAGACCTCGGCCACCAGCGGCGCCAGCACCGGCGGACCCGGCGGCACTTCCACCACCTTCACCGAAGCGCGATAGCGACGGCCGATGGCATCGAGCCGCGGACGCATCGCACGGGCGATGTCGTGGCTCTTGCGATCGCGGTCGTGCTTGTCGACCAGATTCACCTGCAGATCGGCCACGTTCGCGCCGCTGCGCAGGAAATACTGGCGCACCAGGCCGTTGAAGTTGATCGGCGCGGAGGTGCCGGCATATCCCTGGAAATGCGCGACCTCCGGGAACTCCGACGCGCTCGCGGCCAGTTCTGTCAGCAGCGCGTTGGTGGTTTCGAGCGTGCTGCCTTCGGGCATGTCCACGACCACCTGGATCTCGGACTTGTTGTCGAAGGGCAGCATCTTCAGCACGACCAGTTGGAACACCGCGAGGCTGGCCGACAACAGCACCAGCCCGGCCATGCCACCGAACAGGAACAGACGCCGACGGCCGCCGCGCGTCGCGTCCAGAAAGGGCGTCATCAACCGCGAGAACAACCGGTGCAGCCACGAGCCGCCGGTCGCCGCGGGCGCATCGGTGTGGGCGACGTGCGGTTTCAGGAGTTTCAGCGACAACCACGGCGTCACCACCAGCGCCACCGCCAACGACAGCACCATGCCGGCGGAGGCGTTGATCGGGATCGGCCGCATGTACGGCCCCATCAGTCCGCTGACGAAGGCCATCGGCAACAGCGCGGCGATCACGGTGAAGGTCGCGAGGATGGTCGGTCCGCCGACCTCGTCGACCGCCGGCGGAATCGCTTCGATCAGCGTCTTCCCGCCGCGGGCCATGTGGCGATGGATGTTCTCGACCACGACGATCGCGTCGTCGACGAGGATGCCGATCGAGAAGATCAGCGCGAACAGCGAGACCCGGTTCAACGTGAACCCCATCGCCCACGAAGCGAACAACGTCAGCGCGAGCGTGAGCACGACCGCGGCGCCGACCACCAGCGCTTCGCGCCTGCCGAGCGCGAACAGCACCAGCAACACCACCGACATCGTGGCGAAGAACAGTTTCTGGATGAGCTTCCGCGCCTTGTCTGTGGCGGTCTGGCCGTAATCGCGCACGATCTCGACGTTCACCGCGTCGGGGATCAGTTCGCCGCGCAGGACCTCGATGCGTCCCGCGATCGCGGCGGTGATGTCGGCGGCGTTGCTGCCCGGCTTCTTGGCGATCGCGAGGGTGAGTGCCGGCGCGGTGCCGGCCTGCGGACCCGCGCGCCCGGCGGGCGCACCGTGCCAGACATAGCTGGACGGGATGTCGATGCCGGCACGCACGTCGGCGACATCCGCCAGGGTCACCGGCTTGCCGCCCTGCAGACCCAGCACGAGTTGCGCGACATCGTCGCGGTCCGCGAGGAAACGTCCCGCGGTGACCGGCACCGCGCGGTCGTCGCCGACACGCTCGCCGACATGACGCACGACGTTCGCCGCCTGCAGCGACTGCGCGACCTCGCCGACGCTCAGGCCGAAGGCCGCGAGGCGGGTCGGATCGAGCGTCACCGCGACCACGCGGTCGGGCGCACCGATGGTGTAGACGTCGCGGGTGCCGGGCACGCGCTTGAGTTCGGTTTCGAGCGTGCGCGCGACCGCAGACAGGTCTTCGATGCCGGTGTCGGCATCGTCCGACCACAGCGTCAAGGCCATCACCGGCACGTCGTCGATGCCCTTGGGTTTGATCAGCGGTTGGCCGACGCCGACGCCCTGCGGCATCCAGTCGCTGTTGGAAAACACCTGGTTGTAGAGACGCACGATCGCCGGCTGGCGCTCGACGCCGACGGTGTATTCGACCGTGAGCACCGCCATGCCCGGACGGCTGATCGAATAGACGTGCTTGACGCCCTCGATCTCCGAGAGTTTCTGTTCCAGCGGATAGCTCACCAGTTGCTCGACATCGCGCGACGACGCGCCGGGGAACGGCACGAACACGTTCGCCATGGTCACGTCGATCTGCGGCTCCTCCTCGCGCGGCGTGATCAGCACGGCGACGAGGCCGAGGATCAATCCCATCAGCGCGAGGATCGGCGTGAGCGGATTGGCCTGGAAGGCGCGGGCAAGCCGTCCGGAGACGCCGAGCCGCGACGGGGCGGTGGACGGCCTGTCAGCCATGCCCGTCTCCCGCGGCCGCGCGCTGACGCGCGATCGCCGCCATCGCCGCATCGGGATCGCGCGCCACCACGTCGCCCGCGCGCAGTCCGGCGAGGACTTCGACCGTCTCGCCTTCACGCGCGCCGAGACGCAATTGGCGCAGCAGCACGCGACCGTCCTTCACGACATAGACGGCGGTGAGTTCGCCGCGACGCAACACCGCCGACGACGGCACGCGCAGCGTGCGGCCTTCGGCACCGACCGGGAATTCCACCTTCGCGACGACACCCGGCGCCGGCAGGGTCGCGAGTCGCGGCAGCAGCACGCGGACCATGACGCTGTGACTCGCCGGATCGGCCGCGGGATACACCACCACCTCGCGCGCATCGACCGCGGTGCCGTCGTCGAAACGGACACGCGCACGCGGCCGGGCACGGATGGCGTCGGCCGCCGACTGCGGCACGCGCACTTCGATGCGCAGATCCTCCGGCGCATACACGATCAACAGCGGCTGGCCCGGATTCACCGTCTCGCCCGGCTCGACCAGCCGCGCGGACACGAGTCCCGCGTAGGGCGCGCGCACCGTCGTGTAATCGGCGTTCTGTCCCGCCGACGCCAGTTGCGCGCGCGCGGCGTCGCGCGCGGCGACGGCGGCATCGCGACCGGCGCGGGCCTGATCGAGCTGGGCCCGCGAGACATAGGCGTCCTTGGCGAGCGCAGAGAAGCGCTGGAACTGGCGTTCGGCTTCGACCGCCGACGCCTCCGCCGCCCGCAATTGCGCACGCGCGGTATCGACGCCGGCCTGCTGTTCGACCACGGTCAGGCGCAGCAGGGTCTGCCCGGCGTCGACGCGATCGTTGACGTCCGCGTTCACCGCGGTGACGCGACCGGCGGTCTGCGCGGACAGCGTCGCCTCGCGCACGGCTTCCACGGTCCCGTCCCAGGCACGGCCATCGCCGTCGCCGGCGGCGACGACGAAGGTGTCGAGCGCCGGCGGCGCGATCTGCGCGCGTTCGCCGGCGTCCTCACCGCAGGCGACGAGCGAAGCGATCAGCGCGACCGATGCCAGCCGCAGCACGATGTTCATTTGAACGCGCATCCGCTGGCGACTCCGAGTTTGCGGAACACGATCGCCGCCGGACAGAACCCGGTGACGCTGGCCTGCAGCAGGTTCAGGCCGATGAAGGCGGTGAACAGCCAGAACCAGGGGGACACGAACTGGGTGAGCAGCAGGCTGACGAGGATCATCACGCCGGCGAAGGCCATCACGGCACGATCGAGATTCATGCGGTTTCTCCGGTTGGGTTGCGGGTCATTTCAGTCGCTCGATGCCCAGCGCGCTGAGCACGTATTTCTCGTAGATCGGCTCGCTGGTGCCGTGGCGCATCTTGTAGAGGAAGTATTTTTCGAACGCGATCTTGGCGAGATGCACCCACTTGCCGATCTTCGTCCAGGTGACGTTGCGCGGCGGAATCTGCGGCAAGGCGACGAACGCCGCGCCGGTGTCGCCCATGTCGGCGAGGCAGACCGCGTTCCAGGTGCCTTCGAAGGTCGCCGGTTTTCCGGCCAGTTCGGCCTCGATGTTGCGCACGATGGTGGTGACCATCGATTCGATCATGAAGCCGGTCTTGGGCGCGCCGGTCGGGATCGGCGTCGCCTCCACCGGCGGGATCGCCACGCATACGCCGGCAGCGAAGATCCGCGGATGTTTCGGGCTGCGCTGATGCTTGTCGACGATCACGAAACCGCGCGGATTGCACAGGCCTTCGACCGCGGCCACCGCGTCGACGCCGCGGAATGCCGGCAGCATCATCGCGTAGGCGAACGGCAGCGTGTGCTCCTTCGTCGGCTGGGCATTGTCGTCGTGTTCGACGACGTGCATTTCGCCGGCGCGGACGTCCTTCACCTTCGCGTTCACGACCCACTTGATGTGGCGCTGGCGCAACTCCGATTCCATCATGCCCTTGGAGTCGCCGACCCCGCCCAGGCCCATATGGCCGATGTAGGGCTCGCTGGTGACGAAGGTCATCGGCACCTTGTCGCGCAGCCTGCGCTTGCGCAGATCGGCGTCGAGGATCATCGCGAATTCGTAGGCCGGCCCGAAGCAACTGGCGCCGGCCATCGCACCGACCACGACCGGCCCGGGCGTCTTCAGGAAATCTTCGTAGGCCTCCCAGGCGCGTTGCGCATGCGGCGTGGTGCACACCGATTGGGTATGGCCACCCTGCGGACCGCTGCCCGGCACTTCGTCGAAGGCGAGCTTGGGGCCGGTGCAGATCAACAGGTAGTCGTAGTCGAGCACCGCGCCTTCACCGGTCACGACCCGGTGTCCGGCCGCATCGATCCGGGCCGCGCCGTCTCGGCGGAAGACGATGTCCTTGCGGGCGAGATGCTCGCCGGCCTTGAGGGTGATGTCGCCGGGTGCGCGCCAACCGACCGCGACCCAGGGATTCGACGGGGTGAAGCTGAACAGGTCGCCGTCGCCGACGACCGTGATCCGGTGGTCCCTGCCGAGAATTTCGCGCAGTTCGTAGGCCGCGCTCATGCCGCTCAAGCCCGCTCCGATCACGACGATGCTGCTCATGGCCCCTCCCGGATGATTGATCTATATCTAATTTAGAATTATCTTAATTAGAGTTTGCTAGACTGTCAACCTCACCCGGAGACCCGTTCATGTCGTACACCGCTCAGGATCTCGTCGCCCAGGCACGGGCCGTCATCGAGGAAATCGCCCCCGAGCACCTGCGCGCGCTGCAGGCGGCCGGTACACCCGTGATCGATGTGCGCGAACCGGCCGAGTTCGCCGAAGGCCATCTCCCCGGCGCGATCAACATCCCCCGTGGCGTGTTGGAGTTCCAGGTCGACGGCCATCCCGCCGTGGCCGGCAGGTCCGATCCGCATCTGTCGCACCGGCGCGAACCGGTCATCCTCTATTGCCGCACCGGCGGTCGCTCCGCGCTGGCCGCGGAAGCGCTGAAGCGGCTCGGTTTCGATCGCCCGCTGTCGCTGGCCGGAGGCTGGCTGCGCTGGGTCGAGAGCGGCGGTGCGACCGAGGGGGCGAGATGATGAACGCGCGTCGCCGCAACGCCGCCCCGGCATCGCTGGGCGAACGCATGCAGGCGCAGGCCGAAGAGGCGGCCGAATTGCTCAAGGCGTTGTCGAACCCGCAGCGACTGCGGGTGATGTGCCTGTTGATCGACGGCGAAAAGACCGTCGGCGAAATCAACGCCGAGGTCGAACTGAGCCAGTCGGCGCTGTCGCAACACCTCGCCGTCCTGCGCGAAGGCGGTCTGGTGCAGACCCGGCGCGAATCGCAGAACGTGTACTACTCGGTACCGCCCGGGCCGGTGCACCGGCTCCTCAGCACCCTGCACGACATCTATTGCCCGACACCGGGCGAGGAAGGCGGCGACGGCCTGTGCTGAGTCGCGCGTCGCCGCGGCTCAGGCACCCGCGTAGCGCGCGGCGCCGCCGATCCAGCGTTCGGTGACGCGCACGGCCAGCGCCGGCGCGCCGCGCAACAGCGCATCGCCGATCCGCTGCACCGTGGGCAGCAGGCCGGCATCGCGACCGAGATCGGCGATGCGGAACGCCGCGAGGCCGGTCTGGCGCGTGCCCAGCAATTCGCCGGGGCCGCGCAGTTCGAGATCCTTTTCGGCGATGACGAAACCGTCGTTGGTCTCGCGCATCGTCTCCAGGCGCTGACGCGCCATCCGCGACAGCGGCGATTGATACAGCAGCACGCAGCTCGACGCCGCGCTTCCGCGCCCCACCCGGCCACGCAACTGGTGCAACTGCGCCAGGCCGAGCCGTTCGGCGTTCTCGACGATCATCAGCGACGCGTTGGGCACATCCACACCGACCTCGATCACCGTCGTCGCCACCAGCAGTTGCAGGGCGCCGGCCTTGAACGCGGCCATGGTCTTCTGTTTCTCGGCCGCCTTCATCCGTCCGTGCACGAGCGCGATGCGCAGTTCCGGCATCTGCTGGACGAGGGCGTCGTAGGTGCTCTGCGCGGCCTGGGCGACGACCTCGTCGCTGTCGTCGATCAGGGTGCAGACCCAGTACGCCTGCCGGCCCTCGCGGCAGGCCGTGCGGATGCGTTCGATCAGTTCCGGTCGACGACCGGCGCTCAGCACCACGGTCTGCACCGGCGTGCGCCCGGGCGGCAGTTCGTCGATCGCGGACACGTCCAGATCCGCATAGGCGGCCATCGCCAGGGTGCGTGGAATCGGCGTCGCGGTCATCACCAGCTGATGCGGAACACGTTCGCCGCTGGCGCCCTTCTCGCGCAGTGCCAGACGCTGATGCACGCCGAAACGATGCTGTTCGTCGACGATCGCCAGCGCCAGATCGTGGAAGGTCACGCCTTCCTGCATCAAGGCATGGGTGCCGACGACGACCTGCGCCGTCCCGCCTGCGATCTCGGCGAGCGTCGCTTCGCGGGCCTTGCCTGTGACCTTGCCGGCCAACCAGACCACGCGGACGCCAAGCGGTTCGAGCCAGCCGCGCAGGTTCGCCAGATGCTGCTCGGCGAGCAGTTCCGTCGGTGCCATCAACGCCGCCTGTCGTCCTTCCGCGACCGCCAGCAGCGCGGCCATCGCCGCGACCACGGTCTTGCCGCTGCCCACGTCGCCCTGCACCAGTCGCAGCATCGGCACGGGCTTGGCGAGATCGTCGCGGATCTCGGCGAACACGCGTTCCTGCGCGCGGGTGAGCGCGAACGGCAACGCCCGGCGCAGCGCGTCCGCCCGCCCCGCATCGCGCAACGGCGTCGCGCCATGGGTCTGCATCGTGATGCGCTGACGACGCAGGCTGAGGTGATGGGCCAACAGCTCCTCGAGCGCCAGACGACGCTGCGCCGGATGGGTGCCCGCCAGCAGCGCCTGCACGTCGCTGCCCTGCGGCGGGCGATGCAGGGTGAGCAGCGCTTCGCGCAGCGACGGCATCCCGGCGCACAGCGACTCGCGCGCGAGCACCTCCGCCGGCAGCAGTTCCATCGCCGCATCGTCGGGCAATCGCTGCAGCGCCTGACCGATCAGCTTGCGCAGCGCCACCGGGCCGATGCCTTCGATCGCGGGATACACCGGGTCGAGGGTGGCGCTCAGCACCGGCGTGTCGGCGTCGCCGAGAATGCGATAGCTCGGATGCACGATCTCCAGCCCGTGCTGCCCGGGCCGCGGCGTGCCGTAGGCGCGCACGCGCGTGCCAGGCGCGAACTGCGCGGCCTGCTGGCTGCGGAAATGGAAGAAACGCAGCACCAGGGTCGCGTGCGAATCGTCGCCGAGCGCGACCCGCAGCGTGGGTCGGTAGCGGAACCCCTTCTCGACCGCCTCGACCACGCCCTCGACCTGCGCGGGCCGGCCCGGTTGCAGCATCCGGATCGGCGTCAGTTCGGTGCGATCCTCGTACTGTCGCGGCAGATGGAACCACAGATCCTGCAGCGTCAGCAGCCCGCGCGCGGCGAGCTTTTCGGCGATGGCGGCACCGACGCCGCCGAGCGTGGTCAGCGGCTGCGCGGCAGGATCGGAGGGCGGGACGCCGCGGGGCGACGCGACAGGCATGCGCGCAGGGCCGGGGTTCGGAACCGCAGCGTCAACGCCGCGCGATCAGCGCAGCACCATGATCGCGTCGACCTCGAATTTCGCGCCGCGCGGCAGTGCCGAGACCTCGATCGTCGAACGCGCCGGATACGGCGCCTGGAACACGTCCTGCATCACCGCGTTGACCGCGGCGAATTCGGACAGGTCGGTCAGATACAGACCGACACGGACGATGTCGTCGAACGAACCGCCGGCGGCCTGACAGACCGCGCGCAGATTGGCGAAGGCCTGCTGCGCCTGCGCGGTGATGTCGCCTTCGACGATCAGGCCGGAATTCGGATCCAGCGGAATCTGGCCGGAGAGAAAGACCATGTCACCGGCGCGGGTGGCCTGCGAATACGGGCCGATGGCGGCGGGAGCGTTCGGGGTGTTGATCGGTTCGCGGGGCATGGGCTGCGCTCGACGGGTGGATGATGCCGATAGTTTACGTCGTGGACGGGGCGTGGACGGGCCCTGGTCCGACCTACATCCGCTGGATGCCGTGCACCACGCCCAACCGGCGCACGCGACGGATGACTTCGGCCAGATGGGTGCGGTCGCTCACTTCGATGCCGAACCGGATCACCGCGATGTTCTTGTCGCGGTCGAGATATTCGACCGCGTCGATGTTGGAATCGGCCTGGGCGATCGCCGCCGCGACCTGGGCGAGCACGCCGGGACGGTTGTCGACCTCGATCCGCAGCGCGACCTGGTAATCGCCGCTCACCTGGCGATCCCAGCCGATCTCGACCCAGCGCTCGGGCGATTTGCGGTATTCGGCGACGTTGGCGCAGTCCAGACGGTGCACGACGATGCCGCGGCCCGCGGTGTGGTAGCCCATGACGTCGTCACCGGGAATCGGCATGCAGCAGTTGGCGAACGCGACCACGCCGCGCTCGGCACCGGTGATCAGGATCTTCTCGCGCAGCGACGCGCCCAGCGCCAGGTCGACCGTATCGCGCCGGTCGGGCAGCCGGTGCGCGAGCACCTGCGCGACCTGGGTCGGCATGCGATTGCCCAGTGCGATATCGGCCAGCAATGCCTCCAGCCGCGGATAGCGGTGGTCGGCGAGGAAACTCTCCAGACGCGACTGCGGGACACGATCGAGCGACGAATCCAGTTCTTCCAGCGCGCGATCGAGCATGCGATGGCCGAGCTGCACCGCGTCCTCGTGTTCGAGCTGTTTCAGTTGATGGCGGATCGCGGTGCGCGCCTTGCCGGTCACCACGAATTCCAGCCATTGCGGCTTCGGCGAGGCCGACTTCGCGGTGATGATCTCCACGCTCTGGCCGCTGGCGAGCTTGGTGCGCAGGGGCACCAGACGTTTGTCGACGCGCGCGGCGACCGCGTGATTGCCGACGTCGGTATGCACGCCGTAGGCGAAATCGAGGGTGGTCGAATTGCGCGGCAGGGCCATGATGTCGCCCTTGGGCGTGAACAGATAGACCTCGTCCGGGAACAGGTCGATCTTCACGTTCTCCAGGAATTCCAGCGACGAACCGGTGGCGCGCTGCGATTCGATCAGGTTCGCCACCCACGATTGGGCCCGGTATTGCGCGCTGTTGGGCGAACTGCCGCCGTGCTTGTACGACCAGTGTGCGGCGATGCCACGCTCTGCGATGAGATCCATCTCCTCGGTGCGGATCTGGACCTCGATCGGCGAACCGTAGGGTCCGAACAGCACCGTATGCAGCGATTGATAGCCGTTGGCCTTGGGAATCGCGACGAAATCGCGGAAGCGCCCGTCGACCGGCTTGAACGCCGCATGCACCACGCCCAGCGCGTGATAGCACTCCGGTACCGAACGCACGACCAGACGGAACCCGAAGACGTCCATCACCTGATCGAAGGTTTTGCCCTCGGCGCGCATCTTCGTGTAGATGCTCCACGGCGACTTGACCCGACCGACCAGTCGGAACGGGATGCCCTCCTTGCTCAATCGCTGCCCGAGTTGCGCCTCGATCTTGGCCAGCGCCTCGCGACGGACCACCGGCTGGGTGCGGATGCGACGCGACAGCACCGCATGCCGCCACGGATGCAGGGCGCGGAAGCCGAGATCCTGCAGTTCGGCCTTGATCAGATTCATGCCCAGCCGCTGCGCGATCGGCGCGTAGATCTCCAGCGTCTCGCGGGCGATGCGGGTGCGCGCTTCGGCGCTCTGCGCACCGAGCGTGCGCATGTTGTGCAACCGATCCGCGAGCTTGATCAGGATCACGCGCAGATCGCGCGCCATCGCCAGCATCATCTTGCGGAAACTTTCCGCGGCGGCTTCCTGGCGATCGCGGAACTGCAGCTTGTCGAGTTTGGTGACGCCTTCGACCAGTTCGGCCACGGTGACGCTGAACTCGGCGGCGATCTCCTCGCGGGTCAGCGGGGTGTCCTCGATGGTGTCGTGCAGGATCGCCGCCACCAGCGTTTCCAGATCCACGCCCTGCTCGGCCAGCACCGTGGCCGCGGCCACCGGATGGGTGATGTAGGGCTCGCCGGATTTGCGGGTCTGTCCCGCATGCGCCGCGGCCCCGACGCGCCAGGCGCGGATCAGGGTCTCGCGCTGATCCGCGGGCAGATAGCCCGCAGCCGCCTCCAGCGCACGCACGTAGTCCGGCAACTCCGCGTCGGGCGCGGGCGTGGGACCGGAGAGGATCGGCTCGAGTTGACTCATGCCCGAAGCCTACGGCGAAACGTCAGGTTTGGGGAGTCGGCGGCGCGGCGCAGCGGAAGACCGGCCCGGAAACGGCGAAGCCCCGCCGGAGCGGGGCTTCGAAACGCATGCGGGACGATCCGCGGCGTGCGCTTAGAGATCGTCGCCCTTCGACAGGTCATCGTCGGCCACCACTTCGGCGGCCGCCCATTCCAGGGCTTCACGCTCCTTGCGCTCGCGCTCGGCCTTCTCGACCGCGTCGATGTAGCCGTTGTCGATGCGGCGGGCGGCGATCTCGCGCAGCGCCAGCACGGTCGGCTTGTCGTTGGCCTCGCTGTTGTCGAGCTGCGGATCGACGCCGTTGGCGAGCTGGCGGGCGCGCTTGGCGGCCATCATGACGAGCTCGAAACGGTTGTCGACGACTTCCAGACAATCTTCCACGGTGATGCGGGCCATAGCGCTCCCGGAGGCCTGGGGCCATCCGACTGTTGTGTGTGAACCGGAGATTCTAGCGATTTCAGGGACTTGGGCACAAGTGCGGCGGCCTTGCCCACTCCGATGCCCGGCCAGTCCGCCAAGCAAAATCAATCGGTTACATCGGAATCCCGGTTCAGGATCCGCCGGAAGGTCAGATTGATCCGCGCGCCCACCGGGCGCGCGGTCCCCGGCAGTGCGTGGCGATAGCCGGTCTGGGTGTCCCCGGCCATCACCAGCAGACTGCCGTGCGGCAGTTCCAGGGTCCGTCGCTCGCCCCCGCCACGCGGCTTGAAGGCGAACCGCCGGGTCGCCCCCAGGCTCACCGAGGCGATGACCGGTCGCGGGCCGAGCTCGGGCTCGTCGTCGCTGTGCCAGCCCATGCGGTCGCGACCGTCCCGGTACAGATTCGCCAGCACGCTGTTGAAGTCGATGCCCAGCGTGTCGCGCAATCGCGCGCGTACCGCGATCAGGACCTCCGGCCAGGGCTGCGGCTCGAACCGGGTCCGCGAATAGGTGTAGACCGCTCCCGGATCCCCGATCCAGCGGCTCAGTCGCGGCGAATCGACCTCGCGTCCGAACAGGCGGATGCGATGCACGTCCCAGCCGGCCTCCGCGCGCAGGGCGGCGAACAGAGCGTCCGCCTCGGTGGCCGGCAGCCAGCCCGGCGCGAACCGGAGGTCGGCGCCGGGCAGATCGATCGGTTGCAGTCCGGAGGATGCGCGCATCCGCGCATGCTGCCGATTTGCCCCGGCCGCGGCAAACCCGGAAAATCGCATCCCTGACCGGATCGTCCGAACCGGTATCGCAGGCCCTGGAGCGCATCGCATGACCGAAATCGAACGCGACGTGATGGAGTACGACGTCGTCACCGTCGGCGCAGGCCCGGCGGGCCTGGCGTTCGCGATCCGGCTGAAGCAACTGAATCCGGACATCAGCGTCTGCGTGATCGAGAAGGCCTCGACCATCGGCGCGCAGATCCTGTCGGGCGCGGTGATCGAGACCGGGCCGCTCGACAAGCTGCTTCCCGAGTGGCGCGCCAATCCGCCGCCGATCTGCGTGCCCGCCACCGAAGACGAGTTCTGGCTGCTCAGCAAAACCGGCGGCCGCAAGCTGCCGGTGCCGCCGGGCATGAACAACCACGGCAACGTGATCGTCTCGCTCGGCGCGATGTGCGCGTGGATGGCGCCGCAGGCCGAAGCCCTCGGCGTCGAGATCTATCCCGGCTTCGCCGCGGCGGAAACGCTGCACGACGACGACGGCAAGGTCGTGGGCGTGCGCATCGGCGACATGGGCGTGGCGAAGGACGGTTCGCACAAACCCGGCTTCACCGCCGGCATCGACATCCGCGCGAAGGTCACCGTGCTCGCCGAGGGCGCGCGCGGCCATCTGACCAAACGCCTGATCGAACGCTTCAAGCTCGATGCCGACAGCGATCCGCAGGGCTACTCGATCGGCATCAAGGAACTGTGGCAGGTGCCGGAGGATCGCGTGACGCCCGGGAAGATCGTGCACAGCTTCGGCTGGCCGGCGGACAACCACACCTACGGCGGCAGCTTCCTGTATCACCTGGACAAGGGCCGGATCGCGCTCGGCTATGTCAGCGGCCTGGATTACAGTGATCCCGACTACAAGCCGTGGGAAGCCTTCCAGCAGTGGAAGAACCATCCGATGATCAAACCGCTGCTCGACGGCGGTTCGATCGTGTCCGCCGGTGCACGTGCGATCGTCACCGGCGGATGGCAATCGCTGCCGAAGACCGACATGCCCGGCGCACTGTTGATCGGCGATACCGCCGGCCTGCTCAACGTGCCGAAAGTCAAAGGCACGCATCAGGCGATCCGTTCCGGCATGCTCGCCGCGGAACACCTCGTCGCATCGTCGCTGGCGCCGGAAGGATTCGACGCGAAACTCCGTGCGTCGGACGCGATGGCCGAACTGAAGAAAGTCCGCAACATCAAGCCGGGTTTCAAGCGCGGCCTGTGGTTCGGCATGCTCAATGCCGCCTGGGAAACCGTCACCGGCGGCGCATCGCCATGGACCCTGAAGAACAAGGCGGACTGGTCGTCGCTGCACAAGCTCGGCGCGCATGAACAACCGAAACGCGATTACCTCGACCGCACGCTCGCGCCGCGCGATCGCCTGGCCGCGGTCTATTTCGCCGCGACGGAACACGACGAAGACCAGCCGGTGCATCTGCGCGTCCGCGACACCTCGGTCTGCGTGACGCGGTGCGCCGAGGAATACGGCAATCCGTGCACGAAATTCTGCCCGGCCGGGGTCTACGAGATCGTCGGCGACGAGGCCGGGAAACGGCTGCAGATCAATGCCGCGAACTGCGTGCACTGCAAGACCTGCGATATCAAGGACCCGTACCGGATCATCGACTGGGTCACGCCGGAAGGCGGCTCCGGGCCGAACTACCAGAACCTGTGACCGCCGCCCGGCCGGCCGGCCCCCGCTTCGCGGGCGGCAAAGCGGCCGGCACCGGACCGTCGAGGCCGGCCGGATCGCTCCGGCCACCAATCGCCCGGGTCACGGACAGCGATATTTCCGTACGAATTTTTATGTAACCGTATACACACCCCGGAAAAGCGCTAGACTCATCACATATTCGCACCGCTTCATCAAGCTATCGTTGCGTGGAGTCGATCACGACGAGGGATGCCAACGCGTGGCCTGCCCCGACGCAAGGAACCGATCGAAGCACGGGGGACTTCATGGCGGATCTCGCGGAACTGCGTCAGCAGTTGCTGGCGCTGGCTGAAAACGGAGGCACCGCCAAGGTGTCCTTCTACTACGTCGGCACCGATGGTGTCGGTCTGCGCAATGGCGCGATCCTCGTCGAGAACGGGATGCGCGCATACATCGATCACGCCGGTCTGCCGGCGGCGCAGGCGGTCGATTCGATCGTCGCGCTCAAACTCATCAAGGTCGCCGTGCTGCAGATGAATGCCGTGCAGCCGGCGCCGGGCATCGCGGCCATCGCACTCGACGACCTGATCGTCACGCTGCAGTCGCCGGTGGCCGCAGCACCTCCGCCTGCGCCGGCACCGCCGGACATCGCGGTCGCGCACCATCACGTCGCACCGGCCACGCCAGCCGCGACCACCGAGACCACCGAAAGCGCCGCACTGCCCTCGATCGACGTGAAGACCGAAGCGCGGCGTCTGCTCGAACCGCTGTTCGGCGTGAGCGCGGTGCGCAAGATCGACGAATTCGCCATCGCGCACCCGCCGACGGCGCATCCCTACGAATTCCTGCTGCTCTGCCAGAAACACACCTCGATCATGCTGGGCGCTCCCAAGGCGGAAGCGCTGTTCCGTCCGCTGTACGACCAGTTGGCGTCCGAGCGCTTGCATCGCAGGCGCTGATCGCGGCAGGTCCCGCTGCACGCAACGATCCCTTGGTTTTTCCCGCTTTTTCCGCCTCTCGCCGTTGCAGGAACGTCCGTCAACGAACGCGCTTCCGCAACGCACTTCCCCGTTCGCATCAGGAGACTTCCGATGTCTGGGTACCGCCTTCTCGCCATCGTCTGGTTGCTCGCCGTCGCCGCGTTGCTCGTCATGCCGCTGATCGGCGTCGACGACAGCATCCGCCTCTACTACTCCAATGCCGGACAGGTTTCGATCAGCCTGTTCTCCGCGTTGATCTGCTTCTCGACGATGCGCGCATTCCCGAGCGAAAGCGCGCTGGGCAAGGTCTGGGGCACGATCGCCGCCGGCATCCTGGCCTGGGCGATCGCGGCCGCGATCTTCGCGTCCTACCCGCTGCTCAATGGTGGCGAGGACACGCCGTTCCCGTACTACTCCGACATCTTCTATCTGATGACCAGCCCGCTGATGACCGTCGGGCTGCTGATGTTCAAACGATCCGCCGGCCTGGAATCCCCGCTCTGGGGCAAATTGCTGGCGCTCGCGGCACTGATCGGCACGGGCTTCATGGCCTACCGCGCCAACGCCGAGGGACTGTCCGATCCCGATCTGGCGTTGAAGCTCACCACGCTCGGCTATTTCGCATTCGACCCGATCCTGTTCTCGGTCACCCTGCTGACAGCCAGTTCGTTCCGAGGCGGCGACGTCGCCGCCTCGTGGTGGTACGTGGTCGCAGGCATCCTGCTGTACTACGTCGCCAACCAGCTCTACAACTATCTGGTGATCTCCGAGCAGTACACGACCGGCTCGCCGATCGACGCCGGCTGGATGCTCGGTTTCGGTCTGATCGCCTGCGGTGCGGTGCGAGCGAAGAAACTGCTCGGCTGAGCCACGAACAGGACTGGACGCCCGGCGCTCGCCGGGCGTCCGCATCTCAGGTGCGTCGGATCACGGCGGTCAGGTCACGCCGATCAGGCCACGCCGGTCAGGAGGCGGCGCGTTTCGGCGCGGCGAGGACGGGTTGTTCCTGGGTCGGCAACGACTGGCCCGGGGCATCGTGCGAGTTCCCTTGCACCGGCTCGTTCGCCATCCTGCGCAGACTGTCCTGCATGGGGGTGCCCGAGGCCTGCGCCTTGTCGAAGAAGGCCTGCTTCGTCGCCGGACTCGACGGCTCGCCGTCGCCGATGAAGAGATTCTGCCTGCCGTCCGGGGTCGGATTGCCCATCGCCACGTAACCGATCTCGCGCATCCCGTGCTGCTTGGCCAACACGGTCAGACTGGCCGCCGTCTCCTGCACCGGCAGCTTCGCGCCCTCCGCGTTGAGCTTCTGCACGCCGGCCACCGCCTGCTCGTAGAGCGCCTTGTTCTCCGGGCGCGACAACACGGAGGGTTTCTCGCGCGCAGCCACGATCGGCTCGTCGAAGGCACGGCCGGCATCGAAGCCCGAATCGGCACGGGTGATCGGCCGGGAAGGTTTGGATCCGCCGCCGAAACTGATGGTCAACCCGACCTTGCCGTAGGCTTCACGCGTGTCGGGCCGATAGCCCGCTTCCGCGGTGAACTTGTAACGATCGTTGCCGGTCGTGCTGACTTTCGCGCCGAATTCCGACAACCGGAACGCTCCGTTTTCGTTGTTGGCGCGGACCACACCACTGTATTGCAGATTCTGGCTCGAATAATTCAGCGACGCACCGAGATCGATCGCCCGCGGCCCGAACTTGCCATCGAGCGCGACCGATCCCGCGCCCTTGTCGAAGCCGACCTTGGCATCCAGGCCCAGCGTCGTCCCAAGCCGATCGGCCATCAACTGCGCGTTGAAGGCATTGCCGTTGGCGAAGCTGGCGCCGAGCTTGTAGTTGGAACTGCCGTTCGGTTCATCGATGCGGAAACTGGCCAATCCCCTGCCGTCGCGGCCGATCCCGAAACTGCCCTCTGCACCGTACACGCTGCCGTTCGGCGACTTCGAGAGGTCGAAATTGACGCTGTTGCCATTGTCGAAATTCAACTTGCCGTTGAACGCCGAGGTCCGCGAGGGCTCGTCGACACGGAATCCACCGGTGCCGCTGCCGTCCTTCCCGAGCTTGAACGTCGTTTCCGCACCGTAGATCGCGCCGTCCTTGGTGTTGGTGTAATCGGCATTGAGCCCGAAGCGGTCGTTGAATTTCAGCTTTGTGTTGAACAGCGACGTGCCGTTCGGTTCGTCGACCCGGAATTGCGCGGTGCCACTGCCGTCCTGACCGAGCTTGAACTGGCCATCGGCACCGTACACACGACCGTCGCGGGTGCTGCTGTAGTCCGCATTGAGGTTGAAGTCGTCGTTGAACTTCAGCTTCGTATTGAACAGCGACGTGCCATTGGGCTCATCGACCCGGAATTGCGCGGTACCGCTGCCGTCCTGGCCGAGCCGGAAGGCGCTGTCGGCGCCATAGAGTTGCCCGTTCGGCGTGCGTTGCCAGCCGGCGTTGAGCTGGAAATCCTGATCGAATTTCAGCTTCGTATTGAACAACGACGTGCCGTTGGGCTCATCGACCCGGAATTGCGCGGTACCGCTACCGTTCTGGCCGAGCCGGAAGGCGCTGTCGGCGCCGTAGAGTTGCCCGTTCGGCGTGCGTTGCCAGTCGGCGTTGAGGTTGAAGTCGTCGTTGAACTTCAGCTTCGTGTTGAACAGCGACGTGCCGTTGGGTTCGTCGACCCGGAATTCTGCTGTGCCGTTGCCGTTCTGGCCGAGCCGGAAAGCGCTGTCGGCGCCGTAGAGTTGCCCGCTCGGCGTGCGTTGCCAGTCCGCGTTGAGGTTGAAGTCGTCGTTGAACTTCAGCTTCGTATTGAACAGCGACGTGCCGTTGGGTTCGTCGACCCGGAATTGCGCGGTACCGTTGCCGTTCTGGCCGAGCCGGAAAGCGCTGTCGGCGCCGTAGAGCTGCCCGTTCGGCGTGCGTTGCCAATCGGCGTTGAGGTTGAAGTCGTCGTTGAACTTCAGCTTCGTGTTGAACAGCGACGTGCCATTGGGCTCATCGACCCGGAATTGCGCAGTACCGTTGCCGTTCTGGCCGAGCCGGAAGGCGCTGTCGGCGCCGTAGAGTTGCCCATTCGGCGTGCGCTGCCAGTCCGCGTTGAGGTTGAAGTCGTCGTTGAACTTCAGCTTCGTGTTGAACAGCGACGTGCCATTGGGTTCGTCGATCCGGAATTCTGCGGTGCCATTGCCGTTCTGGCCGAGCCGGAAAGCGCTGTCCGCGCCGTAGAGCTGCCCGCTCGGCGTGCGTTGCCAATCGGCGTTGAGGTTGAAGTCGTCGTTGAACTTCAGCTTCGTGTTGAACAGCGACGTGCCGTTGGGTTCGTCGACCCGGAATTGCGCGGTACCGTTGCCGTTCTGGCCGAGCCGGAAAGCGCTGTCCGCGCCGTAGAGCTGCCCGCTCGGCGTGCGTTGCCAATCGGCGTTGAGGTTGAAGTCGTCGTTGAACTTCAGCTTCGTATTGAACAGCGAGGTTCCGTTGGGTTCGTCGACCCGGAATTGCGCGGTGCCATTGCCGTTCTGGCCTAGCCGGAAGGCGCTGTCGAGGCCGTACTGCTGACCCGCTTGCGTGCGATTCCAGTCGGCATCGAGCCGAAGTTCTTCCCCGAGTTGCAGATTGGAACCGAAACGATACGTGGACGAACCGGGTTCGGCGGAGCCGTCGAATTTGAACGAATTGCCTTCACCCAGACCGAAGCGGCCATTCAATCCATAACGCTCGACGCCGAATGCGGGATCGGTGCGCAACTGGAGCCAACTGCCCAGACGATCGGCGTTCGCGAACGTGTAATCGAGATCGCCACGATACTGGCCCGAAGCCAGTTCACGGGCACTCCCGGACAGCACGCCACCGAACAATGGCGAACGGAATCCGATCGGCGGATCGGGCGTCCCTTGATTCGGATCCGAACCTGGGACCGGCGTCTGCTGGGGAACCTGATCCTTTTGCGGGTCGGGCATGACCGTCTCCGTGCGCGACGATGCGGCGCTGTCTTTGTCAGGCTAGCGTTCGCGATGGCATCCGCAAAGTCAAGCAAGCGCCCACTTGATTCTGAGACGTAGCCGTCGGTTTGGGATCACTGCGGAACAGGGATCAGGCGCGCCGAGCAGGCAAAGAAAAACCCCGCAGCCGAGGCTGCGGGGTTTTGGGGTAAGACCCTGGCGATGACCTACTCTCGCATGCTAGATGCACACTACCATCGGCGCGTGCGCGTTTCACTTCCGAGTTCGGGATGGG
>JAYRSY010000025.1:0-53257 GCA_041919915.1 Lysobacteraceae bacterium
GGGACCGGTGCGGGCGCCGGTGGTTGAGCGGGGGGCGCGACCGCGGCCGCGGGCGGCGGCGCGACGGGCGCCGCGGCCATCGGGGGCGCCGGCTGGGCCGCCACCGGGGGCGGTGCGGGCGCGGGCGTCGGTACGGGGGCGGGCACAGGGGGCGCAGGGGGTGCGGGTGCTGCGTCGTTGCCGCTGATCTCGCCCAGCATGGCCGCCAGCTGATGGCCGTCGAAGGGGCGCGGCAGGCGATAGTCGGCCTGGGTGCGCGGGGCCGAGGTCAGTCCGATGACCCGCTTGCCCGCGGCGTGCAGCCGCAGCCAGCTCATCGGGCCATACATGCTGTCCATGTCGACGATGACGAAGTCGGCATCGGCTTCGGCGACCATCGACCAGCCGCGCACGCGACCGCTCGCGTCGTTGAATGCAGCCTTCAACGCGAGTTCTGTGGCTTGGTCCATCCCTGTCAGGCCCAACGTCAACGACATGTCTTCAGCCCGGTTTCATGAATCGCGAGAGTGTCGCCAAGCCTCATTTTCCCGTCAACGCGCGCGATGCGGCGCTTTCTTACCTTCTGCGTCAGTTTGCGGCGCCGTGGCCACCAGAATGGGACGCGTGCCGCGAAATGACATGCCGGAAGGTCGTGGATCCAACGCCGATTTCCGATGGGCGCGGGTGTGGTCCCCGCCGGGATGTCCCGACCCGCGCCTGTGCTGCGCGGACGATCGGGCCTGCGAAAGCCGCGATCAGCTCAGGATCGATGTGCCTCTGGGATTCTTCGGCAGATGCGTTTTCAGGAACGCCATCTGATCGGCAAGGATGTTCCGGTTGGAGAGGATCAGATGCTCGATCCAGCTTGGCCGGTACGGCACCGCCAGCAGCGGCATCGAGGCCTGCTGCGGCGTCCGCCCACCCTTGCGCGAATTGCAGTGGAAACAGGCCGACACCACGTTTTCCCAGACATCGCGTCCGCCGCGGGAGAGCGGCATCACGTGATCGCGGGTGAGCAACTGGCGACTGAAATGCTTGCCGCAGTACAGGCACAGATGCTGATCGCGGGCGAACAGGGCGGGATTGCTGAGCGCCGGCGTCGGGTCCAGCGCATGCGCCCGCGCATGGCCGCGCGCAGCGACGATCGGGTGCAGTTCGAGCGCGCTGCGCTCGCCGGTGGCGCGGTTGATGCCGCCGTGAATGTGCAGGCAGGGCTCGCCCAGCGTCCAGGCGACGGCGCCTCGCGCATACAGGCAGGCTGCATCCTGCCAGCTGATCCAGTCGAGCACCCGGCCGTGTGCGTCCAGCGACAGCAGACGCACGGCATCGAGACGCGCGAGTTGGGCAGGATGAGCGGCGGGGTCGGCGAGGAGGGTGCCGGACGCGGCGTCGGCGGCACTCCGGGCGTCATCGGTCGCCCGGTGGGGGATCCGTTCGGGGCGCGGAGCCCCGGGGATCAGGCGCAACGTGGGTGTGTCGGCCTCCATATGGACGCCGAGCATATACCCATTTCACGACCGTTTGTGGAGGGGGGAGGGCGCCGCGTGCGCGGCGCCGAGCCGGCTCACTCGCCGAACGCTTCCGCCGACAGGGTCATCAGCGACGCCGCGCCGCTGTCGATCGAGGCCGCGTGGGTACGCGTGCGCGGCAGCAGGCGGGCGAAGTAGAACCGCGCCGTTTCGCGCTTGGCGTCCTTGAACGCCTGCGGCCGCGACGACGCGTCGGCGGCCGCCACGCTGCGCGCCCACCAGTAGGCGAGTGCGGCGTAGCCCGAGTAGAACAGGTAGTCCCAGGCCGCGGCGCCGATCTCGTCGGCGTCGGCGGTCGCGCGCTGGCCGATCCGCATCGTGAGCTGCTGCCATTCCTGCGCGATCGCGCGCAGCGGTCCGACGAACTCCGCCAGCGCGGCGTTGTCGGCTTCCGCGGCGCAGAACGACTCGATCATGCCGAGGAAGATCTTCAGCCCGGCGCCCTTGAGCTGCATCACCTTGCGGCCCACCAGATCCAGTGCCTGGATTCCGGTGGTGCCTTCGTACATCGTGGTGATGCGCGCGTCGCGCGCGAGCTGCTCCATGCCCCATTCCTGGATGTAGCCGTGGCCGCCGAAGCACTGCTGCGCATGGTAGGTGCATTCGATCGCCCATTCGGTGATGCAGGCCTTGACGATCGGGGTGAGGAAACCCAGCAGCGCCTCGGCCTGCTCGCGGCCAGCCGGGTCGTTGCCGTGATTGGCTTCGTCGAGCATCAGGCCGGCGTGATAGCCGAGCAGACGGCTGCCTTCGATCAGCGCCTTCTGGGTCAGCAGCATGCGCCGGACGTCGGGGTGGACGATGATCGGATCGGCCGGTTTTTCCGGGAATTTCGCGCCCGACAGCGCGCGCATCTGCAGACGGTCGCGGGCGTAGCGCAGGGCATTCTGATAGGCGCGTTCGGACAGGCCCAGCCCCTGCAGACCGACCGAGAGGCGAGCGCCGTTCATCATGGTGAACATCGCCATCAGCCCCTTGTGCGGTTCGCCGATCAGCCAACCCTCGGCGTCGTCGAAATTCATCACGCAGGTGGCGGAACCGTGGATGCCCATCTTGTGTTCGATCGCGCCGCAGCGGACCGTGTTGGCGTCGCCGAGCGCACCCTCGCGCGAGACCCTGATCTTCGGCACGATGAACATCGAGATGCCGCGGCTGCCGGCCGGCGCGTCGGGCAGACGGGCCAGCACCAGGTGCACGATGTTCTCGGTCAGATCGTGATCGCCCGCGGTGATGAAGATCTTGGTGCCGCTGATGCGGTAACTGCCGTCGGCCTGCGGTTCGGCGCGGGTCTTGAGCAGCCCCAGATCGCTGCCGCAGTGCGGTTCGGTGAGGCACATGGTGCCGGTCCATTGCCCTGCGATCATCGGCGTCAGGAACACATCCTTCTGCCATTGTTCGCCGTGGCGGTACAGGGCTTCGGTGGCGCCGTGCGACAGCAGCGGAAAGTTGCCCCAGGCCAGATTGGCGGCGTGCATCATTTCCTTCATCGCGGTGCCGATGCTGTGCGGCATGCCTTGGCCGCCGTAGGCCACCGGCGATTCCAGCCCGGTCCAGCCGCTTTCGGCGAACTGCGCGTAGGCCTCCTTGAAGCCCGGCGGCGTGGTCACCCGGCCGGTCTCCTTGTCGTAGATCGCGCCATGAGTGTCGCCGATGCGGTTGAGCGGTGCGATCACGGTTTCGGCGAAGCGTGCGCTCTCGTCGAGCACGGCGTCGATCAGTTCGCGGTTGGCGTCCTCGAAACCGAGGCGGGTGTAGGCGCTTTCGCCATCGAGCACATCGAACAGTGCGAAACGGATGTCGGCGAGCGGGGCTTTGTAGGTGTTCATGGTCGACGTGGCTCGGTATTGGGTGCGGAGGCGGAAGGCCGTGCTCCGCCCGATGATGGGTGGGTGGATTCGAGCAAAAGCTTTACAGGATGCTGCCCGCGGCGTGCGGGAAGCAGCGGCCTGGATCCAGGCCGCGGGGTGCATCAATCGCAAGCCTCAGCGCAGCACCCCGGGCAGTCCCGGGACCGGGCTCAGCGCACTGTTGCGCTTGATCCGGTATTCGCGCGGCTTGCGCTCCTCGGTCGAGGCCGAGAGCGTGCCTTCGAGGCTGTAGTCGAGGCTGCGACGGTCGGCGAGCGCGTCCGCGATCAGGATCCGGGCCCCGGCGCCGGGCGTGAGTTTCACCACGGTCGTGTCCGCGGCCTCCGGGCCGACGTCGAGCGCCGGTTCGGCGCGCAGCTCCCCGGCGCTCTCGTCGCCGGCGCGCAGGGTCAGGGCGAGGCGGTCGAAGCGCATCGCGACGTTGCTGAAATTCTGCAGCCGCAGTTCGACCGACCACTGCCCGTCGCTGCCGACGCTGAGCTGCTGGATGCTGACCGTGGGTTCGGACACCCGTCGCACCGGTCCGGTGGAACAGCCTGCCAGTGCCAGAGAGAGAACGGCCAGCGCCGTCGCCACCGATCGAAACGTCCAACGCCGCATCGCGCGCTCCAGAATGTGCCAGACGGCAATACTAGCGCGACCGCGCGTCGCGGTCGGCGCGACCGGTCGGTCGGGTCATCGGCCGTTGCGCCGTTGGGCGCGGCGGATCAGCGCAAGGGGCCGCTGACGATCAGGGGCGCGAGGTCGTAACCCATCGCTTCGGCCTGCGCCCGGAGCGCGTCGAATCGCGCCCGCGGCATGTCGGGTGTCCGCGACAGGATCCAGAGGTATTCGCGGCCGGGTTCGCCGACCATCGCCCACTGGTAGTCCGGATCGAGCGCGATCACCCAGTAGTCGGCCCAGGTGAGCGGCAGCCAGGAGAGCCAGTCGGGGGCGAAACGTACTTCCAGCCGGCCCGGATGGTCGGGATCGCGACGGGCGACGCCCTCGACCGCATCGAATTCGCCGTCCTCGTTGCGGCAGCGGTTGTTCACGCCGACCAGTCCGTCCTCGCGCAGCGTGTACTGGGCGGTGATCTCGTCGGTGCATTTGCGCTGGAAGAACATCGGCAGGCGTGCGATCTCGTGCCATTCCCCGGCGTAGCGGGTGATGTCGAGCGCCGCGACCGAGGTCACCTCGGCCGCGGCGGCCGGCCGCATCGGCGTGATGGACAGGCACACCATGGACAGGAGCTGCATGGACAGGAGCAGGGCGAACCGGCGCATGCGACCCCCGTGTGCCGCCCGTGGATCCGGGCGGCCCGATCATAGCCGGGAAACCGTGGCCCCGCCGGCCGGTCCGGCGGGGCACCGCCGGCTCACCGACCGGCCACCGGAATCCGGTCCGGGCTGCGCTCGGGCCAGCCACCGGCGGTGGCGCGATAGACCGCGACCGCGCTGACCACGCTGCGGGTGCGCGCTTCGGCCAACGCGTCCTCGGCCTGCAACCGGGTGCGCTCGGCGTCGAGCACGTCGAGCAGGCCCGATGCGCCGGCGTCGTAACGCAACCGGGCGAGGCGGGCGGCCTCGGCGCTGTCGCCGGCGGCGGCGGCGAGGTGGATGTCTTCCTGGCGGGTGCGGGCGTGGCGGACCAGCGCGTTTTCCACGTCTTCCAGGGCGTGCAGGACCGTCTGCTCGTAACCGGCCAGCGCGCCGCGGGCGTCGGCGTCGGCGGCGGCGATCCGCGCGCGGACCCGTCCCACATCGAGGAACGACCAGTCGATGCCCAGCGCGACCAGACGCGTGCCGCTGCCGCTGTCGCCCAGCGTGTCGGCGTCGAACGACTGCATGCCGAGCAGACCGGACAGCGTGAGTCGCGGGAACAGCTCGGCGCTGGCGACCCCGATCCGCGCGGTCGCGGCATGCAATCGCTGTTCCGCCGCGGCGATGTCCGGCCGTCGGCGCAACACCTCGGCGGGCGTGTCCGCCGCGAGCGTCGCCGGCAGCGACGGCAGCGCCCGGGGCATCGACAGTGTGGCCGCCAAGGCGTCCGGCGTGCGCCCGGTCAGCACCGCGATGCGGTGCGTCGCCGTCGCCACGGACGCCTGCAGGGCCGGCACCCGCGCCAGCGTCGCTTCGAGCTGCGCGCGGGCGCGGGCGGTGTCGAATTCGGTGCCGATTCCGGCCGCGAGCCGCGCTTCGACCAGTCGCAGCGTTTCCCGCTGCAACCCGGCGTTGGCTTCGGCCACGCGCAGTCGCTCCTGCTGGCCGCGCAGTTCGGCGTAGGTGCCGATGACGTCGGCGACCACCGCGACCTGCATCGCCGCGAGATCAGCGCGGGTGGCCTCGGTTTCGGCGCGCTGCGCTTCCACGCCGCGACGCACGCGACCGAACAGATCGAGTTCCCAGGCGAGACGCGCACCGGCTTCGTGATTCTCGTAGTCGCGCGGTGCGCTGGCGGCCTGGTCGATGCTCTGGCGACCATCGGTCGTGGTGGCGTCGGCGGTGATGGTCGGCAGCCGGTCGAACTTCGCGCCGCGCAGAAGCGCGTCGGCGCGATCGAGGCGGGCGAGCGCGATGCGCAGATCGTGATTCGCGCGCAGCGCATCGTCGACGAGGGCATCCAATTGCGGATCGTCGAAGCCGCGCCAGAACGCGGCGCCGTCCGTGGCGGCGGGGGCGGCTTCGGCGGGGTACAGCGCCGAGGCGGCGAAGCGATCGGGGGCGGGCGCATCGGGACGGACGAAGTCCGGTCCCGCGGCGCAGGCGCTCAACGCGAGCGTGAGCACCGCGGTTTTCAACAGCACGACCGCGGTCGCGGGTGACGGATGAGGCATGGGTGTTCTCCGGGGATGGGGCGTTCGCGCTTCCGTGCGTGGTCGTCCGTCGTGGCTCACCAGGGCAGCGACTGTTCCTGGTGGAAATAGCCGCCGTGCGGGCCGGTGTCGTCGATCAGCGCCAGACGCACGCTGGTGCGCGCGCCGGCGGAGGCATCGATCTCGCCTTCGCCGCCGTTCATGTCGGTCTTCACGTAGCCGGGATGGATCGTGTTGATCCTGATGCGGCTGTCGCGCAGTTCGTATGCCAGCTGCACGGTCCACGCGTTCACCGCGCTCTTCGACACGTTGTAGGCGGGTACCTTGAAATCGTAGATCGGCGACGCCGGGTCGCTGTGCAGCGCCATCGAGCCGAGCATGCTGGAGACGTTGACGATGCGGCCGGCGTCCGACGTATGCAGCAGCGGCAGGAACGCCTGGGTCGTGGCGATCAGGCCGAAGACGTTGGTGTCGAAGGTCCTGTGCCAGACGTCGAGGGTCTGTTCGGACACCTTGCGGTCGAAATCGTCGACGAGAATGCCGGCGTTGTTGACGAGGATGTCCAGCCGGCCGTGACGCTGTTCGACCTCGCGCACTGCGGCGGCGATGCTGTCGGCGTCGGTGACGTCGAGGGCGATGGCCTCCACCGGCAGGCCCTGCGTCTGCAGGGTCAGCGCGGCGGCGACCGCTTTCTGCCGGTCGCGGCCGGCCAGCAGGGTGTGGACGCCGGCTTCGGCGAGCTGGCGGACGGTTTCGAGGCCGATGCCGCGGGTGGCGCCGGTGACGAGAGCGACTCTGGAGGTGGCGTTCATGGTGAAAATTCCCTGGAGGTGAGGATGCGAATGGATTCGGAAGGGATCAGGCGTGCAGCGGCGCGGCGGTTTCGGCCGGCGCATGCGACACCAGCGGACGGCGCGACAGCTTGCGCAGCGCGACGTAGAACACGGGCGTGAGGAACAGGCCGAACAGGGTCACGCCGAGCATGCCGGCGAACACCGTGATGCCGGTGACCGAGCGCACTTCGGCGCCCGCGCCGTGCGACAGCACCAGCGGCACGGTGCCGGCGATGAACGCGACCGAGGTCATCACGATCGGACGCAGGCGCAGACGGCAGGCTTCCAGCGCGGATTCGACGATGCTCTTGCCGTGCAGTTCGAGTTCGCGCGCGAATTCGACGATCAGGATCGCGTTCTTGCACGCCAGCCCCATCAGCACCACCAGGCCGACCTGCACGAACACGTTGTTGTCGCCGCCGGTGAGCTTCACGCCGATCAACGCGGACAGCAGGGTCATCGGTACGATCAGGATCACCGCCAGCGGCAGGGTCCAGCTTTCGTACAGCGCGGCCAGCACCAGGAACGCGAGCAGGATCGCCAGCGGGAACACGATCAGCGCGGCCTGGCCCTGGGTCGCTTCCTGGTAGCTGAGATCGGTCCACTCGAAGGTCATGCCGTTGGGCAGCACCTGCGCCGCGATCTCGTCGATCTTCGCCATCGCCTGCGCCGACGACAGCATCGCCGGGTCGGCTTCGCCGAGCAGATCGGCGGCGGGATACCCGTTGTAGCGCAGCACCGGATCGGGGCCGTAGCTCTGCTTGATGGTGACCATCGAACCGATCGGCACCATTTCGCCGCGGTCGTTGCGGGTGCGCAGGTTGGCGATGTCCTCGACGCTGTCGCGGAACCGGCCGTCGGCCTGGGCGATCACCTGCCAGGTGCGGCCGAACTGGTTGAAGTCGTTGACGTAGGCCGAACCGAGATAGGTCTGCAGGGTGTCGAACAGTTCGGTCAGCGGCACGCCCTGCGCCTTCGCCTTCACCCGGTCCACTTCGGCGTCGTACTGCGGCATGTTGGCCTGGTAGGTGGTGATCGGGAAGCCCATGCCCGGCGTCTGCGACACCGCGCCCTGGAACGCGCCGACCGCGTTCTGCAGCGCGCCGTAGCCGAGGTTGCCGCGGTCCTCGATGAACATCGAATAGCCCGAACCGTTGCCCAGGCCGAGGATCGGTGGCGGCATCAGCGCGAAGGTGAAGCCTTCCTGGATGCCGGCGATCTTCTGGTTGATGGCATCGTTGATCTCCTTGGCGCTGCGCGTGCGCTGGTCGAAGGGCTTCAGCGGGAAGAACACGAGGCCGGTGTTCGGCGTGTTGCTGAACTGCAGCGCGTTGAGGCCCGGGAACGCGCCGGAACTGTCGACGCCTTCCTCGGCCAGGCCGATCTCGACCACCTTGCTCAGCACGCGGTCGGTGCGTTCGATCGACGAACCTTCCGGCAGTTTCACGCCGGCCATCAGGTACATCTTGTCCTGCACCGGAATGAAGCCGCGCGGCACCCACTGGAACACCAGTCCGGTCGCCACCAGCAGCACCGCGTACACCGCGAACACCGCGCCGCGACGGCCCAGCGTGCGCGACACCGCGCCCTGGTAGCGGTCGGAGCTGGCCTTGAAGAAGCGGTTGAACGGACGGAACACCCAGCCGAACAGGCGATCGATCAGGCGCGAGGGCGCGTCCTTGGCCGCGTCGTGCGGTTTCAGCAGCAGCGCCGCCAGCGCCGGCGACAGGGTCAGGGAATTGATCGCCGAGATCACCGTGGAGATCGCGATGGTGACCGCGAACTGCTTGTAGAACTGCCCGGTGACGCCTGTGAGGAAGGCCATCGGCACGAACACCGCGCACAGCACCAGCGCGATCGCGATGATCGGGCCGGAGACTTCCTTCATCGCCTGATGCGCGGCCTGCAGGGGCGCCGAGCCCTGCTCGATGTAGCGTTCGACGTTCTCCACCACCACGATCGCATCGTCGACCACGATGCCGATCGCCAGCACCAGGCCGAACAGTGTCAGCGTGTTGATCGAGAAGCCGAGCAGATACAACGCTGCGAATGTGCCCACCACCGACACCGGCACCGCGATCAGCGGAATGATCGACGCGCGCCAGGTCTGCAGGAACAGGATCACCACCAGCACCACCAGCAGCGTCGCTTCCAGCAGGGTGCTGATCACCGCCTTGATCGAGTCGCGCACGAAGATGGTGGTGTCGTACGGCGCGGCGTATTCGATGCCGGGCGGGAAGCGCTTCGACAGCTCGTCCATCTTCGCCATCACCTGGTCGCGGATCTCCAGCGCGTTGGCGCCCGGCGCCTGGAAGATGCCGATGCCGACCGCGTTGTGGCCTTCCATCTCCGCGCGCAGGGTGTAGTCGCTGGCGCCGAGTTCGAGCCGGGCGACGTCGGCCAAGCGCACGATCTCGCCACCGGTGCCACTCTTGATGACGATGTCGCCGAATTCCTCGGCCGTGCGCAGACGGCCCTGGGCGTTGATCGGGATGAGGAAGTCGCTGCCGCCGGGAATGGGTTCGGCGCCGACCTGACCGGCCGACACCTGCACGTTCTGCTCGCGGATCGCGCGCACCACGTCGCCGGCGGTGAGACCACGCGACGCGACTTTTTCCGGATCCATCCAGATGCGCATCGCGTAATCGCCGCCGCCGAAGATCTGGGCGTCGCCGACGCCGGGCAACCGCGCCAGTTCGTCCTTGACGTTGAGCACCGCGTGATTGCGCAAATACAGCGTGTCGTACTTGCCGTTCTTCGAGGTAAGGAACACCACCATCAGGAAGGTCGGCGACTGTTTCTGCACGGTCACGCCCTGGCGGCGCACGTCCTCGGGCAGGCGCGCCTGCGCCTGGCTCACGCGGTTCTGCACGCGCACCGCGGCCTCGTCGGCATCGGTGCCGGGACGGAAGGTCACCGTCAGCTGCAGCACGCCATCGGAACCCGCCACCGACTTGGTGTACATGAGGTTCTCGACGCCGTTGATCGCCGCCTCCAGCGGCTGCGCCACGGTTTCTGCGATGACCTTGGGGTTGGCGCCGGGATAGACGGTGCGCACCACCACGGAGGGCGGCACCACTTCGGGATATTCGCTGATCGGCAGCAGCGGAATCGCGATCAGGCCGGCGGCGAAGATCACGATCGACAGCACCGCGGCGAAGATCGGGCGATCGATGAAGAATCGGGAAAAGTCCATGGGAAATCCTGTGTTGCGGCAAGACCGCAGCGGTCCGGCCCCGGAGGGGGCCAGCGGAGGGAGACGGATGCGATGTGCGGAACGGACGGTGACGCCGTCCCTCCGCCGCCGGGGGAGTCGGACGAAGGGACGACGGCCGTTTCAACAACCCATCTGGGGGAGGGGCGGGGTGGAACTCATTGCGTCCTGGTCGAGGCCGTTTCGGTCGTCGGAGCGGTGTTCTTCGCGACGGCGACCGCGGGTTTGGTCGCGGTACCGGCCATCGCGACCGTCTGCGGCTTCACCGGCATGCCGGGGAAGAACACTTTCTGCACACCGTTGACGATCACCTTGTCCTGCGCCGTCAGCCCGGACTGGACCACGCGCAGCGCCTGCCCCGGAGCCGATCCCGGGATCTCGATCGTGCGGCCCAGCACCACGTCGCGGCGCACCGCGGTGTTGCCCGGGCCGAGCACGTAGACGTACTTGCGATCCTGGTCGGTGAGCACCGCCTTGTCGTCGATCAGCAGCGCCTTGAACTCGGCGCTGCCTTCCAACTGCACCCGCGCGAACAGACCCGGGGTGAATACGCGGTCCGGATTCGGCAGGACCGCGCGGGCGCGGATGGTGCCGGTCGCGGGGTCGACCTGGTTGTCGATGAAATCGACGGTGCCGGCATGCGGATAACCGGTTTCGTTGGCGAGGCCCACGCGCACCGGGTTGCGGGTGGCGTCGCGCTGCCCTGTGCGCGCGAGACCGGCATAACGCAGGAACGCCTGCTCATCGCTTTCGAAGTAGACGTGGACCGGATCGAGCGACACCACGGTGGTGAGCGTGGTGGCATCGGCCTGGGCGAGATTGCCCACGGTGGCGAGCGCGCGGCCGGCGCGGCCGTCGATCGGCGAGCGCACTTCGGTGAACTGCAGATCGAGGCGCGCGGCGACGACCGCGGCCTCGGCCGCGCGCACCACCGCGTCGCTCTGCGCGGTCGCGGCCTTGCGGGTGTCGAATTCCTCGCGCGAGATCGCCTTGGCGTCGATCAGTGTCTGCGCGCGCACGTCCTGCGAACGCGCGAGCCGCGCCTCGCTGCGTGCGCGTTCGAGCTGCGCCTCGGCCTGCGCCAGCGCCGCGCGATACGGCCGCTGGTCGATCAGGAACAGCAACTGGCCCTTGCGGACTTCGTCGCCTTCCCGGTACGCCACGCGCTCGACGTAACCGCTGACGCGCGGTCGCAATTCCACGGTTTCCACCGCGGAGACGCGGCCGGTGAAATCGTCCCACTGTTTGACGTTCCGGCTGAGGACCTGGGCGACGCTGACGTCGGGCGGCGGCGGCATGCCCGCGCCGGGCGCGGCCTGCGAACCGCTGCAGGCGGAGACCACCGCCGCGACCAGCAGCGATGCGGCGAGGGGAAGCAGGGGAAGACCGCCGTGCGTGCGGCGTTGGGAGCGGGCGGACATCATGGCGTCGGATCCTTGCTGGGGGAGGGAGCACTTGAGGAGGTGTGCGGGGAGGACAGTCGGCGGAGCAGCGCACGGGCGTCGGCCAGTGCGCGATGAGCGGAAGGCGGAGTGCTGCAGGCCGATGCCTGCGCGCGGAAATCGACCACCGCGCGGGTGGCCCCGGTACAGCGCTCGCACAGCGCGAGCGACAGCGCCTTGCTGCCGACGACGCGGGCGGTGAGCGGAGACGCTTCTTCGTCGAGCGGATCCTCGACGCTCAGCAGTTGCAGGCGCAGCGACAGTGTCCTCGCTTCGTTGTGCAGGACTTCGGCGAGCATGCGCAACGCCGCGGCGGCGACCGAGCGATGCCCGTAACCCGCCCATGGCGCGCGGCTGCCGGCCCCTCCCAGCATCACGTAGGCGCCGCCGCGATCGCAGCGTTTCAGCAGCGGCAACAGATGACGCGCGGCGGCGGTATGCGCGATCAGGGTCTGGTCTAGCGCGTCGCGCAGCGTCTCCACCGGCTGATCCAGCACGCGCCCGCGCAACGACGGCGGCGCGATCGCGGCGACCACCGCGCCCAGCGGGCGGTCGATCGCCGCCACTGCCGACGCCAGTCTCGCCGCGTACGCATCGTCGCGGCTGTCGCCGTCGATCAGGGTGAGCGCGGCCTCGGGGTGCAGACGGCGCAGGCCTTTCAGTGCGTCGGTGTCGGTGCCCGTCGCGATGATCGGGCGACGGATCGCCGCCGCGGCGGCGACCACGCCGCGTCCGGACTCGCAATCCGCATCGAGCACCAGCACGGAGGTCAACGACTGCGGGGCGATTGTCCCGTTCATGGGATTTTCACTCCCGTATTCGGGAGAATCGACCGGCGCGGGTGGTGCACCGACCAGGCACCGGCGGCCGCCAGCACCAGCATGGCGACAGGCAGGCCGACCACGAACGCCAGCACCCAGGCCATCATCAAGGCCTCGCTGCGGCCTTGATGAACGGCTTGTCCGAACAGCAAAAAGCCGAGAAAAGCCAAGGCGATGATGCCGAGGGCAAGGGTGGGGATGAGGATCGGTCCGAGGCGGGGAGAGCGGGGCATGGTGGCGGGCTGCGTTCCAGATGCCACGCAAGATAGTCCTGAGAATGCGACTTGATTAGCCGGTCATTCGGGGAATAATTATCCCGTAAACGGGCCAATCGGTCCGTACCTCCCGGAGTACCCCATGGCCCGCGATCTCAACGACACCCTCATCTTCGTCCGGGTGGCCGAGCACGGCAGTTTCATTTCGGCGGCGCGGACCCTCGGTCTGCCCAAGACCACCGTCAGCCGCAAGGTGCAGGATCTCGAGACCCGGCTGGGCGCGCAGTTGCTCCACCGGACCACGCGCAAGCTCGGCCTGACCGAAGCCGGCAACATCTACTTCGAGATGTGCCAGCGCATCGCCCGCGAACTCGACGAAGCCGAGAGCGCCGTCGGCCAGTTGCAGGGCGGCCCGCGCGGCTGGCTGCGCTTCACCGCGCCGTATTCCCTCGGCACCACCTGGATCGCACCGCTGCTGGGCGAATTCCACGCGCGCTATCCGGAAGTGCGCATCGACATGGTGCTGAGCAACGAGCCGATCGATCTCATCGACCAGTCCATCGATGTCGCCCTGCGCGTGGGCCATCTGCCGGATTCCAACCTCATCGCCCGGCGGCTCGCGGTGTTCCGCACCCAGATCTATGCGAGTCCCGCCTACATCGCGCGCTACGGCGAACCGCTGCATCCCGACGATCTGCAACACCATCGCACGCTCGCCATGTCGAAGCACCGCCGCAATGGCGCGTGGTACTGGCCATTGAGCAACGGCGACACGCTCCAGGAAGTGCGCGTCGAGCCCGTGTTCGTGGCCAACGATCCCGCCCCGCTCAATGGTGCGCTGATCTGCGGCGAAGGCCTGATGCTCAGCGGGGACGTGATGATGAAGCCCTATGCCGAACAGAACCTCGTGCGCCGCGTGATGCCCGGCTGGACCGGCCCCGAGTACGAATTCAACGCGGTATTCCCGCGTGGCCAGCAATCGCCCAAGGTCCGCGCCTTCGTCGACTTCCTGTTGGAGCGTCTCGATTTCGATGCCGGTTACATGCATGAACTCTGCGACGGCAGCGGCGCGCGCTGTCCCGACGCGGTGGCCGCCGCGGCGATCGCGCAGGTGATGCGCGATCGCGCGCACGCGAACGAGGACACGATCGACGTCGATGTCGACGCGCGCGATGCGGTGGCGCTGATCTGAGCGTTCGCGGCATCCCTCGCGTCGTGTCGTTGTTGGAAGGCCACGATCGCATCGTGGCCTTTCTCGATGCCGAAGCCGGCTTCGGCCGCCAGTCCGACCATGCGGATCGAGATATCGATCGGCGGTACGGCGGGCTGATGCTGGCCGAGAGATTGGCGAAGGCGCTGTTTTTCCTGACTTCGTTCGTATGCTGTCGAGTGCATGTCGAAAGATCCTGTCGGGTGCTGGGCAGGTGGGTAAGCTCCGCCTATCATGGGCATTCGCCAGTTGCGAGGGGGTTGGATGAAGAGCGTCGCTTATGTGTTGATTGCCATGGTGATGTGCGCGTCTTGCCAGGCCGAAGTGCAGTCTGCAAGTGAACTCGATGCTCCCGGCAGACCTCGGGTCGTTACGACCTCGGGCAAAGAGCGTACCCCGGGTTCTTCCCCGTCTGCGCCATCAGATGAGATTGCTGGAAATCTAGCCAGCCATCCAGGCGTCAGAGCGTCGTATTGGGAGTGCGTCCAGTCGGACGAAAGAGCGGCCGTGGAGAAATCCTATTGCGTTTCGGAAGAGGCCGGGTTCCAGGACGACCGGTTGAACGCTGTTTACCAGCGACTGACCAAGAGGCTGAATGCGGAACGCCGTGCGCTCCTTCTCGCCTCACAACGGTCGTGGCTGGACTTTCGAGCGAAGGATCAAGCGTTGGAGTCGTCGCTGTTCGGATCGGAACAGATCGAAAATCTGCAAATCTCGGAGCGAGAGATGCTGAGGATCAGTGACCGGGCGGATGCGCTGGAGTATTTCGAGTCGATCTCGGAGGAGTAGGGGCCTCAATGGTGATATGACGCAGCATATCGATGAGCGGGACAAGACATCGCTGTATGGTGCCGTTTACTTCGTCGTAGGTCGTGGTACGGAGGGCGGCAGTTCTTCATTCCGTTTGTCGGTTGCGGGCATCACGGTCGGGCAAAGCGATCCTGCATGGGGGAAACCCAATCGGGTGGCCGCGAACAGCGGGTATAGCATCGGCTCGATCCAGGTCGATCTGGGGCAGCGCGGAACATGGGCATTGGGCGAAACGAGCGGACGGCCTTTGCGCGCTGGAGAGCGTACGTATGTGGATGCCGTCATCCAGGAATCTCGCGCTTATGCCAGAACGCACGGGCTTCCTTACGCGCAGAACGTCGAAAGCTTGCGCGCCGACCTGCTGAGTCACGGCAACGGTCAGGGAAAACGGTCAACGATTCGATTCATCGACACCGATACCCGTGACAGCATCAATGCCTGGGCCTCGTCGGATCAGGGAAAGCGGTGGATTCACCAGAATATCGACTATCCCCAAGTCAAGAACGCCACCAACACCGCGTTGGTGATCATGGCGCAACACGGCAGCCATATCCCGCAGGATCGCAGGTTCGAGACAATCTGTCTGTTGGCGAAGACCGCAAACCAGTTTCCGGCGAAGCTTGAGAATTTCTCGGCGGTACTCAAGCGTGGCGGAGGTTACGACGATCTCTGGGCCGAAGCGTCATCGATCAAATCCCGCTACGGCTATTTCGATGGAGGGAAAGCCGCCGCTTTCGCGGAACGATACGAGGCGACATTCCAGAATCCGGCGCGCCAGGAAGCGTTGATGCGCGCTCACCGAAAGGTCGCGGAACCGGATTTCAACCCAGCGACCGAGGCTGGCGATGCCGACATCCAGTCGGCACTGGGTGCGGTCGGCCGACGTGCAGGCGGCGCGCGCTCGCCCATGGATGATGGTGTGCTTCGGCAGGGAGAGCGAGGCCCGGAAGTTCGAGCGCTGCAAGAGAAGCTCGTGACGCTGGGGATGCATGATGCGTCGGGAAACCCGCTTGTGCCGGATGATAGCTTCGGGGGGCGGACCAAGCAGGCCGTCGAAAGGTTCCAACGAGAGTCTGGCTTGCCGCCGACGGGTGTCGCGGATGGGGAGACCCTCCGGGCGCTGGATGCCCGCATCGACCCACTCCACGGTTTCCGAGAGACGAGCGAGCGACTGTCCCAGTATTCGCGGCTGGTTGTTGGCGAAGAAGGAACTGCGACTCGTATCGTCGATGGCATGCCGGACTATCTGCGAGTGGATCGCTTGACTGCTACTGTCAAGACAAAATCCGACGTTGACCACCCGGCCGCATTCGACGATCGCCGTTTCAATGTGGGTGACCGCGGCATTGGGGTAGAGGTGCTTCAGCGCCGGCTCGTGTCGCTTGAGTATCCGGGACAAAATCAGCAGCCACTTGTCGCAGATTCCCATTTCGGTCCGAACACGCAGCATGCGGTGAGGCTGTTTCAACAAGCGCATGGGTTGGCACCGACAGGAGATGCGGACCTGGATACGTTGCGCGCGATCGAGACATCTTTCGCGCGTGCAGAGCGATATGTGCCAAGGCCTTCTCTCGCGGCGTCTGCCGTCGAAGAGGCGAAGCCCGATGATGCTGGCCGCGATCTTCGGGCATCCGTTCCGGAGTCGACGGATGCGAGCCGCGTGTCGTCCGGGCAGGCAGCGCCTGCACTGCCCGGTGCAAAGCGGACGGATCGGGCAGAGGATGAATTACCGCAAGCAGACGACGCGGATGTGAGGCGTTCCCAAGCTCCGCCAATGACCGAGCCCGGCCATCCGGCGTATCTGCTTTTCCTGCAGGCGCAGAGCGCCATGTCGAAGGTCGAGACAGCCGTCGGAATGGGGCTCACGCACCACGAGCAAGCGACGCTGAGTGCTTCCGTTGTCGCCGATGCCCTGTCCGCAAAGGGGTGGAACTTCTCCGGTGTCGATCATGTGGTGCCGGGCAACCGCATTGACCCGCACACAGGACGCCCGGAGTCCCTGTTCATTGTCCAAGGCGACTTGGACAGCCCCGCGCATCGCCGGATTTCGATCAATGTGGAGCAAGCACTGTCCCAATCCATCGAGCAATCCTCCGCGGTCGCGCAAAGCGTCCAACTGGCTCGCCAGGAAGCTCTGGCCCAAGAGCAGGTGCGAGCCGAAGCAATGGACACGGATGGTCCGCGAGGTCCATTCATGCGCATTGGCGGTCGCACGATAGGTACGCCTTCGTCTCCCGGCGACGGAGGAGGCGATGGCGGTGGTGGCGGTGGCGGTGGATGACGCCGCGCCGCATCCCGAATTTTGAGTTTCCCCGGCCCCGCGCAAGCGGGACTTTTTTTCGTCGGTGAGTTCAACTCCCGATCGCAACACCGTGGGTGATGAAGCGGTCCGGGCGGCTTGGCCTGTGCAGCTGCACCGCCAATTGGAGTCGCCCATGGCCGATGGCCGCCTGATCCTGCACGAACGATACCGAATCCATGTGCTCCACGCCGCCGGCTTGTCGCTGCGGGCCATCGGTCGAGAACTCGATCGCGTGCCCAGCACGATCAGCCGGGAACTGCGGGCGCAAGCCTTGATTCAGGCGGGACGCTCCAATGCCAGTGCGCGCCCCCGTATTGATGCCCAGTGCATCGGCCGCATCGAGGCGTATCTCCAGGGCGACTCGAGCCCGCACCGATCGCTGGCCGGCCTGTCGCCGGTTGCCTTCGCTCGGGCAGAATCCCCGTCAATCTCTACTTCGGTGTGGCTCGAAGAAACGAGGACGGTTCACCGGCTTTGGAGATGAGTGAAAACGAGCGCAGGTGTACTTGCAGACCTGTGGTGATCTTGGCGGAGACGTTTTTTGGAAAACGGGCACCATGCGGGCGCCGCTGTTGCGTGGCGAGAAAAACAAAAGGGCTGCGCTTTCGCGCAACCCTTTGATTTTTATCGCTAACAAATGGTGGCCGGGGAGGGAATCGAACCCCCGACACGGGGATTTTCAATCCCCTGCTCTACCAACTGAGCTACCCGGCCACTGGCGAGCGCGAGATGATACGGGGACCGGGGCGGTTCGGCAAGCCGGCCGGTCGCTGAATATGCGGGAGGGGGCGGTTTGCGTCCGCCGGCCGGTGGCGCATGATCCGGGGTATCGGTGGTCGTCCGCCGCAGCGTCCTTTCGACGCCCCGTGCCGATGCCCTGCTGCCCTCTTCCTGTTCCCGACGCCCCCGCGGAGGTTTCCATGCCCATTTCGATCCGAATCCTGGCCGCGCTGTCGTGCGCGGTGTTGTCCGCCTGCGCCAGCAACGCCGCCCAGCGCGATGCCGATCGTCTCGCGCTCTATCGCAATCATGCCGGCGCCCCCGTCGACAGCATCGCGTATCTCGGCGGTTACAACGGCTGGACGCCGCTCGGCGATGGCGCGTTCGCGCTGTGGACGCGACCGAGCCAGGCGTATCTGGTCGAACTCTTCGCGCCGTGCAGCGAACTGGATTTCGCCGAGACCATCGCCTTCCGCAATCACGGCGGCCGGCTCAGCGCGAAATTCGATCACGTCTACGTCAGCAATCGCGGCCTGCTGCCGATTTCCTGCACGATTCGCGAAATCCGTCCGCTCGACGTCAAGGCGATCCGCCTGGCCGAGAAGGACGCGCGCGCGAAGCGTCAGGTCGAGGGCGAGCCGCCGGCGCCGGCAGCGCCATCGGGCGGGCCGTCCGCGGGGACATAACCCGCCGGTTTCTCGGCGCCGTCGCCGAACAGGAATTTTTCCATCTCGCCGAGCAGGAACTTCCGGTGCTCGGGGTTCATCGGCGACAGTCGGTTCTCGTTGATCAGCATGGTCTGGTGCGCCAGCCACTTCGCCCACGCGGCCTTGCCGATGCGGGCGAAGACGCGCTGGCCGGGTTCGCCGGGCCAGGGGGCGAAGTCGAGACCTTCGGTCTCGCGGCGTTCGTATTCGCAGAACACGGTGCGGGGCATGGCGGTCCGATCAGTCGTCGTGGGCGAGGAGGGTGCGCACCGGGGCGGGAATGCCGAGCCCCGGCAGGGCATCGCGCGCGACCCAGCGCAGGTCGTCATTGTCGCCGATGCCGCGCCGCAGCGCGATGTCGCGCCAGACCAGCGGGTGCATGCGCAGGCGATAGTGGGTGAAGCCGTGATGGATTTCGTCGAGGGTGGTGCCGGCGTCGTAGTCGCCGGTGGTGTGCGATTCGAACCAGGCGCGTGCCGTCTCGTGATCGGGCGCTTCCGGCAGTGACCACAGCGCCGCCCAGATGCCGGTTGGCGGTCTGCGTTGCAGCAACACGCGATCCCGGACATCGCGCAGGACCAGGACCACCGCCATGCGCTCCGGCAGCGGTTTCCCGGGCTTGGGCGTCGGCAGTTCGGCGGTGCGGCCCTCGCGCAGCGCGATGCAGTCGCGCTGCAGCGGGCACAGCACGCAGGCCGGATCGTGGCGGGTGCAGAGGGTGGCGCCGAAGTCCATCTGCGCCTGGGTGTAATCGGCCAGCCGTCGTGCCGGCAGCAGTCCATCGGCGATCGCCCACAGCTGTTTTTCCACCGCCGGCGTCCCCGGCCAGCCGGCGATGCCGAACACCCGCGCCAGCACGCGTTTGACGTTGCCGTCGAGGATCGGATGCGGATCGCCCCAGGCCTGCGAGAGGATCGCCCCGGCGGTGCTGCGACCGATGCCGGGCAGCGCGATGAGCGCATCGAGGTCGCGTGGCAGATCGCCGTCGTGCAGTGTCACGCAGCGTTTGGCCGCGGCGTGCAGATTGCGGGCGCGGGCGTAGTAGCCCAGGCCCGACCACAGCGCCATCACCTCGTCCTGCGGCGCCGCCGCGAGTGCGGGCAGGTCGGGCAGGGCGGCGACGAAACGCTCGAAGTAGGGAATCACCACCCGCACCTGGGTCTGCTGCAGCATGATTTCCGAGAGCCACACCCGGTAGGGCGTGCGCGGA
Organism: Lysobacteraceae bacterium; assembly: GCA_041919915.1. Classification (GTDB taxonomy): domain Bacteria; phylum Pseudomonadota; class Gammaproteobacteria; order Xanthomonadales; family Xanthomonadaceae; genus Lysobacter_I. The sequence goes on from JAYRSY010000025.1 coordinate 19,655, forward strand.
TGCTGCCAGGGCAGGTCGTGACGGCCGGAGACATCGAACCAGTCGAGCAGCCGGTCGGCGTAGTCGGGGCCTGTGTTCATGGCGCGCCGACGTCCTCGTCGTCGATCACGATCTCCACGCCTTCCAGCGTCGCGCCGGAGATCGTCAGCCGCGGCGAAGCGAGGGTGCCGTCGAGCGGCGGCAGCGGCGAACCGCCCGTGCGGTCGATCCAGGCGAGCACGTCGTACAGACGGAAGCGGCTGTCGAAGGCGGTGGCGTCGCGACGCAGCGACAGCCCGGCGATGTCGGACAGATCCGGCTTGCCCGCGTAGCGCAGGGCGAACGGCAGCGGCGATGTCGAGGCCGAGATCGGCGTCGGCAGGGCCGGCCACGATGCCGGCCATCGCGGCATTTCGCCATCGAGCGCGATCCCCAGTTGGCGGCCGATCGCCAGCGCGCCGCGGGCGTCGAACGCCGGCATCGGCGTGTCGCCGCGCAGCGCGACCCCGGCAGGCGCCAGGATCCAGGTCGCTTCGTCGAAGCGCAGCGGCCCCTGCAGCGCGAGCGCGAACGGCAGCACGGTGTCGCCCGATTCGTAGCGCGCGCTGGCGGTGAGCGCCGCCGGCGTCACCGCGATCTCGTCCTCGCCCAGATGCAGCGGTCCCGACAGTTTCACCGTCGCCGGCAGCCGCCAGTCGCCGCGCTCGATCGTCAGCGATCCGACCACGGCGACGCCGGCATCGTTGGCCGGCTCGCTGAGCGCGACCGCGAGATCGAACGGAATGCGCGTTGCGGCGACGCCGGTCGCGGCGTCGAGATAGCGGCCGCGGACGCGTGCGTGCGCGGGACGGCCGGGATGCAGCGCGGGCAGATCGACCGCGACGTCCTCGATCCGCCAGTCGTCGTTGTCGATGCGTCCGCCGACGATGCGCAGACCATCGGTGAGCGTGGGAATCCGCGTCGTATCGGAAGACGGCCGTTTCGCCAGCCAGACCTGCAGGGCGGGGACGTCGAGCACCGGCGCATCGAGTTCGATCCGTTGGATCGTCGCATCCGCGCCGCGGCTGCGCAGGCTCGACCACGGCAACGCCAGCAGCAGGCGATCGGCGCGCAGCAGCGGCGCGTCGATGCCGGGTTCGCGCACCACCAGATCGCGCACCACCAGTTGCGGTTCGCCGCGCAACCGGGCCTCGGCGCCGGCGGACGCGGTGATTTCCAGATCGAGCGCCCGGCCGGTGCGGTCGAGGATCAGCGGCACCAGTTGTTCCGGCTGCAGCAGCCAGGTCGCCAGCAGCGATACTCCGAGCAGCAGCGCGGCGCATACGGCGAGCCGACGTCGCCAGCGGCGTCGGCGCGGGGGCGTCGCGGCCTCGGTCGCGCTCACGCGGATGCCGGCGCTCAGGCGCCGAGCGTTTCAGGCAGCAGGGCGTCGACGAAGGCTTCGGCGTCGAACACGCGCAGATCCTCGGGACGCTCGCCGATGCCGGCGAAACGGATCGGAATGCCGAACTCGCGCGCCAACGCGAACACCACGCCGCCCTTCGCGGTGCCGTCCAGCTTGGTCACGACCAGCCCGGTGACGCCGGCGGCGGCATGGAACTGGCGCAACTGCGACAGCGCGTTCTGTCCGGTGGTGCCGTCGATCACCATCAGCACTTCCTGCGGTGCGGTCTCGTCGAGCTTGCCCAGCACGCGCTTGATCTTGCCCAGTTCGGCCATCAGGCCCTGCTGGGTGTGCAGTCGACCGGCGGTATCGGCAATCAGCACCTCGGTCCCGCGCGCTTTCGCCGCCTGCAGCGCGTCGAACGCGACCGACGCCGCATCGGCATTCTGGCCCTGCGCGACCACGGCGACGCCGTTGCGTTCGCCCCAGGCCTGCAGTTGCGCGACCGCGGCGGCGCGGAAGGTGTCGCCGGCGGCCAGCATCAGGCTGCGCCCCTCGGCCTTGAAGCGGTGCGCGAGCTTGCCGATGGTGGTGGTCTTGCCGACGCCGTTGACGCCGACGGTCAGGATGACGAAGGGTTTCGCGGCCGCATCGACGATCAGCGGTTTCGCCACCGGCATCAGCATCGCGATCAGATCGGCGCGCAGCGCGGCGAGCAGGGCGTTGGCGTCGGCGAATTCGCGCGCCTTCATCCGCTTGCGCAGGGTTTCGATCAGTTGGGTGGTGGCGGCGACGCCGACATCGGCGGTGAGCAGTGCGGTTTCGATCTCGTCGAGGAGATCGTCGTCCAGGCGCGGGTTGCCGGAGAACAGGCCGCCGAAGGTGCGGGCGAAGGCGCTGTTGCGCAGGCGTTCGCGCCAGCCGGGTTTGCCGGGCGCCGCGGCCGGTACCGGGTCCGGCGCGACCTCGACGGAGGCCGGCGCCGATTTGACCTGGACTTCGGCTTCGACCGCGGCGGTGCCGTCGGCCATTGCTGCCGGGGCGACGGTGTCGGGCGCGTCCGCGGGCGACGAGGGCTCAACGGACGAGGGCTCGACGGACGTGGCGGTCGGCGCGGTCGCGTCCGGTTTCTTGCGGCGGAAGAAGGGGATCATCGCGTGGGGAGAAAGGGCGATCCGAATCGCGGACAATGGCCGGCATGTTAACACCCGCCCTTCCGGCTCCCCGATGAACCGTCGCCCCGCGAAACCGGTCCCCGCACGCCCCCCGGGCGTGGTGCGCATCATCGGCGGCGATTGGCGCGGCACGAAACTGCCGGTGGCCGAACGCGAAGGCCTGCGTCCGACCGCGGACCGGGTGCGCGAGACCCTGTTCAACTGGCTGCAGCCGGTACTGCCCGGTGCGCGCGTCCTCGATCTGTTCGCCGGTACCGGCGCCCTGGGACTGGAAGCGCTCTCGCGCGGCGCGCGCGAGGCGGTGCTGGTCGAACGCGACCCGGCGCTCGCCGCGGCGCTGCGGCAGGTGGTGGCGAAGCTGCCCGGCGGGGACCGGGCGCAGGTGGTCTGCGCCGATGCGCTCGGCTGGTTGCGCGATGCGCCGGACGGTTTCGATCTGGCCTTCGTCGATCCGCCGTTCGCGGGCGATCTGTGGCGTCCGGCGCTCGCGGCGCTCGACGGCCGGCTCGCCGCGGAGGCCTGGTTGTACGTCGAAGCGCCGCCGGACGCCGATGCCGACCCCGGCACGCACTGGCGGCCGCATCGCGAGGGGCGCACCCGCGAGGTGCGTTACGCGCTTTACCGTCGCGGCGGGGGCGGGACGGGCTGAGCGGCGGCGGTTCCCGGCGGCCGGCCGGTTCCCGATGGGCGGCTGCTACACTTGCGCGGTCTCCGCCAGCGGTGCCTGTCGCCCGACCATGACCACGGACTCCCGTACGCCAGCCGCCAGTACGCCAGCCGCAAGGATTGCGGTGTATCCCGGCACCTTCGACCCCATCACCAACGGCCATCTCGATCTGGTCGAGCGCGCGGCGCCGCTGTTCGAGCGGCTGGTGGTCGGTGTCGCCGAGAGCCCGGCCAAGCGTCCGGCCCTGCCGCTGGCGCTGCGGGTCGATCTGGCCCGCGAGTCGTTGGCCCGCTACCCCAACGTCGAAGTCCTCGGGTTCGACTCCCTGCTGGCCCATTTCGTCAGCGCGGTCGGCGCCGGGGTGCTGTTGCGCGGCCTGCGCGCGGTTTCCGACTTCGAATACGAGTTCCAGCTGGCCAGCATGAATCGACATCTGATTCCGGATGTGGAAACGCTGTTCCTGACACCGGCCGAACAATACGGTTTCATTTCCTCCTCGCTGGTGCGCGAAGTGTCCCGCCTGGGCGGCGACGTTTCCGGCTTTGTGCCGCCGGCGGTGAACCGTGCGCTGCAGGACGAATGGCAGCGCAGCCGGGGCTGACCCGGCGTCCGCCCGCCGTTCCGCCCGTTTCGACCTTTCCGTCTCACCCCTTCCGTCTCGCGTTCCATCTCGCGTTCAACCTGGGATACCGACCTATGAACACCATCGCCCGTGTGCTGCTGATCGCCGCCCTCACCCTGCCGTTCGCCGCCTGCAACAAGGAAGCGGAAGCGCCGAAGCAGGCCGAAAAGGCCGCCGTGGCCGTGCCGACCAACGAAGATCCCGCCGCCTGGCGCGAGTACTTCACCGATGTGGTCGGCCGCAACATGGAAGGCGTGAACAACCAGCCGTTCGTGTACATGCTGCCGGCCGAGAGCACCGCCGACTTCCAGGGCAGCTACGACCGCCTGCTGGACAAGGCCAAGTCCGATATCTCGCGCGGCATTCTGCCGGGCAACCTGCTGGCCTATTGTTCGGCCTCGCCGTCCTCGGCCAAGGCCGCCGACATGGTCGTGGCCGCGTTCGCCGAGGTGAAGCCGGACAAGCTCAAGGGCGTCAAGATGCTCTTCATCGGCAACGCCGGTGACAACGAGCGGGTCAAGGCCGCGGTGGCCGCCTCCGGCGTCAACTACGTCTTCGTCGAGACCAAGTGATCCGCCCCCGGGCGAATCGTCCCGGACCGAAGACGGGGACTCCACGGTTCCCGCGTCGTCGCGGCCATCGCGCCGCGACGACAGGCTGAGTCGCCGATGTCGCTCCGGATCAACGCGCTCTGCGTCAACTGCGACGTCTGCGAGCCGGCCTGTCCGAATCGCGCGATCTCGCAGGGCGAAACCATCTACGTGATCGACCCGGCGCGCTGCACCGAATGCGTCGGCCATTACGACGAACCGCAGTGCGTGGTGGTCTGTCCGGTCGAATGCATCGATCCGGACCCCGACCATCCCGAGACGCATGACGCGCTGCTGGCGAAACTCGCCGGACTGCAACAGGAGACCGCATGAACGTCGCAAGAGCCCTCGCAGCCAGCGTTCTGATATTCGCATTGTCGGGCGGTGCCGGGAGCGTCGCGTCCGCCGCCGATGCGCGCCCGCATCCGCCCGGCGCCGCCGTGGCCAGCGCCCATGCGCTCGCCAGCGAAGCGGGGATCGACATCCTCCGCCAGGGTGGCAACGCCTTCGACGCCGCGGTCGCCGTCTCGGCCGTGCTGTCGGTGGTGGAACCGATCTCGTCGGGTCTGGGCGGCGGCGGCTTCTTCCTGCTGCACGATGCCAAGACCGGTCGCGACATCTTCATCGACGCGCGCGAGACCGCGCCCGCCGCGGCCACGCCTGCGGCCTATCTCGACGAGAAGGGCGAATTCAACCGCGACCGCGCCACCAACGGCCCGTGGTCCGCGGGCATTCCCGGGTTGCCCGCCGGGCTGGTGCATCTGGCGTCGAACTACGGCCGATTGCCGCTGAAGACGTCGCTGGCGCCGGCGATCCGCATCGCCCGCGAAGGATTTCCGGTCTACGACCGGCTCTCGCAGGGCTATGCCAGCCGGCGCGAGGTGATGGAGCGCTACAAGGGCACGCGTGCCGTGTTCCTGGCCGATGGCGACGCGCCGGAAAGCGGCGAACTGCTGGTCCAGCCGGATCTCGCGCGCACGCTCGAACTGCTCGCGGACAAGGGGTTCGACGGCTTCTATCGCGGGCCGCTGGCGAAGAAACTGCTGGCCGGCGTCAAGGCCGAAGGCGGCCGCTGGACGCCCGAAGAGCTGGCCGGCTATCGCGTGAAGGAACGCGAGCCGCTGCACTTCGAATACGACGGCTGGCGCATCGTCACCGCGCCGCCGCCGTCGTCCGGCGGCGTGGCGCTGGCGCAGATGCTGCAGATGCTGGAGCCGTGGGATCTGGCGAAACTGCCGCAGGCGGAACGCGTGCATCTCACCGTCGAAGCGATGCGGCGCGCGTTCCGCGATCGCACGTTCTATCTGGGCGATCCCGACTTCGTGCAGGTGCCGGTGCGCACGCTGACCAGCGCCGATTACGCCGCCGGCCAGCGCTCCACCATCCATCCGCGCAAGGCCACGCCCAGCGCCCTGTTGTCGGGCGAACCGACGCCGCTGGAAGACGACGAGACCACCCATTTCTCGATCATCGACGCCGAAGGCAACATGGTCGCCGGCACCCAGACCGTGAACCTGCTGTTCGGTTCCGGCCTGATTCCGCCGGGCACCGGCGTGCTGCTCAACAACGAGATGGACGATTTCGCGCTCAAGCCGGGCACGCCGAACGCGTTCGGGGTGATGGGCTACGACGCCAACGCGCCGCAGCCGGGCAAACGCATGCTCAGCTCGATGACGCCGACCTTCATGCTGTCGAAGGACCGGGTCGCGGTGCTCGGTACGCCCGGAGGCAGTCGCATCATCACCATGGTCCTGCTGGGCGTGCTCGGCTATGCCGACGGTCTCGACGCGCAGCGGGTGGCCGCGCTGCCGCGCTATCACCACCAGTGGATGCCCGACGGCATCGGCACCGAACGCGACGCGCTGCCCGACGAGACGATCGCCGCGCTGCGCGCCATGGGCCATACCGTGGTCACGCCGAAGGACGCCGCCGATGGTCGGCGCTCCAGCGATACCTGGGGCAATCTGCAGACCGTGGAATGGGACCTTCGCGACAACACCCTGCGCGGCGGCACCGATCCGCGCAATCCGGTGGGGAAGGCGCTGGTCGAACCGGCGCCATGACCGGTCATATCGCTGCGCAGGCCGGATTCCGCGTTTGCGGCGAGTTCCGGCCCCTCGCGAGGACCTGCCTCTTGTGAGCACTTGCCTCCCGTGAGCCTCTTCCTGCACCTGCCGCACGCCTGCGAACGCGTCCGCCTGCGCCGCTTGCGGCCGTCGGATTTCCGCGCCTTCCATGCCTATCGCAGCGATCCGGAGGTCGCGCGGTTCCAGGGCTGGTCGCCGATGACGGAAGACGAGGCGATGTCGTTCCTGCGCGAACACGGGCCCAACGCCGGGCTCGAACCGGGTGAATGGGCGCAACTGGGCATCGCCGTGGACGACGATCGCCTCATCGGCGATCTCGGCGTGTTCCTGTCCGCGGATGCGCGCTGGGCCGAATTCGGCGTCTCGCTGCATCCCGACGCGCAGGGCGGCGGCCTGGCCACGGAAGCGGCGGGCGCGCTGATCGCGCTGCTGTTCGCGCACACCCCCGTGCAGCGCCTGATGGCCGCCAGTGACGCGCGCAACGCCGCCTGCCTGGGCCTGCTCGAACGGCTGGGCATGCGTCTGGCCGATACGGCCGAGGCGGAGTACAAAGGTGAAGTCTGCATCGAGCACGTCTTCGTTCTCGATCGCCCTCTTCCGCAGTCGTGAGGTCGCCGCCATGAAACTCTGGTCCATCCTCGGCAATTCGCAGAAGCTCGACGGCGGCGCGATGTTCGGCAACGCGCCGCGCGCGGTCTGGGAAAAATGGTCGCCGCCCGATGCGCAGAACCGCATCGCGCTCGCGTGTCGCGCGCTGCTCGCCAGCCCGCTGAACGGCCGGACGGTGTTGTTCGAGACCGGCATCGGCGCCTTCTTCGAGCCGAAACTCCGCGAACGCTACGGTGTCGTCGAGGACCGTCACGTCCTGCTCGATGCGCTGCGCGAGGCCGGCTTCGGTCACGAAGACATCGATGTGGTCGTCCTCTCGCATCTGCATTTCGATCACGCCGGCGGCCTGCTCGCGCCCTGGCGCGAAGGGCGTCCGCCCGAGCTGCTGTTCCCGAACGCCACCTACGTGGTCAGCGCCGGTTGCTGGGAACGCGCGCGGGCGCCGCATCCGCGCGATCGCGCCAGCTTCATTCCGGAACTGCCCGGACTGCTCGAAGCGAGCGGACGACTGGAGATCGTCGACGGCGCGCATGCGCGCGCGCTCGGCGAGTCGGTGCGCTTCCACTACAGCGACGGCCACACGCCGGGGCTGATGCTCTCGGAGATCCTCGGGCCGGAGCGGGTGCACGGAGGCGCGCACGGTGGCGTGCTGTTCTGCGCCGACCTGATTCCCGGACGGCCGTGGGTGCACGTGCCGATCACCATGGGCTACGACCGCAATCCCGAGCTGCTGATCGACGAAAAGCGCGAACTGCTCGAAGACGCGCTGGCGCGCAACGTGCACCTGTTCTTCACCCATGACCCGGCGTGCGCCCTCGCGCAGGTGGTGCGCGACGACAAGGGCCGGTTCGGCACCGCGCACGAGGTCGCATCGCTGCAGGCGCGACCGCTGGCGGCCTGAACGCGCCGGTCGTTTTCCGCTCGTTTTCCGCGCGGCGTGCTTCTGCGGCCCACGCTCGCCGTGAGCGCGGGCGCGGGGGCTCAGGCCGGCGTGCCGAAGATCCGGTCGCCGGCGTCGCCCAGACCGGGCAGGATGTAGCCGTGGTCGTTGAGGCGCTCGTCGATCGCCGCGGTCCACACCTCGGTGTCCGGATGCTTCGCCTCCAGCGCGCGCAGGCCTTCCGGTGCCGACACCAGGAAGATCGCCTTCACCCGGTCGACGCCCGCGGCCTTCAGCGCGTCGATGGCGGCGATCGCGCTGCCGCCGGTGGCCAGCATGGGATCGATCAACAGTGCCGTACGTCCGGCGATGTCCCGCACGAAGCGCTGGTAGTAGGCATGCGGTTGCAGGGTCTCTTCGTCGCGCCGCAGACCGATCACGCTGACCGGTGCGTTCGGCAGCAGTGTCTGCACGCCGGGCAGGAAACCGAGGCCCGCGCGCAGGATCGGCACCAGCGTGATCCGCGATTGATCGCAGCGGCCCGTCGTCAGCGGTCCGGCCCAGGTCTCGATCGTCGCGTCGTCCAGCACGAGATCCGCGGTGGCCTCGTAGGCGAGCAGGGTCGCGATTTCCCCGACGACCTGGCGGAACAGCGCCGGCCCCGTCGAGGCATCCCGCAGCAGACCGAGTTTGTGGCGGACCAGCGGGTGGCGGACTTCGACGAGCTTCATGGGCGGGCGGGGCGGTGGACGATGCCGCCAGTACAGGGCATCGCGCGCCCGCGCGCAAGTCGCCGCCGCGGGCTACAGTGCGCCTACCGTCATCGCAGGGGAGGGATCGCCGCATGAACAGCATCGCATCGTCCGCCATCGTCGGCGTGGATCTGTCGAAATGGCAGGGCGCCGTGGATTTCGCCAAGATCAGGGCCGCCGGCAACCGCTATGTGTTCGTGAAGGTCAGCCAGGGCGCCACCGGAGTCGATCCGGACTACGCGCGGAACATCGCCGGCGCGCGCGCCGCGGGACTCTGCGCCGGCAGTTACCACTTCTATGCCACCGATCACGATGCGCAGTCGCAGTTCGACAATCTGTCGCGTCATCTCGATCTGAAGCCGGGCGATCTGCCCCCGGTGGTCGACATCGAAGTCCTGGCGCAGAACAGCCTGCCGGGGTTGGCGACGGAACTGCGCGCGTTCCTCGGTCTGATCGAAGGACGCTATCGGGTGAAACCGATCCTGTACTCCGGACTGAGTTTCGCCGCCGCACAACTGCAGGGCTTCGGCGAATATCCGCTGTGGCTGGCCGAGTACACCACGGCCCCCGCGCCGCGATTGCCCGGCGGCTGGAAGTCGTGGACCTTCTGGCAGTACAGCCAGGACGGACACGTCGACGGTGTGAACGGCGCGGTCGATCTGGACCGTTTCAACGGCGACGAGGCTGCACTGAAGGCGCTGCTGGTCGTGTGATCGATCGATGCCTCACGCAGCGGCACGCCGCATCCGGGCGTGGGCATGTGCCGGGTGGCTATCCGCCACCGGCGTCCGAGCGCACGGCAGGGTCGGCAACGCAATCGGCCATGTCACGGCGTTCTCCGGAAGCGCAGGCCGACGCCGGGTTCGGTGACGATCCAGCGCGGCGATCCCGCATCGTCGCCCAGTTTCTGGCGCAGTTTGCCGACCAGGATCCGCAGATAGTGCGTGTCTTCCTGATGCGTCGGCCCCCACAGTTCGCGCAACACCTGCGGCTGTGTGACCACCCGGTCCGCATGGCGCAGCAACAGCGCGAGCAGCGCGTACTCCTTGCGCGACAATGCGACCGGCGTTCCGTCCAGCGACACGCTGCGATGTGCGAGATCCACGCGCAGGCAGCCGTCGTCGAAGACCGCGATCTCGTCCGTCGGCGCGGCCGCGCTGCGCAGCAGCGCGCGGATCCGCGCCATCAACTCGGGCATGCCGAACGGTTTGGTGACGTAGTCGTTCGCGCCCGCATCGAGCGCGGTGACCTTGCCGCCTTCGTCGTTGCGCACCGACAGCACCAGCACCGGCACCGAGGACCAGCCCCGGATCTCGGCCAGCACGCGATGCCCGTCCATGTCCGGCAGACCCAGATCCAGGATCACCAGATCGGCACCGTCGGCGGCCAGCGCGTCGATGCCCTGGCGCCCGTCCGCGGCCAGTCGCGGGTCATGGCCCTGCGCGCGCAGACTGATTTCCAGCATCCGCCGCAGTTGCGGTTCGTCGTCGATCACGAGGATGCGGGCGGCGTTCGGTGCGCTCATGCGGGATCTCCTGCCGGCATTTCCGCCGGTTCGAGGCGCGGCAGCTCGATGCGGATGCGGGTGCCGCATCCGTCCGGACCGGCGCAGGCTTCGACCCGGCCGCCGTGCGCGCCCACCATGCCCTGCGCGATCGACAACCCCAGACCGGTGCCGTTGCGGCCGCGATCGCCGCGCCCGACCGTGTAGAACATGTCGAAGATCCGGCTGCGGTCGGCGTCGGGAATGCCGGGTCCGCGATCGTCCACCTCGAACACGACCGTGCGCCCGGCATCGCGATCATCTTCGTGGAAGGCGACCCGCACGGGCGCATCCGGCGGCGAGAACTTCACCGCGTTCTCGATGACGTTGAACAGCGCCTGTTCGAGCATCGCCGGATGCACCCACAGCGGCGCGATGCCGGGTCGCGGTTCGAGCACGATGCGTGCGTGGGGCAGGAAGGTCCGGATCCGTCCGACCGCCGCGCCGACGAGTTCGTCGACGCCGATCCAGTCCCGCTGCAGGGTCAGTCCACCGTGGCCGAGCCGGGTCATGTCGAGGAGGTTCTGGATGTAGCGGTCCAGTCGCTCGCCCTCGCTGCGGATCGTGCCCAGCAGCTGACGGCGGTCCGCGTCGTTCATGCGCTCGCCATAATGCTCCAGGCTCGACGCCGAGCCGATGATCGCCGCGAGCGGGGAACGCAGATCGTGCGAGACCGACGAGAGCAGCGCATTGCGCAGCCGCTCGGTCTCGGCGGCCACGCGCTGCGACTGCAGTTCGGCCGCGAGCCGGGCGCGCACCAGCGCTTGCGCGAAGTCGTCGACCATCGAATGGGCCAGCGCGCGACGTCCCGCATCGAGTGCGTCCACGTCCGGCGGAAATCCGAGTCCGATCGTGCCCAGCGCGCCTGCGGGCGATCCCAGCGGCAGCCACCATACCTTGCGGCCATCCCCGGATGCGGGATGCGAGCCGTCGCCTGCATCCTCCATGACGGCCGCTGACGACACGTCGGACCGCAGGACCGTGACATCGGCGCCCAGGCGTTCGCGGAAGACCTCGCGCATCGCGGCCGTGGCGTCTTCTTCGCTGACGGCCACCGCGAGACGCTGCGCCAGCGCCTGTCGCGCGGCGGCGAATCCGGCGGCGGTGCGCAGCGCGCCGATCTGCATCGCGAGGCGCGCGGCCAATCGCGCGGCCACCAGCGCCGCCGCGAGGAACGCGATCACCGTCGCTACGCCGTCGCGCGCCGAGATGTAGAAGGTGAACCGCGGCGCGATGAAAAAGAAATTGTAGGCGAGGAAACAGAGCACCGCGGTCAGCACGGCCGGTCCCATGCGCGTCCGCGAGGCCACGAGCAGCACGGTCAACATGAAGATCGGCGACAGATCGCCCAGCCCCAGCCAGCGCTCGGCCAGCGCGGCGAGCACCACGCCGGCCGCGCAGCCGACGATCGCCAGACCGTAGCCGAAGCGGGGGCGGCCGAGCTGCGAAGCCGCTGTCTCTGTCGGGGATGTCATCGGTGGCCGGCGCAGGCGTGCGGGCGATGGCGGGATTCCATTCTCGCGCGTTCGTGTCTCGATGTGCGTTCCCGGCGACGGGACGCGAGGCGGAAAACCGTGGCGAAGGAAGGAATTTACGCCGAATTTACGCTGGCGTGCGCGATGCGGGATGTCGTCTTTATGCCGCCCGGCGGGAGACTGCGCGCCGTTCCCACCGATCGCGAACGTCATGCATTCCTCCACGCCCGCCCACGTCCGGACCGGACATGCCTCTTCCCGTTTCGGCGCGCTGTTGCTCGGTGCCATCGGTGTCGTCTACGGCGACATCGGCACCAGCCCCCTGTACACGATCAAGGAAGCGTTTTCGCCCCATTACGGACTGACGCCCGATCACGCCACCGTCCTCGGCATTCTCTCGCTGGTGTTCTGGTCGCTGATGATCGTGATCACCTTCAAGTACGTGCTCGTGATCCTGCGTGCGGACAACGACGGCGAGGGCGGCGTGCTGGCGCTGACCGCGCTCGCCCAGCGCACCCTGTCGCCCGCATCGAAGGCGGCCCGTGTCGTCGGAATCCTCGGCGTGTTCGGCGCGGCGCTGTTCTTCGGCGATGGCGTGCTGACACCCGCCATTTCCGTGTTGTCGGCGGTGGAGGGGCTGGAAGTCGCGGCGCCATCGCTGCACGCATGGGTGTTGCCGACGACGATCGCCGTGCTGCTCGCGCTGTTCGCGACCCAGCGTTTCGGGACCGAGCGTGTCGGTCGGGCATTCGGACCGATCATCGTCGTCTGGTTCTTCGCGCTGGCGGTCATCGGCGTGCACAACATCGCCGGAAATCCGGAGGTCCTGCAGGCACTGGATCCGCGCTGGGGTGTCCGGTTCTTCCTGGATCACGGTTGGCACGGCACCTTCCTGCTCGGCGCGGTCGTGCTCTGCGTCACCGGCGGCGAAGCCCTGTACGCGGACATGGGGCATTTCGGACGTCGCCCGATCCAGTGGGCCTGGAACGGATTCGTGCTGCCTTCGCTGACGCTCAATTATCTTGGTCAGGGCGCGCTGATCCTCGTCGATCCGGGTGCGGTTTCGAACCCGTTCTACCTCGGCGTGCCGCCGTGGGCGCTGTATCCGATGATCGGACTGGCGACGGCGGCCACGGTCATCGCTTCGCAGGCGGTGATCAGCGGTGGTTTTTCCGCGGCGCGGCAGGCGATGCAACTCGGCTATCTGCCGCGGATGAAGATCCGCCACACCTCGCGCGACACGATGGGGCAGATCTACATTCCGGCCATCAACTGGATGCTGATGGCCGTGACCATCGCCACCGTCATCGGTTTCGGCAGTTCGTCGGCCCTCGCCACGGCCTATGGCGTGTCCGTGACCGGCACCATGCTGATCACCAGCATCGTGCTGATCGTCGCGATGCGCCGGCGTCTGCGCATGCCGGCCCCGGCGTTCTGGACGCTGGCCGGTGGATTCCTTCTGGTGGATCTCGCCTTCCTGTCCGCCAACCTCGTGAAATTCATGGACGGCGCATGGTTCCCGATCCTGCTTGGCGTCCTGGTGTTCGTGATGCTGCGCACCTGGGCGCGTGGTCGCGGTCTGCTGCGTGCCGAGATCGAGAAGGACGGCATCGCGCTCGATGCCTTCCTGCCCGGATTGATGCTCTCGCCCCCGGTGCGCGTGCCGGGCACCGCCGTGTTCCTCACCGCGCAGGCCGGTTTCGCACCGAAGGCCTTGCTGCACAATCTCAAGCACAACAAGGTGCTGCATGCCCGCAACGTGCTGCTGACCGTGGAGGCCGCGACCGCCCCCTACGTCGCCGATGCATCGCGGTTGAAGGTGGAGCGGATCGCCGACGACGTCTACCGTGCGACGGTCCGCTACGGATTCATGGAAACACCGGACGTGCCGCTCGCCCTGATGCGGTCGTCGGACCACGGCGCGTTCTGTTTCGATCCGATGCAGACCACGTATTTCGCGAGCCGCGAGACGATCCGTGCGCGGCGGGGCCGCGGTATGCCGCTGTGGCGCGACCGGCTGTTCTCGTTCATGCACCGCAATGCGGCACCGGCTTCGGATTTCTTCCGCATCCCGTCGGACCGTCTGGTGGAACTCGGCGCACCGGTCGAGATATGAGCCGGATCGCGCATGTGTCCGAAACGAAACAGGCCGGGCATGCCCGGCCTGTTTCCGTCCGTCGATGCGCGATCAGGCCGCGGCGGCGCGGGCCACCCGCGGGCCTTCCAGCAGTGCGCGCTTGACCATGCCGATCAGCAGATCGAGCTCGTCCTCGCGGATCGCGAAGTGCGGGGTGAATCGCAGCGAGTTCTCGCCGCCATGGATCACGCCGATGCCGTGTTCGCGCATCCATTCCTCGGTGGAGCCGGCGCCGTAGCCTTTGAACGCGTCCGAGAGTTCGCAGGAGAACAGCAGGCCGGTGCCCTGGACCTTGGTGATCAGCCCCGGCAGTTCGGCCTTCAGCGCTTCGAGCCTGGCGACCGCCTGGCGACCGCGTTCGCGGATGTTGGCGCGCAGCTCCGGCGTCAGCAGCGAGAGCACCGTGCTGGCCACGTCCAGCGCACGCGGATTGGCGGTCATGGTGTTGCCGTAGGTGCCCTTGCGGTAGAGGCCCGCGGCGCGCTCGTTCACGGCCAGCACCGACATCGGGTACTGCGCGGCGTTGAGCGCCTTGGAGTAGGTTTCCATGTCCGGCGGGTCGATGCCCTCGAAGCCGGGATAGTCGACGATCGACAGCACGCCGTTGGCGCGCAGGCCGGCCTGGATCGAATCGATCAGCAGCATGGCGCCGTGCGCCTTCGTCAGCGCGCGGGCGACGTCGTAGAACGCGCGCGGCACCGAGCGGCCGGGGTCGCCTTCGCCCATCACCGGCTCCAGGAACATCGCTTCGATGAACCAGCCGTTGGCGTCGGCATCGGCGAAGACCTTGCGCAGCGCGTCGGCGTCGTAGGCCTCGACCGCGATCACGCTGTCCTCGCCGCGGAAGCTGGCCAGATGCTGCTGGTAGTTCCTGCGGCTGGAATCGGAATAGAGCGCCGGACGTTCGGTGCGGCCGTGGAAGCTGCCCTTGATCACCACGCGCTTGATCGCGCGGCCGGCGTACTGCGCGCCCGGATCGGTCATCAGCTTGGCGTTGACGTCGACGATGCGGCAGGCCAGCGAAACCGATTCCGAGCCCGAATTCAGGCACAGGAAGCGGTCGTAGGGACAGGCGCCGCGGGTGTGGCCGATTTCCTTGCGGATCGCGCGATCGAAGCGCAGATGCGACAGGCTGGGGGTCATGATGTTCGCCATCGCCTGCGGGCGGGCCATCGCTTCGATGACCGCCTTCGGCGCGTGGCCGAAGCCGAGCATGCCGTAGCCGCCGGAATCGTGCAGCAACGCGCCCTTGAGGGTGACGATCCACGGGCCGCGCGCGGCGAGCGCGACGTACGGGTTGACGGTGTCGTTGGAATAGAAGTTGACGAAGCCGTGCTGCACGGCCAGCAGTTGTTCGTTCTCGTCGAGGTCCAGCAGCGCCGCGAATTCGTCGCGGATCCGCGCGTACTCGGCGCCGGCGGCTTCGATGGCCTCGACCAGGTCGGGATGGGAGGCCGCGAACGTCAGGAGCGTGGCGTCGTCCAGACCAAGGGTGCGGCGGGTACCGGCATGGGCACGGAGCGGGGCGAGGATGTCGAGCAGGGCCATGGCGGACCTCCGGTGAAAGCGGCGAACTTGCCATTATCGCGAAAAACATGTCGTTTGACAGTTGTGATTTGTGCATTTTTCATCGATATTTCGTCGAATCGACGAATCCGGGCAGACCAAATGAAACTCAATGCCACCGATCAGCAGCTGCTCTCACTGCTCCGTGAGAATGCCCGCGCATCCACCGCGCAGATCGCCCGCCGCCTGGGACTGTCGCGGACCACCGTGCAGAGCCGGATCGAGCGGCTGGAACGCGAGGGGGTGATCAGCGGCTACACCGTCCGCGTCAACGACGAATACGAGCGCGGCCAGGTTCGCGCCCACATCATGATCGCGGTGCAACCCAAGCAGATGACCGCGGTGGTGGCCGCGCTGCGGGCGATGCCGGAGCTGCGTTCGCTGCATTCGGTCAGCGGGGTCTACGACCTGATCGCGATCGGTGCCGTGCCCGGGGTGGGCGAGTGGGACGTGCTCACCGACCGGATCGGCGCGATCGAGGGCGTGGAGCGCACCACGTCCTCGATCGTGCTGTCGACCAAGTTCGAGCGCTGAGCGGGCGATCCGCCCGCCGCGGCTACAATGCCCGCCCCACGCCGGTCCCCGCGATGAAGAAGTCCGATTTCCACTACGACCTGCCCGAAGCGCTGATCGCGCAGGCGCCGCTGTCCGAGCGCTCCGCCAGCCGGCTGCTGGTGGTGCCGCCGGCGCCCGGGGCGTTCGCGGACCGCGCGATCCGTGACCTGCCGGCGCTGCTGGCGCCGGGCGATCTGCTGATCTTCAACGATACCCGGGTGATCCCGGCGCGGCTGTTCGGCCAGAAGGCGACCGGCGGTCGGGTCGAGATCCTGATCGAGCGGCTGCTGCCGGACAACGAGGCGCGGGCGCAGATCGGAGCCAGCAAGTCGCCGAAGGCCGGCAGCCGCATCGCCCTGGACGCCGGCGGCGAGGCCGAGGTGCTCGGGCGCGACGGCGAGTTCTACCACCTGCGTTTCCACCTCGACGAAGGACTGGAGTCGTGGCTGCTGCGTGCCGGGCGGCTGCCGCTGCCACCCTACATCCAGCGCGAGCCCGGCGTCGACGACGCCGAGCGCTACCAGACCGTGTTCGCGAAGGAGGTCGGTGCGGTCGCCGCGCCCACCGCCGGTCTGCATTTCGACGATGCCCTGCTCGAAGCGCTGCGCGCCCGCGGCGTGGCCTTCGGCCATGTCACCCTGCATGTCGGCGCCGGCACCTTCCAGCCGATGCGCGCGGACGATGTGCGCGAGCACCGCATGCACAGCGAATGGCTGAACGTCGGCGCCGAGCTGGTCGCCCAGGTGCGGCGCACGCGCGAGCGCGGCGGGCGCGTGGTCGCGGTCGGCACCACGGTGGTCCGCGCACTGGAGAGCGCGATGCGGCGGCTCGACGATGGCACGCACGAACTGCAGCCGTTCGCGGGCGAGACCCGCATCTTCATCTTCCCGGGCTATCGCATCCGCAGCGTCGACGCGATGGTCACCAACTTCCATCTGCCGGAAAGCACGCTGCTGATGCTGGTGTCGGCCTTCGCCGAACGCGAGCGCATTCTCGCGGCCTACGCCCATGCGGTGCGAGAGCGCTACCGCTTCTTCAGTTACGGCGACGCGATGCTGCTGTGGCCGCAACCCGCCCCCCATTCGACGATTCCCGGAGCCGGCGACGCGTGAGCCGATTGTCCTTCCAGTTGACCCGCACCGATGGCGTCGCCCGCCGCGGTCGTCTGACCTTCCCGCGTGGGACCGTGCAAACGCCGGCGTTCATGCCGGTGGGCACCTACGGTTCGGTGAAGGGCGTGCTGCCCGAACAGATCCGCGCGCTCGGCGCCGAGATCATCCTCGGCAACACCTTCCATCTCTATCTGCGGCCGGGGCTGGACGTCATCGCCGATCACGGCGGCCTGCACGGTTTCGCGCGCTGGAACGGTCCGATCCTCACCGATTCCGGCGGTTTCCAGGTGTTCTCGCTGGCGCACAAGCGCAAGATCACGGAAGCCGGCGTCACCTTCGCCGCGCCGACCGACGGCAGCAAGGTCTTCCTCGGCCCCGAGGAAAGCATGCGGATCCAGAAGGTGCTGGATTCGGACATCGTGATGATCTTCGACGAATGCACGCCGTATCCCGCGACCGAGGACGTGGCGCGCAGGTCGATGGAGTTGTCGCTGCGCTGGGCCGAGCGCTCGAAGAAGGCCCACGAAGGCAACGATGCGGCGCTGTTCGGGATCGTGCAGGGCGGAGTGCATCACGACCTGCGCACGCGCTCGGCCGAGGGCCTGAAACAGATCGGTTTCGACGGCTACGCGGTCGGCGGTCTGGCCGTGGGCGAACCCGAGCACGAGCGCAATCTCATGCTGGAGCACACCTGCCCGCAGTTGCCAGCCGATCGGCCGCGCTATCTGATGGGCGTGGGCCGGCCGGAGGACATCGTCGAGGCCGTGGCCCGCGGCATCGACATGTTCGATTGCGTGATGCCCACCCGCAACGCGCGCAACGGTCATTACTTCACCGGTTTCGGCACGGTGCGCATCCGCAACGCGAAATACGAACGCGATCTGCGGCCGATCGAGGAGGGCTGCGGCTGCTACGCCTGCAGCAACGGGTTCACGCGGTCCTACCTCCGCCACCTCGACCGCTGCAACGAAATGCTGGCCCCGATGCTGGGGACCCTGCACAACCTCTGGTACTACCAGAAACTGATGGCCGACATCCGGGCGGCGATCGAGGCGGGTCGTTTCGCCGCCTTCCGCGAGGCCTTCTACGCTGCCCGTGCCGGCGCAAGTGCCTCTTCCGGTTGAACTTTCGGCAGCGCCGGCGGTCCGGAAGACGGGGCGTGGACGCCCCGGAGGGGCGGCGGACGGGTTGAAAGCCGGACGGCCGGCCCGCATGGCATAATCCCCCGCTATTTTGGCGACACGGACCCGCGATGAACCTGCTCGATCTGCTGATTTCCCCCGCCTACGCCCAGGCCGCGCCCGCGGCGCCGGGCACCGGCAGCCTGATGTCGACCCTGCTGTTCCCGATCCTGCTGCTGGTGGTGATGTACTTCATCATGGTCCGCCCGCAGATGAAGCGCGCCAAGGAACACCGCGCGATGGTCGAGAAACTGTCCAAGGGCGATGAGGTGATCACCAACGGCGGCATCGCCGGTGTCATCCGCGACATCGGCGACAATTTCGTCGGCGTCGAGGTGTCCGACAACGTCGTGCTCCGCGTGCAGAAGGGCGCCATCGGCCACGTGCTGCCGAAAGGCACGCTGAAATCGCTGTGATGTCCCGCGTCTGACCTTCCGATCCACCCTCGAATGCGGCCGGTCGAACGACCGGACGCGGTGCTCGTCATGCTCGAATATTCCCGCTGGAAATACGCCGTCATCCTGATCGTGGTGTTGATCAGCGCGCTCTACGCGCTGCCCAACGTCTTCCCGCAGGATCCCTCCGTGCAGATCTCCGCCAACCGCGGCGCGAAGGTCGACGACGCGCTCAGGCAGCGGGTCGCCAAGGCGCTCGGCGACGCCGGCATCAAGCCGAAGGCGATCGAGAAGCAGGGCGAGAACCTGCTCGTCCGCACCGCCGACGCCGATACCCAGAGCAAGGCCTCCGACACGCTGCGCGCCGCCCTGGGCGGCGGCGACTACGTCGTCGCGATGAATCTCGCCTCGAACGTGCCGTCCTGGCTGAGCGCGATCGGCGCCAAGCCGATGCCGCTGGGTCTCGACCTGCAGGGCGGCGTGCACTTCCTGATGGAGGTGGACAAGAAGTCCGCGGTCGACAAGCGTTTCGAGGCCTATCTCTCCGAGCTGCGCGCCGCGCTCCGCGATGAGCCCATCGGTTACGAGTCGGTCGAACGCAACGGCGAGCGGACGATACTGATCACGCTCAACCGGGCCCAGGACGCCGAAAAGGCGCAGAGTCTGGCGCAGACCACCCTCGCCAACCGTGCCGCCGACAGCGGTGCGCTGGCGATGGCAAATGCCTTCCGCTATGAGCGGGTCGGCAACACCGTCCGGGTCGACGTCTCCGAGGAGATGGTCCGGCAGATGACCCTCAACGCCATCGAGCAGAACCTCAGCACGTTGCGCAACCGCATCAACGCGCTGAGCGTGGCCGAACCGATCATCCAGCGCCAGGGCGCCGATCGCGTGGTCGTGCAGTTGCCGGGCGTGCAGGACACCGCCGAAGCCAAGCGCATCCTCGGCGCCACCGCCACCCTCGAATACCGCGGCGTCTACGAAGGCAACCCGGTCGATGCGCGCGAAACCGGCAACGTGCCCCCGGGCGCCCGTCTCTACGACACCCGCAACTTCGGTCCGGACGGCAAGCCGATCCCGGTGCTGCTCAACAAGCGTCTGATCGTGGCCGGCGAGAATATGGTCAACGCCTCCAGCACCATCGACCAGCGCACCGGCCAGCCGGCGGTGCTGGTCACGCTGAACACGATCGGCGGCCAGCACATGCTGCAGTACAGCACCGAGAACGTCGGCAAGCAGATGGCGGTGGTGTACATCGAGCGTATCCCGCAGGTGCGCATGGTCGACGGCAAACCGCAGAAATACTTCCAGACGAAGGAGGAAGTCATTTCGGTCGCGACCATCCAGGAACCGCTCGGCAAGACCTTCCAGACCACCGGTCTGGAACGCAAGGAAGCCGAAGACCTGTCGCGGCTGCTCAAGGCTGGCGCGCTGGCGGCGCCGATGGACTTCGTCGAGGAGCGCACCGTCGGTCCGAGCCTCGGCAAGCAGAACGTCGAGCGTGGTATCAAGGCGGTGGTGTTCTCCTTCCTGTTCGCGCTCGGCTTCTTCCTCTTCTACTACCGCATGTTCGGTGTCGTCACCTGCGTGGCGCTGATGCTCAACCTGCTGATGGTGTTCGCGCTGATGTCGGTGTTCGGTGCGACCATGAGTCTGCCGGGCCTCGCCGGCATCGCGTTGACCGTGGGCATGTCCGTGGACGCCAACGTGCTGATCAACGAACGCATCCGGGAGGAGCTGCGCGCGGGGTTGCCGCCGTTGAAGGCGATCTCGGAGGGCTACGACCGCGCCTCCGGCACCATTCTCGACGCCAACATCACCGCGTTCCTGGCAGGTCTGGCGATGTTCGCGTTCGGCACCGGTCCGCTGAAGGGCTTCGGCGTGACCACGATGCTCGGCATCGTGACCTCGGCGTACACCGCGGTGTCGGTCTCGCGCGGCATCGCCACGCTGATCTACGGCCGTCGCCGCAAGCTCAACTCGATCGCGATCTAAGGGAGACGCAAGATGAAACCGTTCAACGTATTCCCTTACGACAGCGCCATCGATTTCATGCGCCTGCGCGTGATCTCGCTGATCGCCGCCGCCGCGATCATGTTCGTCGGGATCGGCGCGATGTTCGTCAAGGACTTCAACTTCGCGCTGGATTTCACCGGCGGCGTCGGCATCGAACTCGCGTACGACAAGCCGGTGGACGTCGATGGCGTGCGCAAGCGCCTGGAAGACGCCGGCTTCGAGAACGCGCAGGTGCAGACGTTCGGCAGCGGCAAGGAGCTGCTGGTGCGTCTGCGTGCCGAGGCCCGCGAGACCCGGGCGAGCGTGGGCGCGAAGGAAGACGAAGACGCCACGGCGAGCATCGCCGAAGATGTGCGCGCGGCCGCGTCGGAGCCGGGCAATCCGGCGCGCAAGCTCAAGAGCGCCGAGATCAGCCCGCAGGTCGGTCGCGAACTGGCCGAGAACGGCCTGTACGCCCTGCTGTTCGTGGTGATCGGCTTCCTGGTCTACATCTCGTTCCGGTTCGAATGGAAATTCGCGGTCGCGGCGATCATCACCACGCTGCACGACGTGGTGGTGGTGGCGGGCTGGTTCGCGCTGACCGGACACGAGTTCGATCTCACGGTGCTCGCCGGCATCCTGTCGGTGATGGGCTATTCGATCAACGACACCATCGTCGTGTTCGATCGCGTCCGCGAGAACTTCCGCGGCATGCGCGCCAGCCCCGGCGAAGTGCTCAACCGCTCGGTCAACCAGACGCTGTCGCGTACGGTGATCACGTCGTTCGTGGCCTTCCTGACCGTGCTGGCCCTGTACATCTACGGCGGCGGTTCGCTGAAGGGCATGGCCGAGTCGCAGATGCTGGGCATCATCATCGGTACCCTGTCCTCGATCTTCGTCGCCTGCCCGCTGCTGCTGTGGCTGGGCGTGAGCAAGCAGGACCTGATGCCGAAGGCCCGCGACGAGGCTGCGCTGGCGCGTCGTCCCTGACCGTCGACGCAGTCCCGCCCACGAAAAAGGCCGCGCATCCGCGCGGCCTTTTTCGTGGGTCCCAGCCGGCGGCCCGGGGGCCGCGCCCCGTGAGGCACCGTGTCAGTCGAACGCCTTGGCGTATCCGGTGTTGACGATGGTCTGCTGCAGCGAATCGATCAGGCGCACGTTCGCGGCGGCGATCTGGCGGCCACCGGCGTCGATATGCATCGGGCCGAGCGCCGCACCGCGGAAATCGCAGACCCGGCCGCCGGCCTCGCGCACCAGCAGCACACCGGCGGCGACGTCCCATGCGCGCAGTCCGCCCTCGAAGAACCCGTCCAGGCGGCCGGCGGCGACGTAGGCCAGATCCAGCGCCGCGGAGCCGGCGCGGCGGATGTCTTCGGCATGGGCCAGCAGCGACTTGATGCAGTCGAGCTGGGCGTCGGCACGCTTGCGCTCGCGCGGGGCGAAACCGGTGGCGAGCATCGCGCCCGGCATTTCCCGGCGTTCGGCGACGCGGATGCGTCGGCCGTTGAGCTGGGCGCCGCCGCCACGGCTGGCGGTGAAGAGTTCGTTGCGCAGCGGGTCGAAGACCACCGCATGCAGCGGTTCGGCCCCCTCGCACAGGGCGATCGAGACGCACCAGTGCGGGTAACCGCGCAGATAGTTGCTGGTGCCGTCGAGCGGGTCGATCACCCAGGTGTAGCGGCTCGGGCCGCGGTTCCCCTTCAGCTGTCCGCCTTCCTCGGCCAGGATCGTGTAGTCGGGCTGCGCGCGGCGCAGTTCCTTGACGATCTCGGCTTCGGCGAGGCGGTCGACCTCGCTGGCGAAATCCATCCGGTCCTTCTCGACCACGTCGATCGCGTCCAACCGGGCCATGTGCCGCAGCAGGATGTTGCCGCCGGCGCGAGCCGCCTTGACCATGACATTGACAGCGGGCTGTTGCATCGCGAACGACTCCGGGCGCGTCCCTGCGGACGCGAAAGACAGGGCAGGGGAAAAGAGCGATCCGGCGCTTCGGCCGGCGCGAGAGTTTAACATTGCGGCATGTCCTCCGCCTCCACGCCCGTCCACGCCCCCGGCCCGATCTCCGCCGATCGCCTCCGCATCGTCCTCGTCGGCACCCAGCATCCCGGCAACATCGGCTCCGCGGCGCGGGCGATGAAGACCATGGGCTTCTCGCGACTGGTGCTGGTGGCGCCGGAGCGCTTCCCGCACCCGGAGGCGCTGGCGCTCGCGGCCGGCGCCGCGGACGTGCTGGAAAGCGCGGTCCGGGTCGAGACCCTGGCCGAGGCGGTGGCCGACTGTCGGCTGGTGCTGGGCTGTACCGCCCGCAGCCGCCGGATCGCGCTGGAGGAGCTGTCTCCGCGCGATGCCGCCGCCCGCGGGCGGACCGCCGCGGGGCAGGGCGGGGAGGTGGCGCTGGTCTTCGGACGCGAACGCACCGGCCTGGACAACGAAGAGCTGCAGCTGTGCCATGCGGCCGTGCACATTCCGGCCAATCCCGAATACAGTTCGCTGAACCTGGCCGCCGCGGTCCAGGTGCTGGCATACGAATTGCGTGTGGGATGGTTCGTGGAACGGGCCGAGGCACCGATCCCGTCGGCCGGGGCGTCGGCGGTGTCCGCAGCGGCGTCCGCCATGGACGCCCGCGAGCCCGAGGTTCGGAGTGAACCTCCCGCGACCCACGCCCAACTCGAAGGTCTTTTTTCGCAATTGGCAGACACCCTGGATGCGATCGATTTTCACAAGGGCCGGACACCGGCGGCCGCGATGCGGAAGTTCCGGCGGCTGTTCCTCCGTGCCGGCCTGGATGCCCGGGAAGTGCGGCTTTTGCGCGGAATGCTCGCCGATGCCCAGCGCATGGCCGGCATCGCCGAAGGCCGGATCGCACCGCCGCGGCGCCCTTGATGTCCGGGACGGGACCCGCGCCGCGATGATGCGTCCGACCGGTCCGCGCGGCGTCCATGGTCGGCCTTCGTGCGCTTCGGGACGCTGACCTTGTCCGGTCGACTCGCCCGCCTCGCCGCGCTGCTGGTGGCCCTGTCCGGGCTGGCCGGACATGCGCCGGCTGCGGCAGCGGCTGACGATTCGCGTCACATTCTGGTCCTGGGGCGCATCAGCGACGACCCCAAGACCCATTACGAACAGCTCAAGCCGCTGCTGGATTACGTGGTCCCGCGCATGGCCGCTGTGGGCATCCGCGAGGGCCGTGTGCTGATGGCGCGCGACCCCCAGCAGATGGCCAGCTATCTCCGCCGCGGACAGGTCGACTGGGTCACCGAGACCGCCGGTACCGCCATGCTGCTGCAGGAGCGCAGCGGGGCGCAGCCCCTGCTGTTGACCGAGCGCGACGGGGTCAGCAGCTACCGCACGGTGTTCTTCGTCCGCCGCGACAGCGGCCTGAAGACGCTGGAGGATCTGCGTGGACGCAGCGTCGCCTTCCAGAACAACGCTTCGACCAGCGCCTATTTCGTGCCGGCGATCGAATTGTTGCGGCGTCGCATGTCCCTCAGCCTGCTGTTGTCGCCGATGGACAAGCCCTCGGGCGGCAGCGTGGGCTACGTGTTCGCGCGCTCCGAACTCAACATCGGCGCCTGGGTGCACAAACGTCTGGTCGACGCCGGCACCATGAGCGACATCGACTGGAACAATTCCGCCCGATTGCCGCCGTCCTACCGCCGCGATCTCGAAGTCGTGCACATCACCGGACCGGTGCCGCGCGCGCTGGAGATGGTGCGTTCCGATCTCGACCCGAAGGTGCAGGCGCGGTTGCGCGAGGTGCTGATCGAGGCCGCATCGGATCCGCGTGCGGCCGAAGCCCTGAAATACTTTTTCCGGACCACCCGGTTCATGCCGATCGATCAGGACACCCGCACGGTATTGGCGGGGTTGCGCAGCGGCGTCGCCCAGGTCAGGGCGGACGTGGAATGAGACTGTTCGAGGGCCTGCAGGCCAAGTTCATGGTGGTGATCGGGCTGGCCCTCGTGGTCATGCTCGCGGTGGTCGCCCTGATCTGGCAGCGGCAGACCACGACCCAGGCCGAAGTGCTGGAACTCAGCCGCGACGCCACCCGCGTGCTGGTCTACGACCGCCTGCGCCAGCGCGGCGAATCGCAGGTCACGCAGGCCGCCGATCTGCTGGTCAATCCGGTCTATTACTTCGATCTCGACGCCATCGGCGTCACCACCCAGAGCATTCTGCGCCAGTCGGATGTCAGCTATGTGCTGGTCTACGACGCCAAGGGCAGCATCCTGCACGACGGCTCCGGCGACATTCCGACCTTCGGCCAGCGCATGACCGATCCGCTCGCGAAGCGGATCGTCGCCGCCGACGGTCTGCAGGTGCTGAGCACCGATGAGGTCATGGATGTATCGATGCCCATCCGCATCGGCGAGCAGCGACTGGGCGGTGTCCGCGTCGGCTACTCGCTGGCCAACATCCGCGCCGAGCAGGCGCACGTCAATCGCGAGATCACCGATCGCCTGCAGGCGCTGGGCAAACGTCATCTCGCCTGGATCGGCCTGCTGCTGCTGATGCTGTTCTCGCTCTGCGTGCTGGTCGCGATGGTGCTGCAGCGCGCGCTGGTCCGGCCGATCCGGCAATTGTCCGATGCCGCCCGGGAGATCGAGGCCGGCAATTTCACCACCGCGCTGCCGGTGAACGGCCGTCGCGACGAAGTCGGGATCCTGGTGCGCGCCTTCGCGCGCATGGCCGACAGCATCGTGCGCCACGATCGCGACATGCGGCGCATGGCCTACACCGACTCGCTCACCGGTCTGGCCAATCGCCTGGCGTTCCGCGAGACGCTCGATCATCGGCTGATGCAGTTGCGGGGTGTCGGCCGTCAGCTCGCGCTGCTGTTCGCGGACATCGACGATTTCAAGCGGGTCAACGACACCCTCGGCCACGATGTCGGCGACGAGGTGCTGATCCAGTTCGCCAACCGCATCCGCGAAGCGGTCGAGCGCGCCGGCGGCGACGCCAGCGAACTGGCGCGATTCGGTGGCGACGAGTTCGTGATCCTGCTGTACGCGGAAGGCGACCACACCGATGTCCGCGCCAGCGCCGCGCATCTCGCGGAGACCCTGGTGGCCGAACTGAGCCGGCCGATCGTGGTCCAGGACCGGCAGGTGTTCCTCGGCACGTCGATTGGCGTGACCCTGTTTCCGGACGATGCCTCCGGCGCCACCATGCTGATGAAGAACGGCGACATCGCGATGTATCAGGCGAAGGTCGCCGGCAAGAACTGCTACCGTTTCTACAGCCGTGCCATGGACCAGGCCGTCACCCGCCGGGTCCGGATCGAGCAGGATCTGCGCGGCGCCTGGGAGCGCGGCGAACTCACGCTCGCCTACCAGCCGGTGTATCGCGTTTCCGACAAGACGCTGGTCGGTGCCGAGGCCCTGTTGCGCTGGCAGCATCCGGTGCATGGTCAGGTCGCGCCGTCGGTGTTCATCGATGTCGCCGAACAGAGTGGCCTGATCGAGATCATCGGTCCCGCCGTTGTGCGCGCCGCCTGCAAGGACGCCATGCGCTGGCGCCGTGAGGCGGGCGATGACGGCGATCTCTTCGTCTCGGTCAACGTGTCCGCGCGGCAATTGCGCAGCGGCGATTTCCACGAGCAGGTGACCGCCGCGCTCGCGGAGAGCGGTCTGCCGCCGCGACTGATGCATATCGAGCTGACCGAGACCGCGGTGCTCGCCGACGAGGAGCAGGCGCGACAGATCCTCGCCAGCCTGCGCGAGATGGGGATCAAGGTCTGGCTCGACGATTTCGGGACCGGGTTCTCCGGTCTCAGTCATCTGCGCCGGGTGCCGGTGGACGGGGTGAAGATCGATCGCAGCTTCATCGCCGACATGCTGCGCGATCCCGACGATCTGGCGTTGACCACGGCGATCATCGCGATGGCGCATTCGCTGGGCATGACGGTCGTCGCCGAAGGCGTGGAGAAGGAAGGTCAGTGCGATCTGCTGCGCAGCCGGGGCTGCGATCTCGCCCAGGGCTATTGGCTGGGCCACCCGATGAACATGCGCGACTTCAGCGCGCTGGTCGGCTGACCACCGCACGAGGCGGTCGGGCCAGGCTACCGGCAGAGCGGTTGGGTCCTCCGCACCTGCATGCGGGGACGGCTTGCTTCCAGCGGTTCACGGCAACTCCGCCGCTCCGCGTTCTCGCCGGCACGGAAGCGGGCCGAAGCCCGTCTGCGAAGGGTCGATCCCTTCGCTCAGTGCATCCATCCGGCGACCCAGGCCCAGAGCATCGCGGCCAGATTGCCGGAGACCGCGCCGAACACGTAGATCGCGATCGCACCCGCGGCCCAGGCGAGCAGCATCAGCACGCCGTCGCGTTCGAGCAGCGCCAGCGCGTAGAACAACAGCAGACCGGCGAACAGATAGTTGGTGAACGGAATCGGGAGCGCCAGCAGCGTACCGAGCAGCACCAGTTGCAGCCCGGTGAAGACCGTGGTGACCGGATGATCGGTGACGATCGTCAGTCGCGGCCGCACCAGCTTTTCAAGCCAGCGCAGCCAGCGGTCGGCGCCGCGGTCGAAACGGATCAGAGTGCTGCGCTGGGGGCCGCGTCGGGCGAGAAAATCCGGCAGCCAGGGTTTGCGCAGCAGCATCAGCAGATGCAGGCCCACCAGCACCACCAGCGGTCCGCTGAGCGCGCCGGCGACGCCGGGGATCGGAATGAACGCCGGCAGGGTCGCGATGAACAGCAGAACGCCGAAGGTGCTGCGCCCGAGATCGCCGACCAGTTCGCGCAGTTGCAGTCGTTCGTCGGGGTCGCCGTCGCACAGCGCATCGATCACGGCGCGCATGCCCTGCGGCTCCTGTTTTCCCTCGACGGCCCCATCCCCGTCCTGCGTCCCCCCGACATGTTCCGTCGGGCGTTCCGGTTCAGGCATCATCATCGACGTCCTTGCGTCCGAGTCGGGTCAACAACAGTTTGTCGATCCGCGGCCCATCCAGATCGACCACTTCGATCCGCCAGTCGGCCCAGTCGAAGGCCTCGCCGGTGTTGGGGATGCGGCCGAAATGCGCGATCACCATGCCCGCGGCGGTGTGGTAATCGTGATCGTCGAGGTGCGGCAGGCGTTGGCCCACGATCTCGCGCAGTTCGTCCACCGGCAGCGAGCCGTCGACCAGCAGCGAACCATCCGGACGTTCGATCACGAGGGCCTCGGCATCCGGCGTTTCGCCGGACTGCAGTCGGCCCAGTACCGCGCCCATCAGGTCGTTGACCGTGACCATGCCGGTGATTTCGCCGTATTCGTCGACCACCAGCGCCAGCGACTGCTGCTCCTCGCGGAAGATCTCCAGCAGCTTCAGCACGTGGGTCGATTCGGAGACGAACAGCGCCGGGCGCAGGGTCTTGAACAGGTCCGGCGCGCGTTCGTTGAGGCGGTCCAGCAACGATTTCACTTCCAGCAGACCGAGCACGTCGGTGTCGCTGCCGCGGTAGACCGGGTAGCGCGAGTACGGCGTCTCGCGCATCTCGGCCAGGTTCTCGTCGAACGATGCGTTCGCGTCCAGCCAGACGATGCGGGTGCGCGGGGTCATGATGCTCTCGACCGTGCGATCGCCCAGGCGCATCACCCGCTGCATCATGTTGCGTTCGTCGTCGTCGATCACGCCCTGCTCGTGGCTTTCGCTCACCAGCAGCTGGATCTCTTCCTCGGTGATCGCGTTGCGGGCGTCGTCGCGGATGCCGAGCAACCGCAGGATGCCGCGGTTGATCGCACCGAGAACGCGCACGACCGGGCGGGCGAGGCGTGCGAGCAGATCAAGCGGAATCGCGATCCGGCTGGCGATGGCCTCGGGGTTGGTCAATGCGAGACGTTTGGGCACCAGTTCGCCGAAGATGACCGAGCCTGCGGTGATCAGGGTGACGGCGGTGGCGGTCCCGATCCACGCCGCATATTCCCGTGCCACCGGCAGCACGTCGTCGAGCCAGCCGGCGATCGCCAGGCCGATGGCCTCGCCGCCGAACATGCCGGTCAGGACTCCGATCGCGGTGATCCCGATCTGGACCGTCGACAGCAGATGGTCCGGGTGCTCGGCCAGGGCCAGGGCCTTGCGTGCGCCGCGGCTGGTTTCTCCCATCTGCTTGAGACGGAGCTTGCGCGAGGTCATCAGCGCCATTTCCGACAACGCGAAGAACCCGTTCACCAGCACCAGGGCGACAACGACCAGAAGTTCAAGCACGGCCGCGGGTTCCGATAGACGGGGCCAGGCCGGGCCGCGACGGCCGGCGGCCGGAAGCGGCCGCGGACCGTCGTCGACGAGGGACGCGGGCGGCGGTCGTGAGCATGCGGCGGGTCGGGGAAGCAGGCATGGGGGTGGGCGGATGATAACAGGCGGCCGTGACCGGTCCGGGACCGCCCCGGCCGACGCCGTTCAGTTTCGCCCGACGTGGTCCGTACCCCCGGATGACAGCGACGTGTCGACCGGATGACGACATCGGGACGATTGTCATGTGAAAGTCACAATACGGACCTATCCTGTTCATATCTCTGTCATCGAGGCGTCCGCCCATGTTCTCCCTGCAAACCATCTTCGGCTCCGGTCAGCAGTTCTTCGCCCTGCTCGACGAGGCCGCCGCGGCCGCCCACGAGAGCGCCAAGGCCCTGCACGCGATGATGAAGGACACCGATCGCCAGCCGGCGCTGGACGCCTTCAAGCTCGCCCGCACCCGCGAGCGCGCGGCCTCCGACAAGATCGGCAAGGCTCTGGTCGACAGCTTCATCACCCCGATCGAACGCGAGGACATCCAGGCGCTGGGTTCCGCGCTGTACAAGATCCCCAAGCAGATCGAGAAGTTCGCCGATCGCTACTCGCTGGCGCTCCAGCACCTCGAAGGCATCGACTTCGCCCCGCGCGCCGCGATGCTGGAGCAGGCCGCCGGCGTCGTGGTCGACATGGTCCACGAACTGCGCAGCATGAACATCGATCGCATGACGGCGCTCAACGAGAAGCTGCGCGCGATCGAGAACGAGGCCGACCGGTTGATGCTCGAACTGTACCGCGACATCTATTCCGGCAAGCTCGACAGTCTGCAGATGTTCCTGCTGAAGGAATTCTTCGAGATTCTGGAAAAGGCGATCGATCGCTGCCGCGAAGCAGGCGTGGTCGCGTACCAGATCGTGCTCAAGAACAGCTGACGGGAGCATCGACATGCTCACCCTCGTGCTGCTGGTCATTCTGACCGCGCTCGTCTTCGAGTTCATCAACGGGTTCCACGATACCGCCAACTCCATCGCCACCGTGGTCGCGACCAAGGTGCTCAGTCCCGGCAAGGCGGTGATGCTGGCCGCGGGCATGAATCTGCTGGGTGCGTTCTGGGGGACCGCCGTCGCCAAGACCATCGCCTCGGGCCTGATCGATACCGAGGTCGTGACCGTGACCTCGCAGGTCATCCTCTGCGCGCTGCTCGGCGGCATCACCTGGAACCTCATCACCTGGTGGCTCGGCCTTCCGTCGTCGTCCTCGCATGCCCTGATCGGCGGCCTCTGCGGCGCCGCGCTGGCCGCCGCGGACAACAACTTCGCGGCGCTGATCTGGTCCAAGCTCGGCGACGAAGGCTGGACCAGCAACAAGGGATTGCTGTGGAAGGTGGTGATTCCGATGATCAGTTCGCCGATCGCCGGATTCACGCTCGGGGTCCTGATCCTGGCCTTGCTCTACGGCCTCATCTTCGGGTTCTCGAAGCTCGGCCGGCCGCTCTCCAGACTTTCGCGCCCGCGTTGGGTCAATGCGATCTTCGGCAAGGCGCAGTTGCTGTCCGCCGGTTACATGGGTTTCGCCCACGGCACCAATGATGCGCAGAAGACGATGGGCATCATCGCGCTCACCATCTTCGCGGCGCAGGGCGCCGGCACCCTGGACAATCTCCCGGCCTGGGCGCAGTTCCTGCACCCGGACGGCGGCGAGAAGGACATCGATGCCTGGATCGTCTACACCTGCGCGATCGTGATGGCGATGGGGACGGCGATGGGCGGCTGGCGCATCATCAAGACGCTCGGACACAAGATGGTGAAGCTGCATCCGATCGACGGTTTCGCCGCCGAAACCGCGTCGGCGACCATTCTCGTGACCGCCGCCCATTTCGGCATGCCGGTGTCGACCACGCACAGCATTTCCACCGCGATCATGGGCGTGGGCTTCGGCAAGAACCCACGCAAGCTGAAGTTCACCGTGATCGAGCGGATCCTCTGGGCCTGGATCCTGACCATTCCGGCCGCGGGCGGTGTCGCGTATGCGCTGTTGAAGCTGTTCGAGGTGCTGGGCTGGGCTTGAGTCCGGATATCCGGCGAACAGGAAAAAGGCCCGCGGATGCGGGCCTTTTTCGTCGCAGCGCCGGTGCCGGTATTACAGCAGATCGCCGCCTGCGGAGAGCGCGCGTTCGAGCTGATCGCCCATGCCACCGATCTCCAGGATCAGACGATCGACTTCCGCAGCGTTCAGGCTGTCGTAGGGGCGGTTCTCGCACAACTGCAGATAGGGCACGCGGTCGAGTTCGCCGATCGAGAGATAGCCGACGCGGCTTTCCCAGTTGAACGCCAGCGCGCGGCGGCAGTCGATGCCGGTGGTCGGCGCGATGACGGTGCTCACGCGCAGGTAATCGCGACCGTCGTCGTCTTCCAGTTCGGAGAGAAAGATCGCCTGGTGACGGCGGCCGTTCTCGAGCGAGAGTTCGACGCAGAGCACGTAGGGCTCCTGCATCGTGATCCGGAAGTCGCCGGAAGCGAGGTGGCTGCGGATCTGTTCGAAATTCTGCATGGTCGGCTCGGGGGATCGCGTTGCATTATGCTAACCCTCCATGGCCGGACTGTCTGCTGCCGAACGCATCCTCGCCGCGATTCGCGCGATTCCGCGTGGCGAAACGGCGGCCTACGGCGTGGTCGCGCAGCGCGCGGGTCTGCCCGGACGGGCCCGCATGGTCGCGCGCCTGCTGTCGCAGAACGACGATCCCGCGTTGCCCTGGCATCGCGTCCTGCGTTCGGATGGGCGCAGCGCGTTTCCGCCGGGGTCCGACCATCACGTCGAACAACTGTCGCGTCTGCGACGCGAAGGCGTGCGCATCGACGAGCGTGGCCGGGTGCGCCCCGCGCGACGGACGAAGACGGTGGACGAAGAGGTATGGGGCGGATCGTGAGCGCGCGACGGCGCCGCACTGGATTCAGCGCAGCGGACCGCCGCGACGGAACCAGCACGCGATACTGAAACGTTCGCGTCGCGCCGGCAGGACTTCGTGTTCGAGTTCGCTGAGGAAGCAGATGCTGACCCCGGACGGCGGCACGTCGATCGGCCCGTCGTCGAGATGCAGACGCAGCGCGCCGCCGTCGTCCGTTCCCCAGTCGTCGTTGAGATAGCTCACCCAGGTGATCACGCGCGCATCGCTGTCGCGGAAGCGGTCGCGGTGGCGCGCATAGCCGCCACCGGGGGGATAGGCGGCGTAATGCGCTTCGACTTCCGAGAGGCCCAGGAACAGGGTGCGGTTGAGCAACTGCCGCACCGCCTCCAGTTCGGCCAGGAACGTGCGCGCGGGCTCGCCGCAACACGGATCGTCGAGCCAGCGCGTGGCGTCCGCGCGGATGTCTCCGCGCAGCGCGCGACCGCCTTCGCGGCCGACCGCGGCTCGCGTCAGTGCGCCTTCGGCCTGCAGTCGATGCAGGTCGGCGCGCAGGGCATCGCGCAGCACCGGCGCGGGCAGGCCCGCGATCAGACAGAGGCCGCGCTCGTGCAGGGCATCGGCGAGCAGCCCGGGATCGCGCGAAAAATCGTCGGCTTCGAGGCGGGGCAGGGTGGACATCCCGGTATCATAGTCGCCGTCACGCTGGAACGATTCTTTCCCCCGAGGATCACCGATGCTCTCCCGACTGCCCCCGGTCACCCGGGCCCTGTTGCTGGCCAATGTGCTGGTCTACATCCTGCAATTGCTGCTGCCGGAAAATGTGCTGCTGCCGTTGCAGTTGTGGCCGGTGGTGCCCGAACACCCGTTTTCGCCGTTGGCCTCGTTCATGCCCTGGCAGCTGATCACGCATGCCTTCATGCACGGCAATCTGCTGCATATCGCCATGAACATGCTGTGTCTGATGATGTTCGGCGCGGAGCTGGAGGCGCAATGGGGCAGCCGGCGTTTTCTCGTGTTCTATACCTTGTGCACCCTCGGCGCCGGCCTCTGCCAGACCGCCGTGGCCACATTCATGCTGGTCGAGAACGGATGGCTGGTGAGGTCGCTGGGGGCCTCCGGAGGCGTGTTCGGCCTGCTCGCCGGTTACGCGATGGAATTCCCGGACCGCCGCGCTGCGCTGATGTTCCTGCCGGTCCTGATCAAGGCGCGCACGCTGGCCATCCTGTTCGCGGTGGCCCAGCTGGTCCTCGCCTTCAGCGGTCTGGACACCGGCGAGGCGCATTTCGCGCATCTGGGCGGAATGTTGTTCGGTTGGCTGCTGGTCCGCCAGTGGCGGCGTCCGCGGCCGCCGCAGGCGCCGCCACCGCGTCGGCGGTCCTCGCATCTGCGCGTCGTGAAATGAGTCGCATCTCCCGCTCCGGCATGGAGAGGTGCGCGCCGAACCGCCGGGCGGGCTATGGTATGTTCCCGACCGGGGGCGCGAACCGAGGACAGCGAGTGGTGAGCCGAACATGAAGTGGGACCCCTTCACCGTCATCGAGCAGATGCTCATCATCCTGGTGATCGCCAGTCAGATCTGGATTTCGATCAAGGTGATCCTGAACTCGACCGGCGCCGAGCAGTACGTGCGCGTGATGTCGTTCTGCACCGGATTCCTCGCCTTCCTCATCACCCGTGCGCTGGGCGTGACCTTCGCGGATCTGATGCTCGTGACCCACTCCCAGGAGAGTTCGCTGGGATTGATGATGATCGGCGCGATCTTTCCGTTCCTGGTCGGCATCCTGATC
>JAYRSY010000026.1:0-53089 GCA_041919915.1 Lysobacteraceae bacterium
CCGACGGGCTTCGAACACCATCCGCGTTCTTCCACGTATCCGGGGGATTCACATGTCACGCATCAAGCAGAAGCGCGTCGCCATCGCGATCGGCGCGCTGATCGCCACCGCCGCAGCGGCCGCGGTCTATCAGGCACAGGTCGCGACCGACGCCGACGAAGGCTCGTCGGTCGCCGGCATCCACAGTACGGCGATCAAGGGGCAGGGCGACACGGTCGGCGCCATCAATCAGGGCGCAGGCGGTACCCAGGGCGCGGCTGGCGCCGCCGCCTCGGATACGGAACGCGGCACCTATATCGTGGTCTTCAAGGAAGCGCCGCTGGCGTCGTACAAGGGCAAAGTGCCCGGTATCGGCGTGCCCGAGCGTTATCGCGACGAAAACGGCACGTTGCGGCTCGACGCTCAAGGCGACAACTCGCAGGAGTACGTGGACTACCTGCAGACCCGTCAGGCGCAACTCGAAGCGCGGATCTCCGCGATGGCCGGTCGCGATGTCGAACCGCGCCACACCATGCAGCATGCGCTCAACGGCATGATCGTCGATCTGACCGCCAGCGAAGCGCGCGCCATCCGCGCGCTGTCCGACGTGCGTCTGGTCGAAGCGTATCGCGAATATCCGCTCGACACCGACGTCGGTCCGACCCTGATCGGCGCACCGCCGGTGTGGGATGGCACCAACCCCGGCGCGCCCGGCCCGTTCAAGGGCGAGAGCGTGGTGGTCGGCATCATCGACACCGGCATCAACTTCGGCAGCCCCTCGTTCGCCGCGGTCGGTCCGGTCGATGGTTATGTCCACACCAATCCGCTGGGCAGCGGCAACTATCTCGGCACCTGCGATGTCGGCGGCGTCGATGAGGGTCGTTGCAACGACAAGCTGATCGGCGGTTACGACTTCGTCTGCGGCGCACCCGAGAACGCCTGCTCCAACGCCGCGCTGCGCGAAGAGCCCGGTTTCGGCGATACCAACGGTCACGGCAGCCATACCGCGAGCACCGCCGCGGGCAACTTCCGCGATGCGCTCTACAGCGGCAACACCGTGCGCATTTCCGGCGTCGCGCCGCACGCCAACATCATCGCGTACGACACCTGTTACACGATCATTTCGACCGGTCGCGGTTCCTGCCCGAACACCGCGACCAGCGCGGCCGTCGACCAGGCCGTCGCGGACGGCATCGTCGATGTGCTGAATTTCTCGATCGGCGGCGGCGCCAATCCCTGGGACGAAGCGACCTCGGAGGCATTCCTCAACGCAGTCGATGCCGGCATCTTCGTCGCGGCTTCCGCCGGCAACGACGGCCCGGGTGCGAACACCATGGGCCATCATGAGCCGTGGGTCAGCTCCACCGCCGCCGCCCAGCACGGCCGTGCCGGCTTCTCGATCGCGATGAGCGTGACCGGCCCGGCGCCGGTCCCCGCCAATCTGGCGCCGGTCCTCGTCGGTCAGGGCAGTGGCGGTGTCGCTTTCGGCGCGACGATTCCCGGCACCACGCCGCTCTACATCAGCGCGGGCATCAACACCGCCAGTGACGGTTGCGCGGCCTATCCGGCCAACACCTTCGCCGGCGGGATCGCGGTGATCCGCCGCGGTACTTGTTCCTTCGCGATCAAGGTCAACAACGCCAGCGCCGCCGGTGCGGTCGCGGTGGTGATCGCCAACAACGCCGCGGGCGTGATCCTGCCGTCGGTGCCCGGCACCACGGTTCCGGTGTTCAGCGTGACCCAGGCCGAGGGCGACAGCCTCCGCGATTTCGGACAGGCCAATCCCTCCACGACGACGGCGCAGATCACCTTCCCGGCGATCCCGGTGCCCAACACCCCGGATGTGCTGGCGTCCTTCAGTTCGCGCGGTCCGGCTGGCAACTACAACATCATGAAACCGGACGTCACCGGGCCGGGTGTGAATGTGCTCGCCGTCGTGTCCGGGACCGCCGTGACCGGCTCCGAGAACGCGGTCGATCTGCTGAGCGGTACGTCGATGGCTTCGCCGCATCAGGCCGGCGCCGCGCTCCTGGTCCGTCAGGCGCGTCCGACCTGGACCCCGCCGGAAATCAAGTCCGCGCTTGCGATGACCGCGACCCAGACGGTGTACCTGGAAGACCAAGTGACCCTGGCCGGGCCGTTCGCCCGCGGCAGCGGTCGCATCCGCGTCGATCAGGCGATCCGTGCCGGCCTGGTGATGAACGAGACCCTGGCCAACTACACGGCGGCCAATCCGGCGATCGGTGGTGATCCGGCGACCCTGAACCAGCCGAATCTCTACAGCCGCAGCTGCTATCCGACCTGCTCGTTCTTCCGCACCTTCCGCAACACCGGCGCGACGTCGACCAGTTGGCGCGTGCAGTTGCAGGGCGTCAGCGGTTCGGTCACGCCGATCATCACCGTGCCCGGCAACGGCTCGCTGACGGTCAAGTTCACCGTGTACGGCTACACCCTTCCGGCGAACGGCAACTTCGCGTTCGGCAACGTCGTGCTGACCCCGGCCACCGGTACCGCACCGGTGCTGCGTCTGCCGATCGGTGTCGCGGTGCAGCCGCCGGCGATCTCGCTCCCCGCCAGCCTCGGCGCGACGGTGGCGACGAACGCGGTGGGTTCGGTGTACTTCCCGGTCGCCAACACCGGCGGTTCCAATCTGACCTACAACTTCATCAGTTCGGGCACCGCCACGCAGCGGATCGTCGAAGCCGACAACACCGGCGTCGCCAGCGGCTTCCGCAGCACGATCTACACCGATCCGGCGACCGCCGGCAGTCAGGCGCAATTCTCGGCCGACGATTTCGTGATCGGTCAGAACACCCAGATCACATCGCTGTTCGTGAACGGCTTCGTGGTGAGCGGCACGGCACTGACCTCGGCGGCGACCAACCTGACCTGGAGCATCTATCCGGATGCCGGCGGACTGCCGGCGGGCAACCCGCAGACCAATCCGGCCGCGGCCGTGTGGACCTACACCTCGACGCCGACCGGCACCGGTGTGACCACCACCGGCAGCAACGGCATCCAGCTCAACCTGGTCGCTGCCGGGCAGAACGTCAACCTGCCGCCGGGCCGCTACTGGCTGGTGGTGAACACCCGCGGCACCTTCGCCAACCGCTACGCCTGGTACGGTTCCAACACCGCCACGGGCAATCCCGGTTTCGCTTCGCTCACCGTCGCCACCGCCGGCACCGGGAGCTGGGCCGCGAACGCCAGCTTCCCGGGTCTGACGATGCGGATCTTCGGCAACGTGCCCTGCGGCGCGCCGTGGATCGGCGGTACGTATGCCAGCAGCGGTACGCTCGCTCGCGGAACCAGCGTGCAGGCGATGACCGTGGCCTACGGTACCGGTCTGGCGCCGGGCAACTACCAGGCGAACGTCTGCGTGCAGAGCAACGACCCGCTGGTGCCGAGCCTGGCGGTGCCGTTCTCGCTCACCGTGACGCCGTAACGCGGAACGCTCGGCGATCGCATCGCCGACGACGGGGCCCGGGCGACCGGGCCCCGTTTTTTTTTGCGCGAACGCCACCGCGATGCCGCGGGTCGCGGCGTGCGCCGCCATCCGTGCCGCCGCATCATCCGACACCCTCGCGCGCTTGGCCGCTCGCCGACGACTCCGGCGTTCTCTGCGGTAACCGCGGCGCTTTCATGCCGTCTGTCGCATGCCACGAGTCCAACGATGTCCCAGTCCGATCCCGGCGACGAATACGCCGACGCCCTCGCATTCCTCCGTGAACGCCTCGATCGGGGCAACGATTGTCTGCTCGTCGGCAACGCGCGCGGCGCCATCAACTATTACGAGAGCGCGCTGATCTCGTTCGCGGCCAGCAATCGTGTACCGGTATTGCGCGGCACCTATCGCGCGCTGTGGAACAACAAGGCCATGGCGCACCAGCAACTGCGCGAATTCGTGAAGGCGCAGGAAGCGATGATGATCGCCAACACGCTCATGGACGATTGAACGCCTGCGTTCGGACACGTGATCGTCGCCAGAGGTGAAGGCGGCAACGGATCCGCGAACCCGGCGCACCAGACCGTCGGCGTGCAGTTGCAGAACGAAGGTGCGGTGAGCCGCGCCGCGGATGCGGAACGGCCGCCCTGCGGCGGCCGTTCGCGAACGCATCGATGCGGTGGCGTCACCAGATCCGGATGCGCTGCTCCGGCGGCAGATAGAGCTTGTCGCCCGGCTTCACGTCGAAGGCGCGGTACCACTCGTCGAGATTGCGGACGATGCCGTTGATGCGGTATTGCGGCGGCGAATGCGGATCGGTCTTGAGCTGATTGACCGTGGCCTCCTCGCGATACTTCGCCTTCCACACCTGCGCCCAGGCGAGGAAGAAGCGCTGATCGCCGGTCAGGCCGTCGATCACCGGCGCTTCCTTGCCACCCAGGCTGAGTTTGTAGGCGGTGTAGGCCATCGACAGGCCGCCGAGATCGCCGATGTTCTCGCCCATCGTGAGCTGGCCGTTCACGCACATGCCTTCGATCGGGCAGTACGCCGCGTACTGTTCGCCCAGACGTTTGGTGCGCGCGTCGAAGCGGGCGCGGTCCTCGTCGGTCCACCAGTTGCGCTGGACGCCCGCGGAGTCCGATTTCGACCCCTGGTCGTCGAAGCCATGGCCCATCTCGTGTCCGATCACGCCGCCGATCGCGCCGTAATTGACTGCGGGGTCGGCGTTCACGTCGAAGAACGGCGGCTGCAGGATCGCGGCCGGGAACACGATCTCGTTGTATGACGCGTTGTAGTACGCATTCACCGTTTGCGGCGTCATGAACCATTCGTCGCGATCAGGCTTGCGGCCGAGACGCGCGTTCTGGTCGTCGATGAAATACTTGCGCACCGACAGCACGTTGGCGATCAGATCGTCGGGGACGATCGTGACATTGCCGTAATCGCGCCATTTCTTCGGGTAGCCGATCTTGGGATTGAACGTCTCCAGTTTGCGATAGGCCTCGGCCTTGGTGGCGTCGCCCATCCAGTCGAGGTCGCGGATGTTCCGGCGCAGTGCGGCGCGCAGATTCTCGACCAGCACGTCCATCGCGGCCTTGGATTCCGGCTTGAAGTGGCGGGCGACGTACATCCGGCCGACCGCATCGCCCAGCCCGCCCATGCCGCCGACCTGTGCGACGCCGCGTTTCCACTGATCCTTCTGCGCTTTCTGGCCCTGCAGCACCATGCCGGTGAAGGCGAACGCGGCCTGATCGATCTCGGTGCTGAGCAGCGGCGCATGGTTGCGCACGGCATGGAAGGTCAGATAGTCGCGCCAGACGTTGATCGGCGTCTTTTTCGCGATCTCGAGGATTGGACCGACCGCGCTCGGCGTGGAGATGTTGACGTCGCCGGGGGCGGCGATGCCCTGCGCGGCGAAATGCGCCGACCAGTCGTAGCCCGGATATTCTTGCTGCAACTGCGTGAACGTGCGCAGGTTGTAGGTCTTGTCGCGGTCGCGCAGCTGTGCGCGCTCCCAATGCTGCTTCGCGAGCTCGGTTTCCAGCGCCAGGATCGCCTGGGCGCGCGGTCCGGCATCGGTGATGCCGGCGTAGCCGAGCATCTTCGCGATGTGGTCGACGTAGGCGGCGCGGATCTGGACGAAACGCGGTTCCTGGTTCTGGTAGAAATCCTTGTCCGGCAGGCCGAGACCGCCGACGCCGACGTTGATGATGTAACGGTCGGGAT
Source organism: Lysobacteraceae bacterium (assembly GCA_041919915.1). Classification (GTDB taxonomy): domain Bacteria; phylum Pseudomonadota; class Gammaproteobacteria; order Xanthomonadales; family Xanthomonadaceae; genus Lysobacter_I. The sequence goes on from JAYRSY010000026.1 coordinate 5,651, forward strand.
TCTTGCGATCGAGGGTGACGCCGCCGCCGACCGGCGAACTGGTGCCGTCGATGCCGGCGCGGCCGAAGGCGGCGGTGAGCGCGCCGAAGGAGTCGACCGTGGCGATGCGGTCGAGCACCGGCTTCAGCGGGCGGATGCCGGCGGCATCGCGCGCGGCGGTGTTCATGTAGCTGGCGTAGTAGTCGCGGATCTTCTGCTCGTCGCTGCCCGGCTTCAGATCCTGTCGTGCCTGCAGTTCCTCGATGATCGCGCGGGTCTGCAGTTCGGCCTGGTCGCCGAGCGCGTTGAACGAGCCGTAGCGGGTCTCGTAGTCCTTCAGCTGGTAACCGTCGAACCAGGTGCCGTTGGCGTGGCGGTTGAAATCGTCGCCGGGGCGGACGCTGGCGTCGCGGTTGTCGAGGGCGATGCCGAAACTGCCGAGTTGCGGCTTGGCGGCAGGCGCGCCGGCCGGCTTTCCGGCGAGGAGAACAGGCGAGGCGCAGGCGAGCGCGAGGCCGAGGCAGAGCAGGGATTTCTTCATGGGACGATCCGGATCGGACGGGCAATCCCGCAGCCTAGCCGACCACCACGGTGCGGCATGTGCCGAAGGTCGGGGGCAGGGGCGATGCCGGCGATCCGCATCGCGGGTCGAGATGCCGTGCACGGTTCGGCACGGCGCATGGCGGGCGGCGTCAGCGCGGCGCAGGCGCCGCTGGTGGGCCGTAGATGGTTTCGCGCGCCTGCTGCAGCCGCTGGCGCAGATACTCGTCGCGGCTCATGCCGTCGGGATAGCTGGACATCGCCAGGACTTCGGAGACGATTCTGGCCTCGGCCGTCTTGTACTGCTGGAACTGCGCGTCGCGCTTCTGCTGGGCGAGATAGGCGGCCTCCCGCTCGGCGCTGCGCTGACGGTATTGTTCGACGATCTGCCGGGCCTGGCGGATGCGTTCGTTCTCGTCCTGGACCGCCGCGTGGATGAGGCCGATCCGCAGCATCACGGCTTCGTCCGCGGACAGCTCGCGCGCGCCTTCGCGCCGGTCGATCTCGCGGACCAGGGCCGTGGCGCGGGCGGCGCGGGTTTTCTCGTCGAGCTGCGGGGCGTCGCGCAGGAAGGCGCGGACGTTGCGCTCGAACGCCAGTCGCTGTTGATAGGCCCGCGCCTCCGGCGTCGAGGCCAGCGCGGTGTCCGGCGACGATGCGCCCGCGGTGGTGGCGGGTTCCGGCGCGGCCAGCGCCCGGTTCACCGAATGCTCGCGCTCGCGCGTGACCAGCCAGAGTGCCACGAGCACGGCGAAGGCGAGCAGCAGCCCGAAATGGACGAAGCGGATTTTCATGGTGGTGGGGGCGGCTCCGTGCGGTGGGCGTCGACGCGCCGGCGGGGCAGACCCGCCGACGCGCCTCGATCGCGATCGAAGACGCGATCCGGAGTGCGATTAAAGCAGTTGGTCGATGGTCCAGTACAGCAGATTGAACGGTTTGGCGCGGTCGGCCGCATCGCTGGCCTCGGACGCGTCGAGCACCTTGCCCGAGCCGTCCAGCACGCTGTCGATGAAATGCCGCAGTTCCAGGCTCATCGTCTGGATGTCGCCGTTCTTGAAGTCGACCACGGTGGTGCAGTGGCTTTCGTTGAGGGCGCGGTACTGCGGGAAGTAGCCGCCGAAATTGTCCAGCCCGTTCAACCGGGCGGCGAGCCGGGCGGTGTCGGTGCCCCATCTGGCGTGGATCAACGCTTCCCGCGTCGCCTGGTTCGGCGCATTGACGATCTCCGGGAAGAACCGCTCGTAGGAGTACGAGGAATAGTTCAGGTCCTGCCAGAAATGGGTGTGGCCAAGGCGGTCGCCGGGAAATTTCGACGACAGCGCGTTGTAGAGCGTGCCGGGCTGGTTCGGATCGAACTGCGGCAGTTGGCCCGAGAGGTAGGGCAACGGGCCGCCGCTGCGGGTCAGCCCCCAGGCCTGGCGGATCTGCGCCTGCAGCGGAACCGAAGGATAGAGCTGCGGATCGCCGCCGAACGGGGCGTCGAAGATCGGGCCGGAGTCGTTGAGCAGGAATCCTCGGGTCGGCGCCAGATCGCGGCGCAGCGGGCCGTAGTTGTTCAGGCTGCCGGCGCCGCCGGCGCTGCAACCGGTCGAGAGCATCTGCGTCGGTCGCGGCAGATTGTCCTTCAGCCACGACACCACCGCGCGGGTGTTGCGCAGCCCGTTGTGATGCCAGACCAGCGGTGGCTTGGCGCCGCTCGGATCCTCGTAGACCGCGACCTTGTCGCCGCTGTAGATGTCGCCGGTGCAATAGGGCACGTAGACGATGTTCCACTGTTGGGTCTTCACCGCATCGAACGGGCTGATCCGGGTGACGAACGGGCTGGCCAGACTCGCGCCGGGATTCAGCAGACTCATGTAGTCGTCGGGGATGCCGTTCGGATTGCGCGCGCCGCGCACGCCGGTCTGGCCGGTGCAACTGGGGTAATCCCAGCAGGCACCGCCGCCTTCCATGTAGATGATCGTGTTGCGTGTGTTCGCAACACGGTTGACGAAGAACTTGTAGGGCGACCCGTTGCCGCAGACCGCGCCGGTCTCCGGCGCGAGCCGGATCGTCTGCCAACTGCTGTAGGCGCCGGGACTGAAGCCGTCGCTGTAGCCGGATGGATTCGACAGCAACGGATAGTCGCCGGTGCGCTGCGCCGCGGTGACCTTGTTGTCCGCTTTCGGCGGGCTCACCAGATTCGCGAGCGTCTGCCAGAACGAGTAGTCGCCGTCCTCGGCCCGTGCGGGCAGCGCCACCAGTGCGGTGGCGAGCGCGGCGGCGAGCAGCGAACCGCGGAGGCGGGGCGTCGGTATGTCGGTGGATCGGGTCGATGCGATCATGGGTGTCACGCTCCTTGTCGGGTTGGACGGCTTCGAGACCGTGTCTCGAACGTGGCCTGCGATGCCCCCTGCATCGCACCGTGCGATCCGGGTCGTGCCGGATCGACGCCTTGATGTACACCGGGCACGTGGCGTGGTCAATCCGGCGTGGTGACGCCGGAGATTGCGTCCGCGCGTGCTGCAATGCAGCACGCGGATGTCGTTCGCGGATCGTGCCGATCGCATGACGGTGTTCGACCCGGGCACGTCGCGGGACCCGGAACGTGCGCCTGCAGGCGTACGGAGACGTCCGATATCATTCCGCTTCCGTTGTCGGAAACGATCCCACGAGACCACCTGCATGACCCAGCCTGCGCAACAGAAGGCATTGCTCGACGCGCTCATCACGCGAGGCGAACTGCGTCTGGACGAGGCGCTCGCGCTGCTGGCGCGCCGCGGCAAGGCGCCTTCCGTACAGGCGGCCAGCCATGTCCTGAATTTTCTGTGGAACGAGAACCTGTTCCGCATCGTCCATGTGCCGACCGGCGAGACCGTTTGGGTGGACGAGGCGATCTTCGCGCATCCGGCCGATCACGTGCTGCAGCTCATCGGTATCGACGACAAGGAAACGCTGCTCGCGCGTGAACATGCGCCGAGGATCATCGAAGGCAAGGTGAACGTGCTCTCGGATGGTTACTGCTGGGCGGATTACGAAGGCCGGGACTTCGTCAAGATCCTCGGCGATCCGGCTGCCGCGATGCCGTTGTTCGAGCGCATCCGCGCCTTCACCCATCGTTTCGGATGGCTGCTGGCCTCGCGCCGTTTCGACGAGGCCGCCGTGCATGTCTGCGAGGCCCTGCGCGGCACGTGGACCGCGGACACCCTGCGACAGAAGATCGAAACGCTGGAGCAGGAGTATGGAACATTCGAGTGCTTCGACCGTGTCGTCGTCGATGGCGTTTATGCCGAGGGCCAGGTTTCGGTCAACATCTCCAACCAGATGAAACTTCCCAAGGGCGTGACGCGCGCCCAGCGCCGGGGCGAAGCGCGCTTCGAACTGGTCTCGGTCAGCATGCCCTGCGGTGTCTCCATCCATCGTGTCGACGTGCGTATCGCCATCATCGAGGAAGCGCGCCGTTTCCGGATCTGTCTGATCGAGTTCATCCGCTCCTGAGTGCCGCGCCGCGGGATCATTCGCCGGGTTTGGCGGCCTCGATCGGTGCCGAGGTCGCCGCGTGCCGCGACAGTCGCGCTTCGCGATGCGCGATGTAGGCGTTCGCGGCGAAGATCACGCCAGCGCCGATCGCGGTCCAGCGGTCCATCGGCTCCTGGAACAGCAGCCAGCCGGCGATCGCGACGATCGGCAACTGCATGAAGCTGATCGGGGTCAGCGCCGAGACGTCGCCCAGTTTCAGCGCGCGCGTCCACAGCATGTGGCCGCCGGTGCCGAGGAAGCCCGCCGCGATCACCCAGAGCCACGCGATCCCGCGGGGCCATTCCCAGACGGTCAGCGCCGGCAGCAACGACATCGGCACCCACAGCAGCGTGGTGTAGAGCACGATGCGGTCGGCCGGCTCGGTGCGGGAGAGCTGCTTGATCTGGATCGAGACGATGCCGCTGAGCACCGCGGCCGCCAGCGCCACCAGCGTGCCGGTGCTGAAGCTTTCTGTGCCCGGGCGGACGATGATCACCACCCCGACGAAGCCCAGCGCCACCGCGGCCCAGCGTCGCGCGCGTACCTGCTCGTGCAGGAAGATCACCGCGGCGATGGTGACGAAGATCGGCGTGGAGTAGGACAGCGACACCGCCTGCGCCAGCGGCAGGTGGCCGATCGCCCAGAAGCCGCAGAGCATCGACATCACGCCGATCGCGCAGCGGAACAGATAGCGCGGCAGCTGCGTGGTCTTCAGCAGATCCGGCCCGTGCCGCAGCAGCAGCGGCAGCGCCGCGGCGAGCCCGAAGAAGTTGCGGAAGAACGCGATCTCGAAGGTGTGCAGGGTCTCGGACGCGAGCCGGATCGCGATCGCCATCAGCCCGAAGAACAGGGTGCTGCCCAGCATCAGCAGCGCCGCGCGCAGGTGCTGGGAGCGCGGCCGCATCACCGGTGCGGGTCCTGCGACGCATCGTCGAAGACCAGGCTCATGCAGGTCAGACCGGCTTCGGCCTTGCCGAACTCTGAGATGTCGACCGCGATCGCCCGCAGTCCCCGGCGCGCGCAGAAGTCTTCCACCCGTTCGCGCGTGCGCGGCCAGGCGGCGTTGAGGATGCGCGCGTCGCCGACCGGCAACACGTTCGCCGCGAACGGCTCGTCGTCGTCGACCGCGATCCGCGCGAAACCGGCGAAGGGCGATGCGTCGATCCAGCCCGGATGGAGCAGCAGCGTGTCCGCGTCGAGCGCGGTGCAGGCGGTTTTCAGATGCAGGCTGCCGTGCACGGTCACGGCGATCACGATGTAGCCGTGGGGCCGCACCAGCGCGTCCAGTCGTTCGATGCCGGCGCGATTGGTCCGGGTGGTCAGTCCGACGTACAGCGTGCGCCCGATCCGCAGCACGTCGCCGCCTTCGAGCGTGCCGGGGGCGAGGATGCGTTCGACCCGCCGATGCCGCGCCAGCGTCGCCGCGAGCGTCTCCGGTTCGGCCTGGCGCGACGCCGCGCCGGGCCGGGTCAGGATCGCGATCTCGTCGAGCACCAATGCCGCATCCTCGACGAAGACGCTGTCCGCCAGGGCATCGAGAGCATCGAGCCGTCGCACCTCCGCGCCGGCGGACGCGAGTGCGGCGCGGTAGTCCGCATGCTGGCGCTGCAGGCGCTCGAACGACATCGCGCTGCGTTCGAGAAAGGTCAGTTCGCAGTGTTCGGCGAGCGCGGGCGCGGGAGCTCTGACGATCGCGACCGGACGGCGCATCGCCCCGTCGCTCACCAGCGCGCGCCGACGATGCGCGGCTCCGGTTCGATCGACACCCCGAAGCGCGTCCGCACGCTGTCCGCGATGTTGCGCGCCAGCGCCAGCAGTTCGGCGCCGTTCGCGCCGCCGTGATTGACCAGCACCAGCGCGTGCTTGTCGGAGACACCGGCGTCGCCGGAGCCGAAATCGGCGCGCGCGCCCTTCCAGCCGCACTGTTCGATCAGCCAGGCCGCGGACAGCTTGCGCGTCCCCGGATCGTCGGCGCGGAACACCGGCAGCGACGGATGCCGGATCAGCAGGGCTTCGGCCTGCATCGCCGGCACGATCGGATTCTTGAAGAAACTGCCGGCGTTGCCGATCACGTCGGGATCGGGCAGTTTGCGCCGGCGCAGACGGCTCACGGCTTCGGCCACGTCGCGCGCGCCGGGTCTGGCGACGCCCATCGCCGTCAGTTCGTCGCGGATCCCGGCGTAATCGAGTTTCAGCGATTCCGGCGACTGAGCCGCGGCCGGCGGCAGCGCGAATTCCACCGTGACGATCAGCCAGCGGTCCGGTTCGCGCTTGAACACGCTGTCGCGGTACGCGAACGCGCATTCGGCGGCATCGAAACGACGGAACACGCCGGCCTCGCGCTCGAAAGCTTCGACCGCGACGATGCGCTCGCCGACTTCCACGCCGTAGGCACCGATGTTCTGGATCGGCGCGGCGCCGACCGTGCCCGGGATCAGGGCGAGATTCTCGAGTCCGGCGCAGTCCTGTTCCAGGGTCCACAGCACGAAGGCGTTCCACTCGACGCCGGCGTCGGCGCGGACCAGGACGTGATCGTCGCGGGTGGCGAGGACGCGCATGTCGCGCGCGGTCAGCCGCAGCGCCACCCGCGGGTCATCGACGATCAGCAGATTGCTGCCGCCGCCGAGGATCAGTGGCCGGGTGCCGTGCAGCGCATCGGCGAACAGGTCGGGCAGATCGGCCGGATCGTCGCATTCGATCAGCACGCCGGCGCGCGCCGGGATGCCGAAGGTGTTCGGCAACGGGGCCCGTTCGGTCTGCCGGATCGCCATCAGCGTGGCATCGTCGGCGGCAGATGGCCGCGGCTGGGCGCTTCCTTGCGGCGACGGATCGCTTCCACGCACTCGTGGATCAGGCCCGGGCCGCGATAGATCAGGCCGGAGTAGCACTGCACCAGGCTCGCGCCCGCGGCCATCTTCTTCACCGCGTCGGCACCGGTGAGGATGCCGCCGACGCCGATCAGCGGAATCTGCTCCGGCAGCCGCGTGCGCAGCATGCGCAGCACCGCGGTCGATTTCGCCATCAGCGGCTCGCCGGACAGACCGCCGGCTTCCTTCGCCAGCGGATGCTGGTGCACCGCGATCCGCGACACCGTGGTGTTGGTGGCGATCACGCCGTCGACCTGCATCTCGCCGAGCACGCGCGCGGTGACGTCGATGTCCTCGTCGGCGAGGTCCGGCGCCACCTTCACCAGCATCGGTACGCGCCGGCCGTGGCGCGTCCACAGCCGTTCCTGCGCATCCTTCAGTACGCCCAGCAGCCGCCGCAGCGCCTGCTCTTCCTGCAGCTCGCGCAGGCCGGCGGTGTTCGGCGAGGAGATGTTGATGGTGATGTAGTCGGCGAGCGGGTAGACCTTTTCCAGACAATGGACGTAATCGCGCTCGGCCTCGTCGTTCGGCGTGTCCTTGTTCTTGCCGATGTTGATGCCGAGCCGGCCTTCGCCCTTGCGCCGCGCCTTCTCGACGTTGCGCACCAGCACGTCCACACCCTCGTTGTTGAAGCCGAGCCGGTTGATGATCGCTTTGTGCTCCGGCAGCCGGAACATCCGCGGCTTCGGATTGCCCGGCTGCGCTTTCGGCGTCACCGTGCCGATCTCGACGAACCCGAACCCCAGCGCGAACAGCGCGTCGATGTGGGCGCCGTTCTTGTCCAGCCCGGCCGCCAGACCGACCGGATTGGGGAAGGTCATGTTCAGCACCTTCACCGGGAACGTCGGCATGCCGCGGGTCAGCAGCGGACTGAGTCCGCTGCGGTAGGCCGTCTCCAGCATCGACAGACCGAGCGTGTGCGCACGCTCGGCGTCGAGGTGGAACAGGAAGGGGCGGGCGAGGCCGTACATGCGGGGGCGCGGCTCCGGTCCGGCTTACAGATCGAACTTGATGCCCTGCGCCAGCGGCAGCGCGTCCGAATAGTTGATCGTGTTGGTCTGCCGGCGCATGTAGGCCTTCCACGCGTCGGAGCCCGACTCGCGGCCGCCGCCGGTTTCCTTCTCGCCGCCGAACGCGCCGCCGATTTCCGCGCCGGAGGTGCCGATGTTGACGTTGGCGATGCCGCAGTCGCTGCCGGCCGCGCTCAGGAACGCTTCCGCGGCCTTGAGGTTGGTGGTGAAGATCGACGACGACAGGCCCTGCGGCACGGCGTTCTGCATCTCGATGGCCTCGTCGATCGTGGCGTACTTCATCACGTACAGGATCGGCGCGAAGGTTTCGTGCTGCACGATCTCGGCGTCGTTGGTCAGGCCGGTGACGATGGCCGGGCGCACGAAGTTGCCGGGACCGTCGATCGCTGTGCCGCCGGTTTCGATGGTGCCGCCGCTGGCCTTGGCCTTGGCGATGGCGTCGAGGAACGCGTCGACGGCGTCGCGGCTGTTCAGCGGGCCCATCAGGTTCTTCGGATCGGTCGGATCGCCGATCTTGGTTTCCACCTGCTTGTAGGCGGTGATGAGCTTGGCCAGCACGTCGGCGTAGATGCTTTCGTGCACGATCAGGCGGCGGGTGGTGGTGCAGCGCTGGCCGGCGGTGCCGACCGCGCCGAACACGATCGCCGGAATCGCCAGCTTCAGGTCGGCGGTCGGGTCGACGATGATCGCGTTGTTGCCGCCCAGTTCCAGCAGCGAGCGGCCCATGCGGCGCGCAACGCGCTCGCCGACCATGCGACCGACCTTGGTCGAACCGGTGAAGCTGATCAGCGGCACGCGCTTGTCGTCGACGAACTGCTGCGCCAGATCGCTGCCGGCGTCGTTGAACAGGAAGAAGATGTCCGGGAAGCCGCCGGCCTTCAGCGCGTCGTTGCAGATCTTCATCGAGGCGATCGCCGAGAGCGGGGTCTTCGGCGAGGGCTTCCAGATCGTGATGTCGCCGCAGATGGCGGCGATGAAGCTGTTCCAGGCCCACACCGCGACCGGGAAGTTGAAGGCCGAGATCACGCCGACCAGACCGATCGGGTGCCACTGTTCGTACATGCGGTGGCCCGGGCGCTCACTGTGCATGGTCAGGCCGTAAAGCTGGCGCGACAGACCGACCGCGAATTCGCCGATGTCGATCATTTCCTGCACTTCGCCGTCGCCTTCCGGCTTGGATTTGCCCATCTCCAGCGCGACCAGCGAACCGAGCGCGTCCTTGTGGGTGCGCAGGGCGTCGGCGCAGAGGCGGATGGCCTCGCCGCGGCGCGGCGCGGGGGTGGTGCGCCAGACCTTGTAGGCGGCTTGGGCGCGCTCGACGATCAGGTCGTAATCGGCCTGCGACGAGGCCAGCACCCGGCCCAGCACCTCGCCGGTGGTCGGATTGACCGGCTCCAGCACGCCCGCGTCCGCGGTCTTCGACCATTCCCCGCTGCCGAGATAGGTGCCGGATTCATTGGCGCCGAGGCCGAGCGCGGTGAGGACGGGGTGGGTCATCGGGAAACTCCTGGGGACGAAAAGGCGGTTTTTCGGATGCGCCGACCGGGCCCGCGGGCGATCCCGCGCCGGCCGGAAGGCTTGGATGGCGGCCCCGACACGATTCGAACGTGCGACCTGTCCCTTAGGAGGGGACCGCTCTATCCAGCTGAGCTACGGGGCCAAGACCGGGAATTATCGCAGGCTTGGGCGACGCCCGGCACCCCCGGACGGCACCCCTGTCCGCGCGCGTGTCGTCCCGGTGGCGGCCGTCGCCCCGATGCATGCATGATGCCGGCTCGATCCGGCGCAAGGCCGGAAGGACGCGGCATATCACACAGGGAGCAGCCACGATGGCGCAGACGACAGAGCAGGGCAGCGGCAACGGCGATACCGGCACCGATGAGGACCAGAGCCTGCGGGACACGATCCAGGCGGTCCGCGACACCCGCCCCAACATCCTGATGATCCTGGTGGATCAGCTGTACTACCCGGAAAAGGGGTACGGCGATGCGGGGTTCGCGAACGACCTCAAGACGATCCTCTCGTTCGTCGGCAGTCTCGAAGGCAACACCTACGCGAAGCACTTCCCCGGGTTCTGCAAGCTGCGCGAGTACGCGACGGTGTTCACCGACCACACCATCGCCGAATCGGCGTGCATTCCCAGCCGCGCCAGCATCATGACCGGCCAGTACGGGCCGCGCACCGGCGTGACCCAGACCGACGGTCTGTTCAAGAGCGGCGATGCCTCGAATTTCCCGTGGCTGCGCCACGACGGTGCGCCGACCGCGGGCGACTACTTCCGCGAACTGGGCTACACCACGCACTACTTCGGCAAATGGCACGTCAGCGAGCCGCCGGAGCACACCCTGCAGGGCTACGGGTTCGGCGACTGGGAGCTGTCGTGGCCGGAACCGCACGGCGCGTCGATCAACAACCTCGGCACCTTCCGCGATTACCAGTTCGCCGATCTGGCCTGCGCGTTCCTGCGTGGCCGCGGGCTGGGCGTGCCCTACAACCGGGCGCTGTCGCAGCAGGGGATGAGCCGGCCGCTGGATCCGCGCCAGCCGCAGACCGCGCCGTTCTTCGCGGTGTGTTCGTTCACCAATCCGCACGACATCGCGACCTATCCGACCCTGCCGCGCGCGTTGCAACCGAGCTGGCCGCAGCCGGACGATGCGTCGCAGGTCGTGATCGCGCCGCCGTCGCCGGTGGGGCCGGGCGGTTCGGTGCCGGTTCCGCCGCGGGGCACGGTCAGCACGACCCCGACCGAGGGCACGTTCCAGGTGCCGATGAATCCCACCGGCCTGCCGCAGGACTGCGCCACCGCGTCGCCGACCCAGGACGAGAACCTGCTGACCAACAACAAGCCGCGCGCGCAGTTCGACGCCTCGTACAAGGTCGGACTCGGGCTGGCGTCGGCGACCGGCCTGGCGATCGCGCAGGGCATCGGCGGCGATCCGGAGACGGTGTTGCAGAACGCGGTGAAGGCGACGCTCGGCATCGCCATTCCGTTCCAGTTGCAGGACGACCCGAACGGCGCCGGCACCGGTTTCCTGCAGTACTACGCGTACATGATCTCGATGGTCGATCGCCACATCCTGCGCGTGCTGGAAACGCTGGAGGAGAGTGGTCTGCGCGAAAACACCATCGTGGTGTTCGCGTCCGACCACGGCGAATACGGTGCCGCGCACGGCATGCAGATCGAGAAGTGGCACGGCGCCTACCAGGAAGCGGTGCACGTGCCGTTGCTGGTGTCGAGTTGTCGATTCAACGAACACCGCGATCATCCCCGTGCGGTGGACGCGCAGACCAGCCACATCGACATCCTGCCGACCCTGCTGAAACTGGCGCACGCCACCGACGAGCACATCGATCGCGCGCGCCGGAATCTGTCGAAGACGCATCTCGCCGCGGCGCTGCCCGGCGCGAATCTCGTGCCGATCCTGCGGCATGGCGGCGGCCCGGTGGTCGGCCCCGACGGCCATGAGCGCAAGGGCGTGCTGTTCGCTACCGACGACATGATCACCGAGCCGCTGCCGCGCGACGACGATCCGCACAACATCCAGTCGTGGCAGCAGTTCGAGGTGTTCGCGGCCACGGTCGAGCTGCTGCGCACGCCGCCGGTCGAGGGTGCGCCGTCGCATCCTTACGTGCCCGCGCTGTCGCCCGGTGCGGTGCCGCAGCCGGCGCACGTGCGCGCGCTGCGCTCCGGGCCGTGGAAACTGGTGCGTTACTGCGACCCGTGGAGCGAACGGCCGGTGCCGGACGAGTGGGAGTTGTACAACCTCGAACACGACCCGATCGAGCAGACCAATCTGCTGGTCTACAACGGCGCGTTCCCGACCGCGATCTCCTCGCTGCCGCAGCCGCATGTCGCCGCGGAAATCGAACGCATCGCCGGCGAACTCCGAGCCGAACTGCAACGGCAGGAACTCGCGCTGCTGTCGCCGTATCCGTCGGCGTACCCGACCGCGGGCGTCGGCGCGCATTGAAGGGCGGGCCCGCGCGGAGGCAAAAAAAGACGGGACCCGAGGGTCCCGTCTTCCGTTGGATGAACGCCTGCGCGCCGCTTATTCCGGACGCACGTCCACGCGGACGCGGATGCGGTCGCCGGGATGATAGGCGGTGCGGGTGATGTACTCGCGGCCGGCGTATTCGTAGGTGACGTCGTAGGCGCTGACTTCGCTGCTGTCTGCGGTCGGATAACGGTTGTCGTAGGTGTCGCGGACCGGGTCGCAGACGGTGACGGTGGCGCGGCGGGGCGGTTGCTTGTTGCGCTGGGCCGATTCATAGACTTCGCGGCCGGCCATGCCGCCGACCATCGATCCGACCGCGGCGGTGGCGTAGCGAGCGGAGCCGCCGCCGACCTTGCTGCCGAGCGCGGCGCCGACGATGCCGCCGATGACGGTGGCGACGTTGCGGCCGGTCGGCGTGCCGTAGCCGTCGTCGTAGCGACGATCGTCGTAACGGCGGTCATCGTAGCGGCGGTCATCGTAGCGATCACCGTAACCGTCATCGCGGCCGTCGGCGTAGTAGCCCTCTTCGCTGTAGCAGCGGTCGGAGGACACCCGGGTCGGGCCGTAGCCGGACTTCAGGACCGGGTCGACGCGCAGCACGCGGGCGTAGTCGTAATAGGCCGAATCGGCCTGGGCGTAGCGATCCTGGGCGGGCGCGGGATAGCGGTTGTCCTGTGCGGACGCGGCGCCGGTGGCGGCGACCATCGGAACGATCAGGGCGGCGGCGAGGATCGAGGCGGCGATGCGAGGCATGGTGGACTCCGGACGCCGGAATGGCGCGGAGGGGACGCTAGGGCCGCGCGGGTAACGCCATGCTGAATTCTCCGGCCTTCGACGGTGCGCGGGCTGACGCGTTCAGCCGGCCCTCAGTCCGGTCGGCGTGGGAACGGTTTCAGCGGGTGATCGCCACTCGTCATCACCGCTTTCACCCGCCTCCCGCGGGTTTCAGTCGAGCAGGCCCAGCGACGCGAGTCCGGGCCGGAGGAAGCGCATCGTCGCGATCATCACCGGGATCATCAGCAGCGCGAAGCCGATCGAGAACGGCCAGCGACCGCGGGCGAGATAGCGGTAGAGCAGGATCCCGGAGACCAGCACGATCAGCACGACCGACAGGTCGTGAGGCACCCATTCCCGCGCCGCCCAGCACACGCCGGTCTGCGCCGCGCCGGCGAGCAGGATCCGGCCGTAGGCATGGCGGGCGTTCTTCGCGAACACGGCGATGATGCGGGCGACGAGCGTGCCGATCAGGCCGGCGATGAGCATCCACAGGAGGTGCAGCAGGATCATGTCGGTGTCCGCGAAGAATTGAAGAGACCCGCCTGCGGCATGCCGGTGCCGAGTCTGCGGTCGCGGGCCGCATTCCGGACCGTCCGTGGCATCTCGTCGACAGGCCCGCTCCCGGGGCGCGCCAAGCCTTCCATCGTCCCCGGAGGGTGTCAATCGGCACGATGCGAACGGCGTGGTCGCACGTCGTCGATCGGGAATTTCCTACCCCGCACCGGGAAGACGCCCGATGCCGCCGCTGTCGATTCCACGGAAAGCTGACGGACCTTGCTTGTTCGGACCTTGCCCGTGGTCGATCTGCGCTTCGCTGTCGTGCTGTTGTCGGGAATCCTGGCCTGTCTCGCGCTGCCGCAGCCGCCGGGCAGGGGGCTGCTCGCCTGCATCGCCGGTGTGGTCGTGCTCGCCTTCGCCTGGCGACGACCGTCGGCGCGATGGCTGGCGGTGGGCGGCATGGGTTTCGTTCTTGCCGGTCTGCATGCGACGTTGGCGCTGGACCGGCAGTGGCCATCGACGCTGGAGCGGGCCCAGTTCCGGTTGACCGGCACGGTGGTCGAACTGCCGCGACACGAGACCCGCGCGACGCGGTTCGTGTTGCGGGTGGACGATACGCCGCGGCAACCGCCGGGCCTGCGTGGCCGACGGGTGCGGTTGGCGTGGTACGACGATTTCGATGCCGAGCCCGGCGCTGCCGACACGCCGCGCCTGCGCGTCGCCGCGGGCAGCCGCTGGCGTGTCGTGGCCAGACTGCGTGCGCCGCGCGGACTGCGCAATCCGGGCGGGGTCGACGGCGAGAAGCACGCGCTGGTCGAGCGTCTGGTCGCCACCGGTTACGTGCGGGATCCCGCCTCGGCGCGCGAACTGGCGCGCCCACGCGGCCTCGACGCCTGGCGCGAGCGGATGTCGGCGCGGATCGCGCGGTCGGTGCGGGGCGATGGCGCGCGGTTCGTGCGAGCGCTGGCGCTCGGCGACACGCGCGGGCTGGCGGATGACGACTGGGCGCGACTGCGCGCCGCGGGGTTGACGCATCTGATCGCGATTTCCGGCTTCCATGTCGGCATCGTCGCCGGCGTTTTCGCCGCGATGGTGCGGGGGCTGTGGTGGCTGTGTCCGGACTGGGGGCGCCGGCTGCCGCGACCGCAGGCGGTCGCCCTGGCCGCGGCAGGCGGTGCGGTGTTCTATGCCGCGCTGGCGGGATTCGCGCTGCCGACCGTGCGCACCGCGCTGATGATCGCGATCGTCGCGGTCGCGCGCTGCCTGCGGCGCGGCTGGCGGCCGATCGATGCGTTGTCGCTGGCGCTCGCCGGAGTGCTGCTGTTCGATCCGCTGTCGGTGCTGACCGCGGGTTTCTGGCTGAGTTTCGGTGGCGTCGCGTGGCTGCTGTGGTGCCTGCCGCAGGGCGGTGGACGTCCGCTGCGGGATTTCCTCGCCGCGCAGGGCGTGGCGACCGTCGGCCTGCTGCCGCCGGGCGTGGTGCTGTTCGGTCAGGCCTCGTTGATCGGCCCGCTGGCGAATCTGATCGCGATTCCGTGGTGGAGCCTGCTGGTGGTGCCGTTGTCGCTGCTGGGCATGGCCCTGGAATCGCTGCAGCCGGGCTGGGGCGCGCCGATATGGCGACTCGCCGCGGCGGTGTTCGCGCCGAGCTGGCGGTTGTTTTCCTGGCTCTCGGAGGGTCCGCTGGCGCTGTGGTGGTTGCCGGAGCCGGCGGCATGGGCGTTGCCGCTGGCGCTGCTGGCGGCGTTCTGGTGCCTGTTGCCGCGCGGCGTGCCCGGCAAGCCGCTGGCCCTGCTGCTCTGGTTGCCGCTGCTGTGGCCGGATCGCGTGCTGCCGTCGCGCGGGGAGGCGGAACTGGTGCTGTTCGATGTCGGTCAGGGCCTGTCCGCGCTGGTCCGGACCTCGCGTCATCAGCTGTTGTTCGACATGGGGCCGGCGATTCCCGAAGGTTTCGACGCCGGTGAGCGCGCGGTGGTGCCGGCCCTGCGCGCGCTCGGCGTGCGCAGGCTCGACGCCGCGATCGTCAGCCATGCCGACAACGATCACGCCGGCGGTTTCGCGGCCGTGGCGGCGGCCTTGGCCATCGATCGTCGCTACGCGCCGCAGGACAGCGGCCTGGCGCGCGGCATCGCGGATCTGCGCGACTGCCGCGCCGGCACCGCCTGGGTCTGGGACGGCGTGCGTTTCCGTTTCCTGCATCCGCCGCCGCATTTCCCCTACCTGCGCAACGAATCGAGCTGCGTGCTGCGGGTGGAGACCGCGCACGGGGCGTTCCTGCTGACCGGGGACATCGGCGACGTCATCGAACGCGATCTGGTGCGGCGCGATCCGGCGGCGCTGCGGGCGGAGGTCGTGCTGGTGGCGCACCACGGCAGTGCGTCGTCTTCCGACCCCGGCTTCGTCGCCGCCACCGGCGCGCGCTACGCGCCGATCTCGGTTGGCCACGGCAACCGTTTCCATCATCCCAGGCCGGACATCGTGGCCCGCTGGCAGCGCCATGGCGCACGCACGCCGCTCACCGCCGCCGCCGGCGCCCTGCGTTTCCGGGCCGGGCACGATGGCATCCGCCTGGAGACCGAGCGCGACCGCCATCGCCGGCTGTGGGACGCGGCCGGCAGGCAGGCCCGGGCCGGTCGGCTATCCTATGGGTCTGAATGATCTCCTGAACCCATGCGGCCGCTGGCCGGAGGATGCGACGTGCTGGAACTGGTCAAGGCGGGCGGTTGGCCGATGATTCCCCTGCTGCTGCTGACGGTGGCGGCGCTGGCGATCATCCTCGAACGGTTCTGGACGCTGCGTCGCAGGACCGTGCTGCCGCCGGGGCTGGGCGACGAAGTCCGGGCCTGGGCCGCGCGGGGCAATCTCGATCCCTCCCATATCGATTCGCTCCGCCGCACCTCGCCGTTGGGCGCGCTGCTGGCCGCCGCGCTGGATGTCCGCCATCGTCCGCGCGACCAGATCCGCGAGCGCATCGAGGATGTTGGCCGCCATCTGGTGCACCGGATGGAGAAGTTCCTCAACACCCTCGGCACGATCGCCGCCGCCGGCCCGCTGCTGGGGCTGTTCGGTACGGTGGTCGGCATGATCCAGATGTTCCTGGGCATCCTCGACAGCGGCATCGGCGACGTGAACCAACTGGCCGGCGGCATCGGCAAGGCGCTGATCTGCACGGCCACGGGCATGATCGTGGCGATCCCGGCGCTGATGTTCCACCGCTATTTCCGCGGCCGGATCGCCGGTTACATCGTCGACATGGAGCACGAGGCGATCCAACTGCTCGATACGCTCGACACGCCGCGCGCGGCGTCCGCGCCGATGGCGGCCGGCGGTCGCGGGATCACGCCGCCGGTGAGCGGGAGCTGAGCCGGTGCGCCCATCGACCGTCGTCGCCATCGCAGCGCTGCTGCTGTCCGGCCCGGGAGTCGCGGTCGCGGTCGAGCCCTACACCTGCCGCAACGGGCTGTTCACCGACCGGATCGAAGCGATCACGGCCGGACGGATCATCGAGGCCGCCGGTGCGCGGGTGCATTTCCGCAGCGACGACGACGGCTGCCCCGAAGCCGCGCACTGCGCGGGCAAGGCCTATCTCGTACCCGGTGACCGGGTGCTGATCTCGAAACGCGAGAGCGGCTGGACCTGCGTGTGGTATTCCGGCAAACGCCAGGCGCATGTCGGCTGGTTGCCGACCGGCACCGTGGCGCACGTGTCCCCGGCGCCGCCGACGCCCGATGACTGGATCGGCACCTGGCGCCCGATCGCCGGAGACAACGCGATCGAGATCCGTCGCGCGCCTTCCGGCGACGGCCTCTCGGCCGAAGGTTCGGCGCTGTGGTACGGCGGCCGGACCGAAGAAGGCGCCGAGATCGTGCATGTCGGTGAATTCGCCGGAAACGGTCGTCCTGCCGGTGATCGCTGGACGGTCGGCGAACCCGCCGCCGAAGACGACTGCGTGGTCGACATGCGCCTGATCGCCGGGCAACTGGTCGTGCACGACAACGGCAACTGCGGCGGCCTGAACGTGCGTTTCGACGACATCTACCGCAAGGCGCCGCCGGCGCCCGCTGCGCGCCCCAAGGGACGGTGATTCCATGCGGATCCGCGACTTCCGTGCCGACGACGAGCCCGAGATCAATCTCGTGCCGCTGATCGACGTCATCCTGGTGCTGATCATTTTCTTCGTGGTCACCACCACCTTCGATGCGCGTTCGGTGCTCAAGCTGCAGTTGCCGAAGGCCGACGGTGAAGCCAGCGAAGCGGCGTCGAAGGCGCTCAGCGTGCTGATCAACGCCGAAGGCCGTTATTTCGTGCAGGATCGCGAGGCGCTGCGGACCGATCTGGAATCGCTCAAGCGCACCATCGTCGAAGTGGCGGGCGACGATCGCAAACGTCCGGTGCTGCTGCGCGCCGATGCGCGGACCCCGCACCAGTCGGTGGTGACCGCGCTGGATGCACTGGGCCAGCTCGGTTTCCGCCAGATCAGCATCGCGACCGCGCCCGAACAGCGCGCCGCGACGCAGGCGGCGCCGGCCGCCGACGGAGGCCGGCGGTGAGCAAGCAGGACCGCGCCCCGGCGTGGCCGATCTACCGCAGGCTGCTCGGGTTCGCTGAGCCGTACCGGCCGCTGCTGCTGCTGGCGCTGGCCGGCATGCTGATCGAGGCCGCCGCGGGTTCGGCGTTCATGAAACTGATGGAGCCGGTGGTCAACGAGACCTTCATCAGCCGCAACACCGAGCTCAGCCTGATCCTGCCGATGGCCATCGTCGGGTTGTTCGTGATCCGCGGCATCGCCGGCTACATCACCGATGTCTGCATGGGTCGTTCCGCGCGCAGCATCGCCCGCGATCTGCGGGTGCGCGTGCTCGGCAAGTATCTGCGTCTGCCCGGCCTGCGTTTCGACGGCGAGCCGGTGCCGGCGATGCTGATGCGGCTGGGCTCCGACAGCGATCAGGTCGCCAACGCCGCGGTCGATGCCGCGAAGGTGATGCTGCAGCAGTCGTTCCAGATCATCGGCGCGCTGGGCGTGATGCTGTGGACCAGCTGGCAGGTGACCATCGCTATTCTGGTCATGGCGCCACCGCTCGCGCTGCTGATGGACCGGGTCGCGAAGCGCTATCGCCGCTTCAGCCATCGCGTGCAGGAAAGCGGCGGGCGCCTGATGCAGGCCGCGGATCAGGCGCTGAACAACCAGCAGGAAGTGAAGATCTACGGTGCGCAGGACACCGAGCTGGGCCGTTACCGGGTGTTGGCGGACGAGAACCTGCGCCTGGCGATGAAGGTCGAGTCCACCCGCAGCATCTCCTCTGCGGTGGTCCAGCTGATGGGCGCGATCGGTCTGGCGCTGTTGTTGTTCTTCGCCGGTCGCGAGGCCATGGCCGGACGCCTCAGCGCCGGCGGCTTCGTCACCCTGATGATGTCGATGATGGCGATGATCCCGGCGCTGAAACAGCTCACCAACGTGCAGAACATGCTGCAGAAGGGCATCGCCTCGGCCGAGCGCCTGTTCGGCGTGCTCGACGCCGAGGAAGAGCGCGACAGCGGCACGCGCACGCTGGATCGCGCGCGTGGCGCGCTCGAATTCCGCGCCGTCGATGCGCGCTATCCGGGACAGACGCAGCAGGCGCTCGGTGGCATTTCCTTCGTCGCGCGGCCGGGGACGGTCACCGCGATCGTCGGCCGCTCGGGCAGCGGCAAGTCCACGCTCATCAAACTGATTCCGCGCTTCTACGAACCGGAATCCGGCGAAATCCTGCTCGATGGCCATCCGCTGGCCGAGTATCGACTCGCCGATCTGCGCCGGCAGGTCGCGTTGGTCGGGCAGCAGGTGATGCTGTTCGACGGCAGCGTCGCCGCGAACGTGGCCTACGGCGAGCTCGCCTCGGCCGACCGCGATCGCGTGCGCGGCGCGCTGGACGCGGCCAACGCCAGCGAATTCGTCGACAAGCTCGCCGAGGGCGCCGAGACCGGCATCGGCAGCAAGGGCGGGCGGTTGTCCGGCGGTCAGCGCCAGCGACTCGCGATCGCCCGGGCGATCCTCAAGGATGCCCCGATCCTGATCCTCGACGAGGCCACCGCCGCGCTCGACACCGAATCCGAGCGCCTGGTGCAGGATGCGCTGAACCGATTGATGCCGGACCGCACCACGCTGGTGATCGCCCACCGTCTATCCACCATCGAGCATGCCGATCAGGTGCTGGTGCTCGACCAGGGGCGGCTGGTGGAGCAGGGCACCCATGCCGAGTTGCTCGGGCGAGGCGGACTGTACGCGCATCTGCACCGGATGCAGTTCCGCGAGCCGGACGCCGCCGAAATCCCGGCATGAGCGGCACGGGCAGGCGAGCACCGGGCTACTGGTTCGACGGCAGCGCGCCGCCGTGGCCGGCGCGCGCACTGGCGCAGGTCTACGCGGGTGCGGTCGCCGCGCGTGCGGCGCTGTATCGCAAGGGGCTGCTGCGCAGCTGTCGTCCGGCCCGGCCGGTGATCGTCGTCGGCAATCTCATCGCCGGCGGCAGCGGCAAGACACCGTTGAGCATCGCGCTGATCGAACGTCTGCGCAGCGACGGCTACCAGCCCGGCGTCGCCAGTCGCGGTTACGGTCGCGAACAGTCCGGCGCCGCGCGATGGGTCGACGCCGGCACCGACACCGCGCTGGGCGGCGACGAGCCGGTGCTGATCGCGCGCCGCACCGGTGCGCCGGTCCGGGTGGATCGCGATCGCGCGGCCGCCGCGGAGGCGTTGATCGCGGCCGGCTGCGACATCGTCGTCTGCGACGACGGCCTGCAGCATTACCGGCTGGCGCGCGATATCGAGATCGAAGTGATCGATGGCCGTCGCCGTTACGGCAATCGCCGGCCGTTGCCGGCGGGGCCGATGCGGGAACCGCCGGAGCGCGGCGAGCGCTGCGACTTCCGGGTGGTGAATCTGGGCGACGAGGCGGCCGAGACAGGTTTCGGCGAATGGCCGATGCGCCTGACCGCGGGCGACGCCGTGGCCCTGCGCGGTCATCGCAGCGTGCCGCTGTCGGCCTTCGCCGGCCAGCGCGTGCATGCGGTCGCCGGGATCGGAGATCCCGAGCGTTTCTTCGCGATGCTGCGCGGCCTGGGGATCGCGGTGGTGCCGCATGCGTTTCCCGACCATCATCGCTACGTCGCGGCCGATTTCGCCTTCGGCAGCGAACTGCCGGTGCTGATGACCGAGAAGGATGCGGTGAAATGCGCCGCGCTCGCCGCCGACGGTCTCTACAGCGTGCCGATCCGCGCGCAGTTGCCGGAAGCCTTCTGGGTGGCCCTGCTGGACCGCCTCCACGAAACGATGAAAGGAACGCGTGCATGACGAAGACGATCGGGGTCCGGGTGGTGGTCGCGCTGGTGTCCGTGGGCTGGCTGGTGCCGCTGTGGATGGGGGTGCGCACCCTGCTGGATTTCGTCGAGCTGGAGTTGTGGCCGATGTTGCTGGAGCAGCCGGCGCTCAATTCGTTCCCGTTCATTCCGTTCGCCGGCGATTGCTTCGCGGTCGCCTTCTTCTGGCTGGCGGCGGTCGTCGCCGGCTGGAGCTGGGTCGGCGTGGGCGTGCTGTTGAAGAAGGGATGAGGCCATGAGCATCGATTTCGTCGTCGCCATTCCCGCCCGTTACGCCGCTTCCCGGCTGCCGGGCAAGCCGTTGCGCCCGCTCGGCGGCGAACCGCTGGTGCTGCACGTCGCCCGCCGGGCGCTGGCCGCGGGCGCGCGCGAGGTCTGGGTCGCGACCGACGACGCGCGCATCGCCGACGCGCTCGCCGACAGCGGCGTGCGCATCGCCATGACCTCGCCGGATCACCCTTCCGGCACCGACCGGCTGGCCGAATGCGCCGCGATCGCGGGTTGGGATGACGCGACCGTCGTCGTCAACCTGCAGGGCGACGAACCCTTCGCGCCGGCGGCCGGCATCCGCGCGGTCGCCGAGACCCTGGTCGCTTCCGGCGCACCGATGAGCACGCTGGCGACCCCGATCGACGACATCGAGGTGCTGTTCGACCCGAACACGGTCAAGCTGGTCCGTGCCGGCAACGGCGATGCGCTGTATTTCAGCCGTGCCCCGCTGCCCTGGGCGCGCGACGCCTTCGCCCGCGACCGCACGACGCTGCCGCCGGACGGCCTCTGGCTGCGGCATATCGGCATCTATGGCTACCGCGCCGGCTTCCTGCAGCGGTTCGCGGCGTTGCCGCCGTCGCCGCTCGAGCGGGTCGAGTCGCTGGAACAGCTGCGCGCGCTGGAGGCGGGCCATCGGATCGCGGTGGCGCTGACCCCGGCCGCCTTCCCGCCCGGGATCGACACTCCGGACGATCTCGAACGGGCCGAGCGCCACCTCGCCGCCGGCGCGGGAGGCTGAATGCGCCTGCTCATGGTCTGCCTGGGCAACATCTGCCGATCTCCGCTGGCCGAGGGGGCGGTCCGCGCCCATCTGGACCGCCGCGGTCTGGACTGGGTGCAGGTCGATTCCGCGGGGACCGGCGGCTGGCATGCCGGCGAGCCGCCGGATCGCCGCAGCATCGCGGTGGCCGCGGCCGCCGGGGTCGACATCCGCGGTCAGCGCGCCCGGAAGCTGCTCGCGGGCGATTTCGAGATGTTCGACTGGCTGCTCTGCGCCGACCGCAGCGTGTTGCGCGACGTGCGCGCGATGGCGCCGGCCGGCGCCGGTGCGCAGCCCGCGCTGCTGCTGGAATGGGCGGGACTGGGCGAGGGTGCCGAGATTCCCGACCCCTACACCGGCGATGCCGAGGACTTCCGCCGGGTCTGGGCGATGGTCGACGCCGCCGCGGCCGGCATCGTCGCCCGGATCGCGGGCCGGGCGGCCGGACCCTCGCGCTGATGGCAGGTTGACGCTCGCGCCCGGACTGCGGATCCTGATCGACGCATGGACATGTCTCCCGCCCCCGAATTTCCCGCCTCCCTGGAGTGGCTCAATCTGGCCAGACCGCTGCGCATGGCGCAGTTGCGGGGCAAGATCACCGCTCTGGTCTTCGTCAACGCCGGTTCCGCCTGGTGCCAGCAACGGCTCGCCGACCTCTCGATCCTGCGCAAACGCCACGGCGAACACCTGCATGTGGTCGCGATCAACGTGCCGCGGTTCGATCACGAGCGCGATCCGAAGCGGGCGCTGAAGCGTCTGCTGCGGCTGCCGCCGGACTTCCCGATCGCGCATGACGCCGACTGGGTGGCGTGGCAGCAGTTCGGCATCGATGCCTGGCCCACCGTGGTGTTCATCGACGGCCAGGGCCGCCTGCGCGATCGCGTCGTCGGCGACACCCCGGTGCGCGAACTCGACGCGCGGATCGCCCAGTTGCGCGGCGAGGAAGAGCCGCAGTCGGTGAATCCCGATCCGATCGAACTGCGCCGCAACCGCGAACCCGATCTGCCGCTGCGCTTCCCGATGGGGATCGCCGCCAACGCGCAGTACGTCTACGTGGTCGATTCCGGTCACCATCGCGTGCTGGAATGCGCACCCTCGGGCCGGATCCATCGCCAGTTCGGCAGCGGCGGCCCGGGCTTCATCGATGGCCCGATGGAACTGGCCGCGTTCCAGAATCCCCAGGGCCTGTGCCTGCTCCGCGACGCGCTGTACGTGGCCGATACCGGCAACCACGCGGTGCGGCGGATCAAACTCAGCACCGGCGACGTCGACACCATCGTCGGGGCCGGCCGGCCCGGGCAGCCCGTGGAGGCCATGGTGCAGGATCCGCGCTCGGTGGCGCTGGACCAGCCGCGTGCCGTCGCGGTCTCGCCGTCGAACACGGTGTGCATCGCCACCGCGGGCGACAACCGGATCTGGGCCTACGATCTCGGCGACCGTTCGCTGCGCCTGCTTGCAGGTTCCGGCGCGATGGAACTGACCGACGGCGAAGGCCCCGCGGCGGCCTTCGTCGGCCCGAGCGCGCTGTCGATCGTCCAGCAGATCCTGTACGTCTGCGACGAGGCCGGCTCGGCCATCCGCAGCGTCCACCTGCGCACCCGCCAGGTGTCGACCCTGGTCGGGCAGGGCGCGTGGCGCTTCGGCAACATCGAAGGCTCGCGCGCCGACGCCCTCCTGCAGCAGCCGCAGGCGATCGCGCTGGACGGCACCTCGCCGGTGCTGTGGGTGGCCGACAGCGGCAACGATCAGTTGCGCACCCTGCGCCTGGGCGGTGGCGAACTCAGCACGATCAGCCTGCCGCAGCGGCTGCACTCGCCGGCCGGTCTGGCGGTGGTCAACGGCGTGGTCTGGATCGCCGACACCGACGCCCATGCGGTGCTGCGTTTCGATCCTGCGGACGGCAGCCTGCGCCAGATCCCGATCGGCGAATGACCCCGGAGCGGCCTTCCGCGACGGCCGACGAAGCGTTCGACGGCCGTGCCTACGCACGTGAGCTGACCGCCGCGCCCGGCGTTTACCGGATGTACGACGCCGAGGGCGGATTGCTGTACGTCGGCAAGGCGGCCTCGCTGAAGAAGCGCGTCGCCAGCTATTTCACCAAGGCGCTGGCGACGCGCACCGCGGCGATGGTGGCGCAGATCGCGCGGATGGAAGTCACCGTCACCCGCACGCCGGCGGAAGCGCTGCTGCTGGAGAACCAACTGATCAAGTCGCTGCGCCCGCGCTACAACGTGCTGCTGCGCGACGACAAGAGCTATCCCTGGGTGGTGCTGACCCGCGAAGCCTGGCCGCGGATCGCGTTCCATCGCGGCGCGCGTTCGCTGCCGGGGCGCTATTTCGGCCCGTATCCCAGCGTGCCCGCGGTGCGCGAAACCCTCAATCTGATGCAGAAGATCTTCCGCCTGCGCAGTTGCGAGGACAGCGTGTTCCGCAACCGTTCGCGGCCCTGTCTGCAGTACCAGATCGGCCGCTGCAGCGGGCCCTGCGTCGGTCTGGTGCAGGCCCGCGACTACGCCGACGCGGTGCGCCAGGCGACGCTGTTCCTCGACGGCCGCAGCGACGATCTCACCGCCGAGCTGACCACGTCGATGGAAGAGGCCAGCACGCGCCTGGATTTCGAGGAAGCCGCGCGGCTGCGCGATCTCGTCGCCTCGATCCGCAAACTGCAGTCGCGCCAGTACGTCGACGGCAACGCGGCCGACCTCGACGTGCTCGCGGTGGCGATGCAGGGCGCGCAGGCCTGCGTGATGCTGTTGATGTTCCGCGACGGCCGCAATCTCGGCACCCGCAGCTTCTTTCCGAAGACCAACGGCGAGGACGGCGCCGGCGAGGTGCTGGGCGCTTTCGTGTCGCAGTACTACGGTGACCAGACGCCGCCGCGCGAGATCGTGCTCGATCGCGAGATCCCCGACCTCGACATGATCGAGGAGGCGCTCGGTGCCGCGGCTGGACGCCGGGTGCAGCTCAAGGCCAACGTCCGCGGCGAACGCGCCGGGTATATCGACCTGGTCCGTCGCAACGCGGCGCTGACCCTGGCGACCGAACTGGGCAGCAACGCCGCGCAGCGGGCCCGCGCCGAAGGCCTGCGCGATCTGCTCGGCCTGGAGGAGGTCCCGCAGCGGATCGAATGTTTCGACATCAGCCACACCATGGGCGAGGCCACGGTGGCCTCCTGCGTGGTGTTCGACGCCGAGGGTCCGGTGCGCGGTCAGTACCGCCGCTACAACATCGAGGGCGTGGCGCCGGGCGACGACTACGCCGCGATGCATCAGGCCCTGGAGCGCCGGTTCCGGCGCGCGGTCGATGCGGCGGAGCCTGCTGCGTCGTCCGCGGAGCCCCCGCCGACCGCCGGCGTGCAGGCCGGCGCGGCGCCGGCGCGCGCGATCCTGCCCGATCTGCTGCTGATCGACGGCGGCGCCGGGCAGGTGGCCCAGGCCCATGCGGTCCTGGCGGACCTCGGGGTGGTCGACGTTCATGTGGTCGGCGTCTCCAAGGGCGAGGCGCGGCGTCCCGGGGACGAGACCCTGCTGCTGCCGGACGGGCGCAGCCTGCATCCCGGGGCGGGTTCGCCGGGGCTCCAGCTGATCCAGCAGGTCCGCGACGAAGCGCACAGGTTCGCGATCACCGGACATCGCGGACGGCGCCAGAAAGCGCGCACGGCGAGCCGTCTGGAAGATATTCCGGGCATCGGGCCGCGTCGACGCGCTAATCTGTTGCGACATTTCGGCGGGTTGGGCGGCCTGAAGGCGGCGGGCATCGAGGACATCGCCCGGGTCGAAGGCATCAACGCCGCGCTCGCCGAGCGCATTTACGCCTCCCTGCACGGACTGGAGCGGAAAGACACCCCATGAAGCTGACGGTACCGACCATCCTCACGCTCGCGCGGATCGTCATGATTCCGGTCCTGGTGCTGGTCTTCTACCTGCCTTACGGTTGGACCAATTTCGCCTCGGCCGCGATCTTCGCGCTGGCGGCGCTCACCGACTGGCTGGACGGCTGGATCGCGCGTCGTTACCAGTTGCATTCCGCGTTCGGCGCGTTCCTCGACCCGGTCGCCGACAAACTGATGGTGGCGGTCGCGTTGTTCCTGATCGTGCAGGGCCATCCGACCCGCTGGATGGCGCTGTGGGCGGCGGTGATCGTGGGCCGGGAAATCGCGGTGTCGGCGCTGCGCGAATGGATGGCCGAACTGGGTCAGCGGGCCACGGTGAAGGTCGCGGCGATCGGCAAGGTCAAGACCGTCGTGCAGATGGTCGCGCTGACCATGCTGCTGTATTCGGTGGTACCGGGACGCAAGCCGGCGCCTTGGCCGCACGATCCGATTTTCCACGTCGGCGACTGGCTGCTGGCCGCGGCGGCCCTGTTGACGTTGTGGTCCGGAGTGCAGTATCTGATCGCCGCGTGGCCGGCATTGATGGCCGATGAGAAAAAGAGTGTTGACACCGCCGCTGCAGACGCTAAAATTTCAATTCCTCCGCGGGAATAGCTCAGTTGGTAGAGCACGACCTTGCCAAGGTCGGGGTCGCGAGTTCGAGTCTCGTTTCCCGCTCCAGTTTCAAGCAAACCCCGGTTCGCCGGGGTTTGTTGTGTCAAGGGGGAGGTCGCCGGTCTGGCGACGGTTTCGAGGGGCAACACAGGACGCTGCCTGGTTTCCCCATCCGGATCGTCGCGACAGTGCCGCATGACCTCGCTATGATGCAATCCGTCACCGGCTTGGTGGCAGAGTGGTTATGCAGCGGCCTGCAAAGCCGCGTACGCCGGTTCAATTCCGACCCAAGCCTCCAGTTCCACGCAGAAAACCCGCTCCGGCGGGTTTTTTGTTGTCCGTGGCTCAGGCATGCTGTTCCCTGGCCCGGAGGGCGAAACGCTGGATCCGAAACGCTTGATCCGAGGGGGGGGCGAAATCGGTACACCGGGTCTTTTCCGTTTGCGGCATCCGGCGAATGATCAATGAAGGCAACGGTTTGCGGGCGTCCATGACGTGACTTGATGGTCCTCCCGACGATCGGAAGCCATCGCGAAAACAGGCCATCGCAAAAAAGGAGCAGCGACAGCGCATCGAGCAATGCCCGAGTGGTGAAATCGGTAGACACAAGGGACTTGAAGTAATTGAGCCCTCCCGGGGAAACCCCGGAGGTGAAGCCCGTCAAAGTCGGTGAACGCTCTGGATCCCTCGTATCCGTGCCAACGCCGAGCCAAGTCCGACTCCCCGGGGTTGGAAAGGTGTAGAGAGCAGACGGCGGGCACCTTCGGCCGCGAGGCCATGGTGAAGGCGTGCTCCAGACCACGAACGGCGCGGATGCGCCGGCGGCGAAAGCCGAAGTGGCAAGAAAATCCCTCGACCTCGCGGTCGTGCCGGTTCGATCCCGGCCTCGGGCACCATCCAGCGCCGTTTCCGTGCACGCCGCAGCGGCGCGCTCCAGCCTTGTCGCGCACCGGCATGCGCCGTACGCACGTGCGTCGAATCGCCTGCGTTTCACCTCCCGCCAGCTAGCCGGGATTCGCCGCTGCAGGCCGTGATCGTGCGCCGCGCGTCGTTCCGTTGAGCAGCGTGCCGATCACGGTATGCCGGACCAGCAGTTGATAGCTTGCGAACGACAGCAGGAAGGTGAGCGCCACCGAGATCGCGAACTTGACGGTCCAGTGCAGGCTGATGTCGAGCAACCGGTACTGGACCGCCAGCAGCACCGGCAGATGCACCAGGTAGACCCAATACGCGCCATCGGCGAGCCAGCGCAGGATCGCGCTGCGTCGCTGCAGCCATCGCTGCGCGGCGAGCAGGCACCAGAGCGTCGACCAGAAACCCGCGGATGCTTCCAGCACGGCGTTCATGGCATGCCGCATGGCGGATGGCCGCAACGTCGTGAAGCCGTCGGTCGACTGGAACAGCGCCGCATAGGCGACGATCGCGCCGATCAACAGCCATGGCGCGTAGGGTCGCAGTCGATCGAGCAGATCGCCGCGAGCGAAAAACCGATAGCCGAGCGCGAAATACAGTCCGAAGTACGCCAGCGCCCACAGCGAAGGGACGAAGAACTCCGGCGCGGGCCACGGCGTGCCGACCAGTGCCAGGGGCGACGCCAGCAGCAGGGGATATCCCGTGAGCAGGACCGCGGCGGGCCATGCGAAGACCCTGCCGGTGATGCGTCCGGATTGCAGCGTCGACGCGACCCACACCATCACCGTGAACAGCATCAGGTAGAACAGGAACCACAGATGCGCCCAGCCCGATGTCGGCGGCATGGCGCCATGCTGGTCGATGTAGGCGCGGAGCCATGACAGGGCAGGCGACGGGTGCGCGGTCGTTTTCACTGCAAGTTCGGTCAGCCAGTCCATCCCGGCAAGTATCGGCGGCGCGAACAGCAGCAACGGCAGCAGCACGCGCACGCAACGATTGCGGAACAATCCCGCCAATCCGCGGCGAGCCGTCATGGCGGCCGCGAAATAGCCTGCGATCAGGAAAAACAGTGGCATCCGGAACAGATGCAGGAACCAGGCGACCACATCGACGATGATCGATCCTCCCGTATCCGCAGCCGGCCAGATCGGGCGCATCAACGGGCTGTAGGCCAGCGCCGCGTGGAACACCACGCCGGCCAGCATCGCCAGCGCGCGCAGATTGTCCATGTCGTGGAGACGCGCCCCGGCCTGCATCGCGTCGGCTTCAGAGGAAGGACGTCTTGCGCGCGTGGACCTGGCCGGCGGCGAGGATCGCCACGACGATCACCGCCAGCTCGGCCGCGAGCACACCGAACACCGTCGCGCTCCATACGATCCGATCGGTCTGCAGGTAGGGGCGGATGTCGTCGAGACGGGTCACCCAGAAGATGAACGGACCGATCAACGTCATCAGGGCGAGCATCGCGAAGACGTTCCAGCCTTCGGAATCGACCGCGATGGCCACGCACAGCGACACGCAGAAGATCGCCAGCAGGAACATCGCGATCAGCACCACCCACGGCACGGCGCCATCGGGGCGGGGCGTGGTCAGGATCAACGCAAGCAGGCCGCCGACGACCAGCAGGAAAGGCACCAGATAGATGATCAGGTTGGCGAACAGCTTGCTCCAGAACACATCCATCGGCGTCACCGGCAGGCTCATGACGAAGGGCTGCGTCTGCAGCTTGCGCTCGGACATGACGGAGGACTGGATCGCGTAGGAACCGACCACGATGAGCAGCACGAGCAACAGCAGGGCGCCCGCCGCGGACAGCAGGGGCGTGCCCATGCCGACCAGGCCGAGCGCCAGCAACAGGCCGGCGACGTAGCCCGCCAACTGCTTCTGGTAGACCTGCCAGTCCTTGACGATCAGCCTGCGGACCATCGCGCTATCGGATGCGAGCCAGTTCATGCGTTGGGTGTCCCGCGAACGGTGGTGATGAAGATGTCTTCCAGCGGCATCGGCTCGACCGATTCGATCGCAAGCCCGAGCGCCTGCAGCGCGGGAAGGGTGGAGGCGTCGAAGGCCGCCGTCTTGAGCTCGATCAGCGGGGCGCTGTCGCGCACCGAGGCCATGCCCGGCAGTGCGCGGATCGCATCCGTCCATTCGCCGCGGCAGAGGATCCGCCGCCAGCGATCGAGGAACGTCTCCTTGTCGTCCGAAGCGACGACCCGGCCGCCGTGCAGGAAGGTGATGGTGTCGGCGATCTGTTCGATGTCGGCCGTGTTGTGCGACGAGAACAGGATCGAGCGTTCCTCGTCGCGCAGCACGTCGGCCAGGACATCGAGCACTTCGCCGCGCGCGACCGGATCCAGTCCCGTGGTCGGCTCGTCGAGCAGCAACAGTCGTGGATGGCGGGCGAAGATGAGCAACAGCAGGGCCTTCACCCGCTGCCCGTGCGAGAACCCTCCCAGTGCCTGCTGCGGCCGCAGATCGAAACGTCGCAGCAGGTGCTGCGCATAGGACTCGTCCCAGCCGGGATAGATCGCGCGGATGAAATCCATGTGCCAGCGCAACGTCTGCCCGCGGTACAGGCGCATGTCGTCGGAGGCGTAGCCGATGTCGCGCTTCACCGCGACCTGAGACTGCGGCAGTCGCAGGCCGAGGACTTCCACCTTGCCGCCATCGGCGCGGACGAGTCCCATCAGCAGGCGAAGCAGGGTCGATTTTCCGGCGCCATTGACGCCGACCAGCCCCATGACCTGTCCCGTGGGCAGCTCAAGGTCGATGTCGTGCAGCGCGAAGTCTTCGTAACGCTTGCGCACGCCTTCCAGCGCGACGGCCATGGTCATTTCGGCTTCCTCGGATCGGGATGCGTGGTCGGTTTCGGGACGTCCGGTTCGCTGGACAGCGCCTGTTCGACCCGGTCGACGATCTGCTGCCGATCGAGCCCGA
This sequence comes from Lysobacteraceae bacterium, assembly GCA_041919915.1. GTDB lineage: Bacteria > Pseudomonadota > Gammaproteobacteria > Xanthomonadales > Xanthomonadaceae > Lysobacter_I. Next base: position 35,556 of record JAYRSY010000026.1, read on the forward strand.
GCTTCCTGGCCGCATCCAGCAGTCCCTTCAGCTGCGTTGCGAATTCCTGCGCGGCGAGCGCCCGGGTCGCATCCAGGGTTTCGGCGACGAACGAACCCTTGCCCTGCCGCGTCACGATCACGCCCGCCCGCTCCAGTTCCAGGTAGGCGCGCTTCACCGTGATCACGCTGACGCGGCTGCCCGCTGCCAGCTCGCGGATGGAGGGCAGGAGGTCGCCCGCACGCCATTCCCCGGCCATGACCTTGGCGACGACCTGTTCCACGATCTGCACGTACATCGGTGTGCTCGAATGTGGAGACAGCAGCAGTTCGACGCCCATCCGGCTCTTCGGTACATGGTGTGTATAGTGAGTATACACAGGCGTTTCCGGTCGTCAACCGTCCGGATCTCCGCGTCCCTCCAGCGCCGATTCACGTGCCGCGACGACCGCGGAGCGTTCGTCGTCCCCCGCGACCGGTTGATGTAACCTTCCCCGGGCATGCGGAAATGCATGTTCCGGTGCGCTTTTTCGTCGGCCCGATCCCGGGTTCCGACGTCCCCGGAGTCCTGCGATTCCAGCGCTGCCGGGATCGTCGTTTCGAGGGATCACTCGGGGGATTCATGTCGCGTTTCGCCGCCTATCTCAGCAGCCTCGCGCTGACCCTGTTCTCGGTGTTCGCCGCACTTCTTTTCGGCAGCGGCTGGTGGTGGGGTGTCGCTGTCTTCGGGGCCTTCGCCGCGCTGGGCACCTCGGATGTGCTGCAGACCCGCAGCACGCTGCGCCGCAACTATCCGATCCTCGCGCATTTCCGCTACGGGCTGGAATCGATCGGTCCGGAGATGCGCCAGTATTTCATCGAGTCCGATACCGCCGAGGTGCCGTATTCGCGCCAGCAGCGCGCGTTGATCTACCAGCGCGCCAAGGCCGCGAACGACACCCGGCCGTTCGGCACGCAGCAGGATGTCTACGGCGACGCCTACGAGTGGATCAACCATTCGGTGATGCCGACCGGGATCGCCGCCCACGATTTCCGCATCCGCATCGGTGCCGAGACGGCGCAGCCCTACGACGCCAGCGTGTTCAACATTTCGGCGATGAGTTTCGGCGCGCTGTCGGCGAACGCGATCCGCGCGCTCAACGCAGGCGCGAAGCGGGGCGGGTTCTACCACGATACCGGCGAGGGCTCGATCTCGCCGTACCACCGCGAGCACGGCGGCGATCTGGTCTGGGAGATCGGTTCGGGCTATTTCGGTTGCCGCAACGACGACGGCACGTTCAGCGATGAGCGCTTCGTCGAGAACGCCCGCGACCCGCAGGTGAAGATGATCGAACTGAAGCTGTCGCAGGGCGCCAAGCCGGGTCACGGCGGCGTGTTGCCGGCGGCGAAGGTCAGCGCCGAGATCGCCGCGACGCGCGGTGTGCCGCAGGGCGTGGACTGCGTGTCGCCGCCGCGGCATTCCGCGTTCTCGACGCCGCGCGAGCTGTTGGCATTCATCGCCCGCATGCGCGCGTTGTCCGGCGGCAAGCCGACGGGGTTCAAACTCGCGATCGGTCACCCCTGGGAATGGTTCGGGATCGCGAAGGCGATGCGCGAGACCGGAATCCTGCCGGATTTCATCGTCGTCGACGGCGGCGAGGGCGGTACCGGCGCGGCGCCGGCGGAATTCATCGACCATGTCGGCGTGCCGATGCACGAGGCGCTGATGCTCGTGCACAACACGCTCGTCGGTCTGGGCCTGCGCGAACGCGTGCGGATCGGTGCGGCGGGGCGGATCGCCAGTGCGTTCGATGTCGCGCGCACCATGGCGCTGGGGGCGGACTGGTGCAACGCCGCACGTGGATTCATGTTCGCGCTCGGCTGCATCCAGGCGCAGAGCTGCCACACCAGCCGCTGTCCGACCGGCATCGCCACCCAGGATCCCTCGCGCTGGCGCCGTCTCGACGTGCCAGACAAGGCCGAACGCGTGCACCAGTTCCATCGCAACACGCTGAAGGCCCTGGGCGAACTGCTGTGTGCCGCGGGTCTGGAACATCCGTCGCAACTGGGGCCGGAACACATCCTGCGTCGGGTGACGCCGACCGAAGTGCGTTCGCTCGGCACGTTGTATCGCTTCCTCGAACCCGGCGTATTGCTCGGCGACGGGCCGTATCCGCATTCGGTGTTCCGCGAATGGTGGGCGGCCGCGCGCAGCGACAGCTTCGCGGCGCCGGAGGCCCTGCTGCGACTGCGCGGCAGCAAGGCGTATTGAGCGATCCGGAGACTCGCGAAGCGGTTGAAGCTCAGCGCGGTGGCCGGGATGTCATCGCGGTGCGTCGATGCATTCCGGGGTTCAGTCGATGCACCGCCCCGAAGTCCCGTCATGCGCGATCGGTCGATCGTCCGCGGCGACGTGGTAGTACAACGACAGCAACCGCCACCCGTCGTCGGTTCGATACCACTGCAGGCTGTTCACGCCGGTGAAATCCGGGCGGGGCGCATCCGGGTGTGTGCGCGATTCGACCACGCTGTAGACGGTGGCGAAGCGGTCGTGGACGTCGACCGTGCGGGCGATCTCGCATTCGTGGAAACCGTCCTTGCCGACGGCACGCATGCGTTCGAGGAAGGCATCGCCTTCCGTGCGCGTCAGCGCGGGGACACCGTCGCGCAGGCGCGAGCCGAACACGACGGCCTGCGGGTGGAACAGCGTGCGCAGGGTGGCCACGTCCGCGCTTTCGCCCGGATCGTTGGACATCGCCCGCCACAGCGCGGCGACGGCCCGCTCGGGGCCGTCCTCCTGAGGGGACGTCTGCGCAGGGAAGGCCGCGAGCGGAATCGCGGCGATGACCATCGTCGCCACGCGCATGGCGGCGATGGCCGTGCCCCGCATCGCCTGCAGGCGACGCATCAGCGCTGCTTGCTCGCGATCCAGCGATCGATCTTCGCCTCGAGCACCGACAGCGGCACCGAGCCGTCCTTCAGGATTTCGGCGTGGAATTCGCGCGGATCGAAGCGATTGCCCAGGGCCTGCTGCGCGCGACGCTTGAGTTCCTGGATCTTCATCTCGCCGATCTTGTAGGCCAGCGCCTGCGACGGCCAGGCGATGTAGCGCTCGGCTTCGGCGGTGGACTGGGTTTCGCTTTCGGCGGAATTTTCCAGCATGTACTTGATGACCTGCTCGCGGCTCCAGCCCTTGCTGTGCAGGCCGGTGTCGGTGACCAGGCGGATCGCGCGCCACAGTTCGTTCTGCAGGTAGCCGAAATAGTCGTAGGGATTCTCGTACACGCCGAGCGACTTGCCCAGCGATTCCGCGTACAGGCCCCAGCCTTCGATATAGGCGGTCTGTCCGCCGAAACGGCGGAACGCCGGCACGCCCTTCAGTTCCTGCTGCAGCGCGATCTGGAAGTGATGGCCGGGGATGGCTTCGTGCAGATAGAGATCTTCCGCATCCCAGGTCTTGCGGGTCGGCAGGTCGTAGGTGTTGACGTAGAAGATGCCCGGCCGCGTGCCGTCCTCGCTCGGGCTCTGGTACGAACCACCGGCGGCGGACTTGGCGCGATAGGCCTCGACCGGACGGATCTCGAAGCCGGCCTTCGGCGTCAGCGAGAACTGTTCGCCGATCCGCGCGTCGATCTTCGCTTCCAGTCCGCGATAATGCTTCAACAGCGCTTCTTCGGACGGATACTGGAAGCGCTTGTCTTCGCGCATGAACCGGAAGAAGTCCTGCAGCGTGCCCTTGAACCCGACCTGCTGCATCACCTTGCGGATCTCGCCATGGATGCGCGCGACCTCATCGAGGCCGATCTGGTGGATCTGCGCCGGCGTCAGCGTGGTCGTCGTGCTCTGGCGCACGTTGAAGGCGTACCACTCGGCGCCGCCCGGCAGCTTGTCCATGCCGACGCTGTCGCGGGTGGCGGGCAGGTATTCGTCGGCGATGAACGCGCGCATCTTCCGGAACGACGGCATCACGCGGGTCGCGATCATTTCGCGATAGGCCGCGGTCAGGCGCGCCTTGTCGGCCGCGCCGAACTCCGCCGGCATCGACTTGATCGGCCCCCAGAACAGGGTCTTCTCCGGGTCGTCGTTCACCACCGCGTCGATCTGCGGCACGACCTTCGTCATCAGCGCGCGCGGCTGCACCACGCCGGTGCGGATGCCTTCGCGCATGCTGTCGATCGCGCTGTCGATCAGCACCGGCAGGCGATTGCCGCGGGCCAGCCAGTGGTCGTAGTCCTGGACGGTCTTGAACGGCTGCGCGCCGGTCCCGGACCCGAGCATCGTCGACAGGGTGATCATGTTGCTCATCTGGTCGACCGGCATCATCCAGCCGGGAAACCGGTCCGCGTACAGCGTGTCCTTCGCCTCGCTCACGAAGATCTCGTAACTCACCAGGTCCTGTCCGCTCAGGCCCTCCGGGCCGATGGCTTCGATCCGCGTCAGCCAGCGCCGGGTGAACGCGCGCGCCTGTTCGCGGAATTCGGCCGAATAGACATCGGGCAGGCGGTCGTTGTAGCGCGGATCGCCCTGGAAGGTGGCCCGCACCGGATCCAGCTGCAGTGCTTCTTCCCAGTACTCGGCGTACAGCCGATCGAGCTGCTGGGTCTTGGTTTCGGCGACCGTGCTTTCGGTGGCGCTCTGCGCGGCGGCGAACGCCGGTCGGGGCGGCAGGGCGATCCCGATCAGGGCGGTCGCGACGGCGAGGGCGAGCGTCGCGGACGCGCGTGCGGCAAGGGCAGGTCTGGACATCTTCTGAACTCCGGCGGAGGGCGCGGCGGACCCGCGCGGATCGACGCAAGCCTCGCCGCAAAGCCCGCGCGGGGCATCGGCCAAAGGTCACTGGGGCGATGTTCCGCCTGCGGTCGCGTGCCGGCCCCGTGTCCGACCGGTGTCGGCGCAGACACGCATGCCCGTCAGTGTGCGGCCGCCTCGCGCAGCTGCGCGGCGCGCCCGGCGCCGAGATAGGCGGTGATCGCGCGGCGCATCAGGTAGATCAGCGGGATCAGCGCGATCGCGGCCAGCATCTTGTAGGCATAGTTGATCGTGCTGACCGCGAGGAACAGCGAGGTCGGCCATTGCTGCGGACCGAGCACGAAAGCGATGTAGAGCACCACGAAACTGTCCACCAGTTGCGAGACGGCGGTCGATCCGGTGGCGCGCAGCCAGACCATGCGTTCGCCGGTGAGGCGCCGGATGCGATGGAACACCGAGACGTCGATCAGTTGTCCGAGCAGGAACGCGACGACCGACCCGGCGATCGTCCACAGCCCCTGGCCGAACACCGCGGCATACGCCTTCTGGTAGTCCGGCACGCCCTGGTCCTTCGCCGCATCCACCCACCAGTCCGCCGGGGCGAGATGGATCGCGGCGAAGGCGAACAGGAAGGCGTACAGGATCAGCGCCACCGCGATCCAGGAGATCGTGCGCACGCCGCGCCTGCCGTAGAACTCGTTGATCACGTCGGTGAACACGAACACGATCGGCCACAGCAGCGTGCCCGCGGTGAAGCTCAGCGAGCCGCTGCGACCGAACAGGTTCCACGCCATCGGCGCGATGCCGAGCGTGTCTTCCAGCGCGAAGATCTTCACCCCGATGAACTCGGCCAGCACCGCGTTCACGCAGAAGAACGCGGCGAGCGCGACGAACAGACCGGTGGCGCGGTCCTGGAGCGGATGTCCGCTCATGCGCCGGGTGTCTCCTGGTCGAGGGCGTCGTCGACGGGCGCGCGCAGCGGCGCGGAGAAGGGGATCGTGTCCGGCGCCACCGCGCCGCCGCTGATGATGAAGCTCATCGCCTGATCGACGGTCCAGTCGGTGGGCGTCATCTTCTCGACCGGCACGATTTCGAGATAGCCGGAGGTCGGATTCGGCGTCGTCGGCACGTACACCGCGGCGAGTTCGCGTCCGCTGCCGGTTTCGCGCATCACCCGGGTGACGAATCCGAGGGTCTTCATCTCGGTATGCGGGAAGTCGATCAGGACCACGCGCTGGGTGCCGTCGGGCTTGGTCTGCAGGATGTCCAGCAGCTTGCGCGCGCTGCCGTAGATGGTGTTGGCCAGCGGGATGCGGCCGATCAGGCTTTCGAACCAGCCGAGCAGGCGCTGGCCGAGCACCCGTCGGGTGAGCCAGCCGGCGAGCAGGATCGTGCCGAGGGTGGCGAGCAGGCCGAGCGCGGTCTTCACCCAGGCCTGGCCCAGCCAGCCGAGGGCCTCTGGCGATGTCAGCGCGAGGGTCTGCAACAGCGGGTCGATGAACGGGCGGCTGATGTCGGAGAGCAGCACGAACACGAACTTGATCACCACCCAGGTGAGCCAGATCGGCAGAAGGGTCAGCAGTCCGGCGATGAACAGGCCCTGCAGACGGCGGCCGAGCGTGGGCGATGAGGTCATCCGCGGATTGTAGAGGGGTGTCGCATCGAGCGGGGATGGGAATGCGGCGGCCCGCCTCCGATACGCGAAAAACCCGCCACGCCGGTGCGGACGTTCGTGAACCCGTGCCGCTGGTGTCAGTGCTGGCGAAAATGTGATGTGTGCAGCATTTGAGACGGGCCGCACCTATACTTCACGGGATCAGGAACAGGGAACACAGCGATGATCGAGCCGCAGGACGGTGAAGGAATGATCGAGGGCAGGCCATCGGGCGGTACGCCCTGGCGTACCGGGTTCGCGATGCTGCTGCTCACCGTGCTGGTGGGGCTGGGGCATCCGGTGACGTTCTCCGACGCGAACGCGCAGGGCGCGCCGTCGGCGTTCGATCTGATCGGCGATCAGGCGCCGGTGGACGTGAGCGGGGATCTGCCGGCGCACGATCCGACCGTGGGCCGTCTGGCCGGCGAGGCCGGTGTGTCGGGCGGCGCGGCGAGTTACGAGATTCCGATCGCGGTGCCGCCGGGGCGTCGCGGGATGCAGCCGTCGGTGTCGCTGAGCTACAGCAGCCGCGCGGGCAACGGCATCGCGGGCATGGGCTGGTCGCTGTCGGGGCTGTCGTCGCTGCATCGCTGTCCATGGACGCTCGAACAGGACGGTCAGATCCGAGCAGTGCAACTGGATGCGCAGGATCGCCTGTGTCTGGATGGTCAGCGCCTGGTCGCGACCAGCGGCACGTACGGCGCGTCGGGCACGACCTACGGCACCGAGCTCGAGTCGTTCGTGCGGGTGACCCAGTTCGGCGGCGACCTCGCGTCGGCCGGCACCTACTTCAAGGTCGAGCGCAAGTCCGGCGAGATCGCCTGGTACGGCAATACGTCGACCGCAGCGTCGACGGCGCGGGTGATCCCTGGCGGCGCGAGTGTGCCGCTCACTTGGATGGTGTCGGTGGTGCTGGATCGGGTGGGCAATGCGATGCATTACGCCTATACCGATTACGGCGACGGCGAGACGCTGGCGAACGGCATCTGGTACACCGGCACGTCGAGCGCGTTGGGCACGCGACGGGTGGCGTTCACCTACGAGGATCGTCCGAACACCGGCGGCGCGAATGATCGCAGCTCGTCTTACCTGGCCGGCGGAGTCACCCGGCAGACCAAGCGACTGAGCGCGGTGACGACGTTCGTGGACAACGCGCCGGTGCGCAGTCTGGTGCTGACCTATGCCCTGAGCGCGACCACCGGCCGCAGCCTGATGCAGACCGCCACGGACTGCGCGCACGACGGCGCGGCCTGGATCTGCCGTCCCCCGACGACGTTCGCATGGCAGCACGGATTGCCGACGTTCGGGTTGAAGATGGCGAATCTGTCGATGGAGATCAATGGCGCGATCGTCGACAGCATGGCCTCGATGGGCGATCTGGACGGCGATGGCGTGATCGAGGTGCTGGTGAACAACAGCACGATCGTCTCCTTCTCGCCCGAGCGGACGATCCGCTGGTCGATGGCGGTGCCCACGCAATACGGGTTGGTCGATCTGGGTCACGGCGGGGCGGACTTCAACCAGGATGGGCGCGTGGATTTCGTCGCCCGCGACAGCACGACCGGCAGGCTGATCGTGCGTGCCTGGAGCGGTTCGACGACGGACACCCATTTCGCGACCGCGTTCGGAACGCTCTACGACACCGGCATCGCGGTGGATGGTGCAGGCAGCGTTGCCTATGGCATCAAGCACATCGGCGATATGGACGGCGACGGGCGTGCCGACATCGTGATCCAGAAGGGCTACGGTGGTGAAGGCAGTTGCGTCACCAAGGTCCACATCTACCGCAACACGCCGAACGGGGCGAACCCGCCGACCTTTCCCGAGATGGCGATGTACTGCCTCGCCAACCCGCACGTCGGCGATGTGATGTACGAAGGCGAAGAGCTGCAGGGCATCAGCGACTTCGACGGCGACGGGCTGCCGGATCTGCTGATCTCCTCCAATCTCGATTTCTGGCATTCGCCGATCGGCAACGAACGCGGTCGGCGCCTCGACCGGATCGCCTTCGGCACCCGGAACGCGAGCGGCTACTCGTTCACGACCAGGGCGTTCTCCACCCTTTTTCCGTCCTCCCATCCTCAGACCTCGCACGAGGCGAAGACCGGGTTGTATTCGACCTGGATCGATGCCAACGGCGATGGCTTGAGCGATTGGCTGTACGTGGGCAGCGACGTGAAGTGGAAGCTGCGCTACAACCGCGGCGGTGTGCTGGGGCAAGCGTATGACCTGAACACCAGTGCAGGCCTCGCCGGTTGCGGCGATGGTTCGGTGGCGGCGAACGAGCATTGCGCCGAGGTCTGGCAACCGTGGCAGGCGCAGCATCTGGGCGGCAATGATTTCGACGGCGACGGACGCAGCGAGCTGACTTTCCCGGTCGGGTTCGCGGCCAATATCTGCGTCTACAAGGAAGTCGACAACGGCGCCTGCCAGGGCGGCGACGGCACCGGCTATGCGTGCTGGGAGCGCTGGGTGTGTCCGGAAGACCCGGTCACCGGTCAGCCGATTCCCGGTGGAGCGGGGACCGGGGTGACGGTGGACCAAGACGGCAACGGCGTGCCGGAGACCGAGATCAATCAACTGTCGATCGGTGCGCGCAAGTACGGCTGGCAGGATTTCAGCGTCTACAAACTCAACGCGCTGCGGATCGTGGAGGGCGCGAACGGCGTGCCGGTGGTGTCGGAAGTGTCGACAGGTCTGCTGTCGCACAGCGCCGCGCGCGGATCCCCCTACGATCTGTACGGCGATGGTCACTCCGACGACATGCTGCTCACCTCTCCGCGTTATGGCTTGCGCGAATCCTTCGGCATCCTGACCTCACGCGGTGGTGTGGCGGTCTCGGAGACGGTGTCGCCGCGCAGTCTGCCGGGCGGCCTGCCGATCCTCAGCGACAATCTGTTCATCAACGAGGCCTTGGGTCCGGGAGCGCAGAAGAACAGCGACCAGATCACGCCGCAGACGCAGGATCTGCTGGCGATGGCGACCGACGGCTTCGGCCAGCAGGCGGTGTGGAGCTACGCGCCGCTCGCGGGCAAGGCGGGTCGCGGCGCAGGCACTTTGCCGCTGTACACGGTGCCGACGGTGTCGTCGCAGCGTTACATCGATGAGCGGCACATCTACTTCACCTCGTCGATGCCGGTGGTGGAGTCGATGATCCGCAGCGATGCGCTGGGCGGTTATCGCACCTGGCGTTACGGCTACGGCGAAGCGATGTACAACACCCAGGGCCGAGGGTTCCAGGGCTTCCGCACGATCATCGAAGAGGACGTGAGCGCGGGCCTGCGGACGACGACGACCTTCCACCAGAAATTCCCGCTCACCAGCCAGCCCGAGCGCGTGGTGGTGAACCCGATCGCGCGCAGCGGCGAGGACGGGGCGATCAGCCGCGAGGAGTACACGTGGCGCTGCGACCGGACGAACCGCGGCAACGCGAACGCGTGCGTGCCGGTGCTTGGCGTGCCGACGAAATACTTCCGGTTCCTCGACACCAAGGACACGTGGAGCTACGACGGCACGACCGCGCTGGGCACGGGTACGCCGGCGGTGCTGGGCCATACGCAGGAGATCGCCGCGGACGATGGCGCATGCAGCGCGACGGTGTCGAACGTGTCGGGCTACGACGCATACGGCAATCTGACCGCGCGCACGGTGCGCAGCCGCGATCTGGGCACGGGATCGGCCAGCGGTACCGCGAACCGGCTGGATCTGCAGTGCGTGAGCGAGACCAGCACGTATGTCGTCGACACCGCGAACTGGTGGCTGGACAAGCTCACCGCGAAGACCGCGACGACGCAGGTGAGCTGGGACGCGACGCAGCACGCGCTGCCGTCCGGCACCGCCAATCCGACCCGCACGGTGAGCAGCAGCTACGTGTGGAACTCGGACCGCACGCTGTCGAGCGAGACGGTGCAGGCGGGGATCGCGAACCAGCAGCGGGTGACGGCGTACACGTATCCCGCGACGAACAACTATGGCCTGCCGACCGGGGTGGCGGTCAGCGCGTCGGGTGATCCAAACGGAACGCGCAGCACCGGGACGAGCTACACCGCGGATGGTTACTTCCCGCTGGCGGTGGTGAACGCGCTGGGCCACAGCGCGACGACGAGCGTGCGCGCCCGCGATGGCCAGCCGACGCAGATCACCGATGCGAACGGGCTGCGGACACTGATGGAGTACGACGCGTTCGGGTTCGTGACGCGCAAGAAATTCCGCGGCGCGACCGATGCGGTGTATCTCGCACCGGACCAGCGGAGCGCGGTGAGCGATTGCGTGCTGTACACGAGTTGCTGGCGCCCGGTGGAACAGTACCAGGTGATGACGGTGCAGGATGGCGCGCCGTCGACGATCCAGCGGTTCGATGCGCTGGGCCGGGTGTCGGTGGATGCGGAGAAGCTGCCCGACGGTGTCTGGACGCACCGTTCGATCAACGAGTACGACCCGCTGGGCCGTCTGATCTGGAAGACCGAGCCGCTGCGCTCGGGCGACGCGTCGGTGTGGACGACGTTCTTCTTCGACGCGCTGGGCCGGATGACGATGAAGATCGTGCCCAAGCAGCACGAGGACGGTCGCGGCGACATGGTGACGACGTACGCCTACAGCGGGCGGACGACGAACATCCAGGTGTGCGGGAGCAACGACAGCGGTTCGGGGAACTGCTTGAATCTCAGTCGCACGACGGACAGCCTGGGTCGATACGTCGAGACGAAAGACGCGCAGAACGGACGGACGCGGTTCTGGTATGAAGCCAACGGCAACGTGGCCGCGATCGAGGACGCGAGCGGCGTCGTCACCCGTGCGAGCTACAACGCGATCGGTCAGCGCAGCGGGGTGAACGATCCGAACCAGGGCACGTGGAGTTTCGCGTACAACGCGCTGGGCGAGGTGACGGGTCAGGTCGACGCACGCGGGATCGCGACCGGGATGGCGTACGACGTGCTGGGTCGTCCGACGGCGCGCAGCGCGAGCGTGGACGTGACCGGCGATGCGGTCGCGGACAGCGTGGTCGACAACTGGAGTTACGATCCCGCGAACGCGAAGGGCGCGCCGCAGACGAGCGCGCGCACGATCAACGGCGCGACCGAGCGCAGCACGACGACGACCTACGATGCGGTGGCGCGTCCGGTACAGACGACGGTGACACAGGCGCTGTCGAGCGGTACCGGCACCTATACGCTGCGCACGAAATACGACAGCTACTACGGACGCCCGGTCGGACAGGAATTCCCGAACGGCGAAGCGGTGCAGCAGCTGTACTCGAACTACGGCCATGCGATCGCGGAGAAGGATCCTGCGACGGGAATCGAGTACCGGCGCACGAACGCGGTGAACGCGCGCGGCCAGGCGACGAGCGAGACGTTCGGCAACGGGGTGACGCTGGTGTCCAGCTTCCAGTCGCAGACCGGGCAGCTGACCGGCCTGACCTACGGCGGCGGCAGCGGAACGCTGCGTCAGCTGGGCTACGGCTACGACGTGTTCGGCAACCTGAAACGGCAGAGCCTGAACGGCGGCGCGAGCCGCGAGGACTACAGCTACGACACGCTGCATCGCCTGGTGCAATCGATCCGCAGCGGCGCGGCGAGCGGCACGGTCAGTTACGGCTATGACGCGGTCGGCAACCTGACGAAGAAGAGCGACTTCAGCGCCGATACGGCGAACGCGTACGGTTACACCGGCGGCAGTTGTGGCGGCGGCGCGAACGCGGTGAAGTCGGTGCAACTGGCGGCGGGCGGCACCCGCACCTACTGCTACGACGCGAACGGCAACCTGACCAGCGACAGCGCGGGCCTGTCGATCGCCTACGACCACCAGAACCTGCCGTTCAAGGCGACGCGCGGCGCGCAGACGGACTGGTTCCGCTACGGCAGCGACGGCCAGCGCACGCGCAGCTGGGGCGCGGACGGATCGAGAGTCTACCTGCCGGGCTACGAACACCGCACCGACACCGGCGAAACGAAGGTGTACGTCGGGGACTACGCGGTGATCAGCCGGACGGGCAGCACGAGAAAGGTCGAATACCTGCTGAAGGATCGCTTGGGCAGCGTGGACGCGGTGGCGAACAGCAGTGGCGCGGTGATCGAAACCCGCGGCTACGACGCCTTCGGCAAACCACGCGACGGGACATGGAACGACCTGACCCCGGCGAAGATCGCCAGCATCGCAGTGACGCCGAAGGGCTTCACCCAGCACGAGCATCTGAACCAGCTGGAGCTGATTCACATGAACGGGCGGGCGTTTGACTATCACCTGGGAAGGTTCACGGGGGTGGATCCGTTCATCCAGTTCCCGTTGAACTCGCAATCGCTGAATCCGTATTCCTACATCCTCAACAACCCGTTGAGTGGGACGGATCCGACGGGGTATGCCTGCGATGCGGCTGGCGATGCGACCGACTGCGCCAACAGCGCCGGAGCGGGCGGGGAACAGAAGGTCTACCAGCAGAACGCGGGCTCGCACATCAAGACGACCGTCGGCACGGTGAAGAACAACGGTGATGGCAGCGCGACGTTTACAAACAACGCCGGGCAGAGTCGGACGTTCGGGGGGAATGGTGGAGATCGTGGGTTTGGGAATACGGGGACGAGCGCAGATGGTCGGAAAGAACAAGCGGCTCCGCTATCATCGAAGCAGTCTTCCGGACAATTGGATTCGCTCTCGACAAATCGTGACTCGGTTGTTCCTAACACTTGTCGTGTTCCAGACCCAGAAGGGTGCTCAGGGACAACCATGTCAGACTTGAAGCAGCATGTTGAATCATCTGCTGGCTACGACAACCCTGACTATGGTCCGAACCCGCATGTCACGAGCAGTCAGGATGAAAAAGGAAGGCTTGTTCTGAATATTCCTTACTATGCGACGGGGAGGCGAGATACAGTCCGGCAAGCCATACGCGATGCGACAAGTGAGTGGAGGAGGGTTGGCGTCATCCTGGATTTTGAACCATCAGATGATCATGAGAATGCTATAGAAATTCGTGGGGTGCTGAGCGCTGAGTTCGTTACAGATCTTAGAACGCAAAGTGGACAACCCCGCGCATGTTCATGCGAAGCAGCAGGGAGCATTGGTGGATGGGTGCCGGATTTTAACCGTGCATACATCAATGCTGACCCGCTCTCTGGACGGCTTGATCGATCGACGGGTGCGCATGAACTGGGCGGACACTTGCTGGGGCTTTCTCATCGACCAACCGGGATCATGCAGAAGCAGGGAGGCGATGTGCGCAGACCAACCAGTGATGATGCGCTCAGACTAAGATCAATATATTTGCGGGGGGAGTAATGATGGTGAAGTTAAAGATGGCTGTTCTATCAATGGCCTTAATTTCTTCTTGTTCGGCGCTTGGCGGTGACAGTGATCGCGTGATAGTTGAGCAATCGATTCGACGCGAGTTGTCAGAGAATTGGCGCTCTGCATACGATGATAGGCAGAAAGCATATTTGCTAATATCTCCTGCGTATCCGTTGGATTACAGCCAAGGGTGCGTGATTTATCGACAGTCATTTCCAGATGTTAATGGGAAAGCATCTTTTGCGCGAATGGATTTTTCCAGGCTATATTTCGCCACTGCGTCTGACAGCGATTGTTCAAAAATAGACTACAGGCGATTCTTCTCGATCGAAGAAGGAAGCGATTACTACGGTACGCTAGATTTTGTGCGTCGTATCTATAAAGGTCCTGATGCAGGCAGGGATAAAGTCGAAGGTAAAGAGATGGGGCGGTTGGCGGCTTGTTTTGCGCCTGAAGAAATAGGTTACGTCAACGTCTCTCGTGCGGAGTCGAAACCGCTTGCTGATACGGAGAGTGTGCAGTATGTGATTGTCCTGCGTTGCCGGAAATTGGGACGTCTAGAGGAGATACATGCTTCTGGCGCAGATCGACGGGAAGAAATATCTTGGGAGGTCAGGACATCTGTTCAAGTTGATGTCGACGATATCTGATATAAGAATCAGGGGTCAGAGTCTGAGGTATCCCCGCGTTTTCTCTCGATAGATTAGTCTGTTGGCGCTGTTTCGGCTGGAAACGAGTGCGCGCATGGTGCAGTCTTCAAGGTGACTAAGCCAAGGAAGGACTGACAACCATGCGCGCCAGCCGAGTATTGCAGAAGTGTCTGTCCGAATCGTTCGGTCGGGTGCATGCGCTTCGCGAATCGGTCCTGTCGAGAAGCAAGGGTTAGAGTAGGCTTTTCAAGATTCACAAGTGCTGCAGTTGATGCAGTGTTGTATTCGCGTGTCAGCGCATCCTATCGCAGAAATCGCAGCTTGATTTGAATCGTGACGGAGCTGTGAAAAAAAGTGAGGCAACGCAGCAGGTTGTTAAGGATAGCCTGAGCAACCCGCTCTGAAATCCCAGGCCTCGCGTGATCAGTACGATTTCCAGACGATTTCAGCGATTCAAAGCGACTTTCGGCCGGCCTTACCCTATCGCAGACGCAACTCTCCCGCCACCGGCAACAATCGCCGGCGTGACATCCACAAATTCGACAATGCGAACAGCGTCAATACCAGTGCCGTGTTCTTCGCAAGTCCGCGATAGGTAATCCCCTTTAGCAGTCGCCAAAAGTGGAGCTATGCGGCACGGGCCAATCGCTGCATCGGCGTGATGTCGCCGAGCGCCATGTTCGTGCGCTCGTGGTTTTATGTCCAGAGCTAACGCGTTGCCGTCTCTTGAACCTGTTCAATCGTCTCGAACGCGCACTGGTTCAACCAGCCATGGCACACCGTCCGGTTGTAGCGCTCAACATAGGCGTTCTGTTGCGGCTTGCCAGGCTGGATATGTTCGATCCGGATCTGCCGTTTCTCCGCCCATGCCAGCAACGCATGGCTGATGTATTCCGGCCCATTGTCGCAGCGGATCACCCCGGGCTTGCCGCCTGAAGGACCGCCTGGGCAGCGTGGACGCGGTGGCGAACAGCAGTGGCGCGGTGATCGAAACCCGCGGCTACGACGCCTTCGGCAAACCGCGCGACGGGACATGGAACGACCTGAGTCCGGCAATGATCGCCAGCACAGCGGTGACGCCGAAGGGCTTCACCCAGCACGAGCATCTGAACCAGCTGGAGCTGATTCACATGAACGGGCGGGCGTTCGACTATCACCTGGGAAGGTTCACGGGGGTGGATCCGTTCATCCAGTTTCCGTTGAACAGCCAGAGTCTGAATCCGTATTCCTACATCCTCAACAATCCGCTGTCGGGGACGGATCCGACCGGGTATCAGTCGCGAGGTAGCGTCTGCGCGATCGGCACGAGCGGTAATGCGAATGGCTGTATCTCAGGGGCGGGCTCTGATATCCCGACCGGGACAGAAAAGATCAACAAGCCGGGCAATCCGTCAGAGAATGACAGGGGCAAGCACCCGACTACGAACTCAGGCAATGGGGGTGGCAATACGCAGGGCACGACTGGGTCTGGTGGGCGGAAAGATCAGGCGGCGAATGCGAGCGAGAAGAATGCGTCGATAAATTCTCTTTCATCGGCAGAAAGCGGCAACGGAGGGTTGCATGAGATTGAAGATGGGCTTTACTCGCTTCTGAAGGTTAATCGAGATGGAGAGAGCGGCAGTGGAGCCTCGGATTTCACTGATGCCCCAGAGCCGTTGCGAAAAATGCTTGGGGATACGGAAAAGCGAGAAGATGCAGTCAGATTGCTGGTGGGAAATTTGGGCTATGACGATATCGATACAGATAATGTCCGCGTAAGCGCGGACCCTTATATACGAAGATCTGCGGCCGGCGGATTCATTTATGATAGGGATGTCTTGGGTTCAGTCGATAATGAAACCGGCGAATTAATTTTGTATCCAACTGCATTTGAATATGGGTACTACGGATTGGCGAGTGTTATCGATCATGAAGTGATCCATGTCAGGCAATTTGTTTCTCTTGGTTCATTTAAAAATGCAAATGAAAGGTCGTTACGAGAGTTTGAGGCGTATAAGTACCAGGCCGGAAGAAATAATTTCAGAATGGCTTCATATACATTCAGGAGGTATCAAATTGCGGGCTGGTATGGTGAAATTGACAAATTTCGAAAAAACAACGACCTTTGGGAAGATGATGGATGCGGAGTCAATGCCACATGCGTAGGCTATCAATAAAAATTCGCGTTTTTTTATTTTCGTTGGCGCTCTCTCTGCCAGTTCTCTGTGTTGCAGGTGAGGGGGGGCGGAGGGGCGGCCGGATCTGATTCTTCGCGCTAGAAATGGCTGGGTTGACCTGTATGTCGCCAACAAAGGAGCTGAAGATTTGAGTGCAAGTTACAGGCTCAGTAGGGTCCATTTGGGGTCTGAGATTGATTTTCTCTTCTTTACGAATGAGGGGGTTTGCAGGTCCTGCAAATTTTCAGATGAAGAGGATTTCTTGTATAGAGTTCCGCTATCCGAGCGTCGCGGAAGTATTTCGCCGGGAGAAATTGCAGGGGCATCTTTTCCTATTGAGGAAATTGCGGAAAGATACGGGCTAAGGCGCGGGTGTTATTTTGCTTTCGCGAAGTTTACTAGGCGCAACAATGGGAAGTTTTTGTCGAGAAATGTTTCAAACGTAGAGAGGGTTTGTGTTAATTGATTTTCGTAAAAAATGTGTGTGAAAACTGATTTCTTGCCAAAAGCGAGGGTCGGAAAGCTATTTTATTTTCTGCTCGATCAGTAAACGCCAAGCTGTACAAGTTGGGTAATTACCCGACACCCGGGCCTTGGCAGGGGCGGTTACGCGGCGAGTGTGTCTGGTTCGTTTTCGGCTGTCACCTCCGGCTCCGGAACGATAGGCGGTAGTGTTTCGATCGCGAGCGTCTCGCGTAGCGCCTGAGCGGGCGTTCTGCCCCTCAGGCGATAGCCCTGATGGCTGCGTTCAAGGTTGTAGTAGCGCAGGAATACATCGAGATCGCGCTGGATCTCGGCTGGCGTGATGTACCAGGTCTGGCGTCCTGCGACGCGGAAGCATTCGTCCGACAGCGCGCAGCGCGCGCGTGGACGTGACCGGTGATGCAGTGGCGCGTCCGGTATTGCCATGACAGACGGCCGAAACGAAAAGCCCCTGAAATATCAGGGGCTTGCGTGATCTGGCGGAGAGAGGGGGATTCGAACCCCCGAAGCGCGGTTTAGACGCTTACACACTTTCCAGGCGTGCTCCTTCAACCACTCGGACACCTCTCCGGATTGCCTGACGGACCGGCGTCCTGCCGCG
>JAYRSY010000027.1:0-51235 GCA_041919915.1 Lysobacteraceae bacterium
GCACAAGCTGATGATCGGTGAGATCGACGTGAACGCTCTGGACCTGTCCGCCCTGCCTGCCACCAATGCCTGACGAACACGCACTGCCGAACCCTACCGACGAGGGCATGATGAAAAAGGAACTCATCCAGAAGCTGCACCGCCGTTTCGAGGACTGCGCCCACACCCAGGACGGGGTCGAATACTGGCTGGCGCGCGAGTTGCAGGACCTGCTGGGCTATACGGAGTGGCGCAACTTCCTGACCGTCATCCACAAGGCCAAAGTCGCCTGCGAAACGGCCGGACAGGCGCCGGACGACCATTTTGTTGACGTCAACAAAATGGTCGCCATAGGCTCCCAGAGCCAGCGCCCCATCGACGACATCGCCCTGACCCGCTACGCCTGCTATCTGATCGCCCAGAACGGCGACCCGCGCAAGGACGCCATCGCCTTCGCCATGACCTACTTCGCGGTGCAGACCCGCAAGCAGGAACTGATCGAAACCCGACTGGCCGAGTGGGAGCGCGTCAACGCCCGCGACAAGCTGACCCAATCGCAAAAGGCCCTGTCCGGCGTGCTGTATGAGCGCGGCATCGATAGCGACGGCTTCGGCCGCATCCTCGCCAAGGGCGACGCTGCGCTGTTTGGCGGCCTGACCACCCGTGACATGAAACGCCGCATGGGCGTGCCCGACAGCCGCCCGCTGGCCGACTTCCTGCCTACCATCACCATCAAGGCCAAGGATTTCGCCAACGAAGTGACGAACACTCAGGTCCGGCAGCAGGACCTGCAGGGCGAACCGGACATCACTCGCGAGCACGTCAAGAACAACGAAGACGTGCGCAAGATCCTGACCGACCGCCGCATCGTGCCCGAGGCCCTGCCCGCGGCGGAGGATGTGAAGAAACTGGAACGCCGGCTGAAGTCCGAAGAAAAGAAGCTCCCGAAGCAGACGCCTCGACTGGGCGGCAAGTCCGGCAAGAAGCGGACATGAGGCCCAGCGCATGAGCACGCTCAGGATCAGCGAAGCCGGTTCCGCCCAATTCCCGATGGTGGCGCATGCCGCCGAAATCGGCTGGGACAAGCTGTCGCCGGAGGATGCGCGCTACATGCGCGGCGGTGGCGACGACGGCATGTTTCTGCGCGGCGTGCTGACCGGCAAGCTGGCGGCTTTCAACCCGTGGCTGGACGACGACGCGGTGCGCGCCATCCTCGACACGCTGGAAGCCCTGCCCGCCAGCATCGACGGCAACCGCGAACTGTTGTCCTGGCTGCGCGGCGAACGCCAGTGGTACGACCAGAACGAACAGCGGCACCGCGCCGTGACCCTGATCGACTTCGACCACCCCGCCAACAACACGCTGCATGTCACCTGGGAATGGAAGCTCAAGCCGCCCGCACGCAAGGGCAACCGCGCCGATGTCATGTTCGTGGTCAACGGCGTGCCGGTGGTCATCGTCGAACACAAGAACCCCAAGGACGGCGACGGCATCGAACGCGGCATCAAGCAACTGCGCCGCTATGAGCTGGAAACGCCCGAACTGCTGGCCGCGCCGCAGTTGTTCAACGTGACGCACCTGCTGGATTACTGGTACGGCGTGACTTGGAACGCAAACCGCCGGCAGATGTCGCGCTGGAAACAGGCGCCGGAAGAGACCTACCGTTTCGCGGTGCAGGCATTCTTCGAGCCCGGCGAGTTCCTGCGCACGCTACAGCACTGGATCCTGTTCTACGTGGAGGACGGCGAAACCCGCAAGTCCGTGCTTCGCCAGCACCAGCGCCGCGCGATCGATGCCATCCTGGAACGCTGCGCCGACCCCGCGAAGACCCGCGGCCTGGTCTGGCACACCCAAGGGTCCGGCAAGACCTTCACCCTGCTGACCGCTGCCCGCCTGATTCTGGAAGACAAGGGCCGGTTCGCGAATGCGACCGTCATCCTGGTAGTGGACCGCACCGAACTGGAAGGCCAACTCAGCGGCTGGGTGGCGCGGCTGGTCGGTGAAATGCAGCAGCAGGATATCGCGGTCAAGCGCGCGAACACCAAGGCCGAACTGCAGTCGCTGCTGGACGCGGACTATCGCGGCCTGATCATTTCGATGATCCACAAGTTCGAGGCAGTGCGAAAGGATAGCTGCCTCCGCGATAACGTCTTTGTCTTCATCGACGAGGCGCACCGTTCCGTCGCCAAGGACCTGGGCACCTATCTGATGGCCGCCCTGCCACGCGCGACCATCCTCGGCTTCACCGGCACCCCAATCGCCAAGACCGCGCAGGGCGAAGGCACGTTCAAGATTTTTGGCACTCAGGACGAACGCGGCTACCTGGACAAGTATTCGATCGCCGAAAGCATCGCAGACGAAACCACGCTGCCGATCAAGCACATGATGGCGCCCAGCGAAATGACCGTGCCGGCCGAACGGCTGGACAAGGAATTTTTCGCGCTGGCCGACAGCGAGGGCGTGACCGACATCGACGAGTTGAACCGGGTGCTGGACCGCGCCGTCGGCCTGCGCACATTTCTGACCGCCGACGATCGTATCGAAAAGGTCGCCGCGTTCATCGCCGAACACTTCCGCGAAAGTGTGCTGCCGCTGGGTTACAAAGCCTTTGTCGTCGCCGTGAACCGCGAAGCCTGCGCCAAGTACAAGCGCGCGCTGGACAAACTGCTGCCGCCGGAATGGACCCAGCCGGTCTATACCTCGAACGTCAACGATGTGACCGAGCGCCCGCTGGTGGCCGAACTGCAATTGTCAGACGAACGCGAGGCGGATGTCCGGCTGATGTTCAAGAAGCCGGACCGCGACCCGAAGATCCTGATCGTGACCGACAAGCTGCTGACCGGCTATGACGCCCCGCCGCTGTATTGCCTGTATCTCGACAAGCCAATGCGCGACCACGTGCTGCTGCAGGCCATCGCGCGCGTGAACCGGCCCTATGTCGACGCCAACGGCATCCAGAAGCGGGTGGGCCTGGTGCTGGATTTCGTCGGCGTGCTGCGTGAACTGCGCAAGGCGCTGCAGTTCGACTCCAGCGATGTCAGCGGCGTGATCGAAGATCTGGACGTGCTGCTGCAGGACTTCCTGCAGCGCATGGAGCAGGCGAGGCGGGACTATCTGAGCCTGTCGTCCACGGATGGGCAGGACACCGGGCAGGACGAGCGGCTCGAACGCCTGGTGTTCGGCCGCTTTCTCGACCCCGAGGCGCGCAAGGCCTTTTTTGAGGCCTACAAGGACATCGAGGCGCTTTGGGAAATCCTCTCGCCCGACCCCGTGCTGCGCGACCATATCGCGGCCTACAAGCTGCTGAGTCAGCTTTACTCGGCGGTGCGTGGCGCCTACTCCGACAAGCCGGCGATCAGCGTCACGGCCGATCTGGCGTACAAGACGCGACGATTGATCGAAGAGAACGCCGAACAGCACGGGCTTGGCCGACTGACCAAGAGCGTGACTTTCGACGTGGCGACGCTGCAATCGCTGTGCAAGGAAGACGGGTCCGACGAGGGCAAGGTCTTCAATCTGGTGCGCGGCCTGCAGCAGGAAATCGACGAAGACCCGGCCGCCGCGCCGATCCTGCAGCCGCTAAAGGATCGCGCCGAACGCATCATCAAGGATCTGGAAGACCGCAAGACCACCGGTCTGGCCGCGATGGATGAGCTGGCCGCGCTGGCCGCCGAAAAGGACGCCGCGATGCGCGAAGCACGCGACAGCGGGCTGTCGGCGCGCGCGTTCGCCGTGTCCTGGGTGCTTCGCGATGACGCCGCGCTCAAGACCGCAGGGATCGAACCGAAGGCGTTGGCAATGGAAGCCGAGGCGCTGATTGCCCGTTTCCCCAATGCCGCCGTCAATGCCGACGAACAGCGCCGACTGCGCGCTTTGCTCTACAAGCCGGTATTCGCGCTGCCCCAGGACGAGCGTGCGCGAATCGTCGATCTGATCGTGAAGCTGCTGCTGGCCGAGGATCAGGCATGACGTTGAAACGCATGAAGTCGAAGGGCATGAAATCGTCGCTCTACCCGGCCCAGGACCTGCGGCGTCGGACGATAGCCTGGGCGATCAAGCTCAAGGTCAATCCGCGCCTCGTGCGACTGCAGGACATGCGCCGCAAGTGGGGCTCCTGCACCACCGCCGGCACCGTCACCCTGGCGATGGATCTGCTGTCGCAGACCGGCGAGTTTCAGGACTACGTGATCGTGCATGAGCTGCTGCACCTGCGTTATCCAGCGCACGGGCGGCTGTTCAAGGCCTGCCTGGGCGCGCATGTGCCGCGCTGGCGTGAGATCGCGGAGAGCGCCACGGCACATCCGCCAGGCACGCCCCCCGTCATTCGACCGGCAAGACACCCGGACACCAACGCCCATCATGTCCGTCGGCCACGCCGGCAGGCCCAAGGACATATTCGACCCGGCGCGAGCCGGTAAGCGGAGCGGCGGGGTGCCGTTAACACCCCGCCGCTCCTCACCACTACCGTTCCACAGGAGAACGATCATGGCTGACAACACTGTATCAGGCCCGGATGAGAAGCCCGAAAGGCGGTCCATCCGGCACCCCATTCGCCCGGGAACCGCATCGGTTGCCCCGGGGATTGTCGCGCCGCCATGGAGCAAGGACAGCGACAACGAGCTGCAGAGGCTCCTGGCCCATGCCCTGCCCGATGCGGACATCGAACAAGCGTTGCGCGACCGCTCCGATCGCGAGCGGTCGGCCATCGCATCGCTGGCCTACTCCATGGCCGAAGGGGTCAATCGTCAGCTGGATGCATTGGGCCTGCTGCTGAGCGGAGCACGCAGCATCGATAGCGATATTCTGCAGACAGTGGGCTTCCTGATCCGCAACCTGACACAACAACAGGACTTCGCACTGCAACTGGGCGCGTCTGCCTGCGATGCGATGCTGCAATCCGAGCCGCCTCTCAGGCAGGCTCGGAGCGCACGCACTCGCAAGCGTCGGCCCAGGCCTGCATCAGCTCGGCACGCTTCCTGAGCAGATCGCCGCGCTGGTAAGCCGCCTCAGCCTTGTCGCGCAGTTGATGCGCCAGTGCATGTTCGATGACCTCGCGAGGGAAGGCCGTGGTCTCCCCTGCCCAGTCGCGGAAGGTCGAACGGAACCCATGCTGGGTCAAATCCGTGCGTCCCATGCGCCGGAGGACCGCGGTCAAGGTCATATCCGACAACACGCCGCCACGCGGCGCGGTGAACACAAGAGCGCTTCCCGCAAACCTGGGCAGTGACCCGAGCAACCGGACCGCACCGGAGGAAAGAGGCACGCGATGTTCCTTGCCCGCCTTCATCCGCTCCGCCGGGACCGTCCAGATCCGGGCATCGAGGTCGACTTCCTCCCATCGGGCACCACGGATCTCGCTGCTGCGGGCTGCGGTGAGAATGCCGAATTCGAGCGCACGTGCCGCGATGCCTTCGCGCGTCGCCAGATCAGCCATGAACGCCTCGATCTCCGCATACGGCAGGGCGGGATGATGCACGACCTTCCGCACTTTCGATCGCGCCGGCAGAAGCTTGTCCAAGTGCCCCTTCCAGCGCGCCGGATTCTCGCCCTGTCGGTATCCGCGGACCGTCGCCCAATCGAGAATGGATTCGATCCTGCCACGCACACGACTGGCGGTCTCGGTCTTCGACGTCCAGATGGGTTCGAGGATACCCAGAACAGCCGTGGTGTCGACATCGGCAACGGGGCATCGACCAATCTTCGGGTACACGTATGTTTCGAGCGTCGATGCCCATTGCTGCCCGTGTTTGGCATTCTTCCAGCTCGCACGGTGACTGAGGAGGTAAGCCTTTGCACAGTCGGCAAGCGTCTTCGCCTGCTCAACGCGACGAGTCTGCTGGGCTTTGACCCGACGCCGCTCGGCTACGGGATCGATCCCTTCCCTTGTTTTGCGTCGCAATTCGCGGGCGCGCTCCCTTGCCTCGGCCAGCGGGACATCCGGGTAGCCGCCCAGCCCGATATCGGCACGGCGCGACGACGGATCACGTGCCCCGGGGTCATTGACCGGGACCACCAACCGCAAAATCCACGCACGAGAGCCACCTGCGATTCGAAGATGGAGCCCATCGACGCCACCCACGGCGTATCGCCCATCGCCCTTGAGCTTTGAAACCGCAAGCGCAGTCATCTCTTTCGCTTTTTTGGGCATTCTTCCAACCCGCGCCAATCACCGCATCAGGATACAACCCTTCAGACGTTTACCGGAAAAAGAGGATGGTAAAAGTGTCGTGGTTGACACGGATCATATCCGGGGGGCATCGGTACGCGAAAAAATGGCATCTTCCACTAGCCGAGGTGTCACATGCGTATTGTCGCGTCCTGTTCTGCCGCCCTGTTGTCGGCGGCGTGTCTGCCTGCTTCTGCCACAGATCCGGTGAAATTCGAGTGGGATCTGCGCCTGCGCCATGAGCATGTCGAGGACGACGCATTTCTGCGCGACGCGGATGCGACCACCGCGCGTCTGCGTGCCGGGCTGCGTTTCGACCTGGGGAATGGCTGGGGTGCGCTGATCGAGGGCGAAGGCATCGCCGATGCCGGCGAGCATCACAACAACGGCGCCAATGGCGCGATCACCCGCCCGACCGTGATCGATCCGGACGGTGCCGAACTCAATCAGGCCTGGATCGGCTGGAAGCGCGATCGCTTCGGGGCGGCACTGGGCCGGCAACGCATCAATCTGGACAACCAACGCTGGATCGGCAACGTTGGCTGGCGCCAGAACGAGCAAACCTTCGACGCCCTGAATCTGGAGATCATGCCATCCGACGCCTGGAGCGTACGGTATGCCTGGCTGGACCGCGTGCATCGTGTCTCTGGCGACAAGGCGATCGACCGGCTCGCCCGCGAGCGCGATCTGTCCTCGCATCTGCTCAATGTCGGTTACAAGCACGGAAAACAGCAGTGGACCGGTTACGCGTACCAGCACGACGATCAGGATGTCGCCGCCGCCTCGACCGCGACCTACGGCCTGCGCTGGACTGGCAGCGTTGTGCGCGATCCACTGACCTGGGGCTGGACTGTCGAAGTCGCGCGCCAATACGACCATGCCGACAATCCGCTTGACTTCACCCACAGCTACTGGCTGCTGGAGCCCTCATTGCAGGCGAATGACGTGACCTGGAAGCTGGGCTGGGAGCATCTGGGCAGTAATGGGCATCACGCCCTGCAATCGCCTCTGGCGACACTGCATGCGTTCAATGGCTGGGCAGACAAGTTTCTGGTCACGCCGGCCGGTGGCCTGGAAGATCGTTATGTCAGCGCGAGCGGCAAATTCGAGAAATTCAGCTGGACGGCAACCTGGCATGACTACCGCGCCGATACGCGCATGGCCTTCGGGCGCGACTATGGGCAGGAGTTGGATCTCTCCCTGGGTCGGCCGCTATGGAAGGGCTGGAGCGGCCTGATCAAGTACGCCGACTACCGCAGCGACGGTTTTGCACGCGATACCCGCAAGGTATGGCTGCAACTGCAGTGGGCACATTGAGTCGAGGCGATTCCGTATTGATCGGCACAGGGTCGATCAGCCCCACTCAGTCCCGTTTCGGCGCCGGCACTCGGCATGCCCGCTGCCGCGGGCAGAATGTCGAATGGCCCGGACATGCGGGTCCACTCTCGCTCCCACCGCTTGGAATGCAATTTGCTGCAGCGCAGCAATCCCAAGGGAGAGCGAAAATGGCTGGCCGACAGCTCCCAAGCTTGCAGCCGCATTCGACAGCCCGCCTCAAATCCCCGAGACTTGCGACCTACTTCTGCGCCTGTCCGGTTGATCCGCATGCCTCACAGCTCCACCATCGGCCGCCGCCTCACTCCCAACCCGGCTGCCGCGGACGACGGCGATGAACTGCACTTCTGCACCACTTGTGCGTTTTCCCAAGCCTGTCTGTCCGAGGGCTATGGAAAAGCCGACCTGCGGGACCTGCATGTTCTCGTCAATCACACCGGGCCATATGATGCGCGCGACCACATCTTTCGCGAAGGCAGTGAATTCAACGCGATCGCCGCCGTACGCTCGGGCACGGTCAAGACCTACATCATTGATAGCCAAGGCAACGAGCAGGTGCTGGGCTTCTACCTGCCAGGCGAAGTGATCGGGCTGAATGCGATCCATAGCGCCCGGTACCCATGCAATGCGATCGCCCTGGATACGGTCACGCTCTGTGTGTTCTCGTTCCCCCAGTTGTCGATGCTGGCCACGCGCATGCCGGGCCTGCAGCAACACCTGTTCCGCCTGCTCAGCCTGGACATCGGCAAGGCCTCGCTGCTCGTCGGGGATTTCAGCGCGGACGAGCGCCTGGCCGCCTTCCTGGTGATGTTGTCGCGGCGCTATTCCGCGCGTGGTTTCTCACCGCAACGATTCATGTTGACGATGGCGCGGTCCGACATCGCCAATTATCTGCATCTCGCCCCGGAGACCATCAGCCGCGTACTGCGCCGGATGAGCAACGAAGGTACATTGCAGATCAACCAGCGCCACGTCCATCTTGTGGACCTTCCCCGGCTGGAGTCGCTTGCAAAGCCCGTCCTCAGACTGTGACCTCGATCCGATGGCAACTCACGGCATTCGCCATGCCCGTCAACCCACATAAAAACCCACATAAAAATGCGGATTGCCCGACCCCGCACAGGACGACACGAGACATGAATTCAACTTAAATAATTGATATTAATTAATTTTATGCATGACCCGGGATGCTACGAAACGTGTCGATTGCGGACTCCCTCTCCGCCAGACATGAAAAACGCCCCCTCGCGGGGCGTTTTTCATGTCTGGCGACGGGAACGGCACGCGACGGGGCCCTCGGGTTCCGACCGGTCGGCACGGCGAGGCCGCCCGCAGCGTGAGACGCCCGGGATATGCCGAGCGAATGGCCCCTTCACGCGGAGACGCACGGGCCGCATCGGGGATCGCCGCCAGCGTGTATCGCGCCCTGAAACATCACGCGCCGGAGCCGGGCCACACGATCCGGGCCGGATCGCCGCGTTCGCAGACGGGCGTCACGACCGGATCGGTCATCGCGCACGACACGTACCGACGGAACGGTGCGCACGGATCATGAGATTGATTTTCCGCGCGCCGTCCGGTTTCATCGCCGGATTGCGTATCTCCCCTTCAAATATGGCTGACTCTCTCTCCCATGGCCGCTGCATGATCGAATTCGGTCACCTGACCCACGCCGGGTTGCGTCGCGAACTGAACGAGGACACCTATTACGGTGACAGCGACCTCGGGCTGTGGCTGGTCGCGGACGGCATGGGTGGACACGAATACGGCGAAGTCGCCAGCGCGCTCGCGCGCGAGACCATCGTCCGCGAAATCCGCCAGGGGGCGTCCCTGGCCCAGGCGATCCGCACCGCCGACGAGGAGATCATCCGCGCCTCGCGCCAGCGCAGCGATGCCCTGCCGATGGGCACCACCGTGGTCGCCCTGCGCGTCCTCGGCAACCGTTTCGAAGTGGCCTGGGTCGGCGACAGTCGCGCCTATCTGTGGCGCGACGGCAATCTGGCCCAGCTCTCGCACGATCACAGCTACGTCCAGGAACTGATCTCGCAGGGCGCGATCACCGTCGATCAGGCCCGCACCCACCCGCATCGCAACGTCGTCACCCAGGCGCTGGGCGTGACCGATCCGCAGAGCCTGAACGTCGAAACCCTGGCCGGCGAGCTGCGCCCCGGCATGCAGCTGTTGCTGTGCAGCGATGGCCTGACCGAAGAAGTGGACGACGGCAACATCTCGCAGGTGCTGTCGCATACCGAATGCAGCGCGCAGGAGTGCGTGGACGGTCTGGTGGCCGCGGCGCTCGACGGCGGTGGCTCGGACAACATCACCGTGGTGCTCGTGCGCCGGCACTGACCGGCCGCATCGGACAAACCTCAGAATCCCGCGCAGGTCGGTCCGCGTTCGCGCAGGACCGCCTCCTGCTCGAATCTGCGCTTGTAGTCCGCCGCGATCTCGGCGATCCCGGCCGTGGCGGCGACATCGCCATCATGCAGCACGATCAGCAGCGTCGACGGCTCGCTTGCGATCGCGCCATCGCCCGCACGCCAATACCCTTCGGCGGACACGA
Organism: Lysobacteraceae bacterium; assembly: GCA_041919915.1. GTDB lineage: Bacteria > Pseudomonadota > Gammaproteobacteria > Xanthomonadales > Xanthomonadaceae > Lysobacter_I. The sequence continues at coordinate 10,044 of JAYRSY010000027.1, forward strand.
GGGTGAAGCCATCGGGGAAGCGCGGCACCACGACATCGTCGACGAAGCGCTGCCAGTCGTCCGCCCCGATCCGCCCACCCGGCCGGCTGCGTCCCAGATACAGGGTGTCGCGCACCATCGGCCGGGTCCCGTCGATGCAGGCGGTTGCCGGCACGGAGGCCTGCGGCGGCAAAGCCGGCGCGGGAGCGAGACCGCGGCATCCGGCCAGCGTCGCCAGCAGCAGGACACCGCACAGCGGGACGATGCGCGCGGTCACGGTGTTCACCCCTTGCAGCGCGGCAGCGCCTGCGCGAGCGACGGGTCGCCCTTGACCTCGCACTGCCAATCGATCATGTCGGGCGCGTTGATCCGTGGAGCCAGCACGATGATGCTGCCCGGCGCGAACGTATCGTCGAGCGCGATGGTGACCCGGCCCTGCGCGCCCACCGTCACCGAGCGCACGGCCCCGCCGCGCATCTCGTCGGGCGATGGCAGGCCGGCTTCGTCGGCATCCTGCGGCCAGCGGCCGTTGGTCTGGTAGTAATCGGTCAGTGCGACCCGGTACATCGTCGCGCGCCTGACCGCGTCGGACACCAGGTCGCGGCGATCCATCGCCTTCGCCTGCGCGTCCATCGAGGCCTTCGCGTTCTCCACGCTGCGCTGGACCGAGGCCTCGACCTCGCTCGCGATCGCCTGCGCCTCGCTGCGGGTCTGCGCCAGATCGACCGGCGCCTGCGCCGGTGCCGCCTGCACCACCGGGGCCGGTTCGGCCTCACGCGGTTTGACGATGAAATGATCGTAGCCCAGCAGGGCCAGGAAGCCGCCGATCAGGACGGCGATGAGGGTCAGGGCGAATTGTTTCATGCGACGAAGGACGGAATGGGCGACGGAAACCGGCCTCGACCGGAGGGGCGAGGATAGAACATCGCCGACGCCGGTGCGCCTGCCGCGGCGCGACCGGGACGACTTCGCCGGAAGACCCGGATGACCGGATCGCGGCATACTCGCAGGCCTTCATCCGAACCGGAGCAGCCATGGAATCCTCGGTCCTGGACGTGGTGCTGGCGGTGCTGGCCGCGATCGGCGGTGGCGGCGCGGTGGTGGTGGCCCTGTCCGCGTGGCTCGGCAAGGTCTGGAGCGAACGCACGCTGATGTCGCAGAAATACGCCGGCGAGATCGACCTCGACCTGCGCAAGCGCCGGATCGAGGTCTACGCCGAACTGTGGAAGGCCACGTCGCTGCTGCCGAAATGGCCGCAGGACGACAGCATCACCTACGAACAGCTGCGCGCCCTGAGCCAGGACCTGCGTCGCTGGTATTACGACACCGGCGGCATGTATCTCTCGCGCAGCGCCCACGACGAAGGCTACGGCCCGCTGCAGGGCGCGATCGCTTCGGTCACCGGCGAGGGCCGCAGCGGACCACTGTCGAAACAGGATTACGAAACCGTGCGCAAACGCTGCAGCGCACTGCGCTCGCTGCTGGCGGCGGATGTCGAGTCGCGGCGCGACAGCCCGCTGTAGCCGGAGGGCTTCCACGGACGTCCGCGACAGCGGCGACGCTCAGATCCGCGAATACGCCCAGGAGACCATCCGGCCGTCGCGATACGGCATGACCCCATGGAAGCCGCGCGGGTCCTCGTCGAACACCAGCGGCAGGAAATGGCGATCGCCGTCCCACAGCGGCAGTTCGAGGATCCGGTTCACCGGGATCCACTCCAGCGTGCCCTCGGGGTTCGACGCATACGGCACGCCGCGGAAACGCGTGATCAGGAAGACGAAGCCCAACCAGTCCTCGCCCTGCTTGCCGAATCCCGGCCAGCTGATGGTGCCACGCAGCGCGAGTTCATCGCATTCGATGCCCGCTTCCTCGAAGATCTCGCGCCGCATACCGGTGACGACATCCTCATCGGGCTCGATCTTGCCCCCGAGACCGTTGTACTTGCCGAGATGCTGATCGTGCTCGCGGGCGTTGCGATGGATCAGCAGCACCTGCTCGCGATCGGGTGAAAGCACATAACCGAGCGTGGCGACGATGGGGGTATAGGGCATGGCGACGTCCTTGGGATCGCTGCATTGTAGAGCGCCGCGCGGTTTCGCCGCCGGATCCACCCGAAGACGCCCGGATCGCGCGGTCGAACCGGCTCTGCCCGCGCGATGCGCTCAGGCCGCGCGCGCCGCCGACAAGCGTCGCAGCATGGACTTGAGCGCGAGCGCCTTGACCGGCTTGGGCAACAGACCGAGACCGTGTTCGAGCGCGATCCTGCGCACGTCGCCGCTGCCGTCGGCGCTGAGGATCAAGGTCGGCCGTGCGCCGAAGCGCGCCGACAATCGCGCCTGCAGGGCCACCCCGGTATCGCCGTCGTCGTGGCCGACGTCGCCGAGGTGATAGTCGAACAGCCACAGCGCCGGATCGGCGCCGGAAGCGAGCAAGGCCTCGGCGCCGGCGCCGTCCGCGAAGGCGTCGACCCGGCAGTGCCAGCCTTCCAGGATCGCCTGCAGCGCCGCCAGGGCCTGCGGATCGTTGTCGACGATCAGCACGTGCAGCCCTTCGAGCCCACCGGCCATTGGCGCGACATCCAGACGCGGCGGTGCGATCGCCGGCAGTTCGAGCGTGAACACGGTCCCCCGCCCCACCCGGCTGCGCAGCCGCAGGGGGGCATCGATCAGGCGCGCGATGCGATCGGCGATCGCCAGCCCGAGCCCCAGTCCCTGCCCGGCCGCACCCTCACCGCGACGGAATTCCTCGAAGATCGCGCGCTGCTGCGACACCGGAATCCCCGGCCCGGTGTCGTGCACTTCGAGCCGCAGCGCGCCACCGACGCGACGCACGCCCAGCAGCACGCCACCCTGCGGCGTGTAGCGCACCGCGTTGGCCAGGAAGTTCTGCAACACCCGACGCAACAGTTGCGGATCGGTGCGCACCCAGGCGCGGGTCGGTCGCCAGCGGAAACGCAGACCGCGCTCCGCGGCCAGCGCACGGAATTCCGAGGCCAGTGGTTCAAGGACATCGACCAGCGGGAACGCACGCGGCTGCGGCACCAGCCCGCCCGCTTCCAGTCGCGACATGTCGAGCAGTCCGGCGAGCAGATCGCCGGTCGAGTCGAGCGCACCGCGGATCCGCTGCGCGGTCGTGCGGCGGGTGTCGTCGGGCAATTGCTCGGTCAACGCATCCGTGAACAACTGCGCCGCGTGCAGCGGCTGCAACAGATCGTGACCGATCGCGGCGAGGAAGCGGCTCTTGGCGTCGTTCGCGCGCTCCGCTTCGGCGCGCGCCTGATCGAGCCGCGCGGTGCGGTCGGCGACGCGCTGTTCCAGCGTCTCGTTGCTGCGGATGAGTTCGGCCTCGGCGCGTCGGAACGCGGTCACGTCGGTGAAGGTGGCGACGAAGCCGCCGCCGGGCATCGGGTTGCCGCGGATCTCGACCACGCCCCCATCCGGGAACACGCGTTCGCTGACGTACGGCGTCCCGGCCTGCATGTGGCGGACGCGCTTCTCGACTTCGTCCTCGATCGGGTACGCGTTCCAGCCCTGGCGCAGGTTGTAGCGCACCAGTTCGGCCACCGGCACGCCCACGCGCAGCAGGGATTCCGGGTAGCCGAAGAGTTCGGCGTAACGGCGATTCCACGCCACCAGGCGCAGGTCGCGGTCGACGACGCTGATCCCCTGGCTCATGTTCTCCAGCGCCGCTTCGAGCAGCCGTTGGTTGAAGCGCAGATCCTGCGAGGCCTCGCCGACGATCGCGGCGACGGTGTCGAAATCGCGACCGGCCTCGCGACGCGCGGCGTCGAGCAGCAGGCGCGCCGACGCCGAACCGAGCACGCTCGCCAGTTCGCGTTCGAGCCGCGCCTCCTGCAGCGCCGGCACCGCGCCCGACGCCGGCGCGCCCTGCAGCGCGGCCTCGACGGTTTCGCGCGGCAGGAACCGGCGTCCGGCTTCGCGCAGGGTCTCGATCGCCAGTCCGCGCGCGCCGGTGCGACGCGGTCCGGCCTGCCACCAGCCTGCCCCCCAGGTGGAGGCGATCCAGGTGGTGGTCACGCCCGCGAACAGACTCATCACCACCGCGCGCCCCAGCCGGCTCCAGCCGGTGAGGCCGAAGAACGCATCCGGCGCGAACAGCGACCATCCGCCCGGCCCCTCCCGCAACCACGAGGCCCCCAGACCGCGCGCTTCGACCAGCACCGGCACCAGCAGCAGCCAGACCCACAAGGCGACCGCGGCGACGATCCCCAGCAGCACCGCGCGCGGCGGCGTCTGCGGCCGCCACAGCGCGTATCCCAGCGCCGGCGCCAACGCCGCCAGCGCCGAGAACGACAGCGCGCCGACATCCGCCAGCGCGTCGTTGCCGGCGATCAGACGGCTGTACCCCCACGCCAGCAGCACGATCGCGAGAATGCCGATCCGGCGCTGGATCAACACCGCGCGGCGCAGGTCCGACTGCTCGGCGGCCTCGCGTCGCGGCGCCCATGCGCCGCGCAGCCACAGCGGCGTCAGCCAGTGATTGCCGATCATCAGGCTGAGCGTGAGCGTGCTGACGATGACCATACCGGTGCCGGCGCTGAGCCCGCCGAGAAACCCGAGCAGCGCCAGCGCCTCGCGCCCCTGCGACAACGGCAATGCCAACACGTAGAGATCCGACGGCACGCCCTCGGCCGCGAGCAAAGCATCGCCGGCACGCGCGAGCGGCAACACCGGCAGCGCGATCAGCAGCAGATACAGCGGAAACAGCCAGCGTGCGCGCAGCACGTGACGCTCGTCGCGGCATTCGACCGCGCCGACGTGGAACTGGTGCGGCAGCGTGAACATCGCCAGCACGCCAAGCAGCACCAGCGGCGCGAAGCCGGACAGGTCGCCCGCCTGCGGACGCAGCAGATCGACCGCGGAACGGTCGACCGGCAGCGAGAACGCGAACAGGCCGATCGCGAGCATCGCCCCCAGTTTGAGCAGGGCTTCGAAGGCCATCGCCAGAATCAGGCCGCGATTGTGCTCCGCCGCGCTCGCGCTGCGGGTACCGAACAGCATCGCGAACGCGGCCATCGCCAGGGCCACGTACAACGCGCTGTCCTGCCACGCCGGCACCTCGCCCGCATCGCCGCCGGTGAGCAGCGCGAAGCTCATCGCCACCGCCTTCAACTGCAGCGCGATGTAGGGAACGATGCCGAGCACGGCGACGAAGGTGACCGCCGCGGCCAGCCAGCCGTCTTGGCCGAGGCGGCTGGCGATGAAGTCGGCCATCGACGTGCTGTTGCTCTCGCGGACCAGACGCACCAGACGCACCAGCAGACCGATGCCGAAGACATAGAGCAGCAGCGTGCCGACGAAGGTCGGTGGCAGCGGCCAGCCGTAGCGCGCGGCCTGGGTGACGGTGCCGAAGAAGGTCCAGGACGTGCAGTAGACCGCGAGCGACAGCGCATAGACGTCGGCCGAGTACCGCGCGAAAGTCTGCGGACGGCGTTCGCCGTAGACCGCGACCGCGAACATCGCGCCAAGCCAGAGCAGCGCGGCCAGCAGCACGCCACCCGCGGTCAGCATGGCGATGGCATCCCCGGTGCGCGGGCGGCGTTCACGTCATTCGTCGATCGGTCGGAAACTTCGCGGAGCATAGCGCAGAGCGTTCCCGCGGGAGATGCGCACCGCGCGGCGAAACGACCGGTACGAATCTCCGCAGGAGCGACGCCGATCGCGACGGGTCACGGAATCGCCTTCCGCAAGCCGCCACGGCCGGGTCGCTCCCGCAGAAGAACCGGGAGTACGCATCCACCGCCCGCTCGGGCGGCGGATGCGTATCGCACGCGTGATCTCAGAAGTCGTAGCGCGCGGTCAGCGACACCTGGCGCGGCGGACCGTAGAACCCGGTGAACACGCCGAGCGACGACACCAGGTTGTAGCCGGTGGTCAGGTATTCCTTGTCGGTCAGGTTGCTGCCCTGCAGGGAGAAGGTCCAGGCGTCGTTGAACTTCCAGATCACGCCGGCGCTGACCAGACCATAGCCGTCCTGGGTGATCGGGGTCGCGGTGGCGCCGGTGACCGGATCGCGCACCACCTCGGTGGTCGCGACCACATCGCTCTGGTAGCTGTAGCCGACCCGGGCCGACAGGCTGCCCATGTCGCCCAGACGCGTGCGGTATTCGACGTTCAGCGCACCCGAGAACTCCGGCGCGTTGGTGAATTCCTGCTGGTCCGCGATGTCGACGTTCTTGAAGATGTACTCGTCGTACTTCGCGTCCAGCCACGCCAGATTGCCGGTGATCGCCCAATGGTCGTTCGGCAGCCACTGGTATTCGGCTTCGAGGCCGTTGACGCTGCCGCGACCGGCATTGGTGAAATCGCCGAAGAAGGCATCGTCGATGCCGTCGCCGTTGCTGTCGTAGGCGGTGAAGACCGACAGCTGGATGTCGCGATACCGGTTGTGGAAGGCGGACAGATTCAGGAACAGGCGCTGATCGAACAGCGACATCTTGCTGCCGATCTCGAAGCTGTCGACCGACTCGTCGTCGAACGGCTCGGCCGAGCGCGGCACCGCGACCGACTGCGCGCGGATGTTGTAGCCACCGGACTTGAAGCCGCGGCTGGCCAGGGCGTAGACCATGATGTCGTCGTTGACCTGAAAGTCGAGCGAGACCTTCGGCGAGACGTTCTTGAAGTTGATGGTCTTGTCGAAGTTCGCGGCGATCGGCGCGACCGGACGCAGCGTGGTGTAGGTGGCGTCGGTGTAGAACCGGTTCAGCACGACCGCATGCTTGTCCTCGTCGGTATAGCGCGCGCCGACATCGAGCGTCAGCCGATCGGTGAGATCGAAGGTCCAGTCGCCGTAGACCGCGACGCTTTCGGTGAACACGTTGCCGCGGGTATCGCCGAACAGCAGGTTGAAGAAGTTGTTGAGCACCCGGCCGCCGGCACGGCCATCGAACTTGTACACGCCGAAGACGCCGCGGCTGCGGCCGCCCGCGTCGAAATTGCCCTGGATCTCGTGGGTGGTCTGCTCGTCGCTGTAGAACGCCTTCACGTCGGCGATCTGGTTCGGCAGGGTGTCGAAGTCGATGTTGGTCTCGGTGTCGGATTCGCGCTTGGCGACGACGTACTTGAACGCCCAGTCGTCGTTCGGGCGCCAGTTCACGGCGATCGATCCGCCCTTGAGCTCGGTGTTGTTGATGTTCGGCATGCCGTTGCGCACGTCGTAACGATCGTCCAGCGGCGCGGCGGTGGGGGCGAAGCGATTCGGCGCGAGCATGCGCGCGCCGCGCACGCCGGACTTGTCGTCGATCCAGTCGAACGCGAACTGCACGTCGAAATCGTCGCCGGCATAGGCGCCGAGATTGAGGCGCAGCGCGTTGATCTCCTTGTCGCTGACGTCCTGATCGGTATTGACGTTCTCGCCGAAACCGTCGCGATTGAGGCTGGCGACGGCGATGCGTCCGCGCAGACCGCTGTTCTGGCCGAACAGCGAACCACCCAGCGCCGCCTTCGCGTCGAGCTGGTTGTCGCTGCCGACGGTGATCGAGGCGAAGCCGTCCAGTTCTTCCGGCAGCGGCTTCGACACGTACTTGATCGCGCCGCCGATGGTGTTCTTGCCGTACAGCGTGCCCTGCGGACCGCGCAGCACTTCGACCCGGCCGACATCGAACACGTCGAGCAGCGCGCCCTGCGGGCGGGCGATGTAGACGTCGTCGAGATAGATGCCCACGCCCGGATCGACGCCCCACAGCGGATCGGACTGGCCGACACCGCGGATATAGGCGGTGACCGTGCTGCTGGAGCCGCGGGCGGCATAGATGGTGAGGTTCGGAACCTGCGCGTCGAGATCGCTCAGATCCTCGACGTTGAGCTTGTCCAGCGTGTCGGGCGTGAACGCGGTGACCGCGACCGGCACGTCCTGCAGGGTTTCCTCGCGCTTGCGCGCGCTGACCACGATGGTGTCGAGCGAGCCCTGTTCGGCCTCGGCGCCGTCGGCATCCTGCGCACGGACCACCGGCGCGGAAAGTCCCAGCAGGCCGGACAGACCGATGGCGACGGCCATGCTCAGGCCGCTGCGCATCGGCGCGGGTCGGCGGAACGCGGCGGCGGAAAGGGAGGCGGCGGGATGGGTACGGCGCATGAATCGGATCCTCGACAGAATGCCGCCGACGCTCGGCGGCCAGGGTGCGGCAAGCCTAGGCCGCGCCGCCGGCCGCGGGCACTTGTACCTTCGGACAATGGGCCGTCATCGCCGCCCTGCCGACACTGGCCCGGCCTTTTCCATGCCCGCCCGGGCGCCGGAAGCCATTACCGATGTCATTCCCATGTCCTTCCTGATCGTCCTGGCCGCACTGTGCTTCCTGATGTTCGTGGCCTATCGCGGCTACAGCGTGATCCTGTTCGCGCCGATCGCCGCCCTCGGCGCGGTGCTGCTGACCGATCCATCCCTGGTCGCGCCGATGTTCACCGGCCTGTTCATGGACAAGATGGTCGGGTTCCTGAAGCTGTATTTCCCGGTGTTCCTGCTCGGCGCGATCTTCGGCAAGCTGATCGAGCTGTCCGGTTTTTCCAAGTCGATCGTGCGCGCGATCATCCGCCTGCTGGGCGCCGAGCGCGCGATGCTGTCGATCGTCGCGGTCTGCGCGGTGCTGACCTACGGCGGCGTCTCGCTGTTCGTGGTGGTGTTCGCGGTCTATCCGTTCGCGGCGGAGCTTTTCCGCCAGAGCGACATCCCCAAACGGTTGATCCCGGGCACCATCGCGCTCGGCGCCTTCACCTTCACCATGGATGCGCTGCCGGGCACGCCGCAGATCCAGAACATCATCCCGACCTCGTTCTTCGGCACCACCACCTGGGCCGCACCGTGGCTGGGCACGATCGGCGCGGTGTTCATCCTGATCCTGGGCATGAGCTATCTCGAATGGCGGCGACGCGCGGCGAAACGCAACGGCGAGGGCTACGGCGATCCCGCGACGCTGCTGAACGAGCCCGCGCCGTTCGCCGACGACCGGCTGCCGCATCCGCTGCTCGCGCTGGCGCCGCTGGTGCTGGTCGGCGTGGCGAACAAACTGCTGACGCTGTGGATCCCGCAGGCCTACGGCAGCAGCCACGAGTTCGTGCCGGCGGTGATCGGCAAGGCCACGCCGGTGGTGCAGGAAGTGTCGAAGGTCGCCGCGATCTGGGCGGTCCAGGGCGCACTGCTGATCGGAATCGCCGCGGTCATCCTGCTCGCCTGGAAACCGGTGACCCGGCAGTTCGCCGAGGGCGCGAAGCAGGCGATCGGCGGCGCGATGCTGGCGGCGATGAACACCGCCTCCGAATACGGTTTCGGCGCGGTGATCGCGGCCCTGCCCGGCTTTCTGGTGGTGGCCCACGCGCTGCATTCGATCCCGAATCCGCTGATCAACGAAGCGATCACGGTGACCGCGCTGGCCGGCATCACCGGTTCGGCCTCCGGCGGCATGAGCATCGCGCTGGCGGCGATGGCCGAGACCTTCATCGCCAACGCGACCGCCGCGAACATTCCGATGGACGTGCTGCACCGGGTCGCGTCGATGGCCTCCGGCGGCATGGACACCCTGCCCCACAACGGCGCGGTGATCACCCTGCTCGCCGTGACCGGACTGACCCACCGTCAGGCCTACAAGGACATCTTCGCGATCACGCTGATCAAGACCGCGGCGGTGTTCGTCGCGATCGGCGCGTTCTACGCCACCGGGCTGGTGTGAGCCCCGGCACCCCATGTAGGAGGGCCTTCAGGCCCGAGCGGTTGATCTTCCATATCGAAAAAGATCGGGCCTGAAGGCCCTCCTACGGGAGAATGCCTCATCGGTCAGCGCCACCCCGCATAATTTCCCGCATCCGCCCCCACCTCCCGGACCCCGCCATGGCCGACCGTTTCCTCGCGTCCCGCACCGCCCTCGTCACCGGCAGCACGTCCGGCATCGGTCTGGCCATCGCCTGCGGCCTCGCGTCCGCCGGCGCGAAGGTGGCGATCAACGGCCTCGGCACGCCGGAACAGATCGACGCGGCCCTGCAGGCGGTGCGCGAGGCCGGTGCCGCCGAGGTCCGCCATTTCGGCGCGGACCTGCGCGATCCGGAACAGATCGAAACGATGATGGCCGCGATCGACGCGTGGTCGCCGGTCGACATCCTCGTCAACAACGCCGGCATCCAGCACGCCGTGCCGCTGGCGGAGATGCCGACGCAGAAGTGGAACGACATCATCGCGATCAACCTCAGCGCGGCCTTCCACGCCATGCGTCTGGCGATGCCGGGCATGGCCGCGCGCGGTTATGGCCGGGTGGTGAACATCGCGTCGGTGCACGGTCTGGTCGCTTCGGTGAACAAGGCGCCCTACGTCGCCAGCAAGTTCGGCATCGTCGGCCTGAGCAAGGTGGCGGCGCTGGAATACGCCGCCAGCGGCAGCCGCGACAGCGGCGGCATCACCGTCAACTGCATCTGCCCCGGCTGGGTGGAGACCGCGCTGATCGAACCGCAGATCGAAGCCCGCCGGAGCATGCTCGGCAACCCCGTGGCGACGCGCGACGACGGCGTGCGCGCGCTGGTCGCGGAAAAACAGCCCAGCCAGCGCATGTCGCTGCCGGAGGACATCGCCTCGATGACGCTGTGGCTGTGCCGGCGCGAAGCGCACAACGTCACCGGCGCCTCGTTCCCGATCGACGGCGGCTGGACCGCGCAGTAACCGCCACGACGGGCGCCGGCGATGCCCCGCTACCGGTTGGCGATGTTCGACTTCGACGGCACGCTGGCCGATTCCTTGGGCTGGTTCGCGCGCACGATGCCTGAAGTCGCCGCACGCCATGGCCTCGCGCGTCTGGACGAGGCCGAATGGGAAGCGCTGCGCGGACTCGATGCGCGCGCGATCATGGCCCGGCTCGGTCTGCCGTGGTGGAAACTGCCCGCGCTGACCCGCGACATGCGCCGGCGGATGCGCGCGGACATCGCCACGATCCCCGTCTTTCCCGGCATCGACACGCTGTTCTCCACGCTCGCGCGCAACGGCGTCGGGATCGCCATCGTCACCTCGAACAGCGAAGAGAACGTGCGTGCCGTGCTCGGCGAACGGATGGTCGCCGAAGTCGATGCATTCGCCTGCGGGGTGTCGATGTTCGGCAAGCGGCGGAAGCTCGGCGACACGATCCGGCGCTGCCGTCGCACGCGCGAGGAATCGGTGTACGTGGGCGACGAGATCCGCGATGCCGAAGCGGCCGCCGCGCTCGGCATCGATTTCATCGGCGTCGCCTGGGGGTACACCCTCCCGGAAGCGCTGGCGCGACGCAGCGGCCGCCCCGTCAACGGCGATCCGGCCACGTTGTGCGAAGCGATCCTCGGCGAATGACGCGTCCGCCCATGCATCCTGCGCGTCGCGAAGTCGCCCGCTTCCGTTAAGAACTCGTCAACTCCGGGCAGCCATCCGAAGCGCTCCGTGACACAGTTCGCGCCTCGATCGACCGCTTCGCTGAACGTCCACATGCCTGTGGCATGCTCGTCGCGGGGATCCAACCACCATCCATCCGTTCGAACCACGCCTGCCGAACAGGCCTGTTCCGGAGTCTTCGCCATGCCCAGACTGATCCCGTCCTCGCGCCGTTTCCGCAAGGCCATCTACGCGCTGATCGCTCGTCGTCACGGCATCCGCGGGCCGATCCGCTTCCAGCCCGTGCCGGTCGGCGCCACGGCAGCGGCGCAACCGGCCGATCCGGCGGTCGGTCCACCCGCCGCCGGCGGGCCGCGGATGGCCGGTCCGTCGATGTCGCAGATTTCGCGACCCGATCTCATCACCCTGCCGAAGGCGCCGTTCGCGGTGCGCGTGCTCAACCATCTCACCTTCGGCGCCACGCCGGCGCTGGTGTCGCAGTTCAACGCGCTGGGCGCGAACGACACCGCGCGGCTCACCGCCTTCGTCGACCAGCAGTTGAACCCCGGGGCGATCGACGACAGCACGCTGACCGCGCGTCTCGGCGGCGCCGGTTACACCACGCTCGACAAGTCGCTGACCCAGCTGTGGGCCGATCATCGTCTCGTCACCACCGACAGCTCTGCGCCCGCGCGCGAGACCCAGCGCGCGGCACTGGTGCGCTCGGTGTACTCGCGCCGGCAACTCCAGGAAGTCCTGGTCGATTTCTGGCAGAACCACTTCAACGTCGCGATTTCCAACTCGGCCGCGCAACCGGTCTACGTGCACTACAACCGCGATGTGATCCGCGCCAACGTCTTCGGCAATTTCCGCACGATGCTCGAAGCGGTCGCGCAGAGCACGGCGATGCTCTATTACCTCAACAACGCCAGCAATTCGCGCTCCGGCCCCAACGAGAACTACGCGCGCGAGCTGCTGGAACTGCATACCTTCGGCGCCGAGAACTATCTCGGGTTCGTGAACCCGTTCCAGGTCCCGCCCTGCCCCGAGGATCCGAACTACCCCATCGGCTACACCGATCTCGACGTCTACGACACCGCCGCCGCATTCACCGGCTGGAGCGTGAAGGACGGCCGCAACGGTTTCCCCAACGAGAACGACGGCACGTTCGCGTACCGGCAGGCGATGCACGACGCCGGCCCGAAGCTGGCGCTGGGCATGTACATCAATCCCGAGCAGCCGGCGATGAAGGACGGCCGCGACATCCTCGACCGTCTCGCCACCCATCCGCGCGTCGCCAAATACGTCTGCAAGAAACTGATCCGGCGCTTCGTGTCGGATACGCCGCCGCAGTCGCTCATCGACAGCGCCGCCGCGATCTTCCGCGCCAACTGGCAGCAGCCGAATCAGATAGCGCTGACCCTGCGCCACATCCTGCTGTCCGACGCCTTCATCCACGGCTGGGGCATGAAGAACCGCCGTCCGTTCGAACTGATGGTCGCGGCCATGCGCACCTGCGGCAGCGACTGGACGATCAAGGGCATCAGCGAAAGCCGCAGCAACGACTTCATGAGCCGGCTCGGCACGACCGGCCATGCGCCCTACGACTGGGCCGCGCCGAACGGTTATCCGGACGTCGGCGTCAACTGGTCCGGCTCGAACAACATGGTCAGTACCTGGCGCATGCTGAGCTGGCTGACCGAAGCGCAGGACACGGATACCGCACTGACGCCGCTGCTGCCGATCCTCGCGCTGTCGCGCGCCGAGGTGCCGACCTGGACCGCGAACAATCTGGTCGACTACTGGTGCCGCCGCATCCTCGGTTACATCCCGGCCGCCGCGCGGCGGCAGGTGCTGGTGTCGTTCCTGGCCCAGAACGGCGATCCCGCCAGCTACGTGATCACCGATACCGACACCTCGGCCACGACCGACCTGAAGCGTCACTACAACCAGCAGCGCCTGCGCAGCATGGTGTCGATGATCCTGATTTCCCCCGAATTCATGAGCCGCTGAGGAACTCCCATGAAGACCTCTGATTCGAATCGGAACGGCCTCGATCGGCGCGAATTCCTCAAGAGTTGCGGCGCGGGCGCGGCGATCGCCGCGGTCGGCCCGACCACGCTGTTCGCGCAGGACGCGCATGCGGCCGAGAACACCTACGACACCGTGGTCGTCGTGTTCCTGCGAGGCGGCATCGACGGCCTGAATCTGGTGCCGCCGATCGACGGCAACGACCGCGGTTTCTACGAGGAAGCGCGGCCCAGCCTGCGCATCCCGGTCACAGGCGACGGCAGCGCGCTGCCGCTGACTCTCGCCAACGGCAGCGCGACCGGTTTCGGCCTGCATCCGTCGGCGACCGGCCTGCACGAGATCTGGAATCTCGGCAAGCTCGCGATCGTGCAGTGCTGCGGCATGCCGACCGTGGTCACGCGCAGCCACTTCGATGCGCAGGCCTTTCTCGATCTCGGCACCCCCGGCGAACTCAACGTCGCCACCGGTTGGATGACGCGCGCGTGGCAGACCCGCCCCGCCGGTGGCACCGGCGGCGCCATGCCGATGCTGGCGGTGGCCAGTCGCCAGCCCGCGAATCTGCGCGGCTCGACCGAAGCGCTGTCGATGCCGAGCCCGGGCGATTTCTCGCTCAGTTCGGGCGCGCCGCAATGGCGGGCGTACCGCACGGGCATGCCCGCCGGCACCAAGGGCGTGACCGAAAGCATCGCCAGCCTGTGGGCAGGCCAGACCGGCGTCGAAGTCGCGGGGCTGCGCGCGAACGGATCGATGCAGCTGATCGCGCAGCAGGGCTACACCTCGACCCTGCCCACCGCGCCGGTCGCGTGGCCGACCACCACCTTCGCGCGCCAGTTGTGGACCGTCGCGCAGTCGATCCGCTTCAACCTCGGCCTGCGCTATGCCGCGATCGATCTGGGCGGCTGGGACACGCACGAGAACCAGGGCACGACCGGCACCAGCTTCTATTCGAACAAGATCGCCGAACTCTCGCAGGGCCTGGCCGCGTTCTTCAACGAGCTGAACGCCACCGGCGAAATGGGCCGCGTGACCGTGATCGTGCAGTCCGAATTCGGCCGCCGCGTGCGTCAGAACGGCAGCGGCGGCACCGATCACGGCTACGGCAACCCGCTGCTGGTGATGGGCGGCCCGGTCAACGGGCGCCGGATCTACGGCCAGTGGCTCGGACTGAATCCGGAAACCCTGTCGCCGTATTTCGGCGACATTCCGGTCACCACCGACTTCCGCCGCGTCTTCAGCGAACTGGTCATCCGACGCATGGGCAACAACCGCCTCGGCGATGTGTTCCCGGGCTACACCGGGTATTCGCCGCTGGGCCTGTTCCAGGGCAGCGATCTGGTCCCGCAGTACGTGGCGGCCGCATCGCAGGCGATGACCGCGCAGTTGCCGGATCACCCGCAGCCGGCCTACGGCAGTTCGCTGGAAAGCGCGCGCGCGCTGCAGGCGCACGCGCGCGACCGGCGACGCTGGTTCGAGCGCCTGCTCGCGGCCCTGGGCCTCTCCTGAACCGGCACTCCCGTGGATGCGGACGCACCTGCATCCACGGCATGGAAATCACCCGTGACGCGGACCGTGGTTTCCGTCACGGTTCGCCACGATGTCCGCCGCTCGTCGCCTGCGGAATCGGACTTATAGTGCGCTGATCCCACCGGAACCAGTCGCCAACGGAGCACGCATGCCCAGACTGATCTCGAAGCCTTCCAACCGTCTCCGCAAGACCGTGTACGAAACGCTCGCGCGTCGCCACGGCATCCGCGGGCCGATCCGCTTCCAGCCCATGCCGGTCCGCGCCGCGGCGCCGTCGACCGAAGCCATCGATCAGGGTCCCGCTGCCGGCGGGCCGCGCATGGCCGGACCATCCGCTTCGCAGATCTCGCAGCCGGATCTGATCACCCTGCCGAAACCGCCGTTCGCGGTGCGCGTGCTGAACCACCTGACGTTCGGCGCGACACCCGCGCTGATCACGCAGTTCAACGCGCTCGGTGCGAACGACACCGCGCGGCTTACCGCCTTCGTCGATCAGCAGCTGAATCCCGCCGCGATCGACGACAGCGCGATGGAGACGCGCCTCACCGCCGCCGGATACACGACCCTCGGCAAATCGCTGACCCAGCTGTGGACCGACCACGTCGCGTCCGATCCGGTCTGGGAAGTGCGCATGCGCCCGGCCTGGGAAATCCAGCGCGCGACCCTGGCACGTGCGGTACATTCCCGCCGCCAGTTGCTGGAGCTCGCGACGGGTTTCTGGCACGACCATTTCAACGTCACCGCCACCGATTTCTCCGCCGGTCCGGTCTACGTGCATTATCACCGCGACGTGATCCGCGCCAACGCGCTCGGCAATTTCCGCACCATGCTCGAAGCGGTCGCGCAGAGCACGTCGATGATGTACTACCTCGACAACGCTTCGAACACGCGTTCGGGTCCCAACGAGAACTTCGCGCGCGAGCTGCTCGAACTGCACACCTTCGGCGCCGAGAACTACCTCGGCTTCGTCGATCCGTTCCAGGTCCCGCCCTGCCCCGAGGATCCGGCCTTCCCGATCGGCTACACCGACGTGGACGTGTACGAGACCGCGTCGGCCTTCACCGGCTGGTCGGTGAAGGATGGCCACTGGCAGTACCCGACCGAGGACGACGGCAACTTCGTGTATCGGCAGGCCTGGCACGACGCGGGCCCGAAATTCGTGCTCGGCAAGTTCCTCAACCCGGAACAGCCGGCGATGAAGGACGGTCGTGACATTCTCGATCGCCTCGCCCAGCATCCGCGGGTCGCGAAATTCATCTGCAAGAAACTGATCCGGCGGTTCGTGCACGACACGCCGCCGCAGTCGCTGATCGACAGCGCCGCCGCGATCTTCCGCGCCAACTGGCAGCAACCGAACCAGATCGCGCTGACCCTGCGTCACATCCTGCTGTCCGACGCCTTCATCCACAGTTGGGGCCAGAAGAATCGCCGCCCGCTGGAAATGGTCGCGGCCGCGCTGCGTGCGCTGGGCGTGGACTGGACGCCCCGCGTGGGCGACAGCAAGACCGACGATCTGTTCTGGCGCATGAGCTTCATCGGCCACCTGCCCTACGAGTGGCCGGCGCCCAACGGTTATCCGGATATCGGCCGCGCCTGGTCCGGATCGAACAGCTACGCGATGACCTGGAAACTGCTGAACTGGCTCACCGAAACCGCCGACGGCAGCGTGCCGCTGGCGCCGATCCTCGACGCCACCCGCGCGGGCGTGAGCAACTGGACCGCGAACAATCTGGTCGACTTCTGGTGCCAGCGCATTCTCGGTTATCTGCCGACCGCTTCGCGGCGGCAGACCCTGGTGGGCTTCATGGCCCAGAACGGCGATCCGGCGAGCTACGTCATCACCGACACCGACACCTGGAACGCGAGCGATCCGAAACGGCACTACAACCAGCAGCGCCTGCGCAGTCTGGTCTCGCTGATCGTCATGTCCCCCGAATTCATGAGCCGCTGAGGAGAACCGTCATGACCGATCTCCGCATCGATCGCCGCGAATTCGTCAAGGGTTGCTGCGCCACCGCCGCGCTCGGCGCCGCCGGGCCGGGTCTGCTGTTCTCGCGCGAAGCCGACGCCGCGGTCAACAGCTACGACACCGTGGTGATGGTGTTCCTGCGCGGCGGCATGGACGGCCTGAATCTCGTCCCGCCCGTCAGCGGCAACGACCGCAGCTATTACGAAGAAGCACGCCCGTCGTTGAACATCGCGGCGAGCGGCACCTACGGCGCGCTGCCGCTGACGCTCGCCAACGGCACCGCCACCGGCTTCGGCCTGCATCCCTCGGCCTCCGGGCTGAAGACGATCTGGGACGCCGGCAAGCTGGCGATCGTGCACAGCTGCGGCATGCCCACGGTGGTCACCCGCAGCCACTTCGACGCCCAGCTCTATCTCGATCTCGGCACACCGGGGCAACAGGCCGGCGGCACCGGCTGGATGACCCGCGCCTGGAGCACCCAGCCCGGCATCAGCGGCACCGAGACCCTGCCCTTGCTGGCGGTCGCGAGCCGGCAACCCGCCAATCTGCTCGGCTCGACCCAGTCGCTGGCGATGCCCAGCCCGGGCGATTTCGCGCTGAACTCCGGGGCCTGGCAATGGCAGCAGTACCGCAGCGGTCTGCCCGCCGGCACCAAGGGCGTGAACGAGACCATGGCCAGCCTCTGGACGGGCCGCACCGGCGTGGAACTCGCCGGACAGCGCGCCGATGCCGCGCTGCGCGTGATCGGCGCCCAGGCCTACACGTCGACCCTGCCGGCGAGCTGGCCGACGACCACCTTCGCCCGCCAGCTGTGGACGGTCGCGCAGTCGATCCGCTTCAACCTCGGCCTGCGGTTCGCGACCCTCGATCTCGGCGCCTGGGACACCCACGACGGCCAGGGCACCGCGGGCAGCGGCTATCACTACTACCAGAACAAGATCGCCGAACTGTCGGAGGCGCTGACCGCGTTCTACAACGAGCTGAACACCACCGGCGAAATGGCGCGGGTGACCGTGATCGTCCAGTCCGAATTCGGTCGCCGCGTGCGCCAGAACGGCAGCGGCGGCACCGACCACGGCTACGGCAACCCGCTGCTGGTGCTGGGCGGCCCGGTCAACGGCCGCCGCTTCTACGGCCAATGGTTGGGTCTGCACCCGGAAACCCTGTCGCCCTATTTCGGCGACATCCCGGTCACCACCGATTACCGGCGCGTGTTCTCCGAATTGCTGATCCGCCGCCTCGGCAACAACAAACTGGGCACCGTGTTCCCCGGCTACAGCGGCTACAGCCCGCTGGGCGTTTTCCAGGGCTCCGACCTCACGCCGCAGTACGTCGCCGACGCACCGCGGGTCATGGCCAACCTGCCCACGAATCCGCAGCCGGTCTACGGCGAATCCCTGCGCGAGACCTCGCGCGCGCTGCGCGCCCGCCAGCGCGACGAGAACAACTGGTTCATGCGTCTGCTGGCGGCGCTGGGATTAAATTGAGCGACACAAGGATGGAATTTTGCGAAGACCCGGGCCACCGGGTCTTTTGCATTCACTCCAGTACACATCACCCTGACAGAAGAGACAGTTGACGAGAAAGTGACTTCGAATCAGGGTTCGTTCTCGAAGTTAAAGAGAATGTGATGCCATCTGAAGGACTAGGGGGAGCCATGCAGGATCGCTTCATCTGGGGTCACCCGACAGAACGCGCAGACATCGACAACTACAAAGCCATCGTTCTCGGAAGGCTTGAATCGAAGAAAGCCGGCAGGTTCGAGGCTGTAGAAGCCATCGATAGAGCTCTTGATCGACTTTCCAGCAAATCAGCATCTCTTCTACAGGCGGATTCTGTTATCGCTGCAGTCTTGGTGATAACCCCTCCGTGGGCGCCTTCTAACACGCTAACCGTTTGCGGCTACATCAACTTCGCAGGTTTTTTCTGCGTACTGGCGAGCTGCTGCTTGCTGCTTATCAATTTTCTCGTCGTCTGGGCAAAAGACCAAGACACGTATCGTCACCCGGACAAGGATTTTGAATTCGCGTACGGAATATATCGCGCACGATCGATTCGCCTTACGATTTCACTTTTCTTGACGATATTTGCACTTTTTTGTTGCGGAATTTCATACTTGATAATCCCGTTGTTCTTGTCGTGATCTCGACAAAAAATCAATTGCTCCACCTCACACCCAACGTGAATCCCCGCCCGGCCGCGGGCTCGAAGAACCGGCCATTGGCTTCGTTGACGATCACCGAACCGGCCACGCGCCGATCGAACAGATTGTCGATGCGCAGGAAGGCATGCCAGCCGTCATCGCGAGCGCGCCATTCCCCGCGCCAACCAAAGCGCGCATGGCCAGCCGCGGCATCGCTGTTGCGATCGTCGACCGCGACCGCACCGAGCGCCCGCGCCTCGATCGCGCTGGACCAGCGGCCGTCGCCCGACTCCCAGCGCAGTTCCGCGAACAGATCGCCGCGCGGAATGCCCGGCATGCGATTGCCGGCATCCACACGACGCTCCACGCCCTGGGCGACGAAGGCGAACTCCTCGACGAAGCACGCGTCGGTCCAGCTCGCGGCCAGGGCGTAACGCCAACGCCCGCCCAGCGGACCCGTGGCGCCGAATTCGACGCCCTGGCGACGCGTGGCCCCGGCGTTGGCGAAGCTCGCGCGACCGCCGCGATTGAGCGCGGGCACGATCTCGTCGCGACCGTCGACGCGGAACCACGCCAGCGACATCGCATGCGTCCGCGCCCGCCAGCGCGCACCGGCCTCGAACGAACGCAGATGCGCCGGCGCGAGATCGCGATTCAGGCCGGCGCTGCCATCCGGGCGATAGGCCTGTTCGTTGAGCGTCGGCGTCTCGAAGCCCTCGCCGACGCTGGCGAACGCCTCGCCCTGCGCGAAGGTGCGGACCGCGCCCAGCGACCATGCGCCGCGCGCATCGCGGCGGCGACCGCTGTCGTCGCCATTGGCCAGGAAACGATCCCGGCTGTCGATCCGCAACCATGAACGGCGCGCACCGAACGATGCGGTCCAGCGCGAAGCGAAGAAGACATCGCCGGTCGCGTAGGCATCGAAGGTCTCGAAACGATTGTGCTCGTCGCGGCGCAGGCGGCCACGCACGCCCAGCGTCGGCGCGGCGGGATCGCCGACATGGTTCTCGAAGCCGCGCCGGTGTTCGTCGAGACGCTGGGTCTCCACGCCGATCCCGAGCGCACCGCGCGCACCGCGCCAGTGCAGACCGGCATCGAGGCCCTGCGACCGCCGCTGCAGATCGACCACACCGCCGGCGCTGCCCGGCGCGAGTTGCGCCGACGGCGGCAAGGCGAGGAACTGTTCGACATCGCGTGCGACGTGGTGCGCGACGACGCGCCATTCCGGTCCATGCGCCGGCGTCGCGCGCCAGTCGACGCCGAACTGGTCCTCGCGCACGGTCTTGCGGGTATCGAAACGCGCGGCTACCGGGTCGGTCCCGTCGGGATCGCGCGCGAAGGCCTCGCGGGTGAGGCCGAGCGGATCCTCGGCGAGCGGCTGGCGCAGATGATTGAAGACGAAGCGCAGTCGCGCGTCGCGGCCCGACCATTCCGCGATGGCATTCAGCTGATCGCGTCGCGCGGCACTGTGCGGACGCTCGCCGCCGGTGGCGAAGGCACTGGCCGAAGCGCGCCAGCGCCATACGGCGTCTTCGGTGGCACCGTCGATCCGCGCGGCGGCGCGACGACTCCCAGCGTTGCCGACCCAGACATCGACGGCGGCGCCGGACGGCGCATCGAGCACGCTCTCGCCGACGACCGCGCCGCCCGCGGCGTTGCCGTACTGCAGAGCGAGCGGACCACGCAGGACTTCGATCCGATCGAGCGAGGACAGCGGAAACGCCGCGGCCTGCCCTTGCCCGTCGGCCGCGCTGGCGGGAATGCCGTCGACCACGAGGCGGATACCGCGGATGCCGAAGCTCGAACGCGCGCCGAAACCGCGCGACTGGATCTGCAGATCCTGCGCGTAGTTCTGCCGATCGAGCGCGGTGAATCCGGGGACCCGCTGCAGCGCCTCGGACAGATTCACCTGGCGCTGACCGTCGCGCAGGGTTTCGGCTTCGATGATCGAAGCACTGGCGGGAAGTCGACGCAGGCTGCGCGGTGTGGCGGTCACCGTCACGGTGTCCAGCGTCTCGGCCTCGTCGGCACGGGCCTGTGCAGGCACAGATGCAGGCATCTGCGCCTGCGCGAAGACGACCGGCGACGACATCAGGATCGCGAACATGCGGATTCGCATGCGCCGATTCTCGCACACGCCGTGCGCGCATCGCGCATGACGCCTCGTCCGGAAATCAGGCGGGTGTCGTCAGCACGGACTGGAACAACGCATGCCACTGTTCAGCGATCACCGGCCATCGATAGCGGGGATCGGTCGCGTTGCGGTAGGCCGCCTGCGAGAGGTCGCGCAGCAGAACGCGATCCTCGTACAACCGCTGCAATGCCGCGGCGACGCCTTCGGGCGAGACGTAATGACCTTCGGTGAGCATGCCCTCGGTCGTGAGGCTCATCACCGGATCGACCAGCAGCGCGGCATCGCGCCACAGCTCCTCGCAGGCGGAATGACGCGGCACGATCTGCGCGGCGCCGGTGGCCGCATGCTCGAAACTGACCAGTCCCCAGCCCTCCCCGATCGAGGTGTTGATCCCGACCGCGGCCGCGTTGTAGATCGTGTTGAGCTGCGCGATCGGCACCGACGGCAGGTTGTCGCCGTTGGTGGTGAGGATGACCCGTTCATCGATGCCGTGACGGCGCGCGAGATCGACCACGTTCCAACCCGCATCCGTCACGCCCATGTGCAGATGGAGCTTGACGTTCGCCGGTTTGCCGGCCGCGAAGCGTGCGAATCCCTTGATCGTGAGGTCGATGCGTTTGCGGGGTTGATTGCGGTTGGCGTTGAGGACGATGAAGGCGTCCTCCATCTCCGGATCGTCGCCGAAGATCGACTGGATCGCCTGCCGTCGGCCCGGCGACGCAGGGTCGCCCACGCCTTCGCCCGACAACGGATGGAACAGGGCGGTATCGACGCCATGCGCGATGACCTCGATCGTCGGAAACGCGAAATCCGGGCGACAGCGGCGCAGTCCGGCCAGCGCCGCTTCGATCTCGCGCCTGGCGAACTCGGTGTACACCACGAATCTGTCGACGCCTTCGAGACGTTCGATGGCCGAAGGCTCGATCGGCCCGGCGTCGACCGGGCAGTACATCACCACCTTCGGCCGCTGCGGCAACGTCCGCAGGCGATCCATGTAGTCGGCGAGAATCCACAGATCGTTGAGCAGGAAGATCAGCGCAGGGCGCACGCTGTCGACCAGTGGCAGCAGACGTCCGACACCGAACACGTCGCCGCCGAGCTTGGCCGGATAGATCCGCCATCCGCAGTCGTGCGGATCGCCATGGAAATTGATCGCGATCTGATGGATGTCGTAATCGGACCGCAACGCGTCGCACAGACTGTGCATCACGCGCGCGAAACCGGTGGCGGCCACGGCATCGCCGACGAACAGGACCGGGGGACGGGAGTCCGCCGATGGAATTGCGTTCATGCTGCTCCTTGCGCTTCGTGCCTGGGACGCGTTCCCGAGAACGCAGCCCGCATGATCCGGGCTGCGTTCCATGCGTGCTCGCCGGGTCTGCGGACGACCACGCGGCGTGCGTCAGGACGCGATGACCGAGACCGTGACCGTGCCGTTTCCGTCCGCGGTCTGCGCCGAGAAATAACCCTGATCGTAGGGGCCGATCGATTTCACGTAGACGATCGGGCCCTTGCCCTCCGGCAGCGGGAATTCGAGCGCATTGCCCTTCTCGATGACGCCCGACGCGATGACCTGGGAGCCCGAAAGCGTGGTCCCGCTCGGGGTCACCAGGTAGTACATGCGGTCGTTGGTCTTGTTGATGATTTTCATGATCTTTCCTTTCCTGTTGAATGAATGGACGTTTCCTTATCGCAAGATCCGAATGCGCGCTTCTCTGCGGTGACACCCCCTTGTCGCGATGGTGGTTGGATTACGCGGCTGTCGTCGCCGGGGCTCGCCCCGTCGCGTCCGGCCCATGGCCGTCCGCATCCGACACGGCGTCGAGCTCGCGCTCCAGCGCGTCGACGATCGTCGACAATCGGCGGTAGGCATCGGTCCGGCGACGGGCGAACTGATGCTCGCGATAGGCGCCAAACGCGTCGTCGATGAAACCGACGCGATGCAGCGACGTCGTGGGATAGAGCGCGGAAAGCGCGACGTGCAACGCCTCTTCGTCGGCGATCACCGCGTCGTAATCCAGGGTCACGCCGGGGACCACATCGATCGCGCGCCATGCGCGCAACAGGCCTTCGATCAGCGCCTCGTCGGGATCGCGCCCGGGCGACGCCACCGTCGCCGGGTAATGCCAATCGCGGGCCAGCATCGCCATCGCGACTTCCGCGGGATCGCGCCGGAGCTTGAGCGTGGGATAGCGGCCATCGGCCAACCACGCCGAGCAGACGAAGGGATGCACGACATCCTTGTAGCCGTAGCCCCGGGGGGACACCGTGCGATCGAGAAAACGACCGAGATCGTCGAAGAAATCCGGCGCCTGTTCGCGCAGGACGAATTTCACGCCGGGCTCAATCGCATCGCCGGGCGATCGCGCGAAACGATCCGAATTCAGCAGTTCGCCGTCGGTGGTCCATGCCGGCTGACGGAAACCGAGGGACAGACACGCGGCGTGATAGACCACCGTGGACAGGGATCGCGGCAGCGACAGCACGAAAAGGGAAGCAGGGATCGCCTGCCCTGCGTCATCCGATGCTGCCATCTCCATGTGGCCGCTCCTTGTCCATCAACGCGGGCCACGTCCGCCGCCCGAATGGCTGCATGTCCCTGCAGCGAATGAGGACGCTATCACATCTCCGGCACGAGGCGAGCAGGATGCTCGAACAAAAAAAGCGCTGCCGGTTTCGCCGGCAGCGCCTTTCTGGACCCGATGATCCGGGCCGGTCTCCCGTCGGCAGACATCGCCTGCCTGACGAGGGTTGCCGATTCAGCCTTCGCCTTCCTCGACCGCCTTGATCGACAGGCGGATGCGGCCCTGCTTGTCGACTTCCAGCACCTTGACCTTGACCAGATCGCCTTCCTTGAGCTTGTCGGACACTTTCTCGACGCGCTCGTTGGAGATCTGCGAGACGTGGACCAGACCGTCCTTGCCCGGCAGGATCGTGACGAAAGCGCCGAAGTCCATGATCTTCGCGACCTTGCCTTCGTAGATGCGGCCCGGCTCGACGTCGGAGGTGATCTGCTCGATGCGCGCCTTCGCGGCCTGCGCGGCGGCGGCGTTCACCGAGGCGATGACGATGGTGCCGTCGTCCTGGATGTCGATCTGGGTGCCGGTTTCCTTGGTGATGCCCTGGATCGTCGCGCCGCCCTTGCCGATCACTTCGCGGATCTTGTCCGGATGGATCTTCATGGTCAGCAGACGCGGAGCGAACTCGCTCAGCTCGGCGCGCGGCGCGGTCATCGCATGGGCCATTTCGCCGAGGATGTGCAGGCGACCCTGCTTGGCCTGGGCCAGCGCGACCTTCATGATCTCTTCGGTGATGCCCTGGATCTTGATGTCCATCTGCAGCGCGGACACGCCGTTCTGGGTACCGGCCACCTTGAAATCCATGTCGCCGAGATGGTCTTCGTCGCCGAGGATGTCGGACAGCACGACGAAGTCGTCGCCTTCCTTCACCAGGCCCATCGCGATACCGGCGACCGGCGCCTTGATCGGCACACCGGCGTCCATCAGCGAGAGCGAGGAGCCGCAGACCGACGCCATCGACGACGAACCGTTCGATTCGGTGATTTCCGAGACGATGCGGATGGTGTACGGGAACTCTTCCATCGTCGGCATCACCGCGAGCACGCCGCGCTTGGCGAGGCGACCATGGCCGATTTCGCGACGCTTCGGACCCATCATGCGGCCGGCTTCACCGACCGAATAGGGCGGGAAGTTGTAGTGGAACAGGAAGTGTTCCTTGTACTCGCCGGAGACGGCGTCGATGATCTGGCCGTCGCGGGCGGTGCCCAGCGTGGTGACCACGATCGCCTGGGTCTCGCCGCGGGTGAACAGCGCCGAGCCGTGGGTGCGCGGCAACACGCCGACCTTCGAGGAGATCGGACGCACGGTGTCGAGCGCGCGACCATCGATGCGGACCTTGGTGCTGAGCACCGAGCTGCGCATGGTCTGGTATTCGAGTTCGCCGAATTCCTTCGAGGCTTCGGCGGCGCTCCAGCCGTTGGCTTCGATCTGCGCGGCGAGACCGGTGAGCACGTCCTTCTTCAGCGCGGAGATCGCGTCGCGACGCTCCAGCTTGTCGCGGATCTGGAAGGCGCTGCCCAGACGATCGCCGATGGCGGCCTTGAGCGCGTCGATCAGGGCGGCGTTCTTCGCCGGCGCCTGCCAGTCCCACTTCGGCTTGCCGGCCTCGGCGACCAGCGCGTTGATGGTGTCGATCGCGATCTGCATCTGCTGGTGGCCGAAGACAACGGCACCGAGCATCACGTCTTCCGACAGTTCCTTCGCTTCCGATTCCACCATCAGCACGGCGTTCTTCGTGCCGGCGACGACCAGTTCCAGATCGCTGTCGAGCAGTTCGGTCGTGGTCGGGTTGAGCAGGTATTCGCCGTTCTTGTAACCGACCTTGGCGGCGCCGATCGGGCCGTCGAAGGGCGCGCCGGTCAGGGCGAGCGCGGCGGAAGCACCGATCAGGGCCGGGATGTCGCCGTCGACTTCCGGATTCAGCGACATCACCGTCGCGATGATCTGGACTTCATTCCTGAAGTCTTCCGGGAACAGCGG
Source organism: Lysobacteraceae bacterium (assembly GCA_041919915.1). GTDB lineage: Bacteria > Pseudomonadota > Gammaproteobacteria > Xanthomonadales > Xanthomonadaceae > Lysobacter_I. The sequence goes on from JAYRSY010000027.1 coordinate 35,717, forward strand.
GCGGATCGGACGATCGATCAGGCGCGAGGTCAGGGTTTCCTTTTCGGTGGCGCGTCCTTCACGCTTGAAGAAGCCCCCCGGGATACGGCCACCGGCGTAGAACTTCTCCTGATAATCGACGGTGAGCGGGAAGAAATCCTGCCCCTCGCGTGCGGTCTTGGCGGCGACGGCGGTCACCAGCACGACGGTGCCTTCGACCGACACCATCACTGCGCCGCCGGCCTGGCGTGCGATTTCACCGGTTTCGAGCACCACGGTGTGCTTGCCGTACTGGAAACTCTTGGTCACTTTTGCCACGTTGGAATGTCCTCGGAAAACTTTTTCGATGAACCGGTCGAAGCCCCTGCCCCGCCCGGGTGGCCGCGCGCTGCGGCCATGAAACGATGGTGTTGCGGATGACTCTGGAAGACGAAACGCCGGTGCGGACTGTCTGGACGCGATCCGGTGCCGCTCCCAAAACGAAACCGCGGCGCATCTCTGCGCCGCGGCGGGTCTGTTGCTTAGCGGCGCAGACCGAGTTTCTCGATCAGGGCCTTGTAACGCTCGGCATCCTTGCGGTGCAGGTAGTCGAGCAGGCTGCGACGGCGGTTGACCATCTTCAGCAGGCCGCGCCGGCTGTGGTGGTCCTGCTTGTGCGCCTTGAAGTGTTCGGTGAGCTGCGCGATGCGCGCCGAGAGCAGGGCGACCTGGACTTCCGGCGAACCGGTGTCGTTGGTGCTGCGCTTGTGCGCTTCGATGATCGGGGTGGAATCGATGGACATGATGACCTCTGACGCGGGAACCGCAGGAACACGGGCTCGGAATGGACCGGGCCGCGCACCGCGAGGAGCCGCCTGGATGGAAGAAGGAAAAACGGAACTGTCCGGGGAGCGTCGAAACCGGCCCGGACAGCAGCGGAATTGTAGCCCGGCGCGCCGCCGTGCTCAAGGTTCCGGCGGGCTGGTCCGGGGCGATCCGGATCCGCCGCCCGCACCCGGCCGCCGGTTCAGGGATCCCGCAGGATCGCCGGCGGGGGCGCCGGCATGCCTTCCGGACCCGCGCCCATCATCTTCTGCATCATCTGCGCGAGCCCTTCCATTTCGCCGCTCATCGCCAGACGCCAGCCCTGCGGAGTGCGATTCAGGGTCACGACCTCCATCTGGGTGATGCGCATGCCCATGGCTTCGGCGCGGGCGCGGACGACCAGATGGGTGCGGTTCGCCCCTTCCGGGACGCCGCCCAGGATCTGCTGCTCGCCCAGGCTGACCATGCCGCCCAAGCCGCCGGCCACGGAACGGATGAAACCGGCGAAAAATTCCGAATCGCTCATCTTCGCGACCTCGGCGGCGGTCTTGCCCTCGCCGAAGAAGGCGACGGCCAGACCGTCACCGCCCTTGCCTTCCAGCAGCGGCAGGAACATCCCGCGGAAACCGCGCAACGCCTCGGGATCGAACGCCTCCGCGGCGGCAGCCCAATCGCCCGCGCGCATCCGGGCATAGGCCTCGGTCGCGACCGTCTCCGGAGACATGTCGGGGGTCAGCGTGGCCGCGGACAACGGCAGGCTCCACGCCGTGAGCAGTGCCAGCGTCAGCAGCGCGGGACGGACACGGTCACGCAGGCGGGAGAAGACGGGGGGAACGCGCATCGGACACTCCTCGGGTCGAAGATGGGATGTGGGCCGCGCTCAAACGGCGGCGGAGTCATGGCGCTGGAAGACCCGCTGGGGTTGCAGGCAGCCGGTCTCGTCGAGCCGGGCGAGGCCACGAGCGCGTCCGGCCGGATCGAAGACGGCGCAGTCGCCGGGGGCTTCGTGCGGAAGCCGCAGACGCTGCCCCTGATCGAAACGGCGCACGGCCTCCTCGGTCAGATCGACCCGGCGATAACCGACCAGCCCGACCTCCAGCGGCAACAGGCAGGCGTCGAGGCAGTGGGCATCGCGCTCGGCCAGGGCCTGCAGCGACTCCAGCGTCCACATCCGCGGGTCCCGGAACGGATCCACCCAGAGGCGGCGCAGTTCGGCCACATGCGCACCGCAACCGAGCGCCTCGCCGAGATCGCGCACCAGACTGCGGACGTAGGTGCCGGACCCGCACTCCACGTGCAGACGCAACTGCGGGGCATCGCCATCGAGCAGATCCTGTTCCGAGAGCAGCTCGAACGCATGCACGTCGACCTCACGCGCTTCGATCGCGATCGTCTCGCCGCGACGGGCCTTGGCGTAGAGCGGTTCGCCTCCGCGCTTGAGCGCCGAGTAGATCGGCGGCACCTGGAGGATGCGGCCCGTCAGCGCGCGCAGCGCGGCGTCCAGCGTGGCGATGTCGTAACGGCCGACCGGGCGCTCGCGCAGCGGTTGCCCTTCGGCGTCGTCGGTATCGGTGACGATGCCCAGACGGGCCACGGTGTCATAGGCCTTGCGCGAACCGAGCAGATTGCCCGCGATCTTGGTCGCTTCGCCGAAACAGATCGGAAGCAGGCCGGTGGCGAGCGGATCGAGACTACCGGTATGGCCCGCCTTTTCGGCGCGGAAGAGATGGCGCGCGCGCTGCAGCGCCTGGTTCGAACTCAGTCCCCGCGGTTTGTCGAGCAGCAGGATGCCGTCAAGCTTGCGGAACGATTTCTTCGGGGCCTGGGCCATCGGAGGATCATATGCCTTATGCGACGGGTTCTGTAGGCGGGGCTCGACCCGCCGGCAAGGCACTTCCGTGCGCTCGGACGATGGTCGTAGTCGATACGATGCTTGCGACCGTCCGTGAATCGGTCGCGACGCGGGTCAGGACCCGCCCGGAGAATCTGTATGGAGATCGCGCAGCAGCGTGTCGATGCGTTCGCCGCGATCGACCGAATCGTCGTACTGGAAATGCAGCTCCGGCGTATGCCGCATCTTCACCGCACGCGACAGTTCGTGGCGGATTTCCGGCGCCAGTTCCTTCAGGCCCTTCAATGCTTCCTTCGCGCGCTCGGGCTGCAGCGCGGTGAAGAACACCTTGGCATGGGCCATGTCGCGGGTGACTTCGACATCGGACACGCTCACCGACGGCAGGCCGTGCTCGCGCACCACCGCATGCACGATCGCGCCCAGCTCCCGACGGAGCTGGGCGGAAACGCGGTCTGTGCGATGGAATGACTTCTTCGGCATCGGATACGTCGTGATCGGTACGTGGGGTCGGCGCGCGATCAGAGCGTGCGCTGGACTTCGATGCGCTCGAAGCACTCGATCTGATCGCCCGGCTTGACGTCGTTGTAGGCCTTCACGCCGATACCGCATTCGGTACCGTTGCGGACCTCGTCGACGTTCTCCTTGAAGCGACGCAGAGATTCGAGTTCGCCTTCGAACACCACGGTGTTGTCGCGCAGCACGCGGATCGGCTTGTTGCGCTTGACCACGCCCTCCACGACCATGCAGCCGGCGATCGCGCCGAACTTCGAGCTGCGGAACACGTCGCGCACTTCGGCGATACCGATGATCTCCTCGCGCACTTCCTTGCCGAGCAGACCCGACGCGACCTGCTTCACCTGGTCGATGACGTCGTAGATGATCGAGAAGTAGCGGATGTCGAGGTTGTTGGCTTCGATCACCCGGCGCGCCGAAGCATCGGCGCGGACGTTGAAGCCGATGATCGTGGCCTTCGCAGCGAGCGCCGAGTTGGCGTCGGATTCGGTGATGCCGCCGACCCCGGAGACGATGAGGTTGATCCGGATCTGATCGTTGGACAGGCTGGTGAGAGCCTGGCGCAACGCCTCGGCCGAACCCTGCACGTCCGCCTTGACCACGAGGTTGAGCGAGAGCTGGGCGCCGCCCTGCCCCATCTGGGCCATGATGTCTTCCATGCGGTTGCCCGCCTGGGCGACAAGGCGCGATTCGCGGCGCTTGGCGTCGCGCTGCTGCGCCACGTCCTTGGCCAGGCGCTCGTCGGCGACGACCACGAAATCGTCGCCCGCATCCGGCACGCCGGACAGGCCGAGCACCTGCACCGGGATCGACGGCCCCGCGCTCTGCACCTGGGAGCCGGTCTCGTCGAACAACGCGCGCACGCGGCCGTACTGCACGCCGCAGACCAGATAATCGCCCTTCTGCAGCAGACCTTCCTGGACCAGCACGGTGGCGACCGGGCCGCGTCCCTTGTCGAGCGCGGACTCGATGACCACGCCGGTGGCGCGACCGGTGGCGACCGCCCGCAGCTCCAGCACTTCGGCCTGCAGCAGCACCGCGTCGAGCAGATGGTCGACGCCCTGGCCGGTCTTGGCCGAAACGTCGATGCACTGGGTATCGCCGCCGAAATCCTCGGCGACGACGCCGTGCGCGAGCAGATCGTTCTTGACCCGCAGCGGATCGGCGTCGGACTTGTCGACCTTGTTCACCGCCACCACCAGCGGCACGCCGGCGGCCTTCGCGTGCTGGATCGCCTCGATCGTCTGCGGCATCACGCCGTCGTCGGCAGCGACCACCAGGATCACGATGTCGGTGAGCTTCGCACCGCGGGCGCGCATCGCGGTGAACGCGGCGTGGCCCGGGGTATCGAGGAAACTCACCACGCCCTTCGGCGTTTCGACGTGATAGGCGCCGATATGCTGGGTGATGCCGCCGGCTTCGCCCGCGGCGACCTTGGTGCGGCGGATGTAGTCGAGCAGCGAGGTCTTGCCGTGGTCGACGTGGCCCATGATCGTGACCACCGGCGGACGCGGCGCCTTCTCGCCCTGCTGATCCTCGATGTGCGCCAGCAGCTCGGTTTCGGCGTCGTCGCTCTCGGCGCGGATCGCCTTGTGACCGAGCTCTTCGACCACCAGCACCGCGGTGTCGTGGTCGATGGTCTGGGTGATGGTGGCCATCACGCCCATCTTGAACAGCGCCTTCACGACGTCGCCGCCCTTCAGCGCGAGCTTCTGCGCCAGATCGGAGACGGTGATGGCTTCGCCGATGGCGACTTCGCGCACAACTTTCTCCGTGGGACGTGTGAAACCGTGCTGGCCGCCGCCGCTGCGGCTCTGTTCGATCTGACGCCGCTGCCTGGGCTTGGAACGCGCGCTGGAACGACGCTCGCGCTCGGCGGTGCTCAGATGCAGCTGACCGGCGAACCGCGCGGTGGCGTCGTCGTCCTCGACATCGGCCACCATCGCGTGCGAACCGCGGTTGGGCTTGTGCTTGTGGGCGTTGCGATCGTCGACGCGCGGGGGTTCCGGGCGCGCCGGCTTGGGATGACCGTGACCATGGCCGACGGTCTTCGGACGCGTGGACTGTTCTTCGCCGGCCTCGGTCGGGCCCGACGACGCGGCAGCCGCTGCGGCCGCTTCGGCCGCGGCGCGCGCCGCAGCCTCATCGGCGAGGCGCTTGCGCTCGGCGGCTTCTTCGGCACGCTTGCGGTCCACCTCGGCGAGGCGCTGCTGTTCTTCGAGATTGCGCTGGCGCGACTCTTCGAGCTTGCGGAGGATCTCGCTGCGTTCGTCGTCGTTGCCGGCGCCGGCGGAGGACTCCTGCTGCTTGACCAGGGTCACCTTCTTGCGCACGACCACGTCGACCGTGGTCTTGTGCTTGCCGCCGCCGACAGTGATTTCCTGCTTGCGGTTGCGGTTGAGGGTGATCTTCTTCGGCGCGGCGGGATCTTCGGCGGTGGTTTCGCTCTTGCCGTGCGAACGCTTCAGGAACCCGAGCAGCTTCAGCTTCTCGGCGCTGGTCACGGTCTGGTCGGGGCCGCTGAAGGTCATGCCGGCCTCGGCCAGCTGCTCCAGCAGCTTCTCGACCGGCGTGTTCACCAGTTCGGCCAGCTTGCGGATGGTGGTTTGCTGCGACATTCGGTATCCGTTTCCTGAGTTGCGGGGCGGCCGGGGCCGGTCCCGCACGGGGGTGACTGCGTGGCGTGGATTCTAATCCGCGGGCCTCAGCCCTCGCGCTCCAGACGGGCGATTTCCTCGGCGCGAGCCGCCAGGATCAGCGCCGCGGCGCGGGCCTCGTCCAGATCGTCGATGCCGAACTCGGCCACTTCGTCGGCGGCCAGTTCGCCCAGATCCTCGACCGTACGGACGCCGCGGGCGGCCAGCGCGAAAGCGGTTTCGTTGTCCATGCCCTCGAGCTGCAGCAGGTCGTCGGCGGGCTGGTGTTCGTCCAGCTCCTCCTCGACCGCCAGCGCCTCGTTGAGCAGGGCGTCGCGGGCGCGGGAGCGGAGCTCCTCGACGATGTCCTCGTCGAAGCCCTCCACCGCAAGCAGCTCGCCGACCGGCACGTACGCGATTTCCTCGACCGTGTTGAAGCCTTCGGCGACCAGGATGCCGGCGATCTCCTCGTCCACTTCAAGCTTGTTCATGAACAGCTGGCGGGCGGCGGTCTGTTCAGCCTCGCTCTTGGCCTGGACCTGATCGGCGGTCATCACGTTCAGCTGCCAGCCGGTGAGACGGCTGGCCAGACGCACGTTCTGCCCGCCCTTGCCGATCGCCTGCGCCAGACGCTCCTCGGCGACCGCGAGGTCCATCGAATGCTTGTCTTCATCGACGATGATCGACTGCACTTCGGCGGGCGCCATCGCGTTGATGACGAACTGCGCCGGGTTGTCCGACCACAGCACGATGTCGACGCGCTCGCCGTTCAGCTCGTTGCTGACCGCCTGCACGCGCGAACCGCGCATGCCGATGCAGGCACCGATCGGATCGGTACGGTTGTCGTAGGCCACCACCGCGATCTTGGCGCGATCGCCCGGGTCGCGGGCGCAGGCCTTGATCTCGACCAGACCCTGGCCGACTTCCGGAACCTCGAGCTTGAACAGTTCCATCATGAATTCCGGCGCGGCTCGGCTGATGAACAACTGCGGGCCGCGGGGTTCGCTGCGGACGTCGAAGAGATAGCCGCGGACGCGGTCGCCGACGCGGACCACGTCGCGCGGAATCGCCTTGTCCTTGGGAATGAAGGCCTCGGCGTTGCCGCCGAGGTCGACGTAGACGTTGCCGCGCTCGACGCGCTTGACCACGCCGGTCACCAGCTCGCCGACCCGGTCTTTCCAGGCGTCGACGACCTGATTGCGCTCGGCCTCGCGCACGCGCTGCACGATCACCTGCTTCGCGGCCTGCGCGGCGATGCGGCCGAACTCCGGATTCTCGATCTGCTCTTCGATGTAGTCGCCGACTTCGACGCCTTCGACTTCATCGACCGCGTCCATCAGACGGGTCTGGCGATCGGGCGATTCCATCACCACGTCGTCGGCGACCACTTCCCAACGCCGGAAGGTCTCGTAGCTGCCGTCCTTCGGATTGATCGACACCCGGGTCAGTACGTCCTGATCCTGATAGCGCTTCTTGGCCGCAGTGGCCAGCGCCGCCTCGAGGGCTTCGATGATGACCGACTCGGGCACGCCCTTTTCGTTGGCGACCGCGTCGACGACCAGCAGGAGTTCCTTGCTCATTCTGTTATGCCTCTAGAACTTTGAATTCGGTTCTTTGTCGCGCCGGCGGCCATGCATCCACGACCGCCGCCAATCGTTCCGGACCGTCGCCTCGACGCAAGCGCCTTGGCCCAAGGGGACGGGTGACACCTTCGCGCGGGCACGTTTCCGGCCCACGCCTTGCGATCAGTCGCGCGGCGCCGGGCGCTTCGCGGGTTTGCCGCCGGGCTTGCCCTTGCCGCTTCCCGGCTTCTTGCCGGGCTTTTCCGGGGCCAGCCCGAGGGCGGCCCAGTCCGGGATCAGCCGCGCCTTCTCGATGTTGTCGAAGGCCACCACGATCCGCACGGACGCCGGTTGGGCATCGATCTCGAACTCGATCCGCTCGCCCTCGACCGTAGCGATCCGACCCTGCAGCCTGCGCCGCCCGTCCTGCGGCAGCTTCAGGCCGACCTTGACCTGCTCGCCGACGAAACGCGCGAACTGCGCCGGCGTGAACAGCGGACGATCAACGCCGGGGGACGAGACTTCGAGCGTGTAATGCCCGCTGATCGGATCCTCGACGTCGAGCAGAGCCGACACCTCGCGACTCACCGTTTCGCAATCCTCGATACCGACCATCCGCGGCGGATCGGCGGCCGCGTCTTCCGCGGTCGTATCGATGTACAACCGCAGCAGCGCGCCGCCCGGCGAGGGGAGATACTCGATGCCGAGCAGTTCCAGGCCCAGGGCCTGCACGGTCGGCGAGAGCAGCTTCGCGATGTCGGTGGCCTTGTCCGCCATGATTGGAATTCGACGATGGATCCGGAAATGAAAAAGGGGCCACGGGGGCCCCTTGTCCGATACCGCTGGATGTCGGCGTCGAAGCGGAAGCAATCGCTTCGACAAGCCCCGTTTTCCGTATCCGCGGAAGGCCCGGAGGCCATTCCGCGAATGCGGCTGAACGTGGTAGCGGGGGCAGGATTTGAACCTGCGACCTTCGGGTTATGAGCCCGACGAGCTGCCAGACTGCTCCACCCCGCAGCAGAAGCGGAATTATGGTGACAAGGCCGAAAAATTGCAAGCCATCCGCACCATCTTCGTTCAAACGTTTCGCATCGCTCCGGCCATCGATGGCCGGCTCAGCCCGACGAAGCCGGCGTGGCGACGCTTATGCGAAGGCCTGCTGGCACCACGCCATGATCGGATTCCAGGCCAGTCCAAGCACCAGCAGCGCCAGCGCATTGAACGCGAACACCACGCGCAGCGACAGATCATCGCGCTGGGCCATCGGCTCGCGGCCTTCGCTGGATTCAGGTTCGTCGAAATACATCGCGCGGATCACGCGGAGGTAGTAGAACGCGCCGATCACGGCGAACACGATACCGACGAAGGTCAGCCACACCTGCCCGCCTTCCCAGGCAGCGCGCAGCACCGCGAGCTTGGACCAGAATCCGAGGAAGGGCGGCACGCCGGCCAGCGAAGCCATGATGCAGAGCACCAGACCGGCCGTCCACGGGCTGCGGGCGTTCAGGCCCTTGTAGTCGTCGATGCGGTCGGCCTCGAAGCCACGGCGCGAAAGGACCACGATCGCGCCGAAGGCGGCGGCCGACATCAGCGCATAGGAGATCGCGTAGAACATCGCCGAGGCATAGCCGACCGCACCGCCGCCGGACATGCCGAGCAGCAGGAAGCCGACGTGGGAGACCGTCGAATAGGCGAGCATGCGCTTGAGATTGGTCTGGGCCAGCGCGATCAGATTGCCCAGGATCAGCGACAGCGCGGCGATGCCGGACAACAACGTCCGCCACTGCTCGTCGAGCGGACCGACGCCGGCTTCCAGCAGACGATAGGCCATCGCGAACGCGGCCAGCTTGGGCGCGGCGCCGATGAACAGGGTGATCGGCGTCGGCGCACCGTGGTAGACGTCGGGCAGCCACATGTGGAACGGCGCGGCACCGAATTTGAAGGCGATGCCGGCGAGCATGAAGACCACGCCGGTGATCAGCAGCGCGCGCTGGTCGCCGATGTCGAGCGCGACGGTGGAGGCGGCGTCGTGGATCGTGGCCAGATCGAGACTGCCGGTGGCACCGTAGACCAGCGACATGCCGTACAGCAGCATGCCGGACGCCAGCGAACCGAGCACGAAGTACTTCATCGCCGCTTCGGACGCCAGCGGGCTGTCGCGATCGATCGCGACCAGCGCGTAGGAGCACAAGGCCAGCAGTTCGAGGCCGAGGTAGACCATCACCAGATTGCCGGCCGAGATCAGCAGCATCATGCCGGAGACCGAGAACAGCATCAGCACCGCGATCTCGCCCTTGTACAGGCCGCGCTCGCGCAGGAACGCCCATGCGTAGACCAGCGCGAGCGCGCTGACGACGCAGACGACCCACTTCAGCACATCGGCCATCGGGTCGCGGATGAACATGCCGTTGAGCACCGTGCCCTGCCCGCCCACATCCATCGCGAGCATCCCGGCGACGACGATCAGGGCGACGATCGCCAGCGTGTGGACGATGCCGCGCTGGCGATCGGAAACGAACAGATCGAGCAGCAGCAGCGCGAACGCGGCGCCCACGAGCGTCAGCTCCGGCAGCAGCGGCATCAGATCGGCGGTAGTGACGGTGATCGGGATCATGGTGACCGGGTGCCTGTATCGTTCTCAGAGCTTGCTGATCGCCAGTTGGCTGGCGAGCTGGGCGATGGCGGGTTCCATCAGGTCGGTAAGCGGCTTGGGATACACGCCCAGCAGCAGCGTGCCGGCGGCGAACGCGCCGAGCACGATCCACTCGCGCGGATTGATGTCCTCGAGCTCGGCGACATGGGCGTTGCCGATCTCGCCGAATACCACGCGCTTGACCAGCCACAGGGTGTAGGCGGCACCGACGATCAGGGTGATCGCGGCGACGAAGGCGATCAGCGGATGCGCCTGGAACGCGGCGAGCACGACCATGAACTCGCCGACGAAACCGGAGGTGCCCGGCAGACCGGAGTTGGCCATGCCGAACAGCACGAAGAACGCGGCGAACCACGGCATCGTGTTCGCGACGCCGCCGTAGTCGCGGATCATGCGGCTGTGCATGCGGTCGTAGAGCACGCCGACGCAGGAGAACATCGCGCCGGAGATGAAGCCGTGCGAGATCATCTGCACCATCGCACCCTGCAGGCCGAGGCGTGCGGCGTTGACCGCCTGCGGATCGCTGGAATCGCGGATCAGCATCAGGGCGATGAAGGTGCCGAGGGTGACGAAGCCCATGTGCGAGATCGACGAATAGGCGATCAGCTTCTTCATGTCCTCCTGGACCAGCGCGACCAGACCGATGTAGACGACCGCGATCAGGCTGAGCGCGATCACCAGCCAGGCGAATTCGTGACTGGCGTCGGGCACGATCGGCAGGTTGAAGCGCAGGAAACCGTAACCGCCGATCTTCAGCATGATCGCGGCCAGGATCACCGAACCACCGGTCGGCGCCTCGACGTGCGCGTCAGGAAGCCAAGTATGGACCGGGAACATCGGCACCTTGACCGCGAACGCGACCAGGAAGGCGAAGAACAGCCACATCTGCTCGGTCGCATCCAGCGGCAGCACGTACCAGTCGGGCAACTGCCAGCTGCCGGCCTTGAGGTACAGATAGATCAGCCCGACCAGCATGAACACCGAGCCGAGGAAGGTGTAGAGGAAGAACTTCACCGACGCGTAGACGCGACGCGGGCCGCCCCAGACGCCGATGATGATGAACATCGGGATCAGCATGCCCTCGAAGAACACGTAGAACAGCATGGCGTCGACGGCGGAGAACACGCCGACCATCAGGCCTTCGAGGAACAGGAACGCGGCGACGTACTGGTTCACGCGCTTGTCGATCGAGCCCCAGGCCCCGATCAGCACCAGCGCCGTGGTCAGCGTGGTCAGCACGATCAGCGCGACCGAAATGCCGTCCGCGCCGAGGTGGTACTGGATGTCGTAGGCCGGGAACCATTCGCGCTGTTCGACGAACTGCATGCCGGCGGTGAAGTAATCGAAGCCGGTGAGCAGCGGAATGCTGAGCACGAAGGTCGCCAGCGCGACCGCGAGCGCCAGCCAGCGCGCGGCCTGCGCGCGCCGGTTGCCGAGCGCGAGCGCCAGGGCGCCGCCGGCGATGGGCAGCCAGATCAGGACGCTGAGAAGAGGCAGATGTTGCATCGCGATTCGGTATCCGTCGTTAGCGTGTCGATTAGCGCCAGAACTTGATCAGCACGGCCAGCAGCGCGATCAGGCCGACGATCATCGCGAAGGCGTAGTGATAGAGGTAACCGGACTGGGTCCTGCGCAGCAGCCCGGAGAACAGGTCCACGATCCGCGCGCTGCCATTCACGAACAGGCCGTCGATCACCTTCTCGTCGTGTTTACGCGAGAGTTTGCCGGCGAGCACGCCGCCACCGGCGAAACCGCCGATCCAGAGATCGTCCATGCCGTACTTGTTGTTGAGTACGCGGGAAATCAGAGCGAACGGCGGGAACGCCGCCAGCTTCGCCGGAAGCTCCGGCTTGATCAGATACAGATACGTGGCCAGCGCGAATCCGGAGAAGGCGAGCCAGAAGGCCGGCGCCATGAATCCGTGCAGCGCGAACCGCCAGGGACCATGCCACATCTCGGCCTTGATCTTCGCGAGCACGTCGTGGGCGGCGTTCACGTCGATCGCGCCGAGGAAGTACGGCAACTGCTCGTGATGACCGGTCCAGTCGGTACCGAACAGCATCGGACCGGCAGTGAAATAGCCGATCAGGATCGAGGGGATCGCGAGCAGGATCAGCGGCAGGGTCACGACCCACGGCGATTCATGCGGTTCGTGCGCGCCATGGCCGTGACCGTGATCGTCATGCGCATGATCGTCATGACCGTGATCGTCGTGGGCATGATCGCCGTGCGCGTGCGCATCGTGGGCGTGCGCATCGTCCACATGGCCATGCGCGTCATCGGCATGGGCATGACGGAAGCGCTCTTCGCCGAAATACGTCAGATACAGCAGACGGAAGCTGTAGAACGACGTCACGAACGCGCCCAGCAGCACCGCCCAGTAACCGTAGGACGCCACCCACGAATGCGATTCGTGCGCGTGCTCGGCGGCGGCTTCGATGATCGTGTCCTTCGAGAAGAACCCGCTGAAGAACGGCGTGCCGACCAGCGCCAGGGTACCGATCAGGCTGGTCCAGAAGGTGATCGGCATGTACTTGCGCAGGCCGCCCATCTTGCGCATGTCCTGCTCGTGGTGCATGCCGATGATGACCGAGCCCGCGGCGAGGAACAGCAGCGCCTTGAAGAAGGCGTGGGTCATCAGATGGTAGACCGCGGCGGAATAGGCCGAGACGCCGAGCGCGACCGTCATGTAGCCGAGCTGCGACAGCGTGGAGTACGCGACCACGCGCTTGATGTCGTTCTGGACGATGCCGATCAGGCCGGTGAAGAACGCGGTGGTCGCGCCGACGAACAGCACGAAGTTCAGCGCCGTCTCCGACAGCTCGAACAGCGGCGACATGCGCGCGACCATGAAGATGCCGGCGGTCACCATCGTCGCGGCATGGATCAGCGCCGAGATCGGGGTCGGGCCTTCCATCGAATCGGGCAGCCAGACGTGGAGCGGCACCTGCGCCGACTTGCCCATCGCGCCGATGAACAGACAGATGCAGATCAGGGTCGCCACCGACCACTCATGGCCGCTCAGGATCTCGACGGTCTGGCCGCCGCCGATGGTGCTGGAGGCGTTCGCGAACACGGTCGCGTAATCCAGGGTACCGAACCAGAACAGCACGCCGGCGATGCCGAGCAGGAAGCCGAAGTCGCCGACGCGATTGACCAGGAAGGCCTTGAGGTTGGCGAAGATCGCGCTCGGGCGCTTGAACCAGAAGCCGATCAGCAGGTAGGACACCAGACCCACTGCTTCCCAGCCGAAGAACAGCTGCAGGAAGTTGTTGCCCATCACCAGCATCAGCATCGAGAACGTGAACAGGCTGATGTAGCTGAAGAAGCGCTGATAGCCCGGATCATCGGCCATGTAGCCGATGGTGTAGATGTGCACCAGCATCGAGACGAAGGTGACCACCACCATCATCATCGCGGTCAACTTGTCGACCATGAAACCGACATGGGCGTCGTAGCCGGCGACCTGGAAGAAGGTGTAGATGTTCTCGTTGAACGGCGCGGCGCCCTGCAGCAGTTGCCAGAGCGTGTAGACCGACAGCGCGCAACTGACCGCCACGCCGAGAATGGTGACGCTGTGCGCGCCGGCGCGTCCGATGCGGCGGCCGAACAGGCCGGCGAGGATCGCGCCGAACAACGGCGCAAGCACCACCGCGATCAGGACCGACTTGGAGATGACATGTTCCATACCGGGTGCCGTCAGCCTTTCAGAGTGTCGATTTCGGTCACGTTGATCGTGCGCCGATTGCGGAACAGGGTGACCAGGATGGCCAGGCCGATGGCGGCCTCCGCGGCGGCCACGGTCAGGATGAAGAACACGAAGATCTGACCGGCGGCGTCGCCGAGATGGCGCGAGAACGCGACGAAATTGATGTTGACGCTGAGCAGCATCAGTTCGATCGACATCAGCAGGATGATGACGTTCTTCCGGTTGAGGAAGATGCCGGCCAGACTGATGCAGAACAGCGCGGCGCCAAGCGCCAGGTAATGCCCGAGGGCGAGCGGTCCGATCACGATTTCACCTCCTCGGTCGCGGCGGTATCGCCGGTGGCCGGGCGCTCCGCCGGCATGCTGACCATGCGGATGCGGTCCTGGGCACGGACGCGCGACTGCTCGCCCGGGTTCTGGGTCTTCACGCCGACGCGGCGACGCAAGGTCAGCATCACCGCCGCGATCACGGCGATGGTCAGGATGACCGCGGCGACTTCGAACGGCAGCATGAATTCGGTGAACAGGGTCCGCGCGATCCAGGCGGTGTTGGACAGCCCCTGGGCCGCGGCCGGATCCTCGCCGAAAGCCGCCGCCAATTCGGCCTTGACCCCGATCAGGGTCAGCATTTCGACCAGCATGACCACCGCGACTAGCAGACCCAACGGCAGATAACGCACGAAGCCTTCGCGCATCGGCGCGACATCGACGTCCAGCATCATCACCACGAACAGGAAGAGCACCATCACCGCGCCGACGTAGACCAGGATCAGGGCCACGCCGAGGAACTCCGCGCCGGCGAGGATCCAGGTGCAGGCGACGGTGAAGAACGTGAGCACCAGACACAGCGCGGCGTGCACGGGATTGCGCACGGTGATCACCGCACCCGCCGAAATCACGGCGACCGAGGCGAAGACCAGGAATGCGAGAGTGGCGAAGTCCACGGCGGCCCTCAAATGATGTGTGCTCGATGTTTCATGCTTAGCGATAGCCCGCGTCGGCGGCCCGACGTTCGGCGATTTCCTTTTCCAGGCGATCGCCGAGGGCCAGCAGTTGCGGCTTGGTCACGACGTTCTCGCCGCGCTTCTCGAAGTGGTACTCGTGGATGTGAGTCTCCACGATCGAATCGACCGGGCAGGATTCTTCGCAGAAACCGCAGAAGATGCACTTGAACAGATCGATGTCGTAACGCGTGGTGCGGCGGGTGCCGTCGGCGCGCTGTTCCGAGTCGATGGTGATCGCCAGCGCCGGGCACACTGCTTCGCACAGTTTGCAGGCGATACAGCGCTCTTCGCCGTTGGGATAGCGGCGCAGCGCATGCAGGCCGCGGAAACGCGGCGACTGCGGCGTCTTTTCCATCGGGTACATCAGCGTGTACTTCGGACGGAACAGATACTTGAACGTCAGCGCCATGCCCTGGAACAGCTCCAGCAGCAGCAGGCTCTTGAAGTAGGCAACGATCTTGCTCATCACACGCCCTTCTCGAACACGCCGAAGTACACCAGCAGCGCGGTGGCGCAGATCCACGCGATGGTGATCGGAATGAAAACCTTCCAGCCCAGGCGCATGATCTGGTCGTAGCGATAGCGCGGGAACGAGGCGCGGAACCAGATGAACGCGCTGGCGAAGAAGAAGACCTTCATCAGCAGCCACGGCCAGCCGCCCTTCCAGATCCAGTCGACCATCGGCGAGACGTCGGCCGTGATCCAGCCCTGCAGCGGGCTGAGCCAGCCACCGAGGAAGAACAGCGCGGTCAGGAAACTGACCAGGATCATGTTGGCGTATTCGGCCAGGAAGAACAGCGAGAACTGC
>JAYRSY010000028.1:0-48983 GCA_041919915.1 Lysobacteraceae bacterium
CGCAGCAGGTCGCCGGTGGAAATGTGCGGGACCTGCAGATGTTCCTTCAATCGTGCCGCTTGAGTGCCCTTGCCCGATCCCGGGGCGCCGAGGAGTACCAGTCGCATCGCATGCTCCATCCGAAAAGAAAGAAGAATCCGGCCCGGGCGCGCAACGCTGCCACAGGGCCGCAACCTCCCCAGCTTAACCGCTCGCCGCCCCCGGCCCAACCCGTCTACGACCAAAATCGGGGCCCTGCCGCCGGAAGACGTTTGCAGGCGCTGCGGCCCGCGCAAACGCGGCTAGACTGGCCCGCATGCGCCCTGCCCGGTCCATCGCGCGGCAGGCGTCCCCACCCCCACCGACCTCTCGACTCCCATGGCATCCGGAACCCTGCTCTACGCCCAGTCCGGCGGCGTCACCGCCGTCATCAACGCCTCCGCCTCGGCGGTCATCGCCGAAGCCCGCGCCCGCAAGGTCAAGGTCCTGGCCGCCCGCAACGGGATTCTCGGCGCCCTGCGCGAGGATCTGATCGACACCTCGAAGGAATCGGTCGCGGCCATCCGCGCCCTTGCCCACACCCCGGGCGGCGCCTTCGGCTCGTGCCGGTTCAAGCTCAAGTCGCTGGAACAGGACCGCGCGAAATACGAGCGTCTGCTGGACGTGCTCAAGGCGCACAACGTCCGCTATTTCCTCTACAACGGCGGCAACGACTCCGCCGACACCGCGCTGAAGGTCTCCAAGCTGGCCGCCGAATTCGGCTATCCGCTGACCTGCATCGGCGTGCCCAAGACCATCGACAACGACCTCGCCGTGACCGACTGCTGTCCGGGCTTCGGCTCGGCCGCCAAATACACCGCGGTGTCGGTGCGCGAGGCCGCGCTCGACGTGGCGGCGATGGCCGAGACCTCGACCCGGGTCTTCGTCTACGAGGCCATGGGCCGCCACGCCGGCTGGCTGGCCGCCGCCGCCGGTCTCGCCGGCAAGGGCCCGGACGAGGCGCCGCACCTGATCCTGTTCCCCGAGCGCCATTACGACGAGGCCGACTTCCTGGCCAACGTGAAGAAGGTGGTGGCGCGCGTCGGTTACTGCGTGGTCGTCGCCTCCGAGGGCATCCGCACCGCCGACGGCACCTTCGTCGCCGACGCCGGCGGCGGCAAGGACGCCTTCGGCCACACCCAGCTCGGCGGCGTCGCCTCGTATCTCGCCGGCAAGGTCAAGGACGAACTCGGCTTCAAGGTTCACTGGACCCTGCCCGACTACCTCCAGCGTTCGGCACGCCACATCGCCTCGAAGACCGATCTGGACCAGGCCATGGCCGCCGGCAAGGCCGCGGTGCAGTTCGCGCTGCGCGGACGGAACGCCACGATGCCGGTGATCGCCCGCACCTCGAACGCGCCGTACCGGTGGAAGATCGAAGCCGCGCCGCTGGACAAGGTCGCCAATCACGAGAAGACGATGCCGGCGAACTTCCTGCGCAAGGACGGCTACGGCATCACCGCCGCCGCGCGCGCCTACCTCGAACCGCTGATCCGCGGCGAGGCGCCGCCGCCCTACGGCCGCGACGGCATCCCGAAGTACGTGACGCTGAAGAACGTGGCGGTGAAGAAGAAACTGCCGGCCCGGGAGGGCTGAACCACCACGACCCGCGCCCGTCTCCGCGGCGCGGGAGCGCGACGCCGTCACCGCGGACGCGGGTGCGATCGCGCCACCGTGCCTGCAGGCCGCCGGCACGGGCTCAGCAGGCACGGCCCGGTGCGACGCCCGGATCGACCCGGGCTTTTTGTGACTGGCCTCAAACTTTTGCGTCTCCCGTTATCATTGATCAGAATTTCCGGGGGGACCGAATGCTTACGATCCGATGCGTCGTGGCCTTGTGCCTGTCGCTGCTCCTTGCCAGTTGCGCCACGACCCGAGGCCCGGCGGCCGGCGCGCCACCCATGGATGCGGTGCAGAACCAGGTTGTCGATGCGTACCGGATCGGGGTCGACGATCAGGTCCAGGTCGCGGTCTGGCGCAATCCCGAACTGGGCATCACCGTGCCCGTGCGCCCGGACGGGATGATCTCGGTGCCGCTGATCGGCGACGTGCTGGCCGGCGGGCGCACCCCGCCCGAGGTGGCCAAGGACATCGAACAGAAGCTGTCGGCCTACGTCCGCGACCCGCAGGTGGCGGTGATCCTGACCGAACTGCGCAGCCACGAATATCTCTCCCGGGTCCGGGTGACCGGCGCGGTGCGGCAGCCGGTGTCGGTGCCGTTCCGGCCCGGCATGACCGTGCTCGACGCGGTGCTGGCGGCCGGCGGGCTGACCGAATTCGCCGCGCCGGACCGCTCCGAGCTGCACCGCAAGGTCGGCGACGGTGCGCGGACCTTCGAGATCAAGCTCGACCGCATCCTCAACCGCGGCGATCTCGCGACCAATTACCCGGTCGCGCCGGGCGACGTGATCACCGTGCCGGAGCGCACGTTCTGATGAACAGTCCGTCGTTTCCGGTGCGCCGCACGCCGGCCGTGCGCGCAGGCGCGCAGGGCTCACCGTCGGCACTGGCGCCGAAGGAACTGGTGTTCGCGCTGCTGTACGAAGGCCGTCGCTATCAGGTGGTGCTGGTCGCGATCTTCGCCTCGATCGCCCTGCTCGCCCTCGTCGTCGGCCTGTTCCTGCTGCCGCGCAAGTACGTGGCGTCCACCTCGGTGCTGGCGCAGGAGAGCGACATCATCCAGCCGCTGCTGGAGAACCGCGCCCACGCCACCCAGGCCGTCGATCGCGCCGGTCTCGCGCGTCAGGTGGTGTTCGGCCGCAAGGTCATGAGCCAGGTGCTGGAGGTCGGCGGCTGGATGGCCGACAAGCCGTCGGCCGCGGTGCAGGACAAGCTGATCGAACAGGTCCGCGAGCGCACCCGGATCGTCAACGCGCGCGAGAATCTGGTCCAGATCACCTATCACGACAACGATCCGGAACGCGCGTTCAAGGTCGCTTCGGCGATGGCGGATCTACTGATCGAGGAAAGTCTCGCCAGCAAGGAGCGCGAGAGCCGCGAGGCCTTCGAGTTCATCGACAAGCAGGTGACCGAATATCACGCCAAGCTGACCGGGGCCGAGGACAATCTGCAGGCGTACCGGTCCGCGAACGCGGATGCGCAGCCGGGCAGCGCCACCGACGTCACCACCCGGATCGGCGCGCTGCGCACCCAGGTCGAACAGAGCCGCATGACCCTGATGGAACTGCGCTCGCGCGAGGAAGCGCTGGCGTCGCAGTTGTCGGGCGAATCGGCGGTGACCTCCGTGCAGACCCGCGAGACGCTGTACCGCACCCAGTTGCTGGAACTGCAGAATCAGCTCGATACGCTGCTGCTGAGCTACACCGACAAGCATCCGGACGTGGTGCGCATCCGCCACCAGATGGCCGACATCCAGGTCGCGATGGCCGAGGATCAGAACCGCCGGCGCCAGCCGGGGGCGCGCGACGAGGCCGAGGCGCGGGTCAATCCGATGTACCAGGAACTGCGCAGCCGGCTGGCCGAGACCCGTCGCGAGATCGCCGCGATCCAGTCGCGGATGTCGGCGTCGGAAGGCCTGCTCGACGGCGAACTCGGCCGCAGCCGGCGCATCGCCGCCTCGGAAAGCACGCTGGCCGAACTCACCCGCGATTACGAAGTGAACCGCGACATCTACCAAGACATGCTGCGTCGGCGCGAGAACGCGCGGGTGTCGATGGAACTGGATCGCGAGCGCCGCGGCCTGACCATGCGCATCCAGGACCCGGCGCAGATGCCCGTGCGTCCCAGCGGCCTGAGCCTGACCCATGTCGCGCTCGGCGGTCTGCTCGCTGCGCTCGCGGTGCCGCTGGGCCTGCTGTTCCTGCTGGTGCGCTTCGACCCGCGGGTGCGCGCGCCGGGCCAGATCGAACGCCAGGGCAATTATCCGCTGCTGACGGTGGTTCCCGGCTACCGCACGCCGCGCGATCGTCGCCGCGAAATCGCACGCACCACCCTGAGCGCCTCGATTGTCGGCGCCGTCTTCCTGGCCTACGGACTGGTCTACGTCTTCAAGCAGATGCACGCATGAACGATCGCGCCGACCACGACGACCGCGCCACGGCGCAGCCGCCGACCGCCTCCCGGCAGGAACTCCGTCAGGAGCGCCGCCCGGAGCAGCCGCTGACCACGCGGCAGATGGAAGAGCGGCGGATCATCCACCGCCAGGAATCGGTCCGCAGGCATGCCGACGCCTTCCGCGAACTGCGCACCCGGCTGTTCGCGCTCGCCGGTGGCCCGCACGGCGAAACCCGCAGTTTCGTCACCCTGGTCGCACCGGTCCGTCCCGGCTGCGGCGGCAGCTACGTCGCGCGCAATCTCGCCGCCGCGTTCGCTTTCGACGATACCCAGCAGGCGCTGCTGATCGATTGCGACGCCACCCATCCGGCGCAGGGCGAAGCGCTGCAGGTCGGTGCCGATCGCGGCGGCCTGATCGACTATCTCGAAAACGATGCGATGACGGCGGACGACATCATTTATCCAACCGGGATCCCGCGACTGCAGCTGATTCCCTCCGGTCGCCTGCGCGAAACGCCCGGCGAGAGTTTCAGTTCGTTCCGGATGCGCGCGCTGATCGATTCGCTGCGCGCGCACCAGGGCCACCGCCACCTGATCCTCGACGGCTCGCCGGTGCAGGGTTCGCCGGACGCCCGCATCCTCTCCGATCTCGTCGATCTGGTGGTGCTGGTGGTCGGCTACGGCCAGGTCGCCAACGATGCCATCGACAAGGCCGTCGCCAGTTTCCCGCCGGAGAAATTCGCCGGCGTGGTCTTCAACCGGCGCCCCTGAGGCCGCATGGGCGACGATCGCCTCCGCAGCGCGCCGCAGACCGCCATCGTCGTCGCCGGCGCCGTCGCGGTCCTCGCAGCCGCTCTGCCGCGGCCCGCGCACGCGCTGCGCGTGGACTACGCGATCGATCTCATCGCCGAGCACAACGACAATCTGCTGATGACGCCGACGGCGCCGATCGCAACGACCACGCTGCGCCCGGGCATCGGCTTCGAAGTGTCCCATGACACCTCGGTGCTGCAGGCACGGGTGAGCGGCCGCGCCGAATACCGTCGCTACGGCGATCGCCGCTTCGACGACGTGGTCGACGGCACCCTCGGCGCGCGCCTGAACTGGGTCGCGATTCCCGAGCGACTGAGTTTCGCGATCGCCGACAGCCTCACCCTGCAGCCGGTGAACACGCTCGCCGCCGACACGCCGGGCAATCGTCAGCAGGTGAACGTGCTGTCGGCCGGACCGACGCTGCAGTTCGAATGGGGCGACGACTGGCACGGCAGCGCCGAGTTGCGCCATATCCGCAGCGAGGCCGAAATCACCGACGAATTCAATTCCAGCCGCACGGAACTGGGACTGCGCGCGGTCAAACGGCTGAGCCGGACCAGCCGGCTCGCGTTCAACGCGCATCGGCAACGCGTGGATTTCGAACGCGACCTCATCGCCCGCGACTACACCCGATCGGAAGTCTTCGCGCGCTGGTCGCGCACGCTCAACCGGGTCGACCTCGCGGTCGACGCGGGCTATTCGCGGCTCGACTACCGGCGTTCGTTGCCCGGCTTCGCCGACGGCCGTTCCGACCCGATGCTGCGCGCCAGCGTGGTCTGGCGCCCGAACGACCTGCACCGGCTGGAGGCGCGCCTGAGCCATCAGTTCTCCGACGTCGCCGCGGACAGTCTGACCGCGATCGGCGAGGACGGCGGGCCACCCGCCGGCGTGGTGACCGGCGACACCGTCGTCAACGCCTCGCCCTACCTCGAACGCAGGCTCGAAACCGAATATGCCTACACCGCGACCCGCTGGAACCTCTCGGTCACGCCGTATCTCGACCGGGTCCGCTACGAGGACACCGACCAGTTCGACCAGAACGGCTACGGCGGCGGCATCGAGGCCGGCTGGCGCGCGCGCCGCAATCTGATGCTCGGCTTCTCCGGCGCGCTTGATCGCAACACGTACGTCAATCTCGGACGCGAGGACGAAACCCGTCGCTACGGCGCATTCGCCCGACTCGACTGGACCCGCCACTGGAGCGCGATGCTGAGCATCGGCCGCTACGAGCGCCGCAGCACCGCCGCCGGACAGGATGCGGCGCAGCACCAGATCAGCCTGACCCTCGGTTACCGCAATCGCTGAGCCCCGCATGATCGCCGCCCGTCGCTCCGTCCTTCCCGTCAGACGCACGCCGGCCATGCGCCTGTCCGCCGCCCTGGCCGTGTGCGTGCTCGGCGCCGCCTGCGGCCGGCAGAGCGATGCGGTGGCCGCCGACGGCGCGTCGTCCGCGACCGCGACCACAGCCGCGGCCAAGCGGAAACCGCTGGCGCCGATCGCACCCGGCATTCCGCTGGATCTGGCCTACGTCGATCGCGATTCGCCGGCCTTCGATCGCTTCCGGCGCTGGGTCGACAGCGCGGTCGCCGGCCAGCCCGGCTACGCCTTCTCCGCCTACGACGCGGCGCTGTTGTACCGGCTCGATCCGAAGCCGAAGTATTGCGAACTGGCGGTGGATCTCGTCGAGAAGGACGTCGCCGCCGCCGAGGCCGCGATCGCCGACGGCCGCGCGCCGGAGATCGCCGGCGATTCGTATCTGGAAGTCGGCCCGCGGATCGCCGCGCTGTCGATGACGCTCGATGCCTGCCGCGATCGGATCGACGACACGCAGCGCGCGCGCTGGTCCGCGTTCGCCGAACAGGCGGTGTGGAACGTCTGGCATCACCTGCGCGCGCACTGGGGCGGACGGCCGCGACCGTGGACCGGCTGGTCCACCGACAATCCCGGCAACAACTACTACTACAGCTTCGTCGAGGCGACGCTGTACTGGGCGCTGGCCAGCGGTAGCGACGAATGGATGCGGGTGCTCAACGAAGAGAAGATCCCGCCGCTGATCGACTATTTCGCGGCGCTGCCCGGCGGCGGCAGTCTGGAAGGCACCGGCTACGGCGCCGCGCACATGCGCCTGTTCGCGCTGTACCGGCTGTGGCGCGACGCCACCGGCGAGGACATCGCCAACGCCGGCACGCATGCGAACGACAGCATCGCCTACTGGATCCACGCGACGGTGCCGACGCTGGACCGGTTCGCGCCGATCGGCGACCAGTCGCGGGTGTCGGTGCCGGAGCTGTACGACTACCACCGCCGCCTCGTGCTGGAAGCGCGCGCGCTGAGCCGCGATCCGCAGGCCCGGGCCCAGGCCGGATGGTGGCTGCACCGCATCGCCATCGACCGCATGAGCAACGGCTTCAACACCGGGCACGATCTGCTCGCGGCCGGCGATGCGGAAACACCGCCGCCGACCGCGCTGTTCCACCACGCGCGGGGCACGGGGCATCTCTTCGCGCGCAGCGGCTGGGACCGGGACGCGATGTGGCTGGCGGTGGTCGCCGGCCCCTACAACGAAAGCCACGCGCACCAGGAACAGGGCGGTTTCACCCTGTTCGCACGCGACTGGCTCACCGTCAGCGAGAACATCTGGAGCCACAGCGGCATCCAGCAGGGCACCGAGACCCACAACGTCCTGCGCTTCGAACGCGCGTCGCCGATCGGTCGCCAGTGCCAGGCGCCGCGCGACGACCGCGTGGTCCACCAGTGCCAGCCCACGGCCTCGACGATGACGGTGCACGCAGGCGCCGACGGCGCGCTGCGCATCGAGGCCGACCTCGGCGCCGCCTACGGCACGGATTCGCCGGTACGGCGCTGGACCCGCCGGCTGGACTTCGCCGGCCGCCGGCTGCGGGTGGAAGATCACTACGCCACCGACGCCGAGACCCGGGCAGTGTTCCAGCTGCAGCTTCCGGTCGAACCGCAGATCCGCGGCCGGGACGCCGTGGCCGGGCGGCTGCGGATCCGGGTGGTCGAACCGGCCGACGCCCGGCTGACGGCCCTGGACTGGCGCAGTGTGGACGGCGCCGAATTCCGCAGCGGCTGGCGACTGGATATCGCCCACGGATCAGGGACTTACGGGCCCGGAACGTACGTGATCGAGCTTGAGGAAGTTTCAAACTGAACGCGACCTGACTTTCGCCTGAGACAGACTTCACGCTTTTTGTCCGGCACCGCGGCAAGCGTCCTTCCGATCACACTTCGACGCATGGCCGCCCGCCATACTGCGTTCAGGTGGCCGTGTTCGGCTTGCGCGGCCATCGGGAGCAGACACCTTCCGGTCTCTCCGCAGGGCGCGCCGTACCCGGGTCGGAACCGGGCGCATCAGGGGGCGCGAACCGCAGCCAATCCGATCGCCACGGACGCGAGACCCGAGTTCACGCCATGCGCCAGCCCAATCGTTCGACCATCGCCGCTCCCGTCCGCATCGGCCGACCGCGCCTCGTCGGCGCCATCCTCGTCGCCAGCGCCGTCGCGACCGCCGGTCTCGCCGTCGCCGGACCATCGCGGCTGATGCAGACGCTGCGCTCGCGCTTCGTCGAGACCGAACGCCAGCCGCTCGCCGCCGAACGCGCGGCGGCGCCGCAGCCGACACCGCGACGCCCCGGTCGCGGCACCGCGGGCATCACCGCGGCACAGGCGGCCGAGATCCCGGTGAACCTCACCTTCGTCGACATCACGCGCACGCCATACAGCCGGTTCCGCACCTGGGTCGACAACGCGGTGAACGGCAGCCCGGGTTACGCCTACGAGGCCCGCGACTCGGCACTGATGTTCCGCATCACCCGCGACGTGAAGTACTGCACCCACGCGATCGCGATGGTCGAACAGCAGGTGGCCGCGGCCGAGACCGCGATCGCCGCCGGCCAGCGGCCCGCGGTCGCCGCCGATTCCTATCTCGACGTCGGGCCGATGATCGCCGACGTCGCGATGACCTACGACACCTGCAACACCCGCCTCACCGCGAACCAGCGCCAGCGCTGGGCGGCCTACGCCGAACAGGCCGTCTGGAACGTCTGGAACTACCAGAACGCGCGCTGGGGCAACGCCTCGCATCCCTGGAGCGGCTGGTCGGTCGACAACCCGGGCAACAACTATCACTTCAGTTTCATCGAGGCGACGATGTCGTGGGCGCTGGCCTCGCGCAATCCGACCTGGATGAGTCTGCTCAAGACCGACAAGCTGCCGAAGCTCGAAGCCTATTACCGCGCGATGCCCACCGGCGGCAGCCTCGAAGGCACCGGTTACGGCACCGCGCAGATGCGCCTGTTCGAGCTGTACCGGATGTGGAAGGACGCCACCGGCATCGATCTGGCCAACGCCAATCCGCACGCCACCAACACCATCAAATGGTGGGTGCACGCGACCGTCCCCACCCGCACCCACTTCGCGCCGCTGGGCGATCAGTCGCGCAACTCGGTGCCGGAGCTCTACGACTACCATCGCCGACTGGTGCTGGAAGCCCGTCACCTGACCAACGACGCGACCGTGCAGCGGATCGCCAGCTGGTGGCTCAACGGCATTTCGGTGCAGCAGATGGGCCAGGGCGCGAATTTCCGCTACGACCTGCTGCCGGCCGGCAGCAACGGCGCCGCGCCGAACGAGCTGTACTACCACGGCAGCGGTACCGGCCATCTGTTCGCGCGCACCGGCTGGGACAGCGGCGCGATGTGGATGTCGTATGTCGCCGGCAAGTACAACGAAAGCCATGCCCATCAGGATCAGGGCGCCTTCACCCTGTTCGCCAACGACTGGCTGGCGGTGACCGAGAACATCTGGAGCCGCAGCGGCATCCAGCAGGGCACCGAAGTGCACAACATGCTGCGCTTCGAGCGCAGCAACACCAGCACGCAGCAGTGCGCCAGTCCCGCGAACGACCGCATCGTCCACCAGTGCGAACCCAGCACGTCGACGATGACCGTCACCCCGGGCGCCAACGGCGCGCTGACCGTCGTGTCCGATCTCACCCCGGCCTACCGCGGCAATCCGGCGCTGAGCGCCTGGACCCGTCGCCTCGACTTCGCCGGCCGCAAGCTCACCGTGCGCGACAACTTCACCCTGGCCGCGGGCACCACCGCGTTCTTCCAGGTGCAGGTGCCGGTGCAGCCCACCGTCAGCGGCAGCACCGTCACCGCCGGCCGCCTGCGCGTGCGCGTGCTCGAACCGGCGAACGCCACGATCACCCTGCGCAACTGGAACACCGTGGACGCCAGCGAATTCACCAAGGGCTGGCGGATCGACATCGGCGGCGGCAGCACGACGTATCTGGTCGAACTGAGCGAAGCGCCATGAGGTCCGTTCGCGTGATCACCGACCGGCCATGTCGCCCGGAGCTCCGCTGATGCCCGTCGTCGTCCGCCGCGCCACGCTCGCCGATCTCGGCGAACTCGTCCCGCTGTTCTCCGACTACCGCACGTTCTACGAACAGCGGCAGGACCCGGACACCGCGCGCCGCTTCCTGTACGAGCGGCTCAGCCGCAACGAGTCGACGATCTTCATCGCCCATCTCGACGGCGTGATGGAGACCGCCCCGGTCGGCTTCACCCAGCTGTATCCGATGTTCTCCTCGGTCCGCGCGGCGAAGGTGTTCGTCCTCAACGACCTCTACGTGGTCGACCACGCACGCCGTCGCGGCGTGGCCCTGGCCCTGCTGTCGGCCGCCTCCGAATACGGCCAGCGCGAAGGCGCGATCCGGCTGGAACTGGAGACCATGCCCGACAACCACGGCGCCCAGGCGCTGTACCGCGGCCACGGCTGGCGCCCGTACGACGAAACCCTGCGCTTCCGGCTGCCGCTGGCCTGAGCACCCGCGCCGCGTCGGGCATCGCTCCGCGCGGACGAGTGCGCTACGCTGCGGCCCATGACTGCAGCCCCCGATTTCATTCCCCTCTCGCTGTGCGTGCTGACCGTGTCCGACACGCGCAGCCTCGCCGAAGACAGCTCCGGCGACTATCTCGCCACCGCCCTCACCGACGCCGGCCATCGCCTCCACGACCGCGCCCTGCTGCCCGACGACAAGTACCGGCTGCGCGCGCAGGTCTCGCAGTGGATCGCCGATCCCGCGGCCGACGGCATTCTCGTCACCGGCGGCACCGGCTTCACCGGTCGCGACTCCACGCCCGAAGCCCTGCTCCCGCTGCTCGACAAGGAGATGCCCGGCTTCGGCGAACTGTTCCGCGCGTTGAGCTTCGAGGAGATCGGCACGTCAACGCTGCAGTCGCGCGCGTTCGCCGGTCTCGCCAACGGCACCTTCCTCTTCGCCCTCCCGGGCTCCACCTCCGCGTGCCGCACCGCCTGGGAGAAGATCGTCCGCGCCCAGCTCGACGCGCGCACCCGTCCCTGCAATCTCGCCACGCTGCGTCCGCGGCTCAAGGAGTGACCCCATGTCCATCGGCAACACGCTGCGTCTGCTGACCAAGGCCACCGGCCTGTCCGTCACCGATCTGGCCACCGCGATCCCGCGCGCCGGCGTGAACACCGTCAGCGCCTGGCTGAAGGACGAGAAGATGCCCGGCCGCGACCAGATCGACGCCCTCGCCCGCACCTTCGGCGTGCCCGCGGGCGCGCTGCTCTCCGAAGTCGCCAGCACCCTCGACCCCACCCGCACCAAGGGCGAACACAGCCTGCTCGCCGCCTACCGCGCGCTCAACACGAAGCAACAGGGCGCGCTGCTGGAAGTCGCCCGCAGCATGGCCGCCGGCGCCCGCGACGAAGACGACGCACCGGCGCGACCCACACGCAGACGCGCTGCCGCGAAGCGCGCAAAGCGCGCGTAAGCCTTCATGTCATCCCGAGCGCAGCGAGGGACCTGTTTGTTCGCGACTGCGACAGCGACGATAAAAGCAGGTCCCTCGCCGCACCCGGGATAAGACCCCTCAGCCCATCATCGCCTCGACACCGGACACCCGTCATGAGCAAGCCCGAGAAGCTGAAACGCAAAGAGTACGAAGAACGGCTCGAACCCCTGCAACGCGAGCTGGCGATGATGGCGCGCTGGGCCTCGACGACCGGGCAACGCATCCTGGTCCTGCTGGAGGGCCGCGACACCGCCGGCAAGGGCGGCGCGATCGACGCGATCCGCGCCCACATCAACCCGCGCCAATGCCGCGTGGTCGCCCTGCCCAAACCGAACGACCGCGAAAAGACCCAGTGGTACTTCCAGCGCTACATCGCCCACCTGCCCGCGGCCGGCGAGATCGTGCTGTTCGACCGCAGCTGGTACAACCGCGCCGGCGTCGAGAAGGTCATGGGCTTCGCCGACGACAAACAGGTCAAGGCCTTCCTGAAACAGACGCCCGTCTTCGAACAGATGCTGATCGACGACGGCATCCTGCTGTTCAAGTACTGGCTCTGCTGCGACCAGGCCGAACAGGAAAAACGCTTCGCCGAACGCCGCGAAGACCCGCTGAAAGGCTGGAAGCTCTCTCCCATCGACCTCGAAGCGCGCAGGAAATACGGCGAATACACCAAGGCCCGCGAAGCCATGCTCAAGGCCACCCACAGCAAACAGGCGCCCTGGACGCTCGTCGACTTCAACGACCAGAAACGCGGCCGCCTCACCCTCATCCGCGACTTCCTCGACCGCCTCCCGGACACCGAGATCAAACCGGAACCGATCGACTTCCCGCCGCTGGAGGGGAGATTGCTGAAGGAGAAGTATTCGGTGGTTGAGCCGATAGCGGGATTTGAGTGATTTCGACTCACTTCATCGCACAGTTATCGGGCTTCGTTGTGGATCAGTCCAGATTATTGACACAAGCCACAGCTTCGAACCACATTTCAAAGAACAGATCGCGACGATATATCACAACGGAATGTTTCAATGCTCATGACCAGAATGCAGTCGGGACAGCCCTATCAGAGTTATGTCCCCAGACCATTGATTCCGCCTATTGAACAGTCGGTCATCGAACTATGCCAACGAATCGATCGATGGCTAGTCAAAACCTGCGACTCGACAGCATTTGCCTCATCGTTGGCTACTGCCATCACGCAACCAGGAAGCAGACCAACGGCCGCCACTGAATCGGCATCGGCACTGTCTGCTGCAAGTTACCTCCTGACGCGAAACCGAGTGAGCAGCAAGCATCTGAAGAAGACCAATGGAATTCTTCTTGGACGGCATGACTCAGAATTCAGGAGCAAACCCGTGTGGATCGGAGCACCGCACCCCTCGGCCTCCTGGCATGTGGGATCGCCACCGGACCTGCTGCATGGCCTGATCAAGCATCTGCTTGCCGATCCTCCGGCACATCATCCGGCAAGTCTCACCGCCACCCTGCTGCTGTTCCGTCTTCTTCAGATCCATCCTTTCGTCGACGCCAACGGCCGCACAGCCCGGCTCTGGTCGATCCACACCATCCATCACCGCATCGGACCCGCCTGCGGCCATCTCAAGATGCTGGAGATGTTGTGGAATCGGTCGCGTGTTGACATCAACAGCCTCTCGCTGTCCGTACAGACAGAGAACTCGTTCGCTCCGGTCTTCGCGTACTTTGAGACAGCGCTGAAAGATCATCTTTGATACGGCACCCACCCTATACATACACACGCAATGGAGTTTGCATGAATGTCTATCTAAAGAAATCCATCGCCGCCATCGTGATGACAATGGCATTGGGTCATGCAATTGATGGCTTCGCCGCCAACAACAGCACCACCGATGACGATGAGCTCGATACGATCCACGTTCACGTCTGGGACAACCCTTTCGACGTTGTCGACAGTGCTTTCGACTGGTCGATGGAAGACTATGCGGCCTGGGACTTGAACATGAACGGGGAGTGCGGAGGGAGCGGGTGCGGTGATGGTGGCGGTGGTGATGTCGAATACTCGCCCGTTCCCTCACCGTGTGAGGACCTAAGGCAAAGAAAACCACTGAACTGCCCGAACCCCATCCCTCTGCCCAGCGGATACGCATACGGCAGAGATGCGTATCCCGGAGGCTCCGGCATCGCCCGACTGCTGTACTGGGTCGAGACAGCGGAGAACGTCGACCCCGCTGCACGCGAATTCGCCCGCCGAGGACTGGCGTATCACACGATCGACATCGCCCAGACCTTCGTTACCGGCAACCTTGCGAACGAACGCCTGCTGCTTTCCGTCCATACCGCATGCGCTTTACAGCACGCCGCCGATCTACAGAACCCCTTGTACACGCAGAACCCGTTCTTCAATCCTGAGTTTTCCCCCATGGAACGAAACTGCCTGGAGGTTCTGGAACTCCTCCAGGCCGAAGCCGGAAATCAGGGATTCCACGGCTTTTTTTACGACTGGATGGAGCGTGAGGGCGTCCATCTGGATGACCTCCTCATCCCGGAATCGCTAATCGAGTGGCTCGCCCCCAGCAATTCCCTGCGGATCAGGATGAATACGATCACTGCGGACGGTCAATGCGCGAAGTGGTGGATCGACGCGCAAGCCAACCAATGCACCTTCTGAGACACTCCATGAACAAGAAACTCCAGATTCTGACCTGCGCACTGCTTGCCATCGCGGCCATCGCATATTTCGCAGTGCCTTTCCGATCCGATCACAGCGATCGCGATCCGCTTCCGGCACACGTTGATCGAGAACCCGAGCACGACGCATCAATGAGTGCGCCCACCGAAGAACAGACTGCCCCCCAAACCTTGGCCGCGCAGAACGCAGCGCCGCCGGCCGCTTTCTGCGACCGGCGACCCGAATGCAAGGATGACCCGTTCATTCCAGTGTCGCAAGAAGAACTGGTCTGGATGCGAACGCACGGCTATCCGACCCAAGAAGAATCCGAACGTCTCGCCCGACTCTCCGAGGTCGAACTCGAAGCTGAGGCCAAGCGCGGAGTACTGACAGCCATGACTGAGCTGGGCAAGCGAATGATCGCGCGCGGCGACCGCAATGGACTTAGTTGGTATTTGAAGGCCAAAGACCATGGCAGTATCTACGCCTATTACCTGCGATCCGAGGTGGAAATGGACCGTTCTACAGGACGAGGCTTCGTCGAAGCCGGCGCATTCCTGCGGGTGGCCTATATCCTTGGCGACCACAAGGCCGGAGCTGTCTTACTCCGATTCTTCGAGAAGAATCGTTTAGGCATGTTCGAGATGGAAGCCATCGATCGGCGTGCAGGCGAGTTGTATCAGACCTACGCTCAAAACCGACAACCAACCCCGCGCCCACGGTGATCCTGCTTCGCGCGCGACAATCTAGCCTAGCGCTCGCCGCAGGCGAGTTCCTAGGCTGGGTCATCACCCCAGCCTCTCCATGTCGAACGCTAGGCTGGGTTCAGAACCCAGCCTACTCACTAAAAAAGTAACCCGCGCACCAGCGCGGAAAAGATTCCGGGCTTTGCACAAGAGCCATCAGCACCGTAACGCGGGTAATTCGCACGCCGGATCATCGACCCAGGGTCTTACAGCCGTACGCTAGGCTGGGTTCAGAGAACCCAGCCTACTCGCTGCAAGCATGCCGCACAGACCGAGAGATCAATGGCTGATCGCGAGGTCGATCCCACCCAAGACCCCGAAGGCGGGCTGGAGCCCGCCCTACATCTCACACCGCCCGAAACACCAACGCCGCATTCGTGCCCCCGAAGCCGAAACTGTTCGACATCACCGTGCGCAACGGCGCCTCGCGGGTTTCGCGCAGGATCGGCGCGTCCTCGACGCGCGGGTCGAGGGTGTCGATGTTCGCCGAGGCCGCCATGAACCCGTCGCGCAGCATCAGCAGACTGTAGATCGCCTCGTGCACGCTGGCGGCGCCGAGCGAATGTCCGGTGAGGCCCTTGGTCGACGACAGCGGCGGGATCGCGTCGCCGAACACTTCGCGCACCGCCTTCAGTTCGACGATGTCGCCCAATGGCGTCGCCGTGCCGTGGGTGTTGATGTAATCGATCTCCCCGACCGGCGAGCCGTCAGCCGCGAAGCCGGCCAACGCCATGCGCATGCAGCGCACCGCGCCCTCGCCGGTGGGCGCGACCATGTCGGCACCGTCGGAGGTCACGCCGTAGCCGACGAGTTCGGCATGGATGCGCGCGCCGCGCGCGACCGCATGTTCGTAGTCCTCCAGCACCAGCATGCCGCCGCCGGCGCCGATCACGAAGCCGTCGCGGCCTTCGTCGTACGGGCGCGAAGCGCGTTCCGGCGTGTCGTTCCATGCACTGGACAACGCGCCCATGCCGTCGAACTGCACCGACATGCCCCAGTGCAGCTCTTCGCCGCCGCCGGCGATGACGACGTCCTGCGCACCGTGACGGATGAGATCGGCCGCGGCGCCGATGCAGTGCGCGGAGGTCGCGCAGGCGGCGGAGATCGAATAGCTCACGCCCTGGATGCCGAACGCGGTCGCCAGCGAAGCCGACACCGTCGAGCACATCGTGCGCGGCACCATGAACGCGCCGACCTTGCGCGCGCCCTTGTTGCGCATGAGATCGCCGGTCTCGATCTGCCACTGCGCCGAGGCACCACCCGAGCCGGCGATCACGCCCGTGCGCGGACTGCGCACCTGCGATTCCTCAAGACCGGCATCGGCGATGGCGTCGCGCATCGACACGTAGGCGTAGGCCGCCGCGTCGCCCATGAAGCGTTTCAGTTTGCGATCGACCACGGCGTCGAGATCGATCCGCGGCACGCCAGCGACCTGGCTGCGGAAACCCTTCTCGGCATACTCCGGCACCGCCGACACGCCGCTGGTGCCGTTGCGCAGCGCATCGGCGACGGTCTGCGCATCGTTGCCGATCGGCGAGACGATGCCGTAACCGGTGACGACGACGCGGCGCATCAGAAGCCCTCCGTCGAACGGAACAGGCCCACGCGCAGGCCCTCGGCTTCGTAGATCAGACGATCGTCGACGAAGGTCTTGCCATCGGCGATGACCAGCGCGAGCTTGCCGCGCACGACTCGGCGCACGTCGATGAGATAACGCACGAGCTTCGCGGTGGGCAACACCTGGCCGCTGAATTTCACCTGGCCCACGCCGAGCGCGCGACCGCGCCCCGGCTCGCCGAGCCACGGCAGGAAGAAGCCCGCGAGTTGCCACATCGCATCGAGACCGAGGCAACCCGGCATCACCGGATCGCCTTCGAAATGACAGTCGAAGAACCAGAGATCCGGCCGTATCTCCAGTTCGGCTTCCAGCAATCCCTTGCCATGCGCGCCGCCGGTTTCCTCGACGCGGGTGATGCGGTCGAACATCAACATCGGCGGTGCGGGCAGGCGCGCATTGCCGGGGCCGAAAATGGCGCCCTGTGCGCAGGCGACGAGTTGCGAAAGATCGAACGAGGAAATCTGCGGCATGTGCAAGGAACGTACGGAGGGATTGCGTCATTGTCGCCCGAATCGCGACACCGATTGCGCTCCGCACCGCGCGTTTTTATCGATTTTCTTCGCTTTTTTCGCATGCGCACGCGTATGGATACGCATGCGTATCGCGTGTTTCTCACCTACGCCCGCGTATGTTTCTCCGATACCGTTGCGTATGTTCGACCTCGATGGAACGTGCCCGGCGCATCACGACCGGGCACGTCGTTCGATCACGGGTCGCAGATATCGGTCAACGCACCGAACGCATTGAGCAGATAGGCGCGCGCGGGACTCTTCCAGAACGCGTTCGCGGTCTGTTGCGCGTTCGGCATCCTGTGCGCGACGCAGACGTCGTTGATCACCGTCGGCGCGTCGGCGACGAATGCGCTGTAACTGGCGAACGGGTCGTATCCGGTGACCGCGGGATTCGGAAAGCTCAGATGACAACCGATGCAGTACGGGTGCACCACCTCCCGATACAGCTTGATGCTCTGCGCATCGTCCTGCCAGGTCGTGGGCACGAATCCGGGCACGTAGGCGGGACCCGGCGCCGCGTTCTCGTTGCCGCTGTACATCAGCGCGATCTGTTTCTTCACCGCGGTCGTGGTCTGCGGGAACTGATGGATCATCATGTTGAGATTGCGGATGTTGGTCGCCTGCGCGGCGAGCGTGTAGCCGGGCTGCGTGGCCGAGAACTTCAGGATCCGCGGATCGCTGTCGAACGGCAGGAAGCGCGCATCGGTGGCGATGCCGCCCGCGGTCGTGGAGCCGGAGTACGCACCGCCATGACACGAGAGACAGTTGGTGGGCACCGCCGCATTGTGTCCGGTCCCGTCCAGGCGCGCGAACGGCTGCAGATTGCCGATGTCGTCGTAGACGATGAAGTCGGTCCGGTTCGAGCCTTCGATCTGGACCATGGCGACGGTCGCGAAGTGATTCACGGGCGCCTTGAGAATGGTCTGCTGCAGGACGAAGTCCTCGTCTTCGCCGAAGAACACGCCCGACACTTCGCCATTGAAGGTCTTGGCGTAGTTCATCACGTAGCAGGCCAGACCCTTTTCCTTGTTGAACCAGCTCAACAGACGCACATAACGTCGGCAATGCATGTTGCGACCGATCCCAAGGTCGCCCTTGTTGTAGTAGGTCGATTCGACCTCGCCGTTCGTGTAGGGCCCGGACCCGCTGGCATTGAATCCGTATTTGCCGCGGAAGGCGGTGAGGGTCGCCGGTGGCTGGATCGTCTGGTAATAGTGCTGCCCCACCAACGGTGGCTGGGCGGTGTTGTTCAACACCGCGGACGACACCGGTGCGACCAGCGAGATGTAGTTGGCCTTGATGTAACCCGGCGGCAACAGACCGACGGGCACCGCGTAGTTGTCGGCAGGCACTTTCGCGGTCGACAGCACCGTCGTGCCCACACCTCCGGACGACAGCATGGCCACCGTCAGCGGGAACAGCGAGCCGCATTGCTGCGCCGCCTGCGTCCACGTCATGCTCGGGTAGGCGGCAGCAAGGCACGCGGCGCCATCGACGTCGAACGTGCGCGGAATCCCCATCGCATTGAAGAGCGACCAGTTCGGATAGGGCGTCGCCCGCAGGCGCAGGACGCCGCCCTTGTACTTCAACGGCGCCCAGAAACCCGGCACGGACGCAGGCAACGACCAGGCATGCGCCGGAACCGATCCGGTCGTGCCCAGAGGCGTGGACGCCGCGGCGGAAACGGCGGTCCCCATGAACACCCATGTCGCCGTCGCCGGATCGTAGGCTTCCACCGTGACCGGAATGCCGGGACCCGAAACATGGCCGCGGATGGTATCGCCCGTCTGCGGATCGAAGGTCATGCCATCCGCAGGCCAGTCCATTTCGAAATGGAACGGGCCCGCGGACGGCGGCGGTGTCGACGGCGCGGCGAGCGCCTCCGCCGCACCTCCCGGTGCGGAAACGGCGGACGCGGCATCGCCGGCATCGGCGATGTCGTCGCCGGCTCCGGTCGCAAGCACGAACGCGGAGACCGCGACGAGCGCCGTGAGTGTGGGCAGCGCAACGCGGACAAGCGAACGGGCAACGGCCGCCGCGAACGAACCCGGCGAAGCGGGTCTCTTCAGGAACATGGCATTTCCCCCGGAATGGATGAAGGTCGCGCCTTCGCACGAACACGGGGGAAGCGACGGCCGACGACACGACCGCGACACGCAGACAGGAGTGACATCGCATCCCTGCAGCGCCTGCGGCAATCCGATTCCTGCCGTCGGCCGAAGGCCCATACCGCGACGTCCGGCCCGACAGCGCCATGATGCCGCATCGGGCCCGGAAACGACGGCTGGCCCGCGAAGGCGGGCGCCTGGTCAACCCGACGGCAGGGCCCGGCGGTAACCCTGGAACAACTGCAGCAGCCAGGGCTTCTGCGCGAGCACCAGACTCACGCCGATGCGCTCCTTCGCGGTCAGGGTGGCGTCGCGGATCAGCAGTGCATCGAATTCCTTCACCACCTCTTCCAGCCGCTGGCGCATCTGGCGCACGCCATCGACGCTGAGGCTGCCGCTGAGCAGGAACAGGCCGTCCTGTTCGCCATCGAAGGCATCGGCGAAGAAATCGCCGAGCAGTTTCTCGCGGAAGTAGCGTTCCATCGGTCCATCGCGACGCCAGCGGAAGTTGCGCGCGGTCAGCGCACGCGCGCGATTGCCGGGCAGCAGTTCGATGATGCCGAGGCGATCCAGCTTCACCAGCAGCGCGGTCCACTGCGGTTCGGTGAAGGCGAACTGCGCCAGCACGTCCTGCTGGCGCCAGCGGTTGAGGCTGAGGAACAGCGCCAGCAGCAATGCGGGCTCGGAGACCAGCGCCTTTTCCTGCGCCTCGGACAGCTCTGCCATGCTGTCGCGTCCGCGCGTGGACTCGGCGGCGAGATCGGCCAGACCGATATCCAGCACATCGCAGATCTGCTCCAGCCGCTGCAGGCTCATCGCGCGCAGCGAGAACATGCGCTTCACCGCCGCCTCGCTCATCTTCAACCGCGCGGCGAGTTCGCGATAGGTCAGCCCCTGGCCCCGGAGCAGGCGCTTGAGGGCATCGACGACTTCGACGGAAACGGCCATTGGTATTGATTTCCAATACTGACTGAGCACCGCTTATACACTCGGCTCATTTTCGTTGCAAACACGCGTCCGCGCGGCATCCACTCGGTCCATCCCCCGGGAGCCGAATCATGCACACCACGGTCGACACCTCCCCTCTTCGGAAGACCATCTGGCTGCAGCTGCTGTCGGCGCTCGCCGGCCCCGCACTGCTGACCCTCGTGTTCATGAGCAGTCTGCATGCGGCACGTCATGACGCATCGACAGGGTTGTTGCTGTCATTGCTGGGCATTCCGGTGTTTCCATTGATTCACGCCTTCATCACGGCACGGCTTCTGCCTCGACACGCATGGCGCCGACACTGGCCATCTCTCCTCATCTCCAGTGTGCTGCTCGGCTTCGGCTTTCTGTACTGCGCCATGCTGGTCGTCTTCAACACGGTGGGCTCATGAAAACGGCATCGAAGACCGGCATCGCGACGTGGCCGGGACAGCGGGGGAACCGGCAGGATGCGGACACCGCCACCACGCCGCGCACACTGATCATCACGACCCTCGCATTGCTGCTGCTCGGTATGAGCGTGCGTCCCGCACAGGCGCAGTCGGACGCCTCCGCGCGGCAATCGCAAGCCAGTGTCATGGCGTCGGTCGAAGTGCCGGTCGCGGTGGTCGGCGCGCTCATCGCAGGCGGCAAATTCGTGATCACCGGCGTCGCCGCGAGCGGCGGCGTGGTGCTGGTGACGGTCTCGGCAGTGGGGCTCGGCGCCTCGTTCGTCGTCCATCTCTCCGCGGAAGCGGCCGAAAAACTGGCGCTTGCCGCCGGGACGGCCGTGGAAGCAGTGGCGGTCAGTGGAGGCTGGCTGTTGATGGCCGCGGGCGAGGCGCTCTGCTTCATCGCGAACGACACCGCGCGCGAACACGTGCACACGCGCGAGCTGACGGCGTGAGCGACGACGAGCAGCGCGGCAAACGCATCGCCGGCGGTCTGCTGGCGTTGCTGCTGGTCGCGCTGGCGGCCCTGATGACGGTCGCGCCGCGCGCACGCGCCGGCACCGACTGCGAGGCCCGGTCGATGCCGCCGCGCGCGATCGCCGACGCCGCGGCCACCGCGCTCACCGTGGCCGCGGCGCTGGACGAAGCGGATGCGCCGGTCGCCTTGGTGTCGCGGGTCGGCACCGATCTGTCGCAGCACGGCCTGCGCTACAGTCACGCCGGGTTCGCGCTGCGCGACCATCCCGACGGGCGCTGGACCGTGGTCCATCTGCTCAACGACTGCAGCAGCGAGGGCTCTGGCCTTTACGCGCAGGGTCTGGTGAATTTCTTCGCCGACGATCTCGTCAACCAGGACGCGCGCATCACCTGGTTCGATCCCGCGGTCGCGCAGCGTCTTGCGGCGCAGTTGCTGCCGCTGCGCGAGGATGCGCTGTACACGCCGCGCTACAACCTGATCGCACGTCCCGGCAGCGAGCGCTACCAGAATTCCACCGCCTGGGTGCTCGAACACATCGCCGCGGCGATTCCGCCGAAACCGGCCGTGCGCGACCGCAGACAGGCGTACCAGCTCGCGGTCGGCAACGGATTCCAGCCGGGCCGCATCCGCATTCCCTACACGAAACGTATCGTCGGCGGATTGTTCGCGGCGAATCTCGTCTTCACAGACCATCCGATCGGCACCCGGCTGGGTGGCGAGTACCCGGTGGTGACGGTGCGTTCGATCCTCGACTGGCTGGACCGCTCCGGTCTGGAGGCCGCGGAACGCGAATGGCGCGACGGCCGCCCGATGCCCACCCCCGGGCCGGGTTGAAGCACGGTACCGATCGCTCGTGCCGCGTGCCGCCTCACCGCGCGCGCGGGTAGATCCACGGCCGCGCCGGACGCAGCCACAGGGTCTGACCGGCCGGCGGCGAGAGGACGCCCGGCGACGCGATCAGATCCCATTCGAACGGGCGGTCGCTGCCGCGCACCGCGAGTTCGACGATGATCCGCTCGGCGCGACGATGCGAAGCGATGACCTCGACCGGGAAGCCCTCGCCCGCTTCGGCGGGTTCGAGCTCATGCGGGCGGACGTAGAGCGTCGCCGGCCCATCGCCGCGGTCCGCCGCGGGCAGGCGCACGTCGCCCGCCGCAAGGAACACGCCGTCGCGGATCTCGCCGTCGAGCGCGTTGCCGCGGCCGATGAAATCGAAGACGTAGGCCGATGCCGGTGAGGCATAGATCTCGGTCGGCGTGCCGACCTGTTCGATCCGGCCCTCACGCATCACCACGACGCGATCCGCCAGTTCCAGCGCTTCTTCCTGGTCGTGAGTGACGAACAGCGTGGTCTGGCCGGTGCGGTCGTGCAGCTTGCGCAACCAGCGCCGCAGTTCCACCCGCACCTTCGCGTCGAGCGCGCCGAACGGTTCGTCGAGCAGCAGCACGCTGGGATCGATCGCCAGCGCGCGCGCCAGCGCGACGCGCTGCTTCTGTCCGCCCGACAACTGGTCGGGATAGCGTCCGCCGAGTTCCGGCAACTGGATCAGCCCCAGCAGTTCCTCGACGCGACGGGCGATCGTGGCCTTGTCGGGACGTTTCGCGCGCGGCCGGCTGCGCAGGCCGAAGGCGATGTTCTCGGCCACGGTCATGTGCCGGAACAGCGCGTAGTGCTGGAACACGAAACCGACGTTGCGCTCGCGCAGGCTGAGACGGGTGGCGTCGCGCTCGCCGAACATGACCCGGCCGTCATCCGGCGAGAGCAGGCCCGCGATGACCCGCAGCAGCGTGGTCTTTCCCGAGCCGGACGGCCCGAGCAACGCGATCAGTTCGCCCGAAGGGATATCGAGTTCGACCCCGTCGAGCGCGGAAACGCCGGCATAGCGCTTGCTGAGCGCACGAATCTGCAGATGCATGTCAGTGCTTCCTGTGCGATGCCGCCAGGGCATCGCCGTGGCGGGATTCCAACCAGAACTTCACCACCAGCGTCACCAGCGCCAGCCCCGAGAGCAGCGAGGCGGCGGCGAACGCGGCGGTGGTATCGAATTCGTTGTAGAGGATCTCGATGTGCAACGGCAGGGTATTGGTCAATCCGCGGATGTGTCCGGAAACGACCGAGACCGCGCCGAATTCGCCCATCGCGCGCGCGGCGCACAGCAACACGCCGTAGAGCAGGCCCCAGCGGATGTTCGGCAGCGTCACCCGGAAGAACATCGTCCAGGCGTCGGCGCCGAGCGAGCGCGCCGCGAGTTCCTCGTCCGCGCCCTGTTGCTGCATCAGCGGGATCAGTTCGCGCACCACGAACGGGAACGTGATGAACAGCGTCGCGAGCACGATGCCGGGACGCGCGAACAGAATCTTGATCTCGTGCTCGGCCAGCCACGCCGCAAACCAGCCATTGGCGCCGAACAGCAGCACCAGGCACAGGCCGGCGACCACCGGCGACACCGCGAACGGCAGATCCAGCAGGGCCAGCAGGATGCGTTTGCCGCGGAACTGGAAGCGGGTCACCGCCCAAGCCATCCACAGACCGAACACGGCATTGATCGGCAGCACGATGGCGACCGTGAACAGGGTGAGCTTCAGCGCCGACAGCGCATCCGGCTCCCGCAGCGACGCCCACCAGGCGCGGAACCCTTCGCCGAAGGCGGCGAACAGCACCATCATCAGCGGCAGCACCACCAGCCCCAGCATCGCCAGGATCGCCAGCCCGATCAACGAACGGCGCAGCCACGCCGGTTCCTGCAGCGCATCCTGCGGCGCGTGCTCAACCATGTCGCCCTCCCTTGCGTTCATGCGCGAACAACAGCGGAATCGCATTGATCGCCAGCAGACAGACGAACGACGCCGCCAGCAGCAGCGCCGCGATCGCGACCGCGCCGTTGTAGTCGTATTCTTCCAGCCGGATCGTCACCAGCAGTGGGGCGATCTCGGTCTTGTACGGCAGATTGCCCGCGATGAAGATCACCGATCCGTACTCGCCCAGCCCGCGCGCGAACGCCAGCGAGAATCCGGTGAGCAGTCCAGGCAGCAGTTCGGGCAAGACCACCCGACGCAGCGTGGTCCAGCGCGAAGCGCCCAGCGACACCGCAGCTTCCTCCTGCTCGCGCCCCAGCGTTTCCAGCAGGGGCTGCACGGTGCGCACGGCGAACGGCAGACCGACGAACACCAGTGCCAACACGATGCCGATCGGGGTGTAGGCGACCTTCACGCCCAGCGGTTCGAGGAACTGTCCGACCCAACCATTCTTCGCGTAGATCGCGGTCAGGGCGATACCCGCGACCGCGGTCGGCAGCGCGAACGGCAGATCGACCAGCGCATCGACCAGACGCCGGCCGGGAAAACGGTAGCGCACCAGCACCCACGCGATCAGCGCGCCCGCCACCAGCGAGATCAGCGCGGCCGCCAGGGACGCGCTGAAACTCAGCTTCAACGACTGTTGCACGCGTTCGTCGCCGAGCGCGCGCAGCCAGCCTTCGGTTCCCAGCCCCGCCGCGCGCACGCTCAGCGCGAGCAACGGCAACAGCACCACAATCCCGAGCCAGGCCATGCCCAGTCCGAGACTGATGCCGAACCCCGGCAGGGGGTTCGGCATCCGGCGCGCGCGCGGCAGCGCGGTGGTCGCCTCACTCATCGCGACGCCCGGAGGATGCGGTCGAACAGACCGCCGTCACTGAAATGCGCGGCCTGCGCCTTTTTCCAGCCGCCGAAGGCGCTGTCGATCGTCACCAACGCGACTTTCGGGAAGCGCGCGAGTTCCGCCGCCGGCACCTTGTCGGGTTCGGCCGGACGATAGAAATGCTTCGCGGCGAGACGCTGGCCATCGGGCGAGTACAGGAAGCGCAGATAGGCCTCGGCCTGCTTGCGCGTGCCGCGGCGGGCGACGTTCTTGTCGACCCAGGCCACGGGCGGCTCGGCCTTGATGCTGATGCTCGGCACGACGATCTCGAACTTGCCGCGGGCACCGGGCTGATCGAGCGTCAGCAGCGCTTCGTTCTCCCAGGCGATCAGCACATCGCCGATGCCGCGCTCGACGAACGTGGTGGTGGCGCCGCGCGCGCCGGTATCGAGCACCGGCACGTTGCCGAACAGCTTCGTCAGGTAGGCGATGACCTTGTCGCCATCGCGGTATTCCTTCGATGCCCACGCCCAGGCCGCGAGGTAGTTCCAGCGCGCGCCGCCCGAGGTCTTCGGATTGGGCGTGATCACCGCGACGCCCGAGCGCGCCAGATCGCCCCAGTCGGCGACCTTCTTCGGATTGCCCTTGCGCACGAGGAACACGATCGTCGAGGTGTAGGGCGCGCTGTTGTGCGGCAGACGCGACTGCCAGTTGGCGGGCAGCAATCGGGCGTTCTGGGCGATCGCATCGATGTCGGCCGCGACCGCGAGGGTCACGACATCGGCTTCGAGGCCATCGATGACCGAACGGGCCTGTTTGCCGGAGCCGCCGTGCGACGCGCGGATCTTCAGGGTCTCGCCGGTCTGCTGCTTCCATTGCGCGGCGAAGCGCGCGTTGACCTCGGCGTAGAACTCGCGCGTCGGATCGTAGGAGACGTTGAGCATCTCGGTCTCGGCGCCGCGGACGCCGGGAGCGAACGCGGCGGCGCCGGCGACGACGAGCCCGATCAGAAAGGATTTGAAGGCGGATGTCATGGGGGATCGCTCCGGTTCAGAATGAAAATTGTGCACGAGTGAAGATGGATTGTTCGTCTTCCCTGTCGACGCCGCTCGCGGCACCGCCATCGAATCGCGTTCTGGTGTAGTTGGCGACCAGTTTCAGATTGCCGTCGAGATACCAGTTCAGACCGAGGGTCCAGGCGCGGGCGCCCCTCGCCGCGCTCGCGGGATTCGCGAACAGCGGAAACGCGTCGTCGTCGACATCCAGCGCGCCATAGCGACCGACCAGTTCGAACGCCCCCCAGCCTGCCCCATCGAGCGTAAAAGGATGGTTAGGCTTCACGACACCGCGATAGCTCGCGTCCTCGCCGGTGAGCACGACGCTGCCGGTGAGCTGGTAGGCCTCGTTGACGAGGTGGTCGCGCCGGCCGGCATTCGCGCCGCTGGTCACCCGCACTTCCTGTTCTGACGTGATGTATTCGCCGAGCAGGCCGTAGCGGCCGCGATAGAAATAACCCTGCGGCGAGAAGCGGCGGTGCAGACCGTCGGCGGCGACGTTCGTGTTGTAGGCGAAGAACTGCGCCTGCCCGGGGGTGCGATAGCGCGGCAGGAAGTTGTTGCCGGTGCCGAAGGTGTCGCCGACGCTGGCGGCGACGCCGATGCCGAGGCCGGACCAGCCGTTCGCCGCGTTCTTGAACGGCTCCCAGAACACCCGGCCCGCGTATTCGAACTCGTTGTCGGGATTGGTGGTGGCGGCGTCGCGACCGTCGGGCGCGCCGTTGTAGGCGCCGACCACGTAGCTCAAACGGGTGTCGAACAGTTCGCCCTGCAGCTGCACGCCCAGGTCGCGGTTCGGCGCGAGTTCGGTCGGGAAGCCGCGCTCCACGAATCCGATCGCGCCGCCGGACTGCAGCCGTTCGAGACCGACCGGTCCTTTGACCTTGCCGATGCGCACGGTGGCCCGCGGATCGAATTTCAGGTCGACGTAGGCGTCGACGATAGTGGTGCTGTCGCCGGCGAACTCGGGCGTCAACCGGAAACCGATCAGCGACCCCCAACTGCCTTCCAGCGTGGGCCGGATGCGGCGGAAGAGGAACGTGTCGTTCTGCGGGTTGGCATCGTCGCCGATGAAGAAACGGCCGTCGGCCTGGACCAGGCCGCGGACCTTGAGTTCGAGGCCGTCCGGCGATTTCACCGACAGGCCTTTCGCGGGCGTCAGCGAAACCACGGGATCCTTCGCGGCTTTCGCCGCGGCCTCCTCGGCCTGCAATTCGAGCTTGCGTTCGATCACGCGCAGGCGCTGGTCGAGATCGAGCGCGGCCGCATCGTCGGCCACGCCGAGACGGCGCTCCAGCGCTTCGAGCCGCTCGACGAACGACGCGGGAACGGGTGCAGTGTCCTGCGCGATCGCGGCATGAGCGGCGAACGCGAGCGGAATGGCGAGGGGGACGGAGAGAAGGGATTTGCGCATCGGGGAACGCGTGGGACTACGGGACATCGTCGACTCCTGTGGGGTTGACGCGCGTCCGGTCGTCCGGTCAGCGCCTGGGGCGTCGCGGCCGCTCAGCGGCCGGCGAACCTGAATTTCTGGCTGCGGGTGATCTGCACGATGCGTGCGTTGTGGACAACGACGCCGATCTCGCCGTAGGCGATATCGCGGAGCGCTGCGATCACGGCGCGTTCGTGGTCGTTCAACGGTGCATGCATCGACGGGACACCGGCGATGCCTTGTTGCGGCTGGGGCTTCTCCTCTGATTTCACGGCAACCTCCTTCAATGCGTTGCGGCAGTCGGGGGAACGGCGGGATGCCCGGTCGCGGCCAGCGCGTCCGCTTCCGCGAAGTCGCGCAGGTTGCGCCGGTCGAGCACCTGCGACAGCGCGTCGCGCGATTCGCGCATCAACGCGCGCAGGGCGCAGGCTTCGGGATCGGGGCAATCGCGGCAGGGCTCGTAGGCGGTCACGCTGGCGCAACGCACGGGCGCCAGCGGTCCGTCGATCGCGCGGATCAGGTCGCCGATCATGATCCGCTCGGGGGCGCGGGTCAGGGCATGGCCGCCACGCTGGCCGCGCCGGCTGTCGATGAAGCCGGCGCCGCGCAGGTCGACCAGGATCGTCTCCAGGAACTTGCCCGGGACGCGGCTGCGCTGGGCCAGCTCGTGGGCCTGCAGCCGCTCCTCGCCCGAACGGGCGAGCGCACACATGGCGCGGAGCGCATATTTGGCCTTCATGGTCAGCACGCGGGGCAATTCCTATCGAACACGTAGGAATTGATGCCACAGGCCGGACAGGGGGTCCAATGCCTCAGCGGCATGATGTCATGGCCAGCAGGACGGACCGGAAGGCGGTCCGGAAC
The DNA here is from genome assembly GCA_041919915.1 of Lysobacteraceae bacterium. Lineage (GTDB taxonomy): Bacteria > Pseudomonadota > Gammaproteobacteria > Xanthomonadales > Xanthomonadaceae > Lysobacter_I. The sequence continues at coordinate 28,184 of JAYRSY010000028.1, forward strand.
GCCCGTGCACGGCCCCGCCACGGCCGATCAGGCCGTCAGCCGGTCGAGAACCCGGTCCCGGCTTCGGTCGGATCGGCCGGCGATCGCGCCACCGCATCGACCCGGGACATCGGCGAACCATGCCGGAGCCATCCGGCGAGCCGCTCGATCGCCTCGGGATCGCCGGCCGCGAGCACCTCCACCCGACCGTCGCGCAGATTGATCGCGTGGCCGCGGAGGCCCAGCGCCAGCGCCTGCGCGCGGGTGTGGGCGCGGAACGCCACGCCCTGCACGCGACCGGAAACCACGAAGCGCACGGCGTTCATGGCGCTCAGCCGGCGGCGGCAGCGGCCCCGCTGCCGGCGTCGACGACGGCCTCGAGATCGGCGCGGGTCACCGGCCCCATGAATTCGCGGGCGATGCCGCCGTCGGGCGCGATGACGTAGGTCATCGGCAGACCGCGCGGGGTCGGGAAATCGGCCGGCGGGTCGTAGGTGTCGACGATCGCGATCGTGTAGCGCACCGGGCGCTTGACCAGGAACGCGCGCATCTCCTCGACCGCGATCTCCTCGTAGGCCAGCCCGATCACTTCGACGTCTTCGCGCGCGGCGTCGAGCGCATCCAGATCCGGCATTTCCTTGAGACAGGGCGAACACCAGGTCGCCCAGAAATTCACCACCACCCAGCGCCCGCGTTTGGATGCGAGATCGTAGGTCGTGCCGTCGAGGGCCGCGATCTTCAGGCCCGGCCGTTCAGGCGCGGCGTCGGCAGACGCGGCTTCGGCCGGCGCGGCGGCCGGGGCCGCCTCGGCCGGCGGCGCTTCGAGCGCCTTGCGACCGGCGTCGGTCGGCGGCGGTTCGCAGGCGGACAGCGCGAACGCCAACACCAGCGGCAGACCATGCATCAGCTTCATTCGGACTCCTTGCGGTAGATCGATGCGACCGGCCGTTTGAGCAGGTCGCGCAATGGCAGGCGCAGTTCGTCGAGCGCGGCGATCGCCGCTTCGCCGAGCGCGTCGTCGCGCGCCGGCAACCAGGCTTCGGCGACCGGAATGCGCAGTTGGCAGGCGTCGTACAGTTCGGCCAGGGTGACGCCGTCGAGATCGCGCGCCAGCAGCCATTCGCCGGACTCGGCGCGGCTGAGCAGGCCGACCGCATTCAGTTGACCGAGCATCTGCTGCACCAGACCATCGGTGAGCACCGGTTCGAGCCGGCGGATGTCGTCGAGGTGCAGGCCCTTGCCGCTGCGGCGGAACTCGTCGAAACGGCCGATCAGGCGCAGCAGGCCGTGCAGCTCGAAACCGACCGGCAGACGCTGCGACGCGGGCTGGTAGCGGAACGCCGACAGCGACGAGGCCAGCGAGGCGCCGAGCAGGATCGCGACCCAGCTGAAATACACCCAGCCGAGGAAGATCGGCACCAGCGCGAGCGCGCCGTAGAGCTTGTCGTAGGCGCCGAACGATCCGAGATAGGAACCGGCGGCGAACTTCACCAGTTCGATCAGCGCCACCGCCGGCAGCGCGCCGATCGCGGCGTAGCGCCATTGCACCGTGCGGTGCGGAACCACGCGGTAGATCACCGCGATCGCGGCGAACTCGATCAGCAGCGGCGCCGAATCCAGCATCAGGGATTCGATCGCCTGCCCCGGCTGGGTCTGGAAGATCGACAGCGCGAAGAAGCGCGCCGACACCGCGAGACTCGCCGCGGCGAGCATCCCGCCGAGGGTCATGACGGTCCAGTACACCATGAAGCGACCGAACTTCAGCCGCGCGGTGGGCACGCGCCAGATGCGGTTGAAGGTGGCCTCGATGCTGGTGAGGGTGATGAGCAGCGAGACCACCAGCACGATCACGCCGACCACGGTGAGCTTGCCGGCGTTGCCCGAGAACTGCAGCAGATAGGCCTCGGCGGCACGCGCGGACGACGGCACGAAATTGGAGAAGATGTAGGCGCTGAGCTGCCGGCTCCATTCGTCGTACACCGGAAACGCCGACAGCACACCGAACACGACCATGCTCAGCGGCACGATCGCGAACGCGGTGGTGAAGGCGAGCGCGCCGGCGGCCTGGAACAGGCGGTCGTCGAGGAAGCGCCGCCACAGGAAGCGGAAGAAGGTCCCGGCGCGGGCGCGGTCCCAGCCGCGTTCACGCCATCGTTGCAGGGTGTCGATCAACGGCATCGGGCAAGGGTAGCAGGACCGACCGGCGCGCCGCCCCTGCCCCGTGCGGACCGATACCGCCCGGCGGTCGCTTGGCTTACCCTGTGCGCCTTCGCGGCCCCCCGCACCCTCGCGCATCCGCCCACACCAGGATGGCACCATGACCGAGATTCTGGTCCTCTACTACAGCCGCGGCGGCTCCGTGGCCCGGCTGGCGCGCCAGATCGCGCGCGGCATCGGCGAGATCGACGGCGTCGTCGCGCGCCTGCGCACGGTGCCCCCGGTCGCGCCGGTGACCCGCGAGGCGGCGCCGCCGGAGCCCGAGGACGGCGCGCCCTACGTCGAGAAGCACGATCTCTCCGAATGCGCGGGCCTGATCCTGGGCAGCCCGACCCGCTTCGGCAACATGGCCGCGCCGATGAAGCATTTCATCGACACGCTGGGCGCGGAATGGGCCAGCGGGACCCTCGTCGGCAAACCCGCGGCGGTCTTCACCTCGACCGCCAGCATGCACGGCGGCCAGGAATCGACCCTGCTGTCGATGCTGGTCCCGCTGCTGCATCACGGCTGCGTGATCGCCGGCATTCCGTTCACCGAGCCGCAGCTGAGCACCACCCGCAGCGGTGGCACGCCCTACGGCGCCAGCCACGTCGCCGGGGCGAAGGACGACCCGCAGCCCAGCGACGAGGAAGCGGCCCTCGCCCGCGCGCTCGGCCGGCGCATCGCGCAGCTCGCGCTGAAACTCGCCTGAGGCCACCGCCATGACCGACCACGCCCGCCGCCGCGAGCGGATCGCGCTGATCGCCGCCCTCCTTGGCCTGGTCGCGCTGTACGCGGTCTGGTTCCGCGATGACCCGCACCGCATCGCGGCGCTGCTCGTGTTCGCGCTGCCGCCGCTGCTGCTGGCGCTGGGCGCGCTGGCGCGACGGCGCACGGCGCCGTTCTGGGCCGGCGTGTTCGCGCTGGCCTGGTTCTCGCACGGGGTGATGTCGGCCTGGACCCATCCCGAGACCCGCGCGTTCGCGTTGACCGAAGTCGCGCTGGCCCTCGCGGTGGTGTTCGCCGCGAACGCGTCGGGACTGCGCGGGCGCTTCGCGAAGCGCCGCTGACCGGCGCTGACCGCGGCGTACGGTGACCGCCACCGGGGGCGGGGCCAGAGCGTGCCTTGGCTCAGGCCCGCAGACGGCCTTCGCGACCCATCAAAAGCGCATGACACGCTCTATACTTCCGCGCTCACGAACCGACCCGCACGGCGCCCCATGGAACAGCTGCTCATCGTCACCACCGGCGGCACCATCGACAAGATCTATTTCGACGACAAGTCGGACTATCAGGTCGGCGAACCGCAGATCGGCCGCATCCTCGAAGAGCTCGGCGTCGCCTTCCGCTTCAACGTGATCCCGATCATCCGCAAGGACTCGCTGCACATCACCGCCGAGGACCGCGAACTGCTGCGCGCGACCATCGCCGCGCAGCCGGCCCGCCACGTGCTGGTCACCCACGGCACCGACACCATGGTCGACACCGCGAAGGTGCTCGCCGCGATCACCGACAAGACCATCGTGCTCACCGGCGCGCTCAATCCGGCGCGTTTCCGCGGTTCGGACGCCGAATTCAACATCGGCACCGCGGTCGGCGCGGTGCAATCGCTGCCACCGGGCGTGTACATCGCCATGAACGGCCGCATCTGGGACCCGCTGAAGGTGCGCAAGAACGTCGCCGCCAACCGTTTCGAAGCGGCGGGCTGACGCCCGACCGCCGCGGGCGCGCGCCTCGATCCACGCGCCTCAATCCACGATGAAGAGCGTGGCCCCGACCTCGGTCGAGGACCGGTGCGGTTCGGCGTTGTCGCCGACCTGATAGCTCATGCCCGGCCCGAGGACGAAATGGCGACCGTCTTCAAGCTCGGTGCGCAGCTCGCCCGCGACGCACAGCAGCACATGGCCCTTGACGCACCAATGGTCGGCCAGATAACCCGGCGTGTACTCGACCATCCGGACGCGGATGTCTCCGAAATGCCGCGTGCGCCAGTAGGCCATGCCCCGTTCGCCGCGGTGCTCGGTCCTCTCGATCCGCGACCAGTCGGTGGTGCCGAACGGGATATCGGGAATGTTCACGACGGATCCTCCGCAGCCGTTGTCTGATGTCGGGTCGCCCCGACATCGGGGACGGTATCGCGATGCTCGCGTGCCCGCGATGCCCCGTCGATCGCGGAACGCCCCGCGACGCGCGCGTGCAATCCCTCGGCCCCTGCGGATGCGCGGCTCACGGGAAGGTATCGAGCTGCGAGGTCTTCGCCGCCTCGCCCAGGAAGGCGAGGCCGAGCATCGCGAACTTGCCGCTGTTCTGGGCCGAATTGGACATGTTCGCCAGCGTGTCGTTGGTCGAATGGATGTAGGGGAAATAGCCGCCGTTGGGCGAACCGGCCTCGAAGAAATAGGCCGACGGATAGCCTGCCGCGGTCCACGAGGCATGATCGGAACAGGCATAGCCGCAGGTGTCGGTACCGCGGGTCATGCCGCGCGGTGCGAGATAGGTGTCGAACAGCGAGGTCAGGAAGCTCTGCAGGTGGACGTTGGAGTAATCGGTCACCAGACGCATGTCGACGTTGGTCGACGCCTTGTAGTTGGTCATGTCCATCTGCAGCACCGCCACCACCCGCGCGTTGGCGGCACGATGCGATTGCGCGATGGCGTTGGAACCGCGCAGCCCGACCTCTTCGGCCGCGTAGGCCATGAACTTGACCGTGCGTCGCGGCTTCCAGCCGTTGGCCATCGCGATCCGCAGCACTTCGGTGAGCGTGGCGATGCCGGACGCATCGTCGTCCGCCCCGGGCGCGCGCTGGGTCGCGCCGCCGCCGGACGCGTTGATCGAATCCAGGTGCGCACCGAGCACCACGATCTCGTTGGGAATCTCGCGCCCGCGGATGGTCAGGATCACCGAGGGCTGGGTCGAACAGGTGGCGCAGGCGAACAGCTCCGAACTCACGTCGCTGCGTCCGGCCGCGAGGCCCATCCAGGTCGACTCGATCCATTCCGCCGCCTGCCGGCCGTAACTGCTGGCGTAGTAGCGGTTCTGGTAGGTCGACAGATGCGCGATGGTGCCGTGGATGTTGGTGTGCTGGACCTGGTTCAGCCACGGCTCGACCGTGAGCTGATTGTCGATGCGGTATTCGACCGGCGTGGCCGGCGTCTTCCTGCCCAGGTCCGAACGATCCGCGAGCAGGAAGGCCTCCGCCTCCTCGCGGGTCGCGAAGGCGAAGTAACCGCCGCAGCGGCGCTCGCGCTGATGGATGCGCTCGGACACGCGGCTCAGCTGATGGGCCGGCACCTCGACCACCATCAACGGCGTGCCGAGCCGGTCGCGCTTGGCGACGCCGCCGCGCACCAGGTCCGGCATCTGCTCGTAGGTCCGGCGCGACATCACCAGATGCACCGGCGCCAGCGGATCGCGTTCCAGCCGCAGCGAGGTGAGTTCGCGTTCGGCATGACGGTGCGCATGCGCGGCGGACGGTGCGCGCGCGGGCGTCGTGCGTGTCGATTGCGCCGACGACGGCGATGCGAGGATCACGGCCATGACCACGGCCACGAAGGAACAGGTTCTGAGCATCATCGTCGCCGACTCCTGACTGCACTCGTCGCGGGGCCGCCCATCGGCCGGGAAACGCGACCCGCGGATGATACCCCCGCCGAGCCGCCGATGATGCCCGCCCCCACCGGATCGTGCGGCGGCACGGGCCTTGCGCTCAACCGCCGTGCGTCAGCAGTTCGACGAGATCGTCGCGGGTCTCCTCGATGTGCATGCGGAGCAACTGCGCCACGTCGCGATCCCGACCCGCCTCCCAGGCCCTGTGGATCTCGGTGTGCTCCTCGATCACGCGCGCCGGACGCCCCGGCACGGTGAGATGCGCCTCGGCGTAACGCTGCGAGATCGTGAGCAGGCGGCGGAGCACCTCGCTCGCGATCGGCTGCAGCCGCGGCACGGTGAGCGCCATGTGGAAATCACGATTGAATTCGCCCGCATCGTCGTGCGCGCGGTCGGCCACCCGGCGATTGAGCGCTTCCAGCGCCGTCCGCGCTTCGAGCCGATCCTCGTCATGCGCAAGACGCGCGCCCTCGGCGCAGGTCGACGGTTCGATCATCAGTCGCAGCGCCAGCACTTCCCGCGCTTCGGCCAGCGACATCGCGCGCACCTGGAATCCGCGGTGCGCCTGGATGTCGACCAGCCCTTCGGCACTGAGCTGGACCAGCGCTTCGCGGATCGGAATCTTGCTGACCCCGAATTCGGCGGCGATCGCATCCTGCAGCAACTGCGAGCCGCCCGGATAGAGGCCGGTGACGATGCGCTGCCGGAGCAGCCCGGCGATCTGCGCGCTGGTGGTGCGGTCGGCGGCGCGGGCGAGGCTGCGATCGAGGCGCGTGGCGACACGGGCCGGCATGCGGATCGAAGCGCGCTTGTGTCGTGTCTCCATCGCGGATGTCACCCCGGGGGAAGGGACGGATCGGTGCACCATGCGCCGGCGAACGGTGCACACGGACAGACTACCCCAGCGACGGCGCAAAAAAGAACCCCGGCCGGAGCCGGGGTTCTGCAAACGACGCGATGCGTGGCGATCAGCAGCCGGGGAACTTGAAGTCCTGGATGCGGGTCTGCCAGCTGCCGCTCGGACGGTACATGCCGACGAACCAGAAGGTGCAGTCGTCGACCGGGTCGACCGTGGTCTGGTAGTAGTCGCCCCAACGACCGGACGTCTCGACGGCGGCACCGGCGGCCACCGTCGTCTCGGCGAGCGACATCACGCCCAGCGGGTCGGCGGCGGTGCGGCCGGTGTAGCGCAGCGAAGCGTAGACGGTCGGCGAGCTGGTCTTGGTGACGTTGTACCCCATGCCGATGTTGCCGAACTTGTCCATCGCCAGCGTGCCCAGCAGGTGATGCGTGCTGGTGTCGCCCGGGCCGAACGTGCCTTCCTGATGCAGCGTCCAGTTGCCGCTGCCGACGCGGCGCAGCTCGAACCAGCGGATACCGGAGTCGACCGGCCCGTTGCGCTTGCGGCCGGAGTTCTGGTTGGTGGCGAAACTGCCGACGATCGACTCGTGCGTGCCAAAGTTGCGATAGCTGAGCTGGTTGAGGATCACTTCGCGGATCGGATCGAGGCGCGAGGTGGAACCCGGCTGCGGCACCGTGGCGAAGGTGCTGTAGTCGCGGAACCAGCTGTTGAACTCGGTGATCGCGATGCGCGGCAGCGCGGTGATGCCGCTGTTCGCCGGCGTGTTCCAGTCGATGTTGATCTCGAACAGTTCGATGAAGTCCTGGGTGGCGCTGGCGCTGCTGCCGTCGTGCGCTTCGTCGTCGCGGTGACGGGCGAGCAGTTGCTTGCGACCGGCCGGCGCGGCGGTGCTGCCGTAGAAGGTCGACGGGGTCAGGATCTGGAAACCGTAGCCCGGCAGCGTCGGCACGCTGTTGAAACGCTGGGCGGGACGCGCGGTGGCGCCGGTCAGCATGTTGGCGCGGTCGAAGGCGTACACGTCGGCGCCGGCGATGCTGCCCTCGTTGGTGGTGCAGACGTAGGCGTTGTTCCAGATGCCGCAGTGCGGGTAATCCGGGAACGCCAGCGTGGTGTAGCGATAGAACCACCAGCCGCCGCTCACCGGGTCGGACGTCTTGGAGACGAAGGTGCAGACGCCGCCGTCATCCATGGTCAGCATGAACCAGCGGCTGGCCTGACGATCGAAGTACACCAGCGGATCGCCGCGATCGGTGGTGCAGGCATTGCCGGACGGCGCGAGCGTGCCGAAATTGATCGGCCCCGCGACCAGCGTACCGGCCTTGTCGTAGACCTTGAAGGTCGTGGTGGTGCCGTTGACCGCGTAGATGACGTGGTTGGTGCCGACTTCGACCACCGGATCGCCGGGGCTCACGCCGGTGTTCGGATTGTTGATGCTGACGCGGCTGCCGGCGCTCTTGGCGCGCAGTCGGTTCGGCGTGCTCTCGTCGAAGATCTGCTGCAGTTCGGACAGGCGATCGGTCGCGGTCGGCTTGTTCTCCGGCGCGTGCGGCAGCTTCGCGCCGAGCGGCGTGTACTGACGACGATGCGCTTCGCGGATCGACATGCCGGGCTGCCATTCCTGGGCCTTCGGCAGCGTGCGCAGGTCGACGTTGATGCTCTGCGCCGTCACCGGGCTGCCCACCATCGGGCGGCCGGCATTGGCGGGTTTGGTGCCCTTGAGCGGCGCGGCCATGGCCACGATCGGCAGCGCCAGCAACAAGGCCATCGCCGCCTTGGCCGGGGCCGAAAAAAACACTGACTTCATTGATTGTCCCCTTCGAGTCATGAGTGTGATGGATCCATCGATCGGATCCGAAGCCGGACATTTCGTTCGCAGGCGCGCCTGCCATGAACGATCCCCTGCCGGCTGGCTGGCGCAGCGTCCACCGCGATGGTGGAAAGACCGCTCGCCAGCAGTCGTCGAACGTATACGCTGGCGGCGAATCACGTCAAACACGCTCCGAAGAGCGGCGCCGCCAGCCCCTGCGCATTCGCACGCGCATGGGCGAAGCCCATGATTTTCCGGGGGAATCCATTCGCCCGAACGGATATCGTCGGCACACGCGCACCGGCTCATTGTGCAGTGCAGCATCGATCCGCGCCCGGAACCTCCCGGAGCCCCGCGTCGTCGGGGCTCCGGGCATGCCATCGGGACCGTGACCGGCACCGATCAGAAGGTGACGCTCCAGCTGTTGATGTAGCCCGTGTCGCCGGCGGCGTTGTCGTTCACGCGCAGGTTCCACGTGCCGTTCAACGCTTCGGTCGACAGGTTGACCGTATAGGTCGTGACGATGTTGTCCGCGCTGCCGCCGGTGCGGTTGTGCAGAACGTACACGCTGCCGTCCGGCGCCACCAGATCCACCTTCAGGTCGCCCTTGTAGGTGTGCACGATGTTCACCGCCACGGGCACCGCCGTCCCGGCGTTGCCGGTGCGGCCGGACACCGTGATCGGGCTGTTGACCGTGGCGTTGTCGCTGATCGTGTAGTCCGTCGTGTTGGTGTAGGTCTGCGCCCCCGAACCGCCCACCGTGACCGTTCGGGTCGTCGTGGTGCTCGCGCCGCCGTTGTCGGTGACGATGAGCGCGACCGTGTAGGTGCCGGCGGTGGCATAGGCCCGGCTCGGATTGGTCGCGGTGGAAGTCGCCCCATCGCCGAAGTTCCAGCTGCGCGCGACGATGCTGCCGTCGCTGTCGGTGGACGTGTCGGTGAAGCTGGCGGTGAGGCCGCTCACGCTGGAGGTGAACGCCGCGACCGGTGCGGCGTTGCCGCCCGCACCTGCGGTCTTCGCCGCTTCACCGAGGAACGCGAGCCCGAGCTGCGCGAACTTCACGCTGTTCTGCGCCGAGTTGCCCATGTTCGCGAGCGTGTCGTTGGCGGTATGGATGTAGGGGTTGTAGGACGAACCGGACGTGGCGCCGGTGCCGGCCTCGAAGAACATCGCCGATGGATAACCGGCGCTGGTCCACGAGGCGTGATCGGAACAACCGTAGCCGCAGGTGTAGGTGCCGCGCGTCATGCCCAACGGCGCGAGATACGTATCGAACAGGTTGGTCAGGAACGTCTTCATGTCGACGTTCGAGTAGTCGCTGACCAGACGCATGTCGACGCTCGAACCGGAACGGTAGTTGGTCATGTCGAGCTGCAGCACGGCGACGACGTTGGCGTTCGCCGTGCGATGCGCCTGCGCGATCGCGTTGGAACCGCGAAGACCGACTTCCTCCGCGGCGTAGCCGATGAACTTGACCGTGCGCTTCGGGCGCCAGCCGTTCGCCAGCGCGATCCGCAGGACTTCGGTCAGCGTGGCGATGCCGGACGCGTCGTCGTCCGCACCCGGCGCGCGCTGGGTGAGGCTGCCGCCGGCGCTGCCGTTGATCGAGTCCAGATGCGCCCCCAGCACCACGATTTCGCCGGGCAATTCCGCGCCCTGGATCGTGAGGATGACCGAAGGCTGGGTCGAGCAGGTGCTGCAGGTCGACAGTTCGCTGGTGACATCCGTGCGGCTGCCGGCCAGTCCCTGCCAGGTGGTGCGGATCCACTCCGCGGACGTGCGCCCGGTGGTGCTGGCGTAGTAGCGGTTCTGGTAGGCGGACAGGCTGGTGATCGTGCTGGCGAGATTCGCCTGCTGCGGCTGCGACAACCAGGGATTCACCGTCGCCTGGTTGTCGATGGTGTACGCCGCCAGCAGGGCGCGGCTCTTCATCGCCTGCGCGGAGCGATCGGAACGCACGAAGGCGTCCGCCTCCGTCTGGCTCGCGAACGCGAAGAAACCGCCGCAGCGTTGTTCGCGGACATGGATCCGCTCGGCGATCTGGCTGAGCTGATGGGCGCGGATCCGCGACACCACCAGCGCGGTGCCGGCGGTATCCGCCTTGGCCACGCCCGCGGGGACGACATCGCGCATGCCTTCGTAGCTGTCGCGCGACATCACCACGTAGACCGGCGCGAACGGATCGCGCTCCAGATGCAGGGATGCCAGCGCGGCTTCCGCATGCTCGCTGCCGTGGTGGGCGCGCGCGCGCGCCGACTGCGCGGACGCGAACGCCGGCGCGCAGAGCAGGCCGACGCAGGCCGCGATGACGAGAAATCCTCTTCCGATGTGCATTGTGTTCACTCCCTTGATGCCGACGGTCGCCGGCCGGTGTTGGAATCGCGAAACGGCCGGAATCGACATGCGTCGTCCGGCCGCGGTTGCCCCCATGCGCGCATCGCGTCGTCGCTTGCGATCGCGGTGTCCTGACATCACGGAACATCGCCGCCGCAAAGCACGACGCCTCCCGCGAACGGGAGGCGTCGTGTCGGAGCCGGCGATGACGACGGTCTCCGGGTGGATCAGAAGGTGATGCTCCAGCTGTTGATGTAACCCACGTCGCCACCGGCGTTGTCGTTCACGCGCAGATTCCACGTGCCGTTCAGCGCTTCGCTCGACAGGTTGACCGTGTAGGTCTGGTTGATGTTGTCCGCGCTGCCGCCGGTGCGGTTGTGCAGCACGTACACGCTGCCGTCCGGCGCCACCAGATCCACCTTCAGGTCGCCCTGATAGGTGTGGACGATGTTCACCGCCACCGGCGTCGTCGCCGAGCCGGAACCGGTGCGGCCGGACACGGTGATCGGGCTGTTGACGGTGGTGTTGTCGCTGATCGTGTAGTCGGCGCTGTTGGTGTAGGTCGTGCCGGTCGGCGGCGGCGGGGTGCTGCCGAACAGCGAGTACAGCAGGCGGTTCGGCGAACCGGTGCCGGGGCTGGTGACCTTGTTCGGGGTCGACGCGTTGATGATCGCGGTCGTCACCTGCGCCGGGGTGGCGGTCGGATTGGCGGCGAGATACAGCGCGGCGACACCGGCCACGTGCGGCGACGCCATCGAGGTGCCGCTGATGGTGTTGGTCGCGGTCGAGCTGGTGTACCAGGACGAGGTGATCGACGAACCCGGGCCGAAGATGTCGACGCAGCTGCCGTAGTTGGAGAACGACGAACGCGCATCGGTGCTGGTGGTCGAACCGACGGTGATCGCGTTGGTGGCGCGCGCCGGCGAGTAGTTGCAGGCGTTGGCGTTGTCGTTGCCGGCCGCGACCACGACGGTGACGCCGGCGCTGACCATGCGCTGCACCGCGTCGTCGGTGGCGGTCGAAGCGCCGCCGCCGAGGCTCATGTTGGCGACCGCGGGCTTGACGTGGTTGTTGGCGACCCAGTCCATGCCGGCGATCACGCCAGAATTGGTGCCCGAGCCGGTGCAGCCGAGCACGCGGACCGGATGGATGGTCACGCCCTTGGCGATGCCGTAGGTGGTGCCGCCGACGGTGCCGGCGACATGGGTGCCGTGGCCGTTGCAGTCGTTGGCGTTGCCGCCGCTGGTGACCGCATCGTAGCCGTTGCCCACGCGACCGGTGAACTGGCTGTGCGAGAGCAGCACGCCGGTGTCGATGATGTAGGCATGCACGCCGGAGGCGGTGGTGTCGTAGGTGTACGAGCCGCTCAGCGGCAGGTTGCGCTGGTCGACGCGGTCAATGCCCCAGGTCGCGCCGGTCTGGGTGGCGTTGATCGAGACGTAACCGTCTTCTTCGATGTAGGCGACATTGGGATCGGAAAGCAGGCTGGCCAGCGCGCGATCGTCGGCCCGGGCCACGAAACCGCGCAGCGCGCGATCGAAGCTGCGGACGACCTTGGCGCGATGCTTGCGGGCCACTTCACCGGCCTTGGCCGAAACGCGCGGCGCGCTGCTGCGCTCGCCGGCGAGGCTGGCCGTGCCGTCCTTGAGGACGACGATGTACTGGCCACGGATCGGGTTCTGGACGGTACGCAGTTCGCCGGCGAACGACGGCATGGCTGCGAAGACGAGGGTGGCGCCAATGGCTGCGGACAACAGTGAGACTCGACGATTCACGATGACTCCTTACGTTGGCAGGGCGGTAGGTTTCTAGGAACGCGCCGGAGCGGAAACGGCGCGGAGGTGCGGAGGTGCGGATCGTTGTCGCGGGAACGCGCATCGGGCGGATTGCTTCGCGCCCTTTCGCGTTTTCTGTATCGGCGATACGGCCATGCTCCCTGGCCGCCGCCATCGCGACATTCCCCCCGAATCCGCAACGGGAACGTATGCGTTTTCCGGATCCCGATCAAGCGGCAGCGCAGCATGATTTTCCGGCGCGACCACATCCCGTCGCGTATCCAAATATCCGCATCACGCGCTGAATTCCGCTCGCTGACGAAGCCGATCCGATCACGCGAAGAACAGAGACGAAATCACTGTTTTCAAGTGGTTTTCGCATCGATCCAGAACGGCGAGAAGCATCCCGCCATCGAGGCCCGCGCAACGCGCACGCGTCATCGCGGAGATGGCGCGAGCGCGTATCGAAATTTTCAACGCGTCACTGCACGCGCGCGCCAGGGCGCGCGCGGACAACAAAAAAAGCCCCGGCTTTCGCCGGGGCTTTTCTCATTCCGATGCGTCACATCGACATATCAGAACGTGATGCTCCAGCTGTTGATGTAACCCGTGTCGCCGGCGGCGTTGTCGTTCACGCGCAGGTTCCACGTGCCGTTCAACGCTTCGGTCGACAGGTTGACCGTGTAGGTCGTGACGATGTTGTCCGCGCTGCCGCCGGTGCGGTTGTGCAGCACGTACACACTGCCGTCCGGCGCCACCAGATCCACCTTCAGGTCGCCCTTGTAGGTGTGCACGATGTTCACCGCCACGGGCACCGCCGTCCCGGCGTTGCCGGTGCGGCCGGACACCGTGATCGGGCTGTTGACCGTGGCGTTGTCGCTGATCGTGTAGTCCGTCGTGTTGGTGTAGGTCTGGGTACCACCACCACCGGTGCTGTAGCTGCCGACCAGGCTGACGCCGGAGAAGGTCGAGTAGGCCTTCAGACGGACGTAGTAGGTCCCGGCCGACGGCGCGGCGAACGTGCAGGTCTCGGCGTTGCCGCTGGTGTACGGACGGCAGTCGTAGACCGTGTCGGTCGGCGCGGCGCCGAACTTCACGTACATGTCGACGTCACCGGTGCCGCCCGACGTGGTGAACGTCAGGTTGCTGGCGCCGGCGGGCACGGCCAACGTGTATTCCAGCGAATTGCCGGTGGTCGCGGTGAGGCCGGTGACCGGGACGCCATTGGTCAGCGAGGTACCGCCGCCGCCGGCCGTGACGGTGACCGAGCTCGACTTGCTGTGGGTGGCGCCACCGTTGTCGGTCACGGTGAGCGTGACCGTGTAGGTGCCGGCCGCAGCGTAGGTCTTGCTCGGGTTGGTCGCGGTGGAGGTGGTGCTGTCGCCGAAGTTCCAGCTGCGCGACGCGATGGTGCCGTCGCTGTCGGTGGAGGTATCGGTGAAGTTGGCGGTCAGACCGCTGGTGGTGAAGGTGAAGTTCGCGACCGGCGGAACGTTCGCCGGCGGCGTGCCGGTGAAGTTCTGGCCGGTGACGGCCGCGCCGCTCACCGTCACGCTGCGCGTGGTCGGCGAGAAGGTGTAACCGCTCAGCGACGGGGTCAGCGTGTAGGTGCCGTTGGCCAGGTTCAGCGTATAGGCGCCGCTGGCGTTGGTCGTGGCGCTGCTGCTGCCCGCGCTGACGTTCACGCCGCTGATGCCGGCGCCGCCGCTGGTGGTGATGGTGCCGGACACCGCGTAGGTGGTCACGCCGCTGCACGCCGGGAACTTGAAGTCCTGGATGCGGGTCTGCCAGCTGCCGCTGGGACGGTACATGCCGACGAACCAGAAGGTGCAGTCGTCGACCGGGTCCACGGTCATCTGGTAGTAGTCGCCCCAGCGACCCGAGGTCTCGACGGCGGCGCCGGCGGCGACTTCGTTCTCGCCCAGCGACATCACGCCGGCGGCATCGCTCGGCGTACGACCCGTGTAACCCAGGGTCGCGTACTTGGTCGGCGTGCTCGTCTTGCTGACGTTGTAACCCAGACCGATGTTGCCGAACTTGTCCATCGCGATCGAACCCATCAGGTGATGGGTGCTGCTGTCGCCCGGGCTGAACGTGCCTTCCTGGTGCAGGGTCCACGCGCCGCTGCCGACCTTGCGCAGTTCGAACCAGCGGATGCCGGCGTCGACCACGGTGCCGGAACGGGCGGGATCCTGGTTCGTCGCCAGCGTGCCGACGATCACTTCATGGGTGCCCATGTTGCGATAGACGAGCTGGTTGAGCAGCACTTCGCGGATCGGATCGAGGCGCGAGGTGGAACCCGGCTGCGGCACCGTGGCGAAGGTGCTGTAGTCGCGGAACCAGCTGTTGAACTCGGTGATCGCGATGCGCGGCAGGGTCGCGATGCTGCTGTTCGCCGGCGTGTTCCAGTCGAGGTTCAGTTCGAACAGCTCGATGAAGTCCTGCGTGCCGTTGGCGCTGGCGCCGTCATGGGCTTCGTCGTCGCGATGGCGGGCGATGATCTGCTTGCGGCCGGCCGGTGCGGCGGTGGTGCCGTAGAAGGTCGACGGGGTCAGTTCCTGGAAACCGTAGCCCGCGAGCTTCGCGACCGTCTGGAACCGCTGCGCCGGACGCGCGGTGGCGCCGTTGAGCATGTTCGCGCGATCGAACGCGTACAGGGTGACCTGCGCATTGCCTTCATTGGAGGCGCAGACGTAGGCGTCGTTCCAGATGCCGCAATGCGGATAGTCGGGCATCGTCGGGGTGGTGTAGTTGTACACCCACCAGCCGCCGGTCACCGGGTCGGAGGTC
The DNA here is from genome assembly GCA_041919915.1 of Lysobacteraceae bacterium. Lineage (GTDB taxonomy): Bacteria > Pseudomonadota > Gammaproteobacteria > Xanthomonadales > Xanthomonadaceae > Lysobacter_I. The sequence continues at coordinate 43,533 of JAYRSY010000028.1, forward strand.
TTCGACACGAAGGTGCACATGTTCGAGTTGCCCATCGTGAGCATGAACCAGCGACCGGCCTGACGATCGTAGTGCACCAGCGGATCGCCGCGATCGGTGGAGCAGGCGGTGACCGAGCCGGCGAGCGAGCCGAACGAGGTCGGGCCCGAGACCAGGGTGCCGGCCTTGTCGTAGACCTTGAACGTCGTCGTGCTGCCGTTGACGGCATAGATGACGTGATTGGCGCCGACTTCGACCACCGGATCGCCCGGGCTCACGCCGGTGTTCGGGTTGTTGATGCTGACGCGGCTGGTGGCGGCGGCCTTGGCGCGACGCGCGTTCGGGCTGCGATCCCAGAGCTGCTGCAGCTCGGGCAGACGGTCGGTCGCGGTCGGCTTGTCCGCCGGTGCGTGCGGCAGGACGCTGCCGATCGCACGGTACTGGCGACGATGGGCTTCGCGGATCGGCATGCCGGGTTTCCACGGCTGCGCCTTGGGCAGAGTGCGCAGGTCGACATTGACGCTGTGCGGCGTCACCGGCTGACCGACCTGCGGCCGCCCCGGATTCTTGCCTTTGTTGCCGGCCAGAGGCGCGGCGGTCACGGCGCACGGCAGCAGCAGCATGATCGCTGCGGCTTTCAGCGCGCCCTTGAATGTCACTGGTTTCATTGCTGGGTCCTCAACACTGGATTGGGATGCAATCGGTCATCCCGGTCCTGGCCTGAACCGGCCTTTCCGGGACGTCGTTTCTGGAACAAACACGACAACGGTTACGGCACTGCTTGCGACCTCTCGTCGCGCCTCCGGACCTCCGGTCCGGGGGACACGATCGGACGCCGCTTATTCGGGATCGACGACTTCAGGGTCGATGAACACACCCTTGCGTACCAGACGCACTTCGCCGCCCAGACTTTCGAGCACGATCTCGGCCGCCTGCTTGCCCGTTCCGGGCTTGCCGACGACGGCGGTCGCGCGCTTGTTCGGTTCCTGACCGTCGAGATGCTCGACGGTCAGCGAGAAATCGGTCGCGAACTGCTGCGAGGTCGACAGACGCACGTTCGCATCGAGCTTGTCGCTGACATTGAGCGAGACGACGCCGGTGCGGCTGGCGAAACGCTGCTGCGAACCCGGCCGGGCATGGTCGTCCAGGGTCACTTCGATGCGGCCATCGTCGGTGCGCGCCTGCACGGTGCCGTCGGTGCCGCGCACCGCGATTTCACCCGAGCCGGTCCACAGGTCGAGATCGCTCTTCACGCCGCGACTCTCGATCGGGCCCGAACCGGTCCGCACGCGGATCGCGTGCCCCTTCGGCACGTACAGCACCAGATCGATGCGCTGTCCCTGGGCGAGCGCGACACCGTCGGGCAGACGCGGCGCCACCAGGAAACGCCCGTCCGCTTCCGCCGGCTGGAACGCGAACCTGGCGGCATCCTCGGGCTGCTGGATGGTGACGTGCAGATCGAACTGATCCTCGTAGCCACCGAAACGCATGTAGACACTGCCGTACGGGTTGTCGACTTCGATCGCCTGTCCTTCCGGCAGCTTGAAGCCGATGTCGAGACGGGTCGGCTCGGGCATCGTTTCCACCGCATCCTGGCCGGCAGCGGATACCGACGCGACCGGCACGGCACACAACAGGCCGGCGACGGCGACGGCGCCGAACGCGAGGGCGCGCAGGGAAAACGCCGGAACGCGGCGCATGGTGGCGCAACTCTGGATCGAAGTCTGCTGGATCGAAGTCTGCATCGGGGTCTGCACTCAGAAACGGTAATCGGCGGTCAGGATGAAATTGCGGCCGGGCTCGTCGAGACCCGAACCATGCTCGCGATAATGCTTGTCGCCCAGATTCTCGGCGCGCAGCGACAACGCGAGGCCCGGCGTGGCCTGCCAGGACACACGCGCATTGAGCGTGGCCCAACCGGCGGTGCCGTCCGGGTTGATCCGTGGGTCGACCACATCGCGGGCGCTCAGCCGATCCTGGCGCGACGCGTACAGGGCATAGCCTTCGACACCGATCGCGGCATTCGCCTGCCAGCGCGCGCCGACCTTGCCGAACAGCGGCGGAATCCGGTCGGCGGGCATGTTGCCCGGATCGGTGTCCTCTTCGCCGCGGGTCCAGGTCGCGGTGGCGTAGAGCTCGAGATCGGGCTGCGCCACGCGATAGCGCGCACCGGCCTCGACGCCCCACAGATCCAGCCGGGTGACGTTCCGGTTCTGCACTTCGAGCGCGCCGTCGACGACATTGCCGGTGAGGACGCTGGTGATCTTGTCGCGATAGCTCGAACGGAACGCGATCAGCTCGCCGCTGAAGCGCTCGCCGCCGAACTTCAGACCGGCGTCGATGCTGTTGACGTGCTCGGGCTTGAGATTGGCGTTCGGGGCGCTGAAACGATTGCCCGGACGCGGACCGAACACGCCGAGATCGAAGATGTTCGGCGCGCGGAAACCGCGTCCGAGATTGGCGACGAACCGGGTGCTCTCGTTCAGCTCGATCGCCAGCCCGACGTTGCCGGTCAGATCGTCCGGCGACAGCGACACGCCCGGCGCGGCACCCGCGGCCGGAATGTCGATGTCGAACTTGCTGTAGCGCAGACCGGTGTTGAGATCGAAACGACCGCGACGCCAGTCGTCGCCGACGTACACCGCCCAGCTGCGCATCTCGGAACCGTCCGGAAAGCGCGGCTGGCGCGCGCTGAACGCGCCGGTGTTGACGTTGACCCGGGTCTTGGTCGAATCGACGACATCACGATAGATCTCGAAGCCGTAGCTCAGATGGTGCTCGTCACCGAGATCCTTGCCGAACTGACCGGAAAAGCCGGTGGTCGCGTCGCGGTTGCGCTCGCGCTCGAGATTCGGCGTGCCGGTGGCCCGGGTAGTGCGATCGTCGACGACGAACTGGCGGCCGACCCGCAGTTCACCATTGTCGAACAGCGCGTTCGGCGTATCGATCCGCCAGCGCAGCTGGGCGAACCGCCGCTGCTGCGGCTCGAAGAAGAACACCGCGTTTTCCGGCGCGGTCTGGCCGAAACCGGGCACCAGCGCATCGTGGCGCGGCGTGCGCGGTTGTTCGGAATACTGCAGGGACAGCGTCAGCTCGTGGCCGTCGACCGGCGCGAACCGCCATTTGAAGTCGCCGCTGCGCTGGGTGAAACCGGAGAACGGGCGCGTGCGACCGTCGCCGGCGCGCAGATCGTTCACTTCCTGCGAGGTCACGCCGAGCGAGAACGCCATGCGCTCGTGCCCACCGGACAATTCGGCGCGTCCGATCAACGAATCGTCGGCGCTCGCGGCGATCGCGCGCAGCCGGCCGTTCCACTGCCATTCGTCGCCGTCGAAGCGCAGTTCGGGCGTGAGCATCTGCACCACGCCGCCCATCGCATCGCCGCCGTACAGCGTGCTCGACGGACCGCGCACCACTTCGATGCGATCCAGGCTCTGGCCATCGACCAGCGCGATGTACTGGTTCGGCGCGTTGCGGAAAATCGCGTTGTTGAGGCGGAACCCGTCGACGAGATGCAACACTTCGGAGCCCTTCAGCCCGCGCACGATCACCACGCCCTGCCCCGGCGTGGTCTGCTGCACGAAGGTGCCGACCTCCCCGTGCAGCGCGTCCATCGGCGTCTGCGGCGCGGTCTCGCGCAGACGCGCGCCACCGACGATGGTGGTCGCGGCCGGCACATCCAGCGTGGATTCGGGGCGCTTGGTCGCGGTGACCTGCACCGTGTCCAGGCAGTTCGCATCACTCTCCACGCAGGGTCGCTCGCGCTCACCGCTCTCGGCCGCCATCGCCTGGCCGATCGCCAGCACAAGAATCGTCAGTGTCGCCGTCTTTCGCATCGAACCGCAGGCCTCTCTCGCGTTGCAGGAATCATCGTGGAAACAGGTCTTTCCAGAAAAACCGAACCCCTCCCCGCGATGCGGGGAGGGGTCGGATGCACCGATCAGAACGTGACGCTCCAACTGTTGATGTAGCCGGTGTCGGCGCTGGCGTTGTCGTTCACCCGGAGCTTCCAGGTGCCGTTCAACGCTTCCGACGACAGATTCAGGGTGACTGTCTTGTTGATGTTGTCGGCGCTGCCGCCGGTACGGTTGTGGATGTTGTAAAGCGTGCCGTCCGGCGCCACCAGATCCACCTTCAGGTCGCCTTGGTAGGTGTGGACGATCGCGACCGTCACCGAGGCGTTGCTCGGGGCGTTGCCGGTGCGGCCGGACACCGTGATCGGGCTGTCGACCGTGGCGTTGTCGTTGATCACGTAGTCGGTGGTGTTGGTGTAGGTCTGGGTACCACCACCGCCACCGCCGGTGCTGTAGCTGCCGACCAGGCTGACGCCGGAGAAGGTCGAGTAGGCCTTCAGACGGACGTAGTAGGTCCCGGCCGACGGAGCCGCGAAGGTGCAGGTCTCGGCGTTGCCGCTGGTGTACGGACGGCAGTCGTAGACCGTGTCGGTCGGCGCGGCGCCGAACTTCACATACATGTCGACGTCGCCGGTACCGCCCGACGTGGTGAACGTCAGGTTGGTCGCGCCGGCGGGCACGACGAGGCTGTAGTTCAGCGAATTGCCGCTGCTGGCGCCCAGACCGGTGACCGGCACGCCGTTGGTGAGCGGCGTGGTGACCGGCGGCGGCGTGGTGCCGCCGCAGCTGACGCCGACCGCGGTGAACGCGGCCGTCACGTTCGCGACGGTGTAGCCCAGATCGGTGGCCGCGGTCTGCACGCCGCACGCACCCTGGTTGAAGTCCGTGCTCGCGGTCCAGTACAGATCGTTCGCGCGGGCGAACACCTGGAACGCCTTCTGCGTGTTCCAGCCGGCCGTCGTCGCCAGGGTGTAGAACGCCTTGTTGTACACGCCCGACGAGTAATGCACGTCCATGCCCGAGGTGTAGTTCGACGCGTGACCGATCGAACGACCATCCTGCGGCGGATTCGCCATGTAACGCAGCGCGCCGGTCGCCTTGAAGATGTCGGCGCCGACGAGGAAGTCGTTGGTGCCCTTCATGTAGTACTCGGCTGCTTCGCCGGCAATGTCGGAATAGGCTTCGTTGATGCCGCCCGACTGGCCGGAATAGGTCAGGTTCGAGTTCTGCGAGGTGTAGCCGTGCGAGACTTCATGCGAGGCCACATCGAGGCTGACCAGCGGGTAGAACGTGGTCGCGCCGTCGCCGAAGGTCATCGCCGAACCGTCCCAGAACGCGTTCTCGTAGCTGGTGCTGTAATGCACGCGCATGGTCAGCTGGAACGTCAGCGGCGCCTGGCCCATGTAGGCCTGGTACATGTTGTAGATCACGCTGCCGAAGTAGTGCGCGTCGTTCAGCGGCGAGTACGCGCCGTTGATCGTCTTCACCGTGTTGCGCGGGCAGGTGTACGAGAACGCCGTCGTGCCCGACGTGCCGCCGTTGAGATTCACGGTCTTCACGTTGGTGTTGTTCATCGTGCACGTGGTGCCCGACTGGGTCACGTCCAGGAAGCCATAGT
>JAYRSY010000029.1:0-48928 GCA_041919915.1 Lysobacteraceae bacterium
TGGAAGTGCCGTCGCCGGTATCGGGCAAGGTGCTGAAGCTCGCGGGCGCGGCCGGCGACATCGTCGTCACCGGCACGATGCTCGCGGAATTCGAGATCGACCCGTCGATGCCGCAGCGCGCCGAAGGTCAGGACACGGGTCATCATCACGCCCCGCCGCCTGCCCCCGCAGGAGGAGCTTCAGCCCCGAGCCCTTCGTCGTCGTCGTCGTCGAACCCAACTGAAACCGCACCTGCGAACAACGAAGCGAAGCGCGACGACGCCGGCACCGTCGTCGGCGCGATGCAGAGCTCCGATGCCGTGCGCAGCGAAGCCGCGGTCGCGGTCGGCGGCGTGAAGGCGATGCCGGCGGTGCGCGCGATGGCGCGCAAGCTCGGCGTCGATCTGACGCGCGTGCGCGCCACCGGCGCCGACGGCGTGGTGACGATGGACGATGTGAAGCGCGCGGCGGCGGATGGCTCGGCGAAGGCCGGTGCAATTCCTGTAGGAGCGCCGGAAGGCGCGACCAACATCGCCGCGAATCCTGTCGCGCCTTCCGGCGCGCCTACACAAGGCATCCAGCAACGGACCCAGCTCTCCGCCAGCGGCAAACCGATGCGCACACAGCCGCCGGGCGTGTCGGTCAGCGGCCAGCCGGAGCAGCTCAAGGGCGTGCGCCGCAACATGGCGCGGGTGATGGCCGATGCGCACGCGAAGGTGGTGCCGACCACGCTCACCGACGACGCCGACATCCACGCCTGGGCGCACGGCAACGACATGACCGCGCGCCTGGTACGCGCGATCTGCGCCGCCGCGAAGGCGGTGCCCGCGCTCAACGCCTGGTTCGACGGCGACGCGCTCACCCGCACCCTGCATCCGCACGTCGACATCGGCATCGCGGTCGACACCGACGACGGCCTGTTCGTGCCCGCGTTGCGCAACGCCGACATGCTCGACGCGCGCGGCGTGCGTGAGGCCATCGGCCGCCTGCGCGCGCAGGTCGAAGCGCGAAGCATTCCCGCCAGCGAACTGAGCGGCTACACGATCTCGCTGTCGAACTTCGGCATGTTCGCCGGCCGTTACGCGACGCCGGTGGTGGTGCCGCCGTGCGTCGCGATCGTCGCCGCCGGTCGTGCGCGGCACCAGATCACGCCGGTGATCGGCGGCTTCGAATCGCACAGGGTCATCCCGCTGTCGCTGACCTTCGACCACCGCGCCTGCACCGGCGGCGAAGCCGCGCGGTTCCTGCGCGCGATGCTGGACGATCTGGCGCTGCCGGGCTGAGTCCGACCCCCACCGCCGGCGGCGCTCACGCCGCCGGCAACGTCACCGTCGCACGCAGGCCGCCGAGTGTCGGCGAGGCATCGAGCGCGATCTCGCCGCCATGTCTGCGCAGCGCCTCGGCGACGATCGCCAGACCGAGGCCGCTGCCTTCGACGCCGCTGCCCAGCTCGCGATGGAAACGCTCGAACACCCGCGCGCGCGCATCTTCCGGAATGCCCGGCCCGGAATCCTCCAACACCAGCCGGGCACGATCGCCGTCGCGTGCGGTGCGCACCACGATCTCCCCGCCCGGCGGGGCGTAGCGCACCGCGTTGTCGATCAGATTGCGCACCAGGGCATCGAGCGCGGATTCATCGCCGAACACGGTCGCCGGGGCCAGATCGAGCTGCAGCCGTTTGCCGCCGCCCGCATCGAGCGCGGCGAAATCGCGTTCGTGGCGCCGCGCCACCTCGGCCAGATCGATCCGGGTGCGCGCCGGCGCGACCGAGGCGCCGCTCTCGATCCGGCTCAAGGCCAGCAGCTGCGCGATCAAACGCTCCATCCGCACGATCCCGGCATCGAGCCGATCCTGCGATTGCAGGCGCTCGTCGTCGTCGCGGGCATGACGCAGGTTGTAGGCGTGGACCTTGACCGCGGCGACCGGCGTGCGCAGCTCGTGCGCGGCATCCGCTGTGAAGCGGCGCTCGCGGTGCAGGGCGTGATCCAGACGTTCGAGCAGGTCGTTGATCGCGCCGACCAGACCGTGCACCTCGCGCGGCACCCGTTCGAGACGGATCGGTGCGAGTCGTTCCGGCGCGCGCTCCGACACCGCATCGGACACGCGCACCAGACTGCGGCAGGCCCAGCCCACCGCAACCCAGACGATCACCGCCAGCAGCGGCAGCGCGATCAGCAGCGGCACCAGCGTGCCGAGCGCGATCTCCTCGGCGATCTCCTCGCGGATCTCGGCCTGCTCGCCGGACTGGTACCACAATCCGGATGGCGCCCTGAGCGTGAACGTGCGCCAATATCGTCCGTCGATCGTGCGATCGGCGAAGCCGGGCACGAGCGGCGCCAAGGGTTCGGACGGGCCGCTGTCGGAGCGCAGCAGCAGCACACCGCCGGCATCGCGCACCTGGAAAGCGAGCTTGGTCTCGTAGGCATGCCCCTCGGGCAGGGCCAGCGCATCGCCCTTGCCTTCGATCCGTCCGTGCCAGACGCGAATGACCCGCGCATCTTCGTTGCGCCGCGAACGCGAATCCGTATCGAGATCCGCCAGCGGCTCGTCGACCAGACTCATCAGCACGCGCGAGGAATGCGCGAGCTTGGCATCGAACAGTTCGCCCGCCTCCTGCAGACCGGTGCGATAACTGAAGCCCGCGGCGATCAGCAGGACCAGCGTGGTGGTGCCGAGGATCGTCAGCACCAGTGTCCGGCGGATCGAGATCATTCCACCTCCGGCATCGCGGGATCGACGCCGCCCTGCGCGACCTTCTCGTCGAGCGCGTAACCGATCCCGCGCAGGGTGCGGATCAGCGCGGGATCGAGTTTCTTGCGCAGCGCATGCACATGGACATCGAGCGCATTGCTGGCCACGTCCTCGTCCCAGCCGTACAGCCGCTGCTGCGCCGATTCGCGCGAGATCGGCCGTCCGCGGTGTTCCATCAACAGGCGCAGCAGCGCGAATTCGCGCCGTGGCAGATCGTAGGTCTTCCCACGCCAGACCACCGAGAGCTGCGCGGAATCCAGCTCCAGCGCGCCCATCCGCAGCAGCGGGGTCGCGCGGCCGCCGGTGCGGCGCAGCAGCGCGCGCACCCGCGCCAGCAGTTCCTGGGTGTCGAAGGGTTTGCCCAGATAATCGTCGGCGCCGGCATCGAGGCCCTGCGTGCGATCGCTGGCGCGCTCGCGCGCGCTCAGCACCAGGATCGGCGCATCGACGCCGGCACGACGCGCCTGCCGGATCACCTCCATGCCGTCCATGTGCGGCAGGCCGAGATCGAGCACCACCAGGTCGATGCCGCCGTCCTTCAAGGCCGCCAGCGCGCTGCTCCCATCGCGCAGCCAGTCGACGGTATAGGCCGCGCGCCGCAAGGCGGTGCGGACACCTTCGCCCAGGGATTCGTCGTCTTCGACCAGCAGGATGCGCATGCGCCGAGTGTGGGTCAGCGTCCGCCGCGTCGCAAGCGCGGCGGCACACGTCCGGAGAGGCGCATCACAGGTGCGTGCGGACCTTCGCCAGCAGCGCGGTGACTTCCTTGCGACGCCCCTGATCGGCGACCTCGCGGCCTGGACGCGCGGGCGCGGCCAGCGCCTTTTCCAGCGCCGCGGCGGCGCCCTTCCAATCGCCCTGGTCCTGCAGGAAATCGCCGTAGAAATAATTGGCATCGATGCCGTTCGGGTTGACCTGCAGGCCCTTGCGCAGCAGTTCGCGGGCCTTGTCGTCGTCGCCGAAACCGATCGGCCAGCCCGGCACCTGGTAGTACAGCACGCCGAGACTGGTGTAGGCGGAACCGTCGAGCGCGTTCGGATCGAGCTTGATCGCCTGCTCGAAATCGGCCTTGGCCTGTTTCGCCAGACCCATCGCGCCGAGTCCACCGCGTTCGCCGGCGTAGCTCGACAACACGATACCTTCCCAGATCAGCGCGGCGGCGTCCCTGGGTTGCGCGGCGCGCGCGGCCGCGGCCTGTTTGGCGAGCGCGTCGAACGCGGCCTCGCGCTGTTTTTTCGGAGTGTTGTAGTTGACCTCGGCCCAGCGGTCGCGGACCGCGGTCACCTGGGGCGACGGATCACCGGCGATCGCGACCGTGGCGGCGGCGAGCGACAGGGCGGCGGCGAGGGCGAGAGACAAACGACGGGGTGCGTTCACGGAAATCTCCTGTACGACGGATGCGATGATCACGACCGCGCGTGGCGGCGGACGATGGACAGTTGCGATCGGAGGTTGCGGTCGACCAGACCGGGGAGCGCGCCGTTGATGCGCGCGAACAGTTTTTCGGGCCAGCCCAGCTGCATGCGCGGACGGCCGTCGGCGATCGCCGCGACCAGCCGCGCGGCGACATCCGCCGGTTCGTCCTGGGCGACCTTCATCTCGCGGTTCATCGCCTCGACCTGCCGGCTGTTGAACGCGGTGCGGGTCGCGCGCGGCGACAGGAACTGGAACCGCAGGCCGGTATCGGCGTATTCGCGCGACAGCCCTTCCATCAACCCGCGCAGGCCGAACTTGGTCGCGCTGTAGGCGGCGAAGCCGGGGAACGCGAGGCTGCCGAACGTGGAACCGACCGCGACCACCGCGGCGCGCTCATGACGCCGGAGCATCGGCAGCAGCGCGTGGATCAACTGCATCGGCCCGACCAGATTGGTTTCGACCAGCGCCTGCAACGACTCGGACGACTGATCCTCGAACAGGCCGAACGCGCTCTGCGCATGCGCCAGCACCAGCACCGACGGGGATGGATCGAGCCGGGATGCGCGCATGACGACGTGCGCGCGGCCGCCGTCGCTCGCCAGATCCGCCGCCAGAGCGATCACGCGGTCAGCGCCATGTCGCTGCACGAGTGGCTGGAGACGGTCTTCGTTGCGAGCGACGGCGACCACGCGCGCGCCGGCCCCCACCAACGCGTCGCACAGCGCGGAACCGATTCCGCCGCTGGCGCCGGTCAGCAGAACGGTCCTGCCGGACAGCGCGATCACGCCGCCTCCGACAGAACGCGGCGATCGTCGCGCAGGGTGCGGAAGACATCGCCGTACAGTTTGTAGAAGCGCCTCGCCGCATGGACAACCGCACGGCGATCGTCCTCGTCGTCGAGCCGGTTCATCAGCCGCTCGTAGAAGCCGGTGTGTTCGATATCGAGATCGCCGTGCGAGCGCAGGTAGGAGAACGCGTTGCGCGGCAGACCGAGCGAGGTCTCGATGGTCTCGGCGGCGCGCGTGGCGAGGGCCACACTGGTGCCTTCGAGCACCAGCACCATGCCGAAGAATCCGACCGGATTGCCGCGGGCGATGGTGTCGTAGGCGTAGGCCACCATCAACTCGGTGGCTTCCGACGGTTGCCCGTGTTCCACCGACGCGCGCTCCGCGCCGCAGGCTTCGAGATCGTCGAGGATCCACTCGTGGTGGCCGATTTCCTCCGCGATGTATTCGGCGACCGCCGTGCGCAGCCATTCCAGACGCGCCGGCAGGCGCGCGCCGCAGGCCATCAGCAGCGGCACGGTATGGCGGACGTGATGGAAGGCCTGGGTGAGGAAGGCGACGTAATCGTCGCGCGCGATCCGTCCGGCCAGCGCCTCCTGGATGATCGGGATGGCGATCAGCGTCTCGCGCTCGTGCCGGGTGTCCTGCAGCAGGCGATCATGGAACCGCTGGCCGTCGGACGATGCGGCATGCAGGGGCGTGGCGTGGGCCTGGGTGTCTGGCGAAGTCATGCGGCGATTCCGTCTGGAGAAAGGGCGTCCGCCGCGGCATAACGCGCGTCGACCGCATCGCGATAGCGGGCGAGAATGGCATCGCGACGCGGGCGGCCGTTGCCGGTGAGCAGGCCGTCGGCGAACGAAAAAGGCGCGTCGGCGCGCACGATGGCGCGGACGCGGGCGTAGTCGGGCAAGCCGGCGTTGATCTGCGCCAGCGCGGCGTGCAGGGCGTCGTCGTCGATTTCGGGCCGGCGCGGCCACACGATCGCGACGTTGAAGGGCCGCGCCTCGCCGTGCACCACCGCCTGCGCGAACGCCGGATGCTGCAGCAACTCGCTTTCGACCCACTCCGGCGACACGTTGCGGCCGAACGAGGTGATAAACATGTGTTTTCTGCGGCCGGTGACGTGGACGAAACCATCCGCGTCGATGTGGCCCAGATCGCCGGTGGCGATCGCCTGCGGAGACGGCGCGTCGTCGCCGAGATAACCGAGGTGATGCACGCCCTCGACGAACAGTTCGCCGTCGCGCACCGTGACCCGCGCATGCGGCAACGGCTGGCCGACGCTGCCCGGACGCATCGCGCCCGGACGATTCAGGCACACCACCGAGGCGCATTCGCTCAGTCCGTAACCCTCGTACACCGGCAGAGCGCAGGCCTCGGCGCGGGCGATCAGCGCCGGACCGACGCGCGCGCCGCCGACGGCGAGGAATTTCAGCGAGTCCGGCGCCGGTGCGCCCTGCTCCGCGGCGCCGGTCAGCGCCAGCAGCAGTTGCGGCACCAGGATCGCGCTCTCGGAGCGATAACGATGCAGGCAGGCGAGCAGCGTCGGCACGTCCAGGCTCGTGGCGCCGGTGTAGCCGATCTCGGCCAGCGACGGCGCGACGACCTCTGCGCCCGCGATCAGCGCGGCGTACACCCCGCCGACGTTTTCCAGCAAGGTCGACAACGGCATCAGACACAGATGCCGCCGCGGCGCCAGCGGCGCGGCCGCTTCGGCCAGCGACGTGGCCACCGTGTACAGCGCGTCCGCGGACAGGCACACGCCCTTCGGTGTGCCGGTGGTGCCGGAGGTGTAGGTGATCGTCGCGGTGCCGGCGGGCAATGTCACCGCCGATGGCGACAGACGCACCGCGCGCAGCGTGTCCACGAAGGCGTCGGCCGGACGGTTGGCCAGCGCCTCCGGCAAGGTCGCATCCGCGGCGACGATCAACGTCTCCGCACCGCAATCGGCGAGCGCATGGGCGATCTGCGCCGGCGTGAAGAAGGTCGGCAGCGGCACATGCACACCGCCGCGGGCGCGGATCGCCAGATCCAGCGCCAGCCAATCCGGACCGTTGTCGAGCCGGCTGGCGATGCGCGTCGCACCGAGCGCGGCGAGCGCATCGGCGAACGACGCGATGCGCGCGACGAGCGCATCGCCAGTCCAGGCGATGTCGTGTCCGCGCACCCGCACCGCGGGCCCGGCCAACGTGGCGACGAGATCCGCGAACCGGTTCACAGCGCGGCCGCCAGCGAAGGCGCCGCCGACCAGACCGGCGACGACGGTGAGGACGAGGACGCATCCTGCAGACGCTGCAGATAAGCGTGACCGGCGGCGACATCGCCGAACATCAGTTTCGGCTGTGCTTCGTAGTAACGGCCCCAGTCGGTATCGTTCGAACGCAGGCGCGCGGCGTCGGCATCGGCCAGCTCGACCGTGGCCAGATGCAGGCGATCGAACGCGTTGCGCAATTGCCGGGTCGCGGCGAACAGCACCCAGCGATACCCCGCGGCATGCAACCAGCGCGTGAGATGCAGGATGAGTTCGCGCGCATCGCCGGCGGACAGCGCGCCGAAATTGCCGACTTCGACCAGTTGCTCGCGCGCCACCGGCGCGCCGGTGATCGCGGCGATCGCGGCGTCCGCCGGCGTATCCAGATACTGTTCGACGAACAGCGCGCCCTCGGCGCCTCCGCGCAGACCGACCGCGGCCTGCAACGCACCGGACGCGTCGCGCCAGGCCAGCAGATGCGGCAGGAAGGCGGCGAGCTCGGCGCCGTAGCGCGCGCGGTAGACCTGGGCGATGAAGGCCTCGGTCGCGGCACGCTGCGGATGATCGACGCCGACCAGCACGGCGTCGGCGAAGGTCGCACGCGGTCGGCTGCGGGAGAAGGCGGAGAGGAGCGGTGTGCGGGTCATGCGGCAGGATGCTCGCGACGCCCGATTAAGCCGGAATTAGCCGGTTGTTACGCGTTCGTAAGCCGGATGTTCGCTTTCGGTTGCGACGATGCGACCACGCGCACGGATTGACGCGGCTTTAACGCGATCTTGTCGAAATCCTGACGGGATCTCGCCAGCGTTGCGAATCGTTCGCGATCACCCGATGACGGAACGATACGTTCCGCACGTACCGCCGCCGCATCGGGAACTCCAGCGAACGGACCACGGACGCCTGGACAACCGCGCTTGAAATCACGACGCGTCGTGATCGGCGATCACCGCATCCCTGCGCGACACGCCTCGGCCTGCGCGCGCATCAGATCGCGATCGCGGGCATTGCCGGCGAGCGCCGCGGCGCGATCGAATTCGGCGGCGGCCTCGTCGAAACGGTCGAGCTGGCGCAGGAGATCGCCGCGTGCGGCATGCAGCAACCCGTAGCCGCGCAGGGCCGGCGCTTCGCGCAGCGCATCGATCAACGGGAGCGCGACCGCGGGACCTTCGGCACGCGCCACTGCGACCGCGCGATTGAGTTCGATCACCGGCGACGGCGCGACCCTGCCGAGGACGGCGTAGAGCGCGGCGATCCGCGCCCAGTCGGTGTCCGCGGCGCGGCGCGCGCCGGCATGGCAGGCGGCGATCGCGGCCTGCAGCGCGTAACGGCCGGACGCGTCGGGCGCGGCCCCGCCCGCACGCGCGGTCAAGCGCTGCGCGCGCGCCAGCGCCTGCAGACCACGTTCGATCTGCAGGCGATCCCAGCGGTTGCGGTCCTGGTCCATCAGCAGGATCGGACGCCCGTCGGCGGCGACCCGCGCCTTCGTCCGCGATGCCTGCAGTTCCATCAGCGCGAGCAGGCCGAACACCTCGGCCTCGCCCGGCAACAGACCGGCCAGCACCCGACCGAGGCGCAGCGCTTCGTCGCACAGCGCCGGTCGCATCCAGTCCTCGCCGGCGCTGGCGCTGTAGCCTTCGTTGAAGATCAGATAGACGACTTCGAGCACCGCGTCGAGACGTTCGCCCAGTTCCGCGCGCCGCGGCACCTCGAACGGCACCCGCTTCTCCGCGAGCGTGCGCTTGGCGCGGACGATGCGCTGCGCCACCGTCGGCTCCGGCTGCAGGAACGCGCGGGCGATCTCGGCCGTGCTCAACCCGCCCAGCAGACGCAGGGTCAGCGCGACCCGCGACTCCTGCGGCAGGGCCGGATGACAGGCCGCGAACACCAGCCGCAGCAGATCGTCGCCGATGTCGTCATCGGCATGGGCGAGCGCATCGTCGGTCATGTCCGCTCCGTGCAACTCCTGCTCGATGCCGAACTCGGCCTGCTTCCGGGCGTGCAGCGCACGCTGGCGCAGGTGATCGATCGCGCGGCGTTTCGCCGCGGTCATCAGCCACGCCGCGGGATTCCCGGGCAGCCCCTCGTCCGGCCAGCGTTCCAGCGCGGTCACCAGCACGTCCTGCGCCAACTCTTCCGCGACCCCGACATCGCCGGTCATGCGCGCGATGCGCGCGACCAGCCGCGGCGATTCCATCCGCCACAGGGCATCGAGCGTGCGATGGAGTCGTTCGTCGCGCATCGACGGCGATGACACCACCGCCGACGCATCGGCGCAAGCGCTCACATCCGGACGAACGGCTTGAACCCGCCCATGATCATGCGCTTGCCGTCGAACGGCATCTGTTTGGGGTCCATGTCCGCGAACACGGGATCGGCCATCACCTTCGCGTTGACCTTGTCGCGATGCGCCCGCGACTTGTAGACGATCCACGAGAACACGACCACCTCGTCGGGCTTGAGTTTCACCGCCTGCGGGAACGACGTCCATTTGCCGGGCTTGACGTCGTCCTCGACGCACTCGATGTACTCCAGCGCGCCATGCGCCTTCCACACCTTGCCGGCCTTGCGCGCCAGCTTGCGATAGGCATCGAGATTCTTCTTCGGAACGGGCAGGACGAATCCATCGACGTAGGGCATCTGCATTCTCCTCTTTCGTGGTGTGGCGATGTTCGCGGTCCGGCGTCAGGCGCCGTCCGGAATGCCGGGTTCGACCAGCAGGGCGAGCTGCGACAGCGACTCCTGCCAGCCGAGGTGACACATCTCGGTGGGAATCGCGGCCGGAATGCCGCTCTGCACGATCTCCAGTGCGGTCCCGCAGGACACCGCGCGCAGGACGACCTCCACCTGCATCTCGCCGGGCAGGTTCGGATCGTCGAAGCGGTCGGTGTAACGGATGCGGGCGTTCGGTTCCAGCAGGGTGAAGACGGCCTCGAAGGCGTGTTCGGCACCGGTTGCGAAATGGACGAAGCTCATGCGGTAACCGCCGCCGACGCGGGCATCGAAGCGATGCACCTTCGCGACGAACCCGTACGGCGGCAGCCATTTCGCCTTCGCATCGGGATCGAGAAAGGCGCGGTAGACGCGCTCGGGCGGCGCCCGCAGCACGCGGTGCAGGCGGACGGTGCCGGTCTCAGCGGTCATGACGGTATCTCCCGGTCGAATATGGCGGACGACGCTCAGGCATCGGGCTGTGGGAATTCGGCTTCGTTCATCCAGAACACCTCCCACTGGTGCCCGTCGAGGTCCTCGAAGCCGTGCTGGTACATGAAACCGAGATCCCGGGCTTCGACCGGCGTCGCCGCGCCCGCGGCGACGGCCTTCGCGACCAGCGCATCGACCTCCTCGCGCGCATCGCAGGACAACGCCAGCAACACCTCGGTCGCGGCGCGCGCGTCGGCGACCGGCTTCTTCGTGAAACCGGCGAAGAACGGCCGGGTCAGCAGCATCACCTGGATCTGCTCGGAAATGACGAGGCAGGTCGCGTCATCGCTGGTGAATTTCGGATTGAAATCGAACCCCAGCGCGGAGAAGAAGGCGGTCGATCGCGGCAGATC
This sequence comes from Lysobacteraceae bacterium, assembly GCA_041919915.1. Classification (GTDB taxonomy): domain Bacteria; phylum Pseudomonadota; class Gammaproteobacteria; order Xanthomonadales; family Xanthomonadaceae; genus Lysobacter_I. Next base: position 10,737 of record JAYRSY010000029.1, read on the forward strand.
CTCGACCGGTAGATTGACGAACAGGGAACGCGGCATGTCGATGTCCTCTCCGGTCGGGCCTTGTCAGTCAGGCTGTTTCATGCAGTTCACCATCCACGGCTTGCCGAAGCGATCGGTGAACGCCGCCCAGCGATGCGCCCAGAACGTCTCCTGCAACGGCATCTGCACCGTGCCGCCCTCGGACAGGACGGCGTAGATCCGCTCGGCGTCCTCGATCGAAGCGACATCGATGTTGACGCAGGTCCCCTGCCCCGCGGGTGTGTGCGGCGGCGGTCCGTCGGCCCCCATCAGCACCGCACCGGCCGCGTCCAGCTGGCAGTGCATGATCAGATTGTGACTGTCGGCCGGCATCTGCTCGCGCATCGGCGAGTCGCCGTAGGTCATCCGCATCGTGATTTCGCCGCGGAACACCTCGCGGTACAGATCGAAGGCGGCGCGGCACTGGCCGTCGAAATTCAGATAGGCGATGAGACGCATGGAACTCTCCGATGGGTCAGGATGGTGGGAAGCGGAGGTGCGGGTGGAACGTGCGGGTCATCCGTCCCGCCGATCAAGACTCGACTGCAGGCGGGCTTCGCGTTCGCGCAGTTCCGGGGTCAGCGCTTCGCCGAAATCGTCCATCTCGAACAACGGCCGCAGTTCGATCTCGCAGGGCGTCGGATGCGGATTGGGGCAGCGTCGCGCCCATTCGATCGCCTCCTCCATCGAGCGCACCTGCCACAGCCAGAAGCCGGCGATCAGTTCCTTGGTTTCGGCGAACGGACCATCGATCACCTGCCGCTGCGGGCCGTCGAACCGCACGCGGGCGCCGTGCGACGAGGGCTTCAGACCCTCACCCGCCAGCAACACGCCGGCATTGGCCAGCGCCTCGTTGAAGCGGGTCATGGCCTCCAGCAGGCCCGGATCGGGCATGACACCGGCCTCGGAGTCGGCCGTGGCCTTGACGATCGCCATCACTTTCATGGGCGTGAGCTCCTCGCTGCGGCCGGCATCGGGCGGCCTTCCCTCATGACGACGCGCGACGGGGGCGGGAATCGACATGCCCCCTGAAAATAAATCGTACGCCCCGGCCGGTCGGAATTGCGGGCCCCGCCGGCCGCCGGCTTGCGGCAAGATGTCCGCCCGCCCCACCCGCGAGCGCCGACGATGCAGTACCTCCTGCTGGTCTACACCGACCCCGAACTGATGGCCGAACTGCCGCCGGCCGAATTCGACCGCCTGATGCACGGCTGCATCGTCCACGCCGACGAACTCCGCGCCAGCGGCTGCCTGCACGACGCACAGCAGCTCGAAGCGCCCGCGACCGCCCGCACCGTACGCGTCCGCGACGGCGTCGCCCGGGTCACCGACGGCCCGTTCGCGGAAACCAAGGAAATGCTGGCCGGCTTCAATCTGATCGAAGCCGACTCCATCGAGGACGCCGTCCGCCTGGCGCACGAATGGCCGTGGATCGCCTACGGCAGCATCGAGGTGCGCCCGGTGCGCGATTTCGGCGCGGTGCGGCGACGCGTGGGCGCGTGATCGCGACCGGAAACCGTCAGCGTCGATCGTCGTAGATCGCGGCGATGCGGGCCTTGCGCCCCTCGTGTTCGATGACGACATCCACCGCGTATTGCACGCCGAGCGGCTCCGGACCATCGAAGAAGCGTTCGATCAGACGCTTCGGCACGATGCGGACGACCACCTCGCCGCTTCGGTAGGTGCCGGCGTATCGCACCTCGGCATGCGCGGGCCCGGGATCGCGCCACACCTGATACGTCCGGCCATCGAAGCTCACGTACGCCCCCTCGTCCGACGCGTTGCACCGGTCGGTGAAGAACGTGATCGTCTCGCGGGCGGAGGCGTTGCGCAGGCAACGCGTGTAGGCCGAACGATCGGTATTTCTGGCGCAATACCGCTCGTCGTGGATACGATTCCGCGGCGTCCGCTTCGCGACCAGCGTGGCCGCGACACAATCGCTCCCGACATCGTCGGTCGGCACGATCGGGCCCGCCGCGAACGCAGGAGCGACGCCGAGCATCAGAACGGCAAACATCGGATTCCGCATGGATCGATACTCCCGGGCCGATCCGTGTCGGCGCACACGAACGATCAGGTCAACAGGCCTCGCACGATGCCCACCAAGGCCGCCAGGATCAGCGCCATGATCGGCAGCATCGACAGCCCGAACGCATTGCTGCGGCTCGCGGGCGAGGCGACGTAGCTGCGCCAGTACATCATGCGACCGATGACATAGATCACACCGACAGCGGCGACGTAGATCGGCGGCCAATACTTCGCGGCGATGTACAGGGACCCCAGGAACGGCACCGACAGCTCCAGCGTGTTCATCTGGACACGGTAGGTGCGCTCGAACATTTCGTGACCGGTCACGGCGGGCGCTTTGACCCCGTAGAGTCCGCGGGCCCGGCCCACCAGAAGACTGAAGAACACCAGTTGCGCGACCGCGAGCAACGCAACGAGATCAACGTAGTGCATGACGCTCCTTTTCGAAGAAACCTGCAGTCCGGGCCGACGATGGCACCCTTCACCCGCAGCGGACCGACGGGCGGTCGCCAGCGTAACGCAGGCGCAGCGCCGATGCCACGGTGCGGGGCCGGCTTGAACCAGGGGTCGTGGCGTGTGCGGCACACCCCGCGACGTGACGCGCGCTAGATGTCGTCATCGATCTCGACGGCATACCCATGCGCCTGCAGATGCCGGACCCATCGATGAATGATCCGGCAACCGATGCCATTGTGTCCGATCGCGTAGATGGCGCCTGTCTCCTCGATCATCAGATCGCAGCACTGCGGCCACGATGTTCCGATCGTCGATGCCGACGCGACCCCCAGCTTCCGCGATGTCGTCGCCGACAGGCACGAATCGATGATCTGCTCCGACACGTCCAATACGGGCGCCACCATCTCCCGAAGATGTTCGATCGCCGGCACCGTCGTGATGCGGAATTCATGACCCACGACAAGACTCCGGTCGCAACCTGACGCACCGGTTGAGCCGCGCCATGGGGCTGGTTCGGCATGAAGGAACGCCGGGCATCATCTCATGGCCCCCAGTAATCGAACTTGTAGACGACGCCTTTCGGAATCTCGAACACGACCCAACCGCCGCACTCTATCCGGTGTCGACCCGGCGACACCGGCCCCGGCTCGCCGATCCTGTGCGGCCATGGCTTGCCGTCGAGCAACAGCGGGCCGCACTTGCCGCCATTGTCGTCGACCACGGCCAGGTAGGTGCCGCCGTCGCTCGACGGGCTGACAGACCCTCGCAGATGCCCGTCATCGCAACCGGTCATCGCAAGACCCGCAAGAAACAGAACCGCAACCAACCGGATTTTCATGAAGGATGCCATCAAGTGACCCCTGAGTTGAGCCGCCCGGCGGATCGGCTTGAACGCATTGCGGGACGCTGCCACTAGAACCAACGCCGGGAGCCCGCGAATCGCCGGGCGAGATACAGCGGAAAAGCGATGGCGAGCCCGATGCAGAAGCAGATGGCGATGTACAGCCATGGCTTGGGGCCACGATCCCGCTCGAAGTAGACCCAGAGGGCATACACCACCGCGGACAGATAAACGTCGACGGTGATCGCTGTGGTCAACGCATTGGCGAAAGCCGATCCGAAGAACGCGGCAGGCAGCAGGCTTCCGCCCTGAAGCAGGTAACTGGCATTGAAATACCAGGTGGCGAAGAATCCAACCACGGCAAGCGCGTAGAACACACGGGCGCGACTGCGATCATCGGGGGACATGCCGGACCTCTGTCGTTGCAGTCTCTGACACCGGTGGTGAGCCTCGCCATGACGCGGCGGAGGTCGGGCGCTACAGCTGGACCATGGTCGCTTCGTAACAGGCCATCCGCGGCGGCTCCGTGGCCAATGCCGCCAGGGCCTTGGCGAACTCCCGCGACGCGGGGACCTCGAAATGGAGATTCAGCGCCGCCTGATCCTGCCACTCCTCAACGAACACCAGCCGGTTCGGGTTCTCGGTGTCGTGATGCACGGCATGGCTCAGGCAGCCGGGCTCGGCTCTCGATCGAGCGACATGCGCTCTGCTGAGTGCGAGCGCCTCCGGAAGCAGACCCTCTCGTATGACCACGCTTCCAAGCACGATGAGCATGGGGTGACCCCTGACTGATTCATTGAGCACAAGAGGATACGACGCGACGCGCCTTCATGACAGGACAGCCCGGCATGCCTCAACGCATTCTCCGGCGGCGACCGGGCGGTGTTCCGTACCGGCACCCGGCGTAAGGAACAGCATCGTCGTGGGTACGGAAGTCCTGGCCGTGTGCCAGACATTCTGCGGCACGAGAACATAGGAACCCGGATCGCTCAACTGCACGATGCGTTCTTGGCCAGCCTCCTCAAGCACGACGGTGGCAGCACCGGAAAGCAACATCACCAACTCCTCGCCGGCGGGATGACGCTCCCACATCGCCCATGGCTCCGAGAAGGTGAAAGCCGACATGAGTCGGCCCCGGTCCAACTGGGGATGCTTGCCCCTCGCGATCTCCTCCCAGAACGATTCGGATACCGGAATGGCAACCGCCCTTCCATCGTCCCCGAAATGCAGGTACGTGCTGATGATGTCTTTGGCGGAACTCAATGCGGTCTCCATTGGCGCCAAGCGCTTGCGTTGAGCCCCATCTGCAGCATGGTGGCGGATGCATGCCAGCGTAGCGCAGGCGCTTGGCCGATGTCACGATTCGGGATGGCGCTGAGCGAAGCGGGCAACGCCGACAGGAATTCGGCCATGAAACCTTCCGACCTTCAAGGCCGCATGAACGATAAACGCCTCTTCGCGACTCCAATGACGGCTCGATGAAGACGTCCCTGGGCTCGGCGTCGCTTCTGGCAATACCGGTCTTCCCGGCGTTCTATTCGGTATTCTGTCCGATGCGCCAAAGAACACCCGACGGGTCGTAAAGACAGAAATCCCGCATGCGCCACGGCTGATCTTCGATCTCCGTGACCCTGACCCCGTACTTTGTGATGACACCACTTTCCTGGACCTGATTCCACCACGCGCTTACATCCTCGACCAGGAGATGCATCATGAAATGCTCGGCGAAGGATTCAGCGCAGTAGTCCTGGAGCAGGAAGCTGACGTGACCGAAGTGAAAGTAGGCGATACCGCCACCTTCGGACGCCATGGTGAAACCGAGATCCTTGTAGAACTGCTTGGAAAGCTCGAAATCCCTGGATGGGACGAAGGCCTTGATCTCCGTGACTTTCAGATTTGACATTTCCTGCTCCGATCTACGATCGCCGAACATGGTGTCAACCGGCGCTGCGCGGCTTGATCGCGCAGCGTGCGGCGACTGAAAGAAGCAAGCTTGAGCGCCGGGTCGCGCATTTCGTTCTCCGGGTCAACATGCGCGCCGGTAGTGCATGGCGACCACGCCATTGTGGAGCGGCTTCGCCGAGATCAATTCGAGCCGCCGCGCGCTGGGCAGCCCGCTTTCATACAAGGCTGGACCGTGACCGGCAATCCTGGGGTGGACGAGCAACCTGTACTCGTCGATCAGACCCAACCGGTCCAGCGCGGTCGCGAGCTTGCCGCTGCCGAGGAGTACGCCGTCAGGGGTCGCGTCCTTGAGCTTCTGTATGCCCGTGCGGAGGTCGCCGGAGATGTGGTGGCTGTTGGTCCACGGAAAATCCTTGCGCGTCGAGGACACCACGTACTTCGGCTTCGCCTCCAGCTTGACCGCCCACTCGCGTACCGCCGGCGGCGCCTCCGCATCGCCACGGGCGACCGCTGGCCAGTAGCCCTCCATCATCTCGTAGGTGACGCGACCCCACAGCATGGCCCCGCCCTCGTCCATGAGGTGGGTGAAGAAAGCGTGAGTCTCCTCGTCGGCGATTCCTTCCTGATGGTCGACGCAGCCGTCCAGTGTGACGTTGATGCTGAAGGTCAAGAGTCCCATGGTGTCCTCCGTTCGAGATGCGCGGCGAGCTGCATGACGAGTTGTTCGCCGTCCGACTCCAAGGACATGAGTCCGATTCGCGGAATGCTCACACTCTCCCGCCAGGACAGTTGCCGAGTCGAGCCGCTCCGTGGCGCGGCATCAGCCGCCCACGAGGCTCTCAATGTAAAAGTCACAGTTCTCCTTTTGCAACTCGGTGGGTGCTTGACTCAAGATTTCCGAATCAAGATCCGTGACACGTTGAATGTCTTCCTCGAAAGGTACCCCCGATTCTGCCGCATGCCGTTCCAGCTCTTCACGACCGGCCGATATCAGAGCGGCATTGGCTTTCAGCCAGACCGGAATACGTGCTTCGAATTTCTCCGTGTACGTTGAATCAAGACTGCCGCACACCTTTGCGCGTTTCGGCATTGCCACGCTTTCGATATATGTCGCCGAAGCCTTGAAAGCGGCCTGTTCGGCCTGAGCATCCGAGGCCGAGCTGGCGAAGGGGCACATTGCGAATAAAAGCAGGAGACGTTTCATGTGGCCAACGCCTGGATTGAGCCACGCCGTGAAGCGGCGTGGCTTGAATGAATGATCAGGCCGCACGTCAAGGGCGCACAAGGTCGTCTGCGACCTTCGCGGAGAACTCATTCCAAGTGGCGGAGTCAGAGACAAGGGCGCCCAGCTTTTTCCCGGTCGGGCTGCTCATGTAGGCGTTGACAGCCGCAATCTGTGCTGATGTAAGGTTGAGGGCCGAACCGGCATTCAGGGGGTCTTTCGCTTGCGCCGCGATCAGAGCCCTGCCCGCGTCGGAACCGTGGAAATCATATGCCTCTCTTGCTTCCTGCAGGGAGACCTTGGACTCAAGAACGTCTGCAAACAGCACCTCAAGTCGCTTGTCATCCATCCGCAGGACGGCTTGCGCTTGTTCACTGATGGAACCTGACCTGGCCTTCTCGGCATTGATGCCGTACTTGAAGCTCTGAGCAACCCTCATGTCACGAGCAATGGCGACGAGGTATTGTCTCTTCTCGGCCTGAGGAGAGGCTGGTTGAGCAGATGCAAAAGCGGTTGCCAGCAATGCGAGCAGGATAATCAGGTATCTCATATGGTTCCTTCACGGCCTAACGCTTTAATTAAGCCGACCCGCGAAGCGGGTTCGGCTTGAATGAATTGTTAGGCCCCACGCTGGGGGCCAATGATCAACGTCACGAACATGATACCGAAGACCGCAATCAAGATGCCCAATACAGCAACCATAGTACAAATTGGGATACCCAAGATTGTGCACGCAATGTAGGTGACATCCCAAGGGTTGTTGGTTGTTGACCGATACCTCAGATATGGAAGCAGGACCCAGTACGCAGCGAATGGCCAAACCATGCCCACTAGCAAGAACATGCTTGGAGCCGGGAATGCCATGAAGCCGCATATTAGAACGACAGCCAGGGTGAAGCAGGTGCCCCAAAATCGAAGTCGCAAGGACGGGTCGGTAACGCTCGCCAGAGCCGAGGCGGGCGCTGCGTAAAGATTGAGAATCTCGCCTTGCTGCTCCATGTCGGACCCAACGCTTCTGTCTTGAATATTCCGTAGTCTAAACACCGAGAGCCCGGTGTGCGCGCCTGTTAACGCCTCGGTGTAACGGGACCGCAACCCAGCCCGGGCCGCACACCGGTGCTCGTCTTCGACGCCCGAACAGTTGCACGAGGCTCCCCTCGCACCGATAAGCGTGGGCAGAAGACGCGCCGCTCTCGACGCCCCTCTACTCTAACGGAGAGTCGTCATGCAGGCAGTCGGTATCAAGGCGCAAACCTGTCATTTATCAGCCTTACCGCCGTGGCCACGCCGTCCTCTTGCGCGACCTGCTGCCGAACGGTCATGGCGTTTTCGGTGAAGCGAGTGGACTGGGAGACGGCTCGGATTGCAGATGCGAGACGCTTTGCTGTGAGCTTGGAACGCGGGATAACCGCAGGAGCGGTCCCAAGCCTGTGGAGCTCGCGGCCCCAGAGTTCCTGCTCCGCTGTATGGGCCACTACGACGGACGGCTTTCCTGCGCGAAGCGCGGCATGCGACGTTCCTGCGCCACCGTGGTGAACGACCAGCCGGCACCTTGGAAAGACTTCTGCGTGAGGGGAAGCGCTCAAGTAATGGATCTGATCGCTTGACCTAAAGCCAAACTCTTCTGCACGAGGCGACTGGATGATTGCACGTACACCCGCGTCTCGGGCAGCCTGGGTGAAAATGGACACCGCGTACTTTTCGTCAGATCCCGAAATCATGCTGCCGAAGGTCAAGTACACCGGCGCAGCAGGATTTGCCAAGAACTTCTCGAGTGCAGCCGAGACGTTTCCTTCTGCAAGCGGCTGGTATGTGTCCAATGACCCGCACACCTGGTAACGGCTCGGCCAGTCGGGCTTCGCCTTGCAGATGACTGAGCTGATCGCTAGTAAAGTCAAGCTTTCCGATGCCCAAACGTCGCTCAACATGTCGCGTGCCGGCTTCATGCCAAGCCTGGCTCGCAATCGATCCGGATATTTCTTGAGTCCCCGATTTAACACCATTTTGGCGAGGTGCCAGCTGAGGCGGTTGCTGACCGCGCCTAGGTTCGGGACGCCGGATGGTGGTTGGAAGGCGGAGGGCACTGCCCCGTGCACGAGTGCGACGCTGACATAGGATCGGCAATGACGTTCCGCAGCCGTCGCCAGCGGATAAAGAAAATAGTGCCCGATTACAAGGTCATTTTCGATACAAAGCCGATCTGCCGCTTCGAAGAGTGCAGATTCAACAGGCAGCAAGAACTGCTCAATAGCGATCTGGATTTGCCTGACGGGGTTGCGCTCATGGATGAGCGTGTCACCGCTCCTTCGGAGCTGCATGCAGTCCGCAATTACAGGGGTTGCGACAATCTCTATCTTGACGCCCGTACGCGTTTTCAAATCGGTGTAGCGGTCGCTATCCACACAGGTGATGACCAACGTTACGTCATGGCCATCGGCCTTTAGTCCGTCGGCCAAAGCAAAAAACGGGCGTATGTCCCCGTGGCTCCCCCAAGTCTGTATTCCGATCTTCATATGCGGCAGACCAATCCTTTGCGGCCTAACAGCTGAGTTAAGCCGCGCCGCGGAACGGCTTCGACTTGAATGAATTGTTAGGCCCCAGCGATATCCACTGCATCTCGCTGCTCTTGGCTACCCAAACGCCTTGGACGCGCTCTAGTTGAACCGTCCAGCCACTCGCCGCATGAGGGCCGAAATAGTTTGAGAATTCGACGGTCGCGCGCCAAGGGGTAACACGCCTGAACTTGATAATAGCAAGGCGCTCGGCTCGCTGGCGGTTTGAGTAGACACTGCCGAATGGGCCTTTCACGCAATTGCTACCTGCAACAATATTTCTTTTTTCTGCTCTGAGCATCGCCAACAATGCAGGGGTCGGGTCTTTGCCGAGAACGGTCAAGCAGGATGGAAGCTGTGGGTGCGGCGGAGAGTTAAGAATTGCGGCAGATAAAGCCGTGTCAGGAGCAGCGCTACATCCAGAGAGCAGGAGAAGAAATCCGATTATTGCGATGTATCTCATGTGGCCTAACGCCTGAGTTAAGCCGCCCCGTGGCGGGGCGGCGGGTGCGTGCTAGCGTAGCGTGTGCACGCGGCCGACACTACGACATGGGGGTCGGCTTGAACGAATTGTTAGGCCTTGGCCCGTTTATGTACTTGGAAGTAAGCATGAAACGCATCTGCAATGGCGGCGGCTTGATCTGGAATTGTGGCCTCATGGTCAAGAAGTGCCATGGTGCGACGGTCGTCGAAGTCGGAACAGTGAGCCACTGAATTGCGAAATGGCTTTACAACAGACTTAAATTCTTCGGTCAATAGTGAGTCTATGACGGGGTCAGCGGGTACGGTACCTTTATCGCGAAGCTCCCCATATCGTTCGATGACTCCAGCTAAAGCTGTGTACCAGAATGCGAGGTAGGCCATGAAGCGCACTTTCTTTACGTTATTAAAAGCGTCAGGCCGGTCGTCATCCAACATCTCCTGCACTAGACCATTGTGGTGGTAGCGCATCACGTCGCTGCGGACAAGGCAGTGATGCAGCGAGTGCAATTGCTTTTGTGTCCTTTCGGCAGCATCCAAGGCTGCCTTGGCAACTCGGGCATTCTTTGCCTCATTCACGACTTACTGTCTCCAAGGCCTAACTACAATTAGACCCCAAAGCGGGGTGTAACACGAATTCTGCCCATCATCGTGCGGCACCGTCAATCGGACTTTTCCTACAAGAATCAAGGGCTTTTCCCGATAGGAATCGCGTTCGACACCCGGATGATGGATGGCGTTATCCCGCCTGGATGCCATCCAATGCCGACCGTCGATTCCGATACCGTGATACGCCATCACGGCCACGCTCCGCCGAGACCTCGGCTGTTGGAAGAAGTTCGCCGCGGATTGCGGCTGAAGCACTACAGTTTGCGCACTGAGCAGGTGTACATGTACTGGATTCGCCGCTACATCCGCGACAACGAGCTGCGGCATCCGCGCGAATCGGGCGGCGCGGAGGTGGAGCGATTCCTCAGCGGTTTGGCCATGCGCGATCGCGTTGCGCGCTGCGCCCAGCACGCAGAACCAGGCGCTCGTGACGTGCTCAGTCCACTGGATCGATGAAGGACGCGCTCAGCGCGCCGTATAGCCGCCGTCGATGGTCAGTTCCGCGCCGGTGACGAATTTCGATTCGTCGGAGACCAGATAGACCACACCCCAGGCGATGTCGTCGACCTCGCCCATGTGGCCGAGCGGATGGAGTTTGCCGACGTCGTCGCGGGCGGCATCGATGTCGGTGGCGCCGCTGGCCTGCAGATGGTGTTCGACCATCGGCGTCCAGATATAACCGGGATGCACGGAGTTCACGCGGATGCGATCGGGCGCATAGATCATCGCGTCGGTCTTGCTCATCAGGCGCACCGCGCCTTTGGATGCATGGTAGGCGGGAATGTCGGGCGCGCCGATCTGGCCGTAGATCGACGACAGATTGACGATGCTGCCGCCGCCCGCCGCCTTCAGGTGCGGGATCGCGTGCTTGGTGCAGAACAGCACGCCCTTCACGTTCACCGCCTGCACGCGATCCCACTCTTCTTCGGTGATTTCGTGGGTCAGTTTGGTGGAACCGGAGATGCCGGCGTTGTTGACCAGCGCGTGGAGGCCGCCGAAATGCGCGGCGGCGTCCTCGACGGCCGCAGCGACGTTCGCTTCGGAGGCGACATCGACATGCCAGTAACGTGCGGAAATGCCGCGTGCGTTCAATTCCGCGGCGAGCGCTTCGCCTTCGGGATCGAGCACATCGAACAGCGCGATCTTCGCGCCCTCTTCGCCCAGACGCTCCGCGCAGGCGCGGCCGATGCCGAGCGCGGCGCCGGTGACGATGCAGACCTTGTCGCGGGTGCGGTTCATGGCGTTCTCCTGGGTGGGCGACGTTCGGGATGTGTGCGGGCCGGGGCAGGCGACTCACGGTGGATCATGCGTGCCCCATTCCCACGGCCCATTCCAGCACATCCCCACCGCACGCGCCTTGATGCCGCTCAATCTCCGCGATCGCGGGCGAAGCGCCGGAACAGGCCGTCGGTCGCGGCCAGCAGCAGCCAGGGCAGGACCACGGCGCCGAGCGCGGCCGGCAGCGGTGGCGGCACGAAGCGGAACCAGGCCGCCGGCACCGGCAGCAGCACCACGCTCGCAAGCAGGACGAGGGTCAGCGCGGCGACCACGCTGAACGCCGCGTTCGGTCGGCGCAAGGCCTGCCAGACATGAGCGCCGCTGCGGTGCAGCACGATCAGGCCGAGATTGGCCGCGACCAGCGCCGTGAACGCCAGCGCGCCGCGCTGCGGTTCGGTCGCGCCGGCGCGGCCGACGAGCAGGTAGACCGCGAGCACCGCGCCGAAGGCAACCAGCCCGCGGGCGACGCTGGCGATGAACGTGCGCGTGTCGATCAGGCGCGTCCCCGCCGCGCGCGGCGGTCGGCGCATGCCGTCTGCATCGGGCGGTTCGCGTTCGAACACGACCGAGCAGGCAGGGTCGACGATCATTTCCAGGAACACCACGTGCAGCGGCAGCAGGATCAGCGGCGCGTCCAGCAGCAGTGGCAGCAGGGCGAGACCGGTGATGGGAATGTGCACCGCGATGATGTAGCGCGCGGCGCGGCGGATGTTGTCGTAGATGGTGCGCCCCATCCGGATCGCGCGCACGATCGAGGCGAAATCGTCGTCGAGCAGCACGATCGATGCGGCTTCGCGGGCGACGTCGGTACCGCGTGCGCCCATCGCCACGCCGACGTGCGCCGCCATCAGCGCCGGCGCGTCGTTGACGCCATCGCCGGTCATCGCGACCACCGCGCCGTCCGCCTTGAGCGCTTCGACCAGCCGCAGTTTGTGTTCCGGGCGCACCCGCGCGAACACGTCGACGGCACGCGCGGTGTCGGCGAACGCGTTCTCATCGAGCGCATCGAACGCGGCGCCGAGCGCGACCTGTGGCCGCGCCGACAGGCCGGCCTGCGCGGCGATGCTCTGCGCGGTGTCGGGATGATCGCCGGTGAGCATGACCACACGCACGCCGGCGGCGCGCGCTTCGGCCACGGCGTCGCGGACACCGGCGCGCAGCGGATCGGCGAAACCGAGCAGTCCGCGCCAGCGCAGGGCGAAGCCACGCGGGTCGTCGGGCAGGGCCGCCGCCTGCGGCCACGTGCCTTCGGCGACCGCGATCACACGCAGGCCGCGCGCGGCCAGCGTCGACACCTGCGCCAGCGCGACCGCGCGGGCATCGGCGTCGAGCGCGCACAGCGCGGCCACGGTCTCGGGCGCGCCCTTGCAGGCGATCGCGAGCGGCGCCGTCGCGTCCTCCCGCCACACGGCGCAGAACACCGGCAACGCGGGCGACAGCGGATAGCGGTGCAGGCAGACGGCGGCAGTCGTTTCGACGCCGGAGGCATCGGCGACGGCGCCGAGGATCGCGCGGTCCATCGGGTCGTGGGTTTCCGGCGCACTGGCGCGTCGTGCGACGTGGCGCAGCACGGTGCCGTGCGGATCGTCCGTCGTGGCGACCGTCTCGATCAGCGCCATGCGGTTCTCGGTGAGAGTGCCGGTCTTGTCCGTGCACAGCACGGTCACCGCGCCGAGCGCCTCGATCGCAGGCGGACGCCGCACCAGCACGCGTTGCCGCGCCATCCGCCAGCCGCCCAGCGCGAGGAACACGGTCAACACCACCGGGAACTCCTCCGGGATGTTCGACATCGCGAGGGTGATGCCGGCCAACAGCGCCTGCAGCCAGTCTCCACGCAGCCACCCGTGCAGCACGAACACCAGCAGGCACGAGGCGATGCCGATGCCGGCGAACAGCGCGACCACGCCGCGCATCTCGCGCTGCAGCGGCGTGCGTTCGCTGCGGATGGTCTGCAGGCTGGCGCCGATCCGGCCCATGTCGGTGCGCGCGCCGGTGGCGACGACCTCGGCATCGCCATGGCCACGCACCACCAGGGTGCCGGCGCGGACGATCGCGGCCGCACCGTCATCGTTCGCGTCGCGGGCCACCGGCAGCGATTCGCCGGTGAGCAGCGATTCGTCCAGTTCCAGCGCGGCATCGCCGAGCAGTCGCGCGTCCGCCGGCACACGATCGCCCTCGGCGAGCGCGATGACATCGCCGACCACCAGTTCGCGCGCGGGGCGCACCTGCAGCTCGCCATCGCGCAGCACCCGCGCACGTGGACTGCTCAGATCGCGCAGCGCCTGCAACGCGCGTTCCGAACGCAGTTCCTGATACAAAGTGAGCGCGATCACCAGCAGCACGGACACGGCGAGCAGCGCGGCATCGCGGGCATCGCCGACCAGCACGTAGAGTCCGGCCGCGACCACGAGCAGCAACAGCATCGGCTCGCGCACCACATCGAACAGCATCCGCGGCCAGCGCCGGCGATCGGGCTGCGGCAGCGTGTTCGGCCCGTCGCGTCGCAGCCGCGCGGCGGCGTCGGTCGCGCCGAGGCCGACCGCGCGATCCACGCTCACCGCGCCTCCGTCACCGTGCGCGCTTCGACCCGCACGCCGTCGGCGACGGTGTCGCCGGGATACACGATCACGCGTTCACCGGCGCGCAATCCGGACGCGATCCACGCGTCGCTGCCGTTGCGGCCGCCGATCTCGACCTCACGCAGTCGCGCACGGCCGTCCTCGATCGCGAACACCGCCATCCGCCGCGAGGCGTCGTCGCCCTCTCCGGTCACGCCCGGGCGCGGGAACACCGCGCTGACCGGCACCTGCAGAGCGTCGTCGCGGGCGACGACGACGATCCGCACGCCGACGCGATAGCCGTCGCCGAGCGCCTGCCAGTCCGCGCGCGGACTGGCCAGGTCGATCAGCACGTTCACGCGCTGCTCCTCGACGCCGAGCGCGGAGATCTTGGTGAACGCGGCCGGTTCGACCCGGCGCACGCGACCGGCGAGCGGCTTCGGGCCGCCCCAGCGTTCGATCCGGACCGGCATACCGGGCGTCGCCTGCAGGGCGTCGGTGGTCAGCAGTTCGCCGACGATCTCCATCTCGGCGGTATCGCCGAGTTCCAGCAGCGGCGCGCCGAGCGCGACCATGCCTTCGCTGGTCTGGCTCACCCGCAGCACGCGACCCGCGACCGGCGCGCGCACCGCGAACGCGGCGGCATCGTCATCGCGGACCGCCGCCAGCGCCGCGCGCGCCTGTTCGAGTTCATGACCGGCGACGTGCCGATCCTGATTCGCGCTTTCCAGTTCCTGCTCGGCGGCGCGCACCGCGAGCCGGTCGGTCTCCAGCTGCGATGCGGCGATGAGTCGATCGCGCGCCAGCGTTTCCTCGCGCTTGAGCGTGCTGCGCGCCTGCGCCAGCGTGGTGCGGGCCCGCGCGATGCGGGCGGCCGCGCGGGCCATCGCGGCATCGGCGGTCTCCACGCGCGCGGCCAGCTGGGCCTCGGTGCGCGCGTCCAGCATCGGCGGCAGCGCCGGCGTGAGCGTGGCCACGACGGCGTCGTGCGCGATCGGATCGCCTTCCCGCAGCGCGATCCGCGACAACCGACCGGCCAGCGGGGCGGAAATCACGTAACGGTCGCGCACGCGGGTTCTCGCGTCCTCGTCGAGGGTGCGTTCGAACCGGCCGACGCGCGCGGTCGCGGTTTCCACCGGCACAGGCCGGGGCGCGAACGCCCAGACGAGCAGCGCCAGCGTCGCCGCCGCCGCGATGCCGCCGACGATCCAGGTGCGCTTCCGCGCGGAACGCTTTCCCGTGGACACCATCTCTCTGGACCCCATGCAAGCCTCCGTCATTCCCGTGTTTTCAAGGCCGCGACCATGTCGATGCGATCGATCCGCCGCCGCACCACCAGCGCACTGGCGACGCCGGCGGCAAGCACCGCCAGTCCCGCCCACGCGTAGGTCCGCGGACGGATCGTCACCGGAAAGAAGAACTGATCGCTGCGCAGCAGTTCGACGATCAGATGCACCAGCCCCCAGCCCGCGAGCATGCCCAGCGGCAGCGCCACCGCGATCACGATCGCCAGTTCGCCCAGCAGCAGGGCCGAGACCCCGCCGCGGGTGAATCCGAGCACGCGCAGGCTGGCCAGTTCCCAGCTGCGCTCGGCCAGCGCGATGCGCGCGTTGTTGTAGACCACGCCGACCGCGATCACCGCCGCGAACGCGGTCAGCACGGTACTCATGATGCGGATGTTGCGCGCGCTGATCTCCTGCATGTTGCGCCAGAGCGTGGCCTTGCTGAAGGCGCCGACGATCCGCGGCACGGTCATGGCCGCGCGCAGGAAGCGCGCTTCCGCGCCGCGCTCCACCGACACCGCGAACCGGGTGCTCAGATCGTCCTCGCCCAGCAGCCGGTTCAGGGCGCGGCGTTCCATGTACACGTTGAGGCCCATCATGTCGCGGACGGTGGCCGCGACCGGAAGCTCGCGCACCAGCGCGCGGCCTTCGAGGGTCTCGATGCGCACGCGATCGCCGGGGCGCAGGCCGAGTTTCTCGGCGAGCCGGTCGGTCATCAACAGACCGTCGGCACGGGGCATGGCGAGTCGATCGTCGACGTCGATCACCCGCCGCAACTGCGGATTCGCGGCATAGCCCTGGATCACGCTGCGTTCGCTGCGATGGCCATGCACCAGCCGCACCGGCACGTCGCGTCCGGATTCGACCGCGATCGCGCCGGGCAGCCGCGCCACCGCCAGCCGCACGCTGTCCTGCACCGGTTCGGCCACCCACACGATCACGTCGCTGCGCATTTCCAGGTTGAACTTGCTGTCGACCACGGTCTCGATCGCGTCGCGGAAGAAGTTGCCCATCACCACGATCGCCACCGATGCCGCCACGCCGCCCACCGACAGCGCGCTGCGCAGCGGGCGGCGTTCGATGTTGCGCAGGATCATGCGCAGCGTGGTCGGCAGCCCGGTGAGGCCGAGACGTTCCGGCAACGTGCGCCGGTAGCGCCCGGGCGCCGGCGGACGCATCGCCTCGGCCGGCGCGAGACGCACGGTCGTGAACAGCGTGTTGAGCGTACCGAGCACCGCGGTGACGAGCACGATGCCGGCGCTGATCAACAAGAGCTGCGGCGCGATCCGGTGTTCGAAGGTCGGGAAGTGGAAGAAATCCGCGTACAGACCGATGAACATCCGGCCGAGCCATTTGCCCAGCACGATCCCGAGCGCCAGACCCACGGCGACGATCGCGAGCACCAGTTTCAGGTAATAGCCGCCGATGCTGCGGTTGGGATAGCCCAGGGCCTTGAGCGCGGCGATCTGTTCGCGCTGGGTCGCGACCAGCCGCGAGATCACCACGTTGAGCAGGAACGCGGCGACCGCGAGGAAGATCGACGGCAGCACCGTGCCGAGCACGTGCTGTTCCTTGATCTCGTTCTCCAGCATCGCGTGCGAGGTCTGATCCTCGCGGCCGTGGGCCTCGCGACCGCCGTACGGCGAGATGATGCGTTCGACCGCGGCGGTGGTGTCCGCTTCCGATGCGCCGGGCGCGAGCCGGATCGAGATCCGGTTGAACGCGCCGCGCATGTCGTAGGCCGCGGCCAGGGTTTCGTGATCGACCCAGAACACGCCGAATCCGCGCATGTCGGGCATACCGCCGAAGCCGGCGAAGATGTACTCGGGCGACAGCGCGACGCCGACGATGCGCAGCGTCCGCCGCTTGCCGTCGATCAGCGCGGACAGGGTGTCGCCCGGGCCGAGCCCGCGGGCGCGGGCGAAGCCTTCGGAAACCAGCGCATCGATGCTCGCGCCGTGCCGTGCGCCTTCGGGATCGAGCATGCGTCCGCTGCGCAGCGACACCCGGTTCATGCGCGGCGGACGCAGCGGATCGACGCCGATCAGATGACCCATGATCGGATCGCTGGTGCCGGGCAGTTCGACCCGCACGGTGTGCTCGACGGTGGTCTGCACGTCGGCGACGCCCGGCAGCGCGCGCAATTGTGCGGCCAGCGCGTCCGGCGCGCGCACGACCGCGGCGAACAGATCGGCGAAACGATCGTCGGCGTAATACCGGTCGCGGGCCAGCGCCAGCGAATCGACCGCGCTCAGCGTGGTCAGGAAGCCGGCGACCCCGCTGGCGACCACCAGCGCGATGGTCAACGCCTGGCTCCACAGCAGGCGCAGATCGCGGAGCAGTTTGCGGTCGAGCGCACGCATGGCGATCAGGCTCCCGTCATGGCGGCATCACCACGAAAGCTGCGATGGCCGCAGCTTGTGCGCGTTGCGTTCGATGCTCGCGATCCGGCCGTCGCCGAGACGGATCACGCGATCGGCCATGCCGGCGATCGCCGCGTTGTGGGTGATCACCACCGCGGTGGTGCCGAGTTCGTGGTTGATCCGCTCCAGCGTTTCCAGCACGCGCTTGCCGGTCTCGTAATCGAGCGCTCCGGTGGGTTCGTCGCACAGCAGCACCGCCGGCCGCTTGACGATCGCGCGCGCGATCGCGACCCGCTGCTGTTCGCCGCCGGACAACTGCGCCGGAAAATGATCGCGGCGCGGCGCCAGCCCGACCATGTCGATCGCTTCGTCGACCGGCATCGGATCGTCGGCGATGTCGGCGACCAGCTGCACGTTCTCGCGCACGGTCAGGCTCGGGATCAGGTTGTAGAACTGGAACACGAAGCCGACATGCTCGCGGCGGAAGCGGGTCAGTTCGGCCTCGCCCGCACCGTCGAGCCGATGATCGCAATAGGCGACCTCGCCCTCGGTGGGCGTGTCCAGTCCACCGAGAATGTTGAGCAGGGTCGATTTGCCGCTGCCGGACGGACCGAGCAGGACGATGAATTCACCGCGATCGATCTCCAGATCGATCTCCCGCAGCGCCGGCACCTCGACATCGCCCATCCGGTAGATCTTGCGCAATCCGCGCGCACGGAACACCGGTTCGGGGGCACGGCCCGCATCGCGGGCGCCGACGACATCGCCGGGACCGGCATCGCCCGGACCGGCATCATCCGGAGCGGGATCGTGCGGCGTTGCGGGCGTATGCGCGGCCATCATCCCGATCATACGCAGGATTCAGGTTCGACATTTGACCGTCGTCAAGGTCATGGACGGCGGGCGATGCGGTAATCTGGGTTCCGGTCACCAGACGAGGTGCGTCATGATCAAGGATCTGCTGATTCCCTGCGTCAATGCCGACAGCGAACGCGGCCCGGTCGCCGCCGCGACCGCCATCGCCCGGGCGTTCGAGGCCCATGTCGCGATGCTGGTGACGGTCGACGTGCCCGCGCCGATGCCCAGCGACTGGGGCGCGATGGCCTATGACGTCTATGCACGCCTGCACGAGGAAGCGCGCAACCGCGCAAACGCGCGCGCCGACGAACTGCGCGCGAAGTTCGCGCACGCCGACGTGCCGATCGAGGTGCGCACGGCCGAAGCGGTTTCGCTGTATCCGCAGAACACCGCCGCGCTGCAGGCGCGCTACGCCGATCTGACCGTATTGCCGGCGATGCCGCGCGGCGATGTGGAACGCATGTTCGTGCACGATTATTTCCACGATGTCCTGCGCCATTCCGGACGACCGGTGCTGGTGGTGCCGGAGGGTTCGACCGCGACCCTGCCGCCACGGCGCGCGGTGATCGCGTGGAAACCCACGCGCGAAGCCAGCCGTGCGGTCGCCGATGCGATGCCGCTGCTGAAGAAGGCCGAAGCGGTGGACGTGCTGGTGATCGATCCGGTGGTGGCCGAATCCGCGCACGGCGGCGAGCCCGGCGCGGACATCGCCGCGCATCTGGCCCGTCACGGATTGAAGGTGGACGTCGTGACCCGCCCGAGCATGAACTTCTCGGTCGCGTATGCGCTGCTCGATTACGCGCGGCACACCGGCGCCGATCTGCTGGTCGCCGGTGGCTACGGCCATTCGCGGCTGCGCGAGGCGCTGCTGGGCGGCACCACGCGCGAACTGATGGAAACCACGCATCTGCCCGTGCTGTTCGCACATTGATGCGGCCTGCGACCGGCACGACGGCACCGGCATCCGGCGACCGGTCGCATCCGCCTCACCTGCGCCTGCCGCTGCGGGCGCTCGCGATCCTCGCGCTGTGCATGGCCGTCGCGGCGCTGCTGTCGCTGGACGCCGTACAGGCGATGCTGGCGCGCGGCCTCGCCACGGTGTCGCCGGCGATCGCCGCGCATCCGGTCGCCGGGGTCGCCCTGTTCGTCCTGCTGGCCGCCCTGTCGGCACTGATCGCGTTCTTCTCCAGCGCCGTGCTGGTCCCGGTGGCGGTGCACACCTGGGGCGCGGCCGTCTCGGCGCTGCTGCTGTGGCTGGGCTGGTGGATCGGCGGACTGTGCGCGTACGCGCTCGGCCGCGCGCTGCGCCGTCCGCTGGTGCGACGCGGCGCGGTGGTCGAGGCCTTCGCCTACTATCGCGCGCGCTTGCCGCCCGATCCGGGCTTCTTCGCGATCCTGCTGCTGCAACTGGCGCTGCCCTCGGAAATTCCCGGCTATCTCAGCGGAATGATGCGCGTGCCGTTGCGCACCTACGCATTGGCGCTGGCGGTCGCGGAACTGCCCTACGCGGCGGGCACCGTGCTGATCGGCGACAGTCTGCTGCGCGAACGCCTCGGCCTGTTCGTGCTGCTGGCGGCGATCGGCGCGGCGACCAGTTGGTATGCTGTACGCCGACTGCGACGACATCTCGCATCGCGCGCCGCCGGTTGATGCCGGCGCCCGGAGTCTCCGCCCGCATCCGTCTCCGTTGCATCCGTTTACGCCTCCCATGCCGAACCTCCCGCCCGAACTGTCCGGTTTCAGCGTCGCGCTGGCGATCGGACTGCTGATCGGGATCGAGCGCGAACGCAGCAAGGGCGCGGGCCCCGATCGCGGCGCCGCCGGTGTGCGCACGTTCCTGCTGATCGCGCTGGCCGGTGCGATCGCGCAACGTTTCGGCGGACTGGTCATCGCGATCGGCGGCGCATTCGTCGCACTCGCCGCGCTGGCCGCCTATCACCGCAGCCGCCCCGAGGATCCCGGGCTGACCACCGAGGTCGCGATGCTGGTGACTTTCCTGCTCGGCGTGCTGGCGATGACGGCACTGCCGCTGGCCGCGGGCCTGGGCGTGGTGGTCGCGGTGGTGCTGGCGAGCAAATCGGCGCTGCACCGGTTCGTCCGCGACACGCTCACCGAACAGGAAGTGCACGACGGTCTGCTGCTGGCCGCGGCCGCGGCCGTGGTGCTGCCGCTGCTGCCGGACCGCGCGATCGATCCCCTCGGCGCATTCAATCCGCACACCCTGTGGACCCTGGTGGTGCTGGTGATGGCGATCAACGCCGGCGGCTACATCGCGCTGCGCATGCTCGGCCCCGGCGCCGGTCTCGCGCTCGCGGGCTTCGTCGGCGGCTTCATCTCCAGCACCGCGACCATCGCCGCGATGGCCGATCGCTCCCGCGCCGCGCCGGCGCTGCGCGCGCAGTGCGTCGCGGCGGCGCTGTTCTCCAACGTCGCCACCATCATCATGCTCGCGGCCGTGATCGGCGCGCTGTCGATGCCGACCCTGCAAGGTCTGGCGCTGCCGCTGGCGCTGGCCGGTGCGGCCGCGCTGACCGCCGCCGCCGGCGCGCGCTGGCGCTTGACGCCCGGCATGGTCGACGACCGTCCGGTCGCGCCCGGGCGGCCGTTCGAACCGCGTCAGGCCCTGACCTTCGCGGCCATCGTCTGCGCGATCCTGCTGCTGTCCGCCGGCGTGCATCGCTGGCTCGGCGATGGCGGCGTCGGCATCGCCGCCGGGATCTCCGGCTTCGCCGACCTGCATGCCGCCGCCGCATCGGTGGCGCAGCTCGTCGCCGGCGGCGCGATCGACACCGGAACGGCCGGTGGCCCGGTGCTCGTGGCGCTGGTGACCAACTCGCTGAGCAAACTGCTGATGGCCTGGCTGCGCGGCGGCCGCGGTTTCCTGCTCCGCATGCTGCCGGGCGTCGCCCTGATCGTCGCCGCGTTCGCGGCGGGGCTGTGGTGGCGCGGGCCTTAGGCAGGCCGCAGAGCGGGCTTCAGCCCGGTGCGTCGTTCACGCGCGATGCGGACTCGACGGGCGTGTCCAGCGCCACTCTGCAGAACGGGCAGAACACGATCGGCTTCGCCCACAACCAACCGGTGAACGCCACCAGACTCAGATGGCCGAGGTTGTTGTCGCACCGCGGACAGCGCACCCGCGCCTGAGACATGAACAACGCCCACAGGGCCAGCAGAAACATCGCCAGCGCCAGCAGGTTCCAGGCGGAGTGCCCCACTTCTCCGAGGAACGCGGCGACGATCGTCGCCATCAGCGCGAAGGCGTGAACGAGATTGAAAACGACCTTGCGCCGCATCAGCGCCCGGCCGATCGTGGCCTTCGATAGCCCGTTCGTACCGCGATCCATTTCCTGCGTCGACCTTACTTCTTCAACCACTTCAACAACGGCGCCCAGTCTTCCTGATGCTCGCGCACCTGTTGCGAGTGGTAATCGAACAGGCTGCGGCCAAGGCCGACCAGCATCACGTAGGCCTGGCTGTCGCGGAGTTCGCCGACCACCGGATAGGGCCATTGCTTCAGCAGTTCCATCGCCTGCTGCGAGGCGTTGGTCCACGGCTTGAGCCGGTTGCCGACCAGCCCCACCCGCAGTTGGCCGCGGCGCACGCGCGGGTGCTTGGCCACGGCGTTGAGGAAACCGACGGTGGCGTCGATGTCGAGCGTCGACGGCAGGATCGGCACCAGCAGCGCATCGGCCTGCTCGAAAAATCCTTCGAGGGACTCGACGGTGGACCCGGCCGGGGCGTCGATGACGATGCGCTGGGCGTCCTCGGGCACCTGCTTCGCCCAGCTGCGCCGGGTGCCGTCCACCGGCAGGACCGCGCTCTCCAGATCGGCCCGGCGTTCGGCCCATCGGGTGGAGGAATGCTGCGGATCGGCATCCACCAGCACGGTGCGATGACCGTCGAGCGCCGCGTGGGCGGCGAGGTGGGTGGCGATGGTGGTCTTGCCCACCCCGCCCTTCGAACTGGCGACCAGAACCGTTTTCATCGGCACCTCCGCAGTGAAGAGCCCGCAGCTTAGCACCGGAAACGACTGCGGCGGACGGAACCGATCGGTGTCGCGCCAATCGAATCAATGACTTGCCGCGCGATCCGGCGGCGATGACCCGGCTTTGCTATCGTTTCCGCTGCTTCCGGGGGGATACCCGACGTTTCCAGGACACCATGAGCGGCTTGCAGGACCTCGTGGCGCTGATCCGCGCCGACACCCCCCTGATCGTGATCGAGACCCCGGACGAACCGCGGGTGGTCGAACTGTTCCGGCAATCGCTGATGCACGTCTGGCGGGCGCTGTTCCGCTGGTCGATCACCGAGGGCCTGCGCCGGATCGACATGGACCGCGAGGACGCGTCCGAAGTCGCGCCCGACGCCGGCGCCACCCTGCAGGCGATCTACCGCCACGACCAGCGCGGCGTGTTCCTGCTGCTGGATTTCGCGCCCTACCTCAAATACGCCGGCACCCAGCGCCAGGTGCGCGACATCCTGCAGCGCCGCAACTGCCTGCCGCACGTGCTGGTGCTGGTCGGCAGCAAGGTGGAGCTGCCGGAAGACCTCGAAGCGCATGCCGTGCGCTATCGCCCGCATCTGCCCACCGCCGAAGCGCTGCTGAAGATGGTGAAGGACGAGGCCGCGGCCTATGCCCGCGAGCACGGCGGCAAACGCGTGGAAGTCGATCCCGAAGCGGTGAAGCAGATCGTGCGCAACCTGCGCGGCCTCAACGAAACCGACGCCCGCCGCATCGCCCGTCAGCTGATCTTCCGCGACGGCGTGCTCAACGCCGACGATCTGCCGGAACTGGCCAGGCTCAAGTTCGAACTGATCAACCGCAGCGGCCATCTGCACTACGAATTCGACCCGGTGAAGCTGGAGCACGTGATCGGCGCGAAGCGGGTCAAGCGCTGGATCGAACTTCGCCGCGCGGCGTTCGTCGAAGGCAACGCCCCGCCGGGACTCGACCCGCCGAAGGGCGTGCTGCTGCTCGGCGTGCAGGGCTGCGGCAAGTCGATGCTGGCCAAGGCGATCGCCGCCGGCTTCGGCGTGCCGCTGCTGCGCCTCGACTTCGGCGCGCTGTACAACAAGTATCACGGCGAGACCGAGAAGAACCTGCGCGACGCGCTGGCCTCGGCCGAACAGCTCGCGCCCTGCGTGCTGTGGATCGACGAGATCGAGAAAGGCCTCGCCAGCTCCGGCGGCGAGGACGGCGGCGTCTCGCGCCGCGTGCTCGGTACCTTCCTCACCTGGATGGCCGAACGCAAATCACCGGTGTTCATGGTCGCCACCGCCAACCAGGTGCAGGACCTGCCCGCCGAACTGCTGCGCAAGGGCCGCTTCGACGAGATCTTCTTCGTCGACCTGCCGAACCCCGAGGCCCGCGCCGAACTGTTCGCGTTCCACCTGCATCGCCGCAACGTGGATGCCACGGGCTTCGACCTGCCCGCACTCGCCACCGCCAGCGAAGGCTTCTCCGGCGCCGAGATCGAACAGGCGATCGTCGCCGCGCTCTACGCCGCCCACGCCGGCGGCCACGCGTTGACCGACTTCCAGCTGCGTGCGGAATTGAAGCACGCCAGACCGCTGTCGGTGCTGATGGAAGAACAGGTCAGCGAACTGCGCGAATGGGCCTCGGCGCGAACGGTGCCGGCGGATTGAGGCATGCGACGGTATGCGCATGCATGCTACGGGATGGTGGTTCGCCTGTCTGCTGATGGCACATGATGCCTCCGCTTGGACTTCAGACTGTGCGGTGCAATCGAGCAAACGGGAGCTGCGCGGGCCACATCCATTGACGGCGCAACTGCGCTTGGTCGCTATGAATGAAGCGAACGTGTTCTTCGCACCGGGCGAGTTCCATCGCGAAACATTCGCGCACCTTGGAAAGGTCGTGCATCGGAGTGGCCATCATTGGCACGTCGTACGCCTTGAAACGATCTGGGGCAGCTCCTGCCGCCTCACCAGCCGGCTTCTTGTCTTCGACTCGAATCGCCGATATCTGGGGCATTTTTCACACACCCCTTCTTCGAAAATCACCATCCACGGTGACACCCTGATGTTCCCCGAGGTCGACCCCGAATCCGGCACTCTACTTCGATTCACGAACGACGGGCCACCGAGCAAAGCATGGATCGATGGCGAAGTGCATTCGTTCGAGAGATAGATGCCACCGTTGTCCCCCGTAGCCGGGATGTGCCCCCGAACTGGATGAACAACATCATTCCGAATGCCATGCCCCCCGCGAGCGAGACCGTCACCGCATTCTTCCACCTCCGCCCCGCCACCCGCGCCGACATGCCGGCGCTGTGGAACGTGCGCTACGCGGTAACCGAGAACACGCTGACGCCGGGCCGGATCGGCGATGAGGAACTGCGGCGCTCGATCGAGGACGACGGTCGCGGCTGGGTCGCGGAAGTCGATGGCCGCGTCGCGGGGTTCGCGATCGGACTGGCGGCCTCCGGCAACGTGTGGGCGCTGTTCGTGCATCCCGACGCCGAAGGTCGCGGCATCGGTTCCGCCCTCCACGACGCGCTGCTGCGCTGGTTCGCCACGCAACCGGTGGAACGGCTGTGGCTGACCACCGGCAGCACCACCCGCGCCCGCGGCTTCTATCTGGCACGCGGCTGGCGCGAAATCGGACCCGGCGGCACGGACGAGGTGCGGATGGAACGCGAGAACCGAAGCGGGCCGCTTTAGGCACGGACGAAGCATCGTCGCAGCGCGTCCGCATTCGCGGTTGTGATACCGAACTGAACCGACACGGCACCCGGCGAGCCATCAAACTGCGAACCGAACCATTTCGGCAACGGCCCACTGGCCACTGCCGAAGCGTTCATGTCAATATCGCTTCGCCGAACAGCGCTACGCCGCCGGCAATCGGAGAGAATCTCAATGAGCACGCGTATCAAGATGTGCATGCCAGGTTCCATGTCGAAGCCAGATCGAATAGGCCACTTCGACAGGAAACCCCATGAACGCATCGACACCTTCCGATTATCCGGCTGAACTTCGCGACGACCTCCTTTCTTCCTGCCTCCTCAGCGGAGGCCGTATTCGTCTGGACAAAGACGCATTGCGTCAACTGCGTCATGCGCGACTGATGAGCCAGCAGGGCCTCGCCGACGATTGCTGGCGCAGGAACATCCGCATTTCCCTTCCCACCATCAAGCGCGCGGAATCCGGGCGCGCTGTTCGCTTTCGCATCGCCCAAGAACTGGCACGTTGTTTCGGCGTGCCGATCACGCGGATCCTCCGGACGTCGCCAACGTGACGTCATGCCGTGTGAGATGCGCCTCGATGCACCTCGTGAAGGCCTCGTACCTGGCCTGGAACGTCCTCTGCACCACGGTCTTGAACGTCGGATAGCAGGGGGGCTCTCGCAGGGCGGGCCCAAGCCCGCCCTGCCGGAACAGGTCAGCGAACTGCGCGAATGGGCCTCGGCGCGAACGGTGCCGGCGGATTGAGACCGGCCCGATGGCGTCTTCCAAGCATGAGTCGCGGACAGCAGGTTTCTCGCCTTTGCCCCGAATGGGCCGCGCCGCCACCGCAAAAACAAATCCGCTTACGGCGCCCGCTCGAACACGATGGTCTTTCCCGCTTGCCGCAGCGTCAGCGATGCCGCCGGAGTCTCGCCCTCGGCGAACTCCAGTTCGGCGCCGACTTCGGGGATGACGAATCGCGTCGGCGAGGCGGCCCGGAGCGTGAAGGCGGGTTGACCCGGGAGTTGCACGCGCAGATCGATGCCTTCGATGAAGGCCTTCATCGTCATTCCGGACACGGCGTAATTGCCGATGAGGCGCTCAAGGGCCTGTCGCGGCACAACGACCGCCGTCGTCTCCGCCGGCAGCGGCTCGTCGCTGCGCGCGCCGACCACGCCCTCGCCTTCGCCGTTGGCGAAGAAACGCACGGCGACGACACGACCCGCAGCGTCGCGCTGCAGGGTCAGACGGTTGAAGCCGTCGTCGTACAGGAATTCGTCGGCCGCGATCGGCGTCAAGGTCGAACGCGAGCCGCCGCTGCGTTGTGCGGTCAGTCGTCCATCGACGACGCGCAGGGTGCGGGTGATGGTCGGAGCGAAACGATAGACGCCCTCGGCCGCCTTCAGTTCGGCCGCGTCGACGGCGACGGACACGCGCGCCGGATACGGGTCGCCCAGCGCGAGCGCGGCGAGTCTGCGCGCGAGCGCCTCGGGGCGTTCGCGACCGGGAAAGGTGTCGTCGTTCTCCAGCACCACCACGGTGATGTCGGGGCCGGGCAGATAGCTCAACTGCGTGGAGAAGCCGAAAATGCCGCCACCGTGCTGCAGCTGCGGGCGACCGCGCACCGTATCCACCGCCAGGCCGAACCCGTATCCCACGCCCGGTTGGGCGGCCTTGCCGACCGGCGTGATCATCTGCCGATACGTTTCCGGTTTCAGCACGCGACCTTCATGCAGCGCACGATTCCAGCGCAGCAGATCGTCGACGGTCGAGACGAGGGCACCGGCGGCGTGTGGCTGGGTCATGCTCAGCGGCATCGCCGGAACCGGTTTCCCGCCGTCGAAGGTGTGGCCCTTCACCTGCCGGGCGACGATCGCCGGATCGTGCCCGTAGCCGGTGTCGCGCATGCCCAGCGGCTCGAAGAAGGTCTTGCGCAGATACGCGTGCCACGGCTGTCCGCTGGCGGCCTCGATCACCGCGCCGACCAGGACGTAGCCGGAATTGTTGTACGCCCACTCCGTACCCGGCTCGAAATCCACCGGCAGTGACTTGAAGACGTCGATCAACTGCGCGGTGGTCAGGTCGTTGCGGATCGGACCGGCCATGTAACCGGGAATCCCGGTGTAGCTCTTCACGCCCGAGGTGTGATTGAGCAGTTGCAGCACGGTGATGCGCTCACCGCCGGGATAGCCCGGCACGTATTTCGACAGCGGATCGTCGAGCTTCACCTGTCCGGCGTCGACCAACGCCAGCACCCCGGCGGCGGCGAACTGTTTGGTGATCGAACCGATGCGGAAGAGGTCGCCGGGGGCGAGCGGCGTTTCCGCATCGACATCGGCACGCCCGCGCGCGCCGCGATAGAGCACGGTGTCGCCGCGCGCGACCAGCACCGCCACACCCGGCGCATCCTCGCGGAAATCGCGCACCAGCATCGCATCGATCCGCTGCGACACGGCGTCCGCTTCGGAGAACGCGGTTTCGCCTGCCTGCGCATCGTGCATCGCCGGCGACACGCACAGTGCCAGGGACAACGACAGAGACCATGCATGACGGGCCATGTTCGCTTCCTTTCGCGCGGCGTCGCGCAGGTATCGGTATCACCAGTATCGCCAATCCACACCGAGCGTCCACGTGGCGGAAGTCATCAGGGCGGAAGTCATCAGTGCCGAAGTCATCGGACCTGACGTCAACGGCACGGAAGCCGCCGCCGAAGCTGAACCGGCAGACCCGATCACGGCATCGGCACATGCCGGTAATCCGGCGGCGGTTCCACGGGAATTCCGTTGGCTTCCAGCGCGCGGCGCATCAGCGTCATTTCGTCGATATCGGGCGATGCACGCAGCACACCGGTCTGCCAGTCGGCGAACCCGACGGGATCCTTCTCGGCAACGACGTACCACTGTTGCATGACCCATGCCGCACGGCGGCGGCGGGCCTCGATGCATTCGCGGCCCGCGGCGTCCGGGGCGGCGTTGCGCAGGATCGCGAGTCCGATCATGTGCGCGATGAGCGTATCCGACGCGTCCGCCAGCACGGTGCCATACCGCGTGCAGGCCTCGCGCCGCCCCGGTTGCGACAGCGCATCGCCCTTGCAAACGTCGATGAGCGTCGTGAAGCGCGGCAGTTCCAGCAGCGTGAAGGCGAGCGAGACCCCGTACGCCACGGACGTGGGCGTCTCGTCGTCGAACAACCATCGTGCTTCGCGCGCGTTCGGCGGATGTCGATCGACGGCGTCGATCGCGACGCGCAGCAGGGTCCCGAAATGGACATCGAATCGGCGACCCTCGCCCACCGATGCGAGGATTTCCAATGCCTCGGCGGCATCATCGTCCGGCAGTACGAGGAGATTCGTGGGCTCCAGCATCCGCCAGGATTCGCGAACGCCACGCCGGCGTGCGTCATCGTCGGGCGACAGCGGACGGATCAGCAGACCGAGTACCAACGGATCGGCGCGTCCCTCGCGCGCCGCACGATCCCGCCAGGCAGCGAGCTTCGCATCGCCCGTGAGGCGTGGTCGCGTCGCTTCGGTGAGGTAGGGGTCGCCGGTCAGCGACATCGCGCGCAGATTCGCCGCGAGCGCGAGGTTGCGGGCACCGCCATCGGCCGCGAGGCGATCGGCCAGCCGCGCGTGATACGCGCGGCTCGCACGCAAGGCGCCCGACCTGCGCTCGGTTTCCTCACGCTCGCATCGCAGGCGATCGGCGTCGACCAACGAGGCGCAGGGATCCGGATCGCCGAACGATGGCGCCTCGCCGGGATGCTGGGCGCGCAACGTGGCCGGCGAAGCGCCCAGGACGGCCACCAGCACGGAGGTGGACGCGCGGATCCACCAGGTCGCGCATCGAGACCGATCGGATCGGACATGGGATCGCGCGTCGCTCATCCCCGTCGCACCGCCATGAACCGCGGATTGCGCAGCAGGGCCGCCGAGATCAGCGACACCAGCACGCCGACCGGGAAGATCTCGGTGAAGGTCATCGGTATCCGGAACAGCGGATTGGCGTATTGGGTGCTGAAGGCCTTCATCTCGGCGGTGATCCGCGCCAGTTCCGCGGCGTTGGCGCCTTCCGCCCGGCGCTGCTCGACCATGTGCTCGGCGATCTTGGCGCCATAGTCCATGCCGGTCACCACGAGCGCGACCTCCCAGGCCAGCACATAGAACAGGCCGGCGACGATGCTGATCCCCAGGCCCATGCCAAAGGCCGGCCAGAAGCGGATGACGCCGCCAAGGGCCTCGTCGCGATGACGCTTCACCCCCACGAAGATCGCGCTGAGCGCGATCAGCATCGAGCTGTAGCCGATCAGCATCCCGATGCCCATCGCGGGCGGGTCGTCGGCCATCGCGACGGTGGTGCCGAACAGGATGCTGCCGACGATCAGGCCGGCGACGGTGCCCCAGAGCAGGATCTTGCGGAACATCGGGTGTCTCCTCGTTGGATGACGTTGGTGGGGGCGGCCATTCACGCCCCGATGACGGCCCGAAACAATCCTCCGAACGGGTGATTCTGCATGAATCGCCCGAAAAAACGCCGGTCATGGCCGGTCACCGCAGGATGCCCAGCTCGCG
Source organism: Lysobacteraceae bacterium (assembly GCA_041919915.1). Taxonomy (GTDB): domain Bacteria; phylum Pseudomonadota; class Gammaproteobacteria; order Xanthomonadales; family Xanthomonadaceae; genus Lysobacter_I. Next base: position 40,441 of record JAYRSY010000029.1, read on the forward strand.
CGCCCGCCGGATGGCCTCGGTCCTGCGCCGGGCGCCCAGCTTCTCGAACAACCGGGCGACATGGGTCTTCACCGTGTTCGGGGACACGTCGAGCAGGATCGCGATCTCCTTGTTCGACCGGCCTTCGGCCAAGGCCTGGAGGACGCTCAACTCGCGGGGACTGATCCCCAGCGCCGCCACGGCCTGCGGGTTGCCGTCGAACGGCTTCGATCTTCCGGCGGCGAACGCCCGGGCGCCCAGCCAGACCCCCAGGGCGAGGAAGCCGGCGGCGATCAGGAAGACGTAGAGGTCGTCGGAATGCGCCCGGACCATCCGGCGATGGTCGATCCAGGCCAACGCCAGCGTGCCGGCCGCCAGCAGTGCGCCGTAGAAGATGACCCGCTTCCACATCGCCCATGTCCGCATGCACGCTCCCTCCGGCCCATCGACGGCAGTCTAGGCCGTGCGATTTTCCTGCGCCATTCATACGGCCCGATATGATGGCGGGACTCCGCGATGGACACGCCCGATGCTGCGCACCCTGCTCACCCTCTGTCTGCTGACGGTCTGTTCGCTCGCGCGGCCCGCCGACGCGACAGCACCATCCTTCCCGTTGCCGGCCGAGACGGCCCGTGACGACGCGGCGCTGGCCCGGGCCATGCCGGCGCTGGCCACGGCGGTCGACGAGGGGTATCGCGACGACGATCCCGAGCGCGCGCAGCTCAACCGGTTCCGGCTGCGTTTCGTCGCGGGCGACCACGCCGGCGCGATCGACGCCATCCACGCCCTGCGTCGGCTCCGGCTGGAAAAAGGCGTCGCGGGCGCCGAAACGCAACTCCTGCAGTACGAAATCCTGTGCGCCGCGAAACGCGCGGAAGCCGCCGGCGCGCCGATCGACATCGCGCTGCGGGACGCGTTCCGCGCGCGTTACGGCGCGCTCGACGACCGCACCGCCTACCGCGTGAAACCGTCGTTCGGCGCGGACCTGGCGCTGGCGCGCGAGGATCTGCGCAAGGCCCTGGCGCCGGCGATCGAACACGGCCGGCTCGACCTGCCGCAGGCGCTGGAACTGATCCGCCGCTACCAGTTCGTGCAGGCCTTCTCGACGCTCTCGCCCCATGTCCCCGCCCTGCTCGCCGAAGACGAGGCCCGCCGCTATCGCATCGAACGCGATCTGTGGATCGACATGCCCGACGGCACGCGCATCTCCGCGCTCGCGGTGCGGCCCGCTTCGGCGGGTGGACCACTGCCGACCCTGTTCCAGTTCACGATCTACGCGAACCCCGACTGGCTGCTGGCCGACGCCACCTGGGCGGCCGCGCATGGCTACGTCGGCGTGGTGGCGGTGACGCGCGGCAAGTCGCTCACCGGCGATCCGGCCGCCGCCCCACGGATGCCGGTGCATCCGTTCGAGCACGACGGCGCCGATGCCGCGGCCACGATCGCATGGATCGCGCGACAACCGTGGAGCGACGGCCGCGTCGGCATGTACGGCGGCAGCTACAACAGCTTCGCGCAGTGGGCCGCGGCCAAGCATCGTCCGCCCGCATTGAAGGCCATCGCGACCTCGGCCAGCGCCGCACCGGGCATCGACGTGCCGATGCAGGGCAATGTGTTCCTGAACTTCATGTTCCCGTGGCCGCACTACACCACCGCGAATGCGACCCTGGACGAAACGACCTACAACGATGCCGAGCGCTGGCAGGCGCTGGATCGCAGGTGGTACGCCGGCGGCGGCGCCTACCGCGACATGGACACGCTCGACGGCACGCCGAATCAGGTGTTCCGGCGCTGGCTGGAACATCCCGCCTACGACGCCTACTGGCAGGCGATGATTCCCTACCGCGATGAATTCGCGGAGATCGACATCCCGGTGCTGGCCACGACCGGCTATTTCGACGGCGGCCGGGTCGGCGTGCAGTACTACTTCGACGAACACACGCGGCACCGCGCGAATGCCGACCACACCCTGGTGATCGGCCCCTACGGCCACATCGCGATGCAGCAGGGCGCGCTGCGCCACATCGAAGGCTACGACGTCGACCCGTCGGCGATGATCGACCTGCCCGGACTGCGCCTCGCCTGGTTCGATCATCTCTTCAAGGGCGCACCGAAGCCCGCGCTGCTGCGCGATCGGGTCAACTATCAGGTGATGGGCGCCGACACCTGGAAACACGCGCCGTCGGTACCGGCGATGTCGAACGGATCGCTGCGACTGTATCTGCATCCGGCGTCATCGACCGACGGCACGCATCGCCTCGGCACCGCGCCGCCCGCCCGCGGCGCGTCGATCGTGCAACGCATCGACTTCGCCGATCGCGGCGATGCCGATTGGACGCCCTCGCCGTTGTCGCTGACGCCTGCGCTGGATCCGCACGGCGGGCTGGTCTTCGTCGGCGATCCGATCGCAGCGCCGACGGAGGTCGCCGGACTGTTTTCGGGCGACTTCGATGTCATCGTCGATCGGCGCGATGTCGATTTCACCGTCGAGCTGTACGAGCGCATGGCCGATGGCCGCCACTTCCTGCTGAGCTGGCATCTGGGCCGGGCGAGCTTCGCGAAGGATCGCAGCGTGCGCACGCTGCTGCGTCCGGGGAAACGTCAACGACTGTCGTTCCGCAGCGAACGGCTGATCAGCCGCAGACTGGACGCCGGCAGCCGTCTCGTCGTCGTCGTGCGCGTCAACAAACAGCCGGACATGCAGATCAACCATGGCACCGGCGGCGATGTCGCGGCCGAGACCATCGCCGATGCCGGTACGCCGATGCGCATCGAATGGCTCGGCGGCAGTGTCGTCGAGATCCCGGTCTGGCGCTGAGCCATCGCGTTCAGCCCGGGATCGGCACCTTCGCCCACAGCGGCAACGTGAGCAGGGACAACAGCAGTCCGTAACCCACCATCGCCGCGGCAAGACGCGGCGCGAGGCGGTGCGAGATCGCCAGCGCACCGGCGGTGACCATCGATGGCATCGCCGATTCCAGCACCGCGGTGCGCGCCATGTCGCCGTGCAGACCGAGCCACGGCACCAGGGCCCACGCCAGCGCCGGCATCGCCGCGAGTTTCAGCGCGAGACCCGCGGCAAGCGGCTTCAGTTCGTCGCGCGGCAGCGCCAGCTTCACCGACAGGCCGATCGCCAGCATCGCCAGCGGCAACAGCGCGTCGGACAGGCGCTGCAGGCCGCTGGCGATCCAGGTCGGCGGTGTCGCGGGCATGATCGTGAAGCCCACGAGCATCGCCCAGAACGGCGGAAACGCGACGATGCGGCGGAGCATGTCGCCCGCGGTCGGCGGCCGGTCGCCGCCATAGCGCGCCAGCACCCACAGCCCGAAGGTCGAGAGGATCAGGAACGCGCCGAACTGGTCGTAGACCACCGCATACGGCAGCGCGTGTTCGCCGATCAGCGCGCGCGTCAACGGATAGCCGAGGAAGCTGGTGTTGCCCAGCGCGACCGTGAGCAGCAGCACCGCGCGTTCGTCGTCGCGGACGCGCAACCCGCGCGCGACCAGACTCACCAGCAGGATCGTCGCCGCCAGCAACAGCCACGGCACCGCCGCGACGCCGATGAGCGCCTGCTCCAGCTGCAGCCGTGGCGCGTACCGCAACACCGCCGCCGGCAGGCAGACGTACAGCACCACGAGGTTGAGCGTCTGCGCCGCGTTGTCGGGCAACACGCGCACGCGCTGGAAGGCATAGCCCAGCGCGAGCATGGCGAGGATCAGGGCGAAGGCGTCGGAGGTCATGCGGTCAGCGACTACCGGTCATCGTTGCGGTGCTGTCTGGCTTGAGGTGTTCTGTGGGAGCGACAGGTGTTCTGCAGGAGCGAGGCAAGTCGCGACGGATTACGGAAGATCTTCCCGCAGCCTGTCGCGACTTCCGTCGCTCCCACAACGCTGTAGCGCATATCGCGACTTGCGTCGCTCCTGCAAAGGCGCACGCCTCAATACCCCGCGGCCATCCCGTCCTTGCGCGATTCGCTGGCGCCGACATAACCGCCATCGGGATTGACCATGATCGCCTGATAGCCGCCGTAGGGGCCGTCGGCGAAACGGACGCTGTGGCCCTTGCGCATCAGCGCGCGGATGGTCTCGATCGGGAAGCCGCTTTCCAGATCGACTTCGCCGCCATCACTCATCGCGGTTGCCTGGCCGGCCGGGTCGGTGCTGCCGTCGTGCTGGATCCGCGGCGCGTCGCCGGCTTCCTGCAGGTTCATGCCGAAATCGATCATGTTCAGCAGGATCTGCACGTGGCCCTGCGGCTGCATCGCGCCGCCCATCACGCCGTAACTCAGCCACGGCTTGCCGTCCTTCGTGACGAACGCGGGAATGATGGTGTGGAACGGGCGCTTGCCCGGCGCGAAACTGTTCGCGTGCCCACGCTTCAGCACGAACTGCTCACCGCGATCCTGGAAGATGAAACCCAACCCCGGCGGCGCCATGCCACTGCCCATGCCGCGATAGTTCGACTGGATCAGCGAAACCATCATCCCGTCCTTGTCGGCGGTGGTGAGATAGATGGTGTCGCCCTCGTTGAGTTCGGGAATGATGCCCGGCTCCGCCGCCTTCATCGCGCGATCCATCGAGATCAGCGCGCCACGTTCCTTCGCGTAGCCCTTCGAGATCAGCCGCGCGACCGGCGTGCGGTAGAACCGCGGATCGGCATACGACGCCGCGCGATCGGCGAACGCGAGTTTCTTGGCCTCGACGAACAGATGCACGTGCTCGGGGCTGCCGAAACCGTAGGACTTCAGATCGTAGGGCTCCAGCAGATTGAGGATCTGCAGCGCGGCGATGCCCTGCCCGTTCGGCGGCAGCTCCCACACGTCGTAGCCGCGATAGTTCGTGCTCACCGGATCGACCCACTCGCCGCGATGCGCGGCCAGATCCTCGTAACGCAGGAAGCCGTCGTTGGCCTTGAAATAGGCGTCGATGGTGCGCGCGACCTCACCGGTGTAGAACGCATCGCGGCCGCCGCGGGCGATCTTCTCCAGCGTGTTCGCGAGATTCGGATTGCGCCAGGTCTCGCCGCGCCGCGGCGCGCGGCCGTCGATCGTGAACTGCTCCTTGAACCCGGGCCATTTCGACAGCACCGGCACGCTGCGGTTCCAGTAATACGCGATCACCTCGTGCACCGGATGACCGTTGCGCGCGTATTCGATCGTCGGCGCGAGGTTCTGCGCCATCGTGCGCCGGCCGAACTTCGCGTGCAGCGCGAACCATGCGTCGACCGTGCCCGGCACCGTCACCGGCAGCGGCCCGTGCGGCGGAATGTCCTGCAGCCCGCGGCGTTCGAATTCTTCCAGGGTCAGCGCTTTCGGCGAACGGCCCGAACCGTTGTAGCCGTACAACTGCTTCGTCTTCGGATCCCACACGATCGCGAACAGATCGCCGCCGATGCCGTTGCCGGTCGGCTCCATCAGTCCGAGCGCGGCGTTGGCGGCGATCGCCGCGTCCACCGCGCTGCCGCCCTCGCGCATCGTCTGCAGCGCGATCTGCGTCGCCAGCGGATGCGAGGTCGCCGCCATCGCATGCGGCGCGTAGACCTCGCTGCGGGTCGCGAAGGGTTTGCCGGTGACGCGGTCGGCGGCGTGGACGGCACCGGTGACGAAGCTCAGCAGACACACGGACGCGATGGTCAGGGACTGGGTGCGCATGGAAATCGCCTCGGGCCGGGGATGCACAGCGTAGGCCAAGCGGGCCTGCAAGCGCCACGTGAATCCGTCCGGCATCGTCCCTGTCGCCGGGTGTGCGACTGCAGCTGCAGCTTGGACCAGCCGTGGGCACGGCATCACCCGCGTCGCGCGTCAGGCGCGACCTGAGCCGGCCTGAAGGCCCTCCTGCGAGGTCGGTGGGGTTTCAGGGAGACTGCGCGCCGAAGCCCGCGATCAACGCGTCGTTGTCGATCGCCGGCGAGTACAGGTAGCCCTGGACGGCGTGGATGCCGCAGGCGCGGAGGCAGTCGGCCTGGGCCTGGGTTTCGACGCCTTCGCCGACCACGTCGATGCCGAGGCTCGCGGCGAGCTGGGCGACGGCCTGGACGATGGCAAGGTCGGCGCGATCCTGGGGCAGGCCGGCGGTGAAGCCGCGATCGATCTTGAGGGTGTCGATCGGCAGATGCTTGAGATAATTCAGCGAGCAGTAGCCGCTGCCGAAATCGTCGAGGGCCACGCGCACGCCAAGCGCGCGCAGGCGCGTGAGCGTCTTCGCCGCGCTGTCCTGATCGCGCAGGAGCATGGTCTCGGTCAGCTCCAGGCACAGGCGCTCGGCCGGCAGCCCGCTGTCGGCGAGCGCGTTCTGCACGTCCGTCGCCAGTCCGGCCTGTTCGAACTGGCGCGCGGACACGTTCACCCGCAGCAGCGGCGCGACGCCATCGCGCGCCGGCCAGCGCATCGCCGCGCGGCAGGCTTCCTGCAGCACCCAGCGGCCGAGGCGCACGATCAGCCCGGACGCTTCGGCGATCTCGATGAACTCGCCGGCCGGAATCATGCGGCCGTCGTCGTCGCGCCAGCGCATCAGCGCCTCGGCCGAACGCCAGCGGCCGTCGCGCAGATCGATCTCGGGCATGTAGTACAGCAGCAGGTTGCCGTTGGCGAAGGCTTCGCGCAGCGCCTGCTCGGTGCGCAGACGGTCGAGCAGGCCGCGATGGCGGTCGGCGTCGAACACTTCGCAGCAGTTGAATCCCTGGTCGCGGGCGCGCTGGCTGGCGTTCTCGGCGTTGCGCAGGAGGGTGTCGGCCGAAGGCGCCGCGAGATCGCGGGAGAACGCGATCCCGGCCGACACCGCGGCGGGATGCGATTCGCCGGATCCGTCGTCGAAGCCCGACTGGACCACGTCGATGCAACGCTCCGCCAGCTCCAGCGCCTCCACTTCCTGCAGATGCCGGTGCGGAATCACGGCGAAGGCGTCTTCGCGCACGCGCGCGAGGGTCGCGCTCTGGCCGATCGCGTCGCGCAGCCGGCCGGCGACCGAAGCGAGCAGCGTCTGGCGGGCGTCGTCGCCGGGAGCGTCTTCCAGCGACAGCTCGATCTGCAGATGGACCACCACCAGACCGGCGTCGTTGTCGTGGATCGGGCGCAGCGCGCTGTGCGCGACTTCGAGCAGATGATCGCGATTGGGCAGATCGGTGTGCGGGTCGTGGCGTTCGAGGTAACGCAGCCGGCTTTCGGCCTCGCGACGGCGGCTGATCTCGTAGGCGACCGCGACGTAATCGCCGATGCTGCCGGCGAAGGCCTGATCCTCCGGCGTCCACACGCGTGCGCAACCGATGTGTTCGTGGCAGACGACGCCGAGCAGTTCGCCCTGGCTGCGGATCGGCGCATCGAGCAGCGAATGGATGTCGTGACGCTGCAGATAGGCGCGCAGGCTGTCGCTGGACTCGGTCACCGTGCTGTCGATGCTGGCGTCGGCGATGTCGATCACGCGCACGTCGTCGAGTTGCGCGCCGTACTCGGAATCCAGTTGCAGGATTTCGTCGTATCCGGCGGGATTGTGTTGATCGCTGCTGCGGACGTAGGCGTGGATGCAGCGCAGCGTGTTGTCCCCGGGGTGGGCGCGCCAGACATTGACCCGTTCGACTTCGAGAGTCTCGGCGGCGATCTGGCAGAGCAGCGCGATCGCGCTGTCGAGGGAGCAGTCCTCGCTCCAGACGCGGCGGGCGAGCGCGACCAGCGCATGGTTGTAACGCCGCGCGCGGGCGCCGCGTTCCTGGTGCTTCTGGCTTCCCGCGCTCGCCGTCATCGCTGCCCCTGCTGCCGACACGAGGTCGCGGCCCTGTGGCCGCGGCGTTTTAGAACCAGATGACGCAAAAAGCGCAGCGCCGCGGCCACCGTGGCGCGGGATTCCGCCACGACCCGGCGGAGCCCTCCCGGCGCCCCGATCCGGGTCTCCGGATGGTTTTCAGTTGACCGTGCAGGTCAGGGTCACCGTGATCGAACCGCCGTTGGGCAAGGTCGGGATCGGCGCTCCGGCGCCCTGCAGCGCGGCCACCAGGACGGCGCCGGTGATCGGCGGACAGGTCGCGCCACCGGCGGCCGCGCAACTGGCGGTGGCGCAGGTGAGGTTGGACGGCGCCGGGTCGCTCAGCACGGCGCCGTTGGCGCCGTCGGGGCCGTTGTTGGTCACGGTGATGCTGTAGACCGTCGTGGTCCCCGAGACCACCGTGTCGGCCGGCTGGTCGACCTCGGCGTTCACGCCGGGCGTGTTGGTCTTGGTCAGCACCAGATCGGCCTGGTTGTTGCGGGTGTTGGTGAAGGTGCAGGTCAGATCGTCGCCGGCGACCGCGGTGACATTGAAGGTGGTGCCGCTGCCCGACGGGGTCTGCCCACCGCTCAGGGCGTTGGTGCAGGCGTAGGTGGTGGTGTAGTTGGCGAGGTTCGCGCCGGACGCGCCGGTTTCGGTGAAGGTGTAGACCGCGCCGACCGCGCCGGGATTGAGCGTGGCCACCCCGTTGGCGACCGCGCCGGCCCCGGTGGTGGTCACGGTCGCCGGTCCGCCGGTACCGGTGACGGTCAGCG
>JAYRSY010000030.1:0-45607 GCA_041919915.1 Lysobacteraceae bacterium
GTGCGCTATCTGCACTCCGACATCGAAACCGTGGAGCGCGTCGAGATCATCCGCGATCTGCGTCTGGGCGTGTTCGACGTGCTGGTCGGCATCAACCTGCTGCGCGAGGGCCTGGACATGCCCGAGGTCTCGCTGGTCGCGATCCTCGATGCCGACAAGGAAGGCTTCCTGCGTTCGACCGGTTCGCTGATCCAGACCATCGGTCGTGCCGCGCGCAACGTGCGCGGCAAGGCCATTCTCTACGCCGACGTCGTCACCCGTTCGATGCGGGCGGCGCTGGACGAGACCGCGCGTCGCCGCGAGAAACAGCTGGAGTACAACGCCACGCACGGGATCGTGCCGACCTCGATCGTGCGCGAGATCATGGATGTGATGGAAGGCGCGCGCAGCGAGCCGGCGCCGGGCGAGAAGAAAGGCCGCGGTCGCGCGGCCCGGGTCGCCGAGCCGGCGCAGGAATACGCCACGCTCCCGCCGGGGCAGGTGGCGGCGCGGATCGCAGAACTCGAGCAGGCGATGTACCGCCATGCGCGCGATCTGGAATTCGAGGATGCGGCGCGCGTGCGTGACGAGATCCGCCGCCTGCGCGAGGCCAGCCTGGGATGAGCGTCGCGGACACCGGCGAAGGGCGCTTTCCGCGCCTGGGCTGGCTGGGCGCGGCCTGGCTGCTGGTGTATCTGCCGACTTATCACACCGCCTACGGCGCGCTGAATTTCCTGTTCCTGTGCAACATCGGCGTGATCCTCACCGCGCTGGGCCTGATCGCGCGCAGCCGGCTGCTGATCTCCAGCCAGGGCGTGGCCGCGCCGGTGATCGCGGTGGCCTGGGCGATCGATGCGGGCTGGAAACTGCTGACCGGCGATTTCCTGTACGGCGGCACCGCCTACATGTGGGATCCCGCGTTCCCGCTGTTCGCGCGGCTCTTGTCGCTGTACCACCTGGTCTGGCCGTGGCTGCTGTGGGCGGTGCTGCGCCGGATCGGCTACGACCCGCGCGGCTGGCCCCTGCAGGCGGCGGTGGCGGCGCTGGCGGTGATCGCCGGGCGGCTGCTGGGCCCGGCTGCCGCCAACATCAATTTCGCCTGGGCCGACCCCTTCTTCGGCCGCCAACTGGGGCCGGTGGCCCTGCACCTGCTGCTGACCTGGGGGGCGCTGGCCGCGATCGCGTACGGGTTCAGCCACTGGCTGCTGCGGCGGATCTGCCCGCCCCGCGGCTGATCCTTCGCCCGATATTCCGTCCCGCGCCGACTGGTGTTACCATGGCCGCCCTTTCGGGGGTCGGCAAGACCTCGACGGGCGGTTAGCTCAGCGGTAGAGCACTACCTTGACATGGTAGGGGTCACAGGTTCGAACCCTGTACCGCCCACCAATTGAATGGACGGTCGACGCCGTTTCTTTGATTGCCGATTTCCAGGTTCAAGTCCGGAAATCGAGAAAAGCCACCCCTCGCCGGGTGGCTTTTTGTTTTTGCGGGCCTGTCGTCTCGATGTCGACATCTGCGGTTCCCGCGGGTTCGGGGATCCTGCAGCAGTGCCCCCGAACGAAGGCTCCCGATGGGCGATGCAGCTTCCGCCTCGACGCACGCGATGTGTCCCGCATTCTTGTCATCGGGATCGCGAGTCGATCTGCGATCAGTCCGCGACCGTTGAATCTTTTGACGAATGACAACAAAATGTTTCGAGAGCGTCGTCCGGTCGACGACGCTCTCGCAGATCGCGTATACGATCGTGCATACGATCGTGCGGGTCGTCGAAATGGTGTTCGATGCAGATGGTGGATCCGGATCGCACGCGTCGGCGCTGTCGCGTCCTGATAGAATCCGCGGCGCGAAAGGCGAGGTGAGCGAACCGGGGTGCATCCCCGATGCGCCTGGAATCAGCGCCGTGTACCTCGACGCAGGCGAAGCCTTGGCTGCATCGTCTTTAGTCTTCCGCTGCTGGTCCCCGTGCCAGATGACAGGCGGCGATCGTGGTCCTGGGGGGCGATATGACGCAAAGCTTCACGTTCTCGAATTTTCGCCTCGACATCCGGACCCGCGAACTCTCCCGCGACGGCGAGCGCATGGCACTGGCCGTGGTCGCTTTCGATTGTCTGGCCTATCTCGTACAGCATCGTGACCGCCCCGTCGGCCGGGACGAGCTGATTTCGGCGGTCTGGGGACGCACCGATGTCAGCGAATCCACGCTGGCGCACACCATCGTCCGTTTGCGGCAGCGCCTGGGGGACACCGGCAACGACCAGCGTTATATCCGGACGATCCCGAGGCTGGGTTACCGTTGGGTGGCGCCGATCGTGGAGACGTCCGTCGACGCCGACATCACGGATGCCGTACCGGAATCGATCGCGATGGCATCGGCCGACGTCCCGGATGCGGACGCGCCTCCGGACGCCACGCCCGATGCGGAAGTCCCGTCTGTCGCCGCCGGAGAGCGGCCCGATGCCGTATCGCACCGGCGTCGCTGGATCGTCCTGGGACTTCTCTGCGCTTTCCTGATATCCGGCGTGATCGGATTCATGCTGCTGCGCTCGTCGGACACGCCCTCGGCGATGTCGTCGATCGAGGGCGATGGCGCGTCCTCGCGCGCGATGGGCGCCGCGATGGTCGAACCTGCCCGGGTCGTCGCGCCCGAGATCTGGTCGTGGTTGCGCCTGGGCACGATGGATCTGGTCGCCAACCGCCTGCGCGAGGGGACCTTGCCGACCTTGCCGAGCGAGAGCGTGCTGATTCTCGCGGACCGGAGTCCCGGCGGATTTCCCGCAGGCGTGTCCATGCGCGTTCGCCCGTCCGTGACCCGTGATGGCGACGGCTGGCGCGTGCGTCTCGACGCGACGATGGCGGACGGACGCACGCTTCGCGCCGACGCGCAGGGGACGGAAGTGATGCAGGTCGCGCGCGTGGCGGCCGATCGCTTGCTGGTCGCGCTGGGAAAGAAGGTGCCGGTGGACGGGACCCTCCCGGACGACATCGGCACGTTGCAGCAGCGTATCGCGGCGGCGCGACTGGGCGGCCGGCTGCAGGAGGCGCTGGCCCTGTTCGAACAGGCGCCCGCGACCTGGCGTGCACGTCCCGAATTGATGCTGGTCGAGGCGCGCATCCATTGCGACATGGGGCATTACGACCGCTGCCGCGAACGGCTCGACACGCTGGCCGCCAAGGTGTCGCGCCGGGAGAATCCCGATCTCTACGGTCAGCTGCGGGTGACCCAGGCCTGGCTCTGCGTGAATCGCGACGGAGATTTCGTGCAGGCCAACGCCTTCCTGGATGAAGTCATCGCATCGAAAGCGCAACTCGCCTGGTCCGAGGCCCTGGGCAATGCCTATTCACTGCGGGGCTGGATGCGCACCGACAAGCGTCCCGACGAAGCGGTCTCCGACCTCGGTCAGGCGCGTGCGATCTTCCTGCGGCGCGGCAATCTGCGCGAGATCGCGCGGGTCGATCAGCGGATGGGTCAGGTGCTGGGCTTTCAGGGCAAGATGGCGGCGGCGCTCGCGTCCCTGCGCGCGGCGGATCGTCAGTTCGAACACCTGGGTGCGCGTGGCGATCAGGTGATCACCCAGATGGCGATGGTGCAGATCTACGCCCAGCTGCTCCAGCACGACGATGCGCTGGCGACCGCGGACCGTTACTGGAGCGATGAAGCCGCGCGCTACGATGGCGCGGCCGCCATCCGCGCCTGGGCACTGATGCGCAAGGGACGGTTGAGCGAGGCGGAATCGCTGGTCGCGTCGGTCATGGACCGTGCCGGGGCGCCGGCGCCGGTATGGGTGCGTGCCGATCTGTTCGCCTTGTCGGCGCGGATCTCCGCGGCGCGCGGGCGGTATGTCGAGGCGGCGCGTTTCGCGGAGCGGGCAAGACTGCTGTACCCGCCCGACGGGGATCGGCTGGACTATCTCAACAACGGCCTGGTCGAGATCCGGGCGCTCCGGGCTGCCGGGGAGCACGAGGCCGCCGCACGCGTGGCCGGGAGACTCCAGACATGGGCCGGTGTGTCTTCCGAGGAGCGGATACAGGTGACCGTCTCGCTGCTCCTCGCCGAGCAGGCCTGGGCGGAAGGCCGCAAACCCGAGGCCATGATCGGCTATGCCCGGGCATTGGCCGGCGCCGAGCATCTGGGCATTCCCGAGGTGCTGGTGGATGTCGGGAGTTCCTATGCGGCGGTGCTCATCGCTTCGGGCCGGCTGGATGCGGCGAGCGAGGTGAGCGCGCGCCTGGCGGCCTGGTCGCACGACGATGTCCGCGCGGCGTTCGTCCAGGCACGCATGCTGCAGGCCTTGGGCAACGAGGCGGCCGCTCGCGCCGCTTATCGCGAAGCGGCCGATCTGGCGGGCGAGGGCATGCCGGGATCGACCGGAAGCCCGTTCGCACCCGTGACGATCGCGCTGGACGAGGAGGAATCCGGCCAGCGCGACCGTTGATCCGAAGGGGCCTTCCCCGGCTTTTCCCGTTCCTGATGCATTGCCGATGCATGCAGGGGCACGACAACGGCATGCACCGATGCCGCGCTGGTCCCAGTGTTGCGCCCGATCAAGCCGTCGATCGGGGTGGCGATGCACATCCAATGCGAAGGCGGACGCGGCGGCACCGAGCCGCACGGCGATGACGGCGAGCGTCCGGCATATCCCCCGAGCCAGGACCACCCGTTTCCGGTGATTCGCGCGGGCTGGCTGTATCGGTGCCGACGCTGGTTTGATCGCGCGAAGACTTCATCGCCTCCGCCCGCCGCCTCCGGGCAGGCATCCATCGACTCTGTCCTGATCGCGATGGTGGCGCTTTCAGCGGCGACCGAGGCGCGACTGCGTGCGGCCTGCCGGGACGTCGAGGCCATGGGGCTGAAGTGTCGCTTGGCGTTGAGGCAATGGAACGGCCAGCACGCCGATGTCGTGATCGCGGAGGGGGAGGATGTCTTCGGACGCCTGGTCTGCAGGTTGGCGACGGAGTCCAGGCCTGCCGTGCTGGTGAAAGCCGGAGCGTGCAGCGCGGTCCGTTGCGGGCGCGATGCGGGATTTCGCCAGTGGTCCCACGCCGATCTGGCCGGGCTGATCGCCGACCTCTGCGCGGATGTCCTCGCCCGGAGGTCGGCGAGCGGAACGGTTGCGGAGGCGGGTGTTCCGTGGCTGCCGCGAACCAGCCTCCTGTCGCATGCGATCCAGCACGATGCCGTCCTGAAGGATGACGCTGGCTGGGTGTCGTTGGCCCTCGGCCGGGACCATCTCCGCATCCATCGCATGTCTTCGCGGATCCAGGCCGCCTCTTCCCGGCATCTCGAAGTCGCCGGCCAGCACGTGCTCGATCCGGCGTGGCATCGGCTGGCCGTGGATCGGCCTCTCGCCGCCAAGGCGACGGAAACGAGCCTGGACCTGTTCCTGCTGCGGGCTTGCCTGGAACGGCAGACGGCGCTTCCGGGGCTGGACGGGATCCATTTCCGACTGGCGCACTGGCCGGACCTCGGGGGCGAGGAGCCGCGCCATGCCTGGGTGCTGTCGCTGATGGCGGCCGTGGTCCGTCAGGCGCCGGTGGGCCTGGAGGCCCTGTCCCGGTCGATGGCCGTGCGCCATGAACGAGCCAACGCGATGTTCTGGGCGTTCTGGGCCAGCGGTGTTCTTGAAGTGGAGGGAGCGGCTCATCCCGGGGAGAAGGGAGCGAGGGCAGGGTGTCTGTCCCGTTGATGTCATTGAAAACAAGGGCTTGCATGCCCGTTGCATGAAGCCTGCATGGAGCCGGCATGCGGTGGCGTATGGAGAGGCCGCATCCTGAGCCCGCTTTTCGGGGACTCCGGAACAGGGGCGGATCATCAACATGAAAGCGAATACCGACGCGCGTGGATTCACGCTGCTCGAAGTGATGGTCGTGCTGGCCATCCTGGCGATCCTGGCGGCGCTGGCGCTGCCGATCTACATGAACTACATCACCCGCAGCAGGATCCGCATCGCGCAATCGGACCTGCTGGCGTTGTCGGCGAGCATCGAGAACCACCGCCAGAGAACGTTGCTGTATCCCGCGGGGACCTTGAACGGCACGGCCGCCGTATCGGGTCGTTTCACGACCTGGACGCCCGCTTCCAAACCCGCGGACTTCAGCTTCACCTACACCACCGATTCCAGCGGTTACCGGATCACCGCGACCGGGCTGAGCACCCGTCTGGCGGGCTGCACCGCATCGCTCACCGCAGCCAACGCCCGCACGACGGCCGGTTGCCCCAGCGTCGGCGATCTCTCATGGTGACCCGACGGCGCATGGCGGGTTTCACCCTGATGGAACTGATGGTGACCATCGCCATCATGGCCTTTCTGCTGCTGGCCGGTCTTCCGTTCATGAATGGCTGGGTCGATGGCGTCCGCCAGATGCAGGCGCGCAACCAGTTGCTGGACGGGATCGGGCAGGCGCGCGCGCTCGCCTTGCGCAATCCCGAATCACTCGCGGACGACGTGCCGGTCGCGATGCTGCGGATGGTCGGTCAGGAGGCGCAGGTGGTGATGGGCGATGCCCAGCGCACGGTCTGGACCGCCAGGCTTCACGAAGGCGTCGTGTTGAACACCGCCGGCAAGCTCGCCGCGAAATCGGGATCGCCCGTGAAACACGGCAGCGAGCGCTTCCGCTGTGTCGCGTTCAACAGTCGCGGGGTCCGTCTGCCGGACGTCGCCAACTGCATTCTTCCGTTGACCGTCGATCGCATCGCGATCCGTGTCGGAAACCAGGATCCGGTCCATGTCGAACTTCTCTGACAGACAGCCCGCCAAGCCGCGGCGCGCGAGCCAGCGCGGCGACATCCTCCTGGAATCGCTGATCGGCGTGCTGCTGACGGGAATCCTGGGAGCGGGCATCGCCCATGTCGCCTCTCGCATCTCGGTCAGCCAATACGAGGCGAAGCTTGAAAACATCGTCGTGGAACGCCTGCGCGACCGCCTTCAACGCGACGGTGTGACGTTGTGCGACGGCTCGGCGCTGTCGATCGATCTCACGCAGGAGGCGAAAGCGGCCGTTTCGGTCGAATGCGAAGCCCAGGAAAAGCTGGAGGTCGGCGTGGCGGGCACGCTCATGAAGGTGCCCGTACCACGCGAGATCACGCTGCAGGCGGCCGCCGTCGGCAGCGCCGCGATCGAGGTCGGGACGCATCAGCTGCCGGAGCCGACACCATGATCGCGCTCTGCATCGTGTGTCGCACGCACCGGAGGAGAGCCGGTCGATCCCGCGCACAGCGAGGCCAAACGCTGATCGGCATGATGGTCGGGCTGCTCATCTCGTTGTTGACCATCGTCGCGATGGTCGCAATCTACAAGTCCAGCATCAGCGTCGCCACCAACGCTTCGCAGACCGCATTGCGCGACGGTCAGGTCTCGGCGGCGCTGCTCGCGGCGCAGATCGAGATGCAGCAGGCCGGATACGGCATCGACAGCAGCGAAGCGGGCGTGGTGGCGGTTTCCGCCGATGGCAAAGAGGTGCTGTGGCGCTATCGCGACGGCGCATCGCCGGACAGCCGCTGCGCCGGCCTGCGTCTGGTGACGGATGCCGACGGCGCAGGGATTCCGGTTATTCCGGCCGAAGCCGGAAGCGATCGCAGAGGACTGTACCTGCTGCCCGGGAAACCCTGTGCCTCGATCGAGCCGGCGCCCACGTGGGGCAGCGCCGCGGAGGAACGACCGAGACTCCTCGTCTCCTCTTCGGGATTCTTCACGCCGATCGACATGCGCGGCACGGAACTCGGCGACGAGGACGGTGGCGGCAGTCTGGAAGGCCTGCGCTTCGTGCGCCTCGCGGGCGGCGCCTGCCTGCCTTATCTGCAACAGACGGACGCTGCGGAACTCCCGCAACGCTCGCTGCGCATTTCGCTGCGGAACGAGAGTGCCCAGGAGGTCTTCTCGGCATGCCTACCGAACGTCCAGGAATCCACCGGCAAGGGGAACGAATGATGAAGATGCGTAAAAGACGCGGCGCGTCAGGACGTGCCCAGCGCGGAATGGCGACGATCCTGATCATCCTGATCATGGCGCTCGCGGTCGCGGTGACGGTGCTTTGGGTCGCTTCGTCGCTGCGCAATACCCAGCAGCGGCAGCTCACCGCGCATGCGGCGACGGCTGCCCAGGGGGCGGCATGGCGCGGCGTGGAAGTGATTCGTGTCTATCTGAAACAGGTGCCCGAAGCCAAACTGGCGCAATGGGGCGCGTCGAAAAGCGCGAAGGCCGCATCGACCGATCCGGTCGCGAAGACCGCATCCGCGGCGAAGGCGACGACGGTGTCCTGTCGGGATTATCCGGAGGGCCTGGCGATCGAAGGCCTGGCATCGCTGGGCGTCGTCGGCAAGCTCACCCGGGTGTGCGCGGCCGACAGCGACGGTGTATTCCGGATCACGGCGCGGGTGACCGGCAAGGCGGGCGCCGGTACCGCGACCACGACCAGCACCGTGGAAGTCGTCTACGACGTGACGCCAGGCGGTGGTTCCACCGGAGAGCCGACGGACGGCACCGGCACCCGGTTGCCGGTGCCGGTCGCCAGCTTCACGGGAACGCTGAATTACGACGGCAGCACGCTGGATATCGTCAACGGCAAAACCGCCACCGACATCGCGGTCGACGGCACGATCAACTTCAACGGCGCCGCGCAGTTTTCCGCCTGCTCGACGAAGGACATCAATTTCACGAGCAATCAGTACTGCGGCATCTACTATCGCGCCGAAGGCGCGATGACCGGGCGCGGCGCCACCTTCGGCAAGTACGGTGGCGGCGCCTGCAGCGCCGGTACGGTCGAAGGCGTCATGCTGCACGCCGGCACGGGGATCGATCTCTCCCGTGGCGGCAGCAACAGCAACGGCCGCTTCTGGACGGTCCAGACGGCCGCGGGCGACATCCGCATCCTCGGGACGTCCGAATTCGTGTCGCCGACGGCGTCCCTGTGGAGTGGCGGCGCCATCGCTCTGGGATCGGCAGGCAGCGGCACCAGGCCCATCGGCGAGCTTCTCTCGGTCGCCGACGTGACCATGGGAGCCGGCAATCAGCTCAGCACGATCGAACGGGCGACGATCGGTGGTTCGCTCTACATCGACTCCTGGAACAACCGCATCGATGCCGGTTCGATCGCGGGCAGCGTGGTCGTGCGTAACGGCAACCAGTCGCTGGTGAAGCTGACGGCGGGCGGCAAAGCGCCCAAAGCGCCGGTGGCGCCCGAGTGCGAAGTCCCGGTGCCTTCCATCGACGTGTCGGCCCTGCGCGGCGCCGCCAACATGATTCTCGACTTCGGCAACGGCGATCGCTCGCAGCCGGTCCTGCAGGTCCAGAACATGACGCCGCTTTCGATGAACCGGACCTACGATCTGACCAGTGGTTCCAGCGCGGTCAGGACGCAGGTCGCCGCGTTTTTCGGCTGCGATGCCGACTGGTGCCGCAGTCAGGCGATACCGACGTACGACCGGAACAGCGACACCTGGCGCCTGCCTGCATTCGGCAGCCTGTTGCCCGGCGTCATCTGGGTCAACGGATCCCTCAACATCCAGCCGAACAGCGGGTACACGTTCTACAACACCTTCGTGGTCACGCAGAACATCACGTTGAGCAACAACGGCTTCGTGATCAAGGCCCCGAACTTCGCGCCGGCCGACGGCGATGTGTGCCGGGCGAACGCCAATCCGCTCAACCTGTGCGACGAGAGCCTGAAGCGTCGAGGCGTCTCGCTCGGCAACATGGCGATGGTCATCGCCAACAACGCGACGCTGAGCGGAAACACCATCCATGGACATGTCGTGATCGGCAACTCGTTGAGCGGAACGAGCGGTTCGATTCGCGTCAACGGTCGCCTGATGGTGGGCAGCAACGCGGGCTCCGAGATCAATTTCGCGGGCGGCGGATTCCACATGACCGTGGACTCGTCGGGCATGACGGAAGATCAAACCGAGATCGAAACCGGCGGCGATCCCGGGACGGGCACCAAACCGACCACCTCCGCCAGCAGCCGCGTGCGCTGGTCGAGATACCTCTAGCGAAAGGGCGGTGAAGCAGGCAGGACCACCGTGCCGCCATGCGGTGCGTTGGTCTGCGCCGGACTGCGGAATCGATTGCGAGCAGCGCGTCCCGCGATGGCTGCCGGATCCGAACCGACGCGGAGGCCGATGAATCCCGTCGCACGTGAGCCGTCGAAGAGGCGTCCTCGTCCGATCCGGCGGCTCTGGTCTCAAACGGTGTGCACGATTGATGCGGACCTCGCTCTCGGAGCGACGTTCAGATGAGGAAATGATGCGGATTTCGACGTTTGGAGAGAGATCGGCCCATCGCAGGGAAGATCGGTGCGAACGCGGCGCGAACGACGCCGCGCTTCAGCGCTCCGGAGAGCCATACGTTTCGAGCGAGTCCCTGCTCGGGATCGTTCACGCACTCGTGTCCTCGAAGGCGGGACTGGTGCGGATCCAGCTGTTCGGCGGCGAATACGTGGAAATCGACGCCAAGAGCCTCAGATATCACGCGGATGTCAGGGATTGGGATGCATTCTGTTCGGCCCACAGATCGCGCTACAGCGTCATGCGATTGTCGTCGGACGTTCGAATGTCGGGACCCGGGCGTCCCGTGGGCGAGTTGTGCTGGATCATCGGCTATCACGCGTCTGCAGGTCGTCTGCCTCGGCACGCGAACCGGCACGCGGTGATCAGGCTGCTGCACTGGCCCAATTTCACGCGGCTTCCGTGCGATCCGGAGGCGTATCGCCTGTGCGCATTGCTGGCGCGACGACCGAGCAGTATCCATCTCGCAGGCCGCCTGCTCGGGCTCGACGAGGGCATCGCTTTCAGATTTTTCAGCGCCGCGCACGCATCGGGTGCGGTCGAGGTCGTGACGAAGCTCGATGGCATCGACGATCTGTCGATGCCGAAGCGCGAGCAGACGTCGATATCGACTCCGGACGACTCGCTCAAGCGCGTGCTGAAGTCCTTGTGGAAAAAGATGGTCGGCGGGTGATGCATGGACCGGAAGATCATTTTCGCGGGCCCCGTGGGCGCCGGAAAGACGACCGCGATCGGTTCGATCAGCGATGCTCCGGTTCTACTCGCCGAGAAGAACGCGACGGATTCCGTCGCGTCGCGGAAACAGAAAACGACCGTCGCGATGGATTACGGCGTACTCAATCTCGCCGACGGATCGAAAGTGCATCTGTACGGCGCGCCTGGACAGGAGCGATTCCGGTTCATGTGGGACATCCTTGTTTCCGGGGGGATCGGACTGGTGCTCATGCTGGACCACATGCGTCCGGATCCCGTCGCCGACCTGGATGGTTTCCTTTCGGCGTTCGAGCGCTTCATCGAGCGCACGGGCGGCGCGCTGGTCGTCGGGATCACCCGGATGGATCTTGTCGCGGACGCTTCGGTCGACCCTGTAAGCAGGCGATTGCGCGAGAAGGGGTTCAACAACCCGGTATTCGAGATCGACGCGCGGGAGCGCGAGGATGTCCGGCGACTGTTGCTCGCGTTGCTGAGTCTGCTCGATCCATTGCCGCGGAGGGTCCGATGACGTTGGCGGCCAGGCACGATCAGGGCATGACGCCTGCGCGGGAGGACGGGAAGCCGGCGCCCGTTCTGAGGCTCGACGGCTTCGGCGTCGGCCACCTGCGCAGAGTGATTCTTGCCGAGATCGACCTGGTCATGCCATCCGATGGCGTTCTGGTGCTGATGGGGCCGTGCGGAACCGGCAAATCGACGCTGCTGCGCGCCCTGTGCGGAGCGCTCGCGTCGAATCCCTCGTTCCGCACGTGGGGCGAGGCCGAGTATCTCGGACAACCGCTCGGTTCCGGTGATCGCTGGCCCGTCCTCGTCGGACAAAGCGCCCGTGCCCTGATGTCGAGTGTTTTCGAGAATCTGGTGTGCAACCTGCCGGAAAGGCAACACCGCACCCATGCGCAGCAGCGGGCCATCGTCGGTCGTTTTCTCGAAGAACGGGCGCTGGATGCGCTCTTGCCGAGGCTCGACGATCCGGTGGAAACGCTGAGCCCCGGAATGCAACGGCTCGTGGCGATCCTGCGCGCGATCGTCGCCGACCCGGAATTGTTGTGCCTGGACGAGCCGACGGCTGGCCTGGACGATGCGGAAGCCGATTCCATGATCGCGCTGCTGCATCGCGAATCCACGAGGCGCGGCTTGATCATCTCGACGCATCATCAGGGCCATGCCCGTCTGCTCGCCGGGCGCCTGGTGCTGATGGCGGGAGGTCGCATCCAGGAGAGCGCGGCGACGAGTGTGTTCTTCGCCACGCCACGGACAGAGGCGGGACGTGAATTCGTGCGCGGCGGAACCTGCCGACTGCCTTCGCCGGATGCCGAGCCGGAAGAAATCGACGACGACGTACCGCCGCCTCCGCCCCTGCCGCACGTCGCGAAGGTTGCGATGAGCGACTTCCGCGGGCCGCGCGGTTTTCGTTGGCTCATGCCGGGGCGACTGGCGGGAACGCCGCGTCCGGGCGTGGTCGGAGACATCGACCACGATCTCGCCGCGCTCAGGAGCCTCGGCATCCGTCACCTGATCAATCTCACCGGGCATCCGATCGAAACGTTGCGGTTGGCGAAGTTCGGCATCGAAGGGCATTCGTTTCCGGTCGCCGACATGCAGCCGCCGTCCACGTCGCAGGCCATCGGGATCTTCGAGTCGATCGACCGTTTCATGACGGCGAACGAACCGGTGGCCGTGCATTGCCATGCAGGACTCGGGCGTACGGGGACCGTCATGGCGATGTATCTGGTCTGGTGCGGCGCCGACGCCTCCATCGCATTGGAGGCGGTGCGCGGCATCGAGGCCGGATGGGTGCAGTCCACGCATCAGATCCATGCCATCGAGAATTTTCCGGTACGACGTCCACAGGAACGTTAGCGCCGGATCCTGGAATTGGGGCGGCACGGCCGGAAGCGATTCCTGCGGGTGCATGTTCCATTGAAATCATCCACCAACCATCACGGGAGAAATTCATCATGTCGTTCGATCAGGCCATGCAGAAAGCCATGGCCCACATTCCCGAGTGCCTCGCCGCCGGATTCATCGACCTCTCATCGGGGATGCTGCTCAGCGTCAAGACGGTCGACTCCCATCCGTCTGAAGTCATGGATCTGCTCGCGGCGGCGACTTCCGATCTGTTCCAGGGGGCAAACGTGACCATGATCGAGAAGATCTTCAAGAAGGCGCGAGGGCTCCAGGAGAGCGATCATCATTACTTCCAGGAGATCGTCGTCAACAGTGACAATCTGGTGCACATCTTCCTTCGCGGAAAGATCCATCAGGGTTATGTCGCTTGCTTCGTCTGCAGGCGATCGACGAATCTCGGCATGGCGCTCGCGAAGGCGAGGATCGCGATGCCGGAACTCGAGTCGACGATCTGATGCGTCGAAAAGGATGCGCGGGAATTTTCGCGGCGCATCGATCGATTCCCATGTGGCCACCTTCTCCGAACGATGAATCTTGAAGACGACTCTCCCGACTCCGGGAGTTCGTACGGCAGCCGCCTTCGCGGAATCCTTCGAGGACTGCATGCCTCCTTGCCCGAAGTGGTGGCTTCCGCGGTGATTTCCGGCGATGGCCTGCTCGTCGAGTCGGTGTTCGAGCTGTCGCTCGACTCCGACCTCTGCTCCGCCATGTGCGCGGCATTGCTCGCATTGGCGGAGCGCGCATCGGCGGAGACCCGGCGTGGGGACATGCAGATGGTCATGGTGCAGGGCGATTCCGGCGTGCTCTTGTTGCTGAGGACGCCGGGAGAACACGTTCTGGCTGCGGTCGTGAACGCCAGTGCCAACCTTGGCATGACCCTGAATCAGGTGAAGAAAGCCGCGGCTTCATTATCAAAGGAAATCATGAAAGTCCATGTCACAGATGATCCGAACTGAACCTCGTACGATGTCGAATGTACGCAGGATGTTGTGCGTCGCGACAGCGCTTCTCGCGCTGCCGCTGTCGACCGCTCAGGCGCAATACGCCACAAGCGGCACGGGGCTGTACCGCAACGGCATCTTCTGGGTCGACTGGGGGACGAACGGCGAGAATGTCTTCGCGGGCAAGACGATCACGCGCGGCTTCAACGTCGACACGCCTGCCTCCCCCGCGAATCGTCTGGACATCACCTGTCGACTCGGCAATGCGCAGGCGACACGTGGCACCGGTGCGCTGTATGTCTATGCCCCCGGAGATTGGCGCGGGGACGGTCTTGACGAGTTGTACAACATCGGAGGCAACGATCCCGGCGATGGCGTGGGGATCGGCGGGAATCCGAATTCGCTTTCGGTCGGTCTGCGCACCGAAACGGCTTCCACCGTGGAGTTCGACATCGTTTGTTCCGCCACGATCGGAGGCGCGCCGTTTCCCCTGCGAGGGCTCGTTTTCGCCGATGGCGAAGCGAGCGGTCAGGACGAGTATGTCGGGGCCAGGCTCACGAACGGCGGATTTCTCCGCATCATCGACCAGATCTCGCAGTGCGGCGCCAGTTCGGGCGTGCAGATCCTGCCAGGACCGCCCCAGGAGGTGCGCTTCGCCGGTACCGCCGCGCATTGCCAGGCCGTGACGAACCCGCCGCTTTCGCGCGGCGGCCCGGCCCTGGTGGGATTCATCGACGGCGCCACGTCCGCGAGGATCATCGCCGAAGGCAGAGGCGTCTCCGCGGTCGCGGTGGGCGCGATGATCGAGATCGAATTCTCGGAGGCGATTCCCGCCACGTACGGCAATGCGGCGCACCTGTTGGATTCGAACTGGAGCGGCGGCGCTGCGGTCGTCGGCGTGAACTACAACGACCCTGCCAATCTCTCGGTGCGGACCTACGGCATTCGGCTCGGGCCCACCGTCGTGGCGGACCAGGACGCCAACGGTGCCGTCGGCGGTCCTGACGTCGATGCGTTGCCGAAGACCACCGGTCCGCTCGGTGCCGGGTACGCGAACGTGCCGTCGCCGCTCGGGCCCGGGGGCACTTCGTACGTCATCAACAATGTCGCCTGCGTGGGGCCGGCGTCCCTCGCGGGGTGGATCGACTTCAATGGCAATGGCGTGTTCGACGGCAACGAACGTTCGGCGATCGCGGCATGCGGGAGCGGCAACGACAGTGTCAACCTGACATGGACGATTCCCGCTCCCGGCACCGTTCCGCAGCTCACCAGCCATCTGAGGCTGCGGATCGCGTCCGATGCGGCCCAACTGGCGAGCCCGACCGGGATCGCCACCACGGGCGAAGCGGAAGACTACCGGATCGCCATCGGCGGGCCGACGCTCGCGCTCAGAAAGACCTGGGTCGGTGCACGCGTCGGCGACACCGCCACGTTCAGTGCAAGCGGAATCGCGAATGCGTCCGCCCTCGTGTCGAACGTCGACGTGGGCGACGAAACCGATGCCGCGATCGCGGTACCGGTGTATCCGGGCGAGACGGCGCTGCTTTCGGAAACGCTCGGCGCTTCGAACATCGGGCGCTACCACGCATCGTTGAGCTGCACGGGCGCGAGCGACACCGATCCGGCGGATGGTCTGGCCATCGCGGCGGGTGATGGCGCCATCGTCTGCACCTATACGAACACGATCCATCGCGCCGACCTGTCGCTGACGAAGACGAACACGCCAGGCGAGAACGGCGAGCAGGACCAGAATTCCGACGCGCTCGTTTCCGGCGCATCGACGACCTATGTCCTCACCCTCGCGAATCTCGGACCCGATGCCGCCGATGGTGCGGTTCTGCGGGATCTGCCGGTGCAGGGGTTGTCGTGCCATACGGCGACATGCACCGCCAATGGCGGCGCGTCCTGTCCTGCGTCCACGGGCGCGGCGCTGATGGCGGCGCTGCAGGGCGGTGCGGGCGTCGCGATTCCCGCCCTGCCCGCAGGCGGTGGCGTGTCGATCGCGGTGCAATGCGTGGTCGAGTAACCCGGGTCATGCCGCAGGGCGCGGGTGCGCGCCCTGCGGAGAGGCATCAAGGCCGTCACGCGGGCCTTCATGCGTGTGCGCGTCGAGAGCGTCGCGCCGCCGTGCTCAGATCACCGCATCGCGCGGTGTGAACGGGGCGGGCAGAGTGTCCGCGGGACGACCCACGGTGCCCGCGGGTCGGCGCAGCACGATCCACAGGCAGAGGCCGATCGCGACGATCTGACTGACGGCGGAGACCACGAAGCGATCGAGTCCGTCGTCGAGCGGCGTACCGGTGAACGGCAGCACCGCCGCCAGCGCCACCCACAGCAGCGCGTACACGGCCGCGCGGCCGCCGCGCAGCGCGCTGCCGGCGACGAGCAGGCTCCAGATCCACAGCGGTGCGAACAGGCCGGTGTGATCGGGCAGGAACGGGCTGCGGAACGAGGCCAGCGCCAGCAGCGCGAGCCAGTTGGCGGCCAGCTCCAGCCGCGACATCCGCGCGGCGCGACGGGCCGAGAGCACGGTCAGCGCGACGACCACCAGCGTCCACGCCCACGAGACCTGCTGCACCAGGGCGCGGCTCATGCCCGGAACGTCCAGCGCCCGGAGCTTGTAGATCAGGCCCGGCACCGAATCGTTGATCGCGGCCACGAAGCCCAGTTCCTTCATTTCGAGGAAGGCCCAGGATTCGCCGCTCGCCATCCGCGGCAGGTTGTATTCGAACAGCGCGCGGAACGGCGCCTCGCCGAACCACAGCCAGGCGGCGATCGTGTAGAGCAGCGAGAAACCGAGGGTCCAGCCCACCGCCTTCCAGCGCCGGGTCGCGATCAGCCAGATGCCGAGAATGCCCGGAAACAGCTTGAACACCGCGAACCCGAACAGCGCGCCGCCCAGCACCGGGCGATCGCGCAGGAACAGCGCCATCGCCACCGCCGACAGCGATACCGCGGTCAGCTGGAAATTGCCCAGTTGCAGGGTCAGCAGCACCGGCGTGGCGATCCACACCGCCGGAATCAGCAGTCCGGCGCGACGTCCGCCGCGCTCGCCGATCCACGCGCTCAGCGCGACCATGCACGCGAGCAGCGCGCCGCCCTCGATCAGGAACCAGACCGCGCGCAACTGATCGAAATCGCCGCCGAGCGACACGCCCAGCATCGGCAGCAGCAGGAACTGCGGCAGATACAGGAATTCGTCGAAGCGGAAGATGCCGTGGGTCTTGCCGTAGTAATGCTGTACGTCGTAGAGATTCTGGACGCCGTCGTGGGCCAGATGCGCCGCCTGCCAGTAACCGGAGAAGCAGCTGTGGCCGGTGTAGAACGGATCGAAGCCGAAGGCCGACAGCGCCGCCTGTGAAGGATCGGCCATGAACATCGCCACACCCGCGGTCCGCGCCAGCGTCGCCAGCGCCAGCAGCAGCCACAGCGCCGACAGCAGCGGCCTGCGTCTGCAGAGACCGTCCCACGCCTGCGGAAGCCGTCTGGCGATCCACGGGCTCAACGGTGCGGCGGCGAGCAGTCCGATCGCGATCGCGGCGACGCCCGGCACCGGCAGGGCGGACACACCGACGGCGATCAGCATCGACGACAGCAGCGCCAGCAGCGCGGCGACGATCCAGCGTTCGGGGGAGGGCGACGAGGCGGTGATCATGGCGGTCCTTACGATGCGTGCGATGCTGATCCGTGGAGGTGCGGGCTGGCGGTGAGCGTCAGGCGGCCTGCAGGCCTTCGACCTGACCGGAGAAGAAGAAGCGTTCCAGTTCGCGGAAGTCGTCGAACACGACGTCCGCTTCCGGCTCGCCGCGACGCTGTCCGGCGCGATCGACGCGCAGCAGCGTGGTCATGCCGAAATCGCGCGCGCCCTCGACATCGCAGCGCACGCTGTCGCCGATCATCCAGATGTCCTGCGGCTCCACCCCGAGTTTCGCGATCGCCAGCCGGAACGGCGCCGGGTCGGGTTTGTCGGCACCGGCTTCTTCCGAGGTCACGACGTAGTCGAAGCAGTCGTCGAGGCCGAAATACACGATCTTGCGGAACTGGATCTGCGAGGTGAGGTCGGTGATGATCGCGGTCGCGATGTCGCGATTGCGCAGGTTCAGCAGCAGATCGCGCACGCCCGGATACAGCTCGCAGTGCGACAGGAACGTGCGCCAGTAGGTCTGCTCCAGATCGAGCGTGATCAGCAACTGGGTCTTGCGCCCGAGAATCTCGATGCCGCGCTGGAAATACAGCAGCCGGCTGTGCGAACTGGCGGTGGCGCCGAGCTGACGCTTCACTTCCTCGCGCGCCTGCAGGAAAGCCTCGCGCACGCTGTCGGGGTCGGCGCCGAGCAGACGCACCGCCTTGGCCTCGGTCGCCGCGGTGGCCATCGCGTGCGGTCCGTCGTAGGCGTACAGCGTGTTGTCGGTGTCGAAAATGATCGCGCGCGGCGCGCGCAGGGTCTTCGTCGGATGTTTGACCACCATGTCAGCGGATCCTGTTCTTGAGCGATTCTTCGATCTGCAGCAACACCATCAACTGCATGATCCCGGTCATGCCGTCCTCCCAGTGCGGACGGATGTCGAGCATCTCCTGCAGGTTCGGCGCCAGGGTGCCGGCGGCGAGCGCGATGTCCTCGGCGGTGACGTCGCCTTCGATGGTCATCTCGACCTCGTCCGAGTCCTCGGCCAGTTCCATGTCCAGATGCAGGCCGCAGATGCCGATCAGCATCCGCGCCAGGCGCTCGTGGTAGGTACCGTTGCGGATCGTCGCCGAGAGCTTCAGCGGCAGGTCGCCGGGCGACGCCGCGGTATCGAGCTGGCGGGCGTTCACCGGGCGCAGCTTCAACACCAGGTCGGCACCGGCGCGCTGCGGCAGGACGTAGCGCTGCGCGTCGATGGCGCGGCGTTCGATCGAACGCAGCACGTTCTCCAGACTGTGCCCGCGCTCGTGCACGTCGCGGTGGATCTTCCAGGCGCGGCGCAGATCCTCGTCGATGTCCAGATAGACCGACACGTCGAAGCGCTGGCTCAGCCGCTGCATGCGCAGCGCATGCAGACCGGAGACGACGACCACGTCGTTGCGGTCCAGTTTCGCCGGGGCGAGGAAGCGGCCGGCGGCGTGATCGTAGTGGCGGTTGTCGACCGCGCGCCCGTCGATCAGCGCCAGCGCATCGTCGTTGAAGCGCTGCAGATCGTTGGCGCGCGGATTCAGATGGGTCAGGCCCTTCCACATCGGCGCGAACCGGTCCCAGACGTGATAGTCGTCGCCGGAGAGGTGCACGACGGTGTTCGCGCCGAACAGCCCGGTCAACGCACGGCTCAGCGTGTCCTTGCCCGCGCCGGAATCGCCGGCGATGCCGATCGTCACCGGCTTCTGCGCGATGCGGAAATAGTCGTTGCGGGCGACGCGTTCGCGCAGCATCTGCACGATCAGCACCAGTCCGGTGCAGACCACCATGGTCATCCACAGCGACAGCGCGTGCGGCGTGAGCCGGGCGGCGAGATCGGCGATCGCCGGCTGCGGATCCCAGCCGAGCAGCGGGATCGCGGCGCCGGGGGAGATCAGCAGATGCAGCGCGATGACCAGGGCCGACAGCGCGCCGGTCAAGACCATCGCGCTGCGGTCGCCCTGCAGTTGATGCGCCACCAGGAACGGCACCAGCCACAGATACCAGCCCGGCGGCGCCGGCGTGGTCAGCACCACGAGGAAGAACGACAGCCCGGTGACCGCGATCAGCAGTTCGAAGCTGATCCTGCGCAACCGCCACACGCCGTAGGCGGCGAGCAGATACAGCGTCGGCGTGAGGTAGAGCTGCAGCGATTCGCCCAGCGGCAGCGCGAAGTCGAAGATGCGTCCGGATTCGTGCGTGCCCAGCACCATCGCGCGCACGCCGGGCGACGCCATCCACAGCAACTGCGGCAGGAAACCGATGGCGAGGCCGAGCGCGAACGGCGCGAGCAGCGCGCGCAGGCGCTTGTTGCGCCAGAGATAGATCGCGACGAACGGCACCGCCAGCAGCATGCTGAACTTCGCCGCCAGCGCGCAGCCGATGGCGATGCCGCCGGCCAGGGCGCGATGACCGCGCAGGAACACCAGACCGAGCAGCAGCAGCGTCACCGGCACGATGTCGGTCTGGCCGGCCCAGTAGGTCACGAACAGCACGATCGGCGACCACCAGTACAGCCACAGCAGGCGCCGCGGATGCTTCGGGAACAGTGCATGCAGCAGGCCGAGCGCGACGAGATCGGCCAACAGCAGGCCGAGACGGAAGCCGATACCGGCGAAGTGCTGCTGTCCGGTCGCGGCGTCGAGCAGCCAGCCGGGCAGGGTGGTCGGCAGATGCGAGAGCAGCATCACCGGGCCGTAGGGATACGCCAGCGGCGAACCGCCGGCGGCCAGGAATCCCGACCACGGATCCACCGAAGGATGCGCGATCGCGTGTTGCAGGAAGGGCACGAACCAGTCGGCCTGGATCTGCGGCGTCAGGCAGATCACCAGCGCCACGCGCAGCAACAGCCCCGCGCGGAACACCGGATCGCGCAGCAGCGGTGCGAGCTTCAACGCCACAGCGCCGGCTCCTTGGTGCAGACCGCGTCCGGAGCGATGCCCTCGGCGGCCAGCTGCGCGCGCAGGGCGGGGATCGCGGTCGCGGCGTCGCGTCCCTGCAGTTCCGGCGAGACCAGACACAGCGCGAAGCCGGCGGCATGCAGCCGCGCGGCCTGCGCGCGATCGAGCGGGAACCGGGTGAAGCAGTCCACCCACACCCAGCGGACCAGTCCGGCGAGCGCCAGCGCGGTGTCGACCGATTCGAATTCCGAGACCCGCACCGCGCAGCGCGATTCGCCTGCCCGCGCGGTGCGCACCAGGAACGGAAACGATTGATCGAGGAAGAACCAGTCCTCGATTCCGCGTTCGCGCATCAGGGCCATCAGGCGCGCTTCCAGCCCTTCCTCCTTGACGTTGAGGATCAGCAGGCGATGGCGATAGCCGTCCAGCCAGCGCTCGAAATCCTCGCCGTCCACGAACGCGTCGTGATGGATGATCAGCCGCTCGCCGTGGCTGCGGATATCGACTTCGATGCCGAGCGCGGGATCGGTCGCGCGCAGTTCTTCGAGGGTGTTGCGGCGGTGACGGACGACGATCATGGGTCGGGGGATCCTGGGGCGGGGGATCCTGGCGCGCGCGTGAACTCCCGGCGCAGGCGGAGGCTGTAGTCGACGGTGCGGCGGATGAAGCGCGCCTTGGCCCGCCAGTTCACGTTCCAGTGCGACATGCCATGCGCGCGCTCGCCGAAACGCACCGGGAAACGTTCGACCCGCAGTCCCGCGCGCAGCGCCTGATAGTAGGCGTAGAGATCGAGCGAGAAATCGTGCGGCGGATCGCGCCAGTCGGCGAAGAAACCGCGCGGAAACAGGGTCGGCTGCGCGTTGATGTCGGCCATGCGCCGGCGCATCAGCAGGGTCTCGAACGCCGACATGCCCGCGGTGAAGACCACGTCGGCCAGCGGCCGGCCGTGGCGGCGTCCCTTCACGAACAGCGACGGTACCGATGACGGATCGGACGAAGCCGTCGAGGCCTCGAACAGCGCCAGTCCGCGCAGCGCATCGGCCGGATCGGTCTGCATGTCGGCATGGGTCCAGCCGATGATCTCGCCCTGCGCCGCCCGCAGGCCGGACAGGATGCCGAAACCGTAGCCCTGGTTCTTCTCGACGCGCACGCTGCGGATGCGCGAGGGCGCGCGCAGTAGGTCGGCGAGGACGGCCGGCGAATCGTCGGTCGATCCGTTGTCCACCAGGATCGCTTCGACATCGTCGCGGACGAAGGTCTCGCGCAGACGCGCCACCAGCAGCGGCAGATTGCGCGCTTCGTTGTAGCAGGGGATGACCAGGCTCAGGCGCATCGTCGCGGGCCTCAATCGCCGACCTTGCGCAGGACCACCGAGCGGCCCATCGCGAACACCGAGGGCATCAGCTTGACCAGCGCGCCGTCAAGCGTGTCGATCGCGCGCAGCGCGAACCGCGGCAGTTCGACGGTTTTCGCCCGCACCACCACGCCGCCGGAGGCGAGGAACACGAAGCATTCGTTGAGCTCATTCATCTCGATCCGGAAACCCGGGATGCGGCGTTCGAATTCGGCCGGATCGGAGAACAGCAGCTGCGGAATCGCGCAGTTCGCCGACCACGGATCGCGCGGATCGTTGGCGACGATCTCCGGATCGAACACGTCGATGTCGTAGGACCAGCCTTCATGACGCATCGCGCGCAGCGCGAGTTTGAGCAGGAAACAGGTGTTCAGTTCCTGGATCAGCGCCAGCCCGCCCGGCGCCAGCATCCGATGCACGCTGGCGAAGAAGTTCGCCGGATTCGGCAGGTGGTGGATCATGTGACTGAAGATGGCGACATCGACCGTGCCCGGTGGATACGGCGGATCCATCGCGTCGGCGACATCGTCGGTCCACGGCCGGGGTTCGACATCGGTGATGCGGAAGCCGTCGTGACGGATGAATTCCCGGCTCAGGCCGGAACCGGCGCCGAATTCGACCACGCGCTGCCCGGGTTGGAGCCAGTCGTTCATCCACGTGTAGCGCTTGCCCAGCAGGAATTCGAGATTGCGCGGCCGGTGTTCGAGGAAGAACGCGCGGGCGCGGGCGACATCGCCTTCGTGCTGGAAGCGGTTCTCTTCGTGGCTCGGGAAGTAGGTGCTGGGCAGGAACATGCGGGCGTCGTGGCTTCGTCTGTCTTGCGTGGCGGGCGAGGTGTGGAGGACGTGATCTGGCTGAAGTGATCTGGCGGCGCTGCGGTGTTCAGACCGGGGCCGGATCGCGAGCCGTATCGCAGGCGACCGCCGCGACATCGGCGGCGAGCGAGACGCGGCTGTCGAGCTCCAGACGGTACGGGTGCGCCGGCCAACGATGGAAGCAGCGCTGCCAGTACTCGAACGTGCGCAGGTCGTCCGGCGTGCCCCAGCACAGGTAGTGCTCGATCTCGAAGATGCGGCAGCGCAGACCGAGCGCGATCGCGTCCTGGACGCAACTGTCGACATAGAACTCGCCGTTGACCCGGCCGTCGCGCGCGATCATCGCCTCGGCCGCCGCGATGAAATCGCGTGCGCGCCGGAAGGTGAAGGTGCCGACGACGATCGGATCGCGCGCCGGATCGGCCAGGGGCGTCTTCACCGACACGCCGCGCACCGCGCCGTCGGTTTCGTCGATCCAGCCGTAATGCGTCGGTCGCTTGCGTGCACCGGGATAGCCGCGCGCGGCCCACACCAGCACATCGGTTCCGGCGTCGTCGAGCGCCGCGCGCAGCGCATCGGCGTCGAACACGGCGCCGTTGTCGCAGGCGCCGATGGTCAGCGGCGCGTCCAGGTCGATGGCATCGCCGGCCGCGGCCAGCCCGAGCAGGCAGGTCCGCGCCTGGCCGTCGGTCGCGCCGTCCAGCACCACCGTGACGCAGCCCGGGAAACGCGCGCGGAGCGTCGCTTCGATCGAAGCGAGCCCGGGCAGATCGCTGCGCAGCACGAAGGCATGGCGCGCCGCCGCCGGCAGATCGAGCGTGGCCTGCACCGCCATCGGGTCGCCCGAGACGGGAATCAACGGTTTCGGCAGCGTCCATCCTTCCTGCGCGAAACGCGATCCCAGTCCCGCCATCGGCACCAGGGTCGTGCCGCGCTGCGGCACCGGACGACGACTGCGCGCGGGATCGATCAACGCGCGGAACGCGTTCGACCAGGCGCGGTATTCGTCGAGATCTTCGGGCGTGCCCCACTGCATGAAATGGTCGAGCGCGTGCACCGTCACCAGACGGCCGTCCTCCAGCAGCGGACGATAGGCGAGGCTCACGTAATACTCGTCGCCGAGTTTCAGATCCGGTCTCGCCATGCAGCGCTCGAACGCGTCGCGCATCAGCGCGCCGGAGGCGAAATAATAGGTGCCGCTGGATGCGTATTCGCGCATCGGCGTGTCGGTGTAGGGCTGTTTTTCCTGGATCGCCAGGACGCGCGTGCCCTCTGTGCGGACATAGGCGTAATTGGTCGAGCCCAGCATGTGCGGATGGAAGCCGGTGTAGCAGGGAATGGCGCCGGCGCAGCCGCTCGCCGCGACCTCGCGCCGGAAAGCGGCGTAGTCCCAGACGCAGGCGAAATCGCAGTAATTCACCACCACTGGTCGGGCGGGATCGATATGTTCGATCGCCTGCAGCACCGCATTGACCGGGCCGAGTTTGTGCGCGGCGATGCCGACGATCCGGGCGGTCTGGCAATGGCGACGCAACTGCGCTTCCATTTCGAATTCGGGCGTGTCGAGATGATCGCGGTTGCAGACGAACAGGAAGTCGGTTTCGCCGGGAAACAGATCGACGACGTGGGCGATGATGGGTTTGCCATCGACCTCGATCAGCGGTTTGGGCACGCGATGGCCTGTGCGACGGAAACGCTCTCCGAAGCCCGACATCGGTACGACGATCTGCATGCGGTCTTCCATGAGTCTTCCGGGGATCAGCGTTCGGTGGGGCTGCTTGCGGCGTCGGCGCGTTCGCGGGCGCGGCGATAGGCCTCCGCTTCCCAGCCAATCAGTGCGGCGACCTCGTCGAGATCGAGATGGCGCAGCGCGTCGACCGATCCGCAACGCAGGCCGACCTCGGCCAGGCAATCGAGCATTGCGCGTGCGCCGTCGCCGAGGTCCGGGGCGTGCAGCAGGCCCGCGCCGGGAACGACCGCGAACTGCGGCGCCGCGATGCCGTCGCGCGCGGCTTCGGCCAATGCCACCGACAGCGGACGTGCCGCATCGACGCGTGCGGCGCGTTCGCCGAGAAACACCACGTGATCCGGATACAGCGCGCCACGCAGCGCGATCGCGCAGGTCACCGCGTCGGTGCCGATCGCGTGCGCCAGCGGCGACTCGGGGACGATCCACCCGGCATCGTTGGCTGCGTCCAGACACGCACGGTCGTGCGCCAGCGGCGCGCGCGCGGGGAGAGCGAGCCGCGCCTCGACTTCGCGCAGACGCGCTTCGGTCGTGGCGCAATCGATGCCGCCGACGACGAGGCCATGATTGCCGAGCAGCAGCACGTCGGGCGCCGTTTCCGCGGCGGCGAGCGCGGCGCGGATCGCGTCGGTGAGCGGCAGGCCCGGGCGCCGGTAGGGCACCCAGGCCCAGGCCAGTCCTTCGAGCGCGCGGCCCAGTGCGGCTTCGGCGTCGCGTCGCGCGGCCCACGCGATCGCGTTCACCGAATGCACGTGCGCGACCACCGCATGCGGCAGCAGCGCATGCAACGAGGTTTCGATCGAGGGACGCAGACCGCCGGCCGGCGCGAGCGCGGCCAATGCGGTTTCGGGGTCGCTGCCGTCGATCGCGGCGCGCACCGCGCTCAGCGGCATGCGCACGAAGATCGCACGCGTGTCCGCGTGCGCGAGCCAGGTGCCGGACGCCTTCACCCAGAAGTCGTCGTCGCGTTTGAACGATGTATTGCCGCCACCGCCCTGGACGAGATGCGGATCGCGGCCGAGCCGCGCCGACAGCGCGATCATTTCCGCGGGAGGCTCGCGCTCGAGGGAATCGTCCATGGAAAGACCAGAACGCAAAGAGGGGGAAAGAGCGGCCATGCTGCTGGACTACGGCGATTCCTGAGGGATTTCCGGGAGGTTTTGCGGATGCGATGCATTATCACGTCCGGCCCTCTCCGGTTGCAGAATAAGCCGAGTGTGATAGCTTGGGAAGCTGTTTTGGAGTCGTGCACGGATGCCTTGGGGTTCCGTGCGGGTCCCGTATGCGGGACGTCGCATGCCGTGGTCGCAACATGTACATGCCGCGTGCGGCCGTCGCGATGCCCCGCTTGCAACGCTTTGAAGTCGCATGTTGTCGCATGGAAGTCTAACGGAATGAACGAACTCGATCAGCGGATCGCCCAGCTTTCGCCCGAACAACGAGAGCTGCTGAGACAGGCCACCATCCGCGAGCGCACCGCCCGCTCCCGCATCCGCCCTAGACCTCGCCCAGAGCGCATTCCGTTGACCTTCGGTCAGCGCCGGCTGTGGCTGCTGCAACGACTCGACCCCGGTCTCACCGCTTACAACTCTTCGTGGGGCCTGTGGCTGCACGGCGATGCCGATGGCGAGCGTCTGCAACGCGCGCTGCAGGCATTGATCGATCGTCATGAAGTCCTGCGCACGACGTATCCGGCGCAGGGCGGCGAGCCGTACCAGCAGATCCTGCCGTCCGCGACGCTGCCGTGGCGCACCTGCGTCGCTGCAGGCGAGGATGTCGAGGCCCGCCGTGCCGACGCCGCGCGGATCGCGCGCGAACACGCGTCGCAGCCGTTCGATCTCGCAACCGATGTGCCGATCCGCGCCGCGCTGATCGACGCGGGCCCCGGTTTGCGCCTGCTGGCGATCGTGTTCCATCACATCGCCATCGACGGTTGGTCGGTCACCACGCTGCTGCGCGAGATGTTCGGGGATTACGTACGACTCGGCGCGGGTGGCGACGTGGCGACCGCGGTGCCGGAACTGCAGATCGCCGATGTCGCGCTGTGGCAGCAGGAAGCGCTCGGAGGCGAACGCCTGCGTGGTCAGCTCGATTTCTGGGCCAGCCATCTGACCGGCGCGCCTGCGGTGCTCGATCTGCCGACCGATCGTCCACGGCCCGCGACCCCGACCTTCCGCGGCGATGTCTGGTCGACCGACATTCCCGCATCGCTGTATACCGATCTGCAGGCGATGGCGCGCGAGCGCGGCACAACGCTGTCGACGGTGCTGTTCGCCGCGTTCCAGTCGCTCTTGTCGCGCTACAGCGGTCAGACCCGGGGCGTGACCGCGATGGGCGTCGCCGGGCGCGCGCGCCTCGAACTGGAGCCGGTGATCGGTTTCTTCGTCAACTCGCTGCCGCTCGGCGCCGATCTCTCGGATGATCCGACGTTCGCCGATCATCTCGCCCGCACCCATGCCGCGGTGCTGCGCGCGATGGAGCACGCCGACGCGCCGCTCGATCGGATTCTCGAAACCCTGCGTCTGCCGCGTTCGACCAGTTACACGCCGTTCGCGCAGACGATGTATTTCTTCCAGAACTTCCCGTCCTGGGATCCCGATATCGACGGGCTGCGGGTGGAAGACGCGCACATCCGCGACATTCGCCCGCCGACCGCGCAGGGCGATCTGATGCTGTTCGTGAATCCGCATCACGAACGCGAACTGATGTTCGAATATTCCACCGACCTCTACGACGAGGCGACGATTCGGCGCCTCGCCGGACATCTGCTGTGTCTGCTGGCGGCGGCGGTGAAGACGCCGGACGCGCCGGTTTCCAGACTGCCGCTGCTCACCGACGAAGAGCGCGTGCAGATCGATGGGTGGAACGACACCGTTCGCGCGCTCCCGGACGTGCCGACCATTCCCGCGCTGTTCGCGGCCCAGGTCGCGCGCACCCCGGAGGCGGTGGCGGTCCGCTTCGGCGACCGCTCGATGACCTACGCCGAACTCGATCGTCGCGCCGACATGGCGGCGCAGGCGCTGCGCGAATCCGGCGTGAAGCCGGGTGTGCTGGTCGGACTGTACGTCGATCGCTCGCTGGAAATGCTGATCGGACTGGTCGCGATCCTCAAGGCCGGCGGTGCCTATGTGCCGCTGGATCCGGCCTATCCGGTCGATCGGCTCGCGTACATGGTCGAGACCTCGCAGTCGCCGGTGCTGGTCACCCAGCCCGCGCTGCGTGACGCGTTGCCGGCGGCGGTGCCGTCGGTGGTGGTGATCGATGCCGATGCGCCGCTCGCGGATGCGGTCGAACCGCTGTCCGGCGCGGGCGTCGGCCCCGCGGATCCGGCCTACGTGATCTTCACGTCCGGCTCCACCGGCAAGCCGAAGGGTGTCGAGATCCGGCAGAAGTCGGCGGTCAATCTGATCCGATCGATCGCGCGCCAGCCGGGTCTTGAGGCCGGCGACACGATCTGCGCGATCAGCACGCTGTCGTTCGACATCGCCCTGACCGAACTGGTGATTCCGCTCACCGTCGGCGCGTGCATCCTGCTGGTCGATCGCGACACCGTGCGTGACGGTCTGCGTCTGCGCAGGCTCGTCGACGCCGAGCCGGTCACGATCATGCAGGCGACGCCGGCGACCTGGCGCATGCTGCTGGACGTGGGCTGGGCGGGCAAACCGTCCATGCGCATCATCTCCACCGGCGAGGCGCTGCCGCGCGAACTCGCGGATCGGCTGATGCCGCTCGGTCGCGAGCTGTGGAATCTCTACGGTCCGACCGAAACCACGGTTTATTCGGCGCTGTGCCGGGTCGAGCCGGGCTCCGGTCCGATCCTCGTCGGCCGGCCGGTCGACAACACCCGCATCCACATCGTCGACCGGCACATGCAACCGCTGCCGATCGGCGTGCCGGGCGAACTGCTGATCGGTGGCGACGGTCTTGCCGCGGGCTATCGCGGTCGTCCGGATCTCACCGCCGAGAAATTCATCGCCGATCCGTTCTCCGCCGAGCCCGGCGCGCGGCTGTACCGCACCGGCGATCTCGCGTTCTGGCGTCCCGACGGCACGATCCAGGTGGTCGGGCGCATCGACCACCAGATCAAGCTGCGCGGTTTCCGCATCGAACTGGGCGAGATCGAAACCGTGCTCGCGCAGTACCCGGGTCTGACCCAGGTCGTGGTGCATTGCCGCGAGGACAGCCCCGGCGATCCGCGTCTGGTCGCGTACTACACCCACGAGGGCACGGCGCCCGACACCGCCGAACTGCGCGCCCACCTCAAGCGCGCGTTGCCCGAGTACATGGTGCCGGCGGCGTTCGTCGCGCTGGACGCGTTCCCGCTCACGCCCAACGGCAAGGTCGACCGGCGCGCGCTGCCGGCGCCGGACGTGGGCGGCGTTGCGGGCGGCGAACTGATCGCGCCGCGCACGCCGGAAGAGGAGGCGCTCGCCGCGCTGTGGACGGATCTGCTGCGGTTGCCGCAGATCGACGTGCGCGCGAACTTCTTCGATCTCGGCGGCCATTCGCTGCTGGCGACGCAGATGCTGGCGCGCATCGAATACGATTTCGGCATCGAACTGCCGCTGCGCGTGCTGTTCGAATCGCCGACCCTGGAACAGATGGCGGCGCGGGTCGCGGCCGAATGCGAGGCCGCCGATCGCGCCGCGATGGCGGCCCTGCTGGGCGACAGCGACGGGCTGAGCGAAGCCGAACTGATGCAGCGTCTCGCCGCGGGCGCCGGAGCGACGCATGAGTGAGCTGGATCGACGACTGGCGGGACTGTCGCCGGAGAAACGCGCCCTGCTGATGCAGCAGCTCGCGCGCCGGGCGGCGGAAACCGCTCCGGCGGCAGCGGGCACCATCGGACGGCGGCCGCGGCCGGAACGCCTGCCGTTGTCCTCCGCACAGCAGCGCCTGTGGATCCTGGATCAGTTCGAACCGGGCAACAGCGTCTACAACGTCACGTCGATGATGCGTTTCCGCGGTCGGCTCGATCTCGACGCGCTGCAACGCGCGCTCGATGCGATCCTGGCCCGGCACGAAAGCCTGCGTACGGTCTTCCCCAAGGACGCGCAGGGCCCCTGGCAACGGATCCTGCCGGCGGCGCCGGTGACCCTGGCCCGCCTCGATGTGTCCGATCGCGGCGACGCCGCCGCCCGCGAGGCCGCGGCCTTCGCGCTGGCGCGCGAGGACGCGGCCGCGCCGTTCGATCTGGTTTCCGGCCCGATCCTGCGCGCCAGTCTGGTGCGCATCGGTGAAGACGATCATCTGCTGCTGCTGAGCGCCCACCACATCGCGGTCGACGGTTGGTCGTTCGGCATCGTCTACGGCGAACTCGCCCGGCTGTATCGCGCCTTCCACGCCGGCGAACCCTCGCCGTTGCCGGAACTGCCGATCCAGTACGCCGACTACACGCTGTGGCAACTGGAATCGCTGGACGGCGACGGCATGGCCCGTCAGCTGGACTACTGGAAATCGCGTTTTCCGGACCGCCCGCCGGTGCTGGAACTGCCCGGCGATCGTCCGCGCCCGGCGGTGCAGAGCTATCGCGGCGCGGTGCTCAAGCGGACATTGCCGGCCGCGCTCTGCGACGCGGTGAAGCGCTTCGCCCGGCAGGAAGGCGCGACCCCGTTCATGGCGTTCCTCGCCGCGTACCAGGCGCTGCTCTCGCGCTACTCGGGTCAGGACGACATCGTCGTCGGCGTCGGCAACGCCAACCGCCCGCAGCGCGAGCTGGAATCGCTGGTCGGCTTCTTCATCAACACGCTGCCGCTGCGCGCCGACCTCTCGGCGAATCCGAGCTTCCGCGAACTGCTGGCACAGGTGAAGACCCTGACCCTGGACAGCTACGCGAATCAGGATCTGCCGGTCGAGCGCTTGCTCGAAACCCTGAACATCGAGCGCGATCTGAGCCATGCGCCGCTGTTCCAGACCATGTTGTTCTATCAGAACTTCCCGGTGCAGGACATCGATCTGCCCGGGTTGACGCTGACGCCCGTGGACATCGCCGACACGCATTCCGGAACCGCGCGCGCCGACCTGTCGATCTTCGCGAGCGAGCGCGACGACGGCCTGGAAATGCTGATCGAATACGCGTCCGATCTGTTCGATGTCGACTATGTCGAGGCGTTCGCCGATCACCTCGAACAACTGCTGCGCTCGGCCCTGGCCGAGCCGGACCGTCGCGTCCGCGAACTGGATCTGCTGTCGGCGCAGGCGCGCGCGCGCTTGCTGCGCGAGTGGAACGCCACCGCCGCGCCGCTGCCGGCCGAGACCACCATCCATGCGCTGTTCGCGGCGCAGGCCGCACGCACGCCGGATGCGATCGCGGTGGAGCAGGGCGGCGAAGCGCTGTCCTACGCCGCGCTGCAGGCGCAGGCCGCGCGCATCGCCGCGCGTCTGCGCGCCGAGGGCTGCGGTCCCGGCCGGATGGTCGGGCTGTATCTCGAGCGCACGCCGCGGATGCTGGCGGCGCTGCTCGGCGTGCTGGAATCCGGCGCGGCCTACGTGCCGCTGGACCCGGGTTTTCCGGCCGAACGCATCGGATTCATGCTGGAGGACGCGGCCGCGCCGGTGGTCCTGACCGAGCGCGCGCTGCTCGCACAGCTCCCGCAGGGCACGCACCGCGCGTTGCCGGTGGACGAACTGCTGGCCGCCTCATCCGCCGCCGATGAACGCTCTTCCGGAGCGGAGGCGTGCGGCGAAGATCCGGCCTACGTGATCTTCACGTCCGGTTCGACCGGACGGCCCAAGGGCGTGCGCATTCCGCATCGTGCGGCGGTGAATTTCCTCGCCTCGATGGCACGCGAACCCGGCCTGCGCGCCGACGACCGCCTCTGCGCGATCACCACGCTGTCGTTCGACATCGCCCTGCTCGAACTGCTGTTGCCCTTGACCGTCGGCGCGCGCGTCGTGCTCGCCGATCGCGCGACCACCGCCGACGGCCCCGCGCTGGCGGCGCTGCTCGATGCGTCCGCCGCCACCGTGCTGCAGGCGACCCCGGCCACCTGGCGCATGCTCCTCGATTCCGGCTGGCGCGGGCGCGCGGGGCTGCGCATGCTCTGCGGCGGCGAAGCCCTGCCGCGCGAGCTCGCCGATCGTCTGCTCGCCTGCGGTGCCGAACTCTGGAACGTCTACGGTCCGACCGAAACCACGGTCTGGTCGACGCTCGAACGCGTCGCGCCTGGCACGGGCCCGGTCGCGATCGGTCGTCCGATCGCGAACACCGAGGTCTACATCGTCGACAAGCATCTGCAGTTGCTGCCCGCGGGGATTCCGGGTGAACTGTTGATCGGCGGTCTCGGCGTCGCCCTGGATTATCTCGACCGTCCCGAATTGACCGCCGAGAAGTTCATCGACGATCCGTTCGGTCCGCGTCCCGGCGCGCGTCTGTATCGCACCGGCGATCTCGCGCGCTGGCGTCGCGACGGCCGGCTCGAAGCGCTCGGCCGCATCGATCACCAGGTCAAGCTGCGCGGATTCCGGATCGAACTGGGCGAAATCGAGTCGGTGCTGGCGCTGAGCCCGCAGGTCGCGCAGGCGGTGGTGATCTGCCGCGAGGACCGTCCGGGCGACAAACGACTGGTCGCCTATCTGACGTCCCATGGCGCGACGACGCCCGATGCGACGGACGGCGGCATCGACATCGCCGAACTGCGCACGCGTCTGCGCGAGCGGCTGCCGGACTACATGATGCCCGCGGCCTTCGTGACGCTCGACGCGCTGCCGTTGACCCCGAACGGCAAGGTCGATCGTCGCGCGCTGCCCGCGCCCGAAGCCGAGGCGTTCGGCGGCGGCGAGTACGTCGCGCCGCGCAACGCCGAGGAAGAATTGCTCGCGTCGCTGTGGGCCGAAGTCCTGGGCCGGCCCCAGGTCGGCATCCACGACAATTTCTTCGATCTCGGCGGGCATTCGCTGCTCGCCACCCAACTCGTGACCCGGATGCAGACCGCGCTCGGCCCCGACATCACCCTGCGGATGATGTTCGAGGCGCCGACGGTCGCGGGCTTCGCCGAACGACTGGTGCAGCAGCGCATGCAGAGCATCGGCGAGGACGATCTCGCCGGCATGCTGCAGCAACTCGAAGGGATGTCCGAAGACGACATCCGTCTGCTGCTAGCCGGTTGACGCACGTTGGGCGGAACAGGATGAGAAGCGCATGACGTCGCCCTCCGATTCGCCCGCCGGCGCGCCGCCGGGCGGTCCGCTCGACGAGCGGCTGGCACGGCTGAGTCCGCAGCAGCGCGAGCTGCTGCTGCGCACGCTGGCGCAGCGTGCCGCCGCCAAGGCCACACCGGTCGAGGCCGTGCCGGAACCGCGCACCGAACCCGGGCAGATCCTGCCGCTGACGCCCGCGCAGCGGCAGATCTGGGTGTTCGAGCGCCTGCAGCCCGGCACCGCGTCGTATCACATCCATCATCTTCACCGGTTGGAGGGCGCGCTCGATGCGGGCGCGCTGGCGCGCGCGCTCGAAGCGCTGGTCGCGCGCCACGATGCGCTGCGCATGGCGTTTTCCGAACGCGCCGGCGAACCGGTGCAGACGGCGCGCGCGGATGCGACGCTCGCCCTGCGCACGCGCGATCTCTCGGCGCTGGCCGAAGCCGAGCGCGAGGCCGAAGCAGTGCGCGTGCTCGCTGAGGCATCCTCGCGGCCGTTCGATCTGTCGCGTCCGCCGCTGCTGCGCGCGACCCTGGTGAAGCTCGGACCGACCACGCACGATCTGTTGATCGTCGCCCATCACATCGTCACCGACGCCTGGTCGTTCGGCGTGCTGCAGCAGGATCTGGTCGCGCACTACGACGCGTTCGCCGCCGGCCGCGCCCCGGATGCGCCACCGCCGCCGCGCGGTTTCGCCGATGTCGTGCTGCGCTGGTCGCGGCCGGAGCACGCCCGGCGTATCGAACAGCAATTGACGTATTGGGCCGAGGCGCTCGCCGGCACCAGC
Source organism: Lysobacteraceae bacterium (assembly GCA_041919915.1). Taxonomy (GTDB): domain Bacteria; phylum Pseudomonadota; class Gammaproteobacteria; order Xanthomonadales; family Xanthomonadaceae; genus Lysobacter_I. Next base: position 33,213 of record JAYRSY010000030.1, read on the forward strand.
GGGCTGCTCGATCTGCCGACCGATCGGCCGCGCGCCGCGTCGTTGTCCGCCGCCGGCGCACGCCATCTTTTCCGCATTCCGGCCGACCTGCGGGGCGCGCTGGGCGAGCTGGCGCGCCGCGAAGGCACGACCCTGTTCATGGCGCTGCTGTGCGCGTTCCAGGCGCTGCTCGCGCGCTGGTCGGGCGACGAGGACATCGTCGTCGGCAGCCCGGTGACGAACCGCGCCGCGCCCGGTGACGACGCGATGGTCGGTTTGTTCGTGAATACCGTGGCGCTGCGCGCGAATTTCGCCGACGACCCGTCGTTCCGCACCGCGCTGGCGCGCGCCCGCACGCAGACGCTGCATGCGCTCGAGAACGCCGAAGCGCCGCTGGACCGGGTGATCGAACGACTCGCGCCGGAGCGCGCGCCCGGACGCACGCCGTTGTTCCAGACGCTGTTCGTCCTGCAGGGCGGTGGTGGCGAAGCGATGCGTCTCGGCGATGCGCGCGGCACATGGCTCGATCCGGAGAACGACACCGCGCGGTTCGAGATCACGCTGTCGGTGACCGAGACTCCGGACACGCTGGAAGCGCTGTTCGACTACAGCACCGAACTGTTCGACCTCACGACGATCGAACGCCTGTCGGCGCGTTTCGTCGCGCTGCTGCGCGGCGCCGTCGAGGCCCCGGACCGCCCGCTGTCGTGGCTGCCGCTGCTGGGCGATGACGAACGCGCCGAACTGCTGGCGCTGGGCGATGGCGGTCCCGCGCCCGTGGCCGAGGCGCCGACCCTGCATGGCCTGTTCGCGCGGCAGGCGGCACGCACACCGGACGCGGTGGCGCTGGTCGAGCCCGCGCGGTCCTGGACGTACGCCGAGGTGGCGCATCGTGCTCACGGCATCGCCGCTGCGTTGCGTGCCCGGGGCATCGGACGTGGCGATCGCGTGGCGCTGCTCGCGGACCGTTCCGCGGAGGCGGTGATCGCGCTGTTCGGCATCCTGTTCGCGGGCGCGGCCTATCTGCCGCTGGATCCGGGCAGTCCGGACGATCGCCTGCGCTTCCTGCTCGACGACGCCGGCGCGCGCGCGCTGCTGGTGCCGTCGGCGCTCGCCGCGCGGGCGCGGTCGCTGTCGACGGATGACGCGCCGCCGCAGTGCGCGATCGCGGACATCCCGTCGGTCACGACGCCGCCCGATGATGCCGTCGGCGCCGATGACGCGGCGTATCTGATCTACACCTCGGGCTCGACCGGGACGCCGAAGGGCGTGCTGATTGAACATCGCGGCGCGGTGAATCTGGTGTCGGGATTCCTCGCCCGCCATCGCTTCGAAGGACAGCGGTTGCTGATGATCCCGCCGCTGATCTTCGACGCTTCGGTCGGCGACGTGTTCCCGGTGCTGGCCTGCGGCTCCGCGCTGGTGCTGCATCCGGCACCGACCGAGCTGGGCCCGTTCGAGCTGGAGCGTTTCTGCCGCGATCATGCGGTGACCGCGATCGATGCCCCGGCCGCGCTGTGGCGCCGCTGGAGCGAGGGCTGGCTGCTGCGCGACGCGCGGGAGCCGCTGCTGCCGGCGCTGAACCTGATGATGATCGGCGGCGAGAGCGTGCCGGTGGAACAGGTCCGCCGTTTCGCCGCGATCACCGGTGGCCGGGTGACACTGTGCAATCACTATGGCCCGACCGAGGCCTCGGTCTGCGCGACCCTGCTGTCCACGGTCGATGCCTCGGACATCGTCGGCCACGATCTGCCGATCGGCCGGCCGTTGCCGGGCGTGCGCATTCATCTGCTCGATCGTCATTCGCAACTGGTGCCGCGCGGTGCGGTCGGCGAACTGTGCATCGCCGGTGCCGGCGTCGCCCGCGGCTATCTCGCTGCCGATGCGCTGACCGCGGAACGCTTCCCGCCCGATCCGTTCTGCGCCGATCGGCCTGTCGTAGAGCCGTCCGTCGCGGCTGCGCGCATGTATCGCACCGGCGATCTGGCGCGCTGGAACGCCGACGGCACGCTGCAGTTCATCGGCCGTCGCGATCATCAGATCAAATTGCGCGGTTTCCGCATCGAACTGGGCGAGATCGAGGCCGCGCTGGCCGCGGCGCCCGGCGTGCGTGCCGCGGCGGTGCTGCTGCGCGAGGATCGCCCGGGCGATCGCCGTCTGGTCGCCTATGTCGTCGCCGAGCCGGCGGTCGATGCCGCCGCGCTGCGCGCGGCGCTGGCGCAACGGCTGCCTGAAGCGATGCTGCCGTCGAGTTTCGTATGCCTCGATGCGATGCCGTTGACCGTCAACGGCAAGATCGATCGCCGCGCGCTGCCGGCGCCCGCGGCCGACGACGTGCGCGCCGTGCGCGCGCCGCGGACGCCGACCGAGCAGGCCGTGCTGGCGGTGTGGCGCGAGGTGCTGGGGCGCGAGGCGCTCGGCATCGACGACGATTTCTTCGCCTCCGGCGGCGATTCGCTGGCGGCGTTGCCGCTGGTGTTCAAACTGCACGTGGCGCTCGGGGTCGAGCTGCCGCTGTCGACCGTGTTCGCCGCGCCCACCGTCGCCGGGATGGCCGAAGCCGTCGATCGCCTGCGCAGCGGCGAAGGCGAAGAACGTTTCGACATCGAGGCGCAGGCCGCGCTGCCGGCGGAGATCGATGCCGCGCACGCCACGCCCGCGGTCGCGCCGCGCGATGCGCCGCGCTCGGTCCTGCTCACCGGCGCCACCGGCTTCCTCGGCGCCTACGTGCTGCGCGATCTGCTCGACCTCACCGCGACCGAGGCGGTCTGTCTGGTGCGCGCGGACGACGACGTCCAGGGCCTGCGCCGGATCCGCGCCAATCTCGAACGCTACGGGCTGTGGCGCGAGGGCGACGCGGCACGGATCGTACCGCTGCTGGGTGATCTCTCGGCACCGGCGCTGGGCTTGTCGGACGATGCCTTCGCGGCGCTCGCGCATCGCGTCGACGCGATCGTCCACAACGGCGGACAGGTCAATTTCATCGCGCCCTACGCGCATCTGGAGGCCGCGAACGTCGGCGGTACCCGCGAAGTGCTGCGACTCGCGACCACCGCGCAGCTCAAACCGGTGCAACTGGTCTCCACCCTCGGCGTGTATCTCACGCCGCGCCATGCCGGACTGCGGGTGGACGAGGCGCATGCGCCGCCCGACGGTCCCGGCCAGTACGGCGGCTACAACCAGAGCAAGTGGGTGAGCGAACAGCTCGGCCTGCTCGCCCGGGCGCGTGGCGTGCCGGTGGCGATCCATCGGCCGGCGCGGATCACCGGCGATGCCCTGTCCGGCACCGGCAACGCCGACGATTATTTCAGCGCCTGGATCCGCGGCTGCGTGGCGCTGGGATTGGCCCCGGAACTTCCCGGCGAAACCTTCGACATGACGCCGGTGGATCACGTCGCCCGCGCGATCGTGCGGATCATGCTTGGCGTCGGCGACGCCAATGGCCAGTACCACTACTACAACCCGCACACACTGCCGATCTCCGAAGCGGTGGCGGCGATCCGCGACACCGTCGGTCCGATCGACGAGGTCGACTACCCGCGCTGGCGCGAGGCGCTGCTGGCGGCCGTGGCGGCCGGCAGCGACAACCCGCTCAAACCCTTCGCTGGCCTGTTCCCGGAGCGCGTCGAGGCCGGCGACGGCCCGCAGATGCCCGCGTTCGACTGCAGCGCCACCGAGGCAGCGCTCGCGCCCTGGCACGAGCGCTGCCCGCCGGCCGATCGTGCGCTGTTCGTGCGCTACCTGCGGTTCCTGCAGCGCTGCGGCGCATTGCCGGCGACGGCTGGAATGACGGTGGACGCGACGGTGGAGACGACGACGTGAACGCCTCCGTGTCCGCCGCCGCGCCGCGCGCCGCCGGGCTGCGCGATTTCCTGTTGATCTGGTTCGGGCAACTGGTGTCGGGTATCGGTTCGCGCGTCACCAGCTTCGCGCTGGGTGTGTGGGTGTTCAAGACCACCGGTTCGGCGGCGCAGTTCGCGACGGTGTTCGTGGCGATGGCGGTACCGGCGCTGTTGATCTCTCCGTTCGCCGGCGCCCTGGTCGATCGCTGGGACCGGCGGCGGATCATGATCGTCTGCGAGGTCGTCTCCGCCGGGACGATCGCCGCGCTCGCGCTGCTGGCGATCGGCGGACATCTCGCGATGTGGGCGATCTGGCTGGGCGTCGGCCTGACCGCGATCACCAATGCCTTCCTGCAGCCGGCCTATGCCGCGAGCGTGCCGCTGCTGGCCGATCGCGACCAACTGGTGCGTTTGAACGGTCTGATCCAGACCGGCCAGGGCTTCGCGCTCGTCGGCGGTCCGGCGATCGCCGGCGTCCTGATGAAATTCGGCGGTCTCACCGGGGCATTGATCATCGATGCCCTGACTTTCGTGGTCGGTGCGATCTGCGTGGCGCTCGCGAAGATCCCGCGTCCGGTGCGGCCGGACGAGGATTCGCCCGGTCTGCTGGCCGAAGCGCGCGAGGGCTGGCGTTACGTCGCCGCGCGTCCGGGCCTGCTCGGGCTGCTCGGTCTCGGTGCGGGTGGCAGCTTCCTGTTCGCCATCGCCAGCATCGCGATCACGCCCCTGGTCCTGATCGTGGCCGGCGGTGACGAAGGCCTGCTCGGCCTGCAGATGTCGCTGGCCTGCAGCGGTCTGCTGATCGGTGGCCTGCTGATCACGCTGTGGGGCGGCCCGCGGCGCAGGATCGACGGTCTGCTCGGCTTCACGCTGCTCAGCGGCCTGGCGATCGCCGCCCACGGTCTGGCGCCGTCGCTGATCCTGCTGGTCGTGGCCGGTTTCGCGATGTTTCTGACCATTCCGCCGGCGCAGTCGGCCAGCTTTGCCTTGTGGCAGACCAAGGTGCCGTCGCACCTGCTGGGACGCTGCATGGCGATCCTGCGCATGACCGCCGAGGCCGCGCTGCCGCTGGGTTACCTGCTCGCGGGGCCGCTGGCGGAGTACGTGTTCGAGCCGGCGCTGATGCCGGGCGGCGCGCTGGCGGATTCGGTCGGCGCGGTGATCGGTGTCGGCGAGGGCCGCGGCCTGGGCCTGATGTTCGTCGTGCTGGGCCTGGCCATGGCGATGGTGGCGGTGATCGGTTACGGAATCCGTTCGATCAGGGAGATCGAACGCGAACTGCCGGACGCGGAAGCGCCGGTGGTCGCCGGTTGAGCGGGCAACCGCTCACCGGAAGGACAGGACGATGTGGAAGAGAGGGTTGCGGGATGCATGCGTGCGCGGGAGAGCGCGGGACCGGGCGGGCACCACGCCGAGGTCGCCGCGATGCGCGCGCATTCCAGGACAGACACAGGAAGAGACCTTATGAACGCAAGTGACCAGACCAGAGCGACCCGGGGCATCGCCGAGGTGGTTTCCCGAGGGGCGGTCGCAGCTCCTTCGAAGCCCGATTTCGTATTGCGCCGCGCCTCCGAGGTGGAGGCGGCGAACGATCCCGAATCGCCGCTCGGCTCGATCGTGTCGTGGGTGCGCCGGTTCCTCGCGCGCCCGCATCCGGAGGTCGGCCGTGCCGGGCCGGTGTGCCCGTTCACGCCGATGGCGCTGGAGCTGGACACGATCTGGATGACCGAGATCGCCGATGCGGACCCCGATCCGCAGCGGATCCAGGACGTGGTCGAGCAATGCCGCCAGTTGTTCCTCGACGCGGAGCCGCGCGAAGGCACGATGGCGATCAACAAGGTGTTCATGATCGTCTTCTCCAGCCTCGACGCCAGCTCGGCGCCGCTGATCGATGCGATCCAGTCGCGGCTCAAGCCCGGTTTCGTCGATGTCGGGCTGATGCTCGGCGAATTCCACGCCCGCAACGAGACGCCCGGTTTGCGCAACCCGGAGTTCCGACCGCTCCGCAGCCCGATTCCGATGCTGGTGATCCGGCACATGGTCGAATCGGATCTGCCGTTCCTCAAGCGCGAGATCGACTCGCCGCAGGTCCGTGGCGCATATCTGCGTTCGTATCTGCGCCGGCTCGGCGGCTCGATCCGCCGCAACTATTTCGACCAGGCCGTCGATGCGCTGGTCGAGGCCGAAATGGAAGCGCGCCAGGGCGGGGAAGGAGCGCAGCGATGAGCGCCGGAGCCACAGCGAAGCCGGATGCGGCGAAGCAGGACGGCGCCGCGCAGCGCGTCGCCATCGTCGGCGGCGGGCTCGCGGGCTCGCTGCTGGCGCTGGCGCTGGCCGAACGCGGTTACCGGATCGACGTCTACGAACGTCGCGACGATCCGCGTGGCGAAGGCGCCGAAGGAGGACGCTCGATCAACCTCGGTCTTTCCAAGCGCGGCATCCAGGCGCTCACCGAGGTCGGCCTGATCGACATGGTGATGCCGCTGACCGTGGTGATGCGTGGCCGCGTGATCCATGCGCCGGACGGCAGCACCCGTTTCCAGCCGTACGGCAAGAATCGCGGCGAAGTGCTGTATTCGATCGATCGCAGCGAACTGATCCGCCTGCTGCTGGATCGCGCCGAGCGTCATCCGCAGGTGCGCCTGCATTTCGAACATCGCCTGACCGGCGTGGACAAGGATGCGCGCGAACTGCACATCGAACACGCCGGCGCGACCCTGATCGTCAAGCCGGACTGGGTGATCTGCGCCGACGGTGCGTTCTCGCGCACGCGCCCGGAAATGCAGCGCGGCATGCGCGCCGATTTCCACCGTGAGTACCTGGAGTGGGGCTACAAGGAATTGACGCTCGCCGCCGGCCCGGACGGGCGATCGCTGATCGATCAGACCGCGCTGCACGTCTGGCCCCGGTCGCACGGACTGTTCGTTTCGCATCCCAATCGTGACGGTTCGCATACCCTGACGCTGTTCCTGCCGCACGAAGGCGCGGACAGTTTCGAGAGCACGAAGACGCCGGATGACATCCGCGCGCTGTTCCAGAAGTATTTCCCGGATCTGTTGCCGATGCTGCCCGGACTGGTCGAGCAATGGACGAGCCGCCCGACCGGCGCGCTGCTGACCACCAAGACCGCGCCCTGGCGATACGCCGACTGGATGGTGATGGTGGGCGACGCCGCGCACGCGGTGTATCCGTTCTACGGCCAGGGAATGAACTCGGCGTTCGAGGACTGCTCGGCGCTGCTGTCGGCATTGAAACGCCAGTCCGGCGATCGTGCCGCGGCTTTCGCCGCCTACGAGCAGGCGCGTCGTCCGCACACCGACGTGCTGATGGAATTGTCGAAGGCGAACTTCGTCGAGTTGCGGCAGAAGGTCGGCTCGCCGTGGTTCGTCGCGCGCAAACGCCTCGATGTCGCGCTGAACCGGTTGATGCCGAAGGCATGGCTGCCGATCTACACCATGGTCTCGCACACCACCATGCCGTACGGCGAGGCGCTGGCCCGCGCGCGCATGCAGGATCGCATCCTCGGCACCGCCGCGGCCGCGTTCGTGGTCGCGATCGGAACCGGCGCATGGTGGATGCTGCGCCACTGAGCGACGCGCGTACCGCGTCGCTGTTCCGCCCGCTGTTGCCGGCCACCGTGCAACTGGCGGAAATGGCGCCGGCCGCGGCCGATCCGGCGCGCCTGCATCGCGACGAGCAGGCGCTGATCGCGCGCGCGGTCGACAAACGCCGGCGCGAGTTCGCCGCCGGGCGGCAGCTCGCGCATGCGGTGCTGGCCGAGGCCGGCATCGCGATCGATCGCCTGCTGCCCGATGCCGATCGCGTGCCGTGCTGGCCGGCGGGCATCGTCGGTTCGATCACCCATTGCGAAAGTCTGTGCGCGGTCGCGGTGGCGTCCGGCCTCGACAGCGCCGGTCTCGGCCTGGACGTCGAACCGGCGTTGCCGATCGACGACGCGCTGCTGCCGCAGATCCTGCGCGACGCCGAACGTCCGCGGCTGGAGGCGTTGCCGGCGGCGCTGCGTCCGCTCGGTGGCCGTCTGGTGTTCTCGGTCAAGGAAGCCGTCTACAAGGCGATCTATCCGCGACAGCGCGTGTTCCTCGATTTCCATCAGGTGGAGATCGCCTTCGAGGACGCGGACGCTTTCGTCGCCGAGGTGCTGGTCGCGCACGCCGCGCCGCCGGGCCTGGCGCGCATCCGCGGCCGTTTCCGCGTCGCCGATGGACATATCGCGGCCGCGGTGATGCTGCCGCCGACGGGGTGATCCGGCTCCGGCAGAGGATCAGACCCGGATGCGGAATCCGCGCAGGCGCTCGTACACCGGTCGGCAGGCGTCGGCCACGGCCAGCGCCTCGCCCTCCAGTCGATCCTCACGCGCGCGCCATGGCTCGAATCCGGTGGATTTCCACACCGCGTCGTACCAGTACGGCGCCCACACCCCGTCGCTGTCGCGCGGTCCCGCCGGCCACGACAGCATCCGCGGCGTGAACGGAACGCCGAGCCGCGCGCACAGCGCGCGCAGATGCGCTTCGGGCGCGCGCAGGAAGTCGCCGGCATCGATCACCGGAGGCGCTTCCCCCAGTCGATCGCGCAGCAGATCGAACAGTCGTCCCTGTTGCGGCAGACCGATGTCGTCCGGCGTCACCGTCGCCCGCGATTTGAGATACGACGCGACCACTTCGGCGGGATCGCGGATCAGGAATACATTGCGCAGGCCGAGGACCCACTCGGTATCCATCTCCGGCAGCAGATGATGGCTCATGTGCTTCTGGTACCAGAGCGCCGCGCCGCCAGGCGCCGGACCGAGCAGGTCGCCGACCGCGCGTCGCCAGTCGGTCTCGCCTGCGGCGATGACCGCATCGCGGCCCGGATGATCCAGTCCGGTCATGGCGAGATACGCCGCGTACAGCGGTTCGTCGCTCACCGCACAGTCGCCGCGGTTTTCCCATGCGCGCATCATCGCCGTGGAGATGTTGCGCGGTCCGCTCCACATCGCGATCCGCAGACTCATGCGAGGCGCACGCCGGCACGGAAGGCGACATCGCGGGCGATCAGCTCGCGATACAGCGCCTGCAGTCGTGCGGTCATCGGGCCGGGCAGGGCGCCGCCATCGGCTTGCGCATCGTCTCCGATCCGGCGACCGTCGATCTCGCGCACCGGCGCCAGGCCCGCGAACGTGCCGGTGGTGAACGCTTCGTCGGCCGAATACACCTGGGTCAGGCTGAAGTTCTTTTCGAAGCAGGGAATCCCGGCTTCCCTGCACGCACGCAGCACGTTGGCGCGGGTGATGCCGCCGAGGCAGTAATCGCCGGTGGACGTCCACACCTCGCCTTTGCGCACGATGAAGAAATGGGTGGAATTGCAGGTGGCGACGAAACCGTGCGGATCCAGCATCAGCGCTTCGTCGGCGCCGGCCTGGGTGGCCTGGATGCAGGCGGTGATGCAGTTGAGCTTGCTGTGGCTGTTGAGCTTCGGGTCCTGTACGTCGGGATAGCCGCGGCGCACGTGCGCGGTGAACAGCTTCAGGCCCGTGGCGAGCGTTTCGGGTTTGGCGACCTTGAACTCGGGAATGATCACGACCGTGGCCGGACCGATGGTGACGCGCGGATCCTGGTAGGGCGTGCGCTTCACGCCGCGCGACACCATCAGCCGCAGGTGGACGCCGTCGCGCATGCCGTTCGCATCGAGCGTGTCGTAGATCGCGCGGATCAGCTGCGTGCGGTCCAGGCCGATGTCCAGCGCGATCGCCTTGGCGCCTTCGTACAGGCGGTCCAGATGCTCGTCGAGGAAGACCGGATGGCCGTCGATGACCCGCAGCCCTTCCCAGACGCCATCGCCCAGCACGAAGCCGCTGTCGAACACCGAGACGGTGGCTTCGGCCCGCGGCTTCAACACACCGTTGATCCAGATGCGGATGTTCGCGTTGCGCGGGTCGTCGTGGAAGTCGTGGATGCTCTGCGCCATCGTCGGCCCTTGTCCGCCCGGTTCCCGGAGAGATCCGAGTGTAGGCCCTGCCGCCGATCCGCGGGAACTGCTGCGCCGTCTGCCGGGCAAGGGGGTCGGAACCGGCCGGATTCGTTGACTTTCGCCCCCCCGGCGCCTAACTTTGCCGCATCCGCGACAGAACCGAGGTGGCCCCGGGAAACCGGCGCCGAGCGTGCGACATGAGCACTACCATCCGCCCCTGATCGATCCGCCCGAGGCCCGCGACCACGCGCAAGCGCCTTCGGGGCGCTTTTTTGTTGCCTTTCCATTTTCACGGTGCGCCACGGCGCGCCCCATCGACGATATCCCGCATCCCCATGATCGCCATCACGCTCCCCGACGGCAGCCGCCGCGAATTCGAATCCGCTCCCACGGTCGGCGAGGTCGCCGCCTCCATCGGCGCCGGCCTGGCCAAGGCCGCGCTCGCCGGCAAGGTCGACGGCCAGCTCGTCGACACCAGTTTCCGCATCGAACGCGACGCCGCGCTCGAGATCGTCACCGAGAAGCACCCCGACGCGCTGGACATCCTCCGCCACTCCACCGCCCACCTCCTGGCCCAGGCCGTGCAGCGCCTGTTTCCGGGCGCGCAGGTCACCATCGGCCCGGTGATCGACAACGGTTTCTACTACGACTTCGCCTACGAGCGCCCGTTCACGCCGGAAGACCTGCCGGCGATCGAGGTCGAGATGCAGAAGATCGTCAAGGAAGCGCATCCGGTCGCCCGCAGCGTGAAGTCGCGCGACGACGCCGTCGCGTTCTTCAAGGGCATCGGCGAGGCCTACAAGGCCGAGATCATCGAAAGCATTCCGGCCGACCAGGATCTGTCGCTGTATTCGCAGGGCGAATTCACCGACCTGTGCCGCGGCCCGCACGTGCCAGGCACCGACAAGCTGCGCGCGTTCAAGCTGATGAAGGTCGCCGGCGCCTATTGGCGCGGCGATTCCAACAACCAGATGCTCAGCCGCATCTACGGCACGGCCTGGTTGAACGACAAGGATCTCAAGGCCTATCTGACGCAACTGGAAGAAGCCGAGAAGCGCGATCACCGCAAGATCGCCAAGGCGCAGGATCTGTTCCATCTGCAGGAAGAAGGCCCGGGCCTGATCTTCTGGCACCCGAAGGGCTGGGCCGTGTGGCAGGTGGTCGAACAGTTCATGCGCAAGGTCTATCGCGACAGCGGCTACCAGGAAGTGCGCTGCCCGCAGATCCTCGACGTGTCGCTGTGGCAGAAATCCGGCCACTGGGACAACTACAAGGACAACATGTTCTTCACCGAGTCGGAGAAGCGCACGTATGCGCTGAAGCCGATGAATTGCCCGGGCCATGTCCAGGTCTTCAACCAGGGCCTGCACAGTTACCGCGATCTGCCGATCCGTTACGGCGAGTTCGGGGCCTGTCATCGCAACGAGCCGTCGGGTGCGCTGCATGGCATCCTGCGCGTGCGTGGCTTCACCCAGGACGACGGCCACATCTTCTGCACCGAGAGCCAGATCGAATCCGAGGTGAAGGCCTTCCACGAGCAGGCGCTGCAGGTCTACGGCCATTTCGGTTTTTCGGACATCCAGATCAAGATCGCGCTCCGCCCCGAATCGCGCCTCGGCGACGACGCCACCTGGGACAAGGCCGAGGACGCCCTGCGTTCGGCCCTGCGCTCGGCCGGGGTGGCCTGGGAAGAACTCCCGGGCGAGGGCGCCTTCTACGGCCCGAAGATCGAATATCACCTCAAGGACGCCATCGGCCGGACCTGGCAGCTGGGCACGATGCAGGTCGATTTCATGATGCCGGGCCGGCTCGGGGCCGAATATGTCGACGAGCACAGCCAGCGCCGGCATCCGGTCATGCTGCACCGCGCCATCGTCGGCTCGATGGAGCGTTTCATCGGCATCCTGATCGAGCACCACGCCGGCCAATTGCCCGCCTGGCTGGCGCCGATCCAGGCCGTGGTGATGAATATCACCGACGCGCAGGCCGAATATGTCGAACAGGTCCGGAAAACCCTTATGAATCAAGGTCTCCGGGTTTCGGCCGATTTGCGGAACGAGAAAATCGGCTATAAGATTCGCGAGCACACGCTGCAGCGGGTGCCGTATCTGCTCGTGGTCGGGGATCGCGAGCGCGACAACGGGCTGGTTGCGGTGCGCACACGGGGCGGGGAAGATCTGGGGTCCATGAGCCTCTCCGATTTCGTCGCGCGCATCGCGGACGGATCCGCTGCGGCATGATGTGAATCCCGTCCGGCGCGCCAGCCGGACGGATCCTTTCCTTTTGGAGACAGCGATATCAGTACCCCCCAGGACAAGCAGAACCGCAAGAATCACGAAATCCGCGTGCCGCGAGTGCGCGTGATCGGCAGCGACGGCGAAATGATCGGCGTCATGTCGCGTGACGAAGCGTTGGCCAAGGCCGAGGAAGAAGCGCTCGATCTGGTCGAAATCCAGCCGAACGCGGATCCGCCGGTCTGCCGCATCATGGACTTCGGCAAGTTCAAGTTCGAGATGCAGAAAAAGGCCGCGGCGGCCAAGAAGAAGCAGAAGGTCGTCGAAATCAAGGAAGTCAAATTCCGTCCGGTCACCGACGAAGGCGACTATC
>JAYRSY010000031.1:0-44471 GCA_041919915.1 Lysobacteraceae bacterium
GGGCCGTTGCCGCGCTCCAGCCGCGACGGCGCCTGCGCCAGGGCGCCCGTGGAACACAGACAGAGCAGGAGGGCAACAATGCGCGTCATCGTCGGCGGGTTATAGTCCGGTGCTTGCGATGTTAGGCCAGCGCCCCCAACTCGCCTACCCGCATTCGCCGCGCAACCGCCGGCCCACCCGGGCCCTCTTGCCGGCGTCGCCCCACTTCATGGAAGCCGCATGTCCAGTCCCAGCCACGTCGCCGACACGCCCATCACCGATCGCGATCAACTCGTGGCGGTGCTCGCCTCGGGCGAGAAGCCGAAATCCGACTGGCGGATCGGCACCGAGCACGAGAAGTTCGGTTTCCGTCTCGACGACCTGATGCCGCCCACCTTCGACGGCGAACGCGGCATCGAAGCATTGCTCACCGGCCTCACCCGGTTCGGCTGGGAGCCGGTGAACGAGCATGGCCGCACCATCGCGCTGTTGAAGGACAACGCCTCGGTCACGCTGGAACCCGCTGGGCAGCTCGAACTGTCGGGCGCGCCGCTGGAGAACATCCATCAGACCTGCAGCGAAGTCGGCAGCCATCTGAAGGAAGTGAAAGCCGTCGCCGACACGCTCGACCTCGGCTTCCTCGGCATGGGTTTCCAGCCGAAATGGCGTCGCGACCAGATGCCGTGGATGCCCAAGGGCCGCTACCGGATCATGCGCGACTACATGCCGAAGGTCGGCAGTCTCGGCCTCGACATGATGACCCGCACCTGCACGGTGCAGGTCAATCTCGACTACGCCAGCGAAGCGGACATGGTGAAGAAGTTCCGCGTCTCGCTGGCGCTGCAGCCGGTGGCGACCGCGTTGTTCGCCGATTCGCCGTTCACCGAGGGCAAACCGAACGGTTATCTCAGCTACCGCTCGCACATCTGGACCGATACCGACGCCGACCGCACCGGCATGCTCGATTTCGTGTTCGAGGACGGCTTCGGCTACGAGCGCTACGTGGATTACCTGCTCGACGTGCCGATGTATTTCTCGTACCGCGACGGCGAGTACGTCGACGCCAGCGGACAGAGCTTCCGCGATTTCATGGCCGGCACGCTGCCCGCGCTGCCCGGCAAACTGCCGACCCTGCGCGACTGGTCCGATCACATGACCACCGCGTTCCCAGAAGTCAGGCTCAAGAAATTCCTCGAGATGCGCGGCGCCGATGGCGGCCCGTGGAACCGGCTGTGTGCGCTGCCGGCGTTCTGGGTCGGCCTGCTCTACGACGACGCGGCGCTGGATGCGGCCTGGGATCTGGTCAAGGACTTCAGCCTCGCCGAGCGGCATGCGCTGCGCGACGGCGTGCCGAAGCATGCGATCCATCTGCCGTTCCGCGGCGGCACCGTCCGCGATCTCGCCCGCGAGGCGCTGAAGATCGCCGCCGAAGGCCTGCGTCGACGCGACGTGCGCAACGGCAAGGGCGCCGACGAAAGCCGGTTCCTCGACCCGCTGATCGAGATCGTCGAAAGCGGCCAGACCGCCGCCGAACGCAAGCTCGCGCTGTTCCGGGGCGAATGGAACGGCGACATCGATCGTGTGTTCCGCGAATTCGCGTATTGATCCCTCGCTTCCGGTCCGACGGCTTCCTGCCGCTCGGCCGAAGCGGCGACAACCCGCGCGACCGCTGCATACGAATCCATCTGCAGCGCTGACCCCTTTTGTGTAACCTCGACGGTTCGCACCCCCACTGCGAGCCTCCGATGCGCGTCCGCGATATCCCCAACCTCGCCGAGACCGACACCCTGCTGCGCGACGACGTGCGGCGGCTGGGTGCGATGATCGGCGAAATGCTGGCCGAGCAGGTTTCGGCCGAACTTCTGACCCAGGTTGAATCGGTGCGTCGCGCCGCGATCGAGCGCCGCGAACAGGATGCGCCGATCGACGCGCTGGCCGACCGTCTCGCCGCGGTGCCGCTGGGCGACGCCGATGCGCTGGTCCGCGCCTTCGCCGCCTATTTCGGCGCGGTGAATCTGGCCGAGCGGATCCATCGCATCCGCCGACGTCGCGATTACCAGCGCACCACCGATGCACCGCAGCCCGGCGGGCTGACCGCGACCCTGCGCGCCCTGCGCGAGGAGGGGGTCACCGTGGACGAACTGCGCGAGCTGCTGCCGCGACTGCGGATCGAGCCGGTGTTCACCGCGCATCCGACCGAAGCCGTGCGGCGCGCGCTGCTGCTGAAGGAGCGCACGATCGTCGAGCGTCTGATCGCCGACATCGACCGCCAGCGCACGCCGGCCGAACGTGGCGCCGACACCGCGCGCATCCGCCAGGCCCTGACCGCGAGCTGGCAGACCGCGGAGACGCCACCGCAACAACCGACTGTGGCCGACGAGATCGAGCACATCGGCTTCTACCTCAACCAGGTGTTGTTCCGCGCGCTGCCGGTCTATTACGAAGCCTTCGCGGACGCGATCGAAGCCGCCTACGGCGACGATCCGGCGTATCGCCGGCTGGCCTTGCCGCCGGTGCTGCGCTTCGGCACCTGGGTTGGTGGCGACATGGACGGCAACCCCAACGTCGGCGCCGACACCGTGCGCGCCGCGCTCTCGGCGCAGCGCGCGAGCGTGCTCGCCAGCTATCGCAAGGACCTGCAGTCGCTGGGCGAGATCCTGACCCAGACCCGCGACCGCGTGCGTGTCGACGACGCCATCGAAGCGAAGATCGCCGGGTATTCCGCGGCGATGCCCGCGGCCGCCGCGAAGCTCAGCCCGCGCCTGGCCGACATGCCCTACCGGCAGTTGCTCGATCTGATGCGTGCACGGCTGGCGGCGACCGCGGCCGGCGAGGCGGAAGCGTACGCCGATGCCGACGCCTTCCTCGCCGATCTGGATCTCATCGATGCCAGTCTGCGGCACCATCGCGGCGACCATGCCGGACGCTTCGCGCTGCAGCGCGTGCTGTGGCGCGCGCGCACCTTCGGCTTCCATCTGGCGACGCTCGATCTGCGCCAGGATTCGGGCACCCACGATGCGGCGATCGCGGCCTTGCTCGACGATGCCGACTGGTCCGCACGCAGCCCGTCGGACCGCATCCCGCGCCTGCACGCACTGATCACCGGCGGGATGCGGGTCGATGCCGAAGCGCCGGCCGCACGGGCCACGCTCGACGTGCTGCGCACCGTGCGCGAGGCGCGGCGGGCGTTCGGCGCGGAGGCGATCGGCCCCTACATCATCAGCATGAGCCGCAGCGCCGCCGACGCGCTGGCCGTGCTGGCGCTGGCGCGGGTCGCCGGCTGCGTCGCCGCTCGCGCGGAACACGCCAACGAGACGGACGACGAGCGCGGCGGCGTCGAGGGCGGCGACGTTCCGCTGGATGTCGCGCCGCTGTTCGAGACCATCGACGATCTGCGGGCGGCGCCGGAGATCATGCGCGCGCTGTTCGACGATCCGGTCTACCGCCGGCACCTGCGGGCACGCGACGATCGCCAGACGGTGATGCTCGGTTATTCCGACAGCGCCAAGGACGGCGGCATCCTCGCTTCGCGCTGGTCGCTGCAGCGCACCCAGGCGGAACTGCTGGAGCTGGCGCACGCGGCCGGCGTGCAGATCGTGTTCTTCCACGGCCGCGGCGGCTCGGTCAGCCGGGGCGGCGGCAAGACCGAACGCGCGATCATCGCCGCGCCGCGCGGCAGCGTCGACGGCGTCCTGCGGGTGACCGAACAGGGCGAAGTGATCCATCGCAAATACGGGATCCGCGCCCTCGCGCTGCGCAATCTCGAACAGGCCACCGCGGCGGTGCTGCGCGCGAGCCTGCGGCCGCGCCCGTCCGAACCGCGCGAATCGCGCTGGCGCGGGATCGCGACCGAACTGGCGCGGGTCTCGCGCGCGCACTATCGCGCGCCGGTCCACGATCGCGCGGAATTTCCGGCGTATTTCCGCGCGGCGACGCCGATCGACGTGATCGAACGCCTGCGCCTGGGCTCGCGTCCGTCGAAACGGCGCGAAGGCGGCATCGAAGCGCTGCGCGCGATCCCGTGGGTCTTCGCGTGGTCGCAGAATCGCAGCGGTCTCACCGGCTGGTACGGGGTCGGCACCGCGCTCGCGCACGGCATCGCCACCTACGGCCACGACGCCATGGCCGACATGGCCCGCGACTGGCCGTTCTTCGCCGCGATGCTGGACGACATCGAAATGCTGCTGGCGAAATCCGACCCGGCGATCTTCGAGCGCTACTCGCGGCTCGCCGGACCGCTGCACGCAGCCTTCCATCCCGGCATCGTCGACGAGTACTACCGCACCATCGACCGCATCCTCGCGCTGCGCGGCCGCAGCCAGTTGCTGCAGGACGATTACCGTCTGCGTCTGTCGATCCGCCTGCGCAATCCCTACGTCGATCCGATCAGCCTGCTGCAGGTGGAACTGCTCCGCCGCTGGCGCGAGGCGGGCCGCGAGGACGACGATCTGTTCCAGGCACTCGTGGCCACGGTGAACGGGATCGCGGCGGGGATCCAGAACACCGGCTGAGCCTCGGCACGGATTTACACCCGTCGCGACACCGTGACAGACTCGCGCCATGCCCGTCGCCCCTTCCTTGCGCCTGCCGCTGCTCGCCCTGCCGCTCATGCTCGCGTCCGCACCGGTGGCGCAGGCCGCGCGCGGCACCGTCGAGATCGCCTTCGTCGGCGACATCATGGTGGCCGAGACGCCGGGCGAACTCATCGCGCGCGGTGAAGATCCCTTCGCGCCGCTCGCCGCATGGCTGCGCCGGGCCGACGTACGTATCGGCAATCTCGAATGCGTCGTCGCCACCGGCGGCACCGCGCTCGACAAGCCCTACACCTTCCGCGCCGATCCGCGCACGCTGCCGGTGCTCGCACGGCATTTCGATGCGTTCTCGCTCGCCAACAACCACTCCGGCGATTTCGGCAAGGCCGCCTTCGCCGAACAGCTCGGCCTGATGCAGCAGGCCGGCCTGCCCTACTTCGGCGGCGGTGCGGATCTGGAAGCCGCGCACACGCCCTGGATCGTCGAACGCAACGGCCTGCGCATCGCGCTGCTGGGCTACGTGGAATTCAAGCCGCGCTCGTTCGAGGCCGGAGCGGATCGTCCCGGCGTCGCCTGGAGCGGCGAGGACGAGCAGGTCATCGAGGACATCATCGCCGCGCGCACGCGCCACCATGCCGACCTCGTGATCCCGTTCATGCACTGGGGCTGGGAGAACGAAGGCTATCCGAGCGAGCGTCAGAAGCAGTTCGCGCGTGCGATGCTCGACGCCGGTGCGGACATGGTGGTCGGCGCGCATCCGCACGTTACCCAGGGCGCCGAGATCCACGACGGCAAACCGATCGTCTACAGCCTCGGCAATTTCCTGTTCAACGGCTTCGACACCGAGGCCACCCTGACCGGCTGGACGCTGGAAGCGACGCTGGACAAGCGCGGCGTGGCCGCGTGGCGCACGCGCGTGGTCCGCCTCGACGCCAACGGCGTCCCGCATCCGGACCCCGAAGCCGCCAGTCCCTGTGGTCGACGCGGCGACACGCAGCCGAGGCAGTGCCATGGCGAATAGACGCGTCGCGCTGTTCGCATCGCTGCTGCTGGCCGCGCCCTGCGCGCACGCCGACAGCGTGCGCTGCCACATCGTCTACGGCGGCGAACCCTTCACCGTCGATGCCGCGCCGACCGACGCGCCCTACCGGGCGCCGGGGCAGAAGATCGGACGCTACTTCGAATTCAAGGCTGTCTACGTGACCGCGCCCGAACGCGCGGCCGCGATCAACCTCTACGTCTACGCGATCGCGTCCGGCGAACCGGTGCCGATCCATCAGGCCAAGCATCGCCCGCCGTTCCTCGCTTCCGGCGCGCCGTACGGCTTCACCGGCCTGCACTTCGTCTACGAACCCAGCAAGGGCAGCGAATTGCAGTACTGGTGCGAGCGGTTGCCCTGATCGCCGCGCGGCACGGTGCAGGCGCAGACGCGATCTGACCGACCGATGGCACGGAACAGCCGACGCTACTTCGTCTGCTGCGGATCGGACATGGCATCTGCGGACGACGCGGTTCGACAGCGCACGGTGCCGCGCGACATCGTCGTGAAACGGCCGGCGCCATCGATGCTGATGCGCGGACTTCCGTCGATCTCCAGGTCGTGTCCCTCGGGACAGAGGGTGGCCGCGGCCACTTCCAGCAGGGTGCGCGCATCGAGCCTGGCAACCCGGTCTCTGCCCGGAGGTGAGGCTGACACGCTCGCGGTGACCGCGTAGCGGCCATCGTCGAGCCGGGTGGCCTTGACGCCCTTCGGCAATCGCGGCTTTCCAGCGGCTTCGCTGACCGGCGATGCGACGACAACGGACAGCAGCAGAAGACCCGCGCAGATCGCGGAGCGAGGCGATGCGCGATTCGATGCGCGATTCATCGTTTGAACACCAGCAGCACCACCACCGCGATGCCCAGCAGCGTGCCGAGTCCGCCGGTGACGATCCCGATCCACGCACGGGCCGTGCTGGCCTTCGCGCCGTACACGGATTCCTGCATCTTCCATTTCTTCAGCGCCAGCCAACCGGTGACCAGCGCGACCGGCCCGAGCAGGGCGCCCAGACCGCAGATGATCAGCGAGAAGATCCCGGTCCAGCAGGAGATCGCGGCCAGGGGATTGGTCGGCAGGAAGGCGTCGATGGGCGAGACGGTGTCGCGTGGCGGCTGGGACATGGCGATCCTTTCCTGACGAAGACAGGCCATCGTAGCCCATGACATCGCCTGGCCAGCACCGTGGAGGCCGCCGGGGTGCAAGGCCGCCACGGTGGCGGATCGCGCCGCGCGCGATATACTCCCCCCCACCATGCCCTACACCCCCGCCGAAAAGAAGAAGGCCCTCACCCGCCTGCGCCGCATCCGGGGCCAGACCGACGCGCTGGAACGCGCGCTGGAGGCCGGAACCGAGTGCGGCGCCGTGCTGCAGCAACTGGCCGCGATCCGCGGCGCGGTCAACGGACTGATGGCCGAAGTGCTGGAAAGCCATCTGCGCGAGGAATTCGGCGAGCTCGCCGCGAAGGACGCCGGCATCCAGCAGGCGATCGGACTGGTCCGGTCCTATCTCAAATGAGCCACACGCTCGAACAAGCCACAGGAATCTCCATGAACGCAACGCCCATCAAATCCCGCGCCGCCGTCGCCTTCGGCCCCGGTCAACCGCTGAAGATCGTCGAGATCGACGTCGCTCCGCCGCGGAAGGGCGAGGTGCTGGTGAAGATCAGCCATACCGGCGTCTGCCACACCGATGCGTTCACGCTCAGCGGCGACGATCCGGAAGGCCTGTTCCCCTGCGTGCTCGGCCACGAAGGCGCGGGCGTCGTCGTCTCGGTCGGCGAAGGCGTGACCAGCGTGCAGCCGGGCGATCACGTGATCCCGCTGTACACCGCCGAGTGCCGCGAATGCCTGTTCTGCAAGAGCGGCAAGACCAATCTCTGCGTGTCGGTGCGCGCGACCCAGGGCAAGGGTGTGATGCCCGACGGCACGTCGCGGTTCTCCTACGAAGGCCAGCCGATCCATCACTACATGGGCTGCAGCACCTTCAGCGAATACACGGTCGTGGCCGAGGTGTCCCTGGCGAAGATCGATCCGGCGGCCAACCATGAGCAGGTGTGTCTGCTTGGCTGCGGCGTCACCACCGGAATAGGGGCCGTGCACAACACCGCGAAGGTGCAGGCCGGCGATTCGGTCGCGGTGTTCGGCCTCGGCGGGATTGGCCTTGCGGTGATCCAGGGCGCGCGCCAGGCGAAGGCCGGCCGCATCATCGCGATCGACACCAACCCGTCGAAATTCGAGCTGGCGACGCAGATGGGCGCCACCGACTGCGTCAATCCGAAGGATCACGACAAGCCCATCCAGCAGGTGATCGTGGAGATGACCGGCTGGGGCGTGGACCACAGCTTCGAGTGCATCGGCAACGTCAACGTCATGCGCGCGGCGCTGGAATGCGCGCATCGGGGCTGGGGACAGTCGGTGATCATCGGCGTGGCCGGTGCCGGCCAGGAGATCTCCACCCGTCCGTTCCAACTGGTGACTGGCCGGACCTGGAAGGGAACCGCGTTCGGCGGTGTGAAGGGGCGCACCCAGTTGCCCGGGATGGTCGAACAGGCGATGCGCGGCGAGATCGAGCTCGCGCCGTTCGTGACCCATACCCTGCCGCTGGACCGGATCAACGATGCCTTCGACCTCATGCACGAGGGAAAGTCGATCCGCAGCGTCATCCATTACTGATCATCGGCCCGCACCGGCGACGGGCGGGCCTCTCACAGGGGACCGGGTTTGAATCTGGAACGCATCGAGCGTCACGCGTCTTACGGCGGTTGGCAGGATGTCTACCGTCATCGATCCACGACGCTGGGATGCGACATGCGGTTCGCCGTCTATCTGCCGCCGCAGGCGGCGCAGCGGCCCTGCCCGGTGCTGTACTGGCTGTCCGGCCTGACCTGCAGCGAACAGAATTTCATCACCAAGGCCGGCGCACAGCATCACGCCTCGGATCACGGGGTCATCGTGGTCGCGCCGGACACCAGCCCCCGCGGCGAGGACGTCCCCGACGCGCCGGGATACGACCTCGGGCAGGGCGCGGGTTTCTATGTCGATGCGACCGAAGCGCCGTGGTCCACGCACTACCGGATGCAGACCTACATCGCGGAGGAATTGCCGGCGCTGATCGAGGCGCAGTTCCCGGCCAGCGGCGCGCGCGCGATCAGCGGGCATTCGATGGGCGGCCACGGCGCGCTGATCACCGCGCTGCGCCATCCGGGACGCTATCGCAGCGTCTCGGCGTTCTCGCCGATCGTCGCGCCCACGCAGGTGCCCTGGGGAGAAAAGGCCTTCACCGCGTATCTGGGCGAAGACCGCGCGCGCTGGCAGGAATGGGATGCGTGCACCCTGATCGCGACCGCGCGCGAGCGACTGACGCTGCTGGTCGACCAGGGCGACGCCGACGAATTCCTCGACAGCCAGTTGCAGCCCGAACGGTTGCAGGCCGCCTGCGAAGCCGCCGGCCATCCGCTCGAACTGCGCCTGCGCAAGGGTTATGACCACAGCTACTACTTCGTGTCGAGCTTCCTCGGCGAGCACTTCATCTTCCACATGCGCCAGCTGAGCCGGACGCGGTAGCGCGGCTCAAGGCAACAGAAAATCCGTGTAGGCGAAACGCCCGTCGCGCAGCACGGTCCCGCCGGCGACGACCGTCATCGGCGCGGCGAACATCGGTCCGGCGTGGACCAGCGTGTGGAATTCGCCGTTCTCGCCGCAGGGATCGCAGGCGGCGGGCAGCGCGCGCAGCAGATCGTCGTCGAAGGCGCGGCCGGCGAACGCGGGGTCCAGTTGCGTGGTGTCGACGCAGACCAGATGCGCGCGCAGGCCACCGGCGATCATCTCCCGCGCCCGCATCGCGGTGCGCGCGGGGTCCGGATCGAAGATCGGGAAATGCGGCGTCCAGTCGAGCGCCGCGCACAGCGTTTCGCGATACGCGCGGATGTCCTGCAGGAACAGATCGCCGAACGCGATGTCGCGCAGACCCGTCCAGCGTTCGCGCGCCCGGGCCAGCGCATCGGCGAACGCGGCGCGATACAGATCGTTGCTCGCCCGCTGCGGGATCCAGGCCTCGATCACCGGCAGGCCGCAGGCGTCGGCCTGGGCGTGCAGGATCGCGCGACGGATGCCCTGCATCGAAATGCGGTCGTAGCCTTCGGTGAGCGTGGTGACCAGACCGACGACCTCGACGTCATCGCGGCCACGCAGGGTGTGCAGTGCCCAGGCCGCATCCTTGCCGCCGCTCCAGGACAACAGCACCGTTCGCCTCATGCGGCGGTCACGTCGCGCAGTTGCCAGCCGCCACCGGCGAGCAGACGCAGTCGATGCTTCAGCACCGCGCCGGTCAGGACCGTCGTCGCCACCAGATCGACGTGCAGATCGGACTGCTCGCCGCGGACGGTGGCCGCGGGATCGGTCGCGCCCAGCGCGGGATCGACCGCGTCGGGATCGTCCAGGCTCGCGCGCCAGCGCTGGAACAGCGTCTCTTCGCGCAGTGCGTCCTGCAGTTCCCCGGCCAGACCTTCGGCGCCGCGGGCACGGAACGCGAAGGCTCCGGCCGTATCCAGCGCGCGGGCATCGGGAATGCTCAGATGGAACCGGGTGGCCATGTGCGGGCTCCTGCAGACACCCGCACAGGGTAGCGCATGCGGCGGCTCAGCTCAGGGTCTGGCCTTCGGCCGCGAATCCGAGCATCAGACAGCCTTTTCCGAGATTCACCATGCCTGTCATGCTCATCACGCTCTCGTGCAGGGTCACGCCGTGATCGGCGCAGACCGTGCGCAGCGATTCGTAACCGACCAGCGAGCGCATCTCGCCCAACGGTCCGCCGTAGCTCATGCAGACGTTCGGGGTCAGCAGACCGTCACGGACGCGATCGGCCGCATACATGAACAGCTTGCGCGCGGCCGCCTCGAAGCCACGGACCTTCGCGACCGGCTCGGTGTGGCCGCTGCAACCGTGCAGGATCGGCTTGATGTCGAGCATGGTGCCGAGCGAAGCGCTGAACAGACTGACGCTCTTGTCGCCCTTGGCCCGGGTGCGCGCACGCATGTACTGCAGATCGCGAACGATCAGATAGCCGTGGGTGTTGGGCACCAGTTGCTCGATCCGGGCACGGATCTTCGGGGGCTGATCGCCCGCGGCGATGAGCCTGGCCGCCTCGATCATGGTCACGCCCTGGGCCGCGAAGAGGTTCTGGGTATCGATCACCCGCAGTGAGAACGGCGAATTGTGCCCGGACGCCGCACGGATCGGTTTGTATTCGTTGAGGATCGCGAAGCTGGCCTGGGTGGCGTTGTCGTAGACCGGGCTGCGATTGCGCATCACCGTCAGGCAGAAGACGTAGTCGAAATCGATCACCAGCTTCCTGAGGAACAGCTCGCGGATCTGCTCGACGCTGAACGACGAGGTTTCCGCGTCGATGCCGCGTTCGGCGATGTCGGATTCCAGGAAGGCGAGGGTCGCGCCCTCGTCTCGGACATCGGCGAAAACCGTGTCGCCGATCTTGATCGAGATCGGCAGGATCTCGATCGCGTATTGCTCGAACACGGACGACGGCATGTCGCACGTCGCATCGACCACCAGACCAATTCGCATATCGGCGACTCCTCTGTGTAAAGACTCCCCACCCAAAGTCCTGACAGCAAGCATCGTGCCATGCACGACCGGTCGGCCGATTCCCTTCAACCGCGTTGAACAGCGACCGGCAGCGTCGCGACCCTCCGCATCTCTGCGTCCTCCAGCAACCCCGGCTCCCGCAGGTTCGCGATCGCGAACGCATGGGCATCATTCCCCCAGAACAGGCGTTTGCCAAGCCCCAATGTCGGCACGCCGAACACGCCGGCCTCCAGCGCGATGCCGGTGTTGGCGCGCAACGCGGCTTTCACCTCGGGGGTCTGGCAGTCCGCCGCGTCCACGCCCAGTGCGGCCGCGACCTCGGCGAGGGATTCGGCGGTATCACCGGTGCGCCCTTCGCGCCACAGATGGTCGAAGATCGCGTCGATCGCCGCCGGGCTGCTGCCTGCTGCAATGCACAATCGCAGTGCCGCGAGCGGATTGAAGGGATGTGCCGGCGGAAACCGCAGCGGCACGCCGGCTTCGCGCGCCTGCCACAACACATGCTGGTAGGTGAACGTGCGTTTGGCGGGAATCTCGGCCGGGCCCTTCTGGCCGACCGCATCGAGCACGGCCGCGAACAGGATCGGCACCGGGACGATCGCGTGTTCGGCCATCGCAGCGCGCACCTTCGGCCACTGCAAGTAGGCGAACGGCGAAATGAAATCGAAGTACCAGCGGTTCGCGTGACCGGTCATGACGCGCTCCGGAATCAGATCGGATGCCCGACGGCTCAGCAGCCGACGGCGTGGTGCGCGGCGACCTCATGCACCAGCTCGCCCCGGCCGGCGGCGCCGGAGAGGAACAGCGTGGGCCGGCTGACGTTGTAGTGGTCGCTGGTGTCGAAGATCAGATCCAGGCGGCCGTCGCGATCGAGATCCCCGGCGAAGATGACGTGCGGCGTGGCATCGCTGGCCAGCTGAATCGCGCCGCCGGTCATCTGTGGATCTCGCCAACCGGACATCGCGACCAGCGTCTGCCTGCGTTCGCCGTCGATGAGATCGATCGAACAGCGGTAAGTGTTCGAAACCGATCGATCGGCGTCGCAGCGGGTGGCGATGCGATAGTCGCGTCCATCGAAACGCAGCCTCTGCGCCGGCAGACTGCTGTCGCCGCCCGCATCCGCGCCGGCGGCATCCACGAGCGCGGCCTGCGTCACCGCCCCTTCGCGGAAGTCCGGGCCGCGGAGATAGGTCACCACCGTACCGTCGACATCGGCGCTGGCCACCGACTGTCCGGTGGCCTGACCGTCGTCATCCACCAACGCGTCCATCACGGTCGTCACCTGCAGCCGGGTCCGGGTCAGGCGCGCGCCACCGGCGTCGGTGGTCAACGCGAACCAGCGCTCGCCATGACGGGCGACGGCCTCGCCCTGGTGAAACTCTCCGGGCGGCTGCAGCGCATGCGCGCCGCCCAGGGCGAAACTCAGCAGCAGCCACATCGGTGCGGTCTCCGCGATCAATCGTTGCCGGCAGGATACGCCCGCGGCAGGTCGCCCGGTGCGCGCAGGTAGCGATCGCGCAATTCGGTCTGGCGGCTGCGCATCGGGATCGCGCGACCATCGAACCACACCTGCCGCGCCACCGTGCTCACCTCCAGGGGGTCGCCGGTCCACAGCACCAGATCGGCGCGCTTGCCCACCGCGATGGTGCCCAACCGGTCGGCGACGCCGAAGGTTTCGGCCGGCACCCGGGTCAGACCGGCGAGCGCATCTTCCCAGGGCATGCCGTTGGCGACCGCGTTGCCGGCGGCCTGGCGGATCTTGCGGGCGTAGTGCGACGCGTCGTCGAACTGGCTGAAGCTCACCGGCACGCCGGCGGCGCGCAGCCGCGCCGCGTTCTCAAGCGAGGTGCCGATGCGATCGAAATCGTCGGGCAGGTTCGCCAGCGGATCGAGGAACACCGGGACCTTCGCCGCGGCCAGCTGCGGCGCGACCATCCACGCCTCGCTGCCGCCGAGGATCGCGATGCGCACACCGTGGCGCTGCGACCAGCGCAGCAACTGGCGGATGTCGGCGGCGCGATGCACCGCGACCACCACCCGGCCACCGCCATCGAGATAGCGGACGAGGGTCTGGCGCCCGGCCGGCGTGAGCAGGGCGAAGGCGGAATCCGCACCGATCCGGCCGCGGGCCTCGTCGACGAGCTGATCGAGGATCATCCACTGCGCGGCGCGCGATTTGCCGGTCAGACCGGCGCCATCGCTGCCCAGTTCGATGAACAGCGCGCGCGGGCCGATCGGGTCGGGACTGCCGTCCAGACGGACCATGCCGCCCTGCCCGCCGATGATCGAACCGCCGGACACGCTCTCGGCACCCAGCATGGTGAAGCCGATGCCCTCCACCCGCGCCACCGGCACCAGCACCGACGCCGGGTTGTAGGCCAGGGTCACGTCGAACTCGGGCCGGACCACCATCTCCTTCGGATCGCCGAGCGAGAGCGCATCGTCCTGGGTGTCGTCGCCGAGCGAGAGTTCCTGCAGACCCAGCGCGGTGATGCCGCCGAACAGCGCCGGCGTCAGCGGTTTGCCCTGCGCATCGACGGTCTCGACGCCGGCGGCGGAGAGCTGCTTGCCGATCGCGGCGATGGTGCCGTCGCGCACCAGCACGTCGGTGTCGCGCAACGTGCCCTGCGCACCGGCGGTGTGCACGGTGGCGTTGCGGATGAGCACGGTCTGGGCGAACGCCTCGGCGCTCGCGCCCAGCGCGAGCCCGGTGGCCAGCGCCGCGGCGAGCGCGATCTTCGGCAGGCGGTTCATCGCACACCTCCTTCGACACGCTGGCCAAGCAGGAAATCGGATACCGGCTGACGCGCGCGGTCGTTGCGGTCGTAGACGCGCGCGCCGTCGACGTAGACCTGCTCGGCCTTGGCGTAGACGCTGAACGGGTTGCCGTTCCACAGCACCACGTCGGCCATCTTGCCCGCTTCGAGCGTGCCGGTCCGGTCGAGAACGCCCAGCGCCTTCGCGGGATTGGCGGTGATCCAGCGCACCGCGCGCTCCGGCGGCACCTCGATGCCGACGCGCGTGCCCTGCGCCATCACCTTGGCCGCTTCCTGGTTCAGCCGCTGGATGCCCTCGGGCGAATCCGAATGCACGATCGCGCAGCCGTTCTTCGCGCGGTCGACGATCAGGATGTTCTCCTGGATGCCGTCGAACGCTTCCATCTTGAAGCCCCACCAGTCGGCCCACAGCGCGCCGCAGACGCCTTCCTGGCCCAGCCTGTCCGCGAGCTTGTAGGCTTCGACGCCGTGATGGAACGCGGCGATCCGGAATCTGAACTCCTTCGCCAGATCCAGCATGATCGCCATCTCGTCGGCGCGATAGCAGTGGATGTGGACGAGGATGTCGCCGTTGATCGCACCGGCCAGCGTGTCCATCTTCAGATCGCGCTTGCCGCCGCTGTCGTTGTTGCTGTCCTGCGACGACGCGCTCTGCCACCAGCGCTTCGGCGCCGCCGCCTTGGGCCGGTTCTTCTTCAGATACTCGGTGGCGTCGATGAACGCCGCGCGATACCCCGCGACGTTGCCCATGCGCGTGGACGGACCGCCGCGCTGGCCGTAGACCCGCTTCGGATTCTCGCCGCAGGCCATCTTCAGGCCCCAGGGCGCGCCCGGGAATTTCATGCCCTGATAGGTCGTGGCCGGCACGTTCTTCACCGTGACGCCACGACCGCCGACCAGATTGGCCGAGCCGGGCAGGATCTGCATCGAGGTCACGCCGCCCGCCAGCGCGGTGGCGAACCCCGGATCCTGCGGCCACAGCGAATGCTCGGCCCACACGTTCGGCGTGGTCGGCGAGGTCGCCTCGTTGCCGTCCGAATGCGCACTCACGCCCGGGCTGGGATACACGCCCAGATGCGAATGCACATCGATCAGTCCCGGCGTCACCCACTTGCCGCGGCCGTCGACCCGGATCGCATCGGCGGGCGCGTCGAGACCGGCACCGACCGCCACGATCTTCCCGTCGCGCATCAGCACGTCGGCCCCATCCAGCCGGGTGCCCGTTCCGGTCAGCACGATCGCGCCCTGGATCAGCACCGGCGGCGATACGATCGGGCGATAGGTGCTGGGATACGGGTCCTGGGCGAAGCGCGACACCGGCGACTTCGCCTCCGGCGCGTCGGCGGCACGCGCGACGGGCGCAAGCGTCAGCGCAGGCAGCAGCGTCGCGGCCAGCGCGGTCAAGAATGTTCGATGCATGAAGGAATCCCCGGCGTGGCCCCTTTCGGGCGAACGCCACCCTAGCCCGCCCTCGCCACGGTGCCAACCATGACCAAGGTCATGGTGCATGACAAAATGCGGCAGGACCCGCCCGCTCACCGCCTGCCGCGCCACCATCGGCAACGCAGGCCGGCCGGGTCCGCACCTCCGGAGAAGAACAAGAATGAAAGACAAACAAGACATCGTCGAAAACTGGCTGCCCCGCTACACCGGCGTCCCGCTGACCGAGTTCGGCCAGCACATCCTGCTCACCAATTTCGGCGGCTACCTCGATCTCTTCGCCGGCATGACCGGCGCCGAAGTCCGCGGCCGCGACCGGCCGATGCCCAGCGCCACCGCCGACGGCATCACCATGATCAACTTCGGCATGGGCAGCCCCAACGCCGCGACCCTGATGGACCTGCTGTCCGCGATCATGCCCGACGCCGTGCTGTTCCTCGGCAAGTGCGGCGGCCTGAAGAAGAAGAACCAGCTCGGCGACCTGATCCTGCCGATCGCGGCGATCCGCGGCGAAGGCACCAGCAACGACTACCTACCGCCGGAAGTCCCCGCGCTGCCCGCGTTCGCCCTGCAACGCGCGGTCTCGACCATGATCCGCGACCTCGACCACGACTACTGGACCGGCACCGTCTACACCACCAACCGCCGCGTCTGGGAACACGACGACGCCTTCAAGGACAAACTGCGCGCGATGCGCTGCATGGCGATCGACATGGAAACCGCGACCGTCTTCGCCGCCGGCTTCGCCAACCGCATCCCCTGCGGCGCCCTGCTGCTGGTCAGCGATCAGCCGATGATCCCCGAAGGCGTGAAGACCGAAGCCAGCGACGCCAAGGTCAGCGCCGAATTCGTCGAACGCCACATCACCATCGGCATCGAAGCACTGAAGCTGATCCGCCGGCACGGGAAATCGGTGCGGCATCTGCGGTTCGACGAGTGAAGCACCCTCCCGCGCTGCCGTAGGAGGGCCTTCAGGCCCGAGCTTTTTGACCTTCGTGCCATGCATGTCGTGTCCGGCGCTCGACAGCCATCCGGCTGACCGGGCCCTTCATCGGGCCCTTCGACGAAAAACACCATCCCCGGACACATCGAGGAGCATCGGAACATGAACCAGGTCATCGACATCATCGCCTTCTGGCTCAACGCCGGCCCGGCGAAATGGTTCGCGAAAGACGCCGCGTTCGACGCCGAACTGCGCGTTCGCTTCCTCGATGCGCATTTCGCCGCCGCGCGTCGCGAGCACGAAGCGCTGCTCGACAACGCCGACGGCGCGCTCGCCCTGATCCTGCTGCTCGATCAGGTCCCGCGGAATGTGTTTCGCGACAGCGCGCACGCCTTCGCGACCGATCCGCTCGCGCGCGAGTACGCGGACCGCGCGATCGCCGCCGGTCACGACCTGCGCGTCGACCCGGCACTGCGGATCTTCGTCTACCTGCCGTTCGAGCATTCGGAAGATCCCGCCGACCAGGAATGCTGCGTCGCCCTCGTCGCCGGCATGGGCGACGCGAACTATCTGAAGTACGCCGAAGCCCACCGCGACGTCATCCGCCGCTTCGGCCGCTTCCCGCACCGCAACCGCGCACTGGCGCGTGCGAACACGCCGGAAGAACAGGCGTGGCTGGACGCAGGCGGGGGGTTTTGAGCGAGTCTGCTTGGCCGGAGAGACCGCGGGCGACTCGTCGCGATCAGCGTTCGCGATGGTGGGCCCGCTCAGGATTCGGCAGTACCGTCGTGACCGCTTCCCAGAGCCGTTGTGCCTGCACGTCGGCATCGGCATCGCAATTGCGATGACGGACGGCGTAACGTCCGGCGATACAGGCCTCCAACGTCACCGGGCGACCATCCGCGCAACCCAGCGGGGTCTGCTCCGCGTGCCACAGCGCCCGGGTATTCCAGGCACGCCGGATCGGTTCGGCATCACGCTGGTGGAGTCGCACGTGGATCGTCGGACGAATCTCGTCGTACTCGCGCTGCGGCGTGCCGTCATGCGGAGGTTCCGGCGGTGGTGGTGGAAACCCGTCGCGGACAGCGACTTCCAGCCAGTCGCCGCGCGGCACGATCTCGATCTCGCGGAAGTCCTCCCATGCGTTCCGGGAAATGCGGATCCGGTAACGCTCCCGCTCCGAACCGTCGTCGTACATGCCGCAGGTCGCCGCAAGATCACTCGTTGCCTTGATGGGCGAAACGAGCAACCCCCTCAGCGCTGGACGCGATGCATCCATCCCGCTCACGGGCAGCGGAATCCACGACGGAAACTCGGCCGATGGCAGCGCGGATCTGCGCGCGTGCAACCAGGAGAGCGAAGCACCGGTCGCCGCGAACGCGACAACCCACAGCATCACCGAGATCGGGGACACGCGCATGGACGGAACCCGCTGAAGATTGCCCGGCATCCTAGCGCCTCACGGCGGCGAAAACGAACAGGGCGGCCATGAGCCGCCCTGCGTTTCCGATCGATGTAGGGCGAGAAGGAATGCGTCGCAATGGCGGGCCAAGGCCCGCCCTACGCCTCACTTCGACAACTGCTGCCACAGGAACGTGTAGGCCAGCGCGCGCATGTGCGCTTCCTGCTGGTTGTTGGCCGCGCCGCCATGGCCGCCTTCGATGTTCTCGTAGTAGCGGACGTTGGCGTTCATCGCTTCCATCTTCGCCATCATCTTGCGCGCGTGGCCCGGGTGGACGCGGTCGTCGCGGGTCGAGGTGGTGAACAGCACCGGCGGGTATTTGGCGTCGTCCTTCAGCAGATGGTAGGGCGAGAACGTCTTGATGAACTCCCAGTCCTTGGTGTCCGGATCGCCGTATTCGGCCATCCACGAGGCGCCGGCCAGCAGGTGGCTGTAGCGCTTCATGTCGAGCAGCGGCACCTGGCAGACGATTGCGCCGAACAGCTGCGGATACTGAGTGATCATGTTGCCCATCAACAGGCCGCCGTTGCTGCCGCCCTGGGCGCCGAGACGCTGCGGCGAGGTGATCTTGCGCGCGAACAGGTCCTGGGCGACCGCGGCGAAGTCCTCGTAGGCCTTGTGGCGGTTGGCCTTGAGCGCGGCCTGATGCCACGCGGGGCCGTATTCGCCGCCGCCGCGGATGTTGGCGAGCACGAACACGCCGCCCTGCTGCAGCCAGCCGCGGCCGGCCATCGAGTTGTAGGTCGCGGTGTAGGACACCTCGAAGCCGCCGTAGCCCCAGAGCAGGGTCGGCGTGCTGCCGTCCATCGTCATGTGCTTCGGACGGACGATGAAGTACGGCACCTTGGTGCCGTCCTTGGAGGTGGCGAAGTTCTGCTCGGTGATCAGGCCGTCGGCGTCGAAGAACGCCGGCATCGACTTCAGTTTCTCGGGCGGCTTGCCGATCTCCACCAGCGACAGCGCGGTCGGGGTGAGGAAGTCGCTGGTGGTCATCCACAGCGCGTCGCTGTTGTCGGCGTCGACCGGGCTGACGCCGACCGTGCCCACCGACGGCGCCCCCGACAGCAGGCTCTGTCTCCAGCCGCCTTCGCCCAGCGGGGTCAGGATGCGGATCTTGTTCTTCACGTCATTCAGCAGGGTGAGGACGAGATGGCTCTTCGTCCAGGCGTGACCCGACAGCGAGGTGTGTTCGTCCGGCGTGAACACCACGTCGAAATCGCGGCTACCGGCCATGAACTTGTCGAAATCGATCGCGAGCAGCGAGCCGGCGACGTATTCGCGATCCTTCAGCTTCCACGGCTCGCGCAGCTCCAGCGTCATCCACTGGTTGTGCACCGACTTGCTGGCCGAATTGGGCACGTCGATCTTGACCAGCTTGCCGTCCTTGCCGCGCAGGTACAGCTCGTCGTTGTAGAAGGCGATGGTGCGGCTGACGAAGCTGCGCTCGTAGCCCGGGGTGAGATCGTGATACGCCGCGATGTACATGTCGGCGGGCTTGCCCTCGTACACCACCTTGGCCGATTCGATCGGCGTGCCGCGCTTCCATTCCTTGACCACGCGCGGATAACCGGAGTCGGTCATCGAGCCCTGACCGAAATCTGTGTAGACGAAGACGGTGTCGCGGTCGATCCACTGCAGGCCGCCCTTGGCCTCGGGACGGAAGAATCCGCCTTCGACCCAGGTCATGGTGTCGAGATCGAACTCGCGGGTGACATCGGCATCGGCGCCGCCGCGCGAGAGCGCGACCAGGCAGCGCTGGTACTGCGGCTTGAGGCATTCGACGCCATGCCAGACCCAGTTCGCCTGCTCGGCCGCGTTGAGCGCGTCGAGATCGATCACCGTCTCCCACTGCGGTTCGGCCTTGCGGTATTCGACGAGCGACGTGCGCCGCCACAGGCCGCGCGGGTGATCCTTGTCCTTCCAGAAGTTGTAGTAGTGACCGCCGATCTTCTGGACCGCGGGGATGCGCGCGTCGGAATCGAGGATCGCGCGCAGGTCGCCTTCGAGTTTCTGGAACGCCGGCGTGCTGGCGATTTCGGCTTCGGCCCGGGCGTTGCGTTCGCGCACCCATTCGAGCGCTTTCGGGTCCTCGACGCCTTCGAGCCAGAGGTAGGGATCTTCGACGGCGGTCTGGGACATGGTGGCAGGCTTGGCGGTGGCAGGCTTGGCGGTGGCGGGAGGCGCGGCGATGGCGGCCGGGGACGATCCGCCACCGAGGGCGACGCCGACGGCGAGGCAGACATGCGTGAGCTTGGACATGCGGGTGTCGGGAGCGAATGCCGAAGGGAGACGGCGGGGCCGTCACGCTAGCACAGCCGGCCCCGCCTCCGCCCTGCCGGAAGTGCCGGGGGCGGAGGCGGGGCGAGCACGGTCCCCGCGGAAGGCGACGGGCGCGGCGCGGCGGGGTCAGGCGGCGCGGCGCAGGGCGCGATCGGAACGACCGCCCGCCTCCGTCGTCGGGCGGGCCGTCCGCAACCGGTGCACGCGGGCCATGGGACGCACCGCATGCCGGCTCGATCGGCGCGATCGCAGAGTGCGCGCCATCGCCCAGGCACTGAGCGGCAGGGCCGTCAACCAGAACGGCAGCCAGCCGAAGGTCGCATCGACGCCGCGCGCGGCCGGAAACGACAGCATCGCCACCAGTCCCAGCATCGCCGCGGCCAACAGGGCGTGTTCGATCAGGACATCGGCGGACAGGGGGGCGGGACGCACGACCGGCTTGTGCATGGCGGGGCTCCGTTGGGGACCGGAACCAGTCTCCAATGCCGCCGTCTCAGGGCTTAAGACCCGGGCACCCTTCCGGAGCGGGCGCCCTGCCGGAGCATGCGATCATGGCCGCCCGCGATCCGCAGGGATCGCCCCATCGGAGACCGGCGCATGTTCCTCGCGACGCTGCTCGCGGCCCAGATCGCCGCGGTCGAACCCGCCTATGCCGAGGCCAAGGCCCGCGCCGACGAATACGAAGCGCTGCTGTTGCCGAAGGACAGCGCCGCCCTGGTGGACGCGCAGACCCGCGCCCTCGAAGCCGCGCTGCTGGTCTGCGGCCCGGCCTCGCCGCGCCTGCCCCCGGTCACGGTGGTGGTGCGGATCGGCAAACACGGCCTGCCCGAAAGCAGCTGGCGCAAGGGTGAATCGGACTTCGGCGCGTGCATCGAACGCGAACTCGTCACGGCGCGGCTGCCGGTGGCGACGGGCAAGGCGTTCTACACCTCGTACGAGCTGTCGTTCGCGCCGTGATACCGGCATCCGACCCGGAATCTTAAACCCTACAAGCGGATCGGCGCACGAGTCAACCCAAAAATTGAATCCGACACAAGACCGTAGACCTTTGCTGACGGCCAGAGTGCATGGCGCACACCGAGCGCACCTCCACGGCATGTCATCACGAACGTCGACCTGAAATTTCTTACAGTATCGCCTTCCGTAAGATGGTATGACGATAAGGCCTGAACTCACAGAGGCTGATTCGAATGACCGCGATGCAATGGGACAGACTTTTAAACACGCACCGACTTGGTCATCGTGCGCCGAAGTCGGAGAAAGGCAGGTCGCCATTCAATTCAGATCACGACAAAGTAATTTTTTCAGGTGCTTTTCGCAGGCTGGCGAGGAAAACACAGGTACATCCTCTAGCAAAAAACGACCATGTCCACAACAGAATGACGCATAGTCTCGAAGTGGCCAGCGTTGGAAGGAGTCTTGGCATCCGTGTTGGAGCCGCGCTGATAGAAAGCGGAGATTTACCAGAAGGCATGCAAGCAACCGACATTGGCGATCTCGTGCAGACGGCATGCCTCGCCCACGACATCGGAAACCCGCCATTCGGCCACACTGGAGAGGAAGCGATTCGACACTGGTTCAGACAAGAATCCACGTCCCACTTTCTCCGAGGCATGACCCCGGACGAGACCACCGACCTAAAATACTTTGAGGGCAATGCTCAAGGATTGAGAGTACTTGCCACATCCGAATATCACCCAAACGACGGCGGAATGCGCTTAACCTACGCATCTCTGGCTTCTTTCGTGAAATATCCTTGGACAGCCTCACCATCAATCCACAAAAAACGTCCGAAAGAAAACAAATACGGCATATTTCAATCCGAACTTGAGATATTCCATGAAATCGCAGATTCGGTTGGACTCATTAAACGCTCGGAGGATTGGTACTGTCGACATCCTCTCGTCCATCTCATGGAGCTTGCGGACGACTTCTGCTATGCGATCATCGACTTGGAAGACGGAATTGAAATGGGCATTCTTAACTGGGAGAAAGTCCTTTCGATCATTGAGCCTATTCTCGATCAAACAAAGAAAGGCGCATTGATCGCGGAACTTGCCAATGTTCGAACAAGATACCGGCCGCCACTCATACGGGGGAAAATCATTTCGGCATTCATCGAAGAAGGCGCCAATGCATTCATCAGGAATAAGAGCGGAATTCTCAATGGCACCTACGATGAACTCCTGCCACTCTGCAGCAATGACATCGCCAAATGCGTTAAAGATGCAAAGGATCTCGCCAAAGCCGAAGTATTCACCCATCCACGAAAAATAGAGCTAGAAATCGGGGCGTACAGCACAATCGCTTCCGTACTCGATGTGCTATGTACAGCCGCACATGAAAGGGTGTCCGGGAAAGAGCCATTTGACTTCAAGACACGCCGCGCACTGGACCTAATGGGCGAAAACACTGTGCTCTCATCGAGCCCTCGGGAAAAACCATCACATAGCGAAAAATACTTGGCAACTATGCGTGTTCTCGACTATGTAAGCGGCATGACTGACAACTACGCCGTGCATCTTGCCCAGCAGTTTACGGGTCTGGGCGGCATCCGATGAATCAGTAACCCGCCGCATCCAGCGCATGATCGGCCTGCTGCCGGCCGATCTCGATCAACTCGCGGGCACGCCAGAATTCGTAGAAGAAGCTGCTTTCGCGCGAGACGCGGACCAGGATGTCCGGCGGGTCGAAGGCCAACTGCATGCGCGAAAGCTGTCCCTGCATGGTATCGAGCGAACGCGCCATCAGATCGACCAGGCCGGTTTGCGCCTGCTCCGCCGCCTTGCGGGTGAACCACTGCGCGAACATCGCGCCGGCGGTCTCCTTTTCGGCCGTTCCATTTTCGATGGTGGTCTCGATGCCCGTTTCGACCGGCAGACGCGCGCCCGCAAGTCCGCCGCCGTTCGCCGGCCGCGTGCCGCGTGGCTGCGCGCTGGTGGCGCGCGCGTTGACGTCGACCGCGATCACCACGTCGGCCAGGGCCTGACGCATGGCGGCGATCGGCACCGGGTTGAGCAGACCGCCGTCGACCAGTTCACGGCCTTCGCGCTGGACCGGCGTGAACACCAGCGGGATCGCCATCGACGCGCGGATGGCGTCGAACAGCGATCCGCGGGTGAGCCATACCTCGCGCTGCGCGCGCAGATCGGTCGCGACCGCGGTGAAGGGAATGGGCAGGGCTTCGATCCGATGCTGGCCGACGATACTCTGCAGTTCGTCCATCAGCCGGTCGCCGGTGAACAGGCCGGGCCGGCCGATCCCGAAGTCGAGCAGGCGGAAGACATCGGTGCGGGTGAGGGTGAGCACCCAGTCGCGATAGGCCGGCAACTGCCCCGACGCATGGATGCCGCCGACCAGGGCGCCCATCGAGGAACCCGCGATCGCGGCGATCCTGAGCCCGCGCGCCTCGATCGCCTCGATCACGCCGATGTGCGCGAGGCCGCGGGCGCCGCCGGCGCCGAGCACCAGCGCGACGCTCTGCGCCGCGTCAGGCGTCATAGGCCGAGATCGCGAGCTGCAGCATCGATTTCATCTGCTCGCGCAGCGACGCCGGTTCGACGATCTGGGCATCGGGGCCGTAGTGCAGGATGTCCATCAGCAGTTCGCGCGGGGCGCTGTAGGGCACCTTGCGCTCGAAACGGCCGTCGGGCAGGAACCGGTCCTGCTGCTGCGAGTGCCAGTGTTCGTCGGCGACCCAGCGCGCGATCTTCTGGTTGAACACGATCGTCGCCCAGCCCTTGGGCGCGCCGGAGAAGATGCCGTAGCTGCCGGCGAGGTGCGCGTTGAGTTCCTCGTCGGGCACGTCGCGGGCGACGCCGTCCTGCATGCGCGGCGTGGCGATGCGGTCGACCGAGAAGCTGCGCAGCGCCTCGCGATCGTGGTCGTAGGCGTCGAGATACCAGTTGCCGCGGTAATGGGTGACGCGCTGCGGCGAGACCGTGCGCCGGGTCTTCTCGTCGGTGGAACGCGCGCGGTATTCGAAGCTCAATTCCTTGCGCTCCAGCACGGCCGAGCAGACGATGCGGAAGACCTGCTCGTCCATCCTGCGGGTGCGATGCGGGATCACGCGGACGCGCTCGACCGGCCAGCGCTTGCCGGGGGCGTGCTCCTCCAGCAGCTTCTCGATCCGCTGCTGCAGCGGCGCCAGCGCCGAGGACAGCACCCCGCCGCCGGTGCGGCTGAGCAACTGCTGCGCCGCGAGCAGCGCGTGCAGTTCCTCCGAATTGAGCCACAGGCCTGGCAGCTCGAAACGCTCGCCCTCGTGCGGGTCGTAGCGGAAGCCCGCCTCGCCGTCGCCGACGATCGGCGCCATCAGCGCGTCGCGCAGGAAGGCCAGATCGCGGTAGGCGGTGGCGCGCGAACATTCCAGTTCGTCCTGCAGGCGCTTCACCGTCACCGGATAGCGGGCGCTCTTGAGGATGCGGTGCAGCGAGAGAATGCGTTCGTAACGGTCCATGTGCTCGATGATGGCGGTCGGCGGGGGAGCGACGGCGGCGGCCGGCGGCGCGCTGCGATCGACGGATGCATCGTACACGGTGGCCGCCTCACCGCATGAGACGGCGCGCGCGCCCGCGAATCCCGCCGTCGCGCTGGACAAGCCCCGCGGGGCTGTGTTCGCCTATGCGCCCGATGCCGGGCGACCACGGGCCTGACCCGGACGGTCGGCGGCGCTGCTTCGAACGGATTCCGAGGAACCACATGCCGACTCCACGTCCCCGCCCTGCCGGACTCCGCGTCGCCGGCCTTCGCTCCTGCCGCGCGTCCTCCCGCGCGCTGGCGTGCGCACTGGGAGGGGCGCTGGCCTCGGCGATGATCCTCGCACCACCGGCCACGGCCGCGAAGCGCGCGCCGAAACCCGCGCCCAAGCCCACGCCGGTGCGCGAAGCGCTGCCGATGGTGCGGCCGACGCCGTTTTCCGGCGGCCCGGTCGCGGCCACCGCGCCGGCCGGCTGGACGCTGGAACTGCCGCCGAAGGTCGAGCGCGGCACCCGCTACGATCTCATCCCCGAGGACGGCCAGATCGTCCTGCGCGCGCGCGCCGACGCCAGCAGCGCGTCGCTGCGGCATGGACTGTTCGCCGACCCGAAGCTCACGCCCACCCTGCATTGGCGCTGGCGCACCGAACGCGTGGTGCAGAACGCGGAACTGGGACGCAAGGACTACGAGGACAGCGCCGCGCGGGTCTGCGTGTATTTCGACCGCGATCCGGAGACGATGACGCTGAAGGAGCGGACGCGGCTGAAGCTGGAGCGGGCGCGGCACGGCAATCGCGTGCCCACCGCGGGGTTGTGCTACGTATGGGACAACCACCATCCGGTGAACACGATTCTCGACAGCGCGGAAACGCCATTCGTCGCGATGGTGGTGGCCAGCAGCGGCCCGGAGCACCTCGGCCGCTGGCAGACCCTGCAGCGCGACGTGGTGGACGACTACCGCCGCGCCTACAACACCGACCCGCCGCGGATCATCGGCGTGTCGGTGGCGGTGGACACCGCCGATACCGGCGAACCGGCCAACACCTGGTTCGGCGACATCGCCTTCATCGGCAAGGCGTCGCGGTGACGCACGGCCGGTGACGCACGCCCGGCCGCCGCTCGCCGTCTGGCCGGTCCCGCCCGTTTTTTCCGCTTTCGCTCGACAGCGAGCCGCAGGCAGTGTCGCAGCCGGCGGCCGGTCCCTTCCCGCATCCACGGAGCGCCTTCCATGTCCTCGTTGCCCCCCGTCGCCGCCCGCCGCCTCGCCTGGTCGCTCGCACCGCTGTCCCTGTTCGCCGCGCTCGCGGCCTGGGCCGGCCCGAAGGAGGACATGAAGGCCCTGAGCGTGAAGTTCCTGGCCCAGCGCAGCTATCACGTGGTGATGGTGAGCAGCGACAAGCGCGTGCCGAAGTCGGAGATGGACTTCGTCGCGCCCGACCGCTACCGCATGCAGTCCCCGGCAGGCCCGCAGGTGGTGATCGGCGACACGATGTACATGAGCCTCGACGGCCGCACCATGCGCGTGCCGATGCCCAAGGGCATGATGACCCAGTGGCGGCAGGCCGACCGCGCGTTCCGCGAGATCGACCGCGCCGAGATCGAGGCGCTCGGCACCGAGTCCGTCGACGGCAAGCCCGCGAAGAAATACCGGATGCTCCAGACCTTCGACGGCATGCGGACCAACTCGCTGCTGTGGGTCGGCGCGAACGGTCTGCCGGTGAAGATGGAGACCACCGGCACGGTCGGCAAACGCACCTACACGACCACGATCCACTATTCGCGCTACAACGATCCGTCGATCCGGATCGACGCGCCGCGCTGATCCTTGGCCCCGCCTGCCGGCACTTCGCCTGCGGCCCTCGCCTGCCGGCGTCCCCGGCAGGCACAATGGCGGGATGTCCGCACCGCCGCACGAGCCCCGCCTGAACCTCTCGCCCTCGCCCGGCGACGAGGTCAAGCACACCACCTGCTACATGTGCGCGTGCAGATGCGGCATCCGCGTCTGGATCCGCGACGGACAGATCCGCTACCTCCAGGGCAACCCCGATCATCCCGTGAACAAGGGTGTGCTCTGCGCCAAGGGTTCGGCAGGGATCATGCAGCACTATTCGCCGGCGCGGCTGCGCAAGCCGCTGCTGCGCACCGGCGAACGCGGCAGCGGCGAGTTCCGCGAGATCGAATGGGACGAGGCGCTGTCGCTGGCGGCCTCGTGGCTGAAACCGATCCGCGAACGCAATCCCGACGAACTCGCGTTCTTCACCGGCCGCGACCAGTCGCAGGCGCTCACCGGCTGGTGGGCGCAGCAGTTCGGCACCGTCAACTACGCCGCGCACGGCGGTTTCTGCTCGGTGAACATGGCCGCGGGCGGGCTGTACAGCATCGGCGGCAGTTTCTGGGAATTCGGCGAACCCGACTGGGAACACACGCGTTATCTGATGCTGTGGGGCGTGGCCGAAGACCACGACTCCAATCCGATCAAGCTCGGTCTCGGCAAACTCAAGGCGCGCGGCGCGAAGATCGTCGCGATCAATCCGGTGCGTACCGGCTACGGCGCGATCGCCGACGAATGGATCGGCATCCGTCCCGGCACCGATGGCCTGTTCGCGTTCGCGCTGATCCACGAACTGCTGCGCAGCGACCGCATCGATCTCGATTACCTCGTGCGCTACGCCAACGCGCACTGGCTGGTGATCCGCAATCCGGGCGGCCCCGACGATGGACTGTTCGCACGGGATGAAGAAGGCAGTCCGCTGTGCTGGAACCAGTCGACGAACACCGCGACGGATGCGAACGCCACCGGCATCCACCCCGCCGTCGTCGGCGAGTACACATTGCCCGACGGCCGCATCGCCGTCCCCGTGTTCCAGCTGCTGGCCGAACGTTATCTCGATCCGCAGTACGCGCCCGATGCGGTGAGCGCACGCTGCGGCATTCCCGCCGACACCATCCGCCGGATCGCGCGCGAACTGGCGCAGGCCGCATTCGACAGCGATTTCAGTCTGCCGATCGCGTGGACCGACAGTTGGGGCCGCGAACACGCGGAGATGATCGGGCGCCCGGTGGCGATGCACGCGATGCGCGGGATCAGCGCGCACAGCAACGGCTTCCACACCTGCCGTGCGCTGCACGTGCTGCAGATGCTGCTCGGCGCGATCGATGCGCCCGGCAGTTTCCGCTACCAGCCGCCGTTCCCGAAACCGGTGCCGCCGGCGAACCGGCCCGGCAAGGCGCGTCGCGACAACGGCACGCTGGACGCCGCACCGCTGGGCTTCGTGCACGGGCCCGAGGATCTCGTCGTCGATGCGCAGGGGCAACCGCGGCGCATCGATCACGCGTATTCGTGGGCCTACCCGCTGTCGTCGCACGGGATGATGCATACGGTGATCCGCAACGCCTGGGCCGGCGATCCGTACAGGATCGACACGTTGCTGATGTTCATGGCCAACATGAGCTGGAACTCGGCGATGAACACGCGCGAGACGATGCACTGGCTCACCGACCGGGACGCCGACGGCGACTACAGGATCCCGCACGTCATCTACAGCGACGCCTACGCCAGTGAAATGGTGGCCTACGCCGACCTCGTGCTACCGGACACGACCTATCTCGAACGGCACGACGCGATCAGCCTGCTCGACCGCCCGATCTCCGATGCCGACGGCGCGTCCGACGCGATCCGGCATCCGGTCTTCGACCCGGCGACGCAGCACGACGGCGATGGCCGCCCGCGCGACGTGCGCGGCTTCCAGTCGGTGCTGCTGGATCTCGGCGCACGCCTCGGCCTGCCGGGCATGACCGACGAAAACGGCGCACCGAAATACCGCGATTACGCGGATTACATGGTGAATCACGAACGCGCGCCCGGCGTCGGCCTGCTCGCGGGCTGGCGCGGCGCGGACGGTGACGAGCACGGCAAGGGCGCGCCGAATCCCGACCAACTGCGACGCTACATCGAGCATGGCGGTTTCTGGCATGCGCCGATTCCCGAATCCGCGCGCTACTACAAGATGGCGAACCGCGACTATCTGCAGTGGGCGCATCGCTTCGGTTTCATCGCCACCACCGATCCGATCCCGCTGCAGCTGTATTCGGAAACCCTGCAGAAATTCCGGCTGGCCGCGCAGGGCCACGGCGCGCTGCAGCCGCCGCAGGCACATCGCGAACGCGT
The DNA here is from genome assembly GCA_041919915.1 of Lysobacteraceae bacterium. Taxonomy (GTDB): domain Bacteria; phylum Pseudomonadota; class Gammaproteobacteria; order Xanthomonadales; family Xanthomonadaceae; genus Lysobacter_I. Next base: position 28,699 of record JAYRSY010000031.1, read on the forward strand.
GGCCACGTACTTCGACCCGCTGCCGATGTGGTACGAGCCCTTCGAATCGGCGCAGAACGCAGGCGCCGACTATCCGCTGTCCGCAATCACCCAGCGCCCGATGTTCATGTATCACGCCTGGGGCTCGCAGAACGCGTGGCTGCGGCAGATCGCGACGCGCAACCATCTGTACCTGCATCAGGACACCGGCGCGCGCTTCGGCATCGCCGACGAAGACTGGGTCGAAGTCTCCTCGCACCACGGCACGATCACCGTGCAGGCGAAGTTCGCCGGCAACGTGCAGCCGGACACGATATGGACCTGGAACGCCATCGGCAAACGCAAGGGCGCGTGGAAACTCGCGAAGAACGCACCCGAAGGCGAGCAGGGTTTCCTGCTCAACCACCTGATTTCCGACATCACCCCGCGCGGCGACTACGCCAACGCCGATCCGGTCACCGGCCAGGCGGCATGGTTCGATCTGCGCGTCGCGATCCGCAGGGCCGACACGGCCGGCATGAGCGCGCCGCAGTTCGTGCCGCTGCTGTTCGACGCGACGCGTGATGCGCCGCTGCGCTATGGCGCGACGATGCGCGCCAAGGATGCTGGCCGATGATGCGGGCAGCGCTGCTCGCCATCGGCTGGGCGATGCTGGGGCTGGGCGTCGTCATGATGCTGATCTGCGGACTCGCCCTGATCGATCCGGCCGGAATGCAGGCCGCGAACGACGCCGACCCGCTCGGCGCGCCGCCACCGACGCGGACCATGCTCTATGGACTGGCCGCGGCGCTGCTGATGAAGATCATCGGCGTCGCGCTCATCGCGCTGGGACATCGCGAGCGCGCGACGCGCGGGGGCGAACGGACATCGTCCGGCCCCCCTGATCTCCGGGGTGCCGGACGATGACGCCCGACCTGTTGTTGACGCTGCTGATCCTGTTCGGCGCGGTCGCGCTGTTCGTCAGCGAGAAGCTGCCTGTCGATGTGATCGCACTGCTCGTGCTGGGCAGCCTGCTCGTGTCCGGCGTGGTGACGCCGACCCAGGCGCTTTCGGGATTCAGCAGTCCTGCGACGATCACCGTCGCGGCGATGTTCGTGCTCAGCGCCGGCCTGCAGCGCAGCGGCGCGCTGATCGGCATCGGCGAACTGCTCGCCCGCATACGCTGGCCATGGTTGCTGACACTGTGCATGACCGGGCTGGTCGCTTTCGCATCCGCGTTCATCAACAACACGGCGATCGTGGCGGTGTTCCTTCCGATGATCATCGCGACCGTGGTCGCGCGCGGCCTGTCTCCATCGAAATTCCTGATCCCGCTCTCCTTCGCCGCGCAATTCGGCGGCGTGTGCACGCTCATCGGAACATCGACGAACCTGCTGGTCGACTCCCTGGCCCGACAATCCGGCCAGCCCGGGTTTTCCCTGTTCGAGTTCGCGCCGCTCGGCCTGTGGTTCGTGGCGGTCGGCATCGTCTATCTGCTGATCGCCCAACGCATCCTGTTGCCGGACCTCGGCACTCCGGACACGGGCGCGGACGAGCATCGCGGCCGCTATCTCGTCGAACTGCGCGTGCCCGAAAAATCCCCGGCGATCGGGCGCATCGGCGCTGCCGCCGTGCCGGACCAGACGCGGGACGTGTTCCTGCTCGAGATCTTCCGCAACGGCACGCGCATCCGCCTTCCCCACTCGGAACCCATCGCAGCCGGCGATCGCCTGCTGCTGCGCGGAGAGTGGGACGATATCCAGCACGTTCGCCGCCAATTGCAGTTGCGACACGATCGTGTGGCGCCGGACCTTGAAGGCGACCCGGAGGCGGAACGCCTGCATGCGGAAGTGATGGTCGCGCCCGGCTCCCCGCTGGCCGGCAAGTCGCTGGTCCAACTGCGTTTCGGGCACATCTATCGGGTCCGTGTCCACGGCCTGCAACGCGTCGGTGCGACGCCGAGGCAACCGCTCGACCATGTCCCGCTTGCCGTCGGCGACATCCTGCTGGTGGATGCGGCGGCCAATGCGCTCGCCGAATTGCGGGCCGATCCCGGCGTGGTGCTGTTGGGCACCCGCGAACAACCCAAGGTCGATCGCCGCAGGATGTTCACGTCCCTGCTCGTCATGGCCGTCGCGATCGGAGTCGCCGTACTGGGTTGGATGCCGATCGTCGCGTCCTCGCTGCTCGGCTGCGCGGCCCTGGTGATACTGCGATGTCTGGAACCGCAGGAGGCTTACGCCGCGGTGGACTGGCGCGTCATCGTGCTGCTGGCCGGCGTGCTGCCGCTCGGCATCGCACTGGAGAATTCCGGTGGCGCGGACTGGGTCGCCCGTCATGCGCTCGGCTGGATCTCGGTCTGGGGCCCGCTGGCGACACTCGCGGCGATCTACCTGCTCACGGCCGTCCTGACCGAGTTGATGAGCAACAACGCCGCGGCCGTCCTGGTGGTCCCGATCGCGATTTCCTCGGCCGACGCCCTCGGCGTGGACGCAAAGCCCTTCATCGTCGCCGTGGCGTTCGCGGCATCGACCAGCTTCGCCACGCCGGTGGGCTATCAGACCAACGCGATGGTCTACACCGCCGGCGGCTATCGTTTCTCGGACTTCCCGAAGATCGGCATTCCCTTGAACCTGCTTTTCTGGATCATGGCGATCGTGCTCATCCCGCGCCACTTCCCGTTCTGACCCATGACCGACCTGCCGCCACCGTCGAAGAAGAAGCTCGGTCTGGTGATCGATCTCGACACCTGCGTCGGCTGTCATGCCTGCGCCGTGAGCTGCAAGCAGTGGAACGCGGGCGGCATCGCCGGGCCACTGACCGACGAACATCCGTACGGGAAGGATCCCTCGGGCGTGTGGTTCAACCGGGTGCACAGTTACGAGATCGCCGCGACCTCCGCCTGCGCGACGTCGGGCAGTCTTGCCGCCGAGGCCGCGCAGCCGGCGATGACCCTGCACTTCCCGCGCAGTTGTCTGCACTGCGAGACGCCGGCCTGCGTGACCGTCTGTCCCACCGGCGCCAGCTACAAACGCGCCGAAGACGGCATCGTGCTGGTCGACGAGGACAAGTGCATCGGCTGCAAGCTGTGTTCGTGGGCCTGCCCCTACGGCGCGCGCGAATACAGCGCGGTCGAGGGCGTGATGAAGAAATGCACGCTGTGCGTCGATCGCATCCACAACACACAGCTGCCCGAAGCCGAACGCCAGCCCGCCTGCGTGCAGGCCTGCCCCACGAAGGCCCGCCACTTCGGCGATCTCGGCGACCCCGAGTCCGACGTGTCGAAACTCGTCGCCGAACGCGGCGGCGTCGCGCTCATGCCCGAGCTGGGCTACGCACCGGTGAACCGTTATCTGCCGCCGCGTCCACGACGTGCGGGCGGCGATGCGCCCGCGCCGACGCAGGACGAGGCGCTCGACACCGCTGCGTTGCCACCGCTCCTGCGCTGGCTGGATCGGGTGTTGAGCCGATGAACCGCCTGCCCGCCCGTGCATGCATCCCGCGCGGCAGTGTCGCGCAAGCGAGGAACGCATGAACCCGGCCTTCTCCGTCATCGTCTTCACCACCCTCACCGGTACCGGTTTCGGCCTGTGGTTCTGGATCGCGCTGCGCATCGCGCTCGGCGATCGCGCGGAATGGTTCGATGGCCTCGGCTGGGTCCTCGGCCTCATCGCGGGCGCGGCACTCGTCGCCGCGGGCGTGATCGCGTCGCTCTGGCATCTGGGCAAACCCGCGCGGGTCTGGCGCGCGTTCTCGCAATGGCGCAGTTCCTGGATGTCGCGCGAAGGCGTGTTCGCCATTGCCTGCTTCACGATGGCCGCGACGATGATCGCGATCCAGTCGGTGCTGATCGAATCGCCGGACGACGGACTGGCGCTGCGGATCGCCGCCGCGCTGCTGGCGCCGCTCTGCGTCGCCGCGGTCTACAGCACGGCGATGATCTACGCCTCGCTGAAGCCGATTCCGGCGTGGCGGCATCGCCTGGTCGTCCCGGTCTACCTGCTGTTCGCCGCGCTCGGCGGCGGCCTGCTGTTCGGCCCGTTCGCCGGCACCACGCTGGATGCGCCGAACCTGATCGGCGCGGGCATCGTCGCCGGCGCGATCGCGCTGTGGCTGGCGAAGCGTCGCTACTGGCGCGATCTCGACCGCGATGCCTTGCCGCAGACGCGCGGCGATGCCGTCGGCCTGCCCGACCGCGACGTGAGCGTGTTCGAACGTCCGCACACCGAAGGCAATTACCTCACCCGCGAGATGGGGTTCGTCGTCGCGCGCAAACATGCGAAGCGGCTGCGCGCGATCGCGACGCTGCTGTTCGCGCTGATCCCCGCGCTGTGCGCACTGCCGGTGTGGCTGTTGCCCCACGGCGACGCGACGCCGCTGCTGTGGGTGGGCGCGGTGTCGTTCCAGGTGGGCGCCCTGGTCGAACGGTGGCTGTTCTTCGCCGAAGCGAAGCATCTCGTGACGTTGTATTACTGAGCGGCCCACGCCTGCGCTTTCTTTGTAGGAGCGCCGGAAGGCGCGAGGCCGGTCGCGTTTCCGATGACGCAAAGCCCGTCATCATGAAACCGTATGGGTGGCGTGTCGGATGGCGTGCGATGTCGCATCGGATGCGGTGCGGGCTTCGCGCCTTCCGGCGCTCCCACAAGAGCCACCGTCGAGCGGATCAATGCCCCGCGATGAACTCGCCCGCACCGAGATCCAGCAACTGCTGCGCGACCTGTCGGCCGAGTGCATCGCCGTACGACTGAGCGGCCCACGCCTGCGCTTGTGTGGGAGCGCCGGGAGGCGCGAGGCCGGTCGCGTTTCCGATGACGCAAAGCCCGTCATCATGAAACCGTATGGGTGGCGTATCGGATGGCATGCGATGTCGCATCGGATGCGGTGCGGGTTTCGCGCCTTCCGGCGCTCCTACAAAAGCAGCCGTGGCGCGGATCAATGCCCCGCGATGAACTCGCCCGCACCGAGATCCAGCAATTGCTGCGCGACCTGTCGACCGAGCGCGTCGGGGTCTGCACCGGTGGCTTCGCTGCGCACCGCGCGGCCGTCGGCGACCGAACCGACGAGGCCGGTGAGATGCAGGCCACCAGCGACTTCACGCGCGAACGCCGCCACCGGCACCTGGCAGCTGCCGTGCAGCGCGCGGTTCATCGCGCGCTCGGCCTCGACGCAACGCCGCGTCGTCGCGTGATTCAGGGCGGCGAACAGAGTGCGGGTCGCGGCATCGTCGTCGCGACATTCGATCGCGATCGCGCCCTGTGCGGGTGCGGGCAGCCATTCGGGGGCGTCGAGGCGCGCGCGGATGCGGGCGTCGAAGCTCAGTCGCTGCAGACCGGCGCAGGCCAGCAGGATGGCGTCGTACTCGCCGGCATCGAGTTTCGCCAGCCGCGTGTTGACGTTGCCGCGCAGATCGGCCAGATCCAGATCCGGGCGCAGCGCGCGCAATTGCGCCTGACGCCGCAGCGAGGAACTGCCGACCCGCGCGCCGGGTGGCAATGCGGCGATGCCGTCGTATCGATTGCTGACGAAGGCGTCGGCGTGGTCCGCGCGTTCCAGGATCGCCGGCAACGCGAACGGGCCGTCGAGATCCATCGGCACGTCTTTCAGCGAATGCACCGCGCAATCGGCGTCGCCGCGCAGCATCGCCAGTTCGAGTTCCTTGAGGAAGAGGCCCTTGCCGCCGACCGCGGCCAGCGAGCGGTCCAGCACCTCGTCGCCGCGGGTGGACATCGGCACCAGCACGACATCGAGATCGGAATGCAGCGCACGCAGCCGGTCGGCGACATGCTCGGTCTGCCAGAGCGCCAGCGGGCTCTTGCGGGTGGCGATGCGGAGGGTCTTCATGCCGCGATTATCGCATGGCAACCGCACCCCTCATCCGAAGCAGGCGCAGGGTGGGGTTCGCTGCGCTCACCACCACCCTACAGATGCTTCACCATGTCCCTCAGATGCGGCACGCAGCGGCGACTGACTTCCAGCGGTTTGTCGCCATGGCGGAGCACGGCCTCGATGCGGCCGTCGGTGGCGCGGCGCAGTTCGACCAGTTCGTCGCGGGCGACGAGGCAGTTGCGGTGGATGCGGACGAAGCGGTCGGCGAATTCGGTTTCCAGCGACTTGAGCGATTCCTCGATCAGGTCCTCGCCGCGGGCGTGGTGCACGACGACGTATTTTTCTTCGGCATGCAGGTAGCGGATGTCCTCGATCGCGATCAGGCGCAGGCTGCCGCGCAGGCGGGCGCAGAGGTGGGCGCGTTTCTTGCCGGGTTCGGAAGGCGGTTGGCCGAAGTACTCGTCGTCGTTGCGCGGGCCGCGGCCGGCGACGAAGGTGCGGGCGCGATCGAGGGCGGCGGCGAGACGTTCGCGACGGACCGGCTTGACCAGATAATCGACTGCGGCAGCGTCGAAGGCCGACAGTGCGTGATCGTCGTAGGCGGTGCAGAACACCACCGCGGGACGCGGTTCGCTCGTGGCGAGCCGGCGCGCGGCTTCAAGGCCGTCGACTCCCGGCATCGCGATGTCGAGCAGCACGATGTCGGGCGCGTGTTCGGCGCAGGCGTCGAGCGCGGTATCGCCATCGGCGGCTTCCGCCACGAGCCGAAGATCGGCGTGTTCGGCGAGGAGTGCCCGGAGGCGCTCGCGGGCCATCGGTTCGTCGTCGGCGATGAGGACTTTCACGTCATTGTGCGGCCATATCCCATGGCCCGATCTTAGCGCCGGATTCTGTCGGGGTCACCCGCTGCGGACCCGTTGGATCAGACAGCCTGGAACCGCGCCTGCAGCCAGTCGCCGAGATCGCGGATCTCGGGACCGCAGACCTGATGCGCCATCGGATAACGCTTCCAGGTCACCGCGAAGCCCAGGCGCTGCATCAGCGCGGCACCCTGTTCGCCGGCGACGCAGGGCACGACCGGGTCGAACAGACCGTGTGCGATGAACAGCGGCTGGCGTTCGGCACCCGGACACAGCGCGTCGGCGGCCTTGTGCATCGCCGGCACGTAGGTGGAGAGCGCGACCAGACCGGCGAGCGGGACGGCGCGACGCAGGCCGGTGGCCAGGGTCACGGCGCCGCCCTGCGAGAAGCCGGCGAGGATCAGGCGTTCCGGCGGCGTGCCGCGCTCGGCCTCGCGTGCGATCAGCGCTTCGACCAGACGGACCGATTCGGCGACCCCGGCTTCGTCGGCGCGATGGGTCAGGTTGTCGGCGCTGAGGTCGACGATGTCGTACCAGGCGCGCATGCGCATGCCGCCGTTGCAGGTGACCGGGCGCACCGGCGCGTGCGGGAACACGAAGCGCAGCGCCGGCCAGTCCGGGCGCACGAGATCGGGGACGATCGGCGCGAAATCATTGCCGTCGGCGCCGAGGCCGTGCAGCCAGAGGATGGTCCAGGCGGGGTCGGGGCCGGTCGTGCGTTCGACGCAATCGAGGATCGGCGCGGGGGATGCGGGGTCGAGGGTGGTCATCGGCCTATTCTGGCCGGGGCGGGCGGGCCGGCGCCAGCGCCGGGGTCATTTCGACTTGAGCAGATCGCCGACCGCCGATTCCACCGCGCCGCCGACCGCACCGCCCACGGCGCTGCCGACCGCGGAACCGACGGCGCCCCCGATGGCACCGCCGACGGGGCCCGCGATGGCGGCGGGCGCGCCACCCGCGGCGCCGCCGATCATGCCGCCGATGGCCGTGCCGACCGCCGTTCCGGCCGCGCCGCCGGCCGTCGCACCGACCTGCGCGCCGACGGTGGCCCCGACGCCACCGCCGGCACCGGCCGTGGTGTTGGAGGCGTTCGCGGAGGCGCTGGTATTGGCATTCGCGGCCGGAGCGTTCGCCGACGTCTGCGGACCCGGCGGGTTGGTCGTCGTTCTCGCCGCGGCATTCGGGTTGGCCGGGGCGTTGGCCGGTGCATTCGCGGGTGCGTTGGCCGGGGCGTTGGCCGGGGCGTTCGCGGGCGCCTGCGTCGCGGGGCGTTGTGCGGGCGCGGCGGGTGCCGGCGCGGGCGCGGGCGCGGGTGCGGGAGCCGGCGGCAGCGGTTTCGCAGCCTCGGCCACCGCCTTGTCGATGCCCGCGCGACGCTGCTGCTCCGCGGTCTGTTGCGCCTGCAACCGGGCGGTACGCGCGGCGGTGGGGTCGGCGAAGTCGGCGGAGGGATTGAGCGTGTTGTTGCGGATGCGGTCGGCCTGGGCCTGCGCCGCCATCTGGTTCAACGGCAGGTAGTCGGTGTGGAAATTCAGTTCGACCGAGGAATTCAGTTCCAGATCGGTGTTGATTTCCTCGGTGTTCTGACTGCGCTGCGTGGACACGTAGCTGATGGTGTTCTCGACCTCCGCGCTGGCGCCCCACGGGCCCACACCGAAACTGCCGCCGGCCTTGACCCGGTTCTTCATGCCGAACTCGCTGCCCTTGTCCTCGCTGGCGGCGCTGCGGGTGTCGATATGGAACCGCATCGAGGCATTGATCTTGCCGCTGTCGATCACGATCCGCTGCATGCCCAGCATCACCATCGTCGCCAGCTGCTGCTGACGCTGGCGGGCGAGCTGCCGGCGCGCGAACGGCACCAGTTGTTCCGGATTCGACGCGTCGATCGGCTCGTCCTCGGACATGCCGAGGGTCGCGCGGATCTCGGCCACACCGGGCATCGACGCGCCGGGACGCAGGCGCAGTTTGATGTTCGCCAGTTCCTCTTCGAGGTCGGCCAATTCGTCCGGATCCATTTTCTCGCCGGGCTTCGGCATGTCCTCGGGATCGGGCGCGTCGTATTCGATCGATTCCGGAAAGTGATCCGCGACCCACTGGCGCACGTGGGCGAGCCCGAACTGCGCGCGCTCGAAGCCTTCGGCGGAGGCCGACACCGCGTTCAACAGCTGCAGATACTGGTTCATCTGCTGCTGGTTGGCGTCGACCATCGCCTTGAACACGCCGTTGATGAGATCGGTGACGAAGCGCGGGAACGACACCGCGGTCAGCACGTTCTTCGTGATCCCGGCGATGCGGTCGGCGGCGGTGCCGAATTCCGGCTGCGCCGCCTGCGCGCTCGACAGCGGCGGCGCCGGGCGCGACGGCGCGCGGCGCTCGATCTCGCCCGCGGCCTGGCCCTCCTCGGCGATGAGTTCGGCGGCGAGCGTCGACACCCGCACCATCGCCTGCGCCAGCGACTGGCGGTCGTCCGCCGACAGCGTGCCGTAGTGCGGCGCGCGTTCGAGCACATCGCGCACGGCGAGGCGGATCCACGGCGGCGGCACGTGTCCGGCCGTCGCGCCGTGCTTCGCGGGAGGACGCGGAGCGGCCGCGGCGACCATGCTCAGGCCACCATCGGCAGAGCCGGCTGCGGTTGCGCGGGCAGCGCCCCGGTCGAACCCGCCTGCGACGGTGGCGATGCCAGCCAGCGTTGCGCCGCGACCAGCACATCGATGTCGCCGGGCACCGCGGGATCCAGCCGGATCGCGGATTCGGCATGGTGCTTCGCCAGCCACAGCAACACGGTCTGGCCGCTGCGACCGCGATCGACGTGCTGCTGCGTCGCCCCCGCGGGAATGCCGTTCTGCGCGCCGACGATCGCCACCAGCTGCCACAGATCGCGCACCGCGAACGCCGTCTGCAGCGCGCGATCGCGCAGGAAGACCAGCGCGGTGTTGAGCGTCTCGACGATGTCGCGCGCGGCGATCGCGGCCATCGGATCGACGCGCTGGGCGAGGAAGGCGCCGAGGCTCTGCGCATGGGTAGCGAGCGCGACCTGTTCGCGCAGGCCGGCGACCCTGCCCGGGGCGGGATCGGCGTGGGCGACGATCGCCTCGCACAGATTGCGCATCAGACGCTCGAAATACGGCGTCTCGATCACCCGGGCGAAGACCGCGCCGCGTTCTTCCGCACTCAGCCGCTCGCGACGACCGCGCCAGTACTCGTGCAGCAGCTTCGCGACCGGACCGAGCGGCTGGGTGATCGCACCGCTGACGAACAGTCCCGCGATCAGATCCGCGGTCGGCAGCAGGCCCGCGTGTTCCAGTTCGCTGGCGAAATACAGCGGAGCGGCGGCATCGAGCTGGACGCGGTCGGCGGCGCTGGGCGCGCCTTCGGGCAGATCGAAATCGATCCCGGCCAGCGCCTGCGCGTACGCGGTCTCGTGCGCGTCGAGCGCGGACAGCGCGAGCGCGACCGCACCGAGCAGATCGGCGTAGGGGTGCCGGCGTTCGATGCGGACCGGCGGTGGCGGCGGCGCCAGGCGCAGCATGACCGGGCCTCAGGCCGTGGCCGGGGCGGCGCTGCCCGCCTGGTTGGGCTTCACGTTCGGATCGAACGGCGTGGCGTTGCCCTGGATGCTGGCGATCATGCCCGGCGAAGCGAGCTTGTCCATCGGGAAGTAGTCGGACTTGAAGTTGACCCGCACTTCACCGGTGAGCTTCGCCTTCATCTCCTGGCTGGAATTCGAGGTTTCGTCGACCGACGAGGACACCGTCGTCATGTGGGTCTGCACGTTGGTGTTGGCGCTGGCCGCGCCGCCCCAGCCGAAATGCGCGCCGGCCACGGTGGTGTTCTTGTTGTAGCTGGTGTCGCGGTCGTACAGCGAGGCGCGCGCCTCGCGCTTGGCGTCGTCGCTGGCGCGGAAGTTGAACACGACCTTGGCGTTGATCAGACCATCGGTGACCACGATCCGGTTGATGCCCAGCATCACCATCGAGGCCAGCATCTGCTGGCGGCTGCGCGCCATCTGCAGGCGCGCGGCCATCACCAGTCGCGACTCCTGCTCCGCATCGGACAGATCGCTGACCGGCTGGGCGAGCTGCAGTTCCTGGCTGATGCGTCCGAGCACCGCGGCGGGATCGTCCTCGGATTTCACCCGCAGCTGCGGCGCGCCGTTCTCGCCGTCGTTGCCGATGTCCAGATCGGCGCCGAAGCGCTGCGACATCCAGTCGCGCGCGTTGTTCATGGTGATGTTGTCGGCCGCGAACTGGTCGACCGTCTGCGCCACCGCCTTGAGCAGTTCCGCGTAGGCCTCCATCTGCTGGATCGAGGCGTCGACGATCGCCTGGAACACGTTCTGGATCAGATCACCGACGAATTTCGGGAAATCGACCGATCCCACGAAATTCTTGAAGTTGGTCGCGCCCTGCTTCACCGATCCGGCCTCGAAGTCGCTGCCGGCGAAGGTGCCGACCTTCTCGGACGCCTTGTTCTTGGCCTGATCGACCGCGCCGGCCAGCGCCTGCGCGGGCGCGCCGCCGAGGCCCTGTTCCTTGGCGAGCACGCCGCGGCCGGGCGTGAGTTCCTGTTTCGCCAGACCGTCGGGATTGGTCATGTACGAGGCGACGCGCACCATGGTGCGGGCGATGTCCTGCTGCTGCGCGGGCGTGAGCGAACGGAAACCGGCGGAGGATTCGAGCAGTTGCCGCACCTGCGGACGCACCGCGCGCAGGGTCTCGTCGTCCAGCCAGGCCGGCTCGGTGCGCGGATGCGATGTGCTGGCGGATTGGGCGGACATGGCGGACTCCGTCGGAAACTCAGGCCGCGGGCGCGGCGGGCGGGGTCTGGCTGCCGGCGGCGGGCGCCGCCGGACGCGACGCCAGGGTCTTGACCATGCCGGGCTGCGCGTTCATCTGGATCGCGGCGATCGATTCGGGATTCGCCAGCTTCTCCAGCGGCAGATAGTCGCTCTTGAAGTTCACCTCCATGGTCCCGGCGAGGCTGGCCTTGGTGGTGAGACTGGCGTCGACCGAGGTCTGCGAGGCAGACGCCATCTTCAGCACCGGCTGCGCGGTGGTCTTGTAGGTGCCCTTGGAGTAGTAGCTGGCATCGCGATTGGCGCTCTGATAGCCGGCGTCCTTGCTGTACGAACTGCTGCGCTCGCCGCCCTCGCTGCTGCTCTCGTAGTCGCCGGAGGACGTGGTCGCGTACTGGTCGCCGTAATCGAACTTCTGCGCGCTGCGCCGGAACTGCATGTTGTCGCGGGCCTGGAAGTCGTACATGACCTTGGCCGAGATCTTGCCGTCGGTGACCACGATCCGGTTGATGCCCAGCATCACCATCGTCGCCAGCAATTGCTGCCGGCTGCTGGCGAGCTGGGTGCGCGCGGCGGGCACCAGCAGCGCCTCGACCAGTTCGTCGTCCAGCCGCTCGACGGGCTTGTCCAGCGGCAGCGACTGGTTGATGCGCGCGACCGCGGACTTCTCGTCGACGCCTTCGCGCAGCGTCACCCGCGGTCCCGGCGCGGCCTGTTCGTCGCCGAAGGAGAATTCGCCGGTGTCCATGCTCAGCTGGAACACGTCCGGGAACTGCTCGACCAGATGATCCCGGCCCTGATTCTGGGTCGTGTTGTCGTCGCGGAACTGGTTGAGGCTTTTCGACACGTCCGCGACCAGCTTGGCGTAGGCCTCCATCTGTTCGATCGAGCTCTGCACGATCGAATGGAACACGCCGTTGATGAGTCCCGCGCAGAAATCGGGGAAATTCACCGCTTCGAGCAGCGCGCCGGCGACCGCGGCGCCCTCGCGCGCGCCCTGGGCGGTGAACTTGCCTTCCTGATCGACGTTGCTGCCGGCCTGGGACTTCCTCGAATAACTCTCGCCGGCCAGCGCCTGCACCTGCGGGCTCTGCTGTGACGCCTTGAGACGCACGCCGTCGGGTTCGGCCAGATAGGTCGCGATCTGCACCATGCCCTTGGCCAGCGCTTCGCGCTTTTCCGGCGTCAGCTGATTGAACGCATCGCTGTTCTCCAGCAGGCGGCGCACCTGCTGGCGGGCGATGTCGAGCGTCTCGCGACTCGCCGTGGGCGCGGCGGCGGCACGGGCCGCGGGCTGCATTCTCGGGGGGAAGATGGCGGGCATGTCCGGTCGCTCCGGGTCGGAGGCCGCGCAGGTGACGCGGCCGGTGGAAACTGGGCTGCGCGGAGCACGCCCTGGATGGACGTGCCCTGCGGTCGTCGGACCGGTCCCGTCCGGACCGGCCCGCGACGATCAATCGCGGTACGACGTCATTGCAGACCCTGCTGCGCTTCCTCGATCGCCTCGCGCATCTCGAACTCGATCGGTCGCACGTACAGACTGATGCGCGCCTGGGTGTTGGGCGTGACCCGGATGCTGAGCACCGAGAAATGGCCCTGCTCCCTGGCGTCGTCGACGCCGAACGCATCGAGCCAGCGACTGAGCGCGATCAACTGGCGCGGACGTTCCGCAAGACCGAGCTTGATCAGATCGAGGAACCGCGCCGGCAGATCGGGAATCGCCGCGAGCAGGATCTCGAGCTTCAGCTCGACGCCGTCGGGCGCCTCGCGCAGGCCGATCAGCACCGCACCGGGCGGCAGTTCGAAGCGTCCGCCGAGGGCGACGCCGACGATCCGCATCAGGCTCGGCAGTTGATGGCCGATGCCCAACCGGTTCATCAGCGGTCCGAGCGCGGCGATCGCCAGCGGTCCGCGATGCAGGAACGTCACCCGCTGGCTGCCGGTGTCGCGCTTGCAGCCGATCGAGGTGAAGATCGGCATCAGGGTCGGCATCTCGGTCATCACCCGGCGCGTGAGCAACGCGAGATCCGGCGGCAGCGCGTCGATCTGCGACGGCAGCAGCTCGTAGTAGATCTTCGCGGCGTACAGGCCGTCCTCGTCGAACGCGCTGCCGAACCAGGCACCGAAGTTCATCCAGCTCAGGCCGCCGAAGCCGCGCCACTCCTCGCTGCGCGTGTCGAACCAGCGCAGCGCGTCGCGGCCGAACACCGGCTGGATCAGGCGGCGCATCTCGCGCGTGGCCTCGTCGCGCCGCGACACCGGCGAAGCGCCGGGGCCGAGGGGTTCGATGGTGAACCGCAGCAGATTCGGTTCCGCTTCCGAGAACGACGGCTCGTACGGCACCGCGCCCGGGGTCAGCGCATTGCGGGCGTAGGAGACGTCGTCGTCGGGCAGGTAGAAGGTGCGTTCGATCAGATCGCCGATGTAGGGGATCGGATCGCGGGTGCCGAGCGCCTGCGCCGCGGAGTGCAGCGAGCGCTCCACCAGATGCTTCATCGGTTTCGCGCGTGTGCCGTGGGTGGACATGTTCGTTCTCCGTGGACGTGGACGTGCCCTGCCCGGTCAGAAACCGGGCAGGCTGATGCCGGCCGAATCGAGGACGTCGCGCGCGATCTGCGGCATCTCGATCGGCTTGCTGGTGATCGTCGGCGACTCGACGGGCTGCGCGTATTCCTCGACCCGCGAGTCCTGCACGCCGCCCACCGCGAGCCACTGTTCGCAGGCCTGCAGCAGATCCCAGTCGGTCGGGTTCTCCATCGGCTTGTCGCTGCCGCGCAGATGCGGATTGGTCAGGGCGCTGATCTCGATCACTTCGTCGAAACGGCTGGTCAGGCGCTGATGGTTGCGGCTGAGCCAGGCGATGATCACCGCGCCGGCGCGGGCCTGGGTGCGGAAGCGGTGGCTGTTGCGCGCGCCGCCGAGATAGTTGGCGTTGACCTGGTCGATCACCTGCCACATGTCGCGGGCGCCGAACGCGCCGCGGATTTCGGCGTCGCTGAGCAGATCGCGATATTCGATGATCAGCGTCTTCAGCTCCTTCGAGAACTGGTAGGCGATGCCGTAGCAGTTGCGCGACAGACTGGCGGCGAGGTCGCGGGCGGCCTTGCGCACCTGTTCCTGCGACACGGCCAGCGGCACGTTGCTGCGGAACATGCGATCGACGTTGAGCTGGCGGCCGAACGAGGACACGCCCGACACGAAGCGCAGCCACAGTTCGCTGAATTCGCGGTTCGGCTGACTGATGCTCGGGTCGCCGCCCGGAGCGCCGAAGGCGCGCATGTAGAGATCGCGACGCTCGCCTTCGGTGATGCGCTCGGAGCCCTTCTTGTAGTAGCTGTACAGATAGTCGCCGGTCTTGCCGTAGCTCAGCGGCAGCAGGCCGGAGCGGAACAGATCGACGATCCGTTCCACGACCTGCGGCATCCGCGCTTCTTCCAGCTGGTAGGCGAAGTAGATCGCCTGCGCGGCATCGAGGTTCTCGCGCACGATCTCGACATCGACCGCTTCCTCCAGGTCCGGCAGCGAAATCTCCAGCGACGACGGCGGCGCGCCGTTGACCGCCCCGCTCTGCATCTCGTAGGTGTTCTCGATGCGGCTGGACAGCCACGGGTCGTTGGCGCTGACGCCGTCGGCCGCGAGCTTGCGCACCACCGCGGCGATATTGCGGCCGCTGATGACGCTGACGCGGGTCGCCGGCGCCGGCAGGGTTTCGGTGCTCGTCCCGCCGCGCTTGCGCGGATCGCCACCCGGCCGGATGCAGCCGTAGATGTCCTTGTCGATCAGCTTGGCGATGACCTGCGTGCCGAGCGCGACGTCGTACTTGGCGCTGATGTGCGTGAAGGCGGCGTCGAACAGTGCGCGGTGTTCGCGATATTCGCCCTGGGCGGCGCTGACCTTCTGCACGAAACCGCGGCGGCCGGGATCGGTATGCCCGTCGAGCTGCATCAGGCCGCAGATGCCGGCCAGCTCGCGCTCGCCCGGACGCAGCGTCTCCAGGAAATTCTCCGGCATCCGCTGGGTGCCGAGCAGGCCGTATTTGTGGACGAAATCGGCGTCTTCCGCCGCGGCCCTCGCGCCGCGCTTGACCTCCACGGCGACGCCCGTGGACAGTTCGTTCCACGAGCGCTGCGCGTAGGTCGACGCGACCATGCGGTAGAACGGATCGGCGACGATGTCGCTGCCGAGCGCGGTCTCGATGTCGGCCAATTCCTCGATCTGCGCCGGGCTGGGCACGTTGCTGGTGGATTCGATGATGGCTTTGAGGACCTGCCGGCGCGCGCGCAACTTGTTCCGTACGGTCAGTTCGCGCTCGCCGAGGTCGACCAGGAGGATGC
>JAYRSY010000032.1:0-42050 GCA_041919915.1 Lysobacteraceae bacterium
TTGATCAGCACCGGATGCGCGACCATCGCGTCGAGCAGCGCATCGTCGTCGATGCCGGCATCGCCCAGTCGCAGTTCGGCGTAAATCACTTCCTTCTCGCGGATCGCCTCGCGCACCGACAACCCGGCGGCCGTGATCACCTCGGCCAGCCGCGCGCGGTTCGGCGGCGTTTTCAGATACTCGACGATCGTCGGCTCGATCCCGGCCTCGCGGATCCGTTGGAGCACCCCGCGGGCATTGCTGCAGGTCGGGTGATGCCAGAGCTCGATCGTCAGAGCGCCTGTCGTCGGCGCTGCGATCGTCTGGCTTCCGGTCTCGGCGACGTCATCGCGCATGGTCGTGCCTCACGTCTCGCCGGTCGCGACCGGTCGCCCGGCGTCTTCGATCCAGCCGCTCCAGGAGCCCGCGAACAACCGCGCGCCGGGGAGTCCGGCATGCGCCATCGCCAGCAGATGATGGCAGGCGGTGACGCCGGAACCGCACATCGCGATAGCGCGCGCCGGTGGGCGGCCGTCGAGCAGAGCGGAGAATTCGGCGGCCAGCTCCTCCGCCGGCCGGAAGCGACCGTCGCGCAGATTCGCGGCATACGGTCGGTTGGTCGCACCCGGCACGTGACCGGCGATGCGATCGATGGGCTCGATCTCGCCACGGAAGCGCTCCGGCGCACGCGCATCGATCAGCACGTCGCCCGCGGCGAGCCGGGCCGGGAGGGTTTCGGCGTGCACGCATCCAGCCGCGTCGAAATCAGCGGCGTACACCGCAGTTGGAAACGCGGGTGGTTCCGCATCCACGGGCAGACCGAGCGCGGTCCAGCGGGCGAAACCGCCATCCAGTACCGCGACCTCGCGATGCCCGAGACTGCGCAGCAGCCACCACAGCCGCGCCGCGAACGCGCCGTCGCCGGCGTCGTAAACGACGACGCGATGCTCCGGTGCGACCCCGCAACGCCCCAGCCAAGCGGTGAAGGCGGCGGCATCCGGCCACGGATGGCGTCCGGCGCCCGGTGCATGCGGGCCGGAGAGATCGCGATCGAGATGCGCGTACTGCGCACCGGGCACATGCGCCTGTCGCCATGCGGTCTCGCCGGCGGCGGTGTCGTTCAGAGCGAACCGGCAATCGAAGATCCGCAGATCGTCGTCGCGCAGATGCCGGGCCAGGGTTTCGGCATCGATCAGCGTGGTCAGTGTCCAGGTGGCGTCGCTCATGCGTCCCCCGCCCGCGCGAGTCGTTCTCGCAGGTTGTAGAGAATCGACGCGGTCACGCCCCAGATCCGCTGCTCCGGCGCCTGCGGCGGTCGGCGGAACTGCAGCACGTGGCGCACGCGCCCGCGGTAATCCATGCCGATGCGTTCGAGATTGTCCGGATGCATCAGGAAATCCAGATCGACCTCGAACACTTCGGCGACTTCGTTCGGGTCCGGCGCCGGCACGAATCCGGGATCGATCCGGGCCACCACCGGCAGCACGCGGAAGCCGGTGATCGTGATCAGCGGATCGAGAAAGCCGAGCGGCGCTGCCAGCGCGGCGGCGAGGCCGATCTCTTCTTCCGCTTCGCGCAGCGCCGCGGCAACGGCATCCGGATCGTCGTGTTCGATGCGGCCGCCGGGGAAACTCACCTGACCGGCGTGATGGCGCAGGCTGTCGGTCCGCCGCGTGAGCAGCACCTGGAGGCCACTCTCGCGCGGCACGAGACCGACCAGCACCGCAGCTTCGACCGCAGGCGCGTCGCCGATCAGGTCCGCCAGTTCGTCGAGATTCCACGGCGAACGCGCCGGCGACGCCCCCAGTGGATGCAGCGCGGCGGCGAACTTCGGCGGCAGCGGCGAAGGACTCATGCGCAGGATCCGGCAGCGGCAGCGCCGCGCGCCTCGCGCGCCGGCAGGACATCGTCCATCAGATGACGACGCTCGGCGTCGGACATCGACAACCAGCGGGCGATCTCGTCGCCGGTGCGGAAACAGCCGTCGCAATGGCCCGAGGGATCGAGCGTGCAGACGCCGATGCAGGGCGTGAGAACGGCGCGGGGAGGAATACTCATCGTGGGGTCGGTACCGAAAGCATCACGCCGGCACGAAGGCCGGCGTGACGGGAAGCGCTCGATGTCGCCGCCGGCTCAGTTGCGCGGCTGCTGCGCACCGGCCGGCCGCTGCGGCGGAGGCAGCACCGGGCCGACGCTGAGCAGCTTGATGTCGAAGATCAGCACCTGGTTGGCCATCGGGCCGGCGCGTTCGATCGACGTGCCATGCGCGGCGCTGGCCGGCAGCACCACTTCCCAGCGCGCGCCGTTGGGCATCATCTGCAGCGCTTCGCGCAGACCCGACAGCGGGATCTCGCTCAGGCGGATGGTGACCGGGCCCGGTGCCTGGCCGTTGATCGCCTTGTTGGTGTTCTCGATCTCGGTGCCATCCGGCAACGTGGTGCGGAATTCGACCGTGATCTGGTTTTCCTGGGTGGGCTTCGCGCCGTTGCCCGGCTCGATCACGCGGTACTGGACGCCGCTGGGCTGCACCTTGACGCCCGACTTGCCGCGGTTCTGCGCAAGGAAGGCTTCGCCCTTGGTCTTGTTCTCGGCCGAGCGCTTCTCGAGCTGCGCCTTGGCCTTGGCGGCGATGCGACCTTCCAGCCCCTGGAGCGCGGCGCCGAGCTGCTCACCGGGAACGGCCGGGTCCTTGCGACCGGTGGCGTCCTGGAACGCCTTCATCACGGTGGCCATGTCGAGCTGCTCGCCACTGGCGAGGACGTTGGCGATTTCGAGGCCGGCGCGGTAGCCGAGGGCATAGCTGACCTTGCCCTTCTCGGACGTGGTGTCCTGCGCCGAGGCGACGCCCGCGGTCAGGGCCAGGGCCGCCAGGGTCGCGGCGGCGAGCAAACGCAACTTCATTCAGTAACTCTCCAGAGAGGGAACGTGCCGGGGCCCGGCATGGAATGGGGCGGCCCGGGCCGCCCCGCTGTGGACTCCACAAACGACAGGCTAGGATACTGTTCGCAGCACTTAACCGCCACTGAGGGCGTCCCTCGGACCGCCTCGGGCACGCACAAGTTCCCGATCCGGATCGACGCACCCCGCCCGTCCATTCCCCACATCACGAATCCCGCACATGACCCAGGACATCGCCCCGCCTGCCGCCCCCCTGCTGATCGAAGACCGGCCCGTCGCCGGCCATGGCGTCGTGCGCCGGATCGCCATCGACCGCCCCGAGCGCCTCAACGCGCTCGATTCCGCCACGCTCGACGCCCTGCATGCGGCGTTCGATGCGGCCGCGGCCGATCCCGCCGTCCGGGTGGTGGTGCTGACCGGCAGCGGCCCGAAGGCCTTCGTCGCCGGCGCCGACATCGCCGAAATGAGCGGATTGAGCCCGGTCGAAGGCCGCGATTTCTCGCTGCGCGGCACCCGGATGATGCGGCGGATCGAAACCATGCCCAAGCCGGTGATCGCGATGGTCAACGGCTTCGCCCTCGGCGGCGGCCTGGAACTGGCCATGTGCTGCCACCTGCGTTTCGCCGCCGACACCGCGAAGGTCGGTCAGCCCGAAATCAATCTCGGTCTCATTCCGGGCTTCGGCGGCACCCAGCGACTGCTGCGGCTCGCCGGCCGCGCCGCCACCCTGGAGCTGTGCATGCTCGGCACGCCGATCGATGCCGCCCGCGCGCTGCAGTTGGGGATCGTCAACCGGGTGATCCCGGCGGCGGATCTGGAAACCGAAACCATGAAGGTCGCCGAACAGCTCGCTGCATCCGCACCGCTGGCCCTGCGCGGCACGCTCGACTGCGTGAATGTCGGTGGCGAATGCGGCCTGGAGGAAGGTCTGGAATACGAAAGCGCGCAGTTCGGACTGATCTTCTCCACCGCGGACATGCGCGAAGGCACGAAGGCCTTCCTGGAACGGCGCAAGCCGGCGTTCACCGGGCGATGACCGTGTCCATGCCGCCGGGCTTGCGCGCCCGGCACCTCGGCTTCGCGTTCGGGCTGGCCCTTGCGCTGTCAGTGATCGCGCATTCCGCGAACGCGGCCGCCCCGGGCGACGATGATCGTTTGTCGGCGCTGCACAGTGACATGCTGTCGCACTACGCGTCCGGACGCTACGACGCGGGCATCGAACTTGCGGAGCGGGCGCTCGGCGGGATGCGCGCCGAACTCGACGGGGAACCTCTCGACGCCGCGAAGACGCTCCATGCGCTGGGACTGCTCTACCTCGCGAAAAGCCGTTTCGCCGAAGCGCAATCCATGCACGAACGCGCATTGGCGCTGCGCGAGAAGTCCCTGCCGGCAAGGCACCCCGACATCGCGGAAAGCCTCACGCACCTGGGCGCCGTACACAACGCGATGGGGCGCTTCGGATTGGCGGAACCGCTGTTCCTGCGTGCGATCGCGATCCAGGAAGAAGCGGCGGAAAGCGACGACATGCGGCACGCCACCACCCTGTGCAACCTCGGTTTGCTGTACGCGCGACAGGGGCGCGACGAAGAGGCCGAAGCGCGATACGCGCAGGCGATCGACATCACCGAACGCGTGGTGGGTGCCGATCATCCATCAATGGCCACGGTGCTGAACAATCTGGCATCCCTGCATCGCCGCAGTGCGCGGTTCGGCGACACCGAAACGCTGTTGCGGCGGGCGATCGTCATCTGGGAGTCGAACTACGGACCCGATCACCCCACCGTCGCCAACGGATGGAACAACCTGGGCCTGCACCTGAAGCGGGTGCAGAAACTGGATGAGGCCGGTATCGCGTACGCGCGCGCGATCGAGATCCGCGCGCGCACCCTGGGCAAGTCACATCCGGATCTCGCCGTGACCCTCTCGAATCAGGCGGCTCTGCGCGTCGCGCAGCGACGCCTTGCGGAAGCCTTGCCGCTGTATGAGGAAGCTGTGGCGGTACTTGAACGCGCCTACGGCAACGATCATCCCAAGCTGATCGTTCCCCTCGTCAATCGCGCGGCGATCCAGCAACTGCAAGGACATAATCCCGCCGCCGAACAGGGATATCTGCGTGCGATCGCGATCCTGGAACGCGTCTGCACGCCGCAGAACGCGCAGATCGCCACCATCCACGACAATCTGGCGCGTCTGTACGCCAGCACTGCACGCGCCGCGCAGGCCCATGAAGCCAGACAGCGGGCGCGTCAACTGCGGATGATGCCATCCGAAGCCGAGCGGCTCCCCATTTGCGACACTTCGCCGGACACCGGGCAGCCGAACGATACAGCAGGGCGCGACACCGCAACGTCCGTCCGGGAGGCAACGCCGACATGACCAGCGATTGCACCGTTTGCCGGAATCGCGCGTACGCACCTCTGTTCGATGCGGTGGCGCGCGATGATATCGATCGCGCGATTGCGCTGGGCCTGCTCGAATTCGCACCGCCGTCATCGCCATGCGCACATTGCGCGGACGCCATCGCACGCACGCTCGCCGCGCGCGATGCCCGTCTGCGCGCGCTCGCCGCGCGCGAACGCTTCCGGGCCCGCGAGACGCGACTGGTCGAACGCGCCGAAGCGCGCGCGCGCAAACGTGCGGCGACCACGCCCCCTGCCGCGGCTGCGGGAACGCCTGCGCGCCCGTCGTTGCCGCCGGCGGCGGCGGCCGCCCTCGCCCGCGCCAAGGCCAAAGTCGCGGCGAAACCACCGGAATGACGATGGCGAAGCGGAAAACCACCGGACGCGCGCCGCGCGGCGGCATGCCGGCCGCCGACATCCACACGATGTTCGAGCGACTGCGCGAACTCAACCCGCATCCGACCACCGAACTGGCGTATTCGACCCCGTTCGAACTGCTGGTCGCGGTGGTGCTGTCGGCGCAGGCGACCGATGTCGGCGTGAACAAGGCCACGCGGCGCCTGTATCCGGTCGCGAACACGCCTCGGGCGATCGCCGCACTGGGCGTCGAAGGCCTCAAGCCGTACATCGCGACCATCGGTCTGTTCAACACCAAGGCCGCGAACGTGATCGCGCTGTGCGAGCGGCTGCTCGCCGAACACGACGGCGAAGTGCCCCGCGACCGCGCCGCCCTGGAGGCGCTGCCGGGCGTCGGCCGCAAGACCGCGAACGTGGTGCTGAACACCGCATTCGGCGAACCGACGATGGCGGTCGACACACATATCTTCCGGGTCTCGAACCGTACCGGGCTCGCACCGGGCAAGACCGTGCTCGCGGTCGAACAGACTTTGTTGAAGCGCGTGTCCGCCGAATTCCTGCAGGATGCGCATCACTGGCTGATCCTGCACGGCCGTTACACCTGCAAGGCGCGCAGGCCCGAATGCTGGCGTTGTCCGATCCGCGACGTCTGTCGGTTCAAGGACAAGACGCCCGACGGCGAGCGCTGAAAGACACGGCGCCAACGAGAACCCGGCAGAGCGGGCATCGACCCGGGACTGCATCCGCGGACCAGAAAGCAGCGGACCGGAAGTCGATCCGCCGCAGAAAAAAAACCCCGGCTTGCGCCGGGGCCCGAAAGTAGAACGGAGGGGAGAGAGAAGATGCGGGCGATCAGAACGCGAACTGGGTCCGCAGCGCGTACTGGCCGGTCTCGTCGCCGGTCACTTCGTTGTCGCCCTGGGTGTAGTTGAACATGAACCGCAGATTCGGATTGACGTAGTAATTCACGCCGAACAGCCAACTGCTGGCTTCGCGGTTCGCGATGTCCTCGTTCTCGATCGTGTCATAGCGCGCGGTGAGTTCCCACAGGCCCTTGTCGCCGACCTTCGGCGAACCGAACACACCGGTCGCGCCCTTGTACGGCTTGTGGCCGCCGTTGAGCATCCAACTGCCCTGCAGGTACCAGCTGGTGACGTCCTGATCCGGGGCGCGGAACGGCTGCTCGAACTTCGACTGCACGTATTCGCCTTGGAAAAAGGCCGGACCGAACGAACCGGCCGCTTCCACCGCATAGGCGGTGATCTTGTCGCCGGCGGCGCCATTGACGCTCGCGATCGTCTGCGACGGACCACGGCGGCCGGCGTAGGAGACCGAGGCGGTGGTGGTCGCCGAACCGCTGTTCAGGTCCTCGATGCTGAACCAGCCGCCGAGATGCAGCGTGCTGGTCTCGCGATTGATCGGCGCCCAGGTGAAGCGACCGGCGGCGCCGACGCCCTCGTTGCGGACACCCGCGGCGCTGCGCAGATTGAACACCGACAGACCGGCGGTGTAGTTGTCGCCGGCGCGCAGATAACCCACGCCCTGCTGGAACTGGCGCGCGTTGAACAGACCGCTGGCCGAGGTGAACGGACGTTCCATCATCAGGATTTCGTTCGAACTGGTCAGCTCTTCCATCGAACGATACGGCTTGAAGTGACCGATGGTGAACTTGCCGCCCAGCGCGCTCTTGGCGATATACAGATCGCGCAGACCGTCGAGGTTGGTGCCGGCGCCGAAATCCTGCTCCATCTTGTAATCCCAGCCCAGCGCCTTGCCCTGCAGGGTCAGGCGCGCACGGCGGAATTCGGTGGTGCCGGTGGTCGCGGCGATGTCGCGATCGAAGGCGTAGGTGTCGAAGTGGACACGACCGCCGATCTGGGCCTCGAACTTGCCGTCGGCCGAGGTGACCTTGATGCCGCCCTTGGTCTCGATCTTCGGCGAACCCGTGCTGAGGGTATCGAGCTTCTGCGCGGTGTCGACGTTGACGTCGGACTGCGCGTCGGTGCGCGTCTCCAGTTCCTCGACCCGCTGCATCAGCGCGGAAATCTGCGCCTTGAGTTCGGAGATTTCGGCATCCCTGGACTGGGCGGAAGCGGACAGGCTGCTGCCGGCGAGTGCGGCGCCGACGGCGAGCGCGAGGAGAGTGTGACGCATGGTGATGAACCCCGGAGATGTGGATGAATGCGATGCGGGCCACGAGCGGCGCGGTCCGACAGTGAGTGCGTCAGGAGCCCGTGAAAGCTCGCGAACCGGGGGGCTAGGCTGCGCCCCGATTCTGACAGCGGGATGTGCCGAACATGACGGTATTGTGACAGCGCGAGCCCCGGGATGCGCCGCCACCGGTCGGCGCCACCCGCGGCGGGTGCTCGCGGATCGCACCCGCGGGCACGCGCCGGACCTCGTCATATTTCCGTCATGCGGACAACACATCGCTGTCATCCGCCTTCGCTCCAATGTGCCGCAACCGGGGCCCGGCCCCGCTCGCATCCCATTCAGGAGCACCTCCGTGTTCAAGTCGTTCAAACTGCAGGCCGTGGCGTTGATCCTCGCCGGTGGCGCCATGTTCAATGTCCACGCCGAAGACATCACCGGCGCCGGTGCGACCTTCGTCTTCCCGGTCATGACCAAGTGGTCGGCCGAATACGCCAAGGCCAAGGGCGTGAAGGTGAACTACCAGTCGATCGGTTCGGGCGGCGGCATCGCCCAGATCAAGGCCGGCACCGTGGACTTCGGTTCGTCCGATGCGCCGCAGAAGCCCGAAGAGCTGGCCAGGGCCGGCCTCGCCCAGTTCCCGTCGGTGATCGGCGGCGTGGTGCCGGTGGTCAACATCCCCGGCGTGAAGGCCGGCGCGATGAAGTTCGACGGCCCGCTGCTGGCCGACATCTTCCTTGGCAAGATCACGATGTGGAACGATCCGCGCATCGTCGCGCTCAATGGTGGCGTCGAGCTTCCGGCCCTGAAAATCACGGTGGTTCGTCGCTCCGATGGCTCGGGCACGACCTTCAACTTCGTCAATTATCTGTCGAAGGTCAGCAATGAGTGGAAGACCAGCGTCGGCGAAGGCAACTCGGTGAAGTGGCCGGCCGGCGTCGGCGGCAAGGGCAACGAAGGCGTCGCCGCCTACGTCAAGCAGCTCAAGGGCGGCATCGGTTACGTCGAGTTCTCCTACGCGCTGCAGAACAAGCTGACCTTCGTGCGCATGAAGAACGCCGCCGGCAACTTCGTGCAGCCGAGCGACACGAGCTTCCAGGCGGCCGCCGCGAGCGCCGACTGGGCCAAGGCCAAGGACTTCTACCTGGTGATGACCAACGCCCCGGGTCAGGACGCCTGGCCGATCGCCGCCACCAACTTCATCCTGATGTACAAGAAGCCGAAGAACGCCGCCGGCGCCAAGTCCGCGAAGGAATTCTTCCGCTGGGTTTACGCCAACGGCGACGCCGACGCCAAGTCGCTCGACTACGTCCCGCTGCCGGATCCGCTGGTGAAGCAGATTGAAGCCTACTGGTCGAAGACCATGCCGTACTGATCGGATCGTCGAGATCCGACGCGCATCGAGAACGGGCCCACGACGGGCCCGTTCTCTTTTTGTCAAGCGACCGCACCCGCCGTCACGAAACCGTCACATGGAAGTCACACGCACCAATGCCGCCGCTGTCATACGGCGGTAACAGAAAAATCATCTGATACGCATGCGCCGCGGCACGACCGCGACGTTCCATGCCATGCGACATCTTCCGGATCCGATCCAGCGATGAGCACCGCCGCAGCCTCCTCCACTCTTCCCGCCATCGACGGTCGCGATCGCAAGGACGCGCGCAACGAGCGTCTGTTCAAGACCGCGATCACGCTGGTCGCGATCTTCGTGCTGTTCTCGCTCGCGGGCGCCGCGCTGTCGATGCTGTGGGGCGGACGCAGCGTGCTGCAGACGCAGGGCGCGACGTTCTTCTTCTCGTCCGACTGGAATCCGGTCGAAAACAAATACGGCGCGCTGGTGCCGATCTACGGCACCATCGTCACCGCGCTGATCGCGATGCTGATCGCGGTTCCGGTGAGTTTCGGCATCGCCTTCTTCCTGACCGAAGTCGCGCCGCGGTGGCTTCGCACGCCGATCGGCACCGCGATCGAACTGCTCGCCGGCATCCCGTCGATCATCTACGGCATGTGGGGCTTCTTCGTGCTGATGCCGGTGATGCGCGACCATCTCATACCCTGGATGAACGACCATCTCGGCCCGCTGCCGGTGATCGGCGCCCTGTTCCAGGGGCCGCCGATCGGCGCCGGCATGCTCACGTCGGGGCTGGTGCTCGCGATCATGGTCATTCCCTTCATCAGTTCGGTGATGCGCGATGTGTTCCAGACCGTGCCGGGCCGTCTGAAGGAATCCGCCTACGCGCTCGGATCCACCCGCTGGGAAGTGGTCTGGGACATCGTGCTGCCCTACACCCGTTCGGCGGTGATCGGCGGCATTTTTCTGGGTCTGGGTCGCGCGCTGGGCGAAACCATGGCGGTGGCGTTCGTGATCGGCAACAACGTCGCGTTCACCAAGTCGCTGCTGGAACCCAGCACCACCATCGCCGCGCTGATCGCCAACGATTTCGGCGAAGCCACCGCCGACTATCGCGCCGCGCTGCTGCTGCTCGGTTTCGTGCTGTTCCTGGTCACGTTCGTGGTGCTGGCATTCGCCCGCCTGATGCTGCTGCAGCTCTCGCGCAAGGAGGGCAACTGATGAACGCGGACATCGGAATGACGACGCCC
Source organism: Lysobacteraceae bacterium (assembly GCA_041919915.1). Classification (GTDB taxonomy): domain Bacteria; phylum Pseudomonadota; class Gammaproteobacteria; order Xanthomonadales; family Xanthomonadaceae; genus Lysobacter_I. Next base: position 10,389 of record JAYRSY010000032.1, read on the forward strand.
GGAACCTCGGTCGCTTCGCAGGGGCTGTATCGCCGTCGTCGGCTGGTCAATGCGATCGCGATCGCGCTGGCCTGCGCAGCGGCGCTCTTCGGTCTCGCGTTCCTCGGCTGGATCCTGTGGACGCTGCTCGCCAAGGGGTTCGCCGGTCTGAATGTCGCGCTGTTCACCCAGGATCAGCCGCCGCCCCTCGAAGTCGGCGGGCTGCGCAATGCCTTCGTCGGCAGCATCCTGATGTGCGGCATGGGTCTGCTGCTCGGCACGCCGTTGGGCATCGCCGCCGGCACTTGGCTGGCGGAATACGGTCGCGGCCGCAAGCTCGGCACCGCCGTCCGCTTCGTCAACGACATCCTGCTGTCGGCACCGTCGATCGTGCTCGGCCTGTTCGTGTACGCGATCTTCGTGATGCAGATCAGCCGCGGCCAGTTCTCCGCGGTCGCCGGCGGCCTCGCCCTCGCCTTCATCGTGCTGCCGGTCGTCGTGCGCACCACCGACGAAATGCTGCGGCTGGTGCCGGGACAGATGCGTGAGGCCGCGTTGTCGCTGGGCGTACCGCAGTGGAAGGTGATCATGCAGGTGCTGTACCGCTCGGCGATGCCCGGCATCGTCACCGGCGTCCTGCTGGCGCTCGCGCGCATTTCCGGCGAAACCGCGCCGCTGCTGTTCACCGCGTTCGGCAACAACTTCTTCAGCACCGACATCACCGGTGCGATGGCCGGCGTGCCGCTGGTGATGAACCAGTACGCGGCCAGTCCCTACGACAACTGGGTCGAGATCGCCTGGGCCGGCGCTCTGGTGCTCACCCTGTTCGTGCTCGCGGTCAGCCTCGTCGCCCGCACGATCCTGCTGCGCAAGAAGATCGCCCATGACTGACCTCGCCCGGAACCCCGACATGACCGCGGATATGACCCCGATCGCGCCCGCCTTCGCGACCCCGTCCCACCAGCCGCATCTGGGCATCGTCGCCGCCCATCGCGATGCCGCGACCGCGGCTGCGGTCAAACTGCGCGCGCGCGGTCTGGATTTCTACTACGACAAGTTCCACGCGCTGAAGTCGATCGATCTGGACATCCCCGAGAAGCGCGTGACCGCGCTGATCGGCCCCTCGGGCTGCGGCAAATCGACCCTGTTGCGCATCTTCAACCGGATCTACGCGCTGTATCCGAAGCTGGAAGCGCGCGGCGAAGTGCTGCTGGACGGCGAGAACATCCTCGATCCGAAGTATCCGATGAACCGGCTGCGCAGCAAGGTCGGCATGGTGTTCCAGAAGCCGGTGCCGTTCCCGATGACGATCTTCGAGAACGTCGCCTACGGCATCCGTCATCACGAACGCCTGAACAAGGCGGACATGGCCGCACGGGTCGAGGAAGCGTTGCGCCAGGCGGCGCTGTGGGACGAGGTCAAGGACAAGCTCGGCCAGAGCGCGCTTGGACTCTCCGGCGGCCAGCAGCAGCGCCTGTGCATCGCGCGCGCGGTCGCGCTGCGTCCGGACGTGCTGCTGCTCGATGAACCGACCTCGGCACTGGACCCGATCTCGACCAGCCGCATCGAGCAGTTGATCGAGGAACTGAAGCAGGACTACACGATCGCGATCGTCACCCACAACATGCAGCAGGCGGCGCGCGTTTCGGATTACACCGCCTTCATGTATCTGGGCGATCTGATCGAACACGACTCGACCGAGAAGATCTTCTCGAAGCCGTCCAAGCAGCAGACCGAAGACTACATCACCGGTCGTTTCGGGTGAGGCAGGCCTGCGCGGCATTCCCGCGCGGCCTGCGCAACGCCCGACCACGGATGGCCGGGCTTCCCCGAGTCGATCGTCCACCCGCCATGAACGGCATCGACAGATCGCGAACGACCGGTTTGATCGTCGACACCACTCCCCAGACCCGAATATTCCCGAGCCCGCCATGAACACCAATCCGCACCATCACATCGTCAAGAGCCACGACGAAGAACGTCGGGTCATGCTGGAGGAGATCCTGCGCATGGGCGAAATGGCCGCGGCGCAACTGGAAGCCGCGCTGGACGTGGTGGAACGCCGCGACGGCAAGGCAGCGGAGCGGGTGATCGCCAACGACGAGGCGATCGACGCGCTGGAACTGCAGATCAGCCACGATGCGATGAAGCTGGCCCTGCGCGGACCGCTTGCCCGCGATCTGCGCGAGATCCTGGCCGCACTGCGCATCGCTTCCGACATCGAGCGCATCGGCGACTACGCCTCGAACGTGGCCAAGCGTTCGATGGCATTGAATCTTTCGCCGCCGCTGCCGCACACCCGCGGTCTCGGCAGTCTGGGGCGTCTGGTCGTCCGCCAGGTGCGCAAGGTGCTGGACGCGTATCGCGACGGCGATGTCGAAGCCGCCGCCCGTGTGCACGCCGAGGATGCGGAGATCGATGCCCAGTACACCGGCCTGTTCCGCGAACTGCTGACCTACATGATGGAAGATCCGCGGGTCATCACCCCCTGTACGCATCTGTTGTTCATGGCCAAGAACCTGGAGCGCGTCGGCGATCACGCGACCAACATCGCCGAGAACATCTGGTTCCAGGAACACGGCGAGAACCCGATGCCGCCGCGCGAGAAGCGCGACGAGTCGAGCACGGCGACCTGAGCCGACAGCGCCGTATCACGCCCCGGCCGACCGGACCATGACTTCCGGCCTATGCATCGCACCGCGGAATAAACGCAACCTGAACCCGGACGGTCCGCAGGCCTCCGTCGCGCACCCGCGTGGACGTGCCCTAACTCTTTGTGCACATACGCCTTCGCCATGCGGCGTAGATTGCGGACCACACAGGAGCAGGCCGTGCAGCAGGACCCCGATTTCCAACTGAACCTCGATCGCGCCCGCCGGGGCGATCGCGCCGCGCTCGAACGCGTCCTGATGCGTTCGCGCCAGGATCTGCGCCGTTACGCCGAGTACCACTGCGCGGTGAACGACGTCGAGGACGCGGTGCAGGAAAGCCTGCTGCTGGTGTCGCGCAAACTGGCGATGCTTCGCGAACTCGACGCCTACACCTCGTGGCTCTTCCGCATCGTCAAGCGCGAATGCAACCGGATGAAGCGCGCCACGCGCCACCTGCTGATGCAGCCGGCCGACCTGGAGGAACTGGACGGCCCGCACTACCCGGCCCCGACCGGACTGGTCCGCGATGTCGCCAATGCGCTCGCCGCTCTCCCCTCGCATTACCGCGAGGTCATCCTGATGCGCGACCTGGAGGGCCGCAGCATCGCCGAAATCGCGACCACGCTCGCACTGCATCCGGAAGCCGCCAAGGCGCGTATCCACCGGGCACGCAGTCTCGCGAGACAGTATCTGACTCCCGACGACGACGGCCCGCTGCCGGCCCTGTCGGTGCAGGGTTAGTATTCCGCTCGTCGCGTTCACGACCGGCACCGGCCCCACCGTCAGGTTTCCGTCGACACGCCCCACCCACCCCCATCCACATGTACCCGGTCCGCCGGTTCATCCACCACCCTCAGGAGTGATTTCCTCATGTCCAGCAACAAGAAGCCCGTCGCCCTCGCCGTTTCCACCGCCCTCGCCGGCGGCCTGCTGCTCGCCGGCTCGGCGTTCGCTTCGACCCATCTGAGCCAGGGCTACCAGCTCGGCACCGATGGTCTCGTCGACGCGAAGGCCGCCGAAGGCAGCTGCGGCGGCAGCAAACCCACGGAAGGCAGCTGCGGCGGCAGCAAACCCACGGAAGGCAAATGCGGTGGCGACAAGGCCGCCGAAGGCAAGTGCGGCGAAGGCAAGTGCGGCTTCGACATGATGGACACCAACAAGGACGGCAAGATCTCCAAGGCCGAATACGACGCCGCGCACAAGAACGGTGGCGGCAATTTCGCCAAGCACGACGGCAACAAGGACGGTTTCATCAGCCGCGACGAAATGAAGGCCGCGCACGAAGGCAAGTGCGGTGAAGGCAAGTGCGGCGGCGACAAGGGCGCCGAGGGCAAGTGCGGCGGCGACAAGAAGCCGACCGAGGGCAAGTGTGGCGAAGGCAAGTGCGGCGGCGCGATGTGATGCCGCCGATGCCGGCGTCCCGGTGACGCCGGCATCCACCTTCGGGCGGCCGCATGGCGGCCGCCCTTCGTTTCCGCAGACCGGACCGGTCTGCCCCGCTTCCCCGGCGTGCCTCCCGGCATGGCCCTCGACACGATCGCGATGACGCCTCCCGCACCGCTTCCCGAACGCGCCGCCGGACTTGGTCTGCGCCGCCCGCTGTTGCCGGCGATGCGCGCGGCCGCCGCCGGCGACTTCGACTTCCTCGAGGTCGCGCCCGAGAACTGGATCGGCGTCGGCGGCGCGCTCGGCGATGGCTTCGCCGAACTCGCCGCGCGCTGTCCGGTGGTCTGCCACGGGCTCTCGCTCTCGGTCGGTGGCCCCGCCCCGCTGGACGAGACCTTCCTGGTCAAGGTGCGCCGGTTCATGGAAACGCACCGCTGCCCGCTGTACAGCGAACACCTCAGCGCCTGCGGCGACAGTCGCGGCCAGCTCTACGATCTGCTGCCATTGCCTTTCAGCGACGAATCCGTGCGCCACGTCGCCGCGCGCATCCGTCGGGTGCAGGACATCCTCGGCCAGAAGATCGCGATCGAGAACATCTCCTACTACGCGATCCTGCCGCTGCCGGCCGCGCAGCCGCCAATGCCCGAGATCGATTTCATCAACGCGGTGCTGGCCGAAGCCGACTGCCTGCTGCTGCTCGACGTCAACAACATCGTCGTCAACGCGACCAATCACCGCTACGACGCGTCCGCATTCCTGGCCGCGCTCCCGGGCGAGCGCATCGCCTACCTTCACGTCGCCGGCCACTACGACGAGGCCGAGGACCTGAAGATCGACACCCACGGCGCCGCCGTGAACGCGCAGGTCTGGGGCCTGCTCGAAGAGGCCTATCGTCGCTTCGGGCCACGGCCGACCCTGCTCGAACGCGATTTCAACCTGCCGCCGTTCGAGGATCTGCTCGACGAGCTGGGCCAGGTCCGCCGACGCATCGCCGGCGCGTCCGCGCGGGAACGCCGTCATGCCGCCTGAGGCCGGGCGCGGACCCGCCGTCGAACAGGACGCGCTGGCCGCGCACATCCGCGATCCGGAGCGCGTCCCGCCGCCGTCCGGCATCGAGGAACGACGGCTGAAAATCTATCGCGACCTGTTCTTCAACAACGTCGACAGCATGCTCGCGGGCAACTTCCCGGTGATCCGGCGGATCCTCGGCGACGACGGCTGGCACGCGATGATCCGCGGTTTCCTGCGCGATCACGATTGCCAGACGCCGCTGTTCACCGAACTGGCGCGTGAATTCCTGCGCTACCTCGACGAGCGTCATCACGACGCGGGCGCCGACCACCGCGACCCGCCCTGGCTGCGCGAGCTCGCGCATTACGAGTGGGTCGAACTGGCGCTGCAGATCAGCGACGCCCGGGTCGACGACATCGCCCATGACCCCGATGGCGACCTGCTCGACGGACGCCCGCTGGTCTCGCCACTGGCCTGGCCGCTGGCCTACGTCTGGCCGGTGCACCGGATCGGCCCCGATCACCGCCCGGTGATGCCGCCGGACGCGCCGACCCTGCTCATGCTGCGTCGCGAACCCGACGGCGCGGTGACCTTCCATGCCCTGACCCCGCTGTCCTTCCGCCTGCTCCAGCGCCTGGACGAGGCCCCGGAGCTCAGCGGACGCGAGCAATTGCGGGCGCTGGCCGCGGAAGCCGGCGCGCCCGATGTCGCGACCTTCGTCGCCGACGGCGCGGCCATGCTGGCGACGATGCGCGCCGAGGGCACGATCGCGGGTGTCCGGCAAGACTGACCTCCGGCATGCCGGGACGACCTCCCCCGTCTGCTAGGCTTGGCGCATGAGCGAAGCCTCCGCCGCCCCGGCCCTGCGAAAAATGTCCGAACGCTTCCGGGGCTATCTCCCGGTGGTGGTGGACGTGGAAACCGGTGGCTTCGACTGGAACCGCCACGCCCTGCTCGAAATCGCGGTCGTCCCGATCGATCTCGACGAGGACGGCCGGCTGGTGCCGGGCGAAACCGCCAGCGCGCATCTCGTCCCCGCCCCGGGCACCGAGATCGATCCGAAATCGCTGCAGGTCACCGGCATCGACCTCGATCATCCGTTCCGCCTCGCCAAGCCCGAACGCGAGGCGCTGGATCACGTCTTCGCCGCCGTGCGCGCGGCGGTGCGCAGGCACGACTGCCAGCGCGCGATCCTGGTCGGGCACAACGCGCATTTCGACCTGAATTTCCTCAACGCCGCGGTCGCGCGTACCCAGCACAAGCGCAATCCATTCCATCCCTTCAGCGTGTTCGACACCGTCACGCTCGCCGGCGTCGCCTACGGCCAGACCGTCCTAGCCCGCGCGGTGATGGCCGCAGGACTGTCGTGGAACGGCGAGGAAGCGCATTCGGCTGTCTACGACACCGAACGCACCGCGGAACTGTTCTGCAAGATCGTCAACAGTTGGCCGCCGATGCGCTGAACCTTCGGCGCGATCACCGGCACAGCCGCTATTCGCATCCCTGCGGGAGTGGCCAGTTCGTGACCCGGTCGGGCCCGATGAACGGCACCTCCCGAGGTGTGCGTGGACTGTGATCCTTCAGCAGGACGGGATGACCATCGTATTTGAGCGTCATCGAACCGCCGCGATATTCCTGCGGCGCAGCATCGACGAAGATGGCCACCCGGTGATTCAACGACGGGTGGAGGCCCTTGGGAAACGACTGCGTCTCCGCTCCGACCTGCACTTCCCGCACGACCGTTCCCCGCACCCGGGGATCGAGCGCACCGAACGCCGCGCTGGTCATCAGCACGGTACCCGGATTCATCGCACCGAACCTGGCGCCCCCTTCATCGATGTACAGATTGGCGGCGCCGTAGTCGAACCGCGGCAGATCGACCCCCTGCACATCGAGACTGCACAGATTGAATACCGCCCAGAATCCGTTCCTGTTGCGCGGTTCGATATGGACGACACTTCCGCCGCTGATCCCGCGGACCTGGCGAACGTTCGCCACATGGGCATATTGGATCACGACCAGTTTCCGCAGATTCTGGTCGACGCCCGGATCCGGTTTGCCGCAACCGGCACAGACCAGCGTACACAGCGCGGCGAATGCGAGCGGGGTCACGCGGAAAGACATGGATGACATGGGTGGCTCCTGCCTGTCAGGGCCAGATTCATTCTGGCGTCAAGCAGATCAACGCAGACGCGGGCAGGCAACGGTCATGCGCGGACTCGCGTCGGCGCCATCGCGGGCGGAATTCGTGGCCCCGTACGACGGAATCAGCGGGACCAGAACTTCGCGTGGCCGGGATTCAGCGGGGCAAGGGTCAGGAGGAAGGCGTCACGTCGCGACGGCGCGCACCGCGCAGGATGCCGTACACGCTGATCGCGATCCAGGTGCATTGCAGCAGCGCGACCGAGAGATTGAATCCACCGAACAGCGACACGAGGATGCCGCTCGATCCGGCGATGTTGATGAGCTGATACGGCAATCCGGTGCCGGACAGACGACCGCTCTGCAGCAGGAAATAGCTGGCGACCACCAGCGCGCTGCCGAGCAGGCCGACGAGGTCGTACCAGGCGAGCATCATTCGCCTTGCCGCGGTTCGCCCACCCGCGCGGCGCGCAGGCTACGGAAGCGCGTCCGCACGGAAGTGTCGTGCTCGCCCTGCATGTCCTCTCCGTCGACGACCGTGCGCTGGAATCGAAGCACCATGCCGGACGCCGGCGTCTTCGCGCGGGGAAACACCACCACCGCCTCGACGGTCATGCCCATGTACTCGCGACAGTCGGTATGGCCGCGCTCGCCCGGGCTCTCGACGGCCTCATCGACCTCCACCTCGACCCGATACGCACCGAGGCCGCCGGCACGATCGCGCGTCACGGACAGCAGTTCGCCCTCCAGTTCGCAGGCCTCGAACCACGACGCCCGCGCGGTCGTCGGCAGACCCGCGGCCAGGAACGACGCGGCGACCACGAGCGCGCGCGCGTTCATCCCGCCACCCGCTGCCGCACCGCCTCGAACAGGGTCACGCCCGCGGCGACCGAGACGTTGAGGCTCTCCACGCCCGGCGAGGCCGCGAGCCCCGGCATCGGAATGTTCACCAACTGGTCGCAGTGTTCCCGGGTCAGCCGGCGCAGACCGTCGGCCTCGCCGCCCAGCACCAGCGCGACATTGCCGCGCAGATCGATGGCATACAACGACGCGGTCGCTTCGCCGGCCAAGCCGTACACCCAGACGCCAAGCTGCTGGATGTCGCGCAGCGCGCGCGAGAGATTGGTCACCCGGACCACCGGAATGCTGTCGGCGGCACCGGCGGAGGTCTTGCGAACGGTCGCGTTCACCTGCACCGCCTTGTCCTTCGGGATCACCACGGCGGTCACGCCGGCGGCGGCGGCGCTGCGCAGACAGGCGCCAAGATTGTGCGGATCCTGCACGCCGTCCAGCACCAGCAGCAACGCCTTGCCCTCGGCGGCCTCGATCAGCGCCTGCAGATCGTTCTCGCCCCAGGTCTTCACCGCGGCATAGCGCGCGACCACGCCCTGATGGCGCAGGCCGCCGGCGACGCCGTCCAGCGCATTGGTCGCGACCCGGCGCACGTCGATGTCCTTGCGACGGGCGTTTTCCTCGATCTCGGTCAGGCGCGGATTCTTGGCGCCGGCCTCGATCAGCACTTCGCGGACATGGTCGGCATCGTGCTCGACCGCGGCGGCCACGGCATTGATGCCGGCGATCCATGGGGATGTCTTCGTCATGCGGCTATTGTGCCGGATCGCCGCCGATTCCGGGCTCGTCCGGGCGGCCGCGCTATCATCCGCGCCCGCGCCGCCAGATCCCGCCGCCCCGCCGTCCATGTCCGCCACCGCCCCCGAACGCACGCAGATCGCCATCGTCGGCGGCGGGCCCGCCGGGCTGATGGCGGCCGAGGCCGCGATCGCGGCCGGGTGCCGGGTCGATCTGTTCGAGGCCAAGGGCTCGGTCGGACGCAAGTTCCTCATCGCCGGCAAGGGCGGGCTCAATCTCACCCATGGCGAAGCGCGTCCCGGGTTCGACGCACGCTATCGCGAACGCGCGCCGGAGATCGCGCGCTGGCTCGATGTCTTCGACGGCGAGGCGCTGCGCGGCTGGGCCCGCGGACTCGGCGTGGACACCTATGTCGGCAGCTCCGGCCGCGTGTTCCCGACGGACCGCAAGGCCGCGCCGCTGCTGCGCGGCTGGGTGCGCCGCCTGCGCGAATCCGGCGTGCATTTCCACGTCCATCACCGCTGGCAGGGCTGGAACGACGACGGCGACCTGCGCTTCGCGACGCCCGACGGCGAACGCCGCGTGCGCGCGGACACGACCGTGCTCGCGCTGGGCGGCGGCAGCTGGCCGGAACTCGGTTCGGACGGCGGCTGGGTCCCGCTGTTGGCCGGACGCGGCATCGATCTCGCACCGCTGCGTCCGTCGAACTGCGGTTTCGATATCGGCTGGAGCGCGATGCTGGCGGAGAAACATGCCGGCGCGCCGCTGAAACCCGTGGTGCTGCACTGGTGCGATCCCGACGGCGCCGAACGGTCGCTGCAGGGCGAATGCGTGCTGACCGCGACCGGACTCGAAGGCAGCGCGATCTACGCGATCTCGGCCGATCTGCGCGAACGCATCGCCCGCGACGGCCACGCGATGCTGAGGCTGGACCTCGCGCCCGGGCGCGATGCCGCGCGCCTGCGCGAAGCGCTCACGAAGCCGCGCGGCAAGCGCAGTCTCGGCGAACACCTGCGCCGGCAGACCGGACTGGATCCGGCCAAGACCGCCCTGCTGTTCGAAACCCTGCCACGCGAAGCGATGCAGGATGCGGAGGCCGTCGCCGGCGCGATCAAAGGTCTGCCGCTGCGGTTGAACTCGCCCCGCCCCATCGCCGAAGCGATCAGCAGTGCCGGTGGCGTGCGCCTCGAAGCACTCGACGACGTCCTGCAGCTGAAGACGATGCCCGGCACGTTCTGCGCGGGCGAAATGCTCGACTGGGAAGCCCCGACCGGCGGCTATCTGCTCACCGCCTGCTTCTCCAGCGGGTTGATCGCGGGGCGTGGCGCGGTGGCATCGATCGAAGCGACGTCGTAGGGCGGGCCCTGGCCCGCCATTGCGGCGTCACCGGTCCACAGGACAACGATCGAAGCCGTTTCGATCATCGCAACCCTCACAGGACAGGTCGCAACGGCGGGCCAGGGCCCGCCCTACGACCTCTCAATACTTCTGCTTCTGTCGCTTCGCCGGCTGTCCGCGCGGCGGCAGCGGTTTGACGCCACGTTCCTCGGCGAGGCGGAAATCGATCTTGCGTTCTTCCAGGCTGGCCTTGAGCACGACGATGCGCACGCGATCGCCGAGACGGAAGACACGGCCGACGCGTTCGCCGCTCAGGGTCTTGCGGATCGGATCGAAGTGGTAGAAATCGTGCGGCAACTGGGTGACGTGGATCAGGCCGTTGACCTTCGATTCGTCGAGTTCGACGAACAGGCCGAAGCTGGTCACGCCGCTGATGGTGCCGTCGAATTCGCCGCCGACGTGTTTCTCCATCCACGCCGCACGGTAGCGCTCGTCGACCTCGCGCTCGGCCTCGTCCGCACGGCGCTCGCGCTCCGAGCACTGCAGGGCCAGCGCGGACATGCCGTTCGCCGAATACGCGAACGCCGCCGGCTTTTCGCCGCTCAGCGCATGCTTGATCGCACGATGCACCAGCAGATCGGGATACCGCCGGATCGGCGAGGTGAAATGGGCGTAGGCGTCGAGCGCCAGACCGAAATGCCCGGCGTTGTCCGGCGAATACACCGCCAGCGACTGGGTCCGCAGCAACACCGATTCGAGCAGCGCGACATCGGGGCGATCGCGGATCCGGCCGAGCAACGCGGTGAAATCGCGCGGTTCCACCACCGCCCATGCCGGCATCCGCAGCTTGAACTCCTTGAGGAATTCGAGCAGATCGGCGTACTTGCTCTCCGGCGGCTTCTCGTGGATGCGGTACGGCGCCGGCACCTTCTTCTTCAGCAGGAAACGCGCGGCCTCGACATTGGCCGCGATCATGCATTCCTCGATGAGCTTGTGCGCATCGTTGCGCTGGAGCATGCCCGCCTGCACCACCTCGCCCTGCGGGCCGAGCACGAAACGCACTTCGCTGCTCTCGAACTCGATCGCGCCACGGGCGCGACGCGCCTTCGCGAGCACCTGATACAGCGCATGCAGACGCTGCACCTGCGGCAACAGCGAACCGGTCCTCGCGATCGCCTCCGCATCGCCTGCGCCCACCGCCTGCCAGACCTGGGTGTAGGTCAGGCGCGCATGCGAGTGCATCACCGCTTCGTAGAACTTCGACTTCGTCACTTCGCCATCGAAATCCACCTGCATGTCGCACACGAAACACAGCCGGTCGACCTTCGGATTCAGCGAGCAGATGCCGTTGGACAGGGTTTCCGGCAGCATCGGCACCACGAAGCCGGGGAAGTACACCGAGGTCGCGCGCAGTTGCGCTTCGTCGTCCAGCGGCGCGCCGGGACGCACGTAATGCGAGACATCGGCGATGGCTACGATCAGGCGGAACCCGTTGCGATTGGGTTCGCACCAGACCGCATCGTCGAAATCCTTGGCGTCCTCGCCGTCGATGGTCACCAGCGGGAGCGTGCGCAGATCGACGCGACCGGCGATGTCGGCATCGGTCACGTTCAGCGGCACCGCGACGGCCTCGGCCAGCACCGCCGGCGGGAATTCGTGCGGCAGATCGTGGCCATGGATCGCGGCTTCGACCACCAGCGAGGGCGTCAGCCGGTCGCCGAGCACCGTGAGCACGCGGCCGATCGGCGGCCGGTAGGCGTCCGGTGCATGCACGATCTCGCAGACCACGAGCTGGCCGTTGCGCGCGTCCATCCGGGCATCGACCGGAATCTGTACGTTGCGCTGGATGCGGGCGTCGTCGGGCACGACGTAACTGATGCCCGCCTCGATCGTGAACCGCCCGATCAGGCGACTGAGACGGCGTTCGAGCACTTCGACGATGGCGCCTTCGCGGCGACCGCGACGATCGATGCCGGTCACGCTGGCCATGACCCGGTCACCGTGCAGCACCTTGCGCATTTCCAGCGGCGGCAGGAACAGGTCGTCGCCGGGACCGCTGTCCGGGCGCAGGAAACCGAAACCGTCGGGATTGGCGATGACGGTGCCGGGAATCAGATCGAGCCGTTCCGCCGGCGCGAAACCGCCTCGGCGGTTCTGCAGCAGTTGGCCGTCACGCAGCATCGCCGCGAGCCGCTTGCCCAGCGCTTCGCGGCGCTCGGGCGTCGCGAGATCGAGATGCGCGGCGAGGGCGTCGGCCGACATCGGCCCGCCGCCCTCCGCGAGCAGACGCAGGATCGCTTCGCGGCTGGGGATCGGATCGGCATAGCGCGCGGCTTCGCGCGCGGCGAAGGGGTCCTGCACCGATGACGAGGCGGCGACGGCGGGTTTCGCGGCGCGGCGCGGCGGCGGACCGATGGATACATCAGGCAGCCAGGGCGCGGCCTTGCCGGATGCGCCGCGAGGGGGGTTGGGACCGGATCGACCGGGTTTCGAGGGTTTGCCGGCGAATTTTCCGGCAGCTTTCCCCGCTGTCTTACCCGCGGCTTTCCCGGAGGACTTCGCGGGATTCGCGGACGCCTTGCCCGGTGTCGCGTTGGTGCGCGTGTCGTCGCGGGAGGCGGATTTCGGAGGGGCGCCGGCGGCGATCTGCCGCGGGGCGCGTGTGGCGCGAGGGCCGGAACGCTTCTTGGTTGTGTTTGACATCACCCGGAAGTATACGCCCCGGCGGGCGACGCACGGCCCTGCCGCCGGTCCAGGCCCCATCACCGCGAACAGGATGCGCACGGCCCGTTGACATCGCGCGCGCCGCAACGCAACATACGCGCCCACCTGCCCAGGTGGCGGAATTGGTAGACGCACTAGTTTCAGGTACTAGCGGGTAAAACCGTGGAGGTTCGAGTCCTCTCCTGGGCACCAGACATCAAGCAGAAAGGCCGCGGAAACGCGGCCTTTCTGCTTTTCCGCGACCGGCAAACCCGGGCCCCGCGAAGCGGGACCCGGGGCCGGGCTCAGAGACCCGCGGTGCCGTTGATGTAGGCGCGGCTCAGCGCGTACGCCTGCGCACCGATCTTCCGCCCCAGCTTGCGACCTTCCAGATCGCCGTTGCGGAAGTGGATGCCGCCGTACAGGCGCGAGATGCCGGCTTCGTCGGCCGCGGCCGAGAACGTCGGCCACGACAGCGTGATCGGCCGCGCCGGAACCACGCCCGGTTCGACCAGCGAAAAGCCGGCCGGGACCACCGCCGAGTTCGGGAAGCTGTCGCTGCCGGTGAACAGCTTCAGCACTTCGGCCGCCGAGGCGCTGAAGGTACTGTGGCCGGAGACGTGCTCCGAGAACGGCGGGGTGATGAAAGTCGCGACCTGATACGGACGCCAGTTCTGGCCGAGAATCACCTTCGTGCCCTGGCCTTCACCGCCCCAGGCCACGATCGGCCGGTTGTTGAACAGGTAATGGATGGTGGTGATCGGCCGCGCGTAGTCGTACTGGCGCTTGTAGCCCCACACCGCGATGCCGGCATCGAACATCGCGTTCGACAGGGCGAAATGCATGCGCACGTCCTGGCCGAGCGAGTGACCCTTGCGATCGGAGACCTGCTTGGCGAACAGCAGCCAGGTGCCCGGCGGGGTTTCCGAACCCGGACCGTCCGCCCACCATTCGGCGATGGTCTTGGTGCGATCGTTGAGCGTGGCGCTGTAACCGACCACCTCCACCGCCTGGCGCCAGAACTCGAAACTGCCTTTCGGCGCCGGGGCCGGCACGAAGAACTGGTTGTAGCGGCCGAGGCCGAAGCCCTTGACGTTGCCCCAGTGCGGCACGAGGAAGTTCTGGGTGTTGAAGCCGCCGCTGCCGTTCGGCACCGAAAGCGGCTGCCAACGGGCCGGATCGAGGATCTGGGTCGGCGTGTTCACCGGGGCATAACCGGTGTAGTCGCTGTAGGCCGCGCCGCCATTGAGATCGCCGTACTGGTTCGAGCCGTCGGTGCGGCGGAACTGCAGCACCGCGGCGGCGGCGACATTGCCCACGCCCTGCGGCGTGGCGAGGTCACCGGTGAAGTCGTTCGGGTTGTAGCCCAGACGCGCCATCTCGGCGTCGAACTGCGCCTGGCGGGTCGGGAAGAGGTTCACCAGCGTGCGATAGGCGGCGTAGCTCATCGCCTTGCGACGGTTGGCATCGGTGCGCTCGCTGGCGGGGCGGCGCAGTTCGCCGGCGAGCTGGGTGCCGTTGGCCTTGTGATCGTAGGCGGCCCAGGCGTCGTACATCGCGGTGTTCACGATGGCGGCGGAACGGGCGAAGATCGGCGGCGCCATCCGCGTCGCGCGGACGGCCTGCAGGGCCTGATCGTTCCAGTCGGTGACGAGGGTGGCGGAGTGGGCGGCGCCCACGGTGCCGAACAACAGTGCACAGGCCAGGGCAAGCCTGGTGCGGATTCCATGTTTCATTCGAGATGTCCCAGAGGATTGGATGGGCTGGCGGGGCGCGTCTCTCGTGATCGTGGGGAGGCGGGGAGCCGCCCTGCAACCACATCTCCTGCAAGACGCGCCACCGTGGCGCCACGGCCGCCCCCGGGATTCCCGGGCCCGGCCGTGGATGGAGGCGGACAAGGCGGGTCCTCAATCCCCGACCTGCGACGCCCCGCAGCATGAACGTAGCAAGCAAGCGTTGCAGGACATGAGACATCCAACCGGCGGGCGCAGGGCATCGGATGAACCGATTAGAATGCCCCCTTTCCCCTGCCGCGCCCCGACATGCCCGACACGCTCCGCCCCGCTTTCCACGGTTTCGAGCAGATTCCGCTGCGCGAATACGCCGAACGCGCCTATCTCGACTACTCGATGTACGTGGTCCTGGACCGCGCCCTGCCCTTCCTCGGCGACGGGCTGAAACCGGTGCAGCGCCGGATCATCTATTCGATGAGCGAGCTGGGGCTCAATGCCGCGTCCAAGCCGAAGAAATCCGCGCGCACCGTCGGCGACGTCATCGGCAAGTACCATCCGCACGGCGACAGCGCATGTTACGAAGCGCTGGTGCTGATGGCGCAGCCGTTCTCGTACCGGTATCCGCTGATCGACGGCCAGGGCAACTTCGGCTCCAGCGACGATCCGAAATCGTTCGCGGCGATGCGCTACACCGAGTCCAAGCTGACCCCGATCGCCGAGGTGCTGCTGGGCGAACTCGGCCAGGGCACGGTCGACTGGGATCCCAACTTCGACGGCACCCTCGAAGAACCGACCTGGCTGCCGGCACGGCTGCCGCACCTGCTGCTCAACGGCACCACCGGCATCGCGGTGGGCATGGCCACCGACGTGCCGCCGCACAACCTCAACGAGATCGTCAGCGCCTGCGTGCGCCTGCTCGACGATCCCGACGCGACCGTGCGCGATCTGTGCGAGCACGTGCGCGGCCCGGATTACCCGACCACCGCCGAGATCATCACTCCGATCGCCGACCTGCAGGCGATGTACGAGACCGGCAACGGCAGCGTGCGCGCCCGCGCCACCTACACCCGCGAACAGCAGAACATCGTGATCACCGCGCTGCCCTATCAGGTCAGCCCGAGCAAGGTGATCGAGCAGATCGCGCAGCAGATGCGCGCGAAGAAGCTGCCGTGGCTGGAAGACATCCGCGACGAATCCGACCACGCCAACCCGACCCGCATCGTGCTGATCCCGCGCAGCAACCGGGTCGATGTCGAACAACTGATGGGGCATCTCTTCGCCACCACCGATCTGGAGAAGAGCTACCGCGTCAACATGAACGTGATCGGCCTCGACGGGCGTCCGCAGGTCAAGAACCTGAAGATGCTGCTGTCGGAATGGCTGGGGTTCCGTGCCGACACCATCACCCGCCGGCTGAAGCATCGCCTCGAAAAAGTCGACCGCCGCCTGCATCTGTTGGCCGGCCTGCTGATCGCCTTCCTCGATCTGGACGAGGTGATCCGCATCATCCGCAGCGAGGACGAACCGAAGGCCGCGCTGATCGCCCGTTTCGGGCTGAGCGAGGACCAGGCCGAATACATCCTCGACACCAGACTGAAACAACTCGCCCGTCTGGAGGAAATGAAGATCCGCGGCGAGCAGGCCGAACTCGAGGCCGAACGCCAGAAGATCGTCGCGATTCTCGACAGCAAGGCCAAGCTGAGGAAACTGATCAAGGACGAACTGCTGGCCGACGCGAAGAAGTTCGGCGATGCCCGGATGTCGCCGCTGGTCGCGCGCGAAGCCGCGCAGGCGATCGACGAGACCGAGCTGGTCGCCAGCGAACCGATGACGATCGTGCTCAGCGAGAAGGGCTGGATCCGCGCCGCCAAGGGCCACGACATCGACCCGTCGACGCTCGCCTATCGCGACGGCGACGGTCTGCTGTGCGCGGTGCGCGGACGCAGCACGCAGCAGGTGGCGTTTCTCGATGCCACCGGCCGCAGTTATTCGGCGCTCGCGCACACGCTGCCCTCCGCGCGCGGCAACGGCGAACCGCTGACCGGCCGCTTCTCGCCGCCCGCGGGTGCCGGTTTCCAGACCATGGCCTCCGGCGGCAACGACGATCGCTTCGTGCTTTCCTCCTCGCACGGCTACGGCTTCGTCACCCGTTTCGAAAACCTCACCGGCCGCAACAAGGCCGGCAAGGCGATGCTCTCGCTCACGCCCGGCGCGACCGTGCTGCAGCCGGTACAGGCCGGCAAGGTCGACGCCGACCGGGTCGTGGCGGTCACCAGCGCCGGCCATCTGCTGGCGTTCCCGCTGGCGGAGCTGCCGGAACTCGACAAAGGCAAGGGCAACAAGATCATCGAGATCCCGAAGGCCAAACGCGGCACCGAAAAGGTCGTCGCGATCGCGGTGGTGCCGCCGGGCGGCACGCTGTCGGTGAAATCCGGCGCGCGCACCATGTCGCTGTCGTTCAAGGAACTCGAACCCTACCTGGGCGCCCGCGGCAGTCGCGGCGGCCTGCTGCCGCGCGGCTGGCAGAAGGTGGACGGACTCGGCGTCGAGTAGGCGATGGATCCGGACTTCTGGCACCAGCGCTGGCAAGAGAACCGCATCGGCTTCCATCAGGCCGGGCCGACACCGTTGCTGCAGAAGCACTGGCCGACGATCGGCGCCGCGCGCGGCGACACCGTCTTCGTGCCGCTGGCCGGCAAGTCGCTGGACATGGTCTGGCTGGCGGCGCAGGGCCATCGCGTGCTCGGCGTCGAACTCTCGCCGCTGGCGGTCGCGCAGTTATTCGCCGAACACGAACTGCAGCCGGAGATCGTGGAGACGCGCTACGGCCTGCATCATCGCGCCGGTGGGATCGAACTGATCCTCGGCGATGCGTTCGCGCTTGATGCCGGGGCGCTGGCCGGCTGCGCCGCGGTCTATGACCGCGCGGCACTGATCGCGTTGCCGCCCGAGCTGCGCGCGCGCTACGTCGACGAACTCTACGCGCGGCTGCCCGCGGGCTGTCGCGGACTGCTCATCACGCTGGAATATCCGCAGCACGAGAAGGATGGCCCGCCGTTCGCGGTCGCCGAAAGCGAAGTCCGCGCGCGCTTCGCCCGCGACTGGGCCGTCGATCTGCGTGAACGTCGCGACATCCTCGCCAGCCAGCAGAGCTTCATCGACGAAGGCGTGACCGCGCTGGAGACCTGCGTGTATCGTCTCGAACGACGCCCCGGCTGACCGCCGGCATCGGCGTCGCCCATCCCCCTCTTTCCGCATCCAGGATGCGAACCGACAGGCGCCCCGCATGAAGAAGTGGCTCAAACGCATCGTACTGCTGCTGCTCGCGCTGGTCGTCGCCGGCGGCGGCACCGGATGGTGGCTGTTGCGCGGCAGTCTCGCGGAACTCGATGGCGACATCACGCTCGCCGGCCTGTCGGCACCGGTGTCGATCCAGCGCGACGCCAACGGCACCGTCACCATCGACGCGGCGAACGAGGTCGACGCCATGCGCGCGCTTGGCTACGTGCACGCCCAGGAACGCTATTTCGAAATGGATCTGATGCGGCGGGTCGCGGCAGGCGAACTGTCCGAGGTGTTCGGCGCGATCGCGATCGAGAAGGACAAGACGCAGCGCGTGCATCGCATGCGCATGCGCGCCGAAGCGACTCTCGCCGCGATGGGCGATGACAAGCGGCCACAGCTGAAGGCCTACGCCGAAGGCGCGAACGCCGGCCTCGCCGCGCTGCGCGTGCGCCCATGGGCCTATCTGCTGCTGCGCCAGACGCCGGCGCCGTGGAAGGAAGAAGATTCCCTGCTCGCCGGTTTCGCGATGTATTTCGACCTGCAGGACGCGCAGAACCACAACGAACTCGCGCTGTGGCGCATGCGTCCGCATCTGCCGCCGGCCCTGTACGCACTGCTGACCCGCGACGGCACGCGCTGGGATGCGCCCTTGCAGGGCGATGCGCGCGGCGACGCGCACCTGCCGACCGCCGCGGACGTCGATCTGCGCACGCTGCCGGGCCCGCCCGGCGAGCGCCATGCCGTCGCCGCCGACGACATCGTGCCCGGCAGCAACAATTTCGCGGTCTCCGGCGCGCTCGGCGCCGACGGTCGCGCGATCGTCGCGAACGACATGCATCTCGGCCTGCGCGCGCCGAACATCTGGTTCCGCGCGCGGCTGCGCTATCCCGATGCACGCGCGCCCGACGGCAAGGTCGACCTCACCGGTTTCACCCTGCCGGGCCTGCCGGCGGTCGTGGTCGGCAGCAACACCCATGTCGCCTGGGCCTTCACCAACAGCTACGTCGACACCGCCGACTGGCGCATCGACACCGCCTGCGCGAAGGGCGCGAGCGCGGCGACTGGTTGCGTGAAGCCGGCCTCGCGCACCGAGACCATCCGCGTCGCCGGTGCCGCGCCGGTCGCGTTCGAGATCGAGGAAACCGACTGGGGCCCGGTGCTGCATCGCGAAGGCGATCGCCTGTTCTCGCTGCGCTGGAACGGCCACCAGCCCGGCGCGCTGGGTTTCGGCCTCACCGATTTCGCGATCGCGCGCGATCTCGACCACGTGCTGGCCCTGGCCGATCGCAGCGCGGTCCCGGCGCAGAACATGCTGGCCGGTGACCGCAGCGGCCGCATCGCGTGGCGGCTGATCGGGCCGCTGGCGATGCGCGGCGCGGGCTGCGATGCGGCGCGGCCCGGCGAAAGCGACGGCTGCGCGACGTGGACCATCGCGACCGATCGTTCGCCACGGGTGGTCGATCCGGTCGACGGTCGCCTGTGGAACTCGAACAACCGCTCGGTCGATGGCGACGCGCTCGCGCTGGTCGGCGACGGCGGCTACGCCTTCGGCGCGCGCGGGCGCCAGATCCGCGAGGATCTGCGCGCACGCGAACGCTTCGGCGAACGCGATCTGCTGGCGGTCCAGCTCGACGATCGCGCGGTGTTCCTCGGTGAATGGCACGGCCTGCTGCGCACGTCCGCGGCGCGTGCGAAGACCCCGGCACTGACCGCACTCGCCGGCGCCGCGCAGCGCTGGGAAGGCCGCGCGAGCCCGGACTCGGTGAGCTATCGCATCGTGCGCGCATGGCGGCTCGCGGTGCACGAACGGATCGCCGAAGGCCTGACCGCGCCCGCGCATGCGGCGCTGGGCGACGCCTTCGAAATGCCGTCCTTCCAGCAGTTGGAAGGCGTGGTCCGGCCGCTGCTGGAACAGCGCCCGCGCCATCTGCTCTCGCGCAAATACGCCAGTTGGGACGCGCTGCTGGAAGACGCCGCGAAAGAGGTCCGCGACGAGCTGCAGGCGGAGGGCCCGCTGTCCGAACGCACCTGGGGCGAACGCAACATCGCCGCGATCTGCCATCCGCTGGCGAAGGCGATCCCGCTGGTCGGCAAGCGCCTGCTGTGCATGCCGCCGGACCAGCTCGCCGGCGATGGCGGCATGCCGCGCGTGGTCGGACCGAGCTTCGGTGCCTCCGAACGCATGGTCGTCTCGCCCGGCCGCGAAGCCGAGGGCATCGCGCACATGCCCGGCGGTCAGAGCGGCCATGTCCTGTCGCCGTTCTGGGCCGCGGGCCACGACGACTGGGTGCACGGCCGGCCGACGCCGTTCCTGCCCGGCAAGACCGTGTACACCCTGACGCTCACGCCTTCGCGATAGCAAGCGCTGTAGGAGGGCCTTCAGGCCCGAGCTTTTTGCCGTTGACGAAAGAGCTCGGGCCTGAAGGCCCTCCTCAGCCTGAAGGCCCTCCTACGAAGGGATCATGCGCTCGCCAGCGCCGCCTGGTGCACCCCGGCCACCGCGCGGCCCGAGGGATCGGCGGCGTTCGCGAAGGCGGCGTCCCAGGCGATCGCCGCGGGCGACGAGCACGCGATCGACTTGCCGCCCGGCACCGTGCGCGCGCAGGCGTCGCCGGGGAACTGCTGCTCGAAGATGCGCCGGTAGAAGTACGCTTCCTTCGTCTGCGGCGGATTGATCGGGAAACGACGCTCGGCGTCGGCGAAATCGGCGTCGCTCACGTGGGCCTCGGCATGCGCCTTGAGGCCGTCGATCCAGCCGTAACCGACACCGTCGCTGAACTGTTCCTTCTGCCGCCACAGGATCTCGTCGGGCAGATAGCCCTGGAACGCCTCGCGCAGCACCGCCTTCTCGATGCTGCGGCCGCCCTGCGGTCCGGGCCGCGCCATCTTCGCCTGCGCATCCATCTTCATCGCCACATCGAGGAATTCGGTGTCGAGAAACGGTACGCGCGGCTCCACGCCCCAGGCCATCATCGACTTGTTCGCACGCAGACAATCGTAGTTGTACAGCGCATCGAGCTTGCGCACGGTCTCGGCGTGGAATTCGCGCGCATCCGGCGCCTTGTGGAAATAGAGGTAGCCGCCGAACACCTCGTCGCTGCCCTCGCCCGAGAGCACCATCTTCACGCCCATCGCCTTGATCCGCCGGGCCAGCAGGAACATCGGCGTCGACGCGCGGATCGTGGTCACGTCATAGGTCTCGATGTGGCGGATCACCTCGGGCAGCGCGTCGAGGCCTTCCTCGAATGTGTAGGTGAAACCGTGATGCACCGTGCCCAATGCCTTGGCCGCGACTTCGGCGGCGGCGAGATCGGGCGAGCCCTGCAGGCCGATCGCGAACGAATGCAGCCGCGGCCACCAGGCTTCGGTCTGATCGCCATCCTCGACGCGACGACGGGCGAAACGCGCGGCGCAGGCGGCGACCAGCGAGGAATCGAGCCCACCCGACAGCAGCACGCCGTAGGGCACGTCGCTCATCAATTGCCGATGCACCGCGGCCTCGAAGGCTTCGCGCAGTTCGCGCGCGCCGGTCTGGACGCCTTCGGTGGCGGCGTAATCGCGCCAGGCGCGTTCGTAGTAGCGGTGCAACTGCCCGGTCGCGCTGTCGAAGTAATGCCCCGGCGGGAACTGCGCGACATCGTCGCAGACCCGCACCAGCGCCTTCATTTCCGAGGCGACCCAGACCCGGCCATCGGCATCGTGCCCCCAGTACAGCGGACAGACGCCGATCGGATCGCGGGCGACGAGATAACGGCCGGCGGCGCGATCCCACAGCACGAAGGCGAAGATGCCGTTGAGGCGATCGAGCCAGGCGCCGATGTCGCCGCCATCCCGGTACAGCGCGTTGATCACCTCGCAGTCGGAGCCGGTCTGGAACGCATAG
This sequence comes from Lysobacteraceae bacterium, assembly GCA_041919915.1. GTDB lineage: Bacteria > Pseudomonadota > Gammaproteobacteria > Xanthomonadales > Xanthomonadaceae > Lysobacter_I. The sequence continues at coordinate 32,090 of JAYRSY010000032.1, forward strand.
GGCTTGCGCAGCGCGCCTTCGAGCGCGCGATGGTTGTAGATCTCGCCGTTGACCGCGAGCGCCAGATCGCCGTCGGCGGACAGCAGCGGCTGCGCGCCGCCGGCGGGATCGACGATGGCCAGCCGCTCGTGCACCAGCAGCGCGCGCGGCTCGACGTACACGCCGGACCAGTCGGGCCCGCGATGCCGCTGGCGCGCGGACAACGACAGGGCCAGCGGACGCAACGGACCGAGATCGGCACCCGCGCGGAGATCGAACACACCGAGAATCGAACACATGGGAGAGGCTCCTGGAGGTTTTCGGGAGCCGGAAGCGCGAAACCCGCGCTTTCGGCGCGGGTTTCGGGGACTGGGCGTATCGCTGGAACTTATGCCTGGTCGCCGTTTCGCCTCGCGCGCACGGTGTTTCCGCAATTATTGTTGCGGTTGTTCAGGCCGTTGCGATTGAGGGTGCGGCGGGTCATGGCCTCACCCTAACCCGGCCGTCGCGACGATTGCAAGCCCGGCGTGCGGCCGACGCCTTCCTGCATCGCCCCGGGTGCGACCGGGGTCACAGCGCGGCCAGCGCGGCGCGCACCGCCGCCAGCGCGCGCTGCACCTGCGCGGGATCCTCCGGCGCATGCGCCTGGCCGGGAAGCTCGATCAGGGTGCAGGCGTTGCCCAGCGCCCTCAGCGCGGCGCAGGCGCGGCGCGATTGCCCGACGGGAACGATGTCGTCGTCGGTCCCATGCACGATCAGCGTCGGCGGCATGCCGGTCGCGAGATGATGCAGCGGCGAGGCATCGCGCGCAGGCTGACCGTCGAGCAGTTTCGCGACCGTCGGCCGGACCCAGTCGGGACCGTGTTCGGGAAGCGGGCCGAGATCCCACGGTCCCCACAGCACGATCAGTGCCGCCGGGCGCTTCGCGGGGTCGGGGTCGCGCGCGATCCACGCCGCCAGATGCCCTCCCGCGGAACCGCCGAGCAGCCCGATACGGGCCGGATCGATCCGCAACCGCTTCGCATCCGCACGCAACCACGCGAGCACCGTCGCGACATCCTCGGCCGGCATCGGCCAGCGCACGCCGTCCTGCGACGTGAGGCGATAGTCCATGCTGAAGGCGACCATGCCCTCGCCTGCCACCATCGCCGCCAGATCGCGCAGTTCGCCACGATCGCCCGCGGCCCAGCCGCCGCCATGCACCATCAACACCGCACGACGCCCGGTGTCGCCCGCATCGCCCGCGGGTTCGTACACATCGACCGCCAGCCGCTGCGGACCGACGGATTCGGTGCGCACGCGATCCGGGGAAAGACGGCCGTCGGCGGCCTGGCCGCAGCCCGCGAGCACCAGCAGGCACAGCGCCGCCAGTCCAGCGCGCAGCGCGCTCATCGCGGGATCAGCAGGCGTTCGACGATCGCGGCATACAGCTCCGGCAACCGTTGGAGATCATCCACCGACACGTGCTCGTCGACCTTGTGGATGCTGGCGTTGACCGGGCCGATCTCGACGCAATGCGCACCCAGCGGCGCGATGAACCGCGCATCCGATGTTCCGCCGGCGGTGTTCTCCTCCGGCGGTGCGCCGGCGAACGCGGTCAGCACCTCGCGTGCGGCCACGCGCAGCGGACCTTCCGGGGTGTAGAATGGCTCGCCGCCACGGTGCCAGCGGATCTGGTATTCGAGCCCGTGCGCACGCAGGATCGCATCGCACTGGGCTTCGAGCCGTTCCGCGGTCCAGGTCGGGTTGTAGCGCAGGTTGAACAACACCTGCAGTTCACCGGGAATCACGTTGTTCGCACCGGTGCCGGCGTGGATGTTGCTGATCTGCAGACTGGTCGGCGGAAAGTTCTCGTAGCCCTCGTCCCAGCGCCATGCGGCGAGCGCGGCGAGCGCCGGCATCGCCTGATGGATCGGATTGCGCGCCTTCTCCGGGTAGGCGACGTGGCCCTGGATGCCCTTCACCGTCATCGTCGCCGACAGCGTGCCACGACGCCCCACACGCAGCAAATCGCCGAGCACCGCCTTCGAGGAAGGCTCGCCGGTGATGCACCAGTCGATGCGCTGACCGCGTTCGCGGAACACGTTCGCGACCTTCGGCACGCCGTCGATCGCATCGCCCTCCTCGTCCGAGGTCAGCAGCACACCGACGGTCCCCGGATGGTGCGGATGCGCGGCGACGAAACGCTCCAGCGCGACCACGAACGCGGCCACGCTGCCCTTCATGTCGGCAGCGCCGCGGCCGTACAGGAGACCGTCACGGATCGTCGGCACGAACGGATCGCTGGTCCATTGTTCGACCGGCCCCGGCGGCACCACGTCGGTGTGGCCGAGCAGGATGAGCACCGGGCCGCCATCGCCATGCGTGGCCCACAGATTGTCGGTCTGGCCGAAACGCAGGTGCTCGCAGCGGAAACCGGCGCGTTGCAGCCGCTGCGCGATCAGCGCCTGGCAGCCCGCATCCTCGGTGGTGATCGAGCGGCGCGCGATCAGATCATGGGTCAGTGCCAGCACATCGCTCATCGACCCTCACCTCGTTTGTCGTTCTTGCGCTGTTCGCGCGCCAGTTGCAGGAAAACGCCGATCGGCGCGCCGATCAATCCCGAGAGGAATGCGAACCGCAGTTCAGGGCCGATATTGTCGTGCCAACCGAACAGCGCATCGCCAAACACGCCGGCGATGAACAGGCCCACGATCGCCCCCGCGACGAAACCGACGAGCGCCATCAGGAACTTCATGCCCCGCCTCCTCAGCCGACTCCGAAACGCTTCTTGAAGCCGTTGTCGCTGAAACCCTGGGTGACGGTGCCATCGTCGGTCACGACGACCGGGCGGCGGATCAGCTGCGGATATTCCTTCAGCAACAGCTTCCACTCCGCGTCGGAGCCCGGCGTCCTGCGGTTCTCCGGCAATTGCCGCCAGGTCGTCGACGACTTGTTGATCATCGCCTCCCAGCCGCCAAGCGCGTCCTTCCACGCGATCAGCGTCTCAGGGGACTGGCGATTGTCGCGGTAATCGACGAAGTCGTGCGCGATCTCGAAGCGCTTCAGCCAGTTGCGGGCTTTCTTGCAGGTGTCGCAGTTGTTGAGGCCGTAGAGCGTGGTCATGGTGCGTCCTTGAGACGTCGTGCGCGGCTGGCCAATTGCGCGATCGCAGCGATGAGGCCACCGAGATCGCCGAAGACCTGATAGAGACGGTGATCGGGCCGGAAGCGCAGTCTATCGCCGAACGCGTAGGGACGTGCCAGGCGCAATTCCAGCTCGCTGTACTCATTGCCCATGTACTGTCCTGGTCGAGAAGGGATCGGCGTTGACCCCGGGCGGGCCGCCAGCCGACCGCGAAAGACGACCTCGTAGCCGATCACGTCCCTGAGGTCGACCTTGTCGGTGCCGTTCGGGTGTTCGACGAAGAAAGTGTCGTTGCGCAGGTAGACCTCTTTCGCGCAGATCCGACCGGTCACGACTCGTCCCCATCGGGCGAGACAGGTGAACAGCAGGAGCACCATCGCGCAGATCGCAGGCCCCCAGGGCATCGCGCGCGGCGAGACGACGACGGCGAGCGTCAGGACCATCGCGACCATCGCAAAGAGAAGGAAACGCTTCCGAAACGGGAAGGCTTCCCCGTCAGGATGCGAAAGCATGGATCCGCCGCGCAGCGCCAGCACGTTCACCGGGATGTCGGCATCCAGCGCATCGGCGGATGTCGGCATCTGCCGATCGGCCTCGGCCGCCGCGCGACCAAGCCGTGCGATGCAGGCCAAATCGGCATAGGGATGCAGTTGTCCCTCCCATCTCGGCGCAAAATGAATTCGCCGCGAACCTTCGTCCGGAGTCCTCACGCGAAGGCAGGCCTTGAACCAGAGGGGAGTGCGCAGGGTCTCGACGCAGAGCAGATCGCTGAGCGGGATGTTCTCGACCTCGCGACCTCTGCGCAGGATCAGCATGATCCCGAAGAGATCGACGTGGTCCGCAACATCCTCGGAGGGCGGCCGGGTGCGGTCCCACATCCGCCATGCGATGCCGATCAGCGCCGTAACGGCGATCGTGGGCACGATCAGCGCCTCATCGCGGAGGCCGACCAGGAACAGGAGTCCGACCACAATGAAACCAATGAGGCCGATGATCAGCAGGCGATCGAGGAAGTGCGCGGCGAACGGGGGCGCCGACAAGCGCTCGGTTCTCATCATACGGCCCTGCATCGATAACCGACCTGAGGTCGGGAACACCACGGATCCACGATCGCCCGCGTCCTCGCTCACTCCGCCAGCCCGCGCAGCAAGTCGTTGATCGACGTCTTGCTCCGCGTCTTCTCGTCGACCTGCTTGACGATCACCGCGCAGTACAGCGAATGCGAGCCGTCGGCGGCCGGCAACTGGCCGGAGACGACGACGCTGCCCGGGGGCACCGAGCCGTAGGAAATCTCGCCGGTCGCACGGTTGTAGACGCGGGTGCTCTGGCCGAGGAAGACGCCCATGCCGATCACGCTGTGGTGGCCGACGACGAAGCCTTCGACGACTTCCGAACGCGCGCCGATGAAGCAGTGGTCCTCGATGATCGTCGGCGAGGCCTGCAGCGGTTCGAGCACGCCGCCGATGCCGGCACCGCCGGAGAGATGGCAGTGCTTCCCGATCTGCGCGCAGCTGCCGACCGTGGCCCAGGTGTCGACCATGGTGCCCTCGCCGACGTAGGCGCCGATGTTGACGAAGCTCGGCATCAGGACCACGTCCTTGGCGATGTGCGCGCCGCGGCGCGCGATCGCGCCCGGCACCACGCGCGCGCCGAGCGCGCGGAACCGCGCTTCGTCGAAACCCTCGAAGCGCGACGGCACCTTGTCCCAGAACGGCGCCGGCTGTGCATCGATCACCTGCATGTCCTGGGTTCGGAAATACAGCAGCACCGCTTTTTTCAGCCACTCGTTCACTTTCCAGCTGCCGTCGACCGGCTCGGCGACGCGGAATTCGCCCGTTTCCAGGCCATGGATGGCGCGATCGACGGCCGGACGCACGCGGTCGGCGATGTCGTCCGAGGACAGATCGGCGCGACGCTCCCAGGCGTCGTCGATGAGGGACTGCAGGACTTGGATGGACGTGTCGTTCATGAGGAGAAAAGCGGATTCCGGAGGTGAAAGGGATCAGGGCGCTGCGGCATCGAGCGCGGCGCGCAACGCGGTCGACAGCGCATCGCATCGTGTGTCGTCGAGCGGCAGATCATCCGCCCGAGAGACCAGAAACAGGTCTTCGGCGCGCTCGCCGAACGTCGCGATCCGCGCGTCGTGCACGCGCAACCGCTGCTGGCGCAGCACGTGGGTGACATCAGCCAGCAGGCCGGGGCGATCGGTGCAGATCAGGCTGAGTCGCGTGCGCTGCCCATCGGCGGCGGGTTCCAGCCCGATCCGCGGCGCGATGCGGAAATGCTTCAGATGTCGCGGCTGCGTGCGTCGCGACGGCAACAGCCGGTCGAGATCTCCCGCCAGCGCACGCTGCAGCGCGGCCTCGATCTGCGCCGTCGCCGGCGGATGCTGCGGATCGCTCGGCAGCACGTGGAAGGTATCGAAGATCGTGCCCTGCGGACCATCGAGCGCACGCGCCTGCAGGATCGCGAGCCCGAGACGATCGAGCGTGATGACGATCGCCGCGAACAGCCCATCGCGATCGGACGTGTGCACGAACACTTCGTAGCCGCCGCCCGCGTCGCGCAGCAGCCGCGCACGCACCACGGTCGCACCGGGGTCGGCACCGTGCAGCGCCGCGGCCTGCCAGGCGATCTGGTCGGAACGGCTGCGCAGGAAATTCTCGCGGGGCATGCGATCGAACAACGCATCGATCCGCGCCGTTTCGTAACCCTCCGCGGCGAGCAGATCGCGCGCCGCCATGCTGTTTTCGGCGATGCGTTCGTCGGCCGCGACCGGATGTTCGAGACCGCGACGGAGCGCGAAGCGGGTCGCGGTATGCAGATCCGCGAGCAACCGGTCCTTCCAGGCGTTCCACAGCTTCGGCGAGGTGCCGGCAATATCGGCGCAGGTCAGCAGATAGAGATGATCGAGACGCTGCCGGTCGGCGACCTGCGCGGCGAAACGATGGATCACTTCCGGATCGGTGATGTCCTGCTTCTGCGCGGTCACCGACATCAGCAGATGCTTGCGCACCAGCCATTCGATCAGCGCGGTATCGGCTTCGGACAGGCCATGCGCGAGACAGAATTCGCGGGCGTCGACCGCGCCGAGTTCGGAATGATCGCCGCCCCGGCCCTTGCCGATATCGTGGAACAGGCCCGCGAGCAGCAGCAGTTCGGGCTTGCGCAGCGACGGCCAGACCGTGTGCGCGGTGGAAAAACGTTCGTCGGCGACGCCGGCGGCGAAGATCGCGAGATTGCGCAGCACCGCGAGCGTGTGCTGGTCGACGGTGTAGACGTGGAACAGATCGAACTGCATCCGCCCCGACACCTGCGCGAACGCCGGAATCCAGCGCCCGAGCACGCCTAGCCGGGCCATCCGTTCCAGCACCTTCACCGGCTGCGGCCCGCGCAGCAGGGCGAGGAACTGCTGGCGCAGGAGATGGTCGGCCTCGTGATAGGCGGGAATCCGGGTCAGGGTCTCGGCCAGCGCCCAGGCGGTCATCGAATGCAGTCCGCGGCTTTCCGGATGCGCCGCCCAGGCGCCGAACATCTGGAAGATCTCGGCCACGCCGCGTTGCAGCCAGGCGCGATCGCGCACCGCGAGATAGCCCCGGCGCAGTTCGAAATGCTCGTCCAGCGGCAGGATCTCGCCCTCGCCTTCGAGCTGCTCCTCGAACCGCTGCAACAGACGGTCGTTGATCCGCAGCACGCGCGCGGCGCTGCGGTAGAACCCCTGCATCATCTGTTCGACCGCGAGATTGTCGGCGTCGTCGGTATGGCCCAGGCGCGCGGCGAGCAGTTTCTGGTAGTCGAAACGCAGGCGCTCCTCGCGCCGCCCGGCCACCAGATGCAGGCCGAAGCGCAATCGCGAGAGCGCCTTGCGTTCACGCTCCAGGGTGTCGAATTCGACCGCGCCGATCTGGCCGAACACCAGCATCGATTCGAGATTGCCGCTGCCCAGCAGGCGCTGCGCCATCCAGCGCAGGGTCTGGATGTCGCGCAATCCGCCCGGACCGTCCTTGAGATTCGGTTCGAGATTGTCGGAGGTGTCGCCGAAGCGCGCATGGCGCTGGCGCTGTTCCTCGACCTTGACCCGGAAGAACGTCTGCGGCGGCCAGACCCGCTCCGGTGAGATCGCCTCGCGCAGCGCTCGCTGCGCATCGTCGCCGGCGGCCAGTGCGCGCCATTCCATCAACGCGGTGAGGACGGTCTGGTCGGCGGCGGCCTCGGTGCACTGGGCGGGCGAACGCACCGCCTGGCTGGCCTGCAGACCGGCGTCCCACAGCAAGGCGAGGAACCGCGACAAGGCCTCGCGCTGCGCCTGCTGGGCGGCGTCATCGCCCAGCACCAGCAGATCGATGTCCGACTGCGGAAACAGTTCGCCGCGGCCGTAGCCCCCGATCGCGAACAGCGCCAATCCGGCCTCGGCCGGCACACAGCGCGTCCAGGCCCCCTGCAGCTGCGCATCGACCGCGGACGCGCGGGCCGCGACCAGAACGTCGACCTCCTCGCCGCGATCGAACCGGGCGGCGAGCTCGGCGTCGGCACGCGCCAGCGCGGCGCGCGCGGCGGCGACCCAGGCGGGATCGCCTTCAGGCGTGCGAGGAAGGGAACTGCCGTCCGCGGAGGTGGGGGCAGCGACGTGCATGCCGGTCAGAGGTCGTTGTCGTCGCCGGGCAGGCGGGTGAGGATCTCGACGCCGGTGTCGGTCACCGCGACGGTGTGCTCCCACTGCGCCGAAAGCTTGCGATCCTTCGTCACCACGGTCCAACCGTCGGGCATCAACCGGGTGTGGCGGCTGCCCTCGTTGATCATCGGCTCGATGGTGAAGGTCATGCCCGGCTTCAGCACGATGCTGTCGCTGTGCGGCGTGTAGTAATGCAGCACCTGCGGGTCTTCGTGATAGATGCGGCCGATGCCGTGGCCGCAATATTCGCGCACCACCGAGAAACGCTCGGATTCGGCGTAGGTCTGGATCGCGCGGCCGATGTCGCCGAGGGTCGCGCCCGGCCGGACTGTGCGGATGCCGCGGAACATCGCCTCGCGGGTCACCTCGACCAGGCGCTTCGCCATCACCGAGGGCGTGCCGACGTAATACATGCGGCTGGTGTCGCCATGCCAACCGTCCTTGATGACGGTGACGTCGATGTTGATGATGTCGCCGTCCTTCAGCACCTTGGTCGGCCCGGGGATGCCGTGGCAGATCACGTTGTTGACGGAGGTGCAGACGGTGGCGGGAAAGCCGCGATAGCCGACGTTGGCCGGAATCGCCTGCTGCACCTTGACGATGTGGTCGTGGCAGATGCGGTCGAGATCGGCGGTGGTGGCGCCTGGCTTCACGTGCGGGGCGACGATCTGCAGCACCTCGGCGGCCAGGCGGCCGGCGACGCGCATGCGCTCGATGTCTTCTGGGGTCTTGATGGTCATGGCCATGCCGCCATTATGGCCGATTCACGACCGGTCCTGCCGTACCGTCGCGCGCCGGCTTGCTCCCAAGTGCCTGTTCCGGCTAGAATCCTACGGCTTGGCCGGGGCTGGACCCCGTCGAGTCGTCCACGGCGTACGCCATCGCCGAATCCACACCCGCCGCACACCTCCGTTCCGGGGTGTCCTCCAGACCGACAGGTCGGAGGATCTGGAAACGGCGCGTCGGGGAGGCCCAACCCCGGAACCAGGCGTCCCGCCATGCGGGCGCACCGCCTTCCTTTCCTGGCGGACGGTTCCATTACCCGGAGTTTCGCAATGCCCCAGATCACCATGCGCCAGATGCTGGAAGCCGGTGTCCATTTCGGCCATCAGACCCGCTACTGGAACCCGAAAATGGGTCCGTACATCTTCGGCGCCCGCGGCAAGATCCACATCATCAACCTCGAGAAGACGGTTCCGCTGTTCAACGACGCGATGAACTTCATCTCGGGCATCGCCCAGCGCCGCGGCGTCATCCTCTTCGTCGGCACCAAGCGCAGCGCGCGCGACACCGTGAAGGAAGAAGCCGAGCGTTGCGGCATGCCGTACATGACCCAGCGCTGGCTGGGCGGCACCCTGACCAACTTCCGCACCGTGAAGCAGTCGGTCGCCCGCCTGAAGGAACTGGAAGCCGGCGAAACCGACGGCACCTTCCAGAAGCTGGTCAAGCACGAAGTGCTGAACCTGCGTCGCGAGCGCGACAAGCTGCTGGCCTCGCTGGGCGGCATCAAGGAAATGAACCGCCTGCCCGACGCCCTGTTCGTGATCGACATCGGCCACGAAGACATCGCGATCCAGGAAGCCAAGAAGCTCGGCATCCCGGTGATCGCGGTGGTCGACACCAACTACGATCCGGCCCTGGTCGACTACGCCATTCCGGGCAACGACGACGCGATCCGTGCGGTGCAGCTGTACGCCCGCGCCGCCGCCGACTCGGTGCTGGAAGGCAAGGCCGCCGCGCCGTCGGCCGCCTCGGTCCGCGAAGAGGACTTCGGTGATGCCGAAGGCGCCGAAGGCAAGGGCGACAAGCGCGGTCCGCGCGGTCCGCGCGGCGCCGGCAAGAAGCCCGAAGGCAAGAAGCCGGAAGCCCAGGCCGACGCCCCGGCTGCCGAGTAATTCCGCGGGGTCATTCCCGTGTCATGCGGTCGCGCGAGCATGCGCGACCGCTCCCCGACATCCGCAGGGGCGGCTTGAGCCGCGATCCGCGCCCGCCCAGCGCGGGCGGACGGCCCAATAAGCCGCGGCGCGGCGGGAGCCGCCCCCGCGACATCAGAGAATCGAGAGAAATCCCATGGCTGAAATCACCGCCACCCTGGTCAAGGAACTGCGCGAGCGCACCGGCGCCGGCATGATGGAGTGCAAGAAGGCGCTCACCGAAAACAACGGCGATATCGACGTCGCCGCC
>JAYRSY010000033.1:0-39537 GCA_041919915.1 Lysobacteraceae bacterium
CTGGCATCGGAGCGTCTCGCCCGGCTCAAGGCATGCGCTCGCTCCGGCTGGTAGGACCGACCGGTGCGGTTGCGCCGCAGTTCGCGGCTGATCGTGCTGGGCGCGCGATCGAGTTCTCGACCGATGGTCCGCAGCGACAAGCCAGCGGCGTGGAGAGCGTGAATTCGGTATCGTTCGTGCAGGTTCAGGCGGCCATCGGCCATGGGCAACTCCACTTGGCGGTGTAGCTGCACAGGCTAGGCCGCCTGAACCGCTTCATCACCCTCGGTGTTGCGATCGGGAGTTGAACTCACCGCGCAAAGAAAGTCACCAAAGAAAACTTTTCAAGTCCAATTCGAACCTGCCGTCGGAGCCGTCACCGGGATTTTTCGACAAGGCATCTCTGCCTTGTCGAAAAACGACGGACGTCCTGTCCGTCGCCCTCCGGGTCTCCGGATGCCGGGCGGATCGTCGGTTCGGCAACGTCGTCGAAACGACATGAAAAATGGTCGGACGCGCAATGAATCATCGGCCGCGAATGACAATGATCGCGCGCCACGAACAGCCCAGGGCGCGCTCAACTCATCCCGCCATCCACTCCGATCACCTGGCCGTTGACGTAGGCGGCGCCGTCGCTGCACAGGAACGCGATGACCGCGGCGACTTCCTCCGGCGTGCCGACGCGGCCGGCGGGTACGATCTGCTTGACCTGCTCCGGTGCGAACGCGGCGTCGGCCATGCGGCCGGCGATCATGCCCGGGGCGACGACATTGGCGGTGATGCCGCGACTGGCCATCTCGCGGGCCAGCGATTTGGTCGCGCCGTGCAGCGCGGCCTTGGCCGCGGCGTAGTTGGTCTGGCCTCGGTTGCCGAGGACGCCCGCCACCGACGACACGCTGACGATCCGACCCCAGCGGGTGCGCGCGATCGGCAGCAGCAGCGGCTGGGTCACGTGGAAGAAACCGTGCAGCGAGACGTCGATCACCCGTTTCCATTTCTCTTCGGACATGCCCGCCATCGGCGCGTCGTCGTGGATGCCGGCGTTGTTGACCACGATCTGGATCGGACCGCGTTCGAGCAGTCCCGTCAGCGCCGCACGCGTCGCGTCGCCGTCGGCGACATCGAACGCCACCGCTTCGGCGGAACCGCCTGCGGCCACGATGTCGTCGCGCACCGCTTCGGCGCGGGCGAGGTTGCCATTGGCGTGCACGATCACGTGCGCGCCATTCGCGGCCAGCGCGCGGCAGATCGCGCCGCCGAGGTCGCCGCTGCCGCCGGTGACGAGGGCGCGGCGTGGATTGGAGGTCGTCATGGTTGGAATCTCCTTCGAATTCTAAACCTCGTCATCCCGAATCCCGGCTTCATCGGGGTGAGGGATCTGCTTTGCGTGCATCGTCGGCGCACCAACGGATCGCTCCTCGCGCTCTGTGCGCGTTCGGGATGACACGGCATGTTGATCCGTCCCGGGCCGCCATCATTGCTGCAACATCACCGCCGCCCGCCCCTCGGCCAGCAGCGTGCCACGGTGGAACACGCGAAAGACGTATTGCTGCGTCGCCGGACTGTCGGCGAGCAGTTCGGCTTCGCCTTCGAGATCGCCGGGCAGGTCGTCGATGCGGTCGACGTGCAGTCGCACGTCGCGCAGCGCGACGAGGAAACCGACCTTCGGCGCGCCGCCGGCCGCGGCGCCGCGCAGGCCGCCGTGCACCGCCATCGCCTGCGCGCCGTATTCGCACAGATGCACCGCGCGCAGGCGGTACTCGCTGCGCAGCGGATGCGCGGGATCGCGATGGCCGGCGCCGCGCAGGCGGATGCGCTGCGCGTCGTGATCGAGCACCGCGTCCCACAGGCACATGGCACCCTGGTGCGGGATCATCGCTTCGATGGCGTCGCGGTCGATCATCACTCTTTTCCCGCAGGTTTTCCCGTAGGAGGGCCTTCAGGCCCGAGCTCTTGCGGAATCGCGCCCGAAGATCCGCCCAGGGAAGCGCTCGGGCCTGAAGGCCCTCCTGCGACGGCGACGGCGACGGCGGGATGCCGCGCGATCAGCAGCGCCAGCACGAAGTTGCCGATCACGCCGAGCGTGACGGTGACCCCGATCGCGCGGAGCACCGGGATGCTCGACAGCGCGAGCAGGAAGAACACCAGGAAGGTCATCAGGCTGCACACGATCAGCGCGTGCAGGGTGCGCAGCTGATCGTCGCGATCGTCCCCGGCGTGTTCGAAGAACAGCGCATAGTCGAGACCGAGGCCGGCGGCGAGGATCAGCGCGACCAGATGGAACAGCGTCAGTTCGACGCCGAAGCCGCGCAGCGCGGCGAGGATCAGCAGCGTGGTCAACGCCATCGGCAGCAGCACGCGCGCCACCCGGCGCGGCGTGCGCAGCGCGAACCACACCGTGGCCGCGAGCAGCAGCGCGGCGATGCCCAGCGCGAACAGCACCCGCTCGCGGTAGGCCACGACCAGCGATTCGGAGGCGGATTTCAGGTCGAGCAATTCGACGCCGTCGCGTCCGGCGACCGCAGCGGCGACACGCGCAGGATCGTCGAGACCGATCATCGACACCAGCGCGACCGCGTGGTCGTCGTTCTCGATCAGCAGCCCGCCGACCCGCGTCGCCAGGGCCGTGCCCGCGAGATCGCGTGCGGTCAGCGGCGGCGCGGTGCGCGCGCGTTCGACATCGGCGAGGAAGGCCTCGAAGGCGTCGGCACGGAACGGCGAATCCGCCAGGGCCGCGTCGAGCGCAGCGCGCAGCGCGTCCGGCGCCGGCAGCACCGACTGGCGCGCGCGCTGGGTCGCGGCGCTGGGCACGGTGCGCGCGGCGCTGTCGTAACCGGCGACGACGCCCTGCGCCACCAGCGCGTCGAGCGGCGCGTGCAGGGCTTCGGTGCGCCGCAGCGCGGTGTCGGCATCGGTCGCGCGCACCGCGATCATCCAGCGCACGTCGGGCGCGCCGAGTTCGCCGCGCAGGTGCGCGTCGCGCGCCAGCGCGTCCGCCGGCACCGGCGTGAGTTTCGACAGATCGTTCTGCCAGAACGGTCCGGGCGCGAAGATCATCGTCGCCACGCAGGCGAGCGCGAACGCGAGCAGCCATGCGGGGCGCGGGCGCGGCAGGCGCGCGAGTCGCGACCACACCCGCGCCAGCCGCGGCGAGACGGCGGGATCGCGCGGATCGGGATCGATCAGCCCCGGCAGCAGGAAGCGCGTGCTCAGCGCGGCGACGCCGAGCCCGGCGATGGTGAACACCGCGAGCTGCTGCAGGCCGTCGACGCCGGAAAACAGGAAGGTGACATAGGCGATACAGGTGGAGGCGACGCCGGTCGCGAGCGTCGGCCAGATCGCGCGCGCGTTCGCCCATGGCGACACGCCTGTGCGCTGGTGACTGAACAGATGGATCGGATAGTCCTGGACCACGCCGATCAGGGTGAAACCGAAGGCGACGGTGATGCCGTGCACGCCCTCGAACAGCAGCGCCACCGCGCCGAGACCGGCGAGTCCCGCGCTGGCCAGCGGCAGCACGCCGAACAGCGGTGTGCGCCAGCTGCGATACGCGACGATGAGCAACAGCAGCAGACCGATGCTGTCGACCATGCCGATCCGCTGCGCTTCGCGTTCGGTGCGCCCGCCGATCTCGACCGAGAACGCGCCGGGGCCGGTCAGGATCATGGTCGATGCGCGGTCGCCGCGCGCGGCGGCGAAGGCGGCCTCGATCGCGGCGACCGCAGCCTGCTGGCCGGTGGGGTCGAAACCCGCCGCCACCGTTTCGATCGCGAGCAGCGCGTTCTTGCCCGCCTTGTCGAACCACACGCCGTGCAGACGCTGCGGCGCGGTCGCCGGTTCCAGCGCTTCGGCCACGCGCAGGGTTTCGAGCGTGGGGTCGGACGGCAGCAGCGGTTCGATCAGCGCCGCCGCCGGCGAACCGAGATCCTGCACCCGTGCATCGAGTTCCGCGCGCAGGAACCCGGCGTCGTAGCGCTGCGTGTCGAGCGTCGGCGACAGCAGGTAGCGATACGGGCGCAGACGTTCGGGAATCGCGGCCAGCGCATCCTCGCCGCCGTTCGCGACCAGACTGAAGCGCGGGTCGCCCGCGAGCGCCGCCACGATCGCCTGCGACTGCGCGGCCAGCGTTTCCGGCTCGGCGCCGCCGATCGACATCAGCAGCAGCCGCGATCCCGGACCTTCGCCGAGTTCGTCGAGCAGCAGTTTCTGCGCCGGGGTTTCGGCGGAGGGCATGAATCTGCGCAGATCGCCGCTGAGCTGCAGGCGTTCGCCGATCAGCAGCGCGGCGCCGATCAGCGCGATCAGCCACAACAGCGCGAGCGCGGTGCGACGCGCGGCGGTCATGCCGGCCGTTCCATCGTCGTCCCTCGCCACGCGCGGCATGGCTGTCGCAGCGGGCGGGCGCGATTCACGGCGTCCCCGCCCGGCACAAGGTCTCCAGCGTCTTCGCATCGGCCTCGGGTTTCGCCGCCAGCGCGGCGCTGGCCAGCAGCGTGCGCTGCAGGTCGCCCTTCGCGGGACGCGTCTCGATGCAGCGCAGTTCCGCGCCCTGGCCGTACAGCACGATGTCGCGGACGCGCGCGGCGAGCGCCTTGTCCTTCGGGATCAGGGTGAGCGTCCAGCGCGTGCGCGTGCCCTGGGCGGACAGCGCATAGGCGCGTTCGATGCCGGCGCGGTCGCCGGCGAGCAGCGCGCCGAAGCTGCCCTGCAGCCCCGCCAGTTCCGGCACCCGCGACAGCGCGAAACGGCGCGGCGGTTTGCCGGCCCGGGCGATCACGGCTTCGCCGGCGCGCAGCGTCGTGGTTTCGCGATAGGGCGCGCGCACCTCGCGCACCAGGGTGTCCGCGTCCGGGCGGCGGTACTCGCCGACCAGGCGCAGCGGCGCCTTCAGCAGCGCCGAACCGCGTACTTCGACGAAGTCGGTGCGGGTCGGCGCCGGTCGCGCCAACGCGCGCAGGATCCAACCGCTTTCGACGGCCTGGGCCGACGCCGTCGCCGGCAGCAGGGCCAGGAGACTAGCGAGCACGATGCGGCGAAACGGGTTCGGCATGACGCGACGGCTCCTCTGCGGCCCAGACATCGTAGAAATTGAACCAGTTGTACGGCGCGCTGCGGGCCATCGCCTCCAGTCGCGCGGCGTAACGGCGCACCGCCGCGGCGATCTCGGCACCACGTTGCGCGCGCGGGACGTCGATGCCGTCGGTGAACGGCTCGAAGATCAGTTCGTAACGGTTGCCGCCCCGGTACAGACCGAACGCCAGCACCACCGGCGCCTTCAGCGCGGCGGCGATCATCCAGGGCGTGGTCGGGAACGGCGCCTCCGTGCCGAAGAACGGCACCATCGCGCTCTGTCCGCCGGGGTGGGCGCGATCGACCAGCAGCGCGACCATCGCGCCGGACTGCACCGCCTGCTGGATCTCCAGCATCAATCCGGGGCCGTCCTGGCCGGCGTCGATCACGGTCGCGGCGACCTCCGGATCGAGCGCGTCCAGCAACTGGGTCAGCGCCGGGTTGTGCGCCTTGTCGAGCACCACGCGCACGGTGTATTCGGGCCGTTGCCGCGACAGCACGCGCAATACCTCGAAGCTGCCCAGATGCGAACCGAACAGCAGCATGCCGCGACCGGCATCCAGATGCCGGTGCAGGGCGTCCAGTCCGTGGACGGTCACATCGAAGCGGCGCATGCGCTCGCCAAGCAGGAACACCCGGTCGAGGATGGTCGCGGCGAAGGTGTGGATGTGGCGCATCACGTCGAACAGGCCGGCCGGGCGCCCACGTACGCGCGTCAGCCAGGCCCGCGAGGCCACGCGCTCGGGCGCGCGCCGGAGCACGAAATACAAGGTGATCGGATACAGCAGCAGGCGCGCCACGCCGCGACCGCCGTAACGGCCGATGCTGCGGATCAGCCAGATCGCGAAACGGCCGCCGCCTTCGGGACGCTGCTTCCACTCGGTGCTCATGCGCGCGCGTCCTTCATCCGGCGACGACCTCGCCGCTGGCGATCAGCGTGTCGTCGCGCAGCACCCGGAACTTCCAGCGCCGCGCGCCGTCGCGATCGACGCCCGGATCGAGCGCGATCCGCGCCGTCTCACCCGGCAACAGCGGCTGCAGGAACTTCACCTGCGGCAGGCGCAGGGGGCCGACCGCAGGCGCGCCGGCGGCCTCGATCGCGGCCAGCACGCGATCGAGCACGACCACGCCGGGCACGATCGGACGCCCGGGAAAATGCCCGGGCAGCGCAGGATGATCGTGGGCGATGACGAAGGTGCCGGTGGACATCGGCTCAGACTCCGCAGACCCGTGCGGGGCGGTCGGCGACGGGATCGATCGCGCAGCTCACCGGAAGAACTCCCGCCAGAACGCCGGTCCCAGCGCTGCCATGCGGCGGGCGAAGTCGCAGGCGTTGCGGTACGGCCGCACCGGGAACACCCGCTTCCGCCATTGATACTCGCCGACGGCGAACACGATCAGCACGCCCCAGGTGAGCAGCGGGGCGAGCAGCGGGCCACCCGGGATCGCGAACGCCGACGGCCATCCGGCCCGTGCGAACACGCCATCGGGCATCGCGAACAGCGCCAGCGCGGTGTTGACGACCGCCAGCGCCGACAGCACCGCCCCCCAGGCCAGCGTCAGCCGGCGGGCGTAGCGGGCATACGGCACCGGCAGGGTGTCGGGCGTGAGGCCATAGATCGCCGCGATGGGCTTGGCGATCAGCGGCGTCCGCCCCGGCCGCAGGCTGCGCAGGAAACAGCCGCCGATCACCGCCAGGAACAGCGGCGGCACCAGCAGCAGCGCCGGCAACGTCCAGGCGGCATGCGCGGAAATCGACAGCACTGCGACCAGCACGACCGCGAGCAGCCACGCCCACAGCCGCGGCCGGAACAGGGATTCGATCAACAGGACCAGGGCCAGATCGGCCAGCGCCAGCGCTGCGAGACCCGGCGCGTGACGGGATTCGGCGACGTGCGCCAAGGGCAGGTACGCCAGCAACAGCAGCCACCGCAGGATCGCGATCACACCGTCCGGTGCTGGTCGACGTAGGCGGAGAGCGCGCGCAGCGAACCGAAGATGCGGCGGTTGTCGTCGTTGTCCGAGCGCAGCTGGAAGCCGTAGCGCTTGCTGATCGCGAGCGACAACTCCAGCGCGTCGATCGAATCGAGGCCCAATCCGGCGCCGAACAGCGGCGCTTCCGGGTCGATGTCGGCGGCGGCGACGCCATCGAGGTTCAGGCTTTCGACCAGCAGTTCCGCCAGGGCGTGTTCGGCGGGGGACAGTTCGGACATGGTTCGGGATCCAGATTCGCGAGGGAGCGCTGCGGTGGACGCAACGCGGAGACACGGTCGTCGCACGCCATCGGGAGACGGGAAGGCGCGCCGGCAGGGCTCGAGCCCGGGATCGGGCAGGGGCGGGGCGCCGCACGGTATGATGCCAGCCTCTGACAGCAACCAGAAGAGCATGACCGCCCACCACGGCGCAGACCCCAGAGGGATGGAGCCCGCAGGATCGATGGCATCGTCCCGTCCGGACACGGCGCGACGGGCAGGTCCACGCATGCCTCCGTCCTTCCGCCCGGACACCTCCGGGGCATGAGCCGACCGCTGCTCCAGCCGGGTCCGGGGTCCGGGCCCGCGCTCACCGTCGACTACGTGCAGGCGGAAACGCCCGAGGTCCTGCTCGGCGAGCACACCCTGGCCGTGTTCGGCTTCGGCGAGGCGGCCCCGACCTGCGACGACCCGCGCTACCTGCGGGTACCGCTGCAGCCCTGGGGCACCGCGCCGTTCGAGCACTGGCGCTGCGCCGGCCCCGTCGCCCACGGCCACGATGGCGACCCGGCCCGCGGCCGGATCCGCTGGTCCAGCGACGGCCACCTGACCTTCGGCGTGATCGAGGTCGATGAGCCGCCCGGCGAACACCCCGACCACAGCGACATCTGCGAGGCCGCCGAGCGCGCCTACCGGCGGATGGTCGAATTCGTCGGCGGCAGCCGGACCCCGCATCTGCTGCGCGTCTGGAACTACCTCGACGCGATCACCCAGGGCGACGGCGATGCCGAGCGCTACCGCCGGTTCTGCGTCGGCCGCGCCCGCGGTCTGGGCCGCTTCGACATCGCCCAGCTGCCGGCGGCGACCGCGATCGGGCGCTGCGACGGCCAGCGCACCCTGCAGGTCTACTGGCTCTCGGCCGATCGCCGCGGCACGCCGGTGGAGAATCCGCGCCAGGTCAGCGCCTACCGGTATCCGCGCCAGTACGGCCCGCAGTCGCCGAGTTTCGCCCGCGCCATGCTGCCGCCACCGGACAGCACGATGCCGCTGCTGCTCTCCGGCACCGCCAGCGTGGTCGGCCACGCCTCGCAGCACATCGGCGAACTGCTGGCGCAGATCAGCGAGACCTTCACCAATTTCGACGCGCTGCTCGCCGAGGCCCGCCGCCACCAGCCCGCGCTGCCCGCCGGTTTCGGCAGCGGCACGCGGTTGAAGGTCTACGTGCGCGACCGCGACGACCTGCCGCTGGTGGCGCGTGCGCTGGACGAACGCTTCGGCAGCTCGGTTCCCCGCCTGCTGCTGCACGCGGCGATCTGCCGGGGCGAGCTGGCGGTGGAGATCGACGGCGTCCACGCCTGAACGGAGCGCCGGGGCCACGGCCTTGAATCCGGGCACGGCGCAACCATCTCCGCCACTGCCGGCCGCGCATCCGCGGCCCTTCCCGAAGGGGACCGCACCATGGGTTTCATCAGCCTGATCTGGGGCATCCTCGCGATGCTGTTCATGCTCGTCGCGCTCATCCCGCTGCTGGGCTGGCTCAACTGGCTGGTCATCCCCTTCGCCGGCATCGGCGCGATCCTCGCCGCCATCGGCATCGCCCTGCGCGGCGAGAAGGGCCGCCGCGCGAAAGCGGGCCTGGTGCTCAACGGCATCATCATCATCGTCGCGGTGGTGCGGTTGAGCCTGGGGGGCGGGATCGTCTGAAATAGCCCAGACGACTCAATGGCAGGCTTTCCAGAAATCCTAAAAAAAGCGGTCTGGCACACGACAAGCCAAGAGCGCTTTCGAGGAATACTGGAAAGCGAGCACATACTTCCTGAGCCACTCATTCCGGAGAAAGAAAGGTGGGGCACTGCGGCAGGACCTTCCGGATATCCATATGTCAGATCTATGGGTGGAATCAGCCTGTTCGATTTCAATCAGTTCGATGAGCATCAGTACGAAAGAAAGTACCCACTATCGAACTGGCATACCTTCGTTCCGAAGCCGCAGAAATTTGACTCAGCGGTTTGGATACGCCTAGATCCTTTCAGGCTTGGCGACAAATTCATTGATGGCCAAAGTCTGCTCAGGCGATGGAAATCGGAGAATGCAACAAGAAGAATCATGCCGGAAATTGAAGCCGCATACATCGGGCGAATTTCGGTTTCGTTGTTCGAAGACGTCATCGAATACAAAGACGGAAAATGGTCGGATATATCCTTTTAGAAGACCAACAATCAGCACATCCATCGAGCAGGCCCTGATTGCCGGAATTCTCGACCGATTCGGCATGCTGACGAGCACGCCGACACTTTTCCACCCACCTGCCGTTCCCCCGTTCGTCCCAACGACATTGCAGATGCGAAGCGTCATCCCGCATCCGGAGACCCAGCGGGCGACGGACAGGACGTCCGTCGTTTTTCGACAAGGCACGGATGCCTTGTCGAAAAATCCCCGCCACGATTCGGATGGCAGGTTTGAACTGGATTCGGGTGTTTTCTTTGGCCACTTTCTTTTCGAAAAGAAAGTGGCCCGCGCACCAGCGCGGAAAAGATTCCGGGCATTCACGAAGGCCTCGCATTGGTCAGCGACGTGAGCACCACGGCCCATCCTTGATCTCGAACGGAGCACGTGAGATGCGATCCGGGACCTCGATCGACGGAGTCGCGATGGCGGGCTGAAAGCCCGCCCTACAAGCGGCGCGCGGCAACCAGCGCCTGCGTATGCGCATGCCGCGGCGCGCGCAGCACTTCGGCGGCGTCACCGATCTCCACGATCCGGCCCGCCTCCAGCACCGCGATGCGTTCGGCCACCGCAGCGGCGGCGGCGAGATCGTGGGTGACGAACAGCAGCGCGAGTCCGCGTTCGCGCTTCAGCGTCGCCAGCAGGTCGAGAATCCCGCGACGATGGTGCGCGTCGAGCGCCGACACCGCTTCGTCGCAGACCAGCAGCTCCGGATCGCAGGCGAGGGCACGGGCGATCGCGATGCGCTGGCGCTGGCCGCCGGAACACTGGTGCGGCCAACGCACGGCCATCTCCGGATCGAGTCCGACCGCGATCAGCAGTTCGCGCGCTTTCGCCGCGCGCGACGCGGCATCGCCGAGGCCGTGGATGCGCAGCGGTTCTACGACAATGTCGCCGATGCGCATCCTCGGATCGAGCGAGGCATAGGGATCCTGGAACACCACGCCGATGCGTTTGCGCAGCGCACGCAGCGCGCGCCCGGACAGTGCGGTGAGTTCGACATCCTCCAGCCACACCCGGCCCCGCGCACCGCGCAACAGCCGCAGCAGCGCGCGCCCGAGGGTGCTCTTGCCGCTGCCGCTCTCGCCCAGCAACGCGAGACCTTCGCCGCGATGCAGCGCGATGTCGACGCCGTCGAGTGCGGGCGCCGGCGCACGCGGGTAGCGCATCGTCAGCCCTTCGGCGCGCAGCAGAACCCCGCTCTTCGCAGGAGGGCCTTCAGGCCCGAGCTTTGAGTCGATGGCGGTTTCGGAAGAGCTCGGGCCTGAAGGCCCTCCTACGGGCAGCGCGTCCGCCTCGATCAACTCGCGCGTGTACGCATGCCGCGGATGCGCGAACACCTCGCGCGTCGCCCCGCGTTCGACGACATCGCCACGACGCAGCACCAGCACGTCGTCGGCATAGGCGCCGACCAGCGGCAGATCGTGGCTGATCAGCATCAGACCGAGTCCCTCCTCGCGGCACAGGCCATCGAGCAGATCGAGCACATCGCGCGCGATCCGCGCATCCAACGCCGAGGTCGGTTCATCGGCGATCAGATAGCGCGGTCGACTGCACAGCGCCAGCGCGATCGCGATGCGCTGGCGTTGTCCGCCGGAAAACTGGTGCGGAAAGCGTTCGAGCGCGGCCCCGGGATCCGGCAACTGCACGCGCGACAACAGCGCACGGGCATCGGCATCCGGACGGCCGTGGGCGCGCAGGGTCTCGCGCAACTGCGCGCCGATCGTGCGCAGCGGATGCAGCGCGGCCAGCGGGTCCTGCGGCACCCAGCCGATCGCACGTCCGCGCAGCGCCGCATGCGCGGGGGCGACGCGGGCGCCGAGCACCACCTCGACCTCGTCGCAGCGCAACGCGCCTCGCGCGCGCAATCCCGCGGGCAACAGGCCGAGCAGCGACAGCGCGGTGAGACTCTTGCCGCTGCCGCTCTCGCCGACCACGCCGAGCCGCCGACCGGGCGCGAACGCGAGATCGAGCGGGCCGAGCAGGCGACGATCGCCGGCATGCACTTCGAGCCCTTGCAACGCGAGCCTCATGCCGCGGGCTCCGCGTCCTGGCGCGCTTCGCCGCGCACGTCCAGCCAGTCGCGCAGGCTGTCGCCGAGGAACTGGAACGCGGCGAGGGTGGCGACCAGAAAACCGGCCGGAAACAGCAACGTCCACGGCGCGCCGTCGAGTTCCTGCACGCCCTCGGCCAGCAGCGTGCCCCAGCTCGCCGACGGTTCGTCCACGCTCAGGCCGAGGAAACCGAGGAAGCTCTCGACCAGGATCGCCTGCGGCAGGATCAGTCCGAGATAGACGAACGCCAGCGGCAACAGATTGGGCAGCGCGTGCCAGCGCAACCGCTGCGGAAAACTCGCGCCCATCGCGGTGGCGGCGAGCATGAACGGCGTCTCGCGCAGACGCGCGGCCTCGGCGCGCATCACCCGCGCCAGATCGATCCAGACATAGCCGCCGATCGCCACCAGCAGCAGCCACAGCGAGCGCTCGAACAGGGTCAGCAGCAGGATCACGATCAACAGGAACGGCAGCGCGCTGGCCATGTCGAGCAGCCGCAGCAGCCCGCGTTCGACGCGTCCGCCGGCGAGGCCGGCGCTGGCGCCGAACCCCATGCCGACACCGAGCGCGACGAGGCTGGCGAGCAGGCCGATGGTCAACGACAGGCGGCCGCCGGCGAGCGTGCGCGCGAGCACGTCGCGGCCGATGGCGTCGGTGCCGAACCAGTGGCCGGCGGTGCCCGGCGCCACCGACAACGCTTCCCAGTCGGGCCGGTGCGGATCGAACGGCACGCACAGCGGTCCCAGCCAGCACAGCAGCGCCAGCCCGCAAAGGAACAGCAGGCAGACGCGGGCCATCGGCGGCAGGGGGCGCAGCAATCGCATCGGGGGATTGTAGGGCGTCTTCTGCAGGAGGGGCTTCAGCCCCGAGCGTTTGCAGCGATGCGTGGCTCAGAGCAGAGCTCGGGGCTGAAGCCCCTCCTACGAAAGCTGCCGACGCGCGTATCATTCCGCCATGACCTTTCCCTACACCCGCCTCCGCCGCATGCGCCGCAGCGAGTTCTCGCGCCGGCTCATGCGCGAACACGTGCTGACCGCGGACGATCTCATCTACCCGGTCTTCGTCCACGAACTTTCCGGCCGCGCGCCGATCGCCTCGATGCCCGGCATCGAACGGCTGTCGATCGACGAACTGCTCAAGGTCGCCGAGACCGCGAGCGAACTGCGGATTCCCGCGCTCGCGCTGTTCGCGGTGACCGCACCGGACGCCAAGTCGCTCGACGGCGCCGCAGCCTGGGACGACGACGGCCTGATGCAGCGCGCGGTGCGCGCGCTCAAGCAGCGCTTCCCGGAACTGGGCGTCATCACCGACGTGGCGCTGGACCCCTACACCTCGCACGGCCAGGACGGGCTGATCGACGACAGCGGCTACGTGGTCAACGACGAGACCGTCGAGGCGCTGGTGCAACAGGCGCTGTCGCATGCGCGCGCCGGCGCCGACGTGGTTGCGCCCAGCGACATGATGGACGGCCGCATCGGCGCGATCCGCGAAGCGCTGGAGGCCGCGGGCCACATCCATACCCGCATCCTCAGCTACGCCGCCAAATACGCCAGCAGTTTCTACGGCCCGTTCCGCGATGCGGTCGGCTCGGCCGGCGCGCTCGGCAAGGGCAACAAGTACAGCTATCAGATGGACCCGGCCAACACCGACGAGGCCCTGCGCGAAGTCGCGCTGGATCTCGACGAAGGCGCCGACATGATCATGGTGAAGCCGGGTCTGCCTTACCTCGACATCGTGCGCCGGGTGAAGGACCGCTTCGGCGCGCCGACCTTCGTCTACCAGGTCAGCGGCGAGTACGCGATGCTCAAGGCCGCGGCGCAGAACGGCTGGCTGGACGAACGCGCCTGCGCGCTCGAAGCGCTGCTGGCGTTCAAGCGCGCCGGCGCCGACGGCGTGCTGACCTATTTCGCGCTGGACGCGGCGCGCTGGCTGCGCGACACCCACTGATCCATCGAGGAGCACGTCATGACCAGGCGCTACGCGGTCTTCGGACACCCCGTGCTGCATTCGCTCTCGCCGAAGATCCACAAGACCTTCGGACGCCAGACCGGCGTGGCCCTGGACTACGTCGCGATCGAATGCGCGCCGGGCGATTTCGCCGGCGCACTCGCTTCGTTCTCGAAGAGCGGGGGCCAGGGCGCGAACGTGACCCTGCCGCACAAGCAGCGCGCGGCCGAGCTGTGCAATCTGCTGAGCAATCGCGCCCGGCGCGCCGGTGCCGTGAACACGCTGATCCGCCACGACAACGGCTGGCTCGGTGACAACACCGACGGCATCGGTCTGGTGCGCGATCTCACCGGGCGTCACGGTCTGGACCTGCGCGGTCGCCGCACGCTGATGCTCGGTGCCGGGGGCGCCGCGCGCGGCGTGGCACCGGCGCTGCTCGATGCCGGCATCGGCGATCTCTTCATCGTCAACCGCGACAGCACCAAGGCGGACGCGCTGATCGACCAGCTCGGCGAACCCGGCCGCATGCATGCGCGCTACTTCGACGATCTCGGCGCGCTGGGCGAGTTCGACCTGATCCTCAACGCCACCTCCGCCGGTCGTCACGGCGCGCTGCCGACGCTGCCGATGTCGCTGGTGGGACCGCGCACGGCCGCGATCGACCTCAGCTACGGCGACGCCGCGATCCCGTTCCTCGCCTGGGCGCGCGCCGCGCATGCGCGCGACGCCGTCGACGGCCTCGGCATGCTGGTCGAGCAGGCGGCGGAAAGCTTCTTCCTCTGGCATGGCGTGCGTCCGGACACCGATCCGGTCTTCGCCGAGCTGCAGGCGCGGCACGCCGCGCTGATCACCGCCGACTGAACCGGCATCCGCCACGGGAGCGAACGCATGCAATGGCTGACGATGCTGGGCTACGCCCTGCCGGAACTGTTCGCGCTGGGCATCGCGCTCGCGCTGCTGGGCACGAACGCGCGCCCCGGCGCCGGACGCCGTCTCGGCCTGATCGGCATCGGCGTGATGCTGCTCGCGTCGCTGGCCGGATTCGCGCTGAGCATCGGCCAGCAGTGGTGGATGCAGGGTCTCGCCGATCCGTCCAGCGTCGACATCGGCCGGATCTACTCGATGCTGGGCGCGGTCCGGATAGCGATCAACATCGTGTCGATGGCCGGCGTGCTGACCGTGGTCTGGGGCCTGTGCCGGGCCACGCGCGATGCGCCGCCGGCCTGACGCCACCGTCACGCCCCTCCCACATACAGGTTCCGATCCGATGCCGACCCGCCTTGTCCGTCTCGCCGCGCTCGCCTGCCTGCTGTCGCCCGCCTTCGCCCATGCCGCGCAGCCGCTGCCGCTGCGCAACGGACTCAACCGCGTCGATTTCACCGGCGACGGCAGGACGGATCTGGTCGTCATCGCCCGTCGCGAGAACGGCAACGCCCATGGCTTCGACGTGGTGAGCTTCCACGTCGAGGATGGCGACCTGCTCCAGGTGCCGCTGTTCGACGGCGACCACGAAGCGCAGTTCGCGACCGTCCACGGCGGTGCGGACTGCGTGCTGCACGATCTGCGCCTCCTGCCCGGCGCGGCGGGCGAGCCCGCGACCCTGATCCGCGCCGATCGCGCGCTCGGCGAAAGCTACGCCGACGCCGCGGAGGTGACGTTCACCTGGTACGCGCTGCGCCGCAATGCCGACGGCGAGGTCGGCCGCCCGGCCTGGTGGTTCGAGCGCGTGCGCGAATCGAAGGCCGACAAGGCGTATTGCGATGTCGGCGACGCGTTCGACGCGCTGTTGACGACGCCCTGAGCGGCCCGGCTCGACGCATGCTGCTCGAACGACTGATTCAGGCACTGCCGACGCGCTTCCCGGACGTCGCATGGCGGCGTTCGGAAGACAATGACGCCGAGATCGTCTTTCCGGCGGTGTCTCCGGAGTTCGGCGACATCGTCGTCTCCGAACACCCGTACGACGGTGAATTGATTGCCGTGTTCGGTCACTTCACGCACGCGCATTTCGGCTGTTACGACGGCGATCTGCAGGGGCCGGAACGGGCCGAGGCGATCGTCGCGGACCTGCTGGACTGTCTGGCCGAGGTGTTCGCCGATCGTCTGGAGTTCTACGGTTCCCATGCCGGCATCGGCGGTTTCCGCAAACGCGGCACGCAGGGAGCGCTGTCGCATCTGTTTCTGGGCCGCGAAGCCTTCGTCTGGTCGGGACGGCCCGCCTGATCAACGCCCCAGCCGCGTCGCCACCGCCGGATCGAGCCCGGCGAGGAACGTCTCGACGGCACGCGTGTAATCGGAATCCTCGCCCAGCGTCTTGTTGATCGCGCCGTGGCTCATGGGCTGCGGCAGCACCTCCGCGCGCATGCCGAGGCCGCGGCTCTTCTCGACATAGGCGCGGGCCTGGCCGCAGGGATCGTCCTTGCGGGTGGTGGAACACACGCCCAGCCACGGCGCGGCACCGCGGTCGAGACGGTGATATGGCGACGCGGCGATCCATTGTGCTTCGCGGTCGCCGAACGCTTCGCGGTACCGCAGCTTGAGGAACGGATAAACGTTCGGCATCTGTGTCACCACGTCGATCGCGCCGGCGTCCAGCGAGACCGTGCCCAGCAGCGGGCGGACGCCATGCCTGCGCCGCAGTTCGGCGTCGGCGTTCACCAGCGACACCAGATGCGCACCCGCGGAATGGCCCATCAGGATGACCCGGGCCGGATCGCCGCCCCATTCGGCCGCATGCGCCTGCACGAACGCGGTCGCCTTCGCGATCTCGCCGCCCTGCGCCAGCGCGTCGGCACCGTCGTCTACCATCGGATAATTGGCCGACACGAACACGAAACCCTTCGACACCCAGCGCGCGACCTTCGCTTCGGTCACGCCACCCATCGCCTTGTCGCCGACACACCAGCCGCCACCGTGCACCATCACGATGATCGGCGCGCCGCCGCGCCCGGCGGTCTTCGGCAGGAACACGTCCAATCGCTCGCGTGGCGCCGGCCCGTAGGCGACATCCCTGCGATCCGGCGCCGGCCCCGTGCTGCGGCCCTGCGATCGCCGCGCCAGCCGGTCGACGCGCTTCGACCATTCGGCGCAACTCTTGGCGCCGCCGAACGCGGCGCTCATGTCATCGCTGCCGCCCTGCTGCGTGCGTGCGCGCAGACGGCCGCGCAGCGGTCCGGCCTGCAGATCGGTCGAGAGGCCGGCGGCGATCGCCACCACGGCGAACACGGAAACGAAGACGGCGGCTTTCATGGCGTGCGCTCCCTCGGCGCGAAACGACGATGGCGCCAGCCTAGCGCGGCGTCGCGGAGAAAGAATGTCGAAATGTTTCCGGGCCCCATCGGCGAGCGCCGCGGTTCAGCGCACCCCGCGCGCCCGCGCCGCCAGCCACGGCGCGCACAGCAGGAACAACAGACCGAATCCCATCCAGCCGCCTCGCGCGACGTCGTAGTCGGAGAGCATGCGCGCGCGCGAATACCCGAGCACAAGACCGAGCGAAACCTCGAACGCGACGATCAGCGCCACCCACACCAGGCCGATCGCGAACAGATCGCGGGCGCGGCGCGCGCCGATCCAGCGGACGCTCGACCACGCGATCGCGAAGATGATCGCCGAACCCACGAACACGCCGACCTGCCGCGCCGGCAGATCGCCGATCGCCGGCGCCAGGAAGGTCTGCCGCAGGATGCCGTGGAGCGTCTCGGCGACCACGATCGACACCCAGACCGCCAGCGCGCGCGGCCAGCGGATCATGCGCGGCGGCCTGCGCGGTGGCGACCGGCTCCGGGACGGGAAGCCGTGATGGGCATGGACGACTCCGGCAGGGCACTGGTCCGCTGCCGAGTATCCGTTCGGCGCGCGCCGATCGCCAGCGACATCGCCCCGGCCCGGCGACGATGCTGCAGAATGCGGTCGACCCGTCCTGCAAACGCACCCGGAGCCTCCACATGGGCATCGCTCCCCGTCTCTTCGCGCTGACCCTGGCCCTCGTCCTGGCGAGCGGCTGTTCGCAATCGACCGAGGACCTCTCCGCGCACGGCGACCCCGCGCAGCGCCTGATCGGCCACTGGGCGACGGACATGGGCGACCAGCTGTACTACGGCCCGATCGATGCCGCCTCCGGCAAGGGGCCGTACACGTTGATCCAGGCCCGCGGCAACACCTTCCGCCACGCCTACCGCATCGAGGGACGCGATCCGGCGCGACAGGCGATCCGGGCGACGTATCTGTTCGCCGACGGCGACACCGCGGCGATCGCTTTCACGATCTCCGCCGACGGGAAGACCCTCACGTCGGTACAGGAGATCACCGGCATGATGATCGAGTCGGATGCGACGCGGGTGGACGATCGCACCGCGCCGTGAGCGCGGAGAAATCGCCTCTCATCCGCGGCGCGCACAGGCATCGCGGCAAGGCGCGCGTCCGGGTGAAGCAGACCCCTCTCAGCTCGCGATCTCCACCCACACCGGCGCATGATCGCTGGGCCGGTCCCAGGTCCGTGGTTCGCGGTCGATATCGGCGGCGGCGGCCTTCCCGCGCAGCGCGTCGGAGATCAGGGTCAGATCGATGCGCAGGCCCAGGTTGCGGCGGAAGCCGGCCTGGCGGTAATCCCACCAGCTGAAGAAACCGCCTTCGGTGTGATGCAGGCGGTAGGCGTCGTGCAGACCGAGCGCGAGCAGGCGCTGCAGCGCCGCGCGCTCGGCGGTGGACGTGAGGATGCTGTCGTCGTTCCAGACCGCGGGGTCGTGCACGTCGCGATCGTCGGGCGCGATGTTGAAATCGCCCATCACCACCAGTTGCGGATGACGCGACAGTTCGTCGCTCAGCCAACCGTGCACGGCGTCGAGCCAGCGCAGCTTGTAGTCGTATTTCTCGGTGCCGAGGTCCTGGCCGTTGACCACGTACAGATTGACGATGCGGATCCCGCCGACGGTCGCGGCGATCGCGCGGCGCTGCGCATCGTCGAAACCGGGGATGCCGATGGTGACGTCCTCCAGCGCCTGTCCGCGCGCGAGCAGGGCGACGCCGTTGTAGGTCTTCTGTCCGGCGAACACGCTGCGATAACCGAGTCCGGCAAGCACCGCATCCGGGAAGCGGTTGTCCTCGAGCTTGGTTTCCTGCAACCCGACCACGTCCGGCTGCGCGGCCTGCAGCCATTGTTCGAGGTGCGGCAGGCGCACGTTGAGCGAATTGACGTTCCACGAGGCGATCTTCATCCACGCAGTGTAGGCAATCGCGATCAGCGCCGGAAGTCGGCGATCGCGGGCGTCTTCGCGGTGGCGGGATCGACATGGAGGGCCGCGTGCGCGACCCGCCGGGCGTCGATCGCGCCGGCATCGGCGCTGCGCCGGAACAGGGTTTCGAGCCGCGCCAGCACCCGCGCGAGCAGGCCTTCGTCGGCGCCGTCGGCGACCAGCAGCAGGGTCACGCAGTCGCGGCCGCCCGGCGAGGTGTGCAGCTGGATCTGGAAGGTCTCGGGGTCTTCGAGCAGCGCGGCCACGGTGTCGAGGTCGTAGGTCAATTCGTCGAACTGGAACGAGCGCGCGTCCCGGCCGCGCAGTTGCAGGTAGCGGACGCCGTCGACGACGATCGTCCGGCCGACATCGCCGGGACGATAGCGGAACAGCGGGAAGCGGCGCCGGAACCCGTTGCTCAGCGCGAGCGTGCCGTAGCCGTCGGGATCGGGATCGAGCACCTCCACCGCCACCTGCGGCAGGGTCTCGAACAGGCCGGGCCGTCGCGTCGCGTCGCACCAGGCCCAGATGCCGGTCTCGGCGCCGCCGTAGAGCGACCAGATCCGCCGCGCGCCCAGCGTGTCGCGCAGCAGTTCGCGGGTGGCGTCGCGCAGGACTTCGCCGCCGTACAGCAGTTGCGGGATCTCCAGACGTTGCCCGCGCGCGGCGAGGAAGTGCGCGAACAGGGCGAGCTTGGACGGCGTGCCCAGAAGATGCGTGGGACGGAAGCGCAGCGCCGCCGCGAGCATGTCCTCGTAGCGCGCGTGCGCGCTCAGCGGCAGTGCGGTGGACCCGCAGCGTTCGAGCAGATCGTCGAGGATCGCGGCGGTGCGGTAGAGATCGGAATAACCGAACACGTTCAGCGCCACCGTGCGCGGGCCGAAGACGCCCGCGTCGTGCAGGCGTTCGGCCAATGCGGCGCGCTGGGCATGGTTCTCGGCGATGTCCACCGGGAAGATCAGCGGCGCCTGCGTACTGCCGCCGGAACGCACCAGATACACGCCGCGCGGTTCGTCGTGCGGCGAGAACGCCTGCAGCGCGGGCGACAGATCGCGCTTGTCGATCGCCGGCGCTTCGCGCCAGTCGACGATGCCGCGATAGCGATCGCGGTGGAACGGATGCGCGCGGGCGGCCTCGAAACAGGCGCGCAGCACCGCTTCGTCCGCGTCGGCGCGGCTCACGGCGCGTCTCCCGCATCGACCACGCCCCACCGCATCAACAGCGCATGGTGGTGGTCCAGGAACGCGCGCCGCTGCGCCGCATCGGACAAGGTCGCGAGCGCGTGATCCACCCAGCGTCGGGCCAGCATCCCGGCGAGACGGTGGTCGTCCGCATCGCCGTCATCGGCGTAGCGCAGCAGGCTGGGCGGTACCTCCAGCGACCGCCAGTCGGCGGGCGCGCGGTGCGAAAGACTGTCGTCGAGAATGCGGAAGCGGATCAGCGGCGCCGCGATCAGGCCGACGCGCGCGCCATCGCGCACGGCCGCCTTCAGCGCGCGGTACCAGAAATCCACACCTTCGTTGAACCGCGCTCCGGCGTGGTAGCGCAGGCCGTCGAGCAGCGCGCGCCGCACCGCGACGTTGCTGGCGCGTCCCATCACGAACGCCGGATGCGCGGCGGCGCGCAGCGGCTCGGACAGCAGGAAGCTGTCTTCTTCGAGCGCGACCAGTTCGTCGTCGAGGGTGCCCGGTTCCGGGAAACGCTCGGTGTGCGGCGCGCTGTCGTACCCCAGCACCGCCAGCGCGAGCCGGTGCGCGCGCATGCGTTCGCCGATCATGCGCAGCGCGTCGGGATGGTAGCGATCGTCGGCGTCGAGGAAACTGATCAGTTCGCCGCGGGCGCGATCCAGTCCCGCGTTGCGCGCCGCCCCGGGGCCGACGTTGCGCGGCAGCGCGAGCAGCTCGATGCGGCAGTCGGCCAACGCAGCGGCGTGCGTGGCCAGCGCGTCGCGCGCCGCCTCCGCGCTGCCGTCGGTGCTCGCGTCGTCGACGATCACCAGCTGATCCGGCGGCTGGCGCTGCGCGGCCAGCGAGGCGATGGTCTCGCCGATCCAGTCGCGCTTGTCGTACAGCGGAATCACCACCGTGTGGCTGGCGCGCGCCGGCGTCGACGCGGAGTTCATGGCCGCACCAGCGCCGGATACAGCCGGCCGCGGTTCTGGTGCAGGTTGATGACCGCTTCGTCGGACCCGCGGAACACGCCGGCACCGAAGCTGGTCGCGTCCCGGCACAGGAGCATGCCGATGAGATGGATCCGCGCATGGTCGGGGTCCGCATCCGGCGCGACGAATCCGCGCTGCGGCAGGTAGATCTGGAACATGTAGTCGTCGCGTTGCGTGCGCAGCAGCGCGCGCCACCGCGCCGGGTCGCAGGCATCGCGCACGAGCGCGCCGACGCCGCGCCCGCCGCTGCTGCGCTTGGCGATGAGGTTTTCCGGTCGCGCCAGCAGGCGTTCGGCGTCTTCGTCCGACGCCGGCGCCCAGGACGGAATCAGGAACGGCCGCAGCGCGGCGATGTCCTCGGCGGGCAGACAGTCGCGCATGATCGCCTCGTCGCCCAGCACCGCGAGCACGCGTTTGTCGTGGATCAGGATCAGGGTGCGCACATCGTTGAAGTACG
The DNA here is from genome assembly GCA_041919915.1 of Lysobacteraceae bacterium. Classification (GTDB taxonomy): domain Bacteria; phylum Pseudomonadota; class Gammaproteobacteria; order Xanthomonadales; family Xanthomonadaceae; genus Lysobacter_I. The sequence goes on from JAYRSY010000033.1 coordinate 21,318, forward strand.
CATCGCCGTCGAGCAGCGCGTCGAGCGCGTCGTCGGGGATCGCCGGCAGCTCGTCGCGATCCAGTTCGAGGATCGCGCGATCCACCGTGCGGCCATCGGCGGTGAGTCGCCCGCGCGTCGCGCCCAGGCGTCCGGGCGCGACCTGCACGAAGTCGGTGCCCTGCCGGCGCAGCGCCTCGCGGAGATGGAAGATCTCGCTGCCGGCCTCGCGCTCGTGCACCATCGCGACCACGCGGCCGGGCGGATGCAGGGCGAGCAGATCGCGCAGGAACGCGTCCTGCCCGGTCTGCGTGCGGAGCCCCAGGCGCGCGGCGGCCGGCGCGTAGGCCTCGGCGGCGAGCCGGCTCACGATCCAGCCGTTGAGCGGATAGCGCGCGCCGATCTCGCAGATCCGCGGATGACCCGCCGTGTCGTAGACGAAATCCGGGCGGTAGTGGCCGACCCGGTACGGCCGACCGCGGGCCCGTCGCAGGATCCGCTCGAGCGGATCCGGCAATCGGTAGACGGCGCGGATGCGCGGGTCCTCGAAATAGCGTGCGACGATCGCCCGGAACGCGGTGTCGAGCAGCCGCGCCAGTCGCGCCAGCGCCATCAGATGCGCCGCGTCGACGATCGCCGGAACCGACGCGAACTGCGCCGCCGGCACCGGCGAATCGGGGCCGGCCAGCGCCGCGAACGCGGGATCGCCGGCGGCGTCCAGCATCCGGGTGCCCAGTTCCGGCGGCGTCATCGTCGCGCTCAGTGCGCGGTCGCCGTCGCGATCGCGGTCTCGACGTCCGGGAACAGCGCTTCCAGTACCGCCGCCTTGCGCCGCAGATAGGTGCCGACGATCTCGTCCAGACCGTAATCCTCCACCCGCACGCCCGTCGCCGCGGCGTAGTGGCCGACCGCGTCCAGCGCGTGGAAGAAATGGTTTTTCTCGGTCGGTCCGCAATGGACGCTGATCCAGGCCAGGGTCCGCGCGCATTCGCGTTCGCCGAAGTCCAGGTCTTCGCGCAACCAGCGTCGGAACAGCGGCAGGATGAATTCGACCTCGCCGTGGGTGTAGATCTCGTGCACCAGCGTGGTCAGCAGCGCGGTGAACAGATCCCGCTCGCGCAGCGAGTTGGCGTCCTTCCAGGCCTTGAACGCGCGCGCCTCGGGATGGTTGTAGCGGTGCGAGAGCCAATCGTCGTCGCCGACGATGCCGGTGGCCATGTCGTAGAACAGCTGCGAATGCAGGATGTGATGGGTCACGGCCAGATCCTCGTCGACGATCCGGTCGAGGCTGACGATCGCGCGCAGCAGCGCCGCTTCGTCGGCGATCGCGCGGCCTTCGCGCACCATCAGGGTCATGCGGTTGCCGATGCCGGCCACGGTCATCGCGCTGTTGTTGGTCTGGCTCCAACTGTGGAAGAAGCCGCGCAGGGTGTCGGCATCGTGACGGCCCGCGGTCAGCCGGCGGAAACCGTGTTCGATCCGCGCGAAGCGGTCACCGTGCGCCGCGAATCCGTCGATCAGTTCCCGTTTCAGATGCGAGGCCGGCATTCCGGCCAGTACCGGCATCACGATCGCTTCGAGCTTGTCCATCGTCGACCTCTCCTTGTCTGTCCATGTCGGCAGGGGGGCGAAGACGCGATCCGCGTCCGGGCGCGTGGACGCGGCGACGGCGGAAACCGCCATCGTCGTCCGTATGCGTCCACCCCTGCACCGCATCCGTGACGGCGACCATCGGAGTCTAGCAGGGCACAGGATCCGGGCGCGCACGCTGCGCGCGCCGTGCCGGGCTCGCCTCAGCCTGCGAGCCAGCGCACCAGACGGTCGATCTTGCCGCGATACGGCGGCCGGATGAGATCGGTGGCGTTCCAGCGCGCCTGCCACAACACCGGCATCGCCTTGGTGAACGCGTCGAAGCCGGCGCGGCCGTGGTACTGGCCCATGCCGCTGGGGCCGATGCCGCCGAACGGCAGTTCCTTGCCCGCGAAATGCAGCAGCGTGTCGTTGACGGTGACGCCGCCGGCGATCAGTCGCGCGAGGATCGTCTCCACCGTGCGCCGGTCGTGGCTGAAGGGATACAGCGCCAGCGGGCGATCGTGGCGTTCGACATGGTCGATCGCATCGTCCAGGCGCGCATAGCCGCGGATCGGCAGGATCGGCCCGAAGATCTCGTCCTGCATCACCGCCGCATCGTCGCCCGGTTCCAGGATCAGGGTCGGCGGGATCAGGTTTTCGGTCTCCGCGCGCCGCGCGTCCACCGATGCCAGTTCGATCACTTCCAGCCCACGCGCGCGCGCATCGTCGATGTAACCGCGCAGGCGCCGGTACTGGCCTTCGTTGACCACGCGCGTGTAGTGCTCCGCCGCGCCCATGTCCGCGCCGTAGCGCGCCTGCACCTGCGTGCGCAGCGCGGCGACCAGCGCGTCGCGTCGCGCGGCGTCGATCAGCACGTAGTCGGGCGCGATGCAGGTCTGTCCGCCGTTGAACCACTTGCCGGTGGCCAGTCGCGCCGCGGCCTGTTCGATCGGGAAATCCGCGGCGACGATGGCGGGCGATTTGCCGCCGAGTTCGAGCGTCAGCGGCGTGAGGTTGGGTGCCGCCGCCGCCATCACCTTGCGGCCGACCGCGGTCGATCCGGTGAACATCAGATGGTCGAACGGCAACCCGGCGAACGCGGCGCCGATCTCCGCGCCGCCGAGCGCGACCGCCACGCGGTCGGCCGGAAACACGTCGGCGAGCAGCCGCGCCAGCCACGCGCTGGTGCGCGGCGTGTGTTCGGACGGTTTGACGTAGACGTGATTGCCGGCGGCGATCGCGGTCGCCAGCGGCACCAGCGCGAGATTCACCGGGTAGTTCCACGGGGCCATCACCCCGACCACGCCCACCGCCTCGCGCCGGATCTGGGCGCGCGCCGGCCACAGCGTCCAGCCGACCGCGGCGCGCCGGGGCCGCATCCAGCCGCGCAGATGGCGACGCAGATGATCGATCTCGGCGATCACGGTCATACCGTCGGAAAGCAGGGTCTCGTGTTCGGAACGGTGGCCGAAATCGGCCTGCACCGCGGCGGTCATCTCCGCCATCCGCGCCCGGAACGCGGTCTTGAGCCGGTCGAGATCGGCCATCCGTTGCGCGCGGTCGGGCCGGTTCGCCCGCCAGGCCGCGCGCAGTCGTTCGAGGGTCGGCGCCAGCTCGGCGATGGTGGAGGTCGCCGGCGTGCCCTGTGCGGCATCGTCGCCGCCCTGCGCGGCGGTCGTCGCGACGGTAGCGGCGGTGATGGCGGCATTGACGGCGGCATTGACGGCTGTAGTCGCGGCGGTGGCGGAGGCGTTCATGCCCGCAGTTTAGAACGCATGCGGCGGCCATGGTTAAATGCGGCCATGACCGATCCCCAGACCCGCATCCGCCCCTATCTCCATCACCTGCCGGTCCTCGGCCAGCGCGTGTACCTCGATCCGGCCGCCGTGGTGATCGGCGATGTCGTGCTCGGCGACGACGTGTCGGTCTGGCCGGCGACGGTGATCCGCGGCGACGTGAATTTCATCCGCATCGGCGACCGCACCAACCTCCAGGACGGCACGGTCATCCACGTCAGCCACGACGGCCCGCACGCGAAACTCGGCGGCTTCGCCACCCGCATCGGCAGCGACGTGACCATCGGCCACAAGGCGATCATCCACGCCTGCACGATCGAGGACGCGGCGCTGATCGGCATGGGCGCGATCGTGCTCGACGGCGCGGTGGTGAAGAAGCACGGCTTCGTCGGCGCCGGCGCACTGGTGCCGCCAGGCAAGGTGGTCGGCGAGGCCGAGATGTGGCTGGGCAATCCGGCCAAATTCGCGCGCAGGCTCAAGGACACCGAAATCGAGGCGCTGTACTACTCGGCGCAGCATTACGTCCGTCTCAAGGATCAGTATCTGGATCCGCCGGCGTGAACCGCATCCGGCCATCGGAGACGACCGCATGAGCGATTGGCAGGCGTGGCGCGACACCGCGGCGGCGCAGGCGGCCCTGCGCGGCTGGCGACGCGAAGGCGCGATCGAAGGCGCGGTCGTCGCACGCGCGCACGCGGCGCTCGGCGGCGATCCGTCCCCGCGACAGTGGCGCTGGTTCCTGGACCGTTTCGCGCTGTGGCTCGGCGTCGCGCTGTGCGCGGCCGGCGCGATCTGTTTCATCGCCGCCAACTGGGACGAGATCGGCAAGTTCGCGCGTCTGTTCGGCCTGCAGGCGGCACTGGTGCTGACGACGATCGCCGCGGCGCGACTCGGCCCGGCCCGTACGTCCGGACAGGCGGTGTTGTGGCTGGCCATGATCCTGCTCGGCGGATTGCTGGCGTTGATCGGACAGACCTATCAGACCGGCGCCGACACCTGGGAGTTGTTCGCGCTGTGGACCGCGCTGGCCCTGCCGTGGGCGATCGCCGGCCGGTCGCCCGCGCTGTGGTGGCAATGGCTGCTGCTGGCGAACGTCGCGTACACGCTGTGGCTCGGCCTGCATCGCGGCCTCTGGTCCGGCTATTTCGAATCGTTGGCCCCCAACCTCGGGCTGTTCAATGGCCTGTTGTTGGTGCTGTGGCATGCGGCCGGCACGCGCTGGGCCGAATTCTCCGGAAGCACCGGCCGGCGCCTGCTCGCGGCCGCGATGATCGGGTGCCTCTCGTTCGCGGCGATGGATGCGATCCTCGGGCGCGAGGACGCGTCCCCGACCCCGATCGTGTTGTGGCTGCTGGCGACGCTGATCGCGGGCGTCTTCCATCTGCGGGTCCGCCGCGATCTGGTGGTGCTGGCGATGCTGGCGCTCGGAACGATCGCGGTCGTCACCGCGGCGCTGGCCGAAGGGCTGCTGGAGGACAACGATTCGGCGATCGCGTATCTCGTCATCGCGATCGCGGTCGTCGCGCAGGCGACCGTCGCGGCGATGGCGCTGCGCCGGCTGGCGCGCGGGGAGGCGGCATGAGCGCGCGACGAGTTCGGGAAGACGCCTGGGACCGGCTGCGGCAGGCCGATCTCGTCGCCGGCGCCGCGCCGGCGATCGACGACGACACGCCCTGGTATCTCGCCGCACTGATCGGCGTCTCGGCCTGGGTCGCCGCGGCCTTCGTGTTCGGGTTCTTCAACGAGTGGTTCAGCCGGCTGTGGGATGCCCCGGCACTGGCTTTCCCGCTCGGCGCCGGTGGCTGCGTGCTGGCCTGGGGACTGTTGCGGGTGGCGAAGGGACGGGATTTCATCGAGCAGTCGGCGATCGTCTGCAGTCTGGCCGGACAACTGATGATCGGCATCGCCTTCGAGGCCTGGAGCCGGCTTCCGCCCGAAGGGCATCAGGTCTTCCATACCGTGGCCTGGCGCCAGGTGTGGGCCGGCGTCGGCCTCGTCGCCGCGCTGATGTACGTGCTGGGTCGGCAGTCGATGCACCGGTTCCTGTGCGGGTTGATCCTGTCGGTGGCGCTGTTGATGGTCTGCTTCGTCGATGCGGACGAGGCGAAGGTGCTGGCGGTGCCGGCGCTGGCCTGGGCGATGCTGGCGCTGTGGTGGCGCAGCGCCGGCCACGACCGCCTGGCGCCGGCATGGCCGCCGCTGGCCTGGGCGATGACCCTGGTGCTGTTGCTGACGGTGTGGGTGACGGGCATCGACGCGCGGGAAACCCTGGGCGGCAACGCGGGGCGCACGCTGCCGCTGATGCCGCTGCGCGACGCATTGACGTTGCCGCTGCTGCCGGTGTGCGTCGCCTGGTGGTCGTATCGTCAGAGCGGAACGTCGACGCGCCGGCGGGCGATCGCCATCGCGTCGGCCGCGCTGCTGGGGCTGGTCTGGCTGCGCGCGCCGGGGGTGAACATCGGCGTCGTGCTCGCGCTGCTCGGTTTCGCCCTGCATCGCCCGGCCCTGCTCGGGGTCGGCGCGATCGCGACCGGCGCGTATCTGCTGCACTACTACCATCAGCTGGAGACGACCCTGCTGCAGAAGTCGTACTGGCTGCTCGGCGGCGGCGCGGCGCTGCTCGCGGTGCGCGGAGTGTGGCTGCGGTTCGCGCGCGGGGAGGCGACATGATGAAGCACTGGCGCGCGATCCTGCTCTGGGGCGGCCTGCTCGCCGCCCTGCTGGTGGCGAATCTGGCGATCCGCGGGCACGAGCGGACGCTCTCCGAAGGCCGCGTCCTGCTGCTGGAGCTGGCGCCGGTCGATCCGCGTTCGCTGATGCAGGGCGATTACATGGCGCTGCGGTTCGCGGCGACGGACGACGTGCGCGAGGCGCTGTATCCGCCGGCCGGCGACAACGCGCGGGCGCTCCGGCAAATGGATGCCGTCTGGTCGAGTGCCTGCGGTGCCGAGGGGTGCCACGACGGCTATGTCGTGTTCGCCCTGGACAAGGACCGCGTCGGCCGTTTCGTCCGCATCCAGAAGGCGCCGGCACCGGTCGGCCGCGACCAGATCGCGGTGCGGTTCCGCGAGCGCGACTGGCGCGAGATCCGCATCGCCAGCAATGCCTGGTTCTTCGAGGAAGGTCAGGCGAAACGCTACGAACCCGCGCGCTACGGCGAACTGCGGGTGGCGAAGAACGGCACCGCGCTGCTGACCGGTCTGCGCGACCCGCAGCGCAAACCGCTCTGAGCCGGACCGCCGCGCTTCACGGCCGGGTCGCGTTCTCCAGCAACGTCAGCAACGTCATCGCTTCTTCGCGCGCGCCGCCGCACATGCCCGGCTCCGGGCGCAGCGAGGCGCAGAAGGCCGGACGTTCGGGGCGACCGAACAGCCGGCAGCGCAGGGCATCGTCCAGTTGCACGCACGGGAGGCCCGCCGGCTTGCCGTGGGGCATGCCGGGGATGGGCGAGGCGATCGAGGGCGCGATGCAGCAGGCACCGCAGCCGGGTCGGCAATCCATGGGCGGCTCGGGTCGGAAGGACGTCATTGTCGCCCGGAATGCGGGCCCGTCCGGTGCGCTGGGTAATTGCCGCGACGCAAGGTAGAGTAGGCGCCGACATGTGACGACTGACGGGTTTCGGGGCGGCGAGGATGGCGGATACGGACGGGACGATACCGGTGCGGGCGGCGTGCGACGCCGTGCGCCGGGGCAGGGCCATCGCCGCATGAACGCACGTCCCGCCCCTCTGGACACCGTGCGCGAGGTCTACACGCCCGAAGGCGTCGCCCTGCGCCTGCCCGCTGCCGGCCCGGTGCCGCGCGCGATCGCCTGGCTGATCGATACCGCGGTGCGCTGGGGCATCCTGCTGGTGGTCTCGATGGTGTTCGGCCTGCTCGGCGGCACCGGCTACGGGCTGTATCTGATCGCCCTGTTCGTGGTGTTCTGGGGATATCCGATCCTGTTCGAGACGCTGTGGGACGGACAGACACCCGGCAAGCGCGCGCTCGAGCTGCGGGTGATCTCCGGCGACGGTGCGCCGGTGGGCTGGATCGCCTCGATCGTGCGCAATCTGCTGCGGACCGTCGACTTCCTGCCGTTCGGCTACGGCGCGGGCCTGATCGCGAGTTTCTCGGACCCCTGGGGCCGGCGCCTGGGCGACATGGTCGCCCGGACCATGGTCATCCACGCGCCGCGCGAGCGCCAGCATCTGCGGCCGCCGGTGGAAGGCGCGCACGCACCGCTGCATCCGCTGCTGCCGCAGGAACAGATGGCGGTGATCGCCTACGCCGAACGCGCGCCACAGCTCACCCAGGAGCGCCGCGAGGAACTCGCCGGGATCGCCGCGCCGGCGGTCGGCAGCGGCGGCGCGGTCGGCGTGCTGCGACTGCAGGCCGTGGCCAACTGGCTGCTGGGGCGTCGATGAGCACGACCGCATCGCATTCCGGCACCGCCCTGCGCGAGGCCGTGCTCAAACAGGAAGCCTTCGTCGCCCGGCATCAGGACGAATGGAACGCGTTCGAGGCCTGGCTGGTCGCGCGCGGCGACAGTCCGCGTCAGGCGCGGGCCTCGCAGGCCAACTGGCAGGGACTGCGCGACGAGGACGTGCCCGCGCGCTATCGCCGCGTGTGCCAGCAGCTCGCGTTGGCGCGCAGCCGCGGCTACAGCCCGCAGGTGGTGGAACGGCTGCAGAGCCTCACCCAGCGCGGTCATGCGGTGTTCTACCGCGCGCCGCCGCCGCTGTGGCGACGCGCGCTGTTGTTCTTCCTCGCCGATTTCCCGCGACTGGTGCGCGCGCAGCGCGGCTGCCTGCTCGCGGCGGCGCTGCTGTTCGTGGTGCCGCTGGTCGGTTCGTTCATCGCCGTGCAGGCCTCGCCCGAGCTGGTCTACACGGTGATGTCGCCGGCGGACGCGGCCGAGATGGAGCAGATGTACGACCCGGCCGATCCGCAGCGCAAGCTCGGTCGCGAGAGCGGCGACGACGTGGCGATGTTCGGCGTCTACATCATGAACAACATCAGCATCGCGCTGCGCACCTTCGCCAGCGGTCTGATCTTCGCGCTCGGCAGCGTGTACGTGCTGATCATGAACGGGCTGATCATCGGCGGCACCGCCGGACATCTGCAGGGCGTCGGCCATGGCGACCCGTTCTGGCGTTTCGTCGCCGGCCATTCGGGGCCGGAACTCACCGCGATCGTCCTCGCCGGCGCCGCCGGTCTGCAGCTCGGCCTGGCGCTGGTCGCGCCCGGCCGCCGCCGGCGCGTCGATGCGCTGATCGAAGCCGGCAGGGTCGGCGCGCGGCTGTGCCTGGGCATCTTCGCGATGCTGGTGTTCGCGGCGTTCGTGGAAGCGTTCTGGTCGTCGATCGGCTGGATGCCGGCGCTGGTGAAGTACGCGGTGGGCGCGACGCTGTGGGCGCTGATCCTGCTGTGGCTGGCGCTGGGCGGCAGAGGCGGGTCCGTCCACGCGCCACTGCCGCGCGACGCGCAGCCCGCGACGTCGTCCAGGGGCGACGCATGAAGCTGGAGACCCTGTCCGTCGAATTGCGCCCGCGTTCGTCGTGGGAAGCGATGGAGCTGGGCGCCGCGCTGGTGCGCCGCCATGCCGCGACCATCTGGATCGCATGGCTGCTCGTCACCGGTCCGGTCTTCGTCCTCGCCAATCTCGCCGCCTGGGCGCTCGGCCACGTCTGGCTGGCGTGGCTGCTGGTGTGGTGGCTGCGCCCGGTGTTCGACCGGATTCCGCTGTACGTGCTGTCGCGCGCCGTGTTCGGTGCGGCGCCGGGCGTCGCCGAAACCCTGCGCGCGCAGTTCGTCTGGGGCTGGCGGCCGATGCTCGGCCATCTCACCTGGCGCCGGTTCAGTCCGTGGCGCGCGGCGATGCTGCCGGTGGATCTGCTCGAAGGCGCCGATGCCGCGCGTCTGGCCGAACGCCGGCGCGTGATCGGCGGTGGGGTCAGCGGGCCGGCGGTGCTGCTGACCACGGCTTGCCTGCATTTCCTGGTCGCGCTGCAGATCTCGATCGTGATGCTGGTGGCGCTGTTCGTCCCCAACGAAGTGCTGCCGGAAGCGGTGCGTTCGGCCTGGGCGACGATCGAGACCGATCCGCCGGACTGGGCGCTGGTGGCGCTCAATCTGGTGGACTGGATGGCGGTCGCGTTCATCGAGCCGTTCTTCATCGGCGCCGGTTTCGGCCTGTATCTCAACCGCCGGACCCAGCTCGAAGCCTGGGATCTGGAGATCGTGTTCCGGCGCATGCGTCGGCGCCTCGCGTCCATCGGCGTGTCCGTGGCGGCGATCGCGGCGCTGTGCGGCGTGCTGGCGCTGTCGCCGCCGGCGTCGGCGCAGGCCTGCGACGGCGGTACATGCGCCTTCGCGGGCGGCACGCTGCAGCAGACGGGGGCGGAGGACAACCGCAAGCAGGACGGCGCCAAACAGAGCGACCCCTCCGCGGCGAAGACCCTGCCGGCAGCGGACGCGGCGCAACCAGCCACTGCCGACACCGAAGCCGATCCGAAGGCGACGGTCGAAACCGAAGCATCGGCGCCCGAGGAAGAGATCCCGCAGATCGAGACCCGCACCCTGCAGCAGATCTTCGGCGAGGACACCGTATCGCACGACGCCTTCGGCAAGGCCGTCGGCGAGGCCTACAAGGATCCGATGCTGCGGCCGAAGCAGGACACGACGACCTGGCAGCGCCGCGATCGCGACAAGAAAAAGGAAGAGAAGAAGGATGAGGAGCCTGAATTCGAATCGCCGGCGCTGAAATGGCTGGCGGGCGTGATCGGGTTCCTGATCGAGCATCTGCTCTGGCTGCTGCTGGCGGTGCTCGTGATCGTGCTGGCGTTGACCGCGCGCCGGTGGTGGCCGTGGCTGCGTGGCGTCGCCGCGCTGCCGGTGCCGGAACCGGCGCCGGTGGACAGCGTCGCGCTGGCCGACGCCGAACCGCTGCCGCCGGACGTCGCCACCGTCGCGCGCCGGCTGTGGCGCGAAGGCCAGCCGCGTCGTGCGCTGGCCCTGCTCTATCGCGCCAGCGTCGAAGCGATGATCGTGCGCGTCGACGCGCATCCGCCGCCGGGCGCGACCGAGGCCGACTGCCTGCGCCTGTCGCGTCGTCTGCCGGAAGCGGAGGATCGCGAAGCCTTCCAGCGCGTGGTCCGGGTCTGGCAATACGCCGCCTACGGCCACACGCTGCCCGAACCCGACGCCTTCGAGGCCCTGGTCTCGACCCTGGCGCTACGTTTCCGGTGGGCCGCATGAGCCGGGGCGCGGTGGCGGCCCGCACGCTCCTGCTCGCGCTGCTCGGCGCGGGCCTCATCGGCCTGTTCACCTGGTGGTGGCTGCGCACCTTCGAGCGCGTCACCGACAGCATCGATCTGCCGCCGCGCGGCGAGGCCGCCTACAACCCGCTGTACCCGCTGAAGCTCGCGCTGATCAAATCCGGCCGCAAGGTCGACGCGCGCCAGCGCCTGGATCCGGCCGATCATCCGCTGAAACCGGCCGACACCGTGCTGATGCTCGGCGATCCGCGCACGCTCTCGACGCCCGAGGTCGACGCCCTGCTCGCCTGGGTCGAACGCGGCGGACATCTGATCGTGCGCACACCGCCGCCGGGCTCCACCATCGCCGGCGAGGACGTGCCGCTGCTGGCGCAGCTGAAGATCGTCGCGATGGATGCGGACCCGGTCTGCCACGGCCTGCAGGTGGGCAAGCTGGAACATCACGTCGAACTCTGCAACGGTCGCCGCTTCTATTTCAGCTATGGCGAGGACGAGGACGAAGAGGTCGAAGTGGCCGCCACCTGGGGCGACGAGGACGCCGCCGAATACGGCTATGCCCGGGTGATCCGCGGCGAGGGCACGGTCGACGTGATCGCCGAGCTCGATTTCCTCGGCGAGGACAAACTCGAGGACGCGCAGCACATCGCGCTGACCCGCCAGCTGCTGCAGCCGAACTGGGATGCCGGCGGCACCTTCCATCTGATCTACAGCGCCAACATGCCGTCGCTGCTGCGGCTGCTGATCGACTACGGCTGGCGCGCGATCCTGCCGGCGCTGCTCGCGCTGCTGCTGTGGCTGTGGATGCGCAACGAACGCCTCGGCCCGCTGCTGCCCGCGCCTTCGCCCGACCGCCGGTCGCTGCTCGAACACGTCCAGGCCAGCGGCGATCACCTCTATCGCTACGGCCGCCGCGCCCTGCTCTACGCCGCGGTGCACGACGCCTTCCTGCGCCGCCTGCGCCAGCGCGACCCCTATGCCGCCGCGCTCGAAGGCCCGGCGCAGATCGAAGCGCTCGCCCGCCGCACCGGTCTGCCCGCCGCCGAGATCGAGGACGCGCTGCGCTATCCGCGTCCCGGCGACGTCCGCGACTTCGTGCTCCGCATCGCCAGACTCCTGCAACTGAGAACCCGACTATGACCACGCTTACGACCAGCGACGCCTCCGAAACCGCGACCGCGTCGCCCGCGCCGATCGTCGGCGAGGCGCTTGTGGCCCGCGCCGCCGCCGTGCGCGACGAAGTCGCCAAGGCCTTCATCGGCCAGGACGACGTGCTCGAACAGATCCTGATCGTGCTGCTGGCCGGCGGCCACGTGCTGATCGAAGGCGTGCCCGGCCTCGGCAAGACCCTGCTGGTGCGCGCGCTCGGCCAGGCGCTGGGCTGCAGCTACGGCCGCGTCCAGTTCACGCCCGACCTGATGCCCAGCGACGTCTGCGGGCACGCCGTGTACGACCCGAAGACCGAACGCTTCACGATCCGCCGCGGCCCGATCTTCACCAACCTGCTGCTCGCGGACGAGATCAACCGCGCGCCGGCCAAGACCCAATCCGCGCTGCTCGAAGCGATGCAGGAACAGCAGGTGACCATCGAGGGCGTCAGTCATCCGCTGCCGGCGCCGTTCATGACCCTGGCCACGCAGAATCCGGTGGAACAGGAAGGCACCTATCCGCTGCCGGAAGCGCAGCTCGACCGGTTCCTGCTCAAGGTGCTGATCGACTATCCGTCGCATGCCGATGAAGTCGGCATGGTCACCGCGGTCAGCAGCGGTCGCGGCGCCGCGCATTTCGATCTGTCGAAGGTCGGGACCGTGCTCGATGCGCGGGAGATCGTCGCGATGCAGCTGGGCACGGCGCTGGTGACGGTCGATCCGGCGGTGATCGATTACGCGGTGCGGATCGTCGCCGCCACCCGCAAATGGCCCGGCATCGGGCTGGGCGCCGGCCCGCGCGGCAGTCTCGCGCTGGTCCGCGCGGCGCGCGCCCAAGCGGTGCTGGCCGGTCGCGATTTCGTCGTCCCCGACGACGTACGCGGCATCGCCAGGCCCGCGCTGCGCCACCGCATCGCGCTGTCGCCGGAGATGCAGATCGAAGGCCAGACGCCCGATCAGGTGCTCGAAGCGCTGCTGGCGAAGGTCGAAGCCCCGCGTCAGTGAGCCCCGCCGTGAACGCGACCGCCGCCCGACCGCCCCAGCCGCCCATGGCCACCGCGCGCACGCCCGCGCCGGCGGCGCCACGCATCGTGCGTGCATGGCCGCGCCCGGCGCCAGGTCTGGTCTGGGCCTGCGCGATCTGGGCCGCGCTCGGCATCGCGGTCAGCGCGCGCTGGTTGCCGGTGACCTACTGGCAGACCGCCGGCGCGGTGCTGCTGGTGCTCGCCGCGTTCGATCTGTGGCGGCTGCGGGTCGCGCCCACGCCCGAAGTGGCGCGCACGCTGCCCGAAGCCTGGCCGATCGGTGTCGAACGCGAAGTCGAACTGCGGATCGAGCATCACGGTCGCCGCCAGCGGCTGCAGGTGCACGACCTGCATCCGGGCGACTGGGCGCTGCGCGACGACGGCGCCATCGACATGCCACGCACGCTCACGCTCGCCGCCGACAGCGTCGCCACGCTGCGTTATCGGCTGTGTCCCGGCACGCGCGGCAATTTCCGCTTCGACGGCACCCAGCTGCGACTGCTGTCGCCGCTCGGGCTGTGGCGGCAATCGCGGATCGTCGGTGCGCCGCAGGACGTGCGCGTGTTCCCGAACTTCGCGCCGCTCGCGGGCTTCGCCCTGTTCAGCGCCGAACAGGCCTCGCGGCTGGTCGGCGCGCACATCAAGCGCCGCCGCGGCGAAGGCACCGACTTCCACCAGATGCGCGAGTATCGGGTCGGCGACAGCATGCGCCAGATCGACTGGAAGGCCACCGCACGCGCGCGCAAGCTCATCTCGCGCGAATACCAGGACGAGAAGAACCAGCAACTGCTGATGGTCGTCGACACCGGCCGGCGCATGCTCGCGCACGAAGGCGGACTGTCGCACTTCGACCGCGCGCTCGACGCGACGCTGGTGGTCTCGTACATCGCGCTCAAGCGCGGCGACGCCGTCGGCCTGTTCACCGCCGGCGGCGAACAGCGCTGGGTCGCGCCGCAGCGCGGCATGGCCGCGATCGACACCCTGCTGCGCGCGAGCTACGACCTGCAGCCGGTGCCGGTCGCCACCGACTATCTCGCCGCTTCCACCGAACTGGCCCTGCGCCAGCGTCGCCGCGCGCTGGTGATGCTGGTGACCAACCTGCGCGACGAGGACATCGAGGACGTGCTCGGCGCCGTGCGCCTGCTGCAGCGTCGCCACCTCGTGGTCGTCGCCAGCCTGCGCGAACGCGATCTCGACGAAGCCCTGCAGCAACCGGTCGACGACGTCCGCAGCGCGGTCCGCGCCGCCGCCGCCGCCCGCTACATCGCCCAGCGCGCCGCCGCCCACGACCAGTTGCGCAATCACCGCGTCACCGTCCTCGACGTGACCTGCGAACAGTTGCCCGCGGCGCTGGTGGAGCAGTACCTGTCGATCAAGCGGAGCGGGTTGCTCTGAATCTGTGCAGCGAGTCTTCTCCGGGTTGTCGCAGGACATGATCCGGCATCGCGGCATCATCGGGACAGACGCTCCCGCACCGAGTAAATGCCGATGTACGTCACCGAAGCGCTCAACGGACGGCCCTATCAGTGCTTCGTCCCCGTTCCGATCTTTCCGGCCATCGACCCGGCGCTGATCAAGACGTATGCGGCCCTGGATCGGGAATTCGCGCGGACCATCGACGCGAGCGCCTTTCCTGTCCGCGCGGCCGGCACCGTCGCCCAGGTCGGCAACCGCATCGACGCCGGCGATCGACATGCACGCGCCGTGTCGGCCCTGGAACGCTGGCTGGGACGAGACCGGCTCGGCATCGAACAACTGAAAAAGATCCATACCGCATTGACCGGTGCGTCGACACCGCACTTCCGGACCGGGCCGGTGTGGATGGGCGGCCCGCACCCCGCCGACGCCTGGCACGTGGGCGCTCCGCCTGCGCGACTGAATGGCCTCATGAAACAGCTGATGGGATTGCCGGACTCGAAGTGGCCGGTCACGCTCAAGGCGATGGTGGCCTTGTTGCGCACCCTCCAGATCCATCCGTTCAAGGACGGCAATGGGCGCCTCGCCCGGTGGTACGCGATCTGGCTGGTCCACCATGGCCTCGGCCCCGCCATCGGTGTCCTCGACCTGCTGGACCGGCTCTGCGATCGCACCCGGTTCGACCTCAACTCGGCGTCCCTGGACGTGCAGAACAGCGGCCGATTCGACGACTTCCTGTTGCGGGCCCACGCGATACTGTTACAGAAATTTGAATCTGACTGAAACCGTCGCTACCATGGCCAGACGCCGGCCGGAATGCCGGCGCACCGGATCGGAACCGCACAAGGGGACGTTGTGAGCAACACCTACCTGAAGAAGTCCATCGCCGCCATCCTCGCCATGGCCGCCCTGGGACACAGCATGGAGGCCGGCGCAACCGGCAACAACAACAGCTCGACTGACGAACTCGACCCGATCTTCGTCCCGGCCGTCCCGGACCCCTACGACGTGGGTATCGGCGGCGGCGGCTTCGATTACGGCGTCTACGATGGCCCTTACGACAGCGGCGGCGGCGGTGAGGATGGCGGGGGTGGGGAGGACGCCAGTTGCCCGTCTCTCAGGATGCAGAAACCACCAGGATGCGACGGCTACCAGAATCTGTTCGGCGCGGACTGGGGGAGCAACCTGTACCCCTCTTCCTCCGGCCTTGGACGGTTAATGGGTCTGCTGTATCCGGAAGCTTCCGTGTGGACGGGAACGCCAACCTATCTGCAAGCTCGCCCATGGAACATGATCCACGATGCGCTATACAGGCATACGGGCCAGTTCGCCATCATCAACAGTTCTTCGGGGCCTGCCAATGAGGCGCTGATAGACAGCATACGCGAAGCCTGCGACCTGCAGGCCCGGCTCACCAGTTCGGCATTCGATTTCAGCGACGGCACCTGCTACAGCGCCTTGACCCGACTCATCGCAGAATACGACGGCTCTGCGGACCGACAGCGGAACTTCTGGCTCGGGCTGCCGTTTCCAGACTTCGTGATCGACTACGCGGCGCCGGAAAATTCTCTTCGTATCAAGCACAACGCGATAAACCTACAGGCACGTTGCAATATTTGGCACAAGGAGATGGTCGCTCGTGGCTGCTAAGAAAACTCTCGTTCTTGGACTCATCGCTGTTGTGATTGCGTTTCTCGCAGGTCGCCAGTACGGGCGGCAGTCAACTCCACAACCTCTCGTCGAGCCAATTCTCAACAACCAATCTGCAGCACCCGACGCGTTGCGAGCGCCTACTGTCCAGTCATCTCGTCCTTCGACACCTCGTCCACGTATCGACCCGGCGCTCCGCACGCAACTGTTCGAGGAGTACCGCTGTCCGCAAGCCGCCTGCGGGCTGAGCCCGTTCATCGCCGAGAACGAGAACGAGGCGGTCTGGCTGCGTCTGCGTGGATATCCGAGTCCGAAGCAGCGGGAAGAAGCCGAGCGGCTACCGACGTCCGAACTGAAGCTCCGGGCCGATCGCGGCGATCTCGTATACGCGTCCTTGTATGGCGAGCGATTGATGCAGGAAGGCAACTGGAAGGATTCCTACGGCGTTCTGCTGAAAGCGGCGACCAACGGGAGCCTGTACTCGCTGTATGCCTTGTCGTATCGATCGGGGAATCACCCAGAGTACAAGGATGCTATCGACTCGCGCGCGTATCTCCGTGCGGCTTATCTTGCCGGTGACTATAAGGCCCCGTTGCAACTGATCAAGACCTTCCCGCAGTTCAATGGCACAAGCGACGACCTGCTGACGGAAGAGCTGGCAGCGCACCGCTTCAGAAACCTGATGCGCTACCGCATGTACCCGCGACCTCCGACCAAGGAATGAACAAACCGGCCATTCGTCCGACCCCGGCGGGGCGAATGGTCGGCAGGATTTCACCATGACGTTTCGCCACACCACCATCGTCGTTTTCGTCGCTGCCTTGGTGGCGTTCCTGGCGGGTCGTCATTTCGGCATCCAGACGAATGCGCAAGCCGCTGAGGATGCGCGTATTGCGATCCGGTCCGATCGTGCTTCCATCGGACACCTTCCCTCGGCCTCGGCTTCGATTTCTCGTCCAGCGGCACCTCGCCCGCGCATCGACCCGGCGCTCCGCGCGCAGCTGTTCGAGGAGTACCGCTGCCCACAGCCTAGTTGTGGACTAAATCCATTTATCGCTGAGAATGAGAACGAAGCTGTTTGGCTGCGCTACCGAGGCTACCCGAGTCCACAGCAGCGCGAGGAGGCTGAACGTCTGCCGACTTCAGAACTGAAGGATCGTGCCAACAAGGGAGACCTTGTTTTTGCAACCTTGTATGGCGAAAGACTGATGGAGGAGGGCAACTGGAAAGACTCTTATCCCGTCCTCCTCAAAGCGGTCGATCAAGGCAGTCTCTATGCGTTGTACGCACTTTCTTATCAATCAGAGCATCACCCTGAATTCAAAGATCCGATAGGTTCAAGGGCCTACCTTCGCTTGGCCTACCTCTCAGGCGATTACAAAGCTCAATTCCAGTTGATCAAGACGTTTCCCGAATTCAACGGTACAAGCGATGACCTGCTGACGGATTCGCTTGCTGCGCACAAGTTCCGAAACCTGATGCGCTACCGAATGTACCCGCGACCGCCGACCAAGGAATGAACACGCCGGCCATTCGTCCGACCCCGACGGGGCGAATGGTGGGCAGGATTTCACCATGACGTTTCGCCACACCACCATCGTCGTTTTCGTCGCTGCCTTGGCGGCGTTCCTGGCGGGTCGTCATTTCGGCGTTCAGGCGAATGCGCAAGCCGTTGAGGATGCGCGTGTTGAGATCCGGTCCGATCGTCATTCCATCGCACACCTTCCCGCGCCCACGGCCTCGATTTCTCGTCCGGCGACACCTCGCACGCGCATTGATCCCGTGCTCCACGCAGACTGTTCGAATCGAAACGCCGCGGTCTGAAAAGCGCTCGACCGCAGGCGGCGATCACGCCGGCCGCGTCATTCCTTCCCGGCAGGTGCCGGCCTGCTCCGCAACGCCGCCGCCATCGCGCCGAGGCCGCCGGCGAGCAGGGCCAGCATCAGCAGCGTGTTGAACAGGCTGGTCGGTTCGAAATAGATGCGCAGATTGGCGAGGATGCCGACGAAGACGATCACCAGTCCGGCGGCGAGCAGCACCCAACCCAGGATCGATTTGCCGTTGAAGAAGATCAGGCCGGTGCCGAGGATGAAGGGGATCAGCGACAGGCCGAAGCCGTTCATGCCCCACAACCGCCAGTAGCCGCCGGTGGTGACGGTGACCTGGTTGGTCAGCAACCAGCCGCCGGCGACGGCGCACATCAGGCCGATGAAGAATTGTCCGATGCCGCCCGGTGTGCCGCCTGCGCCGTTCATGTCCGTCCCCGTTCCGTCATCGCATGGATGTCGCCGGGATCATAACGCAGGGCGTCGCGGGCATCGGACACTCAGGGCTTGGGCGCCGGCGTCGGCGCGGCGGCCGGTGCGGAGACGGGCGATG
>JAYRSY010000034.1:0-38334 GCA_041919915.1 Lysobacteraceae bacterium
CGAGAGAAATCCCATGGCTGAAATCACCGCCACCCTGGTCAAGGAACTGCGCGAGCGCACCGGCGCCGGCATGATGGAGTGCAAGAAGGCGCTCACCGAAAACAACGGCGATATCGACGTCGCCGCCGAGTGGCTGCGCAAGCAGGGCCTGGCCAAGGCCGACAAGAAGGCTGGCCGCGTCGCCGCCGAAGGCCGCATCGCGGTCGCCCAGGACGGCGGCAAGGCCGTGCTGGTCGAGATCAACTCCGAGACCGACTTCGTCGCCAAGGACGAGAACTTCCTGGCATTCACGAACGCCGTCGCCCAGGCCGCCCTGGCTTCCGGCGCCACCGACATCGAAGCGCTGAAGTCCGCGAAGGTCGCCTCCGGCGAAACCGTCGAGGAAGCCCGCGCCGCCGCCGTCGCCAAGCTCGGCGAGAACATCCAGGTGCGCCGCGTCGCCGCCATCGAAAGCGCCCGCAACGTCGCCGCCTACGTCCACGGCGGCAAGATCGGCGTGCTGGTCGAGCTGGCCGGCGGCGACGCCGAACTGGCCCGCGGCATCGCGATGCACATCGCCGCGATGAATCCGCCGTACAACAAGGCCACCGACGTCCCGGCCGAATTCGTCGCCAAGGAAAAGGAAATCGAACTGGCGAAGATGTCCGAGAAGGACAAGGCCAAGCCGGCGGAAATCCTCGAGAAGATCATCGGCGGCAAGATCGCCAAGATCGTCAACGAAGTCACGCTGTACGGTCAGGAATACGTGCTCGACGCCGACAAGCGCACCGTCGAAGCCGTCGTGAAGGCGGCTGGCGTCGACGTGATCGGCTTCCAGCGTCTGGTCGTCGGCGAAGGCATCGAGAAGGTGGTGGAAGACTACGCCGCCGAAGTGGCCAAGGCGATGCAGGTCTGATCGTCCCCCGGCAGTGCCCCGAAAAACCCGCGGACAACCGCGGGTTTTTTGTTGGGCGCGGGGCACGGCCCCACGGTCGGCGCCTCTTCCGCACCGGCGCCGCGGATGTTATTGATACGCTCGGGAGCCGTCCGCAACGGGGACATCGCGGAGGCCGAACGGACACCGGACGCCGTCAAGGCAAGGGGACGCCATGTCGCTGCACAGACGCACCGCGGGTTGCATCGTACTCGCACTGATCCTGCTGCCCGGCTGCGCGGCGCTGCACTCCACCCGTCACGACGACGACAGCCTCGCGCCGGGTCTGGGCTATTACCTTCCCAACGGCGACTTCAAGGTCACCCTGACCGTCGGCGACGGCACCACCGGGCCGGCCCGCACGTTCAAGGTCGAAACCCTGTACTACCCGGACGTCGCCGAGCGCTACAGCGTCAACGTGCCGAAGAACATCCTCGGTGCGACCGAGGCCAACATCGCGGTCTCGGAAGCCGGTCTGCTGGAATCGGTGAGCTACACCTACGAACCGAAGATCCTGCAGGCGATCGAGGCGATTCCGGTGCCGTCTCCACCCGAAGCGCAGAGATCGGCGGACACCGACAACGACTGCAGCGCGCCCGGGGACTACGTGACCATCCTCGCGCCCGACGACACGACCGCGAGCCTCTGCGGTTATGTCATCCGGGTCACGCCGCTCGGTTTCGATCCGGCGACCCGTACACGCACGACACCGACCGTCACGCAGCCCGATGCCTCCTTCGGCCCCGCCTATGCCGCCGCCGGCAAGCGTGTGCCCACGAATGGCCTGTTCTTCCGCATGAACCTGCCCTATCGCCTGGATATCCGCACCGGCAACGGCCCGAAGGCGCAGACCGTCCATTCGGATATCGCGCTGAGTCCGACCGGCGCTTCCACGCTGTTCGTGCAGACCCATCGCAGTCTGTTCGCGACGGTCAGCGGCTCGATCGTGTTCGACAACGGCGTGCTGGTCTCGTTCGCGCCCAAGAGCAGCAGCGAGATCGAAACCGCGTTCAAACTGCCGGCGGCGATCCTCAAGGCGTATTTCGATTCGGTGAACGCGCTGTTCGTGCTGCGCAAGGGCGCCGCCGACAGCGAGGCGCAATATCTGTCCGCGCTGGAGAACATGCGCAAGGCCAAGGCCGATCTCGATGCCTGTCGCGCCGCGCACGCCGGCGGCAACCAGGCGCAGATCGACGCGGCCTGCGGGAGCGGCGGCGGCAACTGATCCGCCGCCGCCTCTGGCACGGACTCAGTCGGTCAACGCATCCGGCAGCCCGCCACCGGACGACCGGCCGGAGCATTGCCAACCCGCGGAGTACCCGACTGGCCGTCCACGGCCGGGCGCTGCCAGAACGCGCGTCCCTGTCATCGCCCTGCTCCCTGTCGACCGCGACGATGGAGGCCATGGCCGCCATCGGCCCGCATGGCTGTCGCGGCGAGGCATCAACGGACGGATTCGCATCGAACTGTGACGGAGTTCGACATGAACCTAACAGTTCTGTGAGTGTCGGGGCCGGGACCCGCTTGGCTACGCTGCGCACTCCCCCGCTCAGGAATCATTCGCATGCGCCTCCGGCTCCACGCCCTTCCGCTCGCGATCGGCGCGGCTCTGGCCTTGCCCGTCATGGCCCAGGACGCCGCCTCCGCGCCACCCGCTCCCGGAATCGTCGACGACGACCGGCCGGCCTCCGAGCTGGATACGGTCGTGGTCACGTCGACCAAGCGCGAGGAACGGATGCAGGACGTCCCGGCCGCGATCAGTGTGATCAGCGCAAGGGACATCGACACCGCCGGCCTGACCACCGCCGCCGACATCGCACCACTGGTGCCGGGCTTCGTGATGGTGCCGCTGTTCGGCTCCTCCGGTTACAACCCGGTGATCCGCGGTCTGTCGACCACCATCGGCGAGCCCAACGTCGGCTTCTTCATCGACGGCGTCTACATGCCCTCTCGCGCCGGGCTGGACTTCATGCTGGACGACCACATCCAGCGCATCGAGGTCGCGCGCGGCCCGCAGTACGCGCTGTACGGCCGCAACACCTTCGCGGGCGCGATCAACGTGGTCACCAAGGCGCCGGCGAACGACTTCAGCGGTTCGGCCCGCATCGGCGTCGGCAGCGACGGCCTGCGCGAAGGCAGCGCCGGCATCGCCGGACCGCTGATCGCGGACCGGCTGTACTACCGCGTCGGCACCCTCGCCCGCGACAGCGACGGCTTCTACTCGAACGGCAAGACCGGCGATGCGCTGGACTGGAACCGGCGGCGCAGCGCCTACGTCACGCTTGATGCCTACCCGGGCGAACGTTCCGACGTGCGCCTGAACCTGATGCACGATCGCCTGCGCGACGGCGACGTGGCACAGCGTTTCCTCTCCAACAACGGCAGCTTCATCACCCGCTACAACGACCTGCAGCAGTTCTTCGGCGACGTGCCGTCGCTGGATGACGGCTTCGCGGTGACGCCCGGCCATTTCGACCGCGACAACACCATCGGCTCGCTGTCGCTGCACTACACCGTCGACGCCGGCAAGTTCACATCGATCACCGCCTACAACCGGTTGAAGGTCGACCAGCGCTACGACTCGGACTACACGCCGATCGACATCGCCGAGGCCGGTACCCGCGGCACGCAGAAGCAGTGGAGCCAGGAATTCACCTTCGCCACCAGCGGCAAGCGCCGGGTGGACTGGCTGGCCGGCGCGTACTTCTACGACTTCGAGGACGACCACCGAGACACCAGCCGATTCGTCGGCAGCGCCGCGCCGCTGGGCGGAGTGCAGGCGACGAACGTCGAGAAGACCCGCAGCCGCGCGCTGTTCGGACAGGCGACGTGGCACATGACGGACCAATGGTCGCTCGGGCTGGCGATGCGCTACACGATCGAGGACAAATCGATCGACGTGGTGCAGACCAACCTGCCCGGCGCGGGCAATCCGGCCGGCTCGGTGCTGACCACGCACCTGTCGAACCGGTTCGAGCCGTTCACGCCGGGGCTGTACCTCACATGGAAACCGAACGAGCGCAGCACGTGGTACGCGAGCGCGGTGAAAGCGACCAAGGTCGGCGGCTTCAACAGCCTGATCACCAACGGCGCGATCGCACCGTCCGAGCGTCGCTACGACGCCGAAACCAGCATGAACTACGAGCTCGGCGGCAAGTTCAGCCTGCTCGACGGCCGCCTGCTGCTGGAG
Source organism: Lysobacteraceae bacterium (assembly GCA_041919915.1). Lineage (GTDB taxonomy): Bacteria > Pseudomonadota > Gammaproteobacteria > Xanthomonadales > Xanthomonadaceae > Lysobacter_I. The sequence continues at coordinate 4,104 of JAYRSY010000034.1, forward strand.
ACCGATGCCTACGCGATCCGCTGGGACGATCAGATCGTGCGCAGCATCGGCCAGCTCGGCGCGGTACTGAACGTCAACGCCGGCCGCACGTCCTCGCACGGCGTGGAGGGCAGCTTCGAGTTCCGTCCGTCCACCGCGTGGACGCTGCGCGGCGGCGCCAGCTGGAACCGCTCGGAATACGACGAATACGTCTTCCCCCTGATCGGTGCGATCGGCGGCGACCCCGACCTCTCCGGCCGACCGCTGCAGTACAGCCCGGAATGGACTGCGAATCTCGGCGCGATGCGCACGTTCGCGCTCGGCGAATGGACCGGCTACGTGCGTGGCGACGCGCAGTATCGCGATCGCATGGCCGCGGTGCAGACCGCCACCGCGACCGTGCCGGCGTCGACCCGCGTGAATCTGCATGCCGGCGTGCGTCGCGGCCCGATCGAGATCACCGTCTGGGTCGACAACCTGTTCGACGACGACGCGGCGAGCGCGGCGCTGTTCCTCACCGATCCCGCGAACGTCTTCGAATTCGCGACCGGGCAGCGTCCGGGCCGCCAACTGTTCCAGCCGCTGGTGACTGCACCGGTGCCGCGCACGTTCGGCGTCGGCCTGCGCTATTCGTTCTGAGTGCGCAGACCATGGACATCGCGATGACCCCGGACGAGTACTACGCATTGGCGACGAGCCGCAACCTCGGCATCGTCACCCGCGAGGAACAGGACACGCTGCGCCGCTCACGGGTCGCGATCGTCGGCATGGGCGGCGCCGGCGGGATCTACCTGACGACACTGACGCGGATGGGCGTCGGCGGTTTCAGCATCGCCGACTTCGACACCTTCAGCGTCGGCAACATGAACCGGCAGGCCGGCGCGATGTCGAGCACCGTCGACCGGCCGAAGACGGAAGTGATGGCGGAGATCGCGCGCGACATCCATCCCGGCGTCGACATCCGCACGTTCGGCGAAGGCGTCGGCCCGCACAACATCGAGGCGTTCCTCGAAGGCGCCGACGCGGTCCTGGACGCGATCGACGTGTTCGCGCAGCCGGCGCGCCTGCTGATGTACCGCACGGCGCGCCGCATGGGGATCCCGGTGCTCTTCGGTGCGCCGCTGGGGTTCTCCGGCACGCTCGGCGTGTTCGTGCCGGATGGCATGACCTACGAGGACTACTTCGACCTGCGCGACGACCTCTCGCCGTTCGAGATCATGATGCGTTTCATCGTCGGGCTGGCGCCGAAAGGTCGCCACTGGACGTACATGGATACAGGGCGCGTCGATCCGCACGCGCAGACCGGGCCCTCGTCGGCGGCCGCGATCAGCCTGATCGCGGGCATGGTCGCCTGCGAGACGCTGGTCGCCCTGCTCAGGCGCAGGCCGCTGCGCGCCGCGCCGGAGTTCTGCCAGTTCGACCCGTACCTCGGTGAGTTCAAGCGGGGCCGCCTGCGCTGGGGCAACCGGGGACCACTGCAACGACTGAAGCTGCACGTGCTCGGGCGCAAGTTCGCCGGCGTGCGCGCGGAATTCGACAAGGCCGGGTTCCAGAAGATGCCCGACGCGGAGCAGGCGCCATGAGTCTGCTGCGTCGCCTGCTCACCCGGCTGCGGATCGCGATGCTGGTCCGCAAGGTGGAACGCGCCGACAGCCTGCGCGACATCCAGCGCTTCGCGCTGCGCCTGCATGCAGACGCGGCGGCATTGGCGACGCCGGGCGTGCGCTGGACCTACCGCGAGCTGGAGGACCGCGTACTGCGCCTGGCGGGGGCCTGGCGCGCCGCAGGGGTGCGCAAGGGTGCGCGGGTCATGGTGGTCCTGCCGGACGAATGGCCGATGCTGGCGGTGCGCTTCGCCGGCATCGAGACCGGCGCGGTGCTGGTCGGCTTCACGCCCACGCATCCGGCATCGCTGATGGCCCAGGCCGTGCGCGATCTCGCGCCGGCGCTGCTGATGCTGGACGTGTCATTGATGCCGGCCGGTTTCGTCGAAGCGCACGTCGCCGCCGGCGGCGCGCCGATCTGGAACTGCGGGCCTGGCGGCGATCTCGAAGCGCGGCTCGCGAGGGCGACACCGACCGCGAGCGACGAGGCGATCGGCCCCGACGACGCGCTGGCGCTGGGCTTCACCTCCGGCACCTCGGGCGTGCCGAAGATGCTGGCACTGAAGCACGCGCCATACCTGCACAGCGTGCGTCTGCTGCTGCTCAACATCAGCGATCCGCCGCGTGAACGGTCGCGCATGCTCGTCGGTGTCCCGCTGTCGGGCGCCGGCAGCGGCGTGGTGCTGCCGACGCTGCTCGGCGGCGGCGAGATGGTGCTGCCGCGCGCCTACACCGCGGATGCGTTGATCGAAGCACTCCGCGCCGAGCGGCCGTCGCATCTGTTCGTCACGCCGAGCCTGCTGATCGACCTGCTCGACCACCCCGGCCTGACCACGGAGGACATGACCTGCCTGCGTCAGGTGATCTACGGCACGGCGACGATGCCGGTGGCGAAGCTGCGTGAGGCGCTGGTCCGCTTCGGCACGATCTTCGAGCAGGGCTACGGCATGTCCGAAGCCCTGCCGCCGATCGCGATGCTGCCGCCGGGCGCGCACATCGACGATGGTCTGGAACCGCAGGCCAGCGTGCTGTCGTCGTCGGGCCGCATCGCCCGCGGCGTCGATCTGGAAGTGCGGCACGACGACGACCGCGTCGCCGCGATCGGCACCATCGGCAGGATCTGGGTGCGCACGCCAACCGTGTTCGAAGGCTACGTCGGCCGCACGGACCTCAATCGTGACGTGCTGCGCGATGGCTGGTATTGCACCGGCGACCACGGCTACTTCGACGCCGCCGGCCGCATCCACGTGCTCGATCGTCAACAGAACCTGATCGAACGTCCACAGGGCCGGCTGTATCCCCGGTTCGTGGAAGATCGCGCGCACGAATGCCGGCACGTGAAGGAAGCCGCACTGGTGCAGGCGCGCGGCCAGGTCTGGTTGTGCGTGTCGCTGCGGCGCGCCAGTCGCGGGCTGGACCCCGCGCAGGTGCAACGCGACCTGCGCGAACGCCTCGCTGCCACCCTGCCCGACTGGCAGCGCCCCGATCGCCTGCTGGTCCTCGACGAACTGCCGCGCAGCTTCCTGGCGAAGCTGCTGCACCGCGAGGTGCGCGACGGCATCGAGCTCGGCGTACTGGGCGAAGGCGTCGACACGCACGCCGGAGCACGCGCATGACGCCGGCGAAGGCGGGCATGTGGCGACTGCTGGGCTACGGCAGCGGCAGCATGGCACTGTCGGCGTACTACCTCGTCAGCAGCTTCTACCTGTTGTTCGCCACCGCCATCCTCGGCGTGCCTGCGGACATCGCCGGACTGATCATGGCGCTGTCCACATTGTGGGATGCGCTGATCGACCTGCCGCTGGGCTGGTGGTCGGACCGCACGCGCTCGCATCGTTTCGGGCGACGCCACGGTTTCATGGCGATCGGTGGCATCGCCACCGCCGCGCTGACCGTCGCGCTGTGGGCGACCCCGCAGGGGCTCGGCCCGATCGCGACCGCGCTGTGGCTGTCGGCGGCGATGATCGGCCTGAAGACCGCGATCGCGGCCTTCATGATTTCGCACACGGCGCTGGGCGGCGAGATCGTCGACGGCTACGACGCCCGCACCGTCGCGCAGGGATACCGCGCGGCGTTCCAGGTGCTGGGCATGCTGTTCGCGCTGGTGGGCACCAACCTGATCTTCTTCCGCCCCTCCGCCGAATTTCCGCAGGGCCAGCTCAATCCGGCGATCTACGCACCGATGGGTGCGACCTGCGCCGCGCTCGTGCTGCTGGCCACCGCGCTCACGCTCGCGGGCACATGGGCGTTCATCCCCCGCCTGCGGCCGCCGGCGGCGACGCACCGGATCGGCGTGCGGGCGATGCGCGACCTCCTGCGCGACCGCAACCTGCGCGCGCTGGCGCTGATGATCCTCTGCATCGAACTCACGCTGCAGATCGGCATCTCGCTCGCCAACCACATCTACACCTACACGTACCGGCTGTCCGGGCCGCAGATGGGCGTGCTGGGGTTGGCGCTGCTGGGCGCGGCCGCACTGTCGCAGCCACTGTGGATCCGCCTAGGACGCCGCTTCGACAAGAAGCCGACGCTGATCGCCGCCGCGATGGTGGCGATCGGCGGGTTCGCACTCGGACCGCTGACGCACGTGGCGTGGGGCTGGTTCCCGTTGGCGCCGGCCGGCAGCGTGGTGATGACGCTGCTGCCGTTCCAGGTGCTGGCCGGCGCGGGGACCGGTGCGTTCTGGTCACTGCCATACGCGATGGTCGCCGACTGCGCGGACGTGCATGAACGCCGTACCGGCGAATCCGTCGCCGGCAGCTACACCGGCCTGTACGTGTTCGCGTACAAGGTCGGCAGCAGCGCCAGCATCGCCGCCAGCGGCTGGCTGCTGCACCGCATCGGCTACGACCCCGACCTGGCCGTGCAGAGCGAGACCACGCGCTACTGGCTGGCGGTCATGCCGGCGCTGCTGATCCTTGCCGGCACCCCCGTCGCGTTGCTCTCGCTCGGCCGCTATCGCTTGACCCGCGCCGCGTTCGCGGCCGCGGCCCCGCCCCGAGACCCAACCGAAGTCACGGTCCATGCCCCGCCCGGCTGCTAGGATGCCGGCGGACCGGCAAGAGGCCGGCCGCAAGATCCACGGCGTGGGGGGGCCGACACCGGGGAGCATTCGATCCATGCATGCGACGGCCATGGCGGCCGAACTTTTGCCTCACCTGCTGGACGCGCGCGAGCGCTCCCGCCTGGCGGATTATCGGGTCCGGCTGGAGGCCGCCTCCAGCAACGACGAGGTCATGGCCTGCATGACCGACATCCGCGAGTGGCTGGATCTGCAGGAATTCCTGCTGTTCTCCTCCACGCTGTCGTACGACGACCACCGCACCTTCGGACTCGGCCACGATGTCGCGTGGATGTCGCTTTACCTGCGCGAAGGCTTCGCCTACGCCGATCCGATCGTCAACGAAATCTTCGAGGGCAACGAATTCTTCCCGCGGCCACCGCTGGTCCGGCTGGAAGCGGTGCGGCAGCACCGGGCCTTCCCGAACGGCACACTCTTCCGCCGCCTGTGCGAGGCCGCGCGGGACTTCCAGCGCCCGCTGGAAGGCTTCTCCGGCGGCCGTGTGCAGAACGGCCGCTTCATGCTGATGTCGGCGCCGATGCGCGCCCGGGCGTGGCATGCCGGCAGCGGGCCTGTCCTCGCCACGCTCTTCCCGTCGCTGATGCAGGCGCTGTCGCGGCTGGGTGACGACGCCTCGTCCGACGTCCGCCTGAGCCTGCGCGAGATCCATCTGCTGGAACTGCTGGCCGAAGGCCACAGCGATGCGGAGATCGCCGCCGCGCTGGGCATCGCCCAGGCCACGGTGCGCTTCCACCTGCAGAACCTGTTCCACAAGCTCGAAGCGCGCAATCGCTGCCACGTCATCACGAAAGCCCATCTCCACGGCCTGCTGCCGATCCGACGACCCGATTGAACGGCAAGCCCGCCCTTGGGCGCCGACCGAGGCCCCGATTCAGTCGGTCAGCGCACCGAGCAGCCCGCCACCGGACGAACCGCCGCCCTGCTGGAAATACACTTCCTCGTAGGGCTGCACCACGACCCAGCCCTCGCCCGCGAATTTCAACTGGATGCTCTCGCCCGAACCGCGGCCGAGCAGGGTCTTGAAGCTGATGTCGGTGACGATTTCCGGCGAAAGGCCACCCGACCAGGCGACGGTGGCGTTCGGATCGGTGAACACCGGGCCGGTGCTCGCGCTGACCGGCAGCGTCAGCGGTTCGTAGTGCGAGGTGATGGCGACCAGACCGTGGCCGGTCAGCTTCACGTTGAACAGGCCACCGGTCATCATGCCCGCGGCCTTGCGCATCATCTTGATCTCGTTGGTGATCGTCGATTCGGTCGCGAGCACATCGTTGCCGTTGACGAAGATCGACTCGCCCTGCAGACGCAGGACGGTGACCTTCTTGCCGACATCGGCCAGATACACGCGCCCCTGGCCTTCGACCTTCATCAGGGTCATGCCCTCGCCACTGACCGCCTTCTTCAGCAGATTGCCGAGCCCCTGTTCGAGCATGCCCTGACGGGTGAACTTGACGTTGCCCTTGCGCGCGATCATCGAACCGGCCTTGGCCCAGACCAGGCCATCGAGACGCACTTCGAGCATGTGCGAGCTTTCCAGCTCGAACGCGTCTCCGGAAAGGTCTTTTTCCTTGCTGTTGGACAGGAATTCCTGCAGGGTCTTGGCGGCCATGGCGGGTCTCGGAACGGTATGGAACGGTCATTGTCGCCCCGCGCCGCATCCGGCACCATCCCGCAACGTCATGCCGGAACCGCGCCATGCCCCCGTCCGAGATCACCGCCCTGGAGATCGTCCGCGTCCCCCACCACGCCACCGCCGGCGAGCCGTCCATGCCCGTGGCCGAAGACCGGCTCGTCGCCGGACACCCGACCCAGCGCATCGCCAACATCTGGTCGGATCCGGGCAGCGCCTTCCACTGCGGCGTCTGGGAGGGCGGCGTGGGCGCGTGGCGGGTGCGCTACACCGAGCACGAGTTCTGCCACATGCTCGCCGGCACGGTGCGCATGCGCGGCGACGACGGCAGCGAAACCGTGGTGACGGCCGGCGACAGCTTCGTGATCCCGGCCGGCTTCACCGGGGTCTGGGAGGTGCTGGAACCGGCACGCAAGCTGTACGCGGTCTACGAGCCGGAAACGCGCCCGCTTGCCGGATGACCCGCGCGCGGGACTGGCGCCCGTGGCGGGCGATGTCGGTCTGAATCCGGCGGCGGGCATCGGCTAGAATGCGCGCACTTCGCACCGCCAGGATTCCGCCATGACCACCCTCGCCTATCGCCGCGTTCTTCTGAAACTCTCCGGCGAGGCCCTGATGGGCGACGAGGACTACGGCATCGATCCCAAGGTGATCGGCCGCCTCGCGCGCGAGGTCATCGAGGTCCGCGAAGCCGGTGCGGAGATCGCGCTGGTGATCGGCGGCGGCAACATCTTCCGCGGCGCCGGCCTCGCCGCCGGCGGCATGGACCGGGTCACCGGCGACCAGATGGGCATGCTCGCCACCGTCATCAACGCGCTGGCGATGCAGGATTCTCTGGAAAAGCTCGGCGCCAAATGCCGGGTGATGTCGGCGATCAAGATCAACGACGTCTGCGAGGACTACATCCGCCGCCGTGCCGTCCGTCACCTCGAAAAGGGCCGCATCACCATCTTCGCCGCGGGCACCGGCAACCCGTTCTTCACCACCGACTCCGGCGCCGCGCTGCGTGCGATCGAGATCGGCGCAGACCTGCTGCTGAAGGCGACCAAGGTCGACGGCGTCTACGACAAGGACCCGAAGAAGCACGCCGACGCCGTGCGCTACGACACCCTGACCTACGACGAAGTGATCTCGCGCGACCTGCAGGTGATGGACACCGCCGCCTTCGCCCTGTGCCGCGACAGCCGGCTGCCGCTGCGCATCTTCGACATGAGCCAACCGGGTGTGCTGCTGAAAATCCTGCGCGGCGAGCACATCGGCACCCTGGTGACCGCGGGACGCTGATCCGCGGACACGAAAAACCCCGACACCTCGCGACGCCGGGGTTCGATTCGACCCACACGCGAAGCCCGCCTTTCGGCGGGCTTCGGCGTTCATGCGATCACTTTTTTTCCGGCGGCGTCGCCACCACGACCGGCGCGCGACCACCGATGTGCTTGTGCAGGAACGTCAGCAATCTGGCGTAGAACTCGCGGCGGTGCTCCAGCTTGTAGATGCCGTGACCCTCGGTCTTGAAGTAGAGCGCTTCCACCGGCACGCCGGCCTTTTTCAACGCGGCTTCCATGATCTCGGTGTGCTGATAGGGAACGCGCGCGTCTTCCTTGCCCGTGGTCAGGAAGACAGGCACCTTGATCTTGCCGGCAACCCGCGCAGGGGAGACCGGGTCGAGATCGCCGTCGTTGGTCGCTTCCTCGTGATAACGACGGAAAGAGTCGCCGCGCATGGCATCGTCGAACTTGAATTTGCCGAGATCGTAAACGCCGACCTGACCGATCGCGCAGCGGTACAGATCGGGCTCCTTGGCCACGCCCATCAGCGCGGCGTAGCCGCCGTAACTGGCGCCGAAGATGCAGATCCGGCTGCGGTCGGCGAAGCCTTCTGCGATCGCCCAGCGGGTGGCGTCAGTCAGGTCGTCCTGCATCGCAAGGCCCCACTGCTTGTAGCCGGACTCCTTGTGATCGCGCCCGAACCCGCCGGAACCGCGAAAATTCACTTGCAGGACAGCGTAACCATGGCTCGCCAACACCTGCACGGTGGGATCGTATCCCCAGGGATCCTGGACATCGAACGGCCCACCGTGCGGATGCACGACCATCGGCAACTGTTTTCCGTCGCTGCCAGCCGGGATGGTGAGCAGCACCGGAATCGTCCGGCCATCGCGGGCCTTGAAGGTGAGATCGCGCATCGTGCCAAGACGGCTCGGGTCGAGCCAGTCGGCCGAGAACATCATCGGAGAGACCTTGCGCGTCTCGCGGTTCATCACGTAGTACCCGCCCGGCTCACGATCTCCATAGACGGATACCAATACGTCATTCTTGGACGTCGTGTAGCTCGACGTATCCACGATCTGCCCCGGGAACGCCTTCTGCAGCGCCCGATGCATCTTGGCCTCGGGGGAATCCGGATTGAAGTATTCATAACGCGGCGTCGAGCCGGCATAGAGCACGCCGATGACCTCGCGCTTGCCGATGGCATTGATCAACATCGATGGATTGGCCAATGCATCGCGACTGATCACTTTCGATGTCGCGGTTGCGATATCGAAAGCGAGAACGGAATCAGGACCTTTTTGTTCTTCGGTCAGCAGATATGCGGTGGTTCCGTCCGTGGAATAACCTGCCGGGTACATCCTCTTTCCGTCGGCCGCCTCGCTGTTGATCAGTTCCCATGTGTCATGGCCGGGCTTCTGGAAATACAGCTTCGCCTTGTCCTGCTCATCGAATCCGCCCGCGAAGCGAGGCTGGCCGTTGGCATCGACAGAAAACCAGCCGTAGCGGATCGGCGCGCGGGCGATGATCTTGCTCGCGCCACCGTAGACGTTGACGCGCTGCAGCGTCGTGAAACCGTCGCCACCGCTGTAGATGGTGGCGAGCACGTAGTCGTCTTCATCGACCAGCGTATCGACGATGCTGCCGGAAAACGGCCTGCGCTTGCCGCCGTCGGCGTCAATGGCCCAGGACTCTCCCGTCGAAGAAGGGCGCTCATCCAGCTGATCCTTGACCGCGACCGAGTAGATCAGACGGTGATCGCTGACCCAGGTCACGCCCGCGATGTGGCTCTTCTTCGCGCTGACATCGACCCGGGTCAACGGCTTGGTTTCGCCTGTCCTGAGGATGTACATGACGGTCTTGTCGCCTTCCAGACGGGTCATGGCGACATAGGTGCCCTTCTGCGAGACCGTCAAGGCTTCGAACTTGTCCTCGCGGATGAAGTCCTCGATGTCGTGGGGCTTGGGCGCCTGCGCCAGGGCCGGCCCGGCCAAAGCGAGCTGCAGGGCCAAGAAAAGGGATGCGATACGGTTCATGGGTCTCCTGGACGTCGGGTTCGCGTCAGTGGCTCAATGATATAGCGGATCACGGCATGGACCCGGATCATCCGGGCCGACAACGGTCCGACCGCACAGGAAACACGGGCCCGGGGTGTCCCCGGAACCCGCTTCGGTCATCGTTTACCGGCAGCGGCCGGCGCCGACACCGGCGGCCGACCGCCCAGGTGGTTCCGGAAGAACGTCAGCAGCTTGCCGTAATAGTCGCGTTCGTTCTCGGGCTTGTAGAACCCATGGCCTTCGGTCGGATAGTAATGCGCCTCGACGACCTTGCCCGCGGCCAGCAGCGCCTTCTCCATCATCTCGGTGTGCTGGATCGGCGCACGTTCGTCTTCGCCGCCGCCGGCCAGGAACACCGGCACATTGATCCTGTCGGCGAGGCGATTCGGGGAGATCCGCGCGACATCCTCACGCGGACCGACCCATTCTTCCAGATAGGTCTTGCCCGAGGCTCGGTCGCGGATATCGCCGTCGGTGTACATCGTCGGCAAGTCGTAGACGCCGACATATCCCGCGACGCAGCGGTACAGCGTCGGCTCCCGCACCGCGCCCATCAACGACGCATAGCCGCCATAGCTGGCGCCGTACAGGCAGATGCGCTGCGGATCGGCGATGCCCTGCTCGATCGCCCAACGGGTGGCGTCGGTGATGTCGTCCTGCATCTTCCCGCCCCATTCGCGCTTGCCGGCGGCGAGGAATGCGAGGCCGCGCCCGGCGGAACCGCGGAAATTGATCTGCAGCACGGCATAGCCATGCGCTGCGAGGATCTGGACTTCACGATCGTAATTCCACGTATCGCTGACGCCGAAAGGGCCGCCGTGAATGTAGACGATCGTCGGCGCATTTCGCGCGGCGCCACCGACGGGCGCGGTCAAATAGCCGTGAAGCGTCAGTCCATCGCGGGCCTTGAGGCTGATCGGACGCGTTTCGGCGCCGCGCGCCGGGTCGATCCACTCCTTCACGCTGAGCAGATGTTCGGCCTTGTTGGCCACGGCATCGAACAGGAAGTAATCGCCAGGATTGCGGTCGCTGTCGGTATACACCAGTGCGATGCCGGCATCGGCCGTCATCGAGGTGATACGCACCCGTTCGCCGGAAAAGGCTCGATCCAGCTTGGCGTAGAGCTTCGCCATCTTCGATTGGGGGTCGAAATAGACCTTGCGCGGAAGGCCTTCCATGACTTCTACGCCCACGGGCAGGCCGGCGAGATACAGCGCATATGGATCGGCATCGTCGTCGCGGAAAATCTCCTTGCGTTCCCCGGTCACCGGATCCCAGGTCACGATCGCGTCGGGCCCGTCGGATTGTTCGACCTGGAAGAAGGCGAGTCTGTCGTCGGCGGAGAACCCCAACGGGAACTGCCAGGCACCCGAAGTCCGGTCATCGTTGATCAGCCGCCACTCCTTGCCGTCGATCTCGCGGTAGTACACGCGCGTGCTCAGATCGATGTCCTTGCCGTACGCGAAACGGGCATTGCCTGCGTTGTCCGTCACGTATTGCGCGTTCCGGATCGGTGCCTGGCTGATGGTGACACGATGGCCGGTATAGACGTTCATGCGTTCAACGCGCGCGAACGGATCGCCGGAGAACGGGCGCACGGAAATGATGACGTTCTTGTCGTCGCCCGGCAGATCATCGACGAGATCCGCGATGACCTGCTCTTCCTTTTTCGGCTGGACGCGGGTGCTGGTCTGGTCGGTCAGGAGTGTCTGCCCGACCAGCAACTCGCCGCGGCTGCCGTCGGCGTTGATGGCGAATAGCTCGCCGGTAGGCTGCGGTTCTTCCAGATCGCCGATCTTGTACGCGCCACTGATGAGCACCCGCTCGTTGTTGACCCACCAGAAGTCATCGACATGCGCATGCTCCCCGGGCAGGACCATGTTGGCGAGCACCTTGTTGTCCGAACGCCGCAGGATCACCAGCGCGGTCTTGCGTCCGACCGGAATCGTCGCCGCCAGGTATTCGCCGGTCGGCGAAATCTTGATGTGATTGAACTTCGGCTTGCGGATGAAATCCTCGATGTCGTGGGGCGTCGGCGCCTGTGCGCATGCAAGCGCGGACGAACCCAGCAGCACGACGGAGAGGAGTACGGCGATCGCCTTCATGGGATCTCCCGGAGTGGTTTGATTGAAGGATCAGGCAGAGATCGGTTGACGCAGCGCATCCAACACCCCCGACAGGGCATCCGGCCACGGCGGCAGGTCGACGCCGAAATCGGTTTGCAGGCGCGCGGTGTCGAGGACGGACCAGGCGGGGCGTTTCGCGGGCGTCGGATAGTCGGCGGTGGCGATCGGCGTCACCCGCGGTGCGCGGGCGATCAGGCCGCGTGCGTGCGCGCCCGCGACGATCGCTTCGGCGAAGCCGTGCCAGCTCGTCCGTCCGGTGGTGGTGAGGTGCCAGAGTCCCGACACGGCCGGTGTCCGTGCCAGCGCGGTCGCGGTCACGTCGGCGATCAGGGCGGCCGGCGTCGGCGTGCCTATCTGGTCCGCGACCACCCGCAGTTCTTCGCGTTCCGCGGCGAGGCGCAGCATCGTGCGCATGAAGTTCTGACCGTGTGCGGCGTAGACCCATGCGGTGCGGAAGATCATGTGCCGCGCCGCGCTGTCGCGGATCGCCTGCTCGCCGGCGCGTTTGCTGGCACCGTAGACGCCCAGAGGCGCAGTGGGATCGTCTTCGCGATACGGGCGTGCGCCGCTGCCGTCGAAGACGTAATCGGTGGAGTAATGCACCAGCAATGCCTCGCGCGCGGCGCAGGCCGCAGCGATGCGCGCGGGCGTTTCGGCGTTCGCGCGGAACGCGGCTTCGCGATCGGATTCGGCGCGATCGACCGCGGTGTACGCGGCCGCGTTGACCACGGCGTCGGGAGCGATCCGTTCGATCAGCGCCGGCAGGCTTTCCGGCACATCGAAATCGGCGATCTCGCAGCGCGCCCCGTCCTCCAGCGCGCCATGGCGCGTGGCCGCGACGACGTCGGCGATCGCCGCGAGGCTGCGGCGCAGTTCGCGCCCGACCTGACCGTTGGCGCCCAGCAGCAGGATCCTCATCCGCCGCGCCTCAGCCCGGATATACCGGCAGCCGCTCCGGCGGCACATCGGCCAGGAACGGTGCGCGGGCGTCCTTTTCGGACAGGGTCGGCGCCGAGACCGGCCAGTCGATCGCCAGATCGGCGTCGTTCCAGCGGATCGCGGCATCGGCCTCGCGATCGTAGGTTTCGGTGCACAGATACGTGAACACCGCGCGCTCGCTGAGCGCGACGAAGCCGTGGGCGAAGCCCTCCGGGATCCAGAAATGCCGGCGGTTGCCCGCGCTGAGCACGACCGCGGTCCAGCGGCCGAACGTCGGCGAACCGCGGCGGATGTCGACCGCCACGTCCCAGACCTCGCCTTCGAGCACCGACACGTACTTGCCCTGGGGCTTCGGCCATTGGTAATGCAGTCCACGCAGCACGCCGCGCTGCGACGACGAGACGTTGCCCTGCACGAAGCGCGGGTCCAGACCGTGCGCGGCGAGCTTGTCGCAGTTGAACGACTCGTAGAACCAGCCGCGGTCGTCGCCGAACACCTGCGGCTCGATCAGCAGACATCCCGGGAGATCGGTTTCGATGATCTTCATCACAACACCTCAGGGCACGAAGCCGCGTTCGGCCAGACCCAGCAGGTACTGACCGTAGCCGTTCTTGGCCAGCGGCTGCGCCAACCGTTCCAGTTGCGCGGCGTCGATCCAGCCGTTGTGCCAGGCGATCTCTTCCGGACAGCACACGCGCAGCCCCTGACGCGCCTCGATCGTCTCGATGTAGTTCGAGGCTTCCAGCAGCGACTGGTGCGTGCCGGTGTCGAGCCAGGCGTAGCCGCGGCCGAGACGCTGCAGGTGCAGTTCGCCGAGGTCGAGATAGCGGCGATTGAGATCGGTGATTTCCAGTTCGCCGCGCGCGGAGGGCTTGAGTTCGGCGGCGAAATCGCTGGCGCGGCCGTCGTAGAAATACAGGCCGGTGACGGCGTAGTTGGATTTCGGCTTCGCGGGTTTTTCCTCGATGCCCACCACGCGACCCTCGGCGTCGAATTCGGCCACGCCGTAGCGCTCCGGATCGCCGACCCAGTAGCCGAACACGGTGGCGCCTTCGCGCTGCGCATCGGCCTGGTGCAGCATCGCGGTCAGTCCCGGGCCATGGAAGATGTTGTCGCCCAGCACCAGGCAGCTCGGCCGGTCGGCCACGAAATCGCGACCGATCAGAAAGGCCTGCGCGAGGCCGTCCGGACTCGGCTGCGCCGCGTATTCGATGCGCATGCCCCACTGCGAGCCGTCGCCGAGCAGCGTCCTGAACAAGGCCTGCTCGTGCGGCGTGTTGATCACCAGCACTTCGCGGATGCCGGCGAGCATCAGCACGCTCAGCGGGTAATAGATCATCGGTTTGTCGTACACCGGCAGCAGCTGTTTGCTGACCGCCTGGGTGATCGGATACAGCCGGGTGCCGGAACCACCGGCGAGGATGATGCCGCGACGGTCGGTCATGCCGCGCCTCCGATGCGTTCCAGACGATAGCTGCCGTCGAGCACGCGCCCCACCCAATCCTGGTGATCGAGATACCAGTCGACGGTGCGTGCGATGCCCTGTTCGAAGGTCACCGACGGCGACCAGCCGAGTTCCGACGTCAAACGGGACGCATCGATGGCGTAGCGGCGATCATGACCCGGACGATCCTGGACGAAGGCGATCAGCGATTCGCGGGCGCGGCCGTTGGCGAGCGGACGGCGCGCGTCGAGCAGCGCGCAGATGGTCTTCACCACGACGATGTTCTCGCGTTCGGCATCGCCGCCGACGTTGTAGACCGCGCCCGGCCGGCCACGTTCGAGCACCGCGCGGATCGCGCTGCAGTGATCGCCGACGTAGAGCCAATCGCGGACGTTGCGGCCGTCGCCGTAGACCGGCAGGGATTCCCCGGCCAGCGCGCGGGCGATGATCAGCGGAATGAGTTTTTCCGGGAACTGGTACGGGCCGTAATTGTTGGAGCAGTTGGTGGTCAGCGTCGGCAGGCCGTAGGTGTGGTGGAAGGCGCGCACCAGATGATCGGAAGCGGCCTTCGACGCGGAATACGGCGAGTTCGGCGCGTACGGCGTGGTTTCGGTGAACTTGCCGGTCTCGCCGAGCGAACCGTACACCTCGTCGGTGGACACGTGCAGGAAACGGAACGCGTCGCGGGCGTCGCCTTCCAGCGATTTCCAGTAATCCCGCGCGCATTCGAGCAGGCCGAGCGTGCCGACGACATTGGTCTGGATGAAGGCCGCCGGCCCGTCGATCGAACGGTCGACGTGGCTTTCGGCGGCGAAATTCACGATCGCGTCGGGCCGGTACTCGGCCAGCAGTCGCGACACCAGCGCACGGTCGCCGATATCGCCCTGGACGAAGCGATGCCCGGGGTTGCCGTCGAGCGGGGCCAGCGTGTGGAGATTGCCGGCGTAGGTCAACGCATCCAGATTCACGATCCGGACGCCGTCGACGACGGCCTCCAGGACGAAGTTCCCCCCGATGAAACCGGCACCGCCGGTCACCAGCCATGTCGGCATCGGCACTCGCGAACTCCCTTGTGGCTGTCGATCGGCGAATTGTAACCGCCGGGGCCGGAGCGGCGCCCTTCCCGGAGGATCGAAACTGAATACGACGCGAGCCTCACGGCCGCGCTCCGGGCCTCAGGCGCTCTCCCACACGCAACGACCGGATTTCTTGCGGATCGCCTCCAGCCGCGCCGCATGCGCGGCGAGCTCCGCGTCGTCGGGACGCACCCGCGGGCGCAGCGCGGCATCCGCCGGCGTGGCGGCGAAGATCGTGCCCGCGGACTTGCCCGCATCCTCGGTACCGGCCGCACCGCCGAAACCGATCTCGCCCTGGCCCGATGTCAGCGCGAGGTAGACCTCGGCCAGCAACTGGGCGTCGAGCAGCGCGCCATGCAACTGGCGATGCGCATTGTCGACGCCGAGGCGTTTGCACAGCGCGTCGAGCGAATTGCGCTGCCCGGGATAGCGCTGACGCGCGAGTTCGAGCGAGTCCTCGATGCCGCTCACGCGATCGCGCAGACGGCCGTAGGCCGGTCCGAGCAGCGACAGTTCGTGATCGAGGAAGCCGACGTCGAACGCCGCGTTGTGGATGATCAGTTCAGCGCCATCGATGAAATCGAGGAAAGCGTCGGCGATCTCGGCGAATTTCGGTTTGTCGGCGAGGAATTCCAGGGTCAGCCCGGTCACTTCCTGCGCGCCGGGCTCGAATTCGCGCTCGGGGTGGATGTATTGCTGCCAGGTACGGCCGGTCGGCCGCCGTTCCATCAGTTCGACGCAGCCGATTTCGACCACCCGATTGCCCTTCTTCCATTCCAGGCCGGTGGTTTCGGTGTCGAGCAGGATCTGCCTCATGCGCGGCTCGCTTCCAGTTTGAAGGCCAGCGCCTGATCGCGTGCGAGGGTATCGACGCGTTCGTTGTCGGGATCGCCGGAATGGCCCTTCACCCAATGCCAGTCGATGCGATGGCGCAGGGTGGCGGCATGCAAGCGTTCCCACAGATCGCGGTTCTTCACCGGATCGCCGCCTGCGGTTTTCCAATGCCGGCGCACCCAGCCCGGCATCCATTCGGTGATGCCCTGACGCACGTACTGCGAATCGGTGTACAGCGCGATGACGCAGTCCTCGCGCAGGGCCTCCAGGGCCATGATCGCCGCCATCAGCTCCATGCGATTGTTGGTGGTGTGGGCTTCGCCGCCGGCCACTTCCCGCTCGGTGCGGTTGTAGCGCAACAACGCCGCCCAGCCGCCGGGCCCGGGATTGCCCAGGCAGGCGCCATCGGTGTGGATTTCGACGAGCTTCATGTCGGCGAGCTTCTTTGCGGGAGGATTCAAGCGGCAGGCACTCCATCGGCGAGCGCCAGCGGTACACGCGGGCGGATCGGGGTCATCGGGATGGCGCGCTTCTCGGCGCGCTGCAGATAGGCGGCGCGCAGCCCGGGACCAGACTGCAGGCTGGGCGAGGCGGTGGGCGACCATTGCGGCCCCACGCCGCGCGCGGCGGGCTCGGGATGCAGACCGGTTTCGGCCAGCAGGCGACGCCAGGTGGCGGGATCGTGCGCCGACAGCCCGCGGCCACGCCAGCGCAACCGGTAGGGCGACAGCGGATTCAGCGCCAGCAGGGCGAGCCGCCCCCCCGGCACCAGCACCCGGGCGCATTCCTCGATCAGCGCCGCATCCGCGTCGCGGTCGGCGCCCAGCACGTGTTGCAGCACCACCGCGCCCAGCGATTCGCTGGCCAGCGGCAGCGGCAGACGGCAGCGAACGCCGCCCCGCCACTGGTCGCGTTCCGCGCTCAGCCGCAATCCCCGGCCTTCGGGCGCCTCGACCGGAGAAACCCGGGTCGTCGGCGCCAGCCACAGCCAGGGCAGGCCCACCACCGGATGCGCCGCCAGCGCGTCGGCGACCACGGTGTGTTCGCTGTCGAGCACCGCCTGTCCGGCGGGCAGGAGGAACCACGGCGTCACGACGGCGGACGGGGCTTGGTGGGACAATGCGGGCATCGCCCCATTGTAAGCCGCCACCCGGCCCCGCCATGCGCCTGCTCGCCCTGCCCGCCTTCGACGACAACTACATCTGGACCCTCGTGGCCGACGACGGCCGCATGCTCGTCGTCGATCCCGGCGACGCCACTCCCGTCCTCGACGCCGCCGCCGAAGGGCTGCGACCGATCGCGGTGCTGGTCACCCATCACCACGGCGACCACATCGCCGGCCTGGCGGCGCTGCATGCCCGCTGGCCGTCGCTGACGATCCATGCGCCCGACGATCCGCGCATCGCACCCGCCACGCACCGCGTCGGCGACGGCGACACGGTCGACATCGACGGGCTGCGGTTCGCGGTGCTGGCGGTACCCGGGCACACCCGAAGCCACATCGCCTTCCACGGCCCGGAGATCGGCGAGGGCGTGCTGTTCTGCGGCGATGCCCTGTTCAGTCTCGGCTGCGGACGATTGTTCGAAGGCACGCCGGCGCAGATGCTGGCTTCGCTCAACCGCCTCGCCACCCTGCCCGATCCCACGCGGGTCTGCTGCGCGCACGAATACACCGCCAGCAACGCCGCATTCGCGCTGAACGTCGAACCGGGCAATCCCGATCTGCGCGCGCGCGTCGACGCGGTGCGGGCGCTGCGCGCCGCCGGCGCGTCGACCCTGCCCTCGACCATCGGGCAGGAGCGCGCGACCAACCCGTTCCTGCGCTGCGACCGTCCCGAGGTGCGCGCGACGGTGACCGCACGCCTCGGGCGCACGCCTGCCGACCGGGTGGAAACCTTCGCCGAACTGCGCCGCTGGAAGGACGGTTTCCGCGCCTGATCCCCGCACCGGGCGGACCATACGGCAGCCGATGGCCGGTCGCCCATGGCACACTTGCCGACCCGACCGAATCGCGAGACCACCATGGGTTTTCTGCAAGGCAAGCGCGCGCTCATCACCGGCATCGCCAGCGAACGCTCCATCGCCAGCGGCATCGCCGAGGCGATGCACCGCGAAGGGGCCGAACTGGCCTTCACCTACCAGAACGACAAACTCAGGACGCGTGTCGAGAGCGCCGCCGCCGAATACGGTTCGAAGATCGTGCTGCCGCTGGACGTGACCGACGACGCCCAGATCGCGGCCTGCTTCGACGCGCTCGGCAAGCACTGGGACGGTTTCGACATCCTCATCCACGCCATCGCCTTCGCCCCGCGCGAAGCGATCGCCGGTCAGTTCCTCGACGGCCTGACCCGCGAGAACTTCGCCATCGCCCACGACATTTCCGCCTATTCGCTGGCGGCGATGGCGAAGGCCGCCCGCCCGCTGATGCAACAGCGCAAGGGCGCGATCCTGACTCTCAGCTACCTCGGCGCCGAGCGCGCGCTCGCCGGCTACAACGTCATGGGCGTGGCCAAGGCCAGCCTGGAATCCACGGTGCGCTACCTGGCCTACAACCTCGGCCCCGAAGGCACCCGCGTGAACGCGATCTCGGCGGGCCCGATCAAGACCCTCGCCGCCGCGGGCATCGCCGGATTCCGCAAGATCCTCGGCCACGTCGAAGAAAACGCGCCGCTGCGCCGCACCGTCACCATCGAGGACGTGGGCAACGTCGCCGCGTTCCTGTGCTCGGATCTGGCGTCCGGCGTCACCGGCGAAATCACCTATGTCGACGCCGGCTACAACATCCTCGGCATGACCGGCATCGACAAGGAGTGACGCCGCGGCGCCGACCGCTCCGGTCTTCCGGCCTTCGGGAGACGCATCGAAAAAGCCCGGCGATGCCGGGCTTTTTCTTGGCGCGACGCGAGGTGGATCAGAGCCGGTCTTCGGCCCTGTCCACCTTCATCTGCTTGCGCAGCGCCTTGCGGACCGCGGTCGCGTCCTGCTCGCCGATGCGCGGCGCGAGGTCGCGCAGGAAGCCGGCGCGGATCTCCGGGGTGATCTCGGCGGCATCGCCCTGACCGACCTTGCTGACTTCGAACACCAGCCACTGACCGTTGCCGGTCTGCGCCTTGCCCGGCGAGACCTTGCCTGCGGCCGGTGCGGGCACCTGGAAATAAGCCGCGACCGCCTGCGGATCCGGCGCCGGGGCATTGCGCGGCACGCCCGGGAAGTTGGTGACGGCCCACTTCTTCTCGGTGGCGATGGTCGCCAGCGACTCGCCCTTCTTCATCCGTGCGAGCACCGCATCCACCTCGGCTTCCAGCGCCTTGCGCGCACGGTCTGCGCGCACCGCGGCGACGACCTGGGCACCGACCTTGTCCAGCGGCTGCACGCGTTCCGGCGTGTGTTCGACCACCCGGATCATCACGCCGTGATTCGGAGCGATCTCGATCAGGTCGCTGCTCATGCGGTTCTGGGTCATGTCTTCCGAGAACGCGACCCGCTGCACAGCGGGACTGGCGGCGATCCCGGGGCCCTGCCCGCGCGCGAACGGTCCGAGCTTCTGCACCGTCAGCTTCAGCGCGCGTGCGGCCGGGGCGAGCGAATTGCTGGTCTTCGAGGCCTCGTCGACCAGCGCGCCGGCGAGATCGTTGTAGGCGCGCTCCGCCGAGGATTCCGCGGTCAGGCGCTCCAGTTCGGGACGCGCCTGCTCGAAGGTCATCTCGCGACCGGCCTTCACTTCGCGCACCTGCACCAGATGCCAGCCGAATTCGGTCTTCACCGGGCCGGTGATCTGTCCGGCCGAGGTCGCGAACACCGCGTCCTCGAACGGCTTCACCATCTGCCCGTTCCTCGCGATCCAGCCGAGATCACCGCCCGCATCCTTCGAAGAATCGTCCGAATACTGACGCGCCAGCGCGGCGAAATCGGCGCCGCCCTTGGCCTGTTTCAGCAGGTCCTGGGCCTTGGCCTCGGCGGCCTTCTGCGCGGCGGCATCGGCGCCCGCATCGACGCGGATCAGGATGTGCGAGGCCAGTCGCTGCTCCGGCTCGACGAAACGGCTCTTTTCCTGTTCGAAACGATCGCGCAGCGTTTTCTCGTCCGCGGGCGCCGCCGGCGGGAGGGCCGCGGCATCGATCTCGACGTATTCGATCGTCACCATTTCAGGCGCGCGGAAATCGTCGGGATGCGCCTTGTACCAGGCCGCGATCTCGGCCGCCGGCACCGGCGCGGTGTCGGGCGCCGGCGCGGGCAGCAGCGCGAACGACACATCGCGCTTCTCGCTGAGCAGGGTGATGAGACGCTGGCCTTCGGTCGTGGTCACGAATGCGGAGCCACGCAGACGCGCGGCGATCAGTTGCTGCTTCAGCGTCTCACGTACCTGACGGTCGAATTCGAGCGGCGTCTGCGGCGGTTGGCCGGACGCGAGCATCAAGCGATAGCGCTTCGGATCGAACTTGCCGTCGACCTGGAAGTCGGGGATGGATTCGATCGCCTTGCGGACCTGATCGTCGCCGATCGCGAGCCCTTCGCGCTCGGTCGCCATCCGCATCACCCGCTCATCGATCATGCCGTCGAGGATCTCGAGCTTGGTGTCGACGCTCTCGAACTCGCGCACGTCGAAATTCTCGCCGAGCGCCGCGCGCCGCTGCTGGCGGGCCTGCTCGAACTCGGTACGGAACTCGTCGACGCTGATCTCTTCCTGTTGCCAGAACGCCTTGCGCACCAGCCACCAATCGGGGGCCGAGGGCCACCAGGTCGGCGGCGCCTGGATGCGGGCGGCGAAGGTTTCGGTCCGCTGGAACAGATACTGCTCCATGCCGAAGAAAGCGAACGGGACGATCAGCAACCCGAGAATGACGGTGGCGATCCAGCCGGAAGATTTATCGCGAAGGGCCTGCAGCATTGTCGATGCGTTGCCGGAAGAGGAGCCGCCTAGTGTAGCGGCTGCGGCGACCCGCGGCATGTTCCGGCCGCGGGTCGGCGTTCGCCCCCATCGGAGGGCCCGCCGGCGGGCCACGGGATGCCCGGCGGCGTGTCGCCCGGCGCGACGACGGAGCCCGGAAAAGAAGTTCGAGGGCCGGAAACGCGAAAGGCACCGTTTCCGGTGCCTTTGGAGCCCCGCCCGAAGGCGGTGGCTGGAATGAAGAGGGAGAAATGGCGGAGTGGACGGGACTCGAACCCGCGACCTCCGGCGTGACAGGCCAGCATTCTAACCGACTGAACTACCACTCCGCTGTGTAACCCCTGCTCCTGAGAGCGCCGCGCATTTTAGCGCAGATCGGCGATGAAACGGAATACCTCGAAGAACCACATTTCGATGAATCCGATTTGTCGCCCGCCTCCCTGGTGGGTGCTGAGGGGATCGAACCCCCGACCCTCTCCGTGTAAAGGAGACGCTCTACCGCTGAGCTAAGCACCCAAACGGGAAGAGCCGATTAGTTTACGGCATCCTTCAGCGCTTTACCAGCCTTGAACACCGGATTCTTCGAGGCCGGGATCTGGATCTCTTCCTTGGTCTTCGGGTTGCGGCCGGTGCGCGCTGCGCGCTCGCGGACCACGAACGAACCGAAGCCGATCACGGTCACGGTGTCGCCCTTCTTCAGCGCCTTGGTGATGGCGGAGACCGTCGCATCGAGCGCGCGCCCGGCATCGGCCTTGGACAGCTCGGCGGCGGCGGCGATCGCGTCGATAAGCTCGGCTTTGTTCATGAAATGACTCCCGTCTGTTGTCGTGGGTGGAATGAAGGAGGAAAGGCGGCATTCGCCCCGATCGGAGCATCGGCGATCGGAACCGCGTGTGATGCGGAAGAGTTGATGAATAACGTCGGTGGAGAATGCCGGAAGATTCGGTTGACGGCGTTCCATGCGAGCGAGCAGACGACGCATCCGCGTCGGCGGGGACTCGTTATACCAGCGGGCGCCGGGGGGCGCAACCGAAAAACACGTGAAAACAGCGGAAAAACGCCGAAATCCGATGCGTGTCGCACGACCGGCGGGCATGTCGCCGTACGACGACGTGCCCGTATCACGGCCGTTCAGTGTCGGCGCACTTCGCGACGCGCGTTGGTCGCGGCCTTGGCCGGTTTGGCGGGCTTGCGCGCGGCCGAACGCGCGTCCTTCTTCTGCGCAGAGGGCGCGATCGGATGCTCCAGCGCGAGATCGAGCACTTCGTCGATCCAGCGCACCGGCACGATCCTGATGCGGTCGGTCACGGTCTTCGGAATGTCGGCGAGATCCTTGCGGTTTTCTTCCGGGATCAGCACGGTGCGAATGCCGCCGCGCAGCGCGGCGAGCAATTTTTCCTTCAACCCGCCGATCGCGGTCACCTTGCCGCGCAACGTGATTTCACCGGTCATCGCCACATCGGCGCGCACGGGAATCTTGGTGAGCGCGGACACCAGCGCGGTGGTCATCGCGATACCCGCACTTGGGCCATCCTTCGGCGTCGCACCATCGGGCACATGCAGATGCACGTCGAGCTTCTGCAGGAAGTCGATGTCGATGCCGAGCCGTTCGGTGCGCGCACGCACCACCGACAGCGCCGCGGACGCCGACTCCTTCATCACATCGCCGAGCTGGCCGGTGAGGATGAGTTGCCCCTTGCCCGGCATCAGCGTCGACTCGATCTGCAGCAGATCGCCGCCGACTTCGGTCCACGCCAGCCCGGTGACCATGCCGACTTCGTTGTCGTTCTCGGCGCGACCGAAATCGAATTTGCGCACGCCGAGATACTTGTCGAGGTTCTTCGACGACACCGCGATCGCTTTCGCGCCCTTGCCCGAGGCTTTCGGGCCGGCCAGCGCGATTTCCTTGACCACCTTGCGGCAGATCTTGGACACCTCGCGTTCGAGATTGCGCACGCCGGATTCCCGCGTGTAGTAGCGCACGATGTCGCGCAGCGCGTCTTCCGAGACCTTCAGTTCGCCCGCCTTCAGTCCGTTGGCCTTCAGCTGTTTGGGCAGCAGGTAACGCTCGGCGATGTTGAGCTTCTCTTCCTCGGTGTAACCCGGAAGGCGGATCACCTCCATGCGGTCGAGCAGCGGCCCGGGAATATTCAGCGAGTTCGAGGTCGCGATGAACATCACCTCGGACAGATCGAGATCGACTTCGAGATAGTGATCGTTGAACGCGTTGTTCTGCTCGGGATCCAGCACTTCGAGCAGCGCCGCCGACGGATCGCCACGGAAGTCCATCGACATCTTGTCGATCTCGTCGAGCACGAACAGCGGATTGCGGCTGCCGGCCTTGTTGAGGTTCTGCACGATCCGGCCCGGCATCGAGCCGACATAGGTGCGGCGATGACCGCGGATCTCGGCTTCATCGCGCACGCCGCCGAGCGACATGCGCACGAACTTGCGATTGGTCGCCTTGGCGATGCTCTGCCCGAGCGAGGTCTTGCCCACGCCCGGCGGCCCGACCAGGCACAGGATCGCGCCCTTCATCTGCTTCACCCGGGTCTGCACCGCGAGATACTCGAGGATGCGCTCCTTGACCTTCTCCAGACCGTAATGGTCGGCGTCGAGCGTCTCCTGCGCGACCTTCAGATCCTTGCGGATCTTGGTGCGCTTCTTCCACGGCACACCGAGCAGCCAATCGAGATAGTTGCGCACGACCGCCGCCTCGGCCGACATCGGCGACATCTGCTTGAGTTTGTTCAACTCGGACTTGGCCTTGGTCTCCACCGGCTTGGGCATGCCGGCTTCGGCGATCCTGCGGGTGAGATCCTCGATGTCGTTCGGCGCCTCGTCGAGTTCGCCCAGTTCCTTCTGGATCGCCTTCATCTGCTCGTTGAGGTAGTACTCGCGCTGGCTCTTCTCCATCTGCGACTTGACCCGGCCGCGGATGCGTTTTTCCAGCTGCTGCACGTCGATCTCGCCATCGACCAGACCGACGAGCAGTTCCAGGCGCTTCGCGACGTCGACAGCTTCCAGCAGACGCTGCTTCTCGGCCAGCCGAACGCTCAGATGCGCCGAGATGGTGTCGGCGAGCCGGTTCGGTTCGTCGATCCCGGACAGGGTCTGCATCAATTCCGGCGGCAGTTTGCGATTGGTCTTGATGTACTGCTCGAACAGACCCATCAGCGAGCGCACGATCGCCTCGACCTCGCGCGGATCGCGCTGTTCGGCGGATTCGAGCGGATCGGCCTGCCCCGCGAGCGCGCCCTCGGATTCGCGCACGTCCTTCAGGCGCACGCGGGAGACGCCCTCCACCAGCACCTTGATCGTGCCATCGGGAAGTTTGAGCAGTTGCAGGACCTGGGCGAGCGTGCCGACCTCGTAGAGATCGGCGGCGGCGGGATCGTCGGTTTCGGGCGATTTCTGCGCGACCAGCAGGATGCGCTTGTCGCGATCCATCGCCAGATCGAGCGCCTTGATCGATTTCTCGCGACCGACGAACAACGGAATGACCATGCTCGGGAACACGACGACGTCGCGCAGCGGCAGCACGGGCAGTTCGGCGATTGGGCTGACGGGACGGTCGTTCATGCGGGCTCCTCATCGGGACTGCGGCCACCCGCGGGGGTCGGGAAGCCAATGCGCCCGTTATGGGGGCTTGCGCCACAGGATGCAAGCGCGCGCCGCCGGACGGAACGGACCGCATCCGGGCGCCGGGCCCGGAAACGAAAACGGGCACCCCGACGGTATCGGGATGCCCGTATCGGCCCGCGTCATGCGCGGACCGGGGATGCCGGAATCATTCGGCGGACGCGACCTTGTTCGGCGGCGTCTGGTAGATCAGGTAGGGCTCGGACTTGTGTTCGATGACCGACTCGTCGACCACCACCTTGCTGACGTTCTCCAGCGACGGCAGGTCGTACATGGTGTCGAGCAGCACCGATTCGACGATGGTGCGCAGGCCGCGCGCGCCGGTCTTGCGCTTGAGCGCCTTGCGCGCGATCGCCGACAAGGCGTCCGGGCGGAATTCCAGCTCGACGCCCTCCATCTCGAACAGCTTCCGGAACTGCTTGCTGATCGCGTTCTTGGGTTCGGTCAGGATCTTGACCAGTGCGGTCTCGTCCAGTTCCTCCAAGGTCGCGACCACCGGCAGACGGCCAACGAATTCGGGAATCAGGCCGAACTTGATCAGATCCTCAGGCTCGACATCGAACAGCACCTTGCTGACATCGGCCTTGCGCTCGCTGCTCTTGAGCTTGGCGCCGAAGCCGATGCCGCCGGATTCGCTGCTGCGCTGCTGGATGATCTTGTCCAGGCCGGCGAACGCGCCGCCGACGATGAACAGGATGTTGCGGGTATCGACCTGCAGGAATTCCTGCTGCGGATGCTTGCGGCCGCCCTGCGGCGGCACGCTGGCGACGGTGCCTTCGATCAGCTTCAACAGCGCCTGCTGCACGCCTTCGCCGGACACGTCGCGGGTGATCGACGGGTTCTCGCTCTTGCGCGAGATCTTGTCGATCTCGTCGATGTAGACGATGCCCTGCTGCGCCTTCTCGACATCGTAGTCGCACTTCTGCAGCAGCTTCTGGATGATGTTCTCGACGTCCTCACCGACATAACCCGCTTCGGTCAGCGTGGTCGCGTCGGCGATGGTGAACGGCACGTTGAGCAGCCGCGCCAGGGTCTCGGCCAGCAGGGTCTTGCCCGAACCGGTCGGACCGATCAGCAGGATGTTCGACTTCGCAAGTTCGATGTCGTCGTTCTTCTGCCGGCTCTCGATCCGCTTGTAGTGGTTGTAGACCGCCACCGCCAGGGTCTTCTTGGCGCGCGACTGGCCGATCACGTACTGATCGAGGACTTCCAGAATCTCTCGGGGCTTGGGCAGATGGCTGCGCGTAGCCTGCGCCTTCTCCTCGAGTTCCTCGCGGATGATGTCGTTGCACAGCTCGACGCATTCGTCGCAGATGAACACGCTCGGGCCCGCAATGAGCTTGCGGACTTCATGTTGGCTTTTCCCGCAGAACGAGCAATAGAGGATCTTGTTGCTGTCGCCGCTGCGGCCTTGCCGGTCTTCGCTCATGCTGCTGTCGGTCTCTGACGCTGATGGGGGGAGGATAGCATCCGGGCCCCCGGCCGCAAGCGGGTTGCGACGGGAACCTGGATTTCTTTTCGAATCAGCGGCTTAGGCCGGCTGAATCGACTCTTCGGGTCGCCGTTCGAGGACGTGGTCGATCAAACCGTAGTCGCGGGCCGCTTCCGCGCTGAGGAAGCGGTCACGCTCCATGTCGCGCTGGATCTGCTCGATCGGCTGCCCGGTGTGACGCGAGTAGAGCTCGTTCAGGCGCTGGCGGAGGTAGAGGATCTCCTTGGCCTGGATCTCGATGTCGGTCGCCTGCCCCTGGGCGCCGCCCGAGGGCTGGTGGATCATGACCCGCGAGTTCGGCAGGGCGTAACGCTTGCCCTTGGCGCCTGCCATCAACAGCATCGAACCGGCGCTGCAGGCCTGGCCCACGCAGATGGTGGACACATCCGGCTTGATGAACTGCATGGTGTCGTATATCGCCAGTCCGGCGGTCACCACGCCGCCCGGCGAGTTGATGTAGAGGCTGATGTCCTTCTCCGGATTCTCCGCTTCGAGGAACAGCATCTGCGCCACGATCACGTTGGCGACGTGGTCGTCGATGCCGCCGACGAGGAAGATCACCCGCTCCTTGAGCAACCGGGAGTAGATGTCGTAGGCGCGCTCGCCGCGGCTGGTCTGTTCGACCACCATCGGCACGAGGTTCAGAGCTTTGGTCTCGAGGCTGTTCATGCGTCACGGCACCTTGTGGGGTCGGACCGCGCGACCTCGCGCGGCCCAGGGGGGCGAACCCGCAGGTTACTGCGGGGCGATCGCTTCCTGGAAGCTCAGCGGCTTGTCGGTATGCACGGCGCGCTCGGCGATCCAGTCGATGACCTGCTCTTCCATCACGCGATTCTGCAGGCCGGTCATGAGCTGGCGATCGTTGCGGTACAAATCAATGACCTGCTGCGGCTCCTCGTAGGTCGAGGCGATGAGACGCAGCGTTTCGTTGAGGCGCTTCGGGTCGAGGCTGAGCGTGTTGCGGCGAGCGATCTCGCCGACCAGCAGGGCCACGGTGATGCGCTTGCGGGCCGAATCGAGGAAATCGCGCCAGGCGTCGACCGGCGCGTCGATCTGCCGGCCCTGGCGGCGGGCCTGTTCGACGGTCTGCGCCAGCATCGCGCGCGCTTCGTTCTCGACCACGCGCGCCGGCATCTCGACATGGGCGTAGGCGGCGATCAGCTGCTCGCCGACTTCCCGGCGCAGACGGCTCATCAGCGCGCCCTTCAGTTCGCGCTCGAGGTTGTTGCGGATTTCGACCCGGAACTGGGCCATATCGCCGGACTTCACGCCGAAGCTGCGGATGAAGTCGGCGTCGACCTCCGGCAGCACCGGTTCGGACACGCCTTCGATCCTGACGTTGACCACCGCCTGCTTGCCCGCCAGCTGCGGCACGCGCCAGTTCTCGGGGAAGTCCACGGTGAGGGTCTTGTCCTCGCCGGCGCTCATGCCGACGAGAGCGTTCTCGATCTCGGAGAACATCGCGCCCGAACCGATCATGGTGACGCCGCGCTCGGCGCCTTCGGCCGGCAGGCGTTCACCGTCGACGATCGACCAGGTTTCGACATCCACCGCGTCGCCGGCCTGCGCCGGACGGGTGACCAGCGTCCAGCTGCGGCGCTGCAGACGCAGGTTCTCGATCATCCGGTCGATGTCCTCTTCGGTGACATCGGCGGTGTGGCGGATCACCTGCAGCTTGGTCACGTCGATCTCGCCGAAGTCGGGCACGATCTCGAACGTGGCGACATAGGCCAGCTCGCCTTCGCCGGCATCGGCGGAAGGCTCGATCATCGGATTGCCGGCCAGTCGCAGTTCATTCTCGCGCACGGCCTGATCGAAGCCCTGCTGCAGCAGTTCGTCGACCACTTCACCGCGGACCTGCGCGCCATAGCGCTGCTCGATGACCTTGGCCGGCACCTTGCCGGGGCGGAACCCCTTGATCCGGGCGGTGCGGGCGATCTCGCGCAGGCGACCGCCGATCTGGCTCTCGACGCGTTCGGTCGGCACGCGCAGGGTCATGCGGCGTTCGAGATTGCCCACGGATTCGACTGAAACTTGCATTGCTGGCGACTCCTGCTGCCGCGCCGTCGCGCGCGGCCCGTGTTGAGGGTTGGGATTGGAGGCTGGGTGGCCTGGAACGGCCGACGGGGCGCACCCATGGCGCGCCACCCCAGCGGAACGGACTAGTTTCGCCGATTACGGGCCGGGCCGCCAGTTTCCGGCGGGGCGGACACCGACGGGCGGTGGTCGCGAGGCCGCCGTCGCCGAGCCCAGTGAGACGAATCCGGACGAGTGTCGCAGTGGATGGCGTGGGCTTGCGGACCGATGCGGGCTCATCACGGGAGGCGGCACTCCCTCCCGGAACACGGCGGCACGGTTCGAAGTGAACGTCCTTTCGAGGCCATCCCTCGCGATCGCCTTCCCCAAAGCCAACTCGCTTCAAGGGCGGAACCCGCTACGGCCCGTTTTCCTTCACCGCAGCATCATCGCTGCTGCGACGTGGTGCGAGAGGGGGGACTCGAACCCCCACACCTTGCGGCGACAGAACCTAAATCTGTTGCGTCTACCAATTTCGCCACTCTCGCGTGCCGGCCACTTTCCCGGGCCGCAAAGCACGACGCCCGGCATGAGCCGGGCGTCGCTGGAACTGGTGGGCCGTCAAGGATTCGAACCTTGGACCTATTGATTAAGAGTCAACTGCTCTACCAACTGAGCTAACGGCCCGATTTGCAAAGGATAACGCATCCGCCCCCGATCAGACAACCATCGCCGGAGCGGAGCGTCAGGAATCGCGGAAAAGACCACGAATCCGTGATGAAAAGTGGGGTGGCTGAGGGGACTCGAACCCCCGACAACCGGAATCACAATCCGGTACTCTAACCAACTGAGCTACAGCCACCATTGAAGCATCGCAGGGCCTCCATCCTGGCTCCTGCCGCCCGGCTTCCTGCCGGCGCGTTTTGTCACCGTGTCACGATCCCGCACTGGCGCGCCCGGCAGGACTCGAACCTGCAACCACCGGCTTAGAAGGCCGGTGCTCTATCCGGTTGAGCTACGGGCGCGTATGCGCATGATAGCCGGAGCGGACGGAGCGGCAGAACGAACCTGCGGGAAGCGATGGAGTGGTCGGGGTAGAGGGATTCGAACCCCCGACATCCTGCTCCCAAAGCAGGCGCGCTACCAGACTGCGCTATACCCCGCCGGTGAGGGCGGTCGGGCCAAGACGCGTCCAGGCCCGAAGCCGGTCGAGTATTGTCCGAACCCCGGGCCGCCCTGTCAACGCGCAAAACAACCTTCGACGACGGTATGCTTGCGGTTCGACATTCCTCACAGACGCCAGAACGTTCTCCAAGGAGACCCCATGCGCAGCGGCAACCCGGTCCTCAAGGACTCCACCTTCCTCGATCTCAGCAGCGGCAGCGTCTATCCCGGCAGCGCCAATGCGATGACCCTCAACGGAACGGTCAACAAGACCGGCATCCTGTTGCTGCTCACCGTGATCACCGCGGCCTTCGCCTGGTCGCAGTCGATGATCGACACCCCCGAAGGCCCCCAGATCGCGCCGGGCGCCGGGATCTACATGATCGGCGGCGCCATCGGCGGTTTCGTGCTCGCCCTGATCACCGCCTTCAAGAAGGAATGGTCGCCGGTCACCGCGCCGCTGTACGCGCTGGTGGAAGGTTTCTTCCTCGGCTCGATCTCGGCGATGTACAACCACGTGTACGAAGGCATCGTGATGCAGGCGGTGATGCTCACCTTCGGCACGCTGTTCGCGCTGCTGTTCGCCTACCGCTCGGGCCTGATCAAGGCCACCGAGAACTTCAAGCTCGGCGTGGTCGCCGCGACCGGCGGCATTTTCCTGATCTACCTCGCCTCGTTCGTGCTCGGCCTGTTCGGCGTGAACGTTCCCTACATCCATGAATCGGGGATCATCGGCATCGGTTTCAGCCTGTTCGTGGTGGTGGTCGCAGCGCTGAATCTCGTGCTGGACTTCGACTTCATCGAGTCGGGCGTCGAAGCCGGCGCCCCGAAGTACATGGAGTGGTACGGCGCCTTCGGTCTGATGGTCACCCTGGTGTGGCTGTACATCGAATTCCTGCGCCTGCTGGCCAAGCTGCGCCGCTGATCGGGCGGACGTCGCGGGACCCAACGAAAACGGGCGCCATCGGCGCCCGTTTTCGTTTCCCAGATCGATGCCGCGTCAGAGCCGGCTGGCGATCGCCTTCGCGAACGACATGGTGTTGCCGGTGCCGCCGAGATCGGGAGTGAGCGTGTCCTTCGCTTCCAGGGTCGCGACGATCGCATTGCGCAGGCGGGTGGCGTTCTCGGGCTGGCCGATATGGTCGAGCATCTGGCCGACGGCGAGCAGCAGCGCACAGGGATTGGCAAGGCCCTTGCCGGCGATGTCCGGCGCCGAGCCATGCACGGCCTCGAAGATCGCCGCCTCGGTGCCGATGTTCGCGCCCGGCGCCAGACCCAGACCGCCGACGAGGCCGGCGCAGAGGTCGGAGATGATGTCGCCGAACAGGTTCGTGGTCACGATGATGTCGAACTGCTCCGGACGCATCACCAGCTGCATGCAGGTGTTGTCCACGATCATCTCGTTGCACTCGATGTCCGGATATTCCGCGGCCACGATCCGCGCGGTGCGCAGGAACAGGCCCGAGGTCGATTTCAGGATGTTGGCCTTGTGGACCACGGTGACCTTCTTGCGCCCGGTCCTGCGCGCCAGTTCGAAGGCGTAGCGGACGATGCGCTCGGAGCCGCGACGGGTGATCTTCTGGGTCAGCATCGCGGTCTCGCCGTCCTCGGACAGCGACTGGCCTTCGCCGATGTAGGCGCCCTCGGTGTTCTCGCGCACCGTGATCAGATCCACGCCGCTCGCGAACCGCGACTTGGTGTTCGGAAACGACTTCGCGGGACGCACGTTGGCGTACAGATCGAAACGCTTGCGCAGCTCGACGTTGATCGAACTGAAGCCCTCGCCCACCGGCGTGGTCAGCGGGCTCTTGAGCGCGATCCGGTTGCGGCGGATCGAATCGAGGGTCGCCTGCGGCAGCAGTTCGCCGTGCTTCTCGAGCGCGACCATGCCGGCGTCGGCCTCTTCGTAGGTCAGGCCGGTATTCATGGCGTCGAGCACGAACAGGGCGGCCTCCATGATCTCGGGGCCGATGCCATCGCCGCGGATGACGGTAATCGTTTGGGTCATTGGATCACTTCCAGGCAGGCCCGGCGCGTGCGCGCGGACCGGAATCGTCGGAGGGGAGACACGTCGCGCGCCGCCCGGGAGGACCGGGCGGCGCGCAGCCTGCGAATTATGCCGGAAGTGCGTTGATTTTTCTGAAAAATGACGTTCAGACGATGGTCGAACGGGGGCTGGAGCGGCCCGATCGCCGCTCAGCCGTGGTCATGACCCGGAGCGACGACATCCTCGCCCTGCTCCAGCCGATCGAGGAAATCGACCGCGCGCCGCAGATGCGGAATGACGATGGAACCGCCGACCACGAGTCCGACCGAGAACGCCTCGAACATCTCGTCGCGGTTGACGCCCGCCTCGCGGCACTGGGCGACGTGGTAGCTGATGCAATCGTCGCAGCGCAGCACCAGCGAAGCGACCAGACCAAGGAGTTCCTTGGTCTTCACGTCCAGGGCGCCGGCCTGGTAGGTCTGGGTATCGAGCGCGAAGAACCGGCGCACGACCTGATTCGGTTCGGCCAGGATGCGCTCGTTCATCCGCTTGCGGAACGCGGTGAATTCGGCGACCCGGTCTTTCCCGTCCGTCGGACCGCTCATGCGCCGCCCCCTGTCAGCAGCGGCTCGAACCGGCCGGCGCGGTGCAGCGCCATCATGTCGTCGAAACCGCCGACATGGACGTCGCCGACGAAGATCTGCGGGACGCTGGTGCGCTGGGCGCGGGCGATCATCCGCTCGCGTTCGGCCGGATCGGTGTCGATCCGGATCTCGGTCCAGTCCAAGCCCTTGCTCTTGAGGAAGTTCTTGGCCGAGACGCAGTAGGGACAGATCGCGGTGGTGTACATCGTGATCGGCGGAGGGGTCGGATGGTCGCTCAAGACGGGCTCCAGGCGGCGCGGCGGCGCCGGTCGTGCGGATGGGGCGTGCGGATGGGACATGCAGATGACATCGGCGGTCATGATGGGGGGGCGGGACGGGCTTTTCCACCCGATCGGCGTTGATCGGACGACAACACTGCGGTGCATGGAACGCAGGGGCGGAGGCACGGTCGAATCGGTGGATCGCGGTCCGATCCGGAATGCCGTCCGGCTGTGCGACCGCGGTTCGAGCGGCGGCTTAACAGTGCGTTCACGCCGTGAACGCCGCCAACCGTCATCCTGTCCCGTCATCTGTTTCCCGGAATGCCGCCCCATGCGCCTGTCGGTCGCCGTCGCCGCCCTCACCCTTTCGCTCGCGGCGGCCGTCGCCCCGGCCCAGGAAAACCGGCTGCCGGACATCGGCTCCTCGGCCAACGAACTGCTCAATCCGACCCGGCAGGCCGAGTATGGCAGCATGATGCTCAGCCAACTGCGGCATTACGGTCTGATCATGGACGACCCGCTGATCGACGGCTGGCTGCAGTCGGTCGGCCATCGGCTGGCCGCCTCCAGCGACAAGCCGCAGCAGCCCTTCACCTTCTTCATGCTCAAGGACCGCGGGTTCAACGCCTTCGCCACGCTGGGCGGCTACATCGGCGCCAACGCCGGCATGATCCTGGCGGCGGAGACCGAGGACGAGGTCGCCAGCGTGCTCGCGCACGAGGTCGCCCACGTCACCCAGACCCATGTACTGCGCAGCGTCGAGCGCGCGCAGAAGGACAGCGTGCCGATCCTGCTGGCGATGCTGGGGGCGATCGCGATCGCCCAGTCCTCCGGCGGCAATTCGTCCGACGACGCCAGCATGGCGGCGCTTGCCTCGGCCCAGGCACTGATGGTCCAGCGCCAGATCGATTACACCCGCTCCAACGAATCCGAGGCCGACCGCCTCGGCATCCAGACGCTCAACCGCGCCGGCTACGACCCGCAGGCCATGGTCAGCATGTTCGGGCGGATGCAGTCGATCTCGCGTGTGAACCAGGGCGGCGAGCGCGAACGCACGCCCGACTACCTGCGCACCCATCCGGTGAACACCACCCGGGTGAGCGAAGCCCGCGCCCGCGCCGACGATCTCGCCGCCCGGCCGCAGGCGTTCGATCCCGGCAGCACCGTCACCAGCGAGAATCCGCTGCTGCCCTCGACGCTGCGCGTCGCCGGTCCGGCCCGGACGACCGACAACGTGCCGTTCGGCTGGGCGCGCGAGCGGATCCGCGTGCTCAGCGCCAACACCGCCGCGGATGCCGTCCGCGAGTACGAACGCCTGCGGCAGGCACGGCCGCTGACCGATGCCC
Organism: Lysobacteraceae bacterium; assembly: GCA_041919915.1. Lineage (GTDB taxonomy): Bacteria > Pseudomonadota > Gammaproteobacteria > Xanthomonadales > Xanthomonadaceae > Lysobacter_I. Next base: position 37,540 of record JAYRSY010000034.1, read on the forward strand.
AGCGCTACGGGCTGTCGATCGCCCGCTTCCGCAACGGTGAATACCCGCTCGCCCGCAAGGAACTGGCGCCACTGCTGACCAAATACCCGGCCGACCCGTGGATCGCGATCGCGATGGCGGAAATCGAGGCCCGCTCCGGCGACACGGCGGGCGCCGATGCGCGGATGGAAGCGCTGCTGGCGCGGATGCCGCAGCATCGCGCGGCGAGTCTCGGCTACGCCGCGCTGCTGGCCGAACGCGACGATGCCGCCGCCGGCCGCCGCGCCCAGGCGGTCCTGCGTCCACTGCTGGTCTCGGCCAAGGAGGACCCGGTATTCCAGCAGACCTTCGCCCGCGCCAGCGAAGTCGCCGGCGACCCGATCCGCGCCGGCGAGGCCTACGCCGAGGCCGAATTCCTGAACGGCCGCCCGGAACGCGCCCTGATCCAGCTCAACACGCTGCTCAAGCGCCCGGAGCTGGACTACTACGCCCGCGCCCGGATCGAGGCGCGGGTGGCGGCGATCACGCCGACGGTGCTGGAACTGCGTCGGCAGGGCATCGAGGACGACATCCTGCGACGGCGCTGAGCCCCGTCCGGCCGGCAGATCGCCGCCGACCACATCGCCGCCGGCGTCGTCACGGTTCAGTCACAAAAATGTCGTCTACTGTGGTCGTGCCCCGGCCGCGGCCGGGCTCTCCCCCGCAGCGGCTCCGTGCTCAAGACCTCATGCAGAAGCGCATTCTCATCGTCGACGACGAACCCGCGATCCGCGACATGGTCGCCTTCGCCCTGCGCAAGGGCGAATACGAACCGGT
>JAYRSY010000035.1:0-35213 GCA_041919915.1 Lysobacteraceae bacterium
GTGGCCGAAGCGGTCGTGGCAATACACCGTGCTGCCGGAGGCGTCGACGATCTTCGTCAGCCGGCCGATGTTGAAGGTCTCGCCCGCCTGGCAGGCGGTTTCCGTGGTGTCGTAGGTGTAGGCGATGTTCAGCGCCGGCGTCGGCGAGACGACCGACGTGATCCGGTTCAGGGCATCGTAGGCGTAGGTGGTGGTCACGCCACGCGCATCGGTCTGCGCGATCCGGTTGCCGGCAATGTCGTGGTTGTACAGCGTGATGCCGGTGTCGGGGCTCTCCACCCGGGTCAGGTCGCCGAGCGCGTTGTACGCGTAATTCGTGTTCAACCCCTTCGGGTCGTTGACCTGGGTGAGATTGTCGAACGCGTCGTAGCTGAATTTCGTCTCTGCCGCGATCCCGTTCATGTCCTGCAGGGTGCGGGTCAGGCGGTTCAACGGATCGACGTTGCTGTCGGCGATGCGACCCAACGGATCGGTGGTCTGATCCGTGTTGCCGTTCGCGTCCACGCTGCTCGTGGTCGTGTGGTTGTAGGCGTCGGTGATCGATTGCACGTCACCCAGCGCGGTGTAGGTCCGCGAGACGCTGTACAGCAAGGTGCCTTGCGCATCGCGCACCTGTTCCATGGTCGGCGCCCCGCCGCCGTCCAGCGCGACGTCGATCCGGTTGCCGTCGGCATCGGTGATCGCGGTCAGCCGATGCGCGCTGTCGTAACTGTAGAGGGTGAATGCGCCGTCTGGCAGGGTGACTTTGCCGACTTCCCCGGTCGGCGTGTATTCGATCCGCAGGATCTGGTCGTCGCTCTCGGTCGCGTCATCGGTGCCGCGCAGTTTGCGCGCGGTGAGTCGGCCGCGATCGTTGTATTCGAGGTCGGTGATGACCCCGTTCGCGTCGCGAACGCGGGTCGGGCGCCCGAAGTGACTGTCGGTCGCGAGATACTCGACGGTGTGTCCAAGGGCGTTGGTGACGCGCTTGAGCTTGCCGACGAGGAAGCTGCAACTTCCCGTGCAGGCCGGATCGTCCCAGTTGTAGTAGGCATAGGTGGTCTTGTCGAGCACGTCCGTCCGCGGACCGTCGATGCCGGTGACCAGTCGGGCGACCGGGCAGGGACCGGTCGGTGCGACCTGATTCCAGTCGCAGCGATCGTAGGTGATCGTGCGCGATGCGCCGGTCGCCGGGTCGATGGTCTTGTGTGTCCGGACGGAACCGGTGCCATCGTAGGTCCACTCCTGACGCTGCTTCGTCACATACGAGGATCCCGATTTCTGCTGCAGTTCCGTCGCCGTGATCTGGTACAGCGTGTTTCGGGTCGTCCGGCTCACCCGTTCCACCGACGTGCCGTAGGCCTCGTAGCGCGCGCTCGCGTACGAGCCGTCGGTCGCGTATTCGTATCGGGTGATGTTGCCCGCCGGATCGCGGCTCTCGGAGACCTTGGCGCCGGTGTAGCTGTTGGTCGTGGTGCCCGCAGCCGTGGTCGTGCCGGTGATGCGACGGTACTGGCTGGCGCTCGACAGGGCATAGGTCGTGGTCTGGCCGCGGTCGCCGGTGACGGTCACCGAGCTGTCGCCGTTGTAGGCGAGGGTCGTCTTTTCGGTGGCAGCGCCGTTGGCATGCAATTGGCTGAGTCGTGCCCGTCCCTTGCTGTCGTAGGCGAATGTGGCGTAGCGGACGCCGTCGTCGCTGATGCCTGTCAGCGCATGCGGGTCGTTGGCGTCGGACAATCCTGCTTCGTTGTAGTGGTAGCTGCGGATGCTGCCGTCCGCGTAGCGGACCGACTGGAAGTTCCGGTTCGCGTCGTAGCCGTATTCGATCGTTCGTCCGCCCGGCAGCCGCAAAGAGGTCAGACGACCATCCTGATAGTTGAAGAGAAGCGTCTGTCCGACCTGATCGGTCGCGCTGATCAGTCGATCTCCGTCGTAGGCAAGCGCGACCTTCCAGCCGTTGGTGGTGTTCTCGACCCGGAGCAGGCGGCCCGCGTCGTTGAAATAGCGGATGAGGTCGCCGTTGCCGGTCAGCCGGAAGACGTTCTTGTTGTTCTCGACGATCACGTCGATCGCGCGGGTCGCATCACCGGGCGAGACGTAGCGGACGCTGTACCCGTAACGATTGAAGATCTCGTAGTAGCCGTTCTCGCCGATCAGCACGAGTTTGCTTGCGCCGGCGGTTCCCATGATCCGGTCGGAGTAGGAATGGGTCCATCCGGGCGCGAATTCGGGTTTCTGTCCGGTCTGCCGCAGTGCGTGGTAGGCGCGTACGAACGGGCGGCCGGAGAACTCGAAATCGGTCTCGAACCGCGCCTTGTCGCCGGTCGCGGGATAGCACGGGTGCTTGTTGGTGGGCACCGTGCAGTACTGGAGGCCGGGACCGGTGATCGTCTGGACCTCGATGCTCGGGACGCAGACGGGCCCGGTCACCTTGACCGATGCCGTCGGCGAATAGTCCGGATGCGCGCCGGATTTGGCGGTATATCCGGCGGGGCAGACGAAGCTGCTGAACTTGAGGATGCGGGCGGTGCTGCCCGCACCGGAGATCGGTACGCCCGACTCGTTCAATACCGTCACCGTCACCTGCATCTGCAGGATCGGGTTGTTGTCGTGGTTGTAGCGCTGGATCCCCCGCGGCGGTTGGCCGGGAGGCGGCGTCCCCTGGCCGACGACTTCGGAGAACGGCGAGACATATTTGCCTGACACCTGGTGCAGGACCCGTGTTGCGCCGTAGATCTGCTTGTAGTGGTTCACGTACCCCTGGACGAACTCCTCGTCGGTCCGACAGGCGTTCGGATAGATCGGATCGCCGGAGGGCGCGCAGAACTGCGGTGCCGGGTTCGGCGAGAAATCGGGCATGTAGACCGGTGCGTTCTCCGTGACCGGCTTGGCATCCGGAACGCGGTACGTACGCGTCGTGCGATGCAGTTGAGCCGCACCGGGGGTATAGGTGCTGGTGTCTTCGCCGATGAACTTGCCGGCATAGTTCGGATTGGCTGCATCCATCGCCCGTTCGGCATCGGCGAGTGATTCGTAGGTGCAGTTGCCGGCGTAGCACCATTTGAGTTCGATCGATGACTGCGCCTGCGCAACGGCCGACGACGGGTGGAAGGACAGCATGGCCAGCGTGGCCAGGAAAAGAGTTCGCACGATGGAATCGCCCCCTGATGGCGAAGTGTGTCTGACGGTATGTCCGCCTGAAGATGGATTGAAGTTGCGCGCGTGACAGAGCGGGGCGTGTGTCAGCGCCCGGATCGCCTCCATGCGGAAGGCGTCTCCACCGGCTCGAGCCGGTGCGGGTGAGGCCGTATTTGTGATGAGCGTCGATATTTTACCGATGAGGCCGCGCGACCTCCAGCCTGTTCCGATCAGCGGTGTCATCGGCGCCGCCGTTGCGCACGACGGCGCTCAAGGGGCGGGATCGCCCTCGCGGTGCCGATCGACGGTACACAACGACGTCCGCCAGGTGTAATCCCCGCCCCAGGTGCGGTAGCCGGCGGTGTCGACGTGGATCGCGGTTGAGGAGTAGAAGCCCAGGCCCATGTTCAGCGCCTGGCCGTGTTCGCGCCAGAACGCGCAGAGGCGTTCGATGTTGTCGCCGCGTTTCGGCAGGTCGAAGTCGATCGCGCGGTTTTCGAGGTGCTTGCTGCGCGCGCTGCCGCCGGCGCAGGTATTCATCGCCGGGTCGCGATAGACCGAGCGTGCGCGCGTCGGATCGAGAATGCCCGCATCGCGCAGGCGGACGACCAGGCGCAGTGTCGGCGGCATGTTCGGTTGCAACGCGTCGGGCGGGACGTCGTACTCCCGGTTGCCGCAAAGGCGCCAGCGCCGCGCGGTGCGCGTCAGCGCGGGCATCGGCACGACATCGTGGACGCCCTCGGTCTGCAGGAAGGTGGCGTAGCGTTCGACGTCGGCGCGATGGCCGGCGTCGAGCCAGCGCGCGTAGCGGGTCTTCGGCGGCGCCAGTGCGGTGCAGGCCGCGAGCGTCGGCAGCAGTGCGATGGCGACGATGCGGCCTGCGCGCGACATGGCCACCGCTTCAGTCGTGGATCGCGAAACCCGCGACCACGCGCCGGCCTTCGCCCGCCAGCACGTTGAACGTGCGCGCGGCGGCGGCGTTGGTCATCGTTTCGATGCCGATGCCGCGCGAGAGGCTGGCGGCCATCGTCGCCGCGGGCGGAAAGCGCTGTCGATCGCCGCAGCCGAGCAGGACGAGTTCGGGATCCAGCGCGAAGAGCGGTTCGAGGTCGGCCGGCGTCATCGTCGCGATGTCGGTGACCGGCCAGACCTCGATCAATGTGTCCGGGGCGAGCACGAAGCTCGCAGTCAGGCGGCGCTCGTTGGCCAGGGCGTGGCGGCCATCGGCGCCGCGCAGGAAGAAGGCATGGTCGGGGCGTTCGAGGTGCAGCAGCATCGCCCGGTGCTCACGCCCGCGGCAGCACGATCTGCCGGTGGTCCTTGCTCTTGCGGTACAGCACCGCGACGTTGCCGATCCGCTGCACCAGGACGGCGCCGCTGCGTTCGGCCAGGTCGGCGACCATCGCGTCGCGGGCCTCGCGGTCTTCGGCGGCGATCTTCACCTTCAGCAGTTCGTGGTGCTCGAGCGCCAGATCAATCTCCGCCGCCACGGCGTCGGTCACGCCCTTCGCCCCGATCTGCAGCATGGCCTTGAGGCCATGGGCCTGGCCGCGGAGGAACCGGATCTGGGCGTTGGTCAGGGGTGTCGGCATGCGGGGATCTGTGTCGGACCGCATGGAATTGCGGCCGCGGAAGAGAGGATTCGGGCCGGCAGGGTATCATGACCCGCCCATTCCTCCGGCGCCGGCCGCCTCCGGACGCCCCTTCGGCTCGTATCCTTCCCCATGACCCGCAGCAAGAGCAGCCACCGCTGGCTCAAGGAACACTTCTCCGACCCCTACGTCAAAAAGGCGCAGGCCGAGGGGATGCGCTCGCGTGCGGCGTACAAGCTGGAGGAACTGGTCGAGCGCGATCGCCTGCTGAAGCCAGGCATGGTGGTGGTCGATCTCGGCGCCGCCCCGGGGGGCTGGTCGCAATGGGTCCGCCAGGCCCTGGGCGACGGCGGCCGGGTGGTGGCGCTGGACATCCTGGAGATGCCTTCCCTGGCGGGGGTGGAATTCATCCACGGCGATTTCCGCGAGGACGAGGTCCTGGCCCGGCTCGAAGCCCTGCTGAACGGCCAGGCGGTGGACCTTGTGCTCTCCGACATGGCCCCCAATATGAGCGGGGTGGATGCGGTGGACCTCCCGCGGGCCATGCATCTGGCGGAACTGGCGATGGACTTCGCCGACCGCCATCTGCGGCCCGGGGGCACCTTCCTGATCAAGCTGTTCCAGGGGGTGGGGTTCGACGAGTACGTCCGGGCCTTGCGAAAGCGCTACGACCGTGTCGTGATCCGCAAGCCGTCCGCCTCGCGCAAGCGTTCGCCCGAGGTCTATGCTCTGGCCCAGGGCAAACGTCCGGCTCCGGTCGGATGAGGCGGTCGGGAGCGATCCCGGGCCGTCGGGCTACACCGGTTCCAGACGAGATTTCAGCCGTCCCCCCACGGGACGCCAGCGAAGGATGAACAACTTGGCCAAGAATCTGCTGCTGTGGGTGATCGTCGCCATCGTATTGATGGCGGTGTTCCAGAGCTTCACCCCGCCGGGGATGGGGACGGGCGACAAGCCCCTCACCTACGATCAGTTCGTCCAGCAGGTCCAGAGCGACCGGGTGGCCAAGGTCATGATCGACGAGGACGGCATGACCATCCGCGGCCAGCGCAAGGATGGCAGCGAGTTCTACACCTACAGTCCCGGCGACCGCGACATGGTCAACGACCTGATCAAGCACAAGGTCGAGATCCAGCAGAAGCCGCCGTCGTCCGGGCGCAACATCTTCCTCAGCCTGCTGTTCAACCTGCTGCCGATCGCGCTGCTGATCGGTGTCTGGCTGTACTTCATGCGCCAGATGCAGCAGGGCGGCACCAAGGGCGCGATGTCCTTCGGCCGTTCCCGCGCCAAGCTGCTCAACGAGGACCAGACCAAGGCCACCTTCGCCGATGTCGCCGGTTGCGACGAAGCCAAGGAGGAAGTCGCCGAACTGGTCGAATTCCTGCGCGATCCGGGCAAGTTCCAGAAACTCGGCGGCAAGATTCCGCGCGGCGTGCTGATGGTCGGTCCGCCGGGCACCGGCAAGACCCTGCTCGCCAAGGCCATCGCCGGCGAAGCGCGGGTGCCGTTCTTCAGCATCTCCGGTTCCGATTTCGTCGAAATGTTCGTCGGCGTCGGCGCCAGTCGCGTGCGCGACATGTTCGATCAGGCCAAGAAGCACGCCCCCTGCATCATCTTCATCGACGAAATCGACGCCGTGGGCCGTCATCGCGGCGCCGGTCTCGGTGGCGGTCACGACGAGCGCGAACAGACCCTCAACCAGTTGCTGGTCGAGATGGACGGCTTCGAGGGCGGCGAGGGCGTGATCGTGATCGCCGCGACCAACCGTCCCGACGTGCTCGACCCGGCGCTGCTGCGTCCGGGCCGCTTCGATCGTCAGGTCGTGGTCGGCCTGCCCGACGTGAAGGGCCGCGACCAGATTCTGCGCGTGCACATGCGCAAGGTGCCGCTGGCCGACGACGTCGAACCGATGGTGGTCGCGCGTGGCACCCCGGGCTTCTCCGGCGCCGATCTGGCCAACCTCGTCAACGAGGCCGCGCTGTTCGCCGCACGCGAGAACGCCCGCGAAGTGCGGATGGAGCATTTCGATCGCGCCCGCGACAAGATCATCATGGGTACCGAGCGCCGCTCGCTCGCGATGAGCGAGGACGAGAAGCGCCTGACCGCTTACCACGAGGCCGGGCATGCCATCGTCGGCCGTCTGGTGCCCGAGCACGATCCGGTCTACAAGGTCACGATCATCCCGCGCGACCGCGCGCTCGGCGTGACCGTGTATCTGCCCGAGGGCGACAAATACAGCATGAACCGCATCGCGATCGAGAGCCGGTTGTGCACGCTCTATGGCGGCCGCGTCGCGGAGGAACTGGTCTTCGGCGCCGACAAGGTGACCACCGGCGCTTCCAACGACATCGAACGCGCGACCAAGATGGCCCGCAACATGGTGACCAAGTGGGGCCTGTCCGACGAACTCGGTCCGATCGCCTACGCCGAGGAAGAAGGTGAGGTGTTCCTCGGTCGCAGCGTCTCGCAGCACAAGAACGTCTCGGACGAGACCGCGCGCCGGATCGACGAAGTGGTGCGCGGCATTCTGGATCGCGCCTATGCCAGGACCACCACGATCCTGACCGAGAACCTCGACAAGCTGCACACGATGTCGCAACTGCTGATGCAGTACGAGACCATCGATGCGCCGCAGGTCGACGCGATCATGGAAGGCCGCGAACCGCCGCCGCCGACGGGCTGGAACAAGTCCGGCAACGGCAAGGACGACGGCCTGCCGCGTCCGCCGACGGCGCCGGTGATCGGCGGCCCCGCGGCCACGACCTGAGGTCGCGCGCCATCGCATGCAGAACCGGAAGCCGGGGCGAATGCTCCGGCTTCCTGCTTTTCGGCTCCGGAACATCCTTCCGGTCACCGAGCGCATCGGCGCTTCGCGCGAGGGCGCTTTGGTCTATCTTTGTCGCGGTCTTCCGCGATGGGGCAACGGCATGTTCGATATTTCTCCGCAACTGGACTGCGCAGGGCGCATCGTGGTGCTCGATCGCCCGCGGGTGATGGGTATCGTCAACGTCACGCCGGATTCGTTTTCGGACGGCGGCGAGCATGCGACGGCCGAGGCTGCGGTGGCGCACGGGCTGCGTCTGGCGGAGGAGGGGGCGGACATCCTCGACATCGGTGGCGAGTCGACGCGTCCCGGCGCGGCCGAGGTCCCGGTCGAGGAAGAATTGCGACGGACGATCCCGGTGATCGAACGGCTGGCGAAGGCGACGACGCTGCCGATCAGCATCGACACCTCGAAGCCCGAGGTCATGCGCGCGGCGGTCGCCGCCGGGGCCGGCATGATCAACGACGTGTACGCGCTGCGTCGCGAGGGTGCGCTGGATGCGGCCGCCGCGCTGGGCGTGCCGGTGGTGCTGATGCACATGCAGGGCGAGCCGCGCTCGATGCAGGACGCGCCGGACTACGAGGACGTGGTCGCCGATGTCCATCGCTTCCTCGCCGAGCGCATCTTTTCCGCGGAGATGGTCGGCATTCCGAAGAAGAAGATCGTGGTCGATCCCGGCTTCGGTTTCGGCAAGACCACCGCGCACAATCTCGCGTTGCTGGCGCGTTTCGAGCGCTTCGTCGATCTCGGCGTGCCGGTGCTCGCAGGACTGTCGCGCAAGCGCACGATCGGCGAACTCACCGGCCGCGACGACCCGCACGACCGCGTCTCCGGTTCGGTCGCCGCGCACCTGATCGCGGCCCAGCGCGGTGCGATGCTGCTGCGCGTGCACGACGTGGCCGCGACCGTCGATGCCCTGAAAGTGTGGAACGCGGTGGCGGCGGTTCCGATGCCGAAACCGAAGGCCGCCGCGCCGGCGATCCGCTGGCCGGACGAGTGACCTGCGTCCGCGGGGCGCGACGCCGGCTTCCTGTGGATGTCCGCGATGCCGCGCTCAGCGCCGGCCGGCGTCGCGCCGGATCCGCAGCCTGCCGGAAGCGCTCCATGTCTCGTGCGAGGCCGCCGGTGCAGCCGTCGGCGCGGGACGCGGCCGCGCCAGGGGTTTCGTCCCTTCGAGCCAGTTGGGCGGATAGGTCGTTTTCCAGTGGCGGAGCAATTGGCGCAGCGCTTCGGGCTTGTTGACCGGTGAGGCCTGTCCCGCCTGGTTCTTCGTGTTCTGCCCGTGGCAACCGGCGCAGGTGCGGATTTCGCCCGGCTGCATGGTGATCCAGACGCGTTCGCGGACGATGGCGACGCCAGCGGCATCCGTGGTCTGCCAGGTCAATGCGCGATTGGCCGGCACCAGCGCCGCGGTGGAGCCATCTGCGGCGATCCTCACGCTGCCCGCTGGCCCCGATGGATTGGCGGGGTTCTTTCCGGTTTCGATCGGTTGCGCGATCAGACGGCGTCCGCGGCTGAAATCGTCGTAACCGCGGACCGCGTTGCCCTGCAGGATCTGATAGTGGGCGATGTCGTAGACGCGACCGTTACCGTTCGTCGTGCTCACGCCGAGCGGGACGCGCAGATTGAACGGCTGCTGCTTGTCGCCACGGTCGCGACTGGTCTGGTTGCGGGTGACGATCAACGCGAGGCCATTGGCTTTCAGCCAGTTGCGGAACGCGTATTCGCTGACATGTTCCTCGTCGAAGACCGCGGCTTCCGGTGTTTCGATCCGCTCGAACCGGGCCACGGGACGCGCTCTGGCGACGACCTCGACCGGCTCGATTTCCCACAGTGGTCCGCTGTAGGTGAGTTTGACGTCGGGACTCCACCACGACAGGGTCTTCTGGATGCCCGGTGTGAGGGCCGGGCCGGCTTCGAGCAGCCCCGCGCCGTTCGTGTACAGCTGGTGCAGGCGGAACAGGGTGCCGGTCTGGGTGGTCGCGCTCGTGGTGTAGGACGCCACCATCTGTCCGCCGAGCATCGGCAGCGGGTTGCGGAACCGTCCTGCCGGAAGACTGCCGCCGGTCTCCGCAGGTGATGCGTCCTCGAAGACCATCTGCTCCGCGTTCAACGAGGCCGCGCCGGTGAAGCGGACGATCTGGTTGGAGGTCATGGAGCCGAACTCGCGCGCGTAGATGCCGTAGAACACGCCCGGCGTCCGGGGATCTTCGCGGACATGGAAGAGGCCGCCGTCCATGCGGATGTATTTGCGGTTCGCGATGAGCGCCGGATCGGTGTTGTCCTGCAGCGCGGGATCGTCCACGAAGGATCGGGTGAGATAGCCGAACGACAGCTCGTGCCTGCCGATGTGGTTGAGCGTGAGTTCTTCGGTGCCGTCCTGGTTCATCTGCCACGGGGTGAACAGATTGCTGGTGTAGCCCGCGACCTGTCCGTACGGGCCGTTCGACGCCTGTCTCGGCTCGGGGAAGACTTCCGTCGGTGCGGGCAGTTTCGCCGCGCCCGCCGCCTCGCTCGCATAGTTCGCCGCGCCATAGGTGCCGGCGTCCGCCTGTTGATCGCGCTGCAGATGGTCCCAGCGCACGAAGATCAGGCGGCCGTCGCTGGCGATGCTCGGAGAGAACGCGCCGCTCGGCGTGTGGTTGAGCATCTTCAGCGCGCCGCTGGCGGGATCGAGGCGGTAGAGCCCGGTGATCGTCGCGGTGCTTTCGTATTCGTCCAGTTGCGGATAGAGATGCGCCGCGCCGCCGATCGGGCGATCCGACGTGAACAGGATGCGGTCGTCGCTCGCGTAGAGCGGCGAGACGTTGTTGTATTCCGCGGGTTGATTCGGCACCCGGGTGATGACGGCGGTCTGGCCCTGGGCGAGGCCGGTGACTTCATAGAGCTGCCATTTGCCGTTGCTGCCGGTGTCGTATTGCCGCACCGGTGCGCCGATGACCATGCTGAAGATGGCCTTGTGGCCGTCCCAGTGCACCGTCGGTTCGCGCACGGCGATGGCGTTCTCGGCCTGCTGCCCGTCCATGCCGAAGCCGGCTTCGCGCGTGAGATTGCGCACGCTGCCGTCCGGATAGCGGATCATCAGATCCCCTCCGCGCGGTACCGACGAGATATCGGGAAGATGATTCGCGAAGGTCGACATGCGACTGGCGAACGGATCCGTTCCCGGGGTCGGCACCTGGGTCACGAACAGGACCGGTGTCTCGAGTGCGCCCGTCGCGACCGCCTTCGTCGGGGATGGCGATCGCGTCGACGCGGGCGTTGCGGCCGCCTGCGCATCGGTGACGGTGTCGCCGACGCGTGCCGATGCCGGATCGACATCGCTGCCGCAAGAAGCGAGAAGCAGGATCGAGGCGATCAGCAGGCCGTTCGTTGCTGGATGTCGATGGAGAGTCGAGTGTTGGCGCATGCGTGGGTGCCGTCGGGAGGAAGTGGCGTCGTGTCGATCGATCCTGTCGGCGGCGCCGATGATGGGATCGCGCCGTTGTGACGGCGCACGACGGTATGCCCCCTGCATGCCGCGCCCGCAGTCTAGAGGGGCATCAGGCCCCCGGTCGTGATGGAAATCACGCATTCTTTCGCGATGATCTGCGGTGCGCAGCCCTCGATCAGAGCGTCATCGATCAGACCATCGTCGATAAGAGTGTCGTCGATCAGACCGTCATCGATGCCGTCTTCATCGATCCGGCTTTCATCGCTTCTGTCGTCGTGCGTTCCGCGTTCGCATGCATGACATGGCCATGACTGTCAATGCATCTCATCGATGGTGTGCGCCGGCGATGCCCTTGCCGAAATCGGAAGCCGTTGCAAGTGCGATTCACGCACCGATCGATGTCCCGTGCGCCCGCATCGGTTTGTGCACAACGTCTGTGGACAAGTCGTGGAGTCTTCCTGTGGACAAACGTCTGCGGCCCCGACGCGGTGGGCCTTGCGGACTGTTTGGCGAAAATTTCACCAGCGTCATCCGCGCTCCGGGCTGGTGAATTTTTCGCCAGTCCGGCTGCGACCCGCATGACAGCAGGGCCGCAGCGATCCATCCACAGACTTGCGCACGCGTTGTCCACAGACGCTGTGGATGAGATCGCGCACGGCGTGTCTTTTCGTCGCTGGCGCATGCTCGCGTGGCCTCTCGGGTTTCACGCGTATCGTTTCACGCGCTCCGTCGCGCGTGGAACGCACGCACGCGCGGATCCACGATCCGGAACCACAACGGCGGGCACAATGCAAGCAGGAACATCGTGGCGTAGCCGCCCGGCAACTGCGGGCTGTCGGCGTGATGCAGCAGCACCTGATAGCGGCGGCGCGCGGTTTCGTGGTGATCGGAATGCCGCTGCAGTTGGAACAGCAGCAGATTGCTCAGCAGATAATCCGAGTTCCACGAATGCAGATGCGTGGTGCGTTCGTAGCGGCCGTCGGCGAGACGCCGACGCTCCAGGCCGTAGTGTTCGATGTAGTTGATGATCTCCAGCGAACAGGCGGCGAAGAAACCCTGCGCGAGGACATACGCGATCCCGATCGGACCCAGCCACAGCGCGAAGCCCGCGATCGACGCCAGCCACAGCAGGCTCCAGCGGATCAGCTCGTTGTCCGCGCTCCACCAGGGCTTGCCGAGTTTCGTCAGTCGCGCCGCTTCCAGCGCCCAAGCGTTCGCGGTGTTGCGCAGCAGCGCGCGCGGCAGGAAATGCCACAGCGATTGACCGAAGCGCGCGCTCGATGCGTCCTCGGGCGTCGACACGTGGACGTGATGGCCGCGCACATGTTCGATCTTGAAGCCGTGATAGCCGACGCTGGTCAGCAGCAGACCACCGGCGAGGCGTTCGAGCGCGGTGTCCTTGTGGATGAGTTCGTGGGCGACGTTGATCGCCAGCACGCCGCCGACGATGCCCTGCGACAGCAGCCAGCCGACGCGCCCGAGCGGGCCGAAGTCGGCCTGCGCGAAGTGCCATCCGGACCAGAGCATCACGCCCAGCTGTGCCGGCAGCGCGGCCAGGGTCATGGCCTTGAACCAGCCGTCGTGTTCCAGTATCGCGGCCTGTTCCGGCGTCGGATTGCGCGGGTCGTGGCCGAGGACGTGATCCGCCACCGGCACCAGCACGAACAGGAAGAACAGCGGAAACCAGGCCATCGCGTCCGGATGCCCGCTGCGCGCGCCGAGCCAGGCGGCGACCGGCATCAGCGCCGGTACGACGAACACGAACAGGAATCCGAGGCGTTTCCAGAGCGGCATGCGAACCGGGCGCGGGCGGCGTGAAGTGTGGTCGCAGGTCAGCGTACGCCCATGGATCGGGGTTGCAAGCGGCATGCGCCGACCGCGACCGGCAGCGGCGGGCGCCGCGATCGGGGCCTCGGGTATGCTGCGCTTCCAGACCGTATCCCGGACCCCGTCCATGACCGCAGGCCAACCGCTGCTCATCACCTTCGGCGTGTATCTGATCGCCATGATCCTGATCGGATTGTGGGCCTGGCGTTCCACCCGCAGTTTCGACGACTACATCCTCGGCGGGCGTTCGCTGGGCAGCGTAGTCACCGCACTGTCCGCCGGCGCGTCCGACATGAGCGGCTGGTTGCTGATGGGGCTGCCCGGCGCGCTGTACCTGCACGGCGTGTCCGAGGCCTGGATCGCGCTGGGACTGATCGCCGGCGCCTGGGCCAACTGGAAATTCGTCGCCGGTCCGCTGCGCATCTACACCGAGCGCACCCGCAACGCGCTGACCCTGCCGGATTACTTCACTCACCGGTTCGAGGATCGCCAGCGGCTGCTGCGGGTGTTCTCGGCGATCGTGATCCTGGTGTTCTTCGCGTTGTACTGCGCCAGCGGCATCGTCGCCGGCGCGCGGTTGTTCGAGAGCGTGTTCGGCGTGCCGTACGCGCAGGCGCTGTGGTGGGGCGCGGCGGCGACGATCCTCTACACGCTGATCGGCGGCTTCCTCGCGGTGAGCTGGACCGACACCGTGCAGGCTTCGCTGATGATCTTCGCGCTGGTGCTCACGCCGGTGATGGTGGTGCTCGGCAGCGGTGGCGTCGATGCCAGCCTGGCCCTGATCGAACAGACCGATCCGGCCAAGCTCGACTGGTTCAAGGGCGGCACGCTGGGCGTCGTCGGCATCGTGTCGCTGCTGGCCTGGGGGCTGGGCTATTTCGGGCAGCCGCACATCCTCGCCCGGTTCATGGCCGCCGATTCGCTCAACACGATTCCGAAGGCGCGTCGCATCGGCATGGCCTGGATGGTGCTGTGCCTGTTCGGCGCGATGGCGGTGGGGTTCTTCGGCAACGCCTATTTCTCGCAGCATCCGGACCAGGTCGGACCGGTCGCCGAGAATTCAGAGCGCGTGTTCATCCAGCTCTCGACGGTGCTGTTCAATCCGTGGGTCGCGGGCGTGCTGCTGTCGGCGATCCTCGCCGCGATCATGAGCACGCTGTCGTGCCAGTTGCTGGTGTGTTCGAGCGCGCTCACCGAGGACTTCTACAAGGGCTTCCTGCGCCCGGACGCTAGCCAGCGCGAACTGGTCTGGTTCGGCCGCGCGATGGTGCTGGCGGTGGCGCTGCTGGCGATCTGGATCGCGCGCGATCCGGACAGCCGCGTGCTCGGGCTCGTGTCCTACGCCTGGGCCGGCTTCGGCGCCGCGTTCGGTCCCGTGGTGCTGTGCTCGCTGTTCTGGGGACGCATGACCCGCAACGGCGCGCTGGCCGGCATGATCGCCGGCGCCGCGACCGTGATCCTGTGGAAGGAGATCGCGGTGAAGCAGCATGGCAGCGAACTCTACGAAATGGTGCCGGGCGTGATCGCGGCCTGCGTCGCGATCTTCCTCGTCAGCCGTATCGGCAAACCGCCTTCGGACGAGGTGCGGTTCCGGCACAAGGGCGTCCAGGAGACGCTGAAGGTGCATGGCTATTGAGTTTTTGCAGGAGCGCCGGCTTTCAACAGCCGAAGGCTGCTGAAGGCCGGCGCTCCTGCAGAAAGCGACATGACCCCATGACAGCCGACATCCGCCCTCTCGCCATCGCCCTGATGGGCCCGACCGCTTCGGGCAAGACCGCGCTCGCGCTCGACTGGGCGCGACGTTTCGGCGGCGAGATCGTCAGCGTCGATTCCGCGCTGGTCTATCGCGGGCTCGACATCGGTGCGGCCAAACCCACGGACGATGAGCGTGCGGCGGTGCCGCATCATCTGATCGACGTGCGCGATCCGAGGCAGATCTATTCCGCCGCGGACTTCGCGCGCGATGCCCGCGCGGCGGTCGAGGACATCGTCGCGCGCGGGCGCATGCCGATCCTCGCCGGCGGCACCGGTCTGTATTTCCGCGCGTTGCTGCAGGGCCTGTCGCCGATGCCCGAAGCCGATGCGGCGACGCGCGCGCAGCTCGAAGCCGAGGCGGCGGAACGCGGCTGGGCGGCGATGCATGCGGAACTGGGGCGGGTCGATCCGGTCGCCGCCGCGCGCATCCACGCCACCGATCCGCAGCGGATCCAGCGCGCGCTGGAGGTGTACCGCCTGAGCGGCCGGCCGATCAGCGACTGGCAGCGCGCGGCGATCGCGACCGCGCCGCGGTTTCCGTGCCGGGTGCTGACACTCGCGATCGCGCCGCGCGACCGCGCCGTGCTGCACGCGCGTATCGAACGCCGTTTCGACGCGATGCTCGCCGCCGGGTTCCTCGACGAAGTCCGCGCCCTGCGCGCGCTGCCCGCACTGCGCGATCATCCGGCGCCGCTCGATCTGCCGGCCCTGCGTGCGGTCGGCTACCGTCAGGCCTGGGAACACCTCGACGGCGTGCTCGATCCGGCCGCGTTCCGCGATCGCGCGATCTTCGCCACCCGCCAGCTCGCCAAGCGCCAGCTGACATGGCTGCGCGGCGAACCCGCGCTGCGCTGGTTCGACCCGGCCGAAGACGACGGGAGTCTCGAAATCGCGCTCGCCGCCTTCCTCGGTCCGCCGAGGGCCTGAGCCGCCGCCGGTACCGGCTTCCGGTCGGCGGCCAGTTGTGTAACCATCGGGATTCCGGCAACGGACTGCCGCGTTGCGTGGCGACCAGAGGGGATGGTCGGCCGCGCGCCACGGATTGCATCGCATCCCGTCGTGCGGACCCGTGTCGCACGATATCCACCGCACGATTGGAAGTCTCACGATCCACTCATGTTCCAGCCAATAACAAGACCCAAAACGGGGAGCACCATGTCGAAGGGGCAGTCTTTGCAGGATCCTTTCCTGAACGCGTTGCGTCGCGAGCGCGTTCCGGTGTCGATCTATCTCGTCAACGGCATCAAATTGCAGGGCACGATCGAATCCTTCGACCAGTTCGTGGTTCTCCTGCGCAATACCGTCAGCCAGATGGTCTACAAGCACGCGATCTCCACCGTCGTGCCGGCGCGCAACGTGCGCGTGGGGCCGGGCGGCGGCTACGTGCATTCCACCGGCGATCACGAGGACGGCCCGCCGGGCATCCCGATGGGTGGCGGCCAGGATTGAGCGATCGCGGCGGCCTGCGGCCGCCGTCCGTCGCTGTGATCGGTGAGGCAGGGGTGCGCAGGCGCCTCCTGCGTCATACTGCGCACCCGTTACCCGGAGATTTCCCGGTTTGTTCGAACGATCCCGCAAGGGCGAAACCGCGCTGCTGATCCAGCCCCACGCCGGCGGCCCGCCGGAACCCGATGTCCTGGAAGAATTCGCCGATCTGGCCCGCTCCGCCGGCGCCACGGTCGCGGCGATGCTGCACGCGCGGATCGACCGTCCCAATGCCGCCACGCTGTTCGGCAGCGGCAAGCTGGAGGAGGCCAAGGTCGCGGCCGACGCCACCGGCGCCGATCTGGTGCTGGTCAACCATCCGCTGAGTCCGGTGCAGGAGCGCAACCTCGAAAAGGCGCTCGGTCGCCGCGTGGTCGACCGCACCGGTCTGATCCTCGACATCTTCGCCCAGCGCGCGCGCAGCCACGAAGGCAAACTGCAGGTGGAACTCGCGCAGTTGCGGCACATGGCGACGCGACTGGTCCGAGGCTGGAGCCATCTCGAACGCCAGCGCGGCGGTGCGATCGGTCTGCGTGGTCCCGGCGAAACCCAGCTCGAAACCGACCGCCGCCTGCTGCAGAAGCGGGTGGAACAACTGCAGCGCCGGCTCGACAAGGTCGAAGTGCAGCACACCCAGATGCGTCGCGCGCGGGTGCGCAGCGAACTGCCGCGGGTGGCGCTGGTCGGTTACACCAACGCCGGCAAATCCACGCTGTTCAATGCCCTGACCGGTGCCGAGGCCTACGCCGACGACCGGCTGTTCGCGACCCTCGATCCGACCGTGCGCCGGATCGCGCTGCCCGGCGGCAGCGTGGTGCTGGCCGATACCGTCGGCTTCGTCCGCGACCTGCCGCACGAACTGGTCGCCGCGTTCCGGTCGACGCTGTCCGAAGCGCGTGAAGCCGATCTGCTGCTGCACGTGATCGACGCCGCCGACCCGCTGCGCGACGAACGCATCGCCCAGGTCGACGCGGTGCTCGCCGAGATCGGCGCCGGCGATCTGCCGCAGTTGCTGGTCTTCAACAAGATCGACCGGATCGAAGGCGCGGTGGCGCGCCACGACCCCGCGGTGCGGTCGGCGGGCGAGGGCGATGAGGCTGTCCCCGGAGACGCCGGCGCGGGCGTCATCGACGACCACGGTCTCGAGGAGATCGCCCGCGAGCGGGTCTGGCTGTCCGCGCGCGACGGCATCGGCCTGGACCTGCTGCGCAGCGCGCTGGTCGTGCGGCTGGGCATGCGCCGGGTGTTCGGTCGCGTGCATCTGCCCGCCCGTGCCGGCCGCCTGCGCGCGCGCCTCTACGCGCTGGAAGCGGTGCGCGGCGAGACCCACGACGCCGACGGCGGCTGGACGCTGGACCTCGATCTGGCCCGCAGCGACGCCGAAAAACTGGCCGCCGGACCCGGCGGCGACGCACTCGAACCGCTGCTGCCGCAGGGCGAGGACGAGGACACCTTGTAATATCCACCCCGCGCCCGCATTCCTGCGGGGCGCAACGGCTACGGAGCAGGCATGGCCTGGAACACCCCCGGCAAGGGCAGCCCCGGCAAGGGCAGCAATCAAGATTCCCCGTCCAGCGGTCAGGGCGGCGGCCGCAACCCGTGGAAGCCCCGTCCGGGCGGCCGTGGCGGCGGTCTGGACGACGTGCTCGATCGCCTGCGCGGCTTCTTCGGCGGCGGCGGTCCCGGCGGCGGCAATCCGCTGCGCTGGATCGTGGCCGCGGTCGCCATCTGGCTGGTCTTCAGCAGCTTCGTCCTGATCACCGAACAGCAGCGCGGCGTGGTCCTGCGTTTCGGCGAATTCGCGCGCACCATCGATCCGGGCCCGGGCTTCAAGCTGCCGTGGCCGATCGAGACCGTGCAGAAGGTCAACGCCACCGAGATCAAGAACTACAGCGACAGCGTGCCGGTCCTGACCAGCGACGAGAACATCGTCCAGGTCGAGATCAACGTGCAGTACCGCATCGACAATCCGCGCAAGTATCTGTTCGGTACCCGCGACGGCGACGAAGTGCTGCGCCAGGCCGTGCTCAGCTCGGTGCGCGAGCAGGTCGGCCGCTCCACGCTCGACACCGTGCTCGGCGCGCGCGACGCGCTGGCCGTGGCCGCGCGCACCCGTCTCGACAAATCGCTGAAGGCCTACGACACCGGCCTGTCGGTCACCGAACTCAACCTGCCCAACGCGCGTCCGCCGGAAGAAGTGAAGCCCGCGTTCGACGACGTAAACTCCGCGCAGCAGGACAAGGACCGCCTGATCAGCGAAGCCCGCGCCTACGCCGCCAAGATCGTGCCCGAAGCGCGCGGTGAAGCCGCCCGCATCCGCACCGTGGCCGAAGGCTACAAGACCGCCAACATCGCCCGCGCCACCGGTGACGCGGCGCGCTTCACCTCGCTGCTGCAGCAGTACCGCGGCGCGCCCGAGGTGACCCGCAAGCGCCTGTGGCTGGAGACCGTGCAGCAGGTGCTGGCCGACAACCGCAAGGTGGTCGGCGGCGACAGTCGCCAGCTGCTGTACCTGCCGGTGCCGCCGGCCCGCGGCCAGACCACCGCGCCGGCCGCCGCGCCGCCGCCGGAACTGATCGCGCCCGCCGTGACCGCGACCCCCGAGGACACCGAGACCCGCAAGAGCCGCAGCAGCGGTCGCGAGGGAGGCAGCCGATGAGACTTTCGCTCTGGATTCCGATCGCGCTCACCGCGCTGTTCCTGCTGTTCGGCTCGGTCTTCGTGGTCCGCGAAGGCCACACCGCGATCGTGCTGAACCTCGGCAAGGTCGTGCGCAGCGACCTCGGCCCCGGCCTGCATTTCAAGGTTCCGCTGGTCGAGACCGCGCGCATCTTCGACGCCCGTCTGCTGGTGCTGCCGGCCGAACCCGAGCGCTACCTCACCTCCGAACGCAAGGACGTGAGCGTGGACTTCTTCGCGGTCGGCCGCATCCAGGACGGACGCGCCTTCTATCGCGCCACCGCCGGCGATGAACTGGCCGCGATCGACCGCCTCGCGCCGATCATCAAGGACGCGCTGCGCAACGAGATCAACGCCCGCACCCTGTCGCAGGTGGTGTCCGGTGATCGCAGCAAGATCGTCGACGCCCAGCTCGCCGCGATCAACAAGGGCGCGGCCACGCTCGGCGTGAAGATCGTCGACCTGCGGATCAAGCAGATCGATCTGCCGACCGACAGCCAGGTCATCCGCGACGTCTATCGCCGCATGAGCGCGCAGCGCCAGCAGGTCGCCAGCAAGCTCCGCGCCGAAGGCGAGGAACAGGCCAACGAGATCCGCGCCAAGTCCGATCGCGATCAGGCCGTGATCCTGGCCGAAGCCGAACGCGACGCGCAGAAACTGCGCGGTGAAGGCGATGGCGAGGCCGCCCGCATCTACGGCGCCGCCGCCAATGCCGACCCCGCGTTCTACGCCTTCCAGCGCAGCCTCGAAGCCTATCGCCAGGCGTTCAAGTCCGGCGACGCGGTGATCGTGCTCGACAAGGACGACCCGTTCCTGCAGTACATGCGCAGCGACCGTTGAGGCACGTTCCGCGATGAACGATCTCTGGGCCGCCCTGGCCCTCGTCGCGGTGCTCGAAGGTCTGGTGCTGTTCGCCGTCCCCGGCTTCTGGCGCCGGGCCGCCGAACAGATGCTGTCGATGCCGCCCAGCCAGTTGCGCGTGTTCGGCGCGGTGGTCATGGGCGCCGGCCTGCTGGCGCTGTATTTCGTCCGCCACTGAGCGCAGGGCGGCGGACCGCCCGATCGCCCGCAACGCGGCCTGATTCTCGGGCGATCGAAAACCGGGCCGCCGTGAACCGCGGTCGGCACGTGAAGGTCTCCCGGCCCGGGCGATGGCGCCCGCGGGCTTCGGCGGCGGGGAAGGGCGGACCGCCCGCCATCGCCGGGCCGATGCCGCACCGCAAAAAAATCGCCCGAAAGGGTGGCCCCCGGCGGCAAAACCCGGATAATGCACAAAAGCCGGACGGGGCCCAGCCCCTCCGGCTTTTTCCGTGTCGGAGGACCGTCTTTACCGTGGGAGCGCCGCAAGGCGCGAGCCCGCGCTCGACGCCCTCCGGCGCATCCGGTCGCGGCTCCCGCCGCGCCTGCAACCAGCTTTCCGGAGTCAAGGTCATGGGTCAGTCGGTCGTGGTGTTGGGCGCGCAATGGGGCGACGAGGGCAAGGGCAAGATCGTCGATCTGCTCACCCAGAACATCGGCGCGGTGGTGCGCTTCCAGGGCGGCCACAACGCCGGCCACACGCTCGTCATCGGCGGCAAGAAGACCGTCCTCCATCTGATTCCCTCCGGCATCCTGCGCGACGACGCGCTGTGCCTGATCGGCAACGGCGTCGTGCTGCATCCCGGCGCGCTGCAGAAGGAAATCGCCGAACTCGAAGCCAACGGCGTCGACGTGCGCAGCCGCCTGAAGATCAGCCCGGCCACGCCGATCATCATGCCGTACCACATCGCCCTCGATCAGGCCCGCGAAAAGGCCGCCGGCAAGGGCGCCATCGGCACCACCGGCCGCGGCATCGGCCCGGCCTACGAAGACAAGGTCGCCCGCCGCGGCATCCGCGTCGCCGATCTCAGCTATCCGGCCGAACTGGCCGAAAAACTCCGCAGCACGCTCGATTACCACAACTTCGTGCTGACCCAGTACCTCAAGGTCGAACCCGTCGACTTCCAGAAGACGCTCGACGAAGCGCTCGCGTTCGGCGAATACGTCGAACCGATGAAATCCGACGTCGCCGGCATCCTCCACGACCTGCGCAAACAAGGCAAACGCGTGCTGTTCGAAGGCGCGCAGGGCTCGCTGCTCGACATCGACCACGGCACCTATCCGTACGTCACCTCGTCGAACACCACCGTCGGCGGCGCGCTCGCCGGCACCGGTGTCGGCGCCGACGCCATCGATTACGTGCTCGGCATCGCCAAGGCCTACGCCACCCGCGTCGGCGGCGGCCCGTTCCCGACCGAACTCGACGACGAGATCGGCCAGGGCATCCGCGACCGCGGCCAGGAATACGGCGCCACCACCGGCCGCCCGCGCCGCTGCGGATGGATGGACATCGTCGCCCTCAAACGCGCCGTCGCCATCAACGGCATCACCGGCCTGTGCATCACCAAGCTCGACATCCTCGACGGGATGGAGAAGCTCAAGATCTGCATCGCCTACGAATACCGCGGCAAACGCACCGAATACGCACCGCTTGACGCCGACGGCTGGAACGAGTGCAAACCCGTCTACCTCGAATTCCCGGGCTGGAGCGAATCCACCGCCGGCATCACCGACTGGGACAAACTTCCCGCCGCCGCCCGCGCCTACCTGCGCGCGCTGGAAGAACTCGCGGGCAGCCCGCTGGCGATCGTGTCCACCGGCCCGGACCGCGACGCCAACATCGTCCTGCGCGACCCGTTTGCGTAATTCGCGGGATCGAAACGACGACGCTTGATCGCCACAACCCGCAGGCGCGGCTTCATTCTCGTTGCGCCGTGGGGCTTGCTTGGACCGGCCCCGATCGCGACGCCAACATCGTGCTGCGCGACCCGTTCGCCTGACGACTGCCTGGGGCAGGTCGCTGGCGCGGACCGCCACTGCAAGAACCAGAAGGCGCGACTGCTTTCGTGGGAGGGCCGGAAGGCCCGATGGCACCATCGCCCGTCATCCCGAGCCGAAGGCGAGGGACCTGCTGATCGAACGCATCCAACTCGAAGGCCCCGCGACGCGGGGCCTTCGCCGTTCCGATGGCGGCACTGAGGCGCCACTGTTTCTGTGAGCGGCGACAGCCACGACCGCTCCTGTGGGAGGGCCGGAAGGCCCGATGACGCCACCACGTCCCAACCGCCAGCCGCTGCAGGAGCGACGGAAGTCGCGACGAACCATCGCACACCACCCGCAAGCCCGGCCCCATGCCTGTCATCCCGAACGCCCGCGCGGCGGGTGGAGGGATCTGCTGTTCCGCTCAGCGCTGCTGGCCCCTCCCGTCTCGCTGTTCCAGCCGGTATCCTGCACCGACAGAGGGATCTTTGGTGACCATGAAAGTTTCCGAACGCCAGCTTGAAGACGAGCTGATCGACAAGCTCGAAGGGCTGAAATACGTCTATCGCCCGGACATCCAGGACCGCGCTTCGCTCGAACAGAATTTCCGCGAGAAATTCGAAGCGCTGAACCGCGTCAAGCTGACGGACGCGGAGTTCCAGCGCCTTCTCGACGAAATCGTCACCCATGATGTCTTCAAGGCTGCGCAGTCTCTGCGGAGCTGGAACGCGTTCACGCGTGAAGACGGCACGCCCCTGAACTATACCTTGGTCAACATCCGGGACTGGTGCAAGAACCATTTCGAGATCGTCCATCAGCTCCGCATCAACACCGACAACAGCCACCATCGTTACGATGTCATCGTGCTGATCAACGGCGTGCCGGTGGTGCAGATCGAGCTGAAGACCCTCGGCATCAGCCCCCGTCGGGCGATGGAACAGATCGTCGAATACAAGAATGACGCCGGCAATGGCTACACCCGGACGCTGCTCTGCTTCATGCAGTTGTTCATCGTCAGCAACCGCGACCGCACCTGCTACTTCGCCAACAACAACGCCCGTCACTTCTCTTTCAACGCCGACGAGCGCTTTCTGCCCGTCTACGAGTTCGCGGATGAAGACAACCGCAAGGTCACCCATCTTCATGCCTTCGCCGAGCGCTTCCTGAAGAAGTGCGACCTCGGCCAGACCATCAGCCGTTACATGGTGCTGCTCGCGGGCGAGCAGAAACTGATGATCATGCGGCCCTATCAGGTCTATGCCGTGCAGCGCATGGTGAAGTGCATCGATGAGGACAACGGCAACGGCTACATCTGGCACACCACCGGCAGCGGCAAGACGCTCACGTCCTTCAAGGCGTCCACCCTCCTGAAGGAAAACGAGCACATCCACAAATGCTTGTTCGTGGTGGATCGCAAGGATCTTGATCGCCAGACGCGCGAGGAATTCAACAAGTTCCAGGAGGGCTGCGTCGAAGAAAACACCAACACCGCTGCCCTCGTGCGTCGCCTGCTCTCGGAGAACCGCGCCGACAAGGTCATCGTCACCACCATCCAGAAGTTGGGCCTTGCGCTGGACGAAAACAGCAAGCGCAACAAGCA
This sequence comes from Lysobacteraceae bacterium, assembly GCA_041919915.1. Lineage (GTDB taxonomy): Bacteria > Pseudomonadota > Gammaproteobacteria > Xanthomonadales > Xanthomonadaceae > Lysobacter_I. The sequence continues at coordinate 23,151 of JAYRSY010000035.1, forward strand.
GCGCACCCGAAACGGTCAGGCCACCTACAAGGAACAGCTCGAAGCGCTGAAGGACAAGCGCATCGTCTTCATCTTCGACGAATGCCACCGATCGCAGTTCGGCGACAACCACAAGGCCATCAAGGCGTTCTTCCCCAGGGCTCAGCTGTTCGGCTTCACGGGCACGCCGATCTTCGACCAGAACGCCTCACAGCAGAAGGTCGAGGACACCACGGCCTCCATGCGCACCACGGAAGATCTCTTCCAGAAGCAGCTCCACGCCTACACCATCACCCACGCGATCGAGGACGGCAACGTCCTGCGCTTCCACGTGGATTACTTCAAGCCGGAAGGCAAGAAACCGCCGAAGCCCGGCGAGGCGATCGCCAAGAAGGCCGTCATCGACGCCATTCTCGCCAAGCACGACACCGCCACCGGTGGGCGTCGCTTCAATGCCATCCTGGCCACCGCGTCCATCAATGACGCCATCGAATACCACGCGCTGTTCAAGGCGATGCAGGCGGACAAGCAGGCCGCCGACCCCGACTTCACGCCGCTGAACATCGCCTGCGTGTTCTCGCCGCCCGCCGATGGCGACCCGGATGTGAAACAGATCCAGGAAGATCTGCCGCAGGAACAGGTGGACAATCAGGAAGATCCCGAGGTCAAGAAGGCCGCGCTCAAGGCCATCCTGGCCGACTACAACGCCCGCTACGGCACCAATCACCGGCTGACCGAGTTCGATCTCTACTACCAGGACGTGCAGAAGCGCATCAAGGACCAGCAGTGGCCGAATGCCGACTACCCGGCCGCGCAGAAGATCGACATCACCATCGTGGTGGACATGCTGCTGACGGGTTTCGACTCCAAGTTCCTGAACACGCTCTACGTGGACAAGAACCTCAAGCATCACGGCCTGATCCAGGCCTTCTCGCGCACCAATCGCGTGCTCAATGGCACCAAGCCCTACGGCAATATTCTGGACTTCCGCCAGCAGCAGGACGCCGTGGATGCCGCCATCGCCCTGTTCTCCGGCGAGAAGACCGGCGAGCAGGCGCGGGAAATCTGGTTGGTGGACAAGGCCCCGGTCGTGATCGGGAAATTGCAGGACGCGGTGCAGAAGCTGGATGCGTTCATGAAGTCCCAGAAGCTGGACTGCACGCCGTCCGATGTGGCGAATCTGAAGGGCGATGCGGCCCGCGCCGCCTTCGTCACCCACTTCAAGGAAGTGCAGCGGCTCAAGACCCAGCTCGACCAGTACACCGACCTCACCGACGACCACAAGGCCACCATCGAACAGGTGCTGCCCGAGGACAGTCTGCGCGGCTTCAAGGGCCAGTATCTGGAGACGGCGAAACGGCTCAAGGCGCAGCAGAGCAAGGGCGGGGGGAAATCCGGCGCCGACGACGATGTGGACCAGCTCGACTTCGAGTTCGTGCTCTTCGCCTCCGCCGTGATCGATTACGACTACATCATGGGTCTCATCGCGAAGTTCTCGGCCAAGGGGCCGGGCAAGTCGAAGATGAGCCGCGAGCAACTCATCGGCCTCATCAGCGCCGATGCCAAGTTCATGAACGAGCGCGACGCCATCGCCGAATACATCGGCACGCTCAAGGCAGGGGAGGGCCTCAGTGAGGCCGCCATCCGCGAGGGCTATACCCGTTTCAAGGCGGAGAAGAACGCCAGTGAGCTCGCCGCTATCGCCGCGAAACATGGCCTCGCTACCGCTGCTCTGCAAACCTTCGTGGACTGCATTCTCGATCGCATGATCTTCGATGGCGAGCAACTCAGCGACCTGATGGCGCCGCTTGAACTGGGATGGAAGGCGCGCACGCAAGCCGAACTGGCGCTGATGGAAGACTTGCATCCATTGCTGACCAAGCGTGCGGGTGGCCGCGATATTTCGGGACTCAGTGCTTATGAGCAGTAAGAAGAAAACCTCTGCTGCGAAGGAAGAGGCAAAGTCTGCGCTGGTGCCTAAGCTGCGGTTTCCAGAGTTTCGGGACGCGGAGGGATGGGATAACGCCATCTTGGGTGATTTGTCAGAAGTCGTTCGGGGCGGTTCTCCGCGCCCAATTGATGGTTTCCTTACTACCGATACGAACGGACTCAACTGGCTGAAGATTGGCGATGTGGATAAAGAGGCCAAATACGTCACTCGAACTGCCGAGAAAGTCCGCCCAGAAGCTCTGAGCAAAACTAGAGTCGTAAAACCAGGGGACTTGATTCTCTCAAACTCGATGAGCTTCGGACGGCCCTACATTCTTAAGATTGAAACATGCATTCACGACGGATGGATCGCTATCACGGACATCACCAAGAAGACTGATAGGGATTTTCTCTATTATTCGATTTCGGCGCCTGGCAGCCAAAGCTACTTTCTTGACAACGCGGCCGGAAGTGGTGTTCAGAATCTAAATGCAGATATCATCAAAGTCCTTCCGGTTAATTTCCCAAAACTCGCAGAACAACAAAAAATCGCCGAGTGCTTGAGTTCGGTGGACGAGCTGATCGCCGCGCAAGCGCGGAAAGTGGGCGCGCTTAAGTTCCATAAAAAAGGGCTGATGCAGCAGCTTTTCCCAAGCGAAGGCGAAACCCAACCCCGACTCCGCTTCCCAGAATTCAAGAACGCCGGGGGGTGGGAAAATAGTGAACTCGGTACGAAGGCGAGAAAGGTTGGCAGCGGAATAACGCCGGCAGGCGGTGACAAGAATTACAAACAGGCTGGGCGAACGTTTGTCCGAAGTCAAAACATCGGCTGGGGCATTCTGTTGTTAGATGACGTTGCTTACATCGATGAAGGGACCCACGCTTCATTCGACTCAACCGAGATCCAAGTTTGTGATGTGTTGTTAAACATCACCGGTGCATCAATCGGTCGGAGTGCTGTGGCTGATGAAAGAATTTCTGGCGGCAACGTTAATCAGCATGTCTGCATCATACGCACGAAGCCTGATGAGTTGAGTCCATTTTTCCTAAATCAGTATCTCATCTCTCGGAGCGGACAGAAGCAGATCGACAGCTTTCAAGCGGGCGGAAACCGGCAGGGGCTCAATTTTTCTCAGATAAGGTCTTTCAAGATTCCGCTGCCTCCCCTTGTCGAACAACAACGTATCGCCTCGTGCCTCAGTAGCCTCGACACCCTGATCACCGCCGAAACCCAAAAGCTCGAAGCCCTGAAGGCCCACAAGAAAGGCTTGATGCAGCAGCTTTTCCCATCCGCTGAGGAAACCGAAGCTTCATGAACAAAGAACTCATTCTCCAGATGCAAAGCCAGTTCGACGCGCTGGCGCAAACCCACCCCGAAGCGACTGGCCTTGAGTTCTGGTTTGCCCGGGATTTGCAGGAGCCGCTTGGGTACGCCCGCTGGGAGAACTTTCTTACGCCCATTCAGCGTGCGATTGAGTCATGTAAAACAATGGGTTACGACGTTGGGCATCATTTTCGTGGCGTCACGAAATTGATCACCCACGGGAAGGGGGGGCAGCGTGAAATCGAGGATTTCATGCTCACCCGCTACGCGTGCTATCTGATCGCCCAGAACGGCGACCCGCGCAAAGAGCCGATTGCCTTTGCCCAAAGTTACTTTGCCGTGCAGACGCGCAAACTGGAGTTGATCGAAGAACGCTTGGGCTTGCTTCACCGGCTGGAAGCCCGCGAAAAGCTGCGAGCCTCCGAGAAAGCGCTTTCCGACAATATCTTCGAGCGTGACGTGGACGACGCAGGCTTTGGCCGCATCCGCTCCAAAGGCGATGCCGCCCTCTTCGGCGGCCATACCACGCAGGCGATGAAGGACAAGTTCGGCATCACCCAGGCCCGCCCGTTGGCAGACTTTTTGCCCACGCTGACGATCGCCGCCAAAAATCTGGCAACGGAGATGACCAACCACAATGTGCAGCAGGCGGATCTGCGCGGAGAACCCGCTATTACGAAAGAGCACGTACAGAACAACACCAGCGTGCGCCAGATGTTGGGCGAGCGCGGCATCAAACCGGAGGCTCTGCCGCCTGAGCAGGACATCAAGAAACTGGAGCGCCGCGCCAAAGCAGACGAAAAAAAGCTGGAGAAGCATGCGGGGCGTTTGCCGGAATCATCCTCCGAAGCATGAACGACCTGATCCTCTACACCAGCGAAGACGGTCGCAGCCAGATCAAACTGCGGGCGCAGGAGCAGACCGTCTGGCTGACGCAGTTGGAGATGGCTGAACTGTTCGACGCCACCAAGCAGAACATCTCCTTGCACCTCAAGAACCTCTTCGGGGACGGGGAGCTGGATTCGGATTCAGTTGTCAAGGAATCCTTGACAACTGCCGCCGACGGCAAGCACTACCGGACACTGCTCTATAACCTCGACGCCATCCTGGCCGTAGGCTACCGGGTGCGCTCACCGCGCGGGGTACAGTTCCGGCGCTGGGCCTCCACCGTCCTGAAGGAGTACCTGACCAAGGGCTTCGCGATGGACGACGAGCGGCTGAAGAACCCGGATGGCCGCCCGGACTATTTCGACGAGATGCTGGCGCGCATCCGCGACATCCGGGCCTCCGAGAAGCGCTTCTACCAGAAGGTGCGCGACCTGTTCGCACTGTCCAGCGACTACGACAAGACCGACAAGGCCACGCAGCGGTTCTTCGCCACGGTGCAGAACCTATTGATCTTTGCCGTGACCCGGCAGACCGCCGCCGAACTCATCACCGCCCGGGCGAACCCGGCCGACCCGCATTTCGGCCTGCTGGCATGGAAGGGCGACAAGGTGCGCAAGACCGACATCCTGGTGGCCAAGAACTACCTGACCGAGGACGAGATCGACACCTTGAACCGTCTGGTGGTGATCTTTCTCGAAACCGCCGAGCTGCGGGCCAAGACGAGGCAGGAGACGCGCATGGCGTTCTGGAAACAGAACGTGGATCAGATCATCACCTCCAACGGCTTCCCGCTGCTCACGCATGCCGGCACCATCAGCCATGAGCAGATGGAAGCGCGCACGGACGCGCTTTACCTCCAGTTCGATCAGGACCGCAAACGGTTGGATGCTATCGAGGCCGACCGGCAGGACGCGGCCGATTTGCAAGCGCTGGAAACCAAACTCAAACGGCGCCCGAAACAATGAACGAGACCAACCAAAAACAACTGGGCAACACCCTCTGGAGCATCGCCGATCAACTGCGCGGGGCGATGGACGCGGACGACTTCCGCGACTACATGCTGTCCTTCCTGTTCCTGCGCTACCTCTCCGACAACTACGAAACGGCAGCGAAGAAGGAGCTGGGCAAGGACTATCCGAAGGTGGGCGGCGACACCCGCAAGGTGCCGCTGGCGCTCTGGTATGCGAACAACGTGGACGACATCCCCGCGTTCGAGAAGCAGATGCGCCGCAAGGTGCACTACGTCATCCAGCCCGCGCATCTGTGGAACAGCATCGCGAACATGGCCCGCACCCAGAACGCCGAGCTGCTGAACACGCTGCAGGCGGGCTTCAAGTACATCGAGACGGAGTCCTTCGAGAGCACCTTCCAGGGCCTGTTCTCCGAAATCGATCTGAGTTCGCCCAAGCTGGGCAAGCGGTATGAGGACCGCAACGCGAAGCTCTGCACCATAATCCAGAAGATCGCCGAAGGGCTGGCGGCATTTTCCACCGATGCCGATACGCTGGGCGATGCCTATGAATACCTGATCGGCCAGTTCGCTGCCGGCTCCGGCAAGAAGGCGGGCGAGTTCTATACCCCGCAACAGGTCTCAGACATTCTTTCCGAGATCGTCACGCTGGACAGCCAGGAGCCGAGAACCGGCACCAGGAAACGGCTGGAGAGCGTGATGGACTTCGCCTGCGGTTCCGGCTCCCTGCTGCTGAACGTGCGCAAGAAGATGGCCAAGGCCGGCGGCACCATCGGCAGGATCTACGGGCAGGAGAAGAACATCACCACTTACAACCTCGCGCGCATGAACATGCTGCTGCACGGGGTGAAGGACACGGAGTTCGAGATCTTCCACGGCGACACCCTGCTCAACGACTGGGACATGCTGCGGGAACAGAATCCCGCCAGGAGGCCGAGCTTCGACGCTGTCGTCGCCAACCCGCCTTTCAGCTACCGCTGGGAACCGACCGATTCGCTGGCCGATGACGTGCGCTTCAAGAGTCACGGTCTCGCGCCGAAGTCCGCCGCCGATTTCGCCTTCCTGCTGCACGGCTTTCATTACCTGAAAGACGAAGGCGTGATGGCGATCATCCTGCCGCACGGCGTGCTGTTCCGCGGCGGTGCCGAGGAACGGATTCGCACCAAGCTGCTCAAGGATGGCCACATCGACACCGTGATCGGACTGCCCGCGAACCTGTTCTATTCCACCGGTATCCCGGTCTGTATCCTGGTGCTCAAGAAGTGCAAGAAGCCCGATGATGTCCTCTTCATCAACGCCGCCGAGCATTTCGCCAAGGGAAAGCGCCAGAACCAGCTCAGCCCCGAGCACATTTCCAAGATCATCGACACCTACCGGAATCGAACGGAAACGTCGCGTTATTCCCGTCGAGTGGAGATGCACGAGATCGAGAAGAACGAATTCAATCTCAATATTTCCCGCTATATCAGCACGGCGGTGGGGGAGGAAGAGATCGATCTGCAGGCGACGAACAAGAAGCTGGTGGAGATCGAGAAGTCGGTGAGAGACGCGACGGCCAAGCACAATGCATTCTTGAGGGAGCTTGGCCTGCCCGAGTTGCCGTACTGTTTGAAACAGTGAGGTCGGAACTGTTTTGGGTGGGCGCGATCGGGAAGTGCTGCAGGAATGGTAGTGGCATCGAGGGTTTGAGATCTGCATCCAAGGGACAGGGACATGAAAACCATCTTCGATCGAAAGCTCCTCCACAAACACGTCGACGCCTACCTCGCGCGCGTCCGTCAGGAAGCCGGCGTGCAGGCGAAAGTCGTGCAGGATCGTCGCGAGCGGGTCGTGTACTACCAGTCATGGACCTCGGAACGCCTGCGAGCGATGACGGCGGAGGATTTGCTGGACTACCTCTCGCGGCTGTGGGCGATGCTGATCTGGGGCAACAAGCAGTACGTGATCGACAAGCTGATCGAGGAGCACGGGCTGGACACCGTGCGCGACGAGATCGCGAATCTGGTGTGGGGGAAGGCGTCGATCGAATCGCGCTGGGACCGTTTCCGCAGCCGGATCAAGGGCGTCGGGCCGGCGATGATGAGCGAAATGCTCGCGCACGTGCATCCGGACGACTACGTGCTGTGGAACCGCCGCGCGTATGTCGGCATGCACTACCTGGGGATTGCGGGCTTGCCGCGCTACAACTATCAGTTGAACGGCAAGAAGTACCGGGAGCTGTGCGAGGTCGGCAAGACGCTGGCGGCGGAACTGCGCACGCTGGGCATCCAGGATGCCGATCTGCTGACCGTCGACTACTTCATCTGGGAAGAGTTGCAGGTGGAGGACAACCTCAGCCGGATCGGTCAGAAGGAATCGCCGCAGGAGATGGCGAAGGAGGTCGCGCAGGCCGACGACAAGACCGCGGAGTTCATCCATGACGAGGTCAAGCTGAAGCTGGCGGACATCGGCCGCTGGTTGGGATTCGCGAGCCGGACCGAGGTCAAGGTCGCGGCGGGCTCGGTGGTCGATACGATCTGGGAGTCGACCATCGGCAACATGGGTCGGGTGATCTATGTGTTCGAAGTGCAGACCAAGGGTTCGATCGACAGTCTGCTGATGAATCTGCTGAAGGCGCTCAACAACGCGGCGGTTCAGGGCGTCGTTGCGGTGTCGGATGCGCAGCAGATCGACAAGATCAAGAAGCATGCGGCGGATGTCGCCGTGTTGCGCGAAAAGCTTCGCTATTGGGATTACACCGATGTGCTGGCGACGCATGCGTCGCTGGAGCAGGTGAACGAGTCGATCAATCGGCTTGATCTGGTGCCGCAGGGGTTCGTCACGGGCAAACAGGTGTGATGCAACGCTTGCCCCCTTGTTCGATCAAGGCGGTGCGTCGCGACTTCCGTCGCTCCTACAGGGCTTCGGGGGGCGTGCGGCGGGCGGGTGGTGCCGGCATCGTCGGCATCGGGCCTTCCGGCCCTCCCACAGAGCGGAGGGCATCGGGCCTTCCGGTCCTCCTGCAACAGCGGAGGGCATCGGGCCTTCCGGCCCTCCCACAAGAGCGGAGGGCATCGGGCCTTCCGGCCTTCCCACAAGAGCGGAGGGCATCGGGCCTTCCGGCCCTCCCGCAAAGCGGAGGGCATCGGGCCTTCCTGCCCTCCCACAAGAGCGGGGGGCATCGGGCCTTCCGGCCTTCCCGCAGAGCGGAGAGCATCGGGCCTTCCTGCCCTCCCACAAGCGCGGTGTCAGCGGTAGGCCGCTTGCGGTTCGTTGACGCTTGCGGGGTTCGCGAGCACGAGATGTTTTCGCAGCCAGTCGGCGAATTCAGCCTCGTCGAGATCGCCTGCAGCGAGATCGAGGTAGACCGGATAAAGCGACAGATCGTCTGCCTGCAGAACGGCATCGTTGAGGCGGATGAAGGTTTCGCAGCAGACGGCGGCGGTGCGTTTGTTGCCGTCGACGAACGGATGGTTGCGGGCGAGACCAAACGTCAGACTTGCCGCCAGTGCGGCGAGGTCCGGCGGTGGGTCGCCGTAGGCGAACAACTGCTGCGGGCGGGCGAGGGCGGAGTCGAGCAGGGCTTCATCGCGCACGCCTGTGCCGCCGCCGTGTTCCGCCAGTTGGCGGTCGTGGATGGCCAGGGCCAGGCGCTTGCTGATCCAGACGATCACGTCGCTGCCCTCACTGCGCCAGCTTGTGCAGCAAGGTGCGGCGATCGCGCATGACTTGCTCCGCGACTTCCATCTGCGCCGCGAGTTCCGGGTCGTAGGTGGTCAGGACGATGCCGCCGGGGGTTTCCAGTGCGAACAGCTCATCGCCCTTTTCCAGGCGCAGGCGGGCCAGCAGTTCCTTGGGCAGGATCACGCCGGCGGAATTGCCGACGGTCGTGATTTTCAGTTTCATGGCGCCTCCATCGAAAATGGTTGTAACTGAAGTTATACCGTTGGGCGGCGCGTGACAAGCCTCGATGGCGACACTTGGTCGGGAGGTGCCGATGTCTGGAGCTGCCGGTGTTCGGAGGTGCCGCTGTTCGGAGCTGTGGGGCGCCAACGAAAAACCCCTCGCCTGGGCGAGGGGTTTCGGTGTGCGGCGATGCGGCGGCGATCAGCCGTTGCGAAGGGCCGGGTTGTCCCAGCCGGGGCGCGGGGCGAAGCGGTCGCCGTACTTCGATTGCAGGGCCTTGAGGCGTTCGAGCAGCGGCGCGACGCCGGTATCGCGGATGTACTGGATCGGGCCGCCGCGGAAAGGCGCGAAGCCGGTGCCGAAGATCACGCCGGCATCGAGCAGTTCGGCGTCGGACACCACGCCTTCGTGCAGGGCGGCGACGGCTTCGTTGAGGAAGGGCAGGATCAGGCGGTCTTCGAGATCGTCGGGGGCCTTGTAGTCGGCGGGAATCTCCGGCTTCTGCGCCTTGCCGTTCTCCCAGCGGTAGATGCCCTGGCCGTCCTTCTTGCCGCGCTTGCCGGCTTCCGGCGGCGCGGCGAGCGCGGCGGGAATCGGCAGGCCGAGGAACGGTGCGAGTTCCGCGCCCACGCCGGCGGCCACGTCGAGGCCGACGGTGTCGATGAGTTCGATCGGGCCCATCGGCATGCCGAACTTCACCGCGGTCTTGTCGATGGCGGGGCCGGGAATGCCTTCGGCATACGCGGTCGCGGCTTCGAGCATGTACGGGAACAGGAGGCGGTTCACGAGGAAACCCGGCGTGCCCGCGACCGGTACGGGGAATTTGTCGATCGCCCGGCAGAACGCGGCGAGGCGCTGCTCGGTGGCCGGGTCCATCCCGTCGTGGCGGATGATCTCGACCAGCGGCATCTGCGCGACCGGGTTGAAGTAGTGCAGGCCGGCGAACTGCGCGGGACGGGCGATGTGTTCGCGCAGTTCGGTGAGCGGGATCGACGAGGTGTTGGTGGTCAGCAGCGCGTCGGCCTTCATCGCCGGTTCGACCGACGTGTAGAGATCGCGCTTGGCCTCGGTCTTCTCGATGATCGCCTCGATCAGCAGGTCGGCCTTGGCGACGCCGGCGCCGTCGAGATCCGACACCAGCCGGGCGGCGACTTCGGGGCGCTTGGTCTCGTCCTTCACGCGCTTGGCGAACAGTTCGCCGGCGCGTTTCATGGCGTTGTCGATGAAGCGCTGTTCGCGATCCTGCAGGGTGACCTGGAAGCCCTTGTACGCGGCCCAGGCGGCGATGTCGCCGCCCATCACGCCGGCACCGACGACATGCACGTGCTGGATGCCGTGCGACTTGCCGCCCAGGCCCTTCAGCCGTTCCTGCAGGAAGAACACGCGGGTGAGGTTGCGGGCGGTGGGCGTGCCGGCGAGTTTGACGACGGCCTTGCGCTCGGCGTCGAGCCGCGCGCGGACGCCCTGGCCCGCGCTGCGGCGCCAGGTTTCGATCAGGGCATACGGCGCGGGGTAGTGCTCCTTGCGCGCCTTGCGGGCGGTCATCTTGACCATCTTCGGCGCGATCAGCTGGCGCGCCGCCCAGGTGTTGGTGGCCCAGCCCAGAAAGCGCTGCTTGAACGGACGCACGGTGCCCTTGAGCGCGAGGGTCGCGGCGGCCTCGATCAGGCCCGCCGGGTCGACGACCTTGTCGACCAGGCCGATCGCGCGCGCAGCCGAGGCGGAGAGCGCGCGGCCGGTCAGCATCATGTCCATCGCCGCCGGTGCGCCGACCAGTTGCGGCAGGCGGGCGCTGCCGCCCCAGCCCGGGAAGATGCCGAGCATCACTTCCGGCAGGCCGATCCGGGTCGACGGGTCGTTCGAGGCGATGCGATAGGTGCACGCCAGCGAGATCTCGGTGCCGCCGCCCATGCAGAAACCGTGGATCGCCGAGACGGTCGGGAAGGGCAGTTCGGCGATGCGCTGGAACAGGTTCTGGCCGCGGCGGATGGAATCGCCGATCGTGCCCTTGCGGTCGAATTCCTGGAATTCGCGGATGTCGGCGCCGGCGATGAAGCCCTTGTCCTTGGCCGAGCGCAGCACCAGGCCTTTCGGCGGCTCCATCGCGACGCGTTCGAGCAGGGCGTCGAGTTCGATCAGCACGTCCTGGCCGAAGGTGTTGACCGATTCGCCTTCGCGGTCGAAGGACAGCACGAGCACGCCGTCGTGGCGCAGTTCGGTCTTCCAGTGGCGGAGGCGCAGGCCGTCGAGGCCGGGCTGGGGCGTGGTCATGGGCGGGTCCATACGCTGGAGAATGGGCCTATGATCCCGAGGAGTCCGGCATGGCGTCAAATGCCGCCGGCCGGGTCGGCGTTCCGGTGCATGGCTTGTGGCAGTGGCGGCCGGCCCCACATGAACCGATGGTGGGTGCGTCGGCCGGAAAGTGGCCGACGGGGGCCGGGAACTTTCGTCCGGCGTGTATTGTCGGAGTGCCCGGCCATCGTGCCGGGACGACCAGCGTGGGAGAACCGGCCGGATGGCCGAAACGATGACCGAAAACGTGGACCTCGAACTGGTCCGACGGGTGCAGCGCGGCGACAGCGCCGCCTTCGACCTGCTGGTGCGCAAGTACCAGCATCGCGTCGTGGCGCTGATCGGGCGCTACGTCCACGACTGGAGCGAGGCCCAGGACGTTGCCCAGGACACCTTCCTGCGCGCCTACCGGGCGCTCGGGAATTTCCGCGGCGACGCCCAGTTCTCGACCTGGCTGCACCGGATCGCCGTGAACACCGCGAAGAATCATCTGGTCGCGCACAAGCGCCGGCCGCCGGGCGAGGACATCGACATCGACGATGCCGAGAACTTCGAGTCCGCGCTGCGTCTGCGCGACAACGACACCCCGGAGCGCGAGCTGATGCGTCAGGAGATGGAACAAACGGTGATGCGCGCGGTCGAAGCCCTGCCCGAGGAGCTTCGGACCGCGATCACGCTGCGCGAGGTCGAGGGCCTGAGCTACGAGGAGATCGCGCAGCAGATGCAATGCCCCATCGGCACCGTCCGTTCGCGGATCTTCCGGGCGCGCGACGCCATCGACGCCCAGTTGCGGCCG
>JAYRSY010000036.1:0-32916 GCA_041919915.1 Lysobacteraceae bacterium
GCGCGGCCCGGAGCGGTCAGGCCGAAGCCGTGGCCACAGCGGCCTTGACGGCCTGCTTGTACAGATCGGCGACCTTGTCGGTCAGCTGGGCGCCATGGCCGATCCAGTGCTTGGTGCGTTCGAGATCGAGTTCGACGCGCTTCTCGTTGCCGGCGGCGACCGGGTTGTAGTAACCCAGACGCTCGATGTTGCGGCCATCGCGCGAGCTGCGGCTGTCGGTGACGATGATGTGGTAGAAGGGGCGCTTCTTGGCGCCGCCACGGGTAAGGCGGATCTTGACCATGTGTGTCTCGGTGTTGCCCAGCTGCCGGGATGGCAGGGTAAGCCGGCAATTATAGCCAGCCGGGCCGGAAATGGGAAACCCGGGGAAGTACCGCCGGGAGGCCGGCTCGCCCGCTGCTGCCCCCGGGAGGGATGCGTGCCGCAGGCCCGAATGCGGCGCGAATAACGGCATGGATGCGCAACAACCGACCCCGAAGCTTCGTGATGGAACGGCGGGATGGCCGGTGCGGCCCGATCACCTGAACGGCATTCCGCCACGGCCGCCCATCATGCCCTTCATGCCCCGCATCAGGCCCTTCATGCCGCCGGAGCCGAGCTTGCTCATCATCTTTTCCATCTGCTGATACTGCTTCATCAGCTTGTTGACGTCGGCGGGTGTCAGGCCGGCGCCGCGGGCGATGCGGGCGCGGCGCGAACCGTTGAGCAGATCGGGATTGCGGCGCTCCCGCTTCGTCATGGAATTGATGATCGCGATCATCCGCGGCACTTCCTTGCCGGTGACCTGATTCTTCACCGCATCCGGGATCTGGCCCATGCCCGGCAGCTTGTCCATCAAGCCGTGCAGACCGCCCATGTTCTGCATCTGTTCGAGCTGATCGCGCATGTCGTTGAGGTCGAACTTCTTGCCCTTGGCGACCTTCTCGGCGAGTTTCTGCGCCTTGTCCTTGTCGACCTGCTGTTCGACCTGTTCGACCAGCGACAGCACGTCGCCCATGTCGAGGATGCGGCTGGCCACGCGGTCCGGGTGGAACACATCAAGGCCATCGGGCTTCTCGCCGACGCCGATGAACTTGATCGGGCGGCCGGTGATGTAGCGCACGCTCAGCGCCGCGCCGCCGCGGGCGTCGCCGTCGGTCTTGGTCAGGACCACGCCGGTCAGCGGCAGGGCCTCGCTGAAGGCCTTCGCGGTGGTCGCCGCGTCCTGGCCGGTCATGGAATCGACGACGAACAGGGTCTCGACCGGATTCACCGCCGCATGCAGGACCTTGATCTCGGCCATCATCGCTTCGTCGATGGCGAGGCGGCCGGCGGTGTCGACGATCAGCACGTCGACGTAGGATTTCCGGGCGTCGTCGATCGCGGCCTTCACGATCGCTTCGGGTTTCTGATCGGCGCTGGACGGGAAGAACAGCACGTCGACCTGCTGCGCGAGGGTCTTCAGCTGTTCGATCGCGGCCGGACGGTACACGTCGGCGGACACGACCATCACCTTCTTCTTGCGCTTTTCCTTCAGGTGCCTGGCGAGCTTGCCGACCGTGGTGGTCTTGCCCGCGCCCTGCAGGCCGGCCATCAGGATGACCGCCGGCGCCGGCACATTGAGGTTCAGGTCGGTCGCGGCCGAGCCCATGACCGCGGTGAGCTCGTCGCGGACGACCTTGATCAGCGCCTGACCGGGGGTGAGCGATTTCAGCACTTCCTGGCCGACCGCGCGGACCTTGATCCGCTCGATCAGGGCCTGCACCACCGGCAGTGCGACGTCGGCTTCGAGCAGCGCGATGCGGACTTCGCGGGTCGCTTCGCGGATGTTCTCCTCGGTCAACCGGCCGCGGCCACGGAGGCGCTCGATGGTGCCGGACAGGCGCTGGGTGAGAGATTCGAACATGGGCGCGGACCGCTGCGGGAAAAGAGCGCGATTATATGCGGTGCGCGAATCCCGCGCCCTGTGCGACACTGCCCGGATGACAATCGTTCTCATCGCCATCGGTCTCTACCTGCTGTCCGCGACGTTGCTGGCACGCCGCCTGGCGCAGGGCGGGACGCGGGCCCCGGGCGCGATCTGGAGCGTTCCCGCGCTGGCCGCAGCCCTGCACGGGGCGGCGCACGCCCTCGCGTGGCGCGAGGCCGGGGGGGCGAACCTGCACTTTTTCTCGGCACTGTCGCTGGTCGGCCTGGGCATGGCCGTGCTGACCCAACTGGTGGGTATCCGCGGACGGATGGCGGCACTGGGCGTGATCGTGTTCCCGATCGCCGCCATCACCCTGGCCCTGTACGGGTGGATCGGCCGCCAGGATCCGCAGTCGCTGGACTGGCGCCTGCAACTGCATGCCTGGTGCGCCCTGCTCGCCTACGCCACGCTGGCCCTGGCCACGATGCTGGCGCTGCTGCTCTGGCTGCAGGAGCGCGCGCTGCGCCGACACCGGCTGCACGGCTGGCTGCGCGCGCTGCCGCCGCTGGTGGAGCTGGAAAGCCTGGTGTTCCGCACCATCGGCGCCGGTTTCGTCCTGCTCACAGCGACGCTGCTGACCGGCGTACTGTTCGTCGAAGACCTGATGGCGCAGCATCTGGCGCACAAGACCCTGCTGAGCGTGCTGTCCTGGCTGACCTTCGGCGCCCTGCTTGCGGGACGCTGGCGTTACGGCTGGCGCGGCGCGCGGGCCGTACGCTGGACCCTGGCCGCGATGGCGCTGCTGGTGCTGGCCTTCTTCGGCAGCAATCTGGTCCTGGAGCTGGTCCTGGGCCGTCGCTGAAGCGCGGCACCGGAGGCCTTGGCCGGGGACCTGCGCCGGGGCCGGCATCCACTGGCGGCACCCGCATCCGTCTTTCGTACGAAGAAATCGTCCGGACCACTGGAATCCGGCGCCTGCGTGGCTTAAGTTTGAACCTAGGACCGAATTCCGAACGTCGCCACCGCGCGAACAGCGCGAACCGGCGATCTCCGCCTGCATGGAAGCTTTGACACGCTCACCCACGGGGGCTCTGTTGTGAAATCGATGGCTAGGATCTGGCTTTTCTCGCTCACTGTGCTGTGGGCAGGCTTCGCCAGCGCGCAAGACGCGACGACCCGGGACATGCTCGCGGACTGCCCTGCGTTCCCCGCGGATACGGCGGAATCGATGCGCTGGGACGTCATGCGCGTACCGGAAATCCTGGTCTGTCGCGCCCTGCAACGGGACAACGGCGAAGAAGCCTTCGTCCTGACCGTCAGTCGCGAATCCCCGTTCAAGCCGCGCCGCGGCGATCGCGCCGAATCGACGATGCAGAACGGTCGCGAAGTGCAGTGGTACCGCGGCGACGTGCCGAACGAACCGAATGTGCAGATCCGCGAGACGCTGATCCGGGTCGGCGAAGAACGCGTGGTGCATGTCTACCTGCGCACGACCGATGCGCAGGTCCTGGCCGCGCGCCAGCAGATGGTGATGTCGCTGCCATTGCCGGTCTACGAAGAAGACTGAATCCGGACTCCCGACGGGACGGCCGAGTCACCGGCGCGTGGCGATCCTGAGCGTGCGCCAAGGCTCGCGCAGCTGGACTCCGACCGCTGGGGACGATGATCGCCGACCGGTCCGCGAAAGCCGGTCCGCGAAGACAGGCACGATCCGACGGCCGACGGCGGCATCAGGCGCGTTTTCTGCGACATATGGCACGGTTGATGCTTGTTTTCCCGACAGGCTGACCGAACAGGGAAGCCGCGTTCCAGGAACAACACCCCTGTTGCCACCGTGGAGTACGCCATGCATCCGAACTCGCCGTTGTCGCTCATGCTGTCCACCGCGCTCGCCGGTCTCGCGCTCGCCGGCCTCGCCGCTCCCGCCAGGGCGCAATCCCCCACGGAATGTCCGGCCCTGCCGCAGGAGGCCACCGACCTGCAGTGGAGCGTGTTGCGCACCGATACCGCCCTGCTCTGCCGCGCGATCCGCAGGGATTCCGGCCAGGAAGCCTTCGCGCTGACGCTTTCGAGGAAATCGCCGTTCCGCCCGACGAGCGATCTGCGCGAGGAAGAAGGCCGTATCCACGGCGAGAAGGTCTGGTGGTATCGCACCGAAATCGCCGGGCGCCCGAACGAACTGGTGCGCGAAACGCTGGTGAAGGTCGATCGCGATCAGGTCGCGCACGTGTTCATCCGCACCGGCGACAAGGACACGCTGGGCCGCTACCAGACCATCGTCCAGGGGCTGGAATTCGACCCGGGTACGCTGGCGACACGCTGACCGCCGCCCATCCACGGCAGATCGTGCCGCCGATGGGCACCATGCGCCGCGGTATGCCCGCGGCGCGATCGGTCAGAAGCGTCCCGACTGGAAATCCACCACCGCCTGCATCAGTTCTTCGCGGGTGTTCATGACGAAGGGGCCGTAACGGGCCACCGGCTCGCGCAGCGGCCGGCCGGCGACCAGGATCAGCCGCGCGCCGGCATCGCCCGCGCGCAACCGCAAGCGCTCGCCGCCGTCGAGCACACCCAGGGTCTGCGTTTCCAGCGTCCGCGCGGCGTCGCCTTCGCCCACCGTCACCGCCCCTTCATAGGCATAGACGAACGCGTTGTGGCCGCCCGGCAGGTCGAGTTCCCACACCGCATCGGGCTCGAGCGCGATGTCGAGATACAGCGGCGCGGTCGCCGGCTGCTCGATCGGTCCACGCACGGCGCGACCGTCGGCATCGACGACTTCTCCCGCGATCGCCTTCACCGCGACGCCGCTGCGCGGATGCGCGACGGGCACGCGGTCGGGGGCGAACTCCTGATAGCGCGGCGCGGTCATCTTCAGCGCTGCCGGCAGATTCACCCAGAGCTGGAAACCGCGCATGCGCCCTTCCTGCTGCTCGGGCATCTCCGAATGCACCAGGCCGCGACCGGCGGTCATCCACTGCACCGACCCCGGTTCCAGCAGGCCTTCGTTGCCGTGGTTGTCGCGATGACGCATGCGTCCATCGAGCATGTAGGTCACGGTCTCGAAACCGCGGTGCGGGTGATCGGGAAAGCCGGCGATGTAGTCCTCGGCGCGATCGGTGCCGAACTCGTCGAGCAACAGGAACGGATCGAGATCGGACAAGGTCGCGCCACCGATGACCCGGCGCAGACGCACGCCGGCACCATCGGAAGTGGCTTCGCCGCGAATGCTGCGGACGATGCGGGCGAAAGCGGTGGTGTCGGTCATGGCGGGCTCCGGTCGGCGGTGGGGATCGCCACAGGATGCGGCCATCGCACCGCCGTCCCAGCCCCGCGGCCGGAACGTATCGTTGCGGCCGCGGGGCCGGCGGTGGGGATCAGCGCGCCCGCAGCCGCCACGCCCGGTGGATGCGCGGATTGCGGGCGAAATCGGCCGGAATGGTCTCCGGGCTGATGTCCTCGCAGTGCGCGAATGCGGCGATGGCGGTTTCATCGAGGCGGAAGCGGCGGTAGTTGTTCGAGAAATAGAGCGTGCCGCCGAAGGCCAGCCGCGCCATCGCAGCCTGCAGCAGACGCACGTGATCGCGCTGCACGTCGAAATCGTCGGCGCGCGCGGAATTCGAGAACGTCGGGGGATCGCAGAAGATCAGGTCGTACTCGCCGCGATCGGCCAGCAGCCACTGCAGCACGTCCGCCTGCACCAGCCGATGACGGGCACCGCCGAGGCCATTGAGCCGCAGGTTGTCGGAACACCACTGCAGGTAGGTCGCGGACAGATCCACCGACGTGGTCTGCGCCGCGCCGCCGACCGCCGCGTGCACGGTGGCCGCGCCGGTGTACGCGAACAGATTGAGGAAACGCGCGTTCTTCGCTTCCTGCGCGATGCGCAGTCGCATCGGCCGGTGATCGAGGAACAGGCCGGTATCGAGGTAATCGAACAGATTCACCCGCAGCAGGGCCGCGCCTTCGCGCACGTCGAGGGTTTCGCCGCGCTTGAACGCGCCGCTGTCGGCGTACTTGCTGCCGCCCTTGCCTTTCGCTCGGGTCTTGACCGCGACGCGTTCGCGCGGCACGGCGAAGGCATCGCGCGCGCCCGCGAGCAGTTCCTGCAATCGCTTGCGGGTGGTCGCTTCCGGAATCTCGACCGGCGCGGCGTATTCCTGCACGTGCAACCACAGTTCGCCGGAGACATCGCCGATGTAGACATCGACCGCCGCCGCGTACTCGGGAATATCCGCGTCGTAGACGCGATGGCAGGTCACGCCTTCGCGCGAACGCCAGCTTTTGCTCGCCCTGAGATTCTTGCGGATGCGATTGGCGACCATCTGCGCGCCTTCGCTCAGCGCCTGCGGTTCGGCCTCGACCGGACGCTCTTTCTGCGGCGGCAGGATCGGATCGCAGACGATGAGCGCGCATTCGATCGCGCCGTTGAACACCTGGTATTTCTTCGCCGCGCGCAGGCCGGTGGCGCGCGCCAGTTCGGCATCGCCGCAGAGCAGGCTCGCCTTCCAGCCGGGCACCGCGCGCTTCAGCGCCGTGCCGAGCGTGCGGTACAGCATCGGGTCGGCGGCGAGGCGCGCATCGTAAGGCGGATTGCAGACCACGAGACCGCGTTCGATGTCGATCGCCGCCAGTTGCGCCACGTCGCGCACGTCGAAGGCGATGGACTCGGCGACGCCGGCGCGCACGGCGTTCTCCTGCGCCGCGCGGATCGCATGCGGGTCGAGATCGCTGCCGCGGAAATCGCCGCGCAGCGTGGCGTTGCCGGCCGCGGCGCGGGTTTCGGCCTCATCCACGAGCGCTCGCCACGCGATCACGTCGAAACCGCGCCAGCGCGACGGCGTCTGCATCGCACCACCGTCGCGCATCAAGCCGGGCGCGACATCGGCGGCCATCAGCGCGCCTTCGATCAAGAGCGTGCCGCTGCCGCACATCGGGTCGAGCAGCGCGCCGCCCTCGTGGTACAGCGCCGGCCAACCGCCACGCATCAGCACGGCGGCGGCGAGCGTTTCCTTCAGCGGCGCTTCGCCCTGGGTCTGACGCCAGCCGCGGCGGTGCAGCGGACCACCGCCGAGATCGACCGACAGGATCGCCTTCGAGGCACCGGCCTTGCCGGTCTTCACCACCAGGCTCAAACGCAGGTCGGGATTGTCCAGATCGACGCTCGGCCGCTCGCCGTCCGGTCCGCGCAGGGTATCGACGATGGCGTCCTTGATCCGCTGCGCGGCGTAGCGCGCGTGGGTGATGGCATCGCCGGAGACGTGCGCGTCCACCGCGAGGCTCATGCCCACACGCAGATGCTGCGACCAGTCGATCGCGGCGGCGCCGGCGTAGAGCGCGCGTTCGTCGGGGCAGTCGTACTCGGCGATCGGCCACAGCACGCGGCTCGCGAGACGCGACCACAGCACCGCGCGCTGCGCGTGCACCAGATCGCCCTCGACGTTCGCGCCCGCACGCGCCGCGGTGGCGTGGCTGCAGCCGAGCGCGAGCAGTTCGTCGACGAGCAGATACTCGAGGCCCTTGGCGCAGCTGACGAAGAATTTCATGCGGCGAGCTCCGACAGCAGCGCGGCGAAGGCATCCGCCGAAGTCCGCACGTTCGCGGACAGGCGATGGCCGTCGTCGACCAGCAGCAAGCGGGCGCGGCGCGCCTGCGCCCATTCGGCGACCGCCATCGCCGGGATGAGTTCATCGCCCCAGCCGTGCAGGATCGAGATCGGTACCGGCGGCGCGTCCAGCGACGGCAGCGGGCCCATGGTCAGCGGCGGCGCCATCAGGAAAAGGGCCTTCACCGGCAGACCCTCGGCCGACAGCGCCAGCGCGACCCGCGCCGAAATGTACGCGCCGAGGCTGGAACCACCGAGGACCAGTGGACCACGGGCCGCCGCCGCGAAGGCCAATGCGCGCAGGCGTTCGAGCCGCGCCGGTACGTCGCCGACCGTGCTGATCTCGCGTTTCGCATCGAGATCGCCGTAATCCGGACGTTCGTGGGTCCAGCCGAAGCGTTCGGCCACGTCGGCGAGCGCCGTGACCTTGGTGGCATCGGGGCCGCTCTCGAAACCGTGGGAAAGGATGCAGTGTCCGCGCATGAGCGATGTTGGTTCCGGAGTGTTCAATCGTCGAGCCATTCGACCGCATCGCCGATCCGCAGCGTGCCGCCTTCGAGAATGCGTGCGCACAGGCCGCCGTGGCCGCGCATCGCGTTGTAGCCGCCCGGGCCGAGCGCGGCTTCCATCCGCGAACACGGGTCGCAGGGCGACGTGCCCTCGCAGATCACATCACCGATGCGGAAACGCCGGCCCTTCAGCGCGATCAACGGCAGGCCCGACACGACGACGTTGCGACGCAGCGTCGACGGTTCCAGCGTGTCCAGCCCGGCCAGCGCCGCGATCGCCGGCAGATGTTCGGCCTGGATCAGGGTGATGCCGCGCTTGCCGCTGCCCGAGCCGTAGCGGTCGCCGCGCAGGCCCTTGCCGGCGATGGCCTCGGCCAGATCCACGGCCCGCATCGGCACATCGCGGGCCGGGCGCAGGCCGATCCAGCGCACCGTCCCCGCGCGCGGGAACCGCGTCATCAGGCGGTGGAGTTCGGAATCGGGGGGCGGCAGAGGCATCGCGCAATGCTAGCATCCGGCCCATGCTGCCCGACCTTCCGCCACTTCCGCCGGTCGAGATCGACCCGCTGCCGTACGAGCTGAAACTCGACGCGCGGCCGCTGTCGCAGATCGACCTGATCGTCATCCACTGCACCGAAACGCCGACGCTCGCGTCGGCCCGCGACTTCGGCGAGCGCGTGCTCTACGAAGGCAGCGGCACCGGCAACAGCGGCCACTACTACATCGACCGCGACGGCCGCATCCAGCTCTACGTGCGCCCGGACCGCGTCGCCCACCACGTCCGCGGCTACAACCCGCGTTCGATCGGGATCGAACTGGTCAACACCGGCCGCTACCCGCACTGGCGCGATTCGAAACACCAGGCGATGGACGAACCCTACCCCGAAGCGCAGATCGTCGCCCTGATCGCGCTGCTCGCGCAGTTGCAGCAACAGTTCCCCTCGGTGAAATACATCACCGGCCACGAAGACCTGGATCGCGAGATGGAAGCGGCGATCGACGATCCGGCCGTGCAGGTGCCGCGCAAGCGCGATCCGGGACCGTTGTTTCCGTGGGATCGGGTGATGAATCAGGTGCGATGGGAGCGGTTGATACCGGGAGGCTGATACCTTGACATTTTTTGTTTCATGATGAAACAATCGAATCGTCGCTGGCACGATCAACGACCACTCTACATCAACATCAAGGAAGGATGTCACGATGAATAAACTACACGCGCTTGCGCTGGCCCTCAGCCTGTCGCTCACCGCCCCGGGTCTGCCTGCATGGGCCGCCGACCCCGGCATCCCGACCGACGAAGCCGACGCGCCGGAAGAACCGACCCAGACCGCCGGGTTCTACTCGGGTTTCGACCCCCGGACCCGACAGATCACCACCCATATCGCCACGGCCGACGGAAAGTCGCTGACGCTCGTTGTGGACCAGGCGACGAATACCGTCTACCTGTCGAATGCAACAGGGGCGACCGCCGAAATCCCGATCCCGGCGCTCGCACAGGCCTACAGCCAGGGCGACCCGGCCAAATACGCGACCTTCATGGATACGATGCAGCGCGCCCTGAACACGAACATGGCGATGGAGACCGTCGCCAAGGGCATGGGCACGTCCTGGGAACTGCCCAACGGCCTGGCCCATCCCTGCGACATGCAACCCTGCGGCGTCCTCCAGCGTCAGTTCGTCGACTACAACCTCGATTCGATCTTCCGCTGGAGCCCGGACAACGTCGATTACAGCTACGAGAACTGGTACACACGGGATGAAATCGACGAGGATCAGGATGACTTTGAAATATGGCGCAATCAACAGTGCTCAGCAGCGGACGACGAACAAAGCGATGCCGTGTGGGGCTTCGCTCTGGGCGTGTTGGCGTGCTCGAACCCTGAAGGAATCATCACTATCGCGATTTGCGCCGCATCAACCGGAAGCGCCTTGAATGACGACAACCAGAGTCGAAACGCTCAACGAAACTGCAGAATGCAATACCCTGGCCCGGGGAGATGGGGAAGATGATCCTGCTTTCATACAATTTGAAAATGGCATCATTCGTTGCACTTTTCGGGTTCAATCTGTATTTGATCTACAAGATCGAATCGCAGGAAAGGCGAAAGAAAATGCAATTGGTTATGGGCATCATCATGATCATGTATTTCACCGGAAAATTTCTTGAATAACCGCAAGCAACAAATGTGCGATGGCGCCCCGCCAGCGCGCATGCGGCGCCATCGCCCAAGAGTCCAGGAACGCCTTCTTTGAATACACCTTCATGCTGAGCCGTCTGACTTCCGAAACAAAGGCTAGCTTCAAACATGCGCAGTCAGCTTCCTCTCTGGCATTGATGGCCAGCACAACAACCCGGCTCTGGACTGCAATCGCCGCACACGCCCTCCCGAAGATGGATGTTTATTATGGGAATCAGCCACATCATCAAAGCAACAGCAATTCTTTCACCGCTTGCGTTTAGTTTTTACATGGCAGAACAGAACAAGCACGATGCAACGCGAAAGAAATGAAATAATATCCTCAGCATGATCACGCCGACTTTCTTCGCAGGGAAAATAATCGAAAAATTCAACCTCTTCTGAAAAAACCCTCTCTTCCTGCTGAATGCCAACCATTCGTCGCAACTCGCGCCGCCCCCACGAGCACCTCACCGCTCCGGCAGCGGAATGAACTCCGTCTCGCCGGGCACATCGCCGAAATTGCCGATCACCCAGTCGTGCTTGGCCCGTTCGATGCGCTCCTTCGATGAGGACACGAAGTTCCACCACAGATGACGCGGGCCATCGAGCGGTTCGCCGCCGAGCAGCATCGCCTTGATCGGCGTCTTCGCGCGCAGGCGATGGGACACGCCGTCGTCGAGCAGGATCAGATGCATCGCGGGGATGTCGGCGCCGTCGAGCTGTGCGTCGCCTTCGAGCACGTACAGCGCGCGCTGCCGGTGCCGTGCTTCGAGTTCGATCTCCGCGTCGGGGGCGAGATCGATGGCGACATAGAGCGTGTCGGCGAACACCCGCACCGGCGATGTTTCGCCGTAAGCACGGCCGGCCACGACCCGCAGCAGCGCGCCCGGGCGTTCGATCCGCGGCAGCGTGGCCCCGGGATGATGATGGAAGGCCGGCGCGGTCTCCTCATCGGCTTTCGGCAGCGCCACCCAGGTCTGCAGGCCGTGCAGCGCCTGTCCTGCGTCGCGCTGGGGCGGTGGCGTGCGCTCGGAATGGGCGATGCCGCGGCCGGCGGTCATCCAGTTCACATCGCCGGGACCGATGTCCTGGATCGTGCCGAGGCTGTCGCGATGGCGGAGCCGTCCGTCCCACAGGAAAGTGACCGTGGCCAGGCCGATGTGCGGGTGCGGGCGCACGTCGACGCCCCGGCCCGCTGCGAACGCCGCCGGCCCCATGTGGTCGACGAACACGAACGGGCCGACGCTGCGAGCCTGGATCGAGGGCACCGCCCGGCGCACCTCGAAATCGCCGAGATCGTGGACGCGGGGGACGATGAGTGTGGTCATGACGGCTTCCTGGCGGCGCGGAATGGGGTTCGGGCGCCAGCGTGGCACGTCGCGCAGGCACCGACGACGCCATGCCGGCAACGCTGCGTCGCCGGTGCGCGGCAAGCGGCAGGGGCGGCCCGACAGGGGGCGGCCTATAATTCCGCGGACGCACCCACCGGCACCGCCATGTCTTCTCCCGTTTCCGAACTGATCGAGCTGCTGTCGCTGGAGCGCCTGGAAAACAATCTGTTCCGCGGCCAGAGCCGCGACATCGGCACGAAGTACGTGTTCGGCGGCCAGGTGCTGGGACAGGCGCTGTCGGCCGCGCAGGCGACCCTGGACACCGATCCCGCCAAGGGGCCGCGTGCCGCGCACTCGCTGCACGCATATTTCCTGCGCGCCGGCGACATCGAACACCCGATCGTCTACGACGTGGACCGCACCCGCGATGGCGGCAGTTTCTCGGTGCGCCGGGTGACCGCGATCCAGCACGGACAACCGATCTTCGTCTGCGCGTGCTCGTTCCAGATCCACGAGGACGGCGCCGAACACCAGCTGCCGATGCCCAACGTGCCGATGCCCGAGGACGTCGAACCGACGCCGAAACTGGCGCCGGAAAAACTCGCGCAGTTGCCCAGCAAGGTCCAGCGCTGGCTGAACCGGATGGGGCCGTTCGAATTCCGCCCGATCTATCCGCGCGACGAACTGAATCCGCCGAAACGCCCGCCGTTCCAGCAGGTGTGGTTCAAGCTCGGCGAACCCGTCGGCGACGCGCCCGAACTGCATCGCGCCCTGCTCGCCTACGCGTCCGACTTCCATCTGCTCGGCACCACGACCTTCCCGCACGGCATCAGCTATTACCAGCCGAACGTGCAGATGGCGTCGCTCGACCACACCATGTGGTTCCATCGCCCGTTCCGCGCCGACGACTGGCTGCTGTATTCGATCGACAGTCCCAGCGCGCAGGGCGCGCGCGGGCTGGCGCGCGGCCAGATCTTCGACCGCGCCGGGCATCTGGTCGCGAGCACCTCGCAGGAAGGCATGATTCGCGTGCTCGACGACGACAAACAACCGGGTTGATCCTCATGCGTCAGATCTTCAGCAGTCCCCGCCTGGAAAACGTCGAGCGCGTCGCGCAGTTGCTCGAGGAAAAAGGCATCGAAGCGCGGATCACCAATGGTCGCTCGTACCGCGGCGCCCGCCGCGGAAATTTCAGCTATCGCGAAGCCGACCAGCAACCGCAGCCGGCGGTGTGGGTGGTGAGGTCGGACGACCAGCCGAAGGCGCGCGAACTGCTGCGTGCGCTCGGCCTGCTCGATTCCGGCCGGTCGCCCACCAGTTATCTGCCGACCTCGGTGCTCGAACGCGATCGCCCGAGCGCGGACGAGGCCGGCCGCAAACGGATGTTCCGGCTGAAGATGGGATTGCTGGTCGCGATCGCGGCCGCGATGGGGCTGGGCCTGTTCGCCTGGCGCTCGTCGCCGGAGATAGCCTCGACCACGCCGGTCGCCGCCCCGGTCGCCGCGCCTGCCGCCGCCGTGCCGGCTTCCGACGCAGCGCCCGCGGAAACGGCCGCGACGACCTATGTCGTGGATACGCCGACCGCGCTCGCGGCCAAACTCATCGCCGCCGAACTGGGGGCGCACGACGACAGCGCGATCTGTCTGTCCGTGGACGGGACCGATCCCGCACCGCGCGTGCTCGAACAACTGTCGGCCGCGGACCGCGCGCGGATCCGTCCACGGTCCGGCTGCGCGACGGATGTGGCTTCGACGCTCGCGATCGAGGTCCGCGAATACCGCACCGATGGTTCCGGCGGGGGCACGGTGCAGGTGGAAGTCGCCGATACCGGCGCCGACGGCCAACGTCGGGCGCAGACCAGGACCCTCGAAGTGCGACGCGACGATCTGCAGTGGCGGATCGAGCGGGTCGTGCTCTGATCGCCGGAACGCGAACGGCGCCGGGTCGACCGGCGCCGGGTCGACCGGCGCCGTTCGCGCGATTCCGCTGAAGCCTCCCGCGACCGTCAGGGCTTCGGCTGCGGCCGGCCCTCGCCGCGATGGGCCTGGTGGTAGGCCTTCATTTCTTCGCGGGTCAGGAAACCGTCCTTGTTGCCGTCGATCGCGGTGAAATTCTGCAACGCGCGTTCACGGCCGGCGAGTTCCTCGCGGCTGAAGCGACCGTCGCCGTTCTTGTCGAGCTGGGCCATCCGCTCGCCACCGCGCCCACCCGGGCCGCCGTCGCGACCACCCCGACGTCCGCCGTGCTGCGGACGTTCGTCGGCGCCGATGCGACCATCCTTGTTCTTGTCGAGCTGATCGAAACGCTCGGCCAGACGCGGCGCCTTGGCGGCTTCGGCACGGTCGATGGCGCCGTCGCCGTTGGTGTCGAGTTTCGCCATGCCGCCATCGCGACCGCCCTTGCCACCGTGACGGCCGCCGCGCTGCGGGCGTTCGTCGGGGCCGATGCGGCCATCCTTGTTCTTGTCGAGCTGATCGAACCGTTCGGCGAGTTTCGGATGCGCGGCGGCTTCGCTGCGGTCGATGACGCCGTCGCCGTTGGTGTCGACCTTGGCGTGGCGGGGACCAGGCTGACCGCCGCCGGACGGCGGGGTCTGGGCGATGGTGAAGGTGGCGGCACCGGCGATGGCCAGACCGAGCGCGAGCTGTGCAATGGGCTTCATGGCAGGTCCTCTCGTGGACTTGGGGCGGACCGGCGGCCCGCATGTCCACATCAACGCCGCCGGGCGGCATCGGTTGACAGCCCGCAGCACATTCCGCAGGTCACAATGGACGCCCTGCCGCGTCCCGGTTGTTGTCGCCAGCCGATTGGCCATTCCCCGAAGCGCCCATGCACACCCCCGCCTGCCCTCGCCCCGATCCCGTTCAGCTGCGGAGGCCCACGCCATGAACGTCGCTCTTTCCGTCGATGCGCTGATCCTGCAGGAACTGCCCGCCGCCCGCAGCGGCGATCAGGCCGCCTACGGCCGGATCGTGGCCGCCTGCCAGAACACCGTCACCGCGGTGGCACTGGCCATCACCCGCGACGTCGCCGCCAGCGAGGACATCGCCCAGGAAGCGTTCATCAACGCCTGGCAACACCTCGAACGCCTGCACAGCCCCGACAGCTTCCTGCCCTGGCTGCGCCAGATCGCGCGCAATCTCGCCCGCGATCATCTGCGCAGGCATCGCGAACGTCCGCTCGACGGTCCCAACGCCGAACTGGTGATGGCGATGGCCGCCGATCCCGGCCCGCAGCCGATGCAACGGCTGCTGGAGGACGAGCACGAGGCGACCGCGGCCGAACTCATCGCCGCCCTGCCGGAGGACAGCCGCGAAACCCTGCTGCTGTTCTATCGCGAGGGTCAGAGCTCGCAGCAAGTCGCGGCCCTGCTCGGCCTGACCGACGCCGCGGTCCGCAAGCGGCTGTCGCGCGCGCGCCAACAGGTGCGCGACGACCTGATCCGCCGCTTCGGCGAATTCGCCCGTGGGTCGGCGCCGTCGGCGGCCTTCACCGCGGCGGTCATCACCGGGCTGGGCATCGCGACCAAACCCGCCACCGCCGCCGCGGCCACCGTGGTCGGTGCGAGCGCTGCCGGCGGACTGGCCGGCAAGGGACTGTTCGGAGTGATCGGCATGGGCGGCGTGATCGGCGGTGCGGTCGCCGGCGGCGCGGTCGCGGCGCATCTGACCCGCAGACATCTGCTCGCGTATGCCGACACGCTGGAAGAGCGCGACCGGATCCTCGGCCAGTACCGGATCTATCTCTACGCGACCCTGGTCCTGATGACCGCGACCTTCGTCGTCGCGGCATGGATGTCCGATTTCGCCCTGACCATGGCCGCGACCGTGTTCACCGAAGCGGTCTCGCTGTGGACGCTGCTGGAGATCCGCCGCACGCTGTTGCCGCTGATCGCCCGCGACCGGGCCCGCGATCCGGTCGGCGCCCGCGGCCGCTATCGCGCCTACGATCTGAGCTACGGACCGACCGCGATCGTGGTATCGGGCATCATCTACATCGCCTCGATGGCGGTGTTCCATGTCGGACTGCATCAGGGGCCGGAGGCGATCGCGGCCACGATCGGGATGCTGCTCTCACGGATCGCCGGATGATCACCGCGACCGCGGCCGCGGAGCATCCGGTCGACGCACTGATCGCCGTCGAACTGCCGGCCGCGCGCGACGGCGATCGCGAAGCCTACGGCCGCATCGTCGCCGCCTGTCAGAACACGGTCACCGCGATCGCGCTGGCGATGACCCGCGACGTGAGCGCGAGTGAAGACATCGCCCAGGAAGCGTTCCTCACCGCGTGGCAACACCTCCGGCGGCTGCAGAATCCGACCAGCTTCCTGCCCTGGCTGCGCCAGATCGCGCGCAATCTCGCACGCGACCATCTGCGCGCCGGCCGTCATCGCCCGCTCGATGGCGAAGGCGCGGAGATCGCGATCGGACTCGCCGCGGACCCGTCACCCACCCCGATGCAGCAGCACGAGGCGGACGAACGCGAACGCGCCGCGGCGGAGCTGATTTCCGCACTGCCCGAAGAAAGCCGCGAAGCGCTGCTGTTGTTCTATCGCGAAGGCCAGAGTTCCCGGCAGGTGGCGCTGTTGCTGGGCCTGTCCGACGCCGCGGTGCGCAAGCGGCTGTCGCGCGCGCGCCAGAGCCTGCGCAAGGATCTGCTGGCGCGCTTCGGCGAATTCGCGGCGGACAGCGCGCCCGGCGCGGCCTTCACCGGCATCGTCGCGACCGCGCTGACCATCGCCAGCCCGCCGGCCGCGGCGAAGGGTCTGCTCACGCTCGGCGCCGCGGCCGGCGGCAAGACCCTCGCCAAGATCGCGCTCGGCGCCGCCGGCAGCCTCGCGATCGCGATCATCGGCGCCGTCGCCGGCATCTGGCTCGGCCTGCGCAAACAGCTCAAGGGCGCGATCGACGAAGAGGAACGCCGCGACCTGATCCGCAGCGCCGCGATCAACGGCATGGCGACGCTCGGCTTCCTGGTCTGCCTGCTGCTGGTGGTGCGTTTCGACGACGGCTGGGTATTCCCGGTACTGGCGACGCTGGCGTTCATGGCGGTGATCTTCTATCAGACGATGGTGACGCAGCCGCGGGCGATGGCGAGACGGCACGCGCTGGAAGCGCGGCGCGATCCGGTCCGCGCGGCGAATATGCGCCGGCGCGAACGCATCGAGCGTTGGATCGGCGCGATCGTCGGCGTCGTCTTCGGCTTCGGTGGTCTGATCGTGGGTCTGGTCGCATCCGGACGGTTCTGAACGGGCACCGCGTCCACGACGCGCACCGCGCCGGCGGTTATCCTGCGCGGATGAGGTCCCTCTTCTCCCGCCCGCATCCACGCGCATGAATGTCGAAGACCGCGAATCGCGTCGCGACGACGAACCGCTGCGGCTGTTCCACACGCCGGAACACGCCTGCGGCTACTGGTCCGAACGCCAGGCGCGCGATCTGGTGTTCGATCCGGGCGATCCGCGTCTGGCGCAGATGTACCCGATGGCGCTCGGCTGGGGCTTCCGCCGCTCGGGCAACCTGATCTACCGGCCGCATTGCCGGGGCTGCCAGGCCTGCGTGGCGGTGCGGATTCCGGTCGCGGAATTCCGGGCGGATCGCAGCCAGCGGCGCTGTCTGGCGCGCAACGCAGATCTCGAGATCCGCGTCTGCCCGGCCGAACGCAGCGACGAGCATTTCGCCCTCTACCGGCGTTATCTGGCCGCACGCCATGCCGGCGGCGGCATGGACGACCACGGCGCCGCGGAATTCGACCAGTTCCTGATCAGCGCCTGGGGCCAGGGGCGGTTCCTCGAAATCCGTACCCGTCGACCGCACGGCACCGGTACGCTGCTCGCGGTGGCGGTGACCGATGTCGTCGCCGAAGCCCTGTCCGCCGTCTACACCTTCTACGATCCCGACGCGGTCGAACGCGGCCTGGGCACGTTCGCGATCCTGCAGCAGATCGCCTGGGCGCAGCGCGACGATAAACGTCATCTGTACCTCGGATACTGGATCGACGGTCATCGCAAGATGGCCTACAAACGCCGTTACCGGCCGCTGGAGTCCTTCGACGGGCACGGGTGGTCGCGCATCTCCGGAGATCCCTCGCCATGAAGACTCGCCACACGTCCCGTCTGCCGTGGTCGTGGTTCGCGACACGGCGTCCGCTGCCATCCGGACTGCTCGCACCGATGTTGTTTGCGTCGATCCTGTTCGCGACGGGCTGCGTGCAGGTACGCGTGCATGACGACGCGGACGCCGCTCGGACGATGGCCGCCACCGCCCCGCTGCGGGTGGCGACCTACAACGTCTCGCTGTACGACGAAGCGGACGGTGGACTGATCCGCAGGCTCGAAGCCGGCGATCCGCAGGCGCGGAAGATCGCCGCCGTGCTGCAACGCCTGCGCCCGGATCTGGTCCTGCTCAACGAATTCGACTACGACCCCGCCGGGCGCGCCGCGTCGCTCTTCCAGCGCGACTACCTGGAGGTCGCGCAGGACGGCGGCATGCCGTTGCGTTACCCGTACCGCTATTTCGCCGAGGTCAACACCGGCGTCCCGAGCGGTCTCGATCTCAATGGCGACGGCACCGTCGGCAGCAGCGGGCGCGCGCGCGGCGACGATGCCTGGGGTTACGGCCTGCACCCCGGCCAGTACGGGCTGCTGGTGCTGTCGCGCCATCCGATCGACACCGCGGCGGTCCGCGGTTTCCGCCTGCTGAAATGGAGTGCGATGCCCGGCGCGGATCGTCCGCACGATCCGGCCAGCGGCCGGCCCTTCCATCCCGATCCGGTCTGGCGCGCGCTGCGGCTTTCGTCCAAATCGCATTGGGACGTGCCGGTGCGCACACCGCATGGCACGCTGCATTTTCTGGTCTCGCACCCCACGCCGCCGGTGTTCGACGGTCCCGAGGACCGCAACGGCGCGCGCAACGCCGACGAACTGCGACTGTGGCGCGCGTATCTCGACGACGCGCCGGCCGATCGCGCCTGGCTCTGCGACGATCGCGGCCGCTGCGGCGGGCTGCCCGCGACCGCGCGCTTCGTGATCGCCGGCGATCTGAACAGCGATCCGGTCGACGGCAACAGCCGGCACACGGCGATCGCGGCGCTGATCGGGCATCCGCGGGTGTTGCGCCATCCCGCCCCGCGCAGCATCGGCGCCGTCGAGGCCGGACACCGGGCCGGCGGCGCCAACGCCGATCATCGCGGCGATCCCGCCGAAGACACCGGCGATTTCGGCCCGCGCGTCGGCAATCTGCGCTTGGACTACGTGCTGCCGTCGACCGGATTGCGGATGGTCGCCTCCGGCGTCTTCTGGCCGGCCCCGGACACCCCGGAGGCCACATGGACCGCCGCTTCCGATCACCATCCGGTCTGGGTCGATCTGGTGCCCGCGGACGACTGACGCGGGCTGTCCGCCGCACCCTCCGCCCTCGCTGTGCACGGCCCGGGAACGGGTATATGCTGGACCCATGATGCTCGGCAATCCTGATGTGAAGGCCGGGACAGAAGACGGAGCCGGGGGAGCTCTTGTTGCGGAAGTCGCCGTCGGCACGGCGATCGATTCGCTATCACGGACGCTGCCCGTCGGCGCCCAGGTGGCCATCGCCTGGCGTCACGCCCGTCTTGGTCTCGGCAGCGCCCGCAGCGCCACCGGCGACGAAACGCTGCGCGCGGCCGTGCTCGCCCATCTGCACGACGACACTCCCGCGACCCTGCCGACCGGCATGCTGATCGACCGCCACGACGGCGAAGACGGCGGCCGCACCACGCTCGGCGTGAGCTTCGCATCGCCACCGCCCGCGGACTGGGCGCAGGACGCCTGGTTCGCGATGGCCCGCGACCTGGTCGCCGCCTCGCTGCGTCTGGCCGAGGCCGACGCGAAGATCGAGACCCTCGAAAAGTCCAAACGCCTGCAACAGGCGCTCTACGGAATCTCCGACCTCTCCGGTTCGAAACTCGAAATGGGCGAGATGCTGGCACGCATCCACCAGATCGTCGGCGGGCTGATGCCTGCCGAGAACTTCTACATCGTCCAGTACGACGACAAACGCGAAACCATCCGCTATCTCTATTTCGCGGACAGTCGCGACACCTTCGCCCCTGATCCGAACACCGAATTCGCGATCGATCACGACATGCACAGCATGACCGCGGCGCTGCTGCGGCACGGCAGCCCGCTGATCGGCTCGCCCCGCGAGATCATCGACACGCTGCGGATCCCCGACGACGAATACGCGGGCGGCCCGATGAGCGAGGACTGGCTCGGCGTTCCGCTGCTGCGCGATGCCCAGGTCTGCGGCGCGATCGTGGTGCAGGACTACGATCGCCGGAAACGCTACGGCAGCGAAGACCTCGCCCTCC
Source organism: Lysobacteraceae bacterium (assembly GCA_041919915.1). Taxonomy (GTDB): domain Bacteria; phylum Pseudomonadota; class Gammaproteobacteria; order Xanthomonadales; family Xanthomonadaceae; genus Lysobacter_I. Next base: position 19,857 of record JAYRSY010000036.1, read on the forward strand.
TCGAATACGTCGCCCAACACATCCTCACCGCGCTCGACCGCAAGACCGCACAGGTCGATCTGGAACGACGGGTCCGCGAGCGCACTCTCGCACTGGAACTGGCCAACAACGAATTGCATGCCGAGATCGTCGAACGCCAGCGCGCGGAAAAACTGCAGCAGGCGCTGTTCCGGATCACCGAGCTCTCGGTCAGCGCGGACAGTCTCGAACGTTTCTACGCCGACCTGCATTCGATCATCGGCGAACTGCTGTACGCGAGGAACTTCTACATCGCCTTCCTGAGCGCGGACGGAACCCAGATCGAGTTCCCCTACGCGGCCGACGAACTGGATACGCGACCGCATCGCGATCGTCCGCGGGCGAAAGGCCTGACCGAATACGTCATTGGCACCAACCGGCCCTTGCTGGCCGATCGCGATCACATCCAGTCACTGGAGAGCCAGGGACTGGTGCGCAGTTTCGGTCCGCTTGCGCACTGCTGGCTGGGCGTGCCGCTGGTGCGCGACGGCAGCGCGGAGGGCGTCATCGGCGTGCAGAGTTATGTGCCGGACATCCGCTTCACCGAACGCGATCAGGAACTGCTGACCTTCGTCGCGCATCACGTCGACGCCGCGCTGGCGCGCAAACGCGCGCAGGACAGACTGGTCGCCACGCACGCCGAACTGGAATCGCGGGTGCAGATCCGCACCCAGGAACTGGCCGACGCCAACCGCGAGCTGCGCGAGCAGATCGCCGAACGCCTGCGCGCCGAACAGCGACTGCGCCATCAGGCGCGCCACGACAGCCTCACCGGCCTGCCCAACCGCGCGCAGTTGCAGGAACGACTGGACGACGCCATCGCCCGGGTCTCGGCCAACGGCGGCAAACCCTTCGCGGTGCTGTTCCTGGATATCGATCGCTTCAAGCTCATCAACGACAGCGTCGGCCATGTCGCCGGCGACGAACTGCTGGTCGAAGCGAGCCGCCGGATCTCGCAGGTGATCGGCCGCGAGGACATCGTCGCCCGTCTGGGCGGCGACGAATTCGCGCTGCTCGCCGAAGAGATCGACGGCGCCGCGCACGCCGAACGTTACGCCGCGGCGATCCTGCGCTCGATCGGCCAGCCGCTGTGGATCGAAGGCCGCGAAGTATTCCCCTCGGCCAGCATCGGCATCGCCCTGTGGCATCCGCGCTACCGCAAGAGCGACGAACTGCTGCGCGACGCCGACGCCGCCATGTATCGCGCGAAACGCGAAGGACGCAACCGCAGCGAACTGTTCGACGAGGAGATGCGCGCCGAAGCGATGCACCTGCTCGACCTGGAAGCCGATCTGCGCCGGGCGATCATGCACGATGCGTTCGAGCCGCATTTCCAGCCGATCCTGCGCCTGCACGACAACGCCCACATCGGTTACGAAGCGCTGGTGCGCTGGAACCACGAGCATCGCGGGCTGCTGATGCCATCGGAATTCATCGGCGTCGGCGAGGACAGCACCCTGATCGAGCAGGTCGACTGGCTGATGTACGCGCATGTCGTCGCCTCGATGAGCGAATACCCGGAGCGCTACGTCTCGATCAACGTCTCGCCGCGCCACTTCCTCTCGGACAACTTCGCCGATCGTCTGCTGCGCATGCTCGACGAATCCGACCAGGATCCCGGTCGCCTGCGCATCGAGATCACCGAGGTCGCGCTGATCGAGGACGCGTCGCGCGCGCTGCGCGTGCTGCGCGACCTGCGCAATCACGGCATCGCCGCCCTGCTGGACGATTTCGGCACCGGTTTCTCGGCGTTGTCGTATCTCCACCGTTTCCCGATCCAGGGCCTGAAGATCGACCGCAGCTTCGTCGCCGGTCTCGAAGGCGATTCCAGCACCGAGAGTCTGGCCGTGGTCCGCGCGATCCTGGCGATGGCCATCACCCTGGGCATCGACACCATCGCCGAAGGCATCGAGACCGAACGCCAGCGCGAGATCCTGATCGATCAGGGCTGCCAGTACGGCCAGGGCTATCTGCTGGGCGTCCCGCAGCCGCTGCAGCGCAACCACCACGGCGGTCGCCGCCAGGCGCCGAAGCCGCACTGACGCGAAGGCCGGCGCATCCGCCGCGCCGGCGCGGGACTCAGGTCGCGCCGGGCGCCGCTTCCGCCGTTGATGGCAGCGATTCCGACGGTGCGTTCGCCGGTTCCGCGGTCGGGCCGATCACCGGCAACGCCGAGGGCAACGGTTCGGCTTCACGCAGACCGAAGCCGAACATGCCCTCGCTCTGGGTGGAGACCACCATCCGCACCATTCCGCTGGGCACCATCAGTTCCAGCAACAACGCGCGGCCCTCCGGCGTGCGGCCTTCGATCGTCATCTCGATGAAGGCACCGCCGGTGTCGATCGTGGTGCAGGCCACATGCGGACCGGCAGGGCCATCCTGCAGGAACGGCCGGATCGGGTCGCCCAGGGCTTCGAGCGCCTGCGGGAAGAAAAAGACGGCGTAGCCGTTGGTGTCGTTCATCGCGGAAGATCCTGTACGTGACCGGCGGAGCGTAGCAGTTCCTCCCGCCCCGGCAGCCGTGCTATCGCAGTTCGATCGTCAGCGCCGCGGCGGCATCGCGCGCCTTCGCGCGGGCATCGTCGATATCGGTACCGAGCGCCAGCGTCACCGCCACGCGACGATGACCTTCGACAACGGGTTTGCCGAACAACCGCAGCGCGGTGTCGGGTGCACGCAACGCCTCGGCCACGCCCTCGAAGACCGGAACGCCGTGGCCGTGCGCGAGCACCGCGCACGACGCCGAAGGGCCGTTGTGGCGGAGGACGGGAATCGGCAGCCCGAGGATCGCCCGCGCATGCAGCGCGAATTCGCTGAGATCCTGCGAAATCAGCGTCACCAGGCCGGTATCGTGCGGCCGCGGCGAGACTTCCGAGAACCACACCTCGTCGCCCTTCACGAACAGCTCGACACCGAACAGGCCCCAGCCGCCGAGATCCCCGGTGATGGTCTTCGCGATCGTCCGCGCGCGTTCGAGCGCGACCGGCGACATCGGCTGCGGCTGCCAGCTCTCGCGATAGTCGCCGTCGCGCTGCAGATGACCGACCGGGTCGCAGAAATCGGTGCCGCCGGCATGACGCACGGTCAGCAGGGTGATCTCGTAATCGAAATCGATGAAGCCCTCCACGATCACGCGACCTGCGCCGGCGCGGCCGCCGGTCTGGGCGTAGTCCCAGGCCCGATCGATGTCCTCCGCGCTGCGCACCAGACTCTGGCCCTTGCCGGAGGACGACATCACCGGCTTCACCACGCAGGGAATGCCGATCTCGGCGACCGCCGCGCGGTAGTCCTCCTGCGTGTCGACGAACCGGTAGGGCGAGGTGGGCAAGCCGAGCGTCTCCGCGGCGAGCCGGCGGATGCCTTCGCGATCCATCGTCAGCCGGGCGGCGCGGGCGGTCGGCACGATCCGGGTGTGGGTGCCGCGACCGGCGAACTCGTGTTCCAGCTGCACCAGGGTTTCGGTGTGGATCGCCTCGATCTCGGGGACGATCAGCGTGGGCCGCTCATCGGCGATCAGATCGCGCAGGGCCTGCGCATCCAGCATGTTCAGCACGTGGCTGCGGTGCGCGACCTGCATCGCCGGTGCGTCGGCGTAACGATCCGCGGCGATCACCTCGCAGCCGAACCGCTGCAGTTCGATCGCGACCTCCTTGCCCAGCTCGCCGGCCCCCAGCAGCAGCACCCGGACGGCGGAAGAAGACAGCGGCGTGCCGAATTCGGCGACGGGACTGATGCGCATGGCGGTCGGCTCGCGGGGAAAGTGTCCATTTTAAATCAATGGCTTGCAGAAAACTCGCCGAATGCGGAAGACCGCTCGTCGGAACTGCATTGCATAAAATGATATCTTTTTGATATCACATTATGGCACCCCATCCTCCCAGCGAGTCGTCGTCATGAAAGAGAACCCCTCCCGTTCGCTCCCCGGCATTCCTGCCTTGCTGATCCTGCTCGCGGCGGTCTGCCTGGGCGCCTACCTCATCGCCAGCAGCGCCCGGGACGGCACGTTCGGCTGGATCGCCGGGATCGTCATCGTGATCGCCGCGTTCTTCCTCATGCTGGGTCTGTACAAGGTCGAACCGAACCAGGCGGCGGTGCTGGACCTGTTCGGCAAATATGTCGGCACCGTCAAGGACAACGGACTGCGCTGGAACAACCCCTTCTACGGCAAGAAGAAGGTCTCGCTGCGCGTGCGCAATTTCGAGAGCAGCAAGCTCAAGGTCAACGAACTGGACGGCAGCCCGATCGAGATCGCCGCGGTCATCGTCTGGCAGGTCGTGGACAGCGCCGAGGCCGTGTACAACGTCGACGACTACGAGAGTTTCGTGCACATCCAGTCGGAATCGGCGGTGCGCACGATGGCCACCAGCTACCCCTACGACCAGCATGAGGACGGCCAGCTCGCGCTGCGCAGCCACGCCGCCGAGGTCTCCAGGCATCTGATGGAGGAATTGCAGGAGCGTCTGACCGACGCCGGCGTGAAGGTGCTGGATTCGCGCATCAGCCATCTCGCCTACGCGCCCGAGATCGCCCAGGCGATGCTGCAGCGCCAGCAGGCCAACGCGATCATCGCCGCGCGAACCCGGATCGTGCACGGTGCGGTGGGCATGGTCGAAATGGCGCTCGCCGAACTGCAGAAGAACGGCGTGGTGAACCTCGACGAAGAGCGCAAGGCGCAGATGGTCAGCAATCTGCTGGTCGTGCTCTGCGGCGAACGCGCGACCCAGCCGATCGTCAACACCGGCTCGCTGTACTGAGCCCGACAGGAGCAACCCCCATGACCACCCCCACCGACTCCGGCGCCGTCGTACTCGCGGCCCTCATCCCCGCGGCGGCGCTGATCACGTTCCTCGCGCATCGTCGTCTGCACGCCGGCGGCGGCGCCTCGCGCCGCGTCGGCATGGCGGCGGCGATGTCCGCCGCGCTGCTCGCCGCCGGCGCGGCCCTTTCGCTGTTCTGACGGGATCGGAACGTGTCGGAAAAGAAGGCCTATCCGCTGCGCATCAACGCCGAGATCCTCGCGGCCACGCAACGTTGGGCCGACGATGAACTGCGCAGCCTCAACGCCCAGATCGAATACGTGTTGCGCGATGCGCTGCGCAAGGCCGGGCGGCTCAAACCGCCCGGCGACTCCGCCGCGGCGCAGGACACCCCCAACGGAGAAGAATCACCATGATCCACGTGATCCGCAGGATCGAACGCCGACTCGGCCATGCGCCGGGCAAAGTCCGGGAACCTGTGCGCATCGCTTGGCTCGCGGCGCTGTCGGGGCTGATCGCCCTCGGTGCGCTGACCGCCATCCCCGCCCGCGCGCAGGAGACTCAGGAGACGCAGGAGACTGCGGAGCCGGCCGCGAACGGCACCGCCGCCGATTTCGATCCCGTGCAGGCCGCGACCGCGGTACTCGATGCAATGGACGCCGGCGACTTCGCCGCGGTCCGCGCACGCTTCGACGAGGCCATGACCGCGGCGGTGAGCGAGGCGCAACTCGGCGCGATCTGGACCGCATTGCCGACCCAGGTCGGCGCGGCCAGGGGACGCGGCGAAGCGCAGACGAAAACCCGCGACGGCACCCGTCTGGTGCGGATTCCGCTGCGCTACGAGAACGCGACCATCGACGCGCTGTTCGCCTTCGAAAGCGACGGAAAGCTGTCGGGCTTCCGGCTGGCGCCGGCGGCGGCGGACACCGCGAAGACCAGTCCCCCGGTGCCTGCGGACGCGAACTACGCCGAACGCGATCTGCAGATCGGCGACGCCGAAGCACCGCTGCCGGCGACGCTGGCCTTGCCGAAGGGCAAGGGCCCCTTCCCCGCCGTCGTACTCGTGCACGGCTCCGGCCCGCACGACCGCGACGAAACCATCGGCCCGAACAAACCCTTCCTCGATCTCGCCCGCGGTCTCGCCGAGCGCGGCATCGCGGTGCTGCGCTACGAAAAACGCACCCGGGCCCATCCGAGCCAGTTCGCGGACGGCGGCGACATCGATCGCGAAACCACCGACGATGCGGTCAAGGCCACCGCGCTCCTGCGGACCCTGCCCGGCATCGATCCGAAGCGCGTGTACGTGTTCGGCCACAGCCAGGGCGGCATGATGGCGCCGCGGATCGGCAGCCGCGATCCCGCGATCGCCGGACTGATCCTGCTTGCGGCACCGTCGCGGCCACTGCTCGACATCCTGATCGAACAGAACCGGCGCATGGCCGTGCTCAACGACGGCAGGACCGACGACAGCGAGAACGCGGAACTCGCGAAGCTCGTCGCGCGCGTCGCCGCGATCCGCCGCGGCGAACAGGTCTCCGGTGCCGATGCGCCGCTGGGCATGCCGACCGCGTACTGGAAGAGCATCGAAGCGGTGGATCCGGTCGCCGAAGCGCTGACCACGCAGCAACCGCTGCTGTTCCTGCAGGGCGCACGCGATCTGCAGGTGGTCGACGCCGACTGGCAGCGCTGGAAGGACGCTTTCCACAACGATCCCCGCGCGACCTTCAAGCTGTACGAGACGCTCAATCATCTCGGCATTCCCGGCGAAGGCACGCTGCAGGACTACGGCACGGCCGGACAGGTCGCGCCGGAACTGATCGCCGACGTGGCCGCCTGGATCCGCGCGCAGGGGCGGAAGGAGAAATGACCGCATGCATCGCGAATTCGCCATCGTTCCGCCCGATCTGAGATGGGCCCTGATCCCGACGGTGCTCGGCGCTGCTGCAGCGATCGTCGGCCTCGGATTCGCGGCCCGCGAGGAACCGCGTCTGTGGTGGATGCTGATTCCTGTCGCGCTGGCGGTCGGCGTGATGCTCTGGCTGCTCCAGCGCAGGCGCGTCGTGCTCGACGGCGATCTGCTGCGCGTCACGGGCGGCGTCAACGGCATCCGCGTGCGCATCGCCGACCTGGATGCGGAGGCGTCACGGATCGTCGATCTCGCGGAGGCCACGACGCTGCGACCGATGCTGCGCACCTTCGGCACCGCGATGCCCGGCTTCCGTGCCGGTCACTTCCGGCTGCGCGATCGCTCCCGCGCCTTCCTGCTGTTGACCGCGACGACCAAGGTCCTGGTGCTGCGCGAACGCTGCGGACGCCTGTTGCTGCTGAGTCTGGAACGTCCGCAGGCGCTGCTCGACGCGCTGCGCGATGCGGCGGCGCAGAACGCCCGGCGGGGCTGAGCGATCGCCCGGAACCGCGGGCCCCTACCATTTCCCGCCGGGATCAATAAGCTGTCGCGCATGCGTCCCCTGCCCCGCATCCTGCTGAACAGCGCCACCGTCGAAGTCTGGCCGGCGTGGCTGCTGACCGCGCGCAGCAACCAGGACGCGCGCAGCCTGGCCCGCGCGCGCTGGGTACTGCGGCGCAAACGCGACGGGCGCTATCTGGCCGCCGAATGGCCCGAAGGCTGGCTCGGACTGGCGCCGGGCTGGAACCGCGAACCGGGACTCGACGCGGCGCTGGACGCGATCGACGCTCCGCTGCCGCACGCCGGCGCGCGCGCGCCGGCCGCATTGCCGCTGCACGCGCTGCGCGATCGGCTGGACGCGCTCGGACTCGACGCCGACGACTACGCCGCCCGCAGTGGCCTGCCGCTGGAGCCCGAACCGCAGTGGTTGGCCCACGCCGGGTTCGACCGCTACCGCCGACCGCTCTGGCTGCATCCCGAAACCGCCCGCGCCTGGGCCCGGCTGCGCACGCACGCCCTGCGCGACGGCGTGGTGCTGGAGGCGATCTCCGGCTATCGCAGCCACGACTACCAGTTGGGCATCTTCGCGCGCAAACGCGCGCGCGGGCTCAGCGTCGACGACATCCTGACCGTCAACGCCGCGCCCGGTTTCAGCCAGCATCACGGCGGCCGCGCGCTCGACCTCGGCACCCCCGGCGAGCCGCCGGCGGAGACCTCGTTCGAGCGTACCGCGGCGTTCGCGTGGCTGTGCGCCGAAGCCGGCGGCCACGGCTTCGTGATGAGTTATCCGCGCGACAACCCGCACGGCATCGTCTACGAACCCTGGCACTGGTATCACCACCCCGACCCGACTCCGGAGCTCCGCGCATGATGCGTCGCGTATCGTCCATCGCCGCGCTGGTCGCGTGCTTCGCGGCCGCCCTCGCCGCTCCCGATGCCGCGGCGCAATGGCGCGATCGCGAGGGACGCATCGCCGACGACACGCCGTCGCAACAGCATGCGGGCGGCTTCGGCGCGATGCTGAAGATCGCCACCGAAGCCGAGTCGAAGCGTTTCCACGATGCGTGGTACGGCACGCCGACCGAGCATGCGCCCACGCTGACGACCACCGACACCGCGGTCCGCGGCGATATCGTGTCGATCCTGATCCTGTACGCCGGCTGCGCGCCGCGGGAGGCATCGGACGCGGACATCGCCGCCGGCAAGGTCGCCTGCCCGGCGATGCTCGATCTGCGCATCCTCGCGCCCGACGGCACCGAGTACGGGCATCCCGAAGAGACCTCGCTGGCGCATAACCAGCCCGCCGGTCCACCGGGCATCGTGCAATTGTCGCCGGTCGAAGTGCGGATCCGGTTCGAGCCCGAGGATCCGCTCGGCGTCTACCGGATCGAAGCGCGGATCGACGAACCCGAGCGCGATGTCCTGCTCACGCTCTCGACATCGATCGAACTGAAGGCCGACGAGCCGAAGGAATGAGTCGACTCCCGGGACCGACCCTGCTCGATGCCTGGCACCGCGGTCGCAATCATTTCAATCTGATCCGTCTGATCGCGGCGTGGCTGGTCATCTACAGCCACGCCTGGGCGATCACCGGAACCACCGGCCACGATCACTTCGCGCGCCTGATCCTGGCGAAATCGGCCGGCGCCTTCGCGGTCGACGTGTTCTTCGCGATCAGCGGCTTCCTGGTCGCCGCGAGCCTGGCGCGCAACGGCTGGCGCGATTTCATCGTCGCCCGCGCGCTGCGGATCTATCCGGCGCTGATCGTCTGCGTGGTGCTGACCGTGTTCGTGCTCGGACCTGCGCTGAGCGTCGCGGCGCATTACTGGACCGGCACGACCTGGCGTTATCTGTGGGCCAACGCCAGCCTGTGGCGCGCGGAGTTCTGGTTGCCGGGCGTGTTCGAGTCGCTGCCGCGCACCGCGGTCAACGGCTCGCTGTGGACGCTGCCGATCGAAGGCCGACTGTATCTCGCACTGTTGCTGGCGGGTGCCTGCGGGATGCTCGCGCCGCGACGCTATCTTCCGGCGTGGGCGCTGGCGATGGCCGGCGCCTGCGGCTACGCCTGGTTGCGCGCGCCGCTGCCCGAGCATCTGGCCTACCTGATCTGGGTCACCGCGTTCTTCATCACCGGCACCCTGATGTGGACCTGGCGCGCGCGCATCCGTCTGTCGTGGTGGGCGCTGGCGGCACTGCTGGCACTGACGGCCGTGACCCGAGGCAGCATCGGATTCGCACCGGCCTATTTCGCGACCGTGGTCTACGGCACGTTCTGCCTCGCGCTGCTGCCGCGCCTGCCGGTCATCGAACGCACCGATCTGTCCTACGGACTCTATCTGTACGGCTGGCCGATGCAGCAGCTCGCCTTCGTCGCCGGCGCGACCACGGTCTTCACGAACATCCTCGTCGCGAGCGCGCTCGCGCTGGTCTGCGCGGCGCTGTCGTGGTTCCTGATCGAACGGCCTGCGCTGGACTGGAAGCGTCGACGCATGGCTCGTCGACGCGACGACCACGGCAGCACGACGCCGCACTGAAGACGGACACCGCGACATCGCGTCATCCCGAGCGCGCGCGACATCACGCGTTGCGTGACACATACCGCGTTTTTTCGTGAATCTCGCCTGTACGCGGCGAGGGATCGCGTCAACGACGAGGCTCACGGGTGCGTTGGCGGTGACCCCGCCCGGACTCCAGCGCCATGAACCACGACGCGATCTTCGTGCTCTCCACCGGACGATGCGGCACGCAGTGGCTGCATGAAGCGATGCGGACCTGTTACGGCGATGCGATCGCCGCGGAGCACGAACCGCTGCAGACCGACTACCAGCCACGACGTTTCTTCCGCGCGGCCCCCAATGCGCTCGCCGCCCTCGACCGGATCCCCGCCGTCGCCGCACACGTCGAACGCATCCGCGCCGAACTCGTGCATCGCCCGTATTTCGAGGCCGGATGGCCTGCATTCGCCGCGCTGCCGTGGCTGTACGAGGCACTGGAGGGACGGATGCGCATCGTGCATCTCACCCGGCATCCGGTGAACACCGCGTTCTCGATGGCGACGCACCAGGTCTATGAGCGCGACGACTGGATCCGCGAGGGTGCGCTGACCCCGTTCGATGCCGGCTGTCTGAACGCATCGCTGCAACTGCGTTGGCCGGAGATGTCCGGCTACGAGAAGTGCCTGTTCTGGTGGACCGAGCTCCATCGTTATGCGCTCGACCTGCGCCGCGCCCGACCCGATATCCCCTGGCTGCGAATGTCCTACGAGGAGATGTTCGCTCCGGACGCCGATGCCCTGTCGCATCTCGCCGCGTTCTGCGGCCTGCCGCATCGCCCGGAACTGGACGGGCAGCGCGGACAGCACACAGATCGTTTCCGCTTCCGGACGCCCTCCGACGACTGGCGCAAGGTGATGGATTACCCGGACACGCTCGCCGTCGCCGAGGCGCTGGGCTACGCACCGACCGAAACCGATACGCGATCGCTGTCGATACGCTACTTCAAGCGCAGGAAACTGAAGGACTATCTCGCCGATTGGGGGCTCTCCGCACGGCGCAGCGGATGAACCGGCGCCCGTTCGCGGGCCTTCAGTCCTGCGAGCGTTTGGTCGGCGTTTTCGTCTGTGCCGCGAAATCCGCGATCCGCCAGAGATACAGACTCGCGTAGGTGCGATACGGCCCCCAGCGCTCGCCGCGTTCGGCGAGCGCCTTCGGCGTCGGCATGTCGTCCAGACGATCGACCCGCTGCGCGCCCTTGCGCACGCCGAGATCGTCGATCGGCAGCACGTCGGGCCGGCCGAGGCGGAACATCAGCATCATCTCCACCGTCCAGCGCCCGATTCCGCGCACCGGCACCAGCGCATCGACGATGGCGTCGTTGTCCATCGTCGACATCCGTCGCAGGTCGGGAATCTCGCCGCGCGATTCGCGCAGCGCGAGATCGCGCAGCGCCAGCAGCTTGTTGCCCGAGACCCCGCAGGCGCGGATGGTCGCGTCGTCGCAGCGCCCCAGCGTGTCGTGATGGAAGCGGTCGCTGGCGATCGCCGCCTCGACGCGCCCCACGATCGTCGCCGCGGCCTTGCCGCTGAGCTGTTGATACAGGATCGCGCGTGCCAGCGCATCGACAGGGTCGAAGGGTTTGCGCCAACGCGGATCCGGATCGATCGGTCCGATCCGTTTCATCCAGGTCCCGAGCTTGCGGTCGCGCCGGGCGAGATGTTCGGCGGCGGCGGCGGTGTCGAAACCGCGGGCGAATCTCGGCATCCGGTGGATCTCAGCGGCGGAGGGCGTCCGCAGCGTACACCAGCCAGCCACCGATCAGCAGCATGCCGCCGGCCGGCGCGAGCCGGGTCGGCCATCCGAAGAAATGCGCCGCCGCCAAGGAGCCCGAAAACAGCGCCGTACCGAGCGCCAGCGCCATCAGCGCGATCAGACCCGGCCGGCTCGCGGTCTGTCGCGGCAAGACGGCCAGCGCGATGCCATGCAGCAACGCGAACAGTGCGGACGACTGCAGATTGGCGCGGGCGACCGCCTCCGCGCCATGGGCCGCATAGGCCGACAAGGCGACGCCCGCGGCCGCGAAGACGGCGCCGAGCGCGACCAGCGCGCGTTGCGGCGTGCGCGAGGTCATGCGCCGGTGCCGCAAACGCGAAGCGCCGCAGGACGCGGCGCTTCGGCATGGTGCGATGTCGTCACGGACATGTCGTCCGCGGCGGTTTACTTGATCGCCCAGTAGGCGGTGAACTGCCCGTCTTCCTTGAAGGCGCCGTCGATGCCGCTGTCGTAGACCTCGTACGGACGGTCGGTGATCTCGTAACCGCGCGGCGCGGACCAGGCGCGGAGCGCGTTGCGCACGTTCTCCAGCTCGCGGACGTAGCCGATGAACTTGCCGCTGACCGCACGACGGGCGGGGATCAGCTGGTACTTCACCGGGCCCTGCAGGCTCAGACCGGTCATCTCGGTGGCGGCGGTCGATGCCGCGGCGGCGGTATCGGCCTTGCGCACCGGCTGGGCGACGTCGAAGGTGTAGGTTTCGCGGCCCTGCTCGCTGGTGACGATGCGCATCGGACCGGCGGCGACCAGACCGTTCGCAGCCATGGTGCGGTTGATCCACTCCATGTTCGCGCGCATCGACTTCTCGATGACTTCATCGTCGAACTCGAGGGTGCCGGCGGGCACGAACAGCAGGTGTTCGGCCGGAACGTCGGTGACCGCGAGACCGGTCAGCTTCTCGCCGTAGACGGTGTGGTCGATGTTCGGGATCGAGGCCAGCATGTTGCTGAGCTTGGCCAGACCGTACTTCATGTCGTCGCCGACGTGGCTGCGCACGTAGAGCCCCGCGTAACGACCGACGAGATTCCAGCCGTAATCGACCTTGTAGGTCTGGGTGATCTCGACGTTGCGGTTGTTCTTGCCGGTCGGCTTGAGCTTGAATTCGGTGCGCTTGTCCTTGCCCTGACGATCGTTGTCGATCTGGATCGCGATCAGTTCGTTCGGCACGCTCTCGACGATCTTCCAGGTGCCGCTGCCGACTTCGGACTTCGTCGAGTTGTAGTGGAACTCGGCACCGACGCCGGATGCGGCACCGGAGATGCGGGTTTCCATCTTGGGATCACGCAGCGGGATCGCGTTCCAATCCTTGAAACGGCTGAAGTTGTTCAGCGTGTCGTAGACGATGGTCAGCTTGCGGTTCGTTTCGACCCGCTCGACCAGATAACGACTGGACGGCAGCACGAGGCCGACGATGAGGAACAGCGCGGCGACGATCGCCAGGGAAATCAGGATCTCGAGCAGACGGGTCATTCAGGGGCTCTCCGGGACCAATGCCGGCTGGTGGCGGGCAAGACCCGAATCGTAACAGGGAAGGCTGATGCCGGCGAGGG
>JAYRSY010000037.1:0-32781 GCA_041919915.1 Lysobacteraceae bacterium
ACGGCCGACAACGGCAAGGAGTTTGCCGGGCACCGGTTGATCGAGTCGGCGTTGAGGGCCGACTTCTACTTCGCCGACGCCTATGCTGCCTGGCAGCGGGGCAGCAATGAGAACGCCAATGGCCTGACTCGCCGCTACCTGCCGCGCAAGCTGGACTTCGCCACGGTCACCGACGAGCGACTGCGCTGGATCGAGAATCGGCTCAACACCCGGCCACGCAAAACGTTAGCCTTCCGTACGCCCCTCGCCATATTCACGAGGGAAACCAAGACCGTTGCGAATCGGAGTTGAACTCACCACACCAATCCGCGCATGCTCGCGGTGCTGCTCGCGCAGGCCGACGGTTACCGGCTCGCGGCCGAGGACCACGCGCTGGTGCCGCGGCCGGACAATCCGGTGATGGACGACTACCTCGATGGTGATGGTGGTGTCACCGTGCAGCGCGGCGCGTTCTCGGTGAACCTGCACGCGTGGGCCAGTGCGGGCACGTGGTACACCAGCGGCACGACGTTCACCTTCCGCCAGCAGGACGGTTGCTTCCGGATGATCGGCTATGACCGCACGGAAATGCATCGCGCCAGCGGCGAGATGACCACGATCAGCGCGAATTACCCGGCACGTCGCGCGACGGTCGAGCTTGGCAACATGGAATCGGACACGCCGTCGAAGACGCGCACGTTGCGGCTGGCGGCGAAGCCGATGCCGTGCCTGGCCGACATCGGCAACGGCTTCGACTTCGATCCGGGAGTGCTCACCGAATGATGCCGGTCGCATGACGCTGGTCGGATGAAAAGCACGGGCCCCGCACGCGGGGCCCGTGTCGTGTCGCGAAGTGTGCGGCGCGCGGGCGCGTGGCCCGCGTCCGTCAGCGGAACGTGTATTCGACCAGCAGCGTGTAGGCGCGTCCGCGCGGGTCGGCGATGCGGGGTTCCCACGAGGCACCCGCGGCGAAATCGTTCATGTGCGCGGTGAACGGTGGATCCTGGTCGAGCAGATTCTTGATGCCGAACGCCAGCTTGAGGTCCTTGATCCCGGTCCAGGTCACGCTGTAGTTGTAGGTCGTGTAGCCGTCGACGCGCGGTTTCCAGTCGGACGGGATGAAGCTGCCGTTGGCGACGCTCGCCGGCGGTTCGTCCTGGTAGCCGTCGCGATGGATCTGCACGAGGCTGTGCGACCAGTCGCCGCGGGAATAGTTGATGTTGAGCGTGTGCTTCCAGGAGATCGGCAGGTTGAAGTAGCGCACGTAGCGATCGACGAGATTCCCCGAGTACGGCAGCGCTTCCAGCGCCTTGGTGTGGAACTGGTGGATGTAGCTGCCGTTGAGGTTCACGTTCCAGCGGCCGCCGGCCAGTTCGCCGCCGAGGTTGGCGTCGAGTTCGATGCCGCGCATCAGGCTGCCGCCGGAGTTGATGAAGCGGCGGTCGATCGCCACCACGTCGCCGTTCGCGTCGCGGATCCAGTTGTCCTGGAACAGGTCGTAGTAGCGGATCAGCACGTCGCGCGGCGCCGAGCGGATCGTGTTCTCGCGTTCGATTTCCCACCAGTCCAGCGCGATGTTGAACCGGTCCATCGGCGCGTACACCAGACCGAAACTCTTCTGGGTCGATTCCTCGGGCGTCAGATCGGTCTTGCCGCCGAAGATCTCGACCGGGCGGATCACTTCGCAACCGGCCACGTTCGGTCGCGCCACGCCGTCGGGACAGGTGCTCGGGTCGGCCAGGTCCTGGCCGGTGTACTGCACTTCGCTGACGCCGTTGAACAACTGGTTGAAGCTGGGCACCTTGAAGCCGGTGCTGTAGGCGCCGCGGAACAGCAGCCATTCGAACGGCCGGTACTTGAACGAGACCTTCGGATTGGTGGTGCCGCCGAAACCGCTGTAGCGGTCGTGGCGGCCGGCCAGATTGAGGTCGAAGTTCGAGAAGACCGGCAGCCGGAATTCCAGATACACCGCCTTGATGTCGCGGCGCACGTTGTCCAGCGCGTTGGCGTCGTCGAACGGTGCGTTGAACACCGGCCGACGGTTGGTGCGCTGGTCGCCTTCGAACAGGAATTCCTCGCGACGCAGATCGATGCCGGCCGCCATCGCGACGTTGCCGCCGGGCAGACGGAAGAAGCCGAGGTCGCCGGAGATCGAGGCATCCAGCGAGGTCACCACCGACTCGCCGCCGTAGAGTTTCACGCCTTGCGCCGAAGCCGCCGCCAGCGCGGCCATCGCCGCGGGCGATTGGCTTTGTCCCGGCGCGAGGAAGGGATTGATCACGCCGCTGCCCAGCGCCGCGCGCAGCGCGTCGGTGTAGTGGAAACCGCTGCCGAGCGTCGATTCCGACTGACTGCTGGCGCGGGTCAGGCCGATGTCGTAGCTCCAGTCGTCGAACGGGCCGCTTTCGAGGATGCCGCCGATGCCGGCGACGAGGCGATAGGCATCGGTGCGGGTTTCGATCTGGCGCGGACCGCAGGGCAGGCAGCGCCAGCGATAGGCGATCGGCGCGCCGTAGTTGAGCTGGCCGGCGCCGAAATACCCCGACAGCGCGTTGTAGACGGCGTCGTACGTGGTCTGGGTGGTCGGGTTGAGCGGATACCAGGTGCTCGGTCCCATCGCGGTGGCGGCGGTCGAGGTGCTGGACGAGATCTGGTTCGGTTCGAAGGTCTTGGCGACGTCGACGCGCGAGGCGGTGAGCTCGACATAGGCCTCGTGCGCGGTGCCCAGACGGTAGGTCGCGCGACCGACGAAGTCGACGCTGTCCTGCGGTTGCTGGATCACCGCGGCGGCCGGGTAGTCCCAGGCGCAGGCGTAGCGCGAGGCCGGCGAATTCCACAGCCGGTAGGCGTAGGGCCCCATGTTCGGACCGGCCGCTTCGCAGCCCGCCGCGCCGGGCAGATTGAAGATGTTCACCGCGGTCAGGCGGGTGGTGCCGCCGGCCGGATCGAGGACGCCGTTGCGCAGCAGGCCGCTGGCGCCCACGCCGCTGCTGCCCAGGCTGAAGACGGTCGCGAACGGAGTGCCGCGCGTGTCCGGCGACAGGCCGCGATCGGGTTGGAACGTATCGGAGAAATCGCGATCGCTGCCGCGCAGGATCGTGTTGCGTTTCATGCTGAGCGTGCCGAACGCGTTCCAGCCGTCGTTGTCGAGATCGCCGTGACCGAACAGCAGACTGGTGCGATAGGTGTCGCCGCCGCCCGCCTCGGTGACATCGACGAACGCCGAGGCTTCGAGGCCCTGGTAATCGCGCCGGGTGATGAAGTTGATCACGCCGCCGATCGCATCGGTGCCGTAGATCGCGGACGCGCCGTCGCGCAGCACTTCGACGCGGTCGATGGCGGCGAACGGGATCGAATTCAGATCCACCGCGCGGCCCTTCAGGCCGTGGGTCGCCACGCGCCGGCCGTTGAGCAGCACCAGGGTCGCGTCCGCGCCCTGGCCGCGCAGGTTGGCGCCGGAGACGCCGTTGTTGCCGCGCTGCTCTTCGTTGACGATGCCGGCGTTGCTGGCCAGATTGTCCGAGCCGTTGCCGGAGATGTTGAGCGTCATCAGCAGTTGTTCCGCCGAGGTGATGCCCAACTGGTCGATTTCCGCCTTGGAAAACGACGTGATCGGCAGCGCTTCTTCCGCTTCGGCGCGCCGGATGCGGGTGCCGGTGACCGCGATGCGGTCGAGGGTGTCGACCTTCTCGGCGGTTCCGCGGGTGGTGTCGGTGTCCTGGGCGGCGGCCGGCAGGGCCAGCGCGGCGATCAGGGCGATGCAAAGACGGTTGGCGCGGAGCGTCGCGCGTGCGGGCATGCTGGTCTCTCCCCCGAGAGTCTGGATGTGTGAGCGTGCGATCCCTGCAGGCGTGGACCAGCAGCGTCCGATCCATCCCCGGACCGGTTCGCGGGATTGCCGCCGCTTAATCTAGCAGGTTGTCGTCACGGGATCGTCATGATCGCGGGACCCGGTGCCGGGTCGGCATCGCCCGGATGCGCGTCGATCGATCGTCGCCGGATTGCGCTGCCGTCGCAGCGGTTCGGTCCGGATCGCGTCCCGTGCCCGTCGTCGCGGCGGAATTCCGACCATCCGTGGACGATCGCGGGAAGATTCGGGGACGTTTTCCCGGGAGTCGCTTCCCGTCGCCGCGCCGCTGCCCAAGACTGCGTCGGCGCCGTCACGACGACGGCGTTTCCGGCCTGTTCGGTCGGAAGCCGAGGTGCCCGTCGACGACGGGCATGCAATCAACGAACGTCGGAAGGAGGGAGCGATGAAGCGTTTGGTCTTGTCGGTGCTGCTGGCGGTGGGCTGCGTGTCGACCGCGCAGGCGGTGCCGCCGTGCTGGCCGGGGAAAGTCGTGAACGTGGGACCGGGTCAGTACCTCAGCCCGGTGCAACTCAACAACTGGTGGGTGACCCACACGGTGCCGTCCGGGGTCGCCAACCCCCACTACTACGTGGCCTTCCATGCTGCCGATCAGGTGTGCAAGACCCTCTACGGCAGTGGCGCATGGGCCAAATTCACCGGCCCGGGCACGATCCTGTCCACCCTGAACGGCTACACCGTCTCGCAGGGCCTGTGGTTCCAGTGCCAGAAGTGTTCGAACACGCTCGACCCGGTGCCGGCGGACCCGGTCGAAGAGCGCTGATCGTCGGACGCGTGTCGCGCCGGATGTGTTGATCGCCCGAAGGACGGGGCGGATGACGGGCCCGAGGGCCCGCGATCGCGGCCATGGATGGCCGCATTTTTTCGCCGCCGAAAGAAGAAGCCCCGCATCGCGGGGCTTCTTTCCGGATCGTGGTCGATGGTGGCGGAGGGTCGGACTCAGGCCTCCGCTTCTTCTTCCTTGTACGCGTCGACCGGGATGCAGGCGCACATCACGTTCTTGTCGCCGTAGACGTTGTCGACGCGGGCGACCGGCGACCAGTACTTCTGCTGCTTCAGCACCGGCAGCGGGAACGCGGCCAGTTCGCGCGGATAAGCGTGAGTCCACTCGCTGCCGGCGACCATCGTCGCGGTGTGCGGCGCGTGCTTCAACGGATTGTCCTCGCGATCCAGACGACCGTCCTCGATCGCGCGGATCTCGTCGCGGATCTGGATCATCGCGTCGATGAAGCGATCCAGCTCGTGCTGCGATTCGGATTCGGTCGGTTCGACCATCAGCGTACCGGCGACCGGGAAGCTCAGGGTCGGGGCGTGGAAGCCGAAGTCGATCAGACGCTTGGCCACATCCTCGGCGGAAATGCCGGTCGCATCCTTCAGCGGGCGCAGATCGAGGATGCATTCGTGCGCGACCAGGCCGTTGCGGCCGGTGTACAGCGTCTTGTAATGCGGTGCCAGACGCTTCGCGACGTAGTTCGCGTTGAGCAGCGCGACCTGGGTGGCGCGGCGCAGACCGGCGGCGCCCATCATCGTGATGTACATCCAGCTGATCGGCAGGATCGAGGCCGAACCGAACGATGCGGCGCTGACCATGCCCACCGCGCCTTCGCCGCCGAAGGTTTTCGGCAGGAACGGCGCCAGATGCGACTTCACCGCGCACGGGCCGACGCCCGGGCCGCCGCCGCCGTGCGGAATGCAGAAGGTCTTGTGCAGGTTGAGGTGCGAGACGTCCGAGCCCCACTTGCCGGGCTTGGCCACGCCGACGAGGGCGTTCATGTTGGCGCCGTCGGTGTACACCTGGCCGCCGTGCGCGTGCACGATCCCGCAGATCTCGACCACGTCTTCCTCGAACACGCCATGCGTGGACGGGTAGGTGATCATCAGTGCGGCGAGGCGGTCGGAATATTTTTCGGCGTTGCGGCGGATGTCCTCGACGTCGACGTTGCCGTTCGCGTCGCACTTGGTCACCACCACCTGCATGTTGCACATCTGCGCGGAGGCCGGGTTGGTGCCGTGCGCGGATTCCGGGATCAGGCAGATGTCGCGATGGCCTTCGCCGCGCGACTGGTGATACGCGCGGATCGCGAGCAGGCCCGCGTATTCGCCCTGCGCGCCGGAGTTCGGCTGCAGGCTCACCGCGTCGTAGCCGGTGCATTCGACCAGCATCGCTTCCAGTTCGTCGATCAGCTGGCGATAGCCTTCGGCCTGCGCGGCCGGCGCCAGCGGATGGATGTTCGCGAATTCGGGCCAGGTCACCGGGATCATTTCCGCGGTGGCGTTGAGCTTCATGGTGCAACTGCCCAGCGGAATCATGGTCCGGTCCATCGCCAGATCCTTGTCCGCCAGCGCGCGCAGGTAACGCAGCAGCTCGTGCTCGCTGTGGTGGGTGTTGAACACCGGATGGGTCATGAACGCGCTCGTGCGCAGCAGCGCTTCCGGCAGCGCGTCATGGGTGTCGAGATCGAGGCCGTCGATGTCGCTGGCGTCGGCGCCGAACAGCGCGGCGAGCGCGGCCACGTCGTCGCGGGTGGTGGTTTCGTCGAGGCTGATGCCGAGGCTGCGCGCATCGATGCGCCGCAGATTGATGCCTTCGGCGCGGGCGCGGGCGTGGACCGCCTCGGCGTCGATGCCGGTGATGTGCAGGGTGTCGAAGAAGGTCGCGCCGACGTGCACGCCTTCCTTGCGCAGCGCGGCCGCCAGGATAGCGGTGAGGCGGTGGGTGCGGCGGGCGATGCGGGTCAGCCCCTCGGCACCGTGGTAGACGGCGTACATCGAGGCCATCACCGCCAGCAGCACCTGCGCGGTGCAGATGTTCGACGTGGCCTTCTCGCGGCGGATGTGCTGTTCGCGGGTCTGCAGGGTGAGGCGATAGGCCGGCTTGCCCTCGGCATCGACGGAGACGCCGATCAGGCGACCCGGCATCGAGCGCTTGTAGGCGTCGCGGCAGGCCATGAACGCCGCATGCGGGCCGCCGAAACCGAACGGCACGCCGAAACGCTGAGAATTGCCGACGACGATGTCCGCACCCCATTCGCCGGGCGCGGCGATCAGGGTCAGGGCGAGCAGATCGGTGGCGGCCGCGACCAGACCGCCGCGCGCATGCACGGCGTCGGCCACGGAGCGGTAATCGCGGATGTCGCCGAAGGTGTCCGGGTACTGCAGCAGCACGCCGAAGCTGTCGGTCGCCGCGGCCTCGGCGTCGTCGCCGAAGGCCAGCGCGATGCCCATCGGCTCGGCGCGGGTCTTCAGGACCTCGACCGTCTGCGGATGCACGCCGCTGGAGACGAAGAACACGTTCGACTTCGATTTCGAGGAGCGCCTGGCGAGGGTCATGGCCTCGGCGGCGGCGGTGCCCTCATCCAGCAGCGAGGCGTTGGCGATCTCCATGCCGGTGAGATCGGCGCACATGGTCTGGAAGTTGATCAGCGCTTCCATGCGGCCCTGCGAGATCTCGGCCTGGTACGGCGTGTAGGCCGTGTACCACGCCGGATTCTCCAGAATGTTGCGGAGGATGACGTTCGGCGTATGGGTGCCGTAATAACCCTGGCCGATGAACGAACGGAACACGCGGTTGCGCTGGGCGATGGCGCGGATCTTCGCGAGCGCTTCGACTTCGGTGACCGCTTCGGGCAACGCCAGCGGCGTGGCCGACTTGATGCTGGCCGGGACGATGGCGTCGGTCAGCGCTTCCAGGGAATCCTGGCCGACGACGCCGAGCATGTGCGCGATTTCGGTGTCGTTGGGGCCGATGTGGCGTTCGAGAAAGGCGGTGTGGTGTTCGAGCTCGCGCAGGGTGACGGCGTGCAGGGAACCGCGGGAAACCGGAGTCGTGGACATGGATGGGCATCGTCTGGCGCGGCATCGGCCGCGGGAAGGGCGTCGCGATCCATCGGCGGCAGGCCGATGGGCGCCCCTCTGTCCTTCTGCCTGAGAGTTTGGAAGCACGCTCCGCGGAAGCGGGGGGAGGAACGCTCCCACGACATGCCTCTTGCCCCTTCGGCGCCGGCGCTGCCCGTGTCGCGGTGGGCGGCCGATCTCTCCAGAGTTTTCGGACCACGGCGGTATTCAGCCTGAGCGATTCCGGGCGTTTGCGCCTTCGGCAGCGGGGTCCGGACGAGGACGGACCCGCTTCTCCCACCGTGTCGGCGGATTATAGCCCGATCGGCGCCGGGCCCGGAGCGGTGGACGGCCCGGGACGGACGCGCCCGGGCCGCGTAACATGCCCGGCTTGTCCGCTCAGGCCGAGGCCCGATGCACACGTCGTCCCCGCCGGTCGCCCGTTCGCGCCTCGCCCTGATCCTCGGCGGCCTGGCGATGATCGGGCCGTTCTCGATCGACACCATTTTTCCGGCGTTTCCGCAGATCGGTGCGCAGTTCGGCGCCGACAAGGTCGAGATGCAGCAGACGATCAGCGCGTATCTGCTCGCCTATGCCCTGATGAGCCTGATCCATGGTCCGCTGTCGGATGCGGTCGGGCGCAAACGGGTGATCCTCGGCGGTCTCGCGGTGTTCGGTCTGGCCTCCGTGGGCTGCGCTCTCGCCACCAGCCTGCCGATGCTGCTCGCGTTCCGGGTACTGCAGGGCATGTCCGCCGGTGTCGGCCTGATCGTCGGCCGCGCCGTGATCCGCGATGTGTTCCAGGGCGATTACGCGCAGCGCCTGATGAGCCAGGTGTCGATGATCTTCGGCATCGCGCCGGCGCTGGCGCCGATCCTCGGCGGCTGGATCCTCGGCTGGGAGCGCTGGCCCGCGATCTTCTGGTTCCTGGTGCTGTTCGCGCTGATCATGATCGTCGGCGTCGCGATCGGGCTGCGCGAAACCCATCCGCCGGAAGCTCGATTCCGGCCCTCGCCGAAGCAACTGCTCCGCGGTCACGCCTACATGCTGCTGAACCGGCGTTTCCAGCGCTTCGCCGCTGCCGGCGCGTTCAATTTCGCGGCGTTGTTCCTGTACATCGCCTCGGCGCCGACGTTCGTGCTCGATCATCTGCGTCTGGGCGAAGACCAGTTCGGCTGGTTCTTCGTGCCGACCATCGCCGGCATGGTCACCGGTTCGTTCCTGTCGGGCCGTGCGGCCGGCCGGGTGAACGGCACCCGGCTCGCCGGAACGGGATTCGCGGTCTGCGGGTTCGCCGGACTGCTGAACATCGCCTACAACCTGTTCGCGCCGCAGCCGTCGGTGCCACTGGCGGTCGTGCCGATGGCGATCAACGCGCTCGGCATCTCGCTGGTGTTCCCGATCCTGACCCTCGCCATTCTCGACATGTACCCGCGACAGCGCGGCGCGGCGTCGTCGCTGCAGGCCTTCACCAGCCTGATCGTGCAATCGGCGGTCGCGGGCGTGCTGTCGCCGATGATCAGTCACCAGCCGATGTGGCTCGCGCTCGCCGCCGCAGGCTTCACCTTCGCCGGTTTCCTGCTGTGGTGGTGGGAAGTCTCGCGCACGCGGCTTCCGCCCGAACCGCAGATCGTGGCCGCGGGGCCGCCGGCGTTGTGACGCGTCGGCTCAGTCCTGCCGTCGTCGTCGACGTTTTTCGAACGGAACGCCGATCAGGGCCGCGAGCGCGAAATACTGCACGCCGCCGTTGATGAAGCCGAACACCGACGCGGGGCTGAAGTCGTCGTACACGATGCCCAGCAGGATCTGCAGCCAGGCGGAGGCCGTGGCGCCGGCGAGGGCGGACGCCAGCAGGAAATGCCTGATCCGCCAATGCGCCAGCACCGCCAGACAGACCGTGAACGCGATGCCGGCGCCGATGCGCACGAGATCGTCGACATGTGCGGGAGAGGCCATCAGCGGTTCGGATGCCTGTGCCAGAGCCAGCGCAAGGGCAACCCGACCACCACCAGCACCGCACCCCACTGCAGCGCTTCGGACCCGGTGCCGATCAGCGCGTACAGGCTGTAGAGCAGCGCGAGTGCAGCGACGACGCGACCGCGTCGACCGAGCTTCAGACACGCGGCGCTGCTGAAGACATACGGCAGCAGCGTGGCCGCGGTGGAAAGCAGGATCGAGAAGGTGAAGACCTTCACCAGCGAATCGGTGTAGTTGGCGACGACCAGCAGACTGGCCAGCGCGGTGCTGGCGAGCACGCCCACGCGCGGCGTGCCATTGCCGTCGAGCGACGCGAACGCACGCGGGAACAGGCCGTCCTGCGCCGCGGCCATCGGCAACTGCGCCGACAGCAGCACCCAGCCATTGAGCGCGCCGAAGCAGGAAATCGCGGCGACGATCGCGATCCCGGTCGCGGCGTGGGGGCCCCACAGCGCGCCGGCGGCATCGGCCATCGGCGCGGTGGACTTCGCGGCGATCTCCGCCGGCAGCAGGCCCAGCACCGCGGTGCAGGCAAGGATGGTGGCGATGCCGGCGAGCAGGGTGCCGATCAGTGTCGCGCGCGGAATCGTGCGTTCAGCGTCGTGGATCGCGCCGGACGGGATCGTCGCCGCTTCCAGGCCGAGGAAGGCCCACAGGGTCAGGGCGACCGTGGCGTGCACCGTCGCGGCCATCGACAGCGGCGTCCCGTCGTCCGCGACGACGGTCGATGTCTGCAGATGCGCGGGTTCGATCAGCCAGATCGCGATGCCGCCGAACACCAGCAACGGCAACAGTTTGAGCACGGTGGTGACGACCTGGATCCGGCCCGCTTCGCGGACGCCGGCGAGATTGATCCCGGCGCACAGCCACAGCGCGCCCAGCGCGAGCGCCGCGCCGCGGAGCGGGGTGGCGACGAGGCCCGGGAACAGACTGCCGAGGCTGCCCGCGAAGGCCACGGCGATCGCCGCGTTCGCGCACCAGATCGAGATCCAGTAGCTCCAGGCGATGACGAAACCGGTGGTGTCGCCGAACGCTTCGCGCGCGTAGGCATACGGCCCGCCCGCGTGCGCGCCGCGCCCGGCGAGGCGCGCGAAGGTCAATGCCAGCAGCAGCGCGCCGCCGAGGGTGATCGCCCAGCCGTACAGGCTGAGCGCGCCGAACCGCGCGAGCGAGGCCGGCAACAGGAACACGCCGCTGCCGATCATGTTGCCCGCGACCAGCGCGATCGCGGACCACAGGCCGAGGGGGCGCGGCGAGGTGCTCACCGCGCGCGATCAACCGTCATGCGCCGCGTCCGTCTGCGGCGATCACTTGCGTTTCGCGCCGCGCGGTACGATGGCGTCGCGTTCGTCGTTCGCGCGCGTCGTCGTGATCGGGGCATCCGTCGCCGGTTTCGCCGCGGTGCGCGCCCGCAGCCGCGGACGATTGCCGTTGAGCGGCGTCGGCTGCGGTTCGAGCCAGGTCCGGATGCTCGCGATGTCGACATCGAGACGCGAGTAGTAATCGCGGTTCTGGCTGTTGGCCAGCGAGCCCGTATTGCCGCACGACGCGAAGCCGCCGAACAGACCGCCGCGCAGCACGTACTCGCCGCGGGCATTCAGCGTGAACAGTCCGGAACCGCTGCTGCCGACTTCGGTGGTGCCGGTGAGCCAGCCCACCTCGGTCTGCGACGCGTCGAAGCTGATGGTCTGTCCGCCCGAGACTTTCTTCGAATCGCTGTTCGGGTGATGAATCGCCAGCACGCTGCTGCCGCTGGCGAGCGGGCCCGCATTCCAGCCCGCGAAGTAGGCGAACGAGGGCGGCGCGTTGTTCAGGCGCAGCAGCATGCCGTCGGTGATGTGGCTCGAATACAGATAGGCCGCACCGCCGCCGATCTGGGTGGTGGTGGTCTGGGTGAGATTGCCGCACCCGGTGGTCTCGTAGTTCCAGATCGTGTTCAGCGTATTCGCCACGGACTGCATCTGGGTCGCGCTCGGCGCACTGCTGGTGTCGGCTGCGAAGCAGTGGTTGGCGCTGTGGAAGTACGGGATCTGGGTCACCGGGACCGAATCCGCCAGCAGCGTGCCGGTGCAGGTGAAGGACCCGCCGCCGGTCCGCGTGAACACCATGCGCGCGACCGCGTTCTTGGCGTTCACGAAGGACTGACCGAGCTCGGCGACGCGACAGGTCGTGTCGATGTTGCAACTGCCGGACTCGCCGATCTTCTCGATCAGCTTGAAGCTGTTGCGGCTGTCGGCGAGCAGATGCGACAGCATCGGCGCATCCAGCCGGACCGCGAACACGGGCACGCCCTTCGGACGGAAGATCTCGATGAACTGGGTATCGCCATCGGTGCCCGGCGTCCAGAACAGGCCGTCCGGCCCGGGCAGACGCTTCACTTCGGCGCCGGTCATCAGCGCCACGACTTCGGACGGACGCGCGGAACCGCCGAATCGCAGCTCGACGCGATCATCCAGCGCTTCGATCTCGAGTCCGACCCGCAGCGCCAGCGCATCCGGCGATGCGATCTCGATGCGCGCGACCGATCCGCCGGCGACCGGTCGCCACTGCAGCGCCGGCAGTCGCGACTGCGCGCTTTCCTGCGCGGCGTGGCGGCCGATCCCGATCTGCAGCGCCTTCGGGCCCGTCGTGGTCGCGGCGTTCTTGCGCTGCAGATCGAGCAATCGGGATACCGGCATGTCGCCGAAACGCATCCGGGCCGACTGCGCCGACGGAAAGGCCGGTGCGCGCCACATCGGTGCCGGCGCGGCGACGGTTCTGCTGTATTCGCCCGGCATCTGCGATGCGGTGTCCGCGGCGAAGGCGGGCGCGACGAACATGCAGGCAAGCGGGCAGGCGATCGCCGCGCTCAACACGGCGGCAAGTGGGAGGGTCTTCTGCGTGCGGAACGAGGCGGTCGTCATGGCGGTCGGTTCATCGAAGAGGGGGCGCCGCGATGCGGCGTCGCATGGCAGGAAAGGATCAGTCGCCGGACGCGGCCGCGGCATCGCGGTAGGCGTGGCGAAGGCGTTCATGAAAATGGTGGACCGCGTTCTCGCGCAGCGGATTCAGACGTCCGGCTTCGTACGAACCCGATGCCAGGCCGCGCTGCACGTCCTCACAGATCGCGATGTCCTCGTCCTGCACCACATCGCTGAACGAGAGATCGGCCTCGCGCCGCGCGCGTCCGGCGTCGGAATCGTCCGGTGCGTAGTAGAAATCGAACTCCACCCGGCAATGGTCCGCGCCCTTCGGAATCACCCGGTTGGTCTGCAATCGCCCCGGCAGGATGTTGAGCATGGTGTTCGGCCACATCCAGTAATACAGCGCATCGCCGCTGCCGTAGAGGCCTTCTCCGCTTTCGAGCGGACTCCACTGGAACGAATACCACTCCGCGGTTTCGGTGACGTAGCTGCGGTAATCCAGCAGCCGGTTCAACTCCGGATGCACGTGCGGGACGTGATAGCCCTCCAGATAATTGTCGACATACACCTTCCAGTTGCAGGCGATGTCGTAACCGACGCGATGATGGTGGGTGTAGGTGTCGAGATGGCGGTCCGGCCCGATGCGGGCATCGATGCCGGCGACGAAGGCCTCGAACGGCGGCGCAAGGGCCTCGTCGACCGCGGCGAAGACCATGCCCTGCCAGACCCGCACCGCGAGTTGCGGCAGGCGCACGTCGGCGACATCGAAATCGGCGACGCCCGCCATTTCCGTGGCGGTGCGCAACCGACCGTCGAGGCCATACGTCCAGCCGTGATAACGGCAGCGCAGCGCCTTCGCGCCGCGACCATCGCACTGCGCCAGCGGGCCGGCGCGATGGCGGCAGACGTTGTGCATCACCCGGATGGTGCCGTCGACATCGCGGATCGCGATCACCGGCAGCCCGCCGATGACATCCCCGCCGAGCCTCGCGATGGTGTGGTCGCCGGCTTCGCGCAACTGGCAGACGTGCGCCACCAGTTGCCAGCCGCGATCGAAGATGACGCGCCGATCGATCGCCACCATCGCCGGGTCCGTGTAACAGCGGGCCTGAAGGGCCAGCGCGCGATCCAGCGGCTGGGCGGCGAGGTCGGCGGAACGATCGTGCGTGGTCATTCTCCGAGTATCGCGCACCCCGCCGGGACTGTCAGCCGTGGCGACCGCTGCCCCGGTCGCCGTCCGTCTCAATCCGGAATCCCGCGCAACCCCGCCTGTGCCCGGGCGAACAGGTCCGCGACCACGGCCGCGCCCAGGTCACGCCCGAGCGCACGGCGGACGGTCAGCGCGAACACGTCGCCGACCGCGAGATCGTAGAGCTCGTCGGCGTCGATCCGGGTCGTGCCATGGTCCCGTCGCAGGCGGTCGCCCAGCCTGCGCTGGCAACCGGCCAGCACCTCCAGATCCACGTCGTCCAGCCCCAGATCCGCGTTCAGCGATTGCCCCGGCCGCAATCGCTTGGCGACCGCGCCCGAGACCCCGGCGATATGCAGCAGGGTCTCGCGCAGGGCCTCGGTCAACCGTGTTTCGATGTCGTCCATGGCGGTTTCCTCCGGCGGTGGCGTCAGCGCAGCAGATCATCGAATGCGACCCCGAAATAGCGCGCGAGCTCACGAGCGATGCGGAACCGCACCGCATGCCCGGTCTCGACGCGCTTGATCGTGGCGATCGACACCTGGATGTGCACCCGGGACAAGGCGTCGGCCAACTCCTGCTGACTCAGCAGCCGGCCCTGCCGGAGCCGGCGCAGGGTGGCCGCGTTCAGCAGGACCGCCCCGCACTGGATGGCCGCCGCCTCGTCCGGATCGTCCGAAGACCCGGACGGCGGTGCCGAGGGCGGCGCCATCACCGGCGGCACCGCGGGCACGGCCGCCGCGAGCGACGCGGCGTCGGCCGGAGACAGAGCGATGGCGGGGCGGCTGCCGTCGAACACGCCATAGACGACGGAAGAAGCGGAAGGGGTGGTATCGGTCATGACAGAACTCCCTGAGTGCGAGGAGAAGGCCACCTCGGTGGCCGCCGGCCCCGCAGCGCTGTGCTGCGGGGCGGGTGGGAGACTGTCGGGAACCCGGCTTTGGGGTCTTTACGGAGTTCTTACGGTTTGCAAGTGGTTGTATTCAAAAAACTTATCTGCGGCATTGCTCCTGGTGAGCTCGCAGAGCTTGACAGTAGGAAATCAGATGTCTCCTTCCGGCGTCGGAGGGTCATTGCCGACCAGAGGGTCGCAGTTGATGTCGTGCTGCAATTCGAGATCTTTGGAGTAGACCGACAGTTTGAAAGAAGTAGCGGGGCCTTGCCCGGGCAGAGTCAGGGTCAGTCGGATGAAGCGCGTGTGCTTCGGGAAGTCATCTGTCTTTTTGTTCAGGGGTGACCACCCGTTTCCATGCTCTTGCTTGTGTTCCACTTTCCGGATTCGATGCAGGCTGTTTGCGTGGAGCTTGTGGAGGTGGAATCTCGGTCTTTCCTGCCATTCTTGAGGAGAGACGATCTCGATTTCCAGGAGTTGCTCATCCTTGTCGGTGTTGAACCAGATCTGCCGATCTTCCCAGCGATAATCGGGAATCTTGGTGCCGGCATTGTGAGAGACTAATAGGGTTGTACGGATGTAATCGGAAGCGCGACGACGGCCTTTGTCATCGAATCGGGGTTTGAAGAATCGATCTTCCCCAGCACTTCCATATTCGATGTCTTCCAAAGAGAAGACGGTGGGTATTTCAAGAGACATGAGCAGGCTCCAGTTGGTCGGGAGATGGAATGGTGCACGCGATTACCCGGTGCAGCCGGATCATGGGAAGCTCATAGCGGCATCATTGTGAGGACGTACCTCGTGACACATTGATCGACATGAATTCCGGGTGCCGGTAACCTGATGCGACGAGGTGATCGATGAGATTGTCAGCCGATGCCCGCCGATCGAGCAGCATGCAAGCACTGGCCCATGGGGCCAGGATGTCAGGGTCTCGTGATCGTCTTGCGGCATTGTCGAGCGCCGATTTCGCGGCCATCCAGTCGTTCCGTGCGTCCACGATGCGACCTTGGTCACGTCGCATCAAGCCCCGAGAGACAAGTGCAGCGGACATCGCGGATGCCGTGTAATCGTCGTCGGCATGTCGTTCCGACAGGGCAACCAGATCCGCGATTGCCATCGACATGTCGTTCTCGCCTTGATGGGTCGTTTTCAGACGGCCGATCCGGAATCGGGTGACCGCATCCAAGCGCAACCAGCCAGTGCCAAGTCCATTCGGACGCTGTTGGTCGACGATCGTCAGAGCACCTCGCAGGCGAGCAAGCGCCGTGGCGTGGTCGCCCCGCAAATCCGCCACTTCCCCTCCACGTGCGAGCGCGCTGGCCAGATTGCGTTTCCATGTGGTGTTCTCTGGGTGAAGTCGTGTGACGATGCGGAGCAGTTCGATCGCTTCAGTGATGTATTTCTCGGCTTCGTCGAGGCGCCCGGTGTTGATCGACTGCATCGTGCCGAATTGAAGCAGGCTGGATAGCTGATGCATCCATTCGGTCGCGTCTGGATTTTTTTCCAGAAGTCTGCGCAGATCTTCTATCTCGGAGGAAAATTCATTCGATGCCTTGTTGACAAGCCCATCCTCGGCATGACATCGGGTGACCCATGAGCGGCTGACGATCCAATGATATTTCCATAGTGGTTTTTCCACGCCGACACCTATAATTGCACTCATCTTTGTCAGCGATGATTCGAGCCTTTCGAGTGCGCCGCTGCAGCCTGATTCGAAAAGTTCAAGCGTGCCAAGGTTCGTGGAGGCCAATAGATTTTCCATTTTCGATTCTGGGCTGTGGCCATCGATTTGCAGGAGTTGTTCTGTTCGATTTAGATATTTAGTCCATTCTTTATTCGCTTTATTCAAGTCGTTCATTTTTCGGTATTGAAACCCTGTCCAATATGCCGTTTGCCCGGATTCGAATATTGCCGATGACAGGTTCGGTTCGCGTCGATTTGCGCGCGATGACATGTCTTCAGCGCGTTTGAAGAGTGACATCGCCTCTTCATCTTTTCCTTGTGTTGATATCACTTCTCCGCGCGTCCTGAGTGCGCGCGAGTAGTTGATCAGATCTCCCGTCTCCATGTCCTCGACAGGCTGCCTCTCAAGTAGCGTCAAGGTGTAGGTGCTGATGCTGTCGAGTGCTCGTGCGCTTGCGGTAGGTCTCAGTTGGTCGGCGAGTTCAACCAGAAGGTAACCGACGTGGCCGATCGCTTCTTTTCGATGCTGCTCTGCAACACTTCTGGCGCTCATCGCCAGGATCGCCAGACCGGTCGAAACTGTCGCAAGTATGGTCAGTGCTGCCATGAAGGAGCGACGGAGCATTCGCTTTTTCCGGTACATGCGTTCGGAAGCGCGCAGGATCGCGAAGTCGTCAGCATTGAGTTCATCCGGGAAGCGCTTCGCTGCTTCCTGTGCTTCGTCAAGTGGTCTTCCGGGATTGAGGAGGTGATCTTCCTGTCGGCCGTCCTCCATCCAGCGGATTGCCGCCCGTTGCAGCCGTTCTTTCGCATGAAGCAGGCGACGATTTTCATTGACCCAATCCACTGCCCTGGGCCAGCGCCGCAGTAGTGCTTCATGTGCGACGCCAACGGTGGATCTGCCGTCGCTGCGATCGCCAACGAACAAACGGGCTCCGGTGAAGGCGTCGACAAGGATGCGCGCTTCGGCGGTAAATGTGTCGGTGAAGGTTCGGCGAGCACTGACAGCGTCGCTGTCGGGCTGGATGATGATGAGGCGGGCGAGCACGGTATTGAGGCTTTCCTGCCCGTGCGTGGGTAGGGTCGCGAAAATCTGCTCCGCGCGGTGGGCGATCGCACCTTCGAGACCGCCGATGTCGTTGTAGGCGGAGAACGTGAGGGTGCCGTTTTTGCTTCGGTGCTCGTAGAGGGTTTCGAGCGTGTGTTGCAGCAGCGGTAGAGCGTCGGGTTGCGCGACTGCGGCGTCGCGCAGCACGTCGTCCAGTCGATCGCGGGAGTCCGGGTCGATCTCGAAGCTGAGGTTCGCTCTCCAGGCGGGGGTGCGGATGATCTCTCCGATCTCTCCATAGCGTGGGGGCAGTACGTCGAGATGGCCATCGCCGGCCTTGCGTTCGGTCAATGCGGGAAGGGTTTCGGTGATCTTCGGATAGAAATCGCTGCGCGCGATCATCGTGACCAGTACATGCGGGCAATCGCAGAGCGCCAGCAGAAGGTGCTCGAATGTTTCGCGAATCTTCGCGTCGATGTCGGCAGAGGCGACGAGCGTTTCGGCATGGTCGATGGTCAATAGCAGGTGCGCGTGAGGCTGTTCGGCCAGACCCTTTTCAGGGTGGCGCCGAAACGCTTCGGTGACGAAGTGCTCGATCTTGTCCGGATGTCCGGTCAGCAGCGACTTGAGTTGCTCCGTGGTTTGCGGAGGAAAGACCGGTCGATCGCCGTCCGTCCCGCCTTCGTCGAGCGTCCAGCGCGCGATGGCTTCGATCAGCGGCGTCAGTGGATCGTGAGCGGGGGCGGCGGCGAGGTCGCATGCAGCGATGGACAGTGTCCGCAACCCCTCGTAACCATCCGGCTTGGTCAGCAGTGGAATCGCGCCGGCGCGCAGCAGCGAGGTCTTTCCGCAACCGCTTGCGCCGACGATCATGACGAAGCGACGCTGATTCTCGATCTGGTTTCGCATCGCTCGCAGCAGATCGGCGACGATCCGGCTGCGGCCGCAGTACACGGGCGCATGTCTGGCATCGAAGGCCGACAGGCCGACGTAGGGGCTACCGTCGGTCCAGAGTTCGGTCGGCAACCGACGGTAGTCTTCCGGCATCGAGACCGTCGCGATCATCCGGTAACCGACCTTTTGGATCGTCTCGATGTATCGCGGATTCCGGGCGTGGTCGCCGATGAGTTTGCGAAGCAGAGACACGGTCTTGTTGACCGGATTGTCGCCGTAGACCTCGCTGCCCCAGAGTTCGACCAGCAGCGTTCCCGTGCCGACGGTTTCTCCCGCATGCTCGGCCAGATATACCAGAACCTGCATCATGCGTCGTTCGAGTTGTATTTGCTGCCCGTTGCGCACGATGAGGTTGCGTTCCGGTTGCACATGCAGATCATCGATCCGGAAATGCGAGCGCGACGAAGAACCATCCTTGCGATTGGCCATGGACCACCTGTCCGACGTTGGGGAAGGAACGGATCTACTGTCCCGGGCGAAGCGCGTTTGTTCGCCATCGTCGAATCAGACAGGCGAGCGAGGTCCGATACGGCAATGCGATGCCGGATTGAGATCGAAGTCGACCGTATTCCATGTCCGCCCCCTGGCAGCGGGCACGCCTGTGCCCACAACGGATGTCTATCGTTTTCGATGAATCGATTGATGCGCGATATCGATGTCGATGGATCGTCTGCGCGCGCGTCGTGTCGACTTTTCGCGTTGTGGCCCGTGGATGTCAAGCATGATTTCCGGCGTGCGCGTGGGCAGGCGGTCGGCGTACGGCAACGAGCCCGGTCTGTGCCGGGCTCGGAGGTTCATGCGTCGGGGCGGGCAGACCTTCTCAGGCGACTTCGCGATCCTGTCTTGCTTCGGCGCGCGTGTCGCCATCGTTGCCGACCTGGGGGTCGTTGGAGAACTGCACGGTGGCATTCTCGAATTGCAGACGCAGGTGGCCGTCCTGGATCCTGTCGAAGAGGAAGTCGATGCGGAGTGACCTTTTGGGCGTCGGCAGCAAGCCCGGTTCGGGCGCCATGCCGGGCGTTCCGCCCCGTTGCGACTGGTATTTGAATCCTGTGATGTGGTAACCCGGCGTGACCACGTGGAAGTGCAGCTGTCCGGTCCTGGAGTCGCGCGGGAACTGGTAGCCGTTGTCCCCCGGAGGTGGATCGTAGGTCACGGTTCTGAGTTTGCCGCTGCGACCGGGCCCGATCTTGATGTCGACGTTGATGATGGGCGTCTGCGGGGTTCCGGTGGATTCGAGTCGAGGTTCCATGAGCGATCTCCTGCGGTGCGAGGGGTGACCGGCCGTGCGGCGGGTCTTCGGGGGATCTCCCGGCGCTCGCGGGCGCCGGGAGTGGTGTCGTACATCGGATGAATGGGCCGCGGGCAGGGCGTCCGGCGGCATCGCGATCAGTGCACCTGGATGCTCGGATCCCAGTAGTAGTAGCCGAACAGGTTCTGGGTTTCGCCGTCGCTGCCCAGGGTGTACAGCGCGAAGAAGACGTAGAAGTTCTCGGTGCCGGCTTTCGCCACCCGCGACCCGATCGAGCTGAAACTCAGCTGGACGTGCTTGGGCGGGATGCCGGCAGGTGTGTTCGGATCGGGCATGACCGCGCCGTTGCGGGTGACGACGTTGGGGACGAACTGGTTGAAGACGTTGTCGCCCGACCAGTACTTGATGCCGTACACGATCACGGCGTCGTCGGAGTTGTCGTAGATCGACGTGCCGTAGAAGGTCGTGAAGTCGCCGGGGTTGGCCTGGAACTTCAGGTCGGCGGTGCCCTGGCCGGTGACCGCGCCGCGCGAGCCGGTGCAGATCATGAACTGGCTGTTGTGATCGATGCCGGTGGGGTTGTTCGGGTCCTGGCTCGGGTGCGGGTAATTGGTCTTCACGTACTCGGTGTCGATGACGATGAGGACGCTGATTTCCTGCGATGAGGCCTGTTCGGCGAGCGTGTTCATGGCGAAAGCTCCTTTTCGGGTGGGTGATGTCACCGGCCGGCGCATGGTCGGCCGATGAAGGTCGCCGTTCGCCCCTCGGGGGTGGCGCGGCGACGGGGACACCCTCGCAAAACCGGATCTTCACGACCTTCTGGAAATCTTCGGGTTTTCAACCGATTGTTCCGGAAAGGAAAAATGCCGCATCCGCATGCGTCTCCGGGAATGTCCGACGCGCCCGTTTCGCCCACCGGAACGGGCCGGAGCGCGCCTGATCCGGCACGCGATCAGGGATGGGGGGCCTGCATGGCTGTCGCTGGTGGCGTTCGGGCCAGGAAAGCGGCGTGATCGGGATGGCGGTAGCCGCTGCGCAGCAGGCGTTCTCGTGCGGGTCCGGGCATGGGTCGTCCGGCCAGCGCATGCGCCTGCAGCCAGGGCGCCAGCAGGTTGGGGTCGGACGTTTCGCGGGCCACCGGCGCGAGCACCGCGATCGCACGCTGGGCGTCGTTCCGTTGTCCGTCCGATCGGCTCGCCCGCGCGATCAGCATCCGCGCCAGCGCGGAGCGTCCCGCGACATCGTCCGGCGTCTCCTCCAGCAGTCGCGCCAGATCGCCGATCGCCCGTTCTTCCGCGGCGGCATCCGCGGACAGCGCTGCCCGGCGCGCGCGGATCAGCGCGTCGAGACGTCGCCATTCGGCGCGTCCGGAGGTATCGGTGGAGAGTGCGCGCACGATCTCGTCCGCCCGGCGCAGACGCTTCCGCGCGTCCTCGTCGTCGCCTTCGATCCTCGACAGTTCGGCGCGTTCGAGCAGCGCGTGCGCCAGATCGCGTCGCCAGACCCGGTTGTCGGGCGCTTCGGCGACCAGGGTGGTGAGCCGCTCGATGCTTTCGTCCAGTTGCCGGCGGGCGTCGTCGATGCGGCCGAGCGCGAGTTCCACGTCGGCGCTGCGTTTGAGCGATGTCGCCAGGCGCCGCGCCCATGCGCGCGCGTCCGGTCGCGCGGCGACCAGCGTGCGCAGCATCGCGATCTGTTCCCGATTGCCTTCCGCGGCCGATGGCAGCCGGCCGAGCTGCTGTTGCGCGCTGCCGATCCACGAGAGGGTGTCGATCAGTTCGTAGCGCAGTTCGAGGTCGTCCGGGCGATCGCGCAGCACCCGGCTTTTCAGGTCCGCGGAGGCCTGGAACCGTTCGATCGCCTCCTCGATCCTGCCCTGGGTGCGCGCGAGCGTGCCGAGATTGTTCAAGGCGTAGGAGCGTTCCTGCAGCCAGCGCGGATCGTCCGGTGCGTGTTGCAGCAGGGTGTCCGTGTGATGCAGGTAGATGTCCCACTGGCGTCGCGCGTCGGCGAAGGCGTTGCGCCGGAAATGGTGATAGCCGAGCCAGTACGCGGCGATGCCTGCTTCGGCGATCGCGTCCTGCGACTGCGGTGCCGACCGCATCGCCGCGCGCGCGGCGCGGTCGGCGCCGACGAAGGCGGTGCGCGCCTGATCGAGATTGCCTTCCTCCATCATCACTTCGCCGAGCGTGCGCAGGGCGCGCGAGCGATTGATCTGGTCCGGTGCCGTCGACTGCGCCGCATCCTCGCGATCGAGCAGCGCGAGCGCTTCGCGTCCGATGCCGCCGAGCAGTTTGAGATTGCCCAGCGGGCGCAGTTTTTCGGCGAGTTCGACCAGCATGTAGTCGGACAGC
The DNA here is from genome assembly GCA_041919915.1 of Lysobacteraceae bacterium. Lineage (GTDB taxonomy): Bacteria > Pseudomonadota > Gammaproteobacteria > Xanthomonadales > Xanthomonadaceae > Lysobacter_I. The sequence goes on from JAYRSY010000037.1 coordinate 21,937, forward strand.
CGCAGCGCCTGTTCCCGACGTCGTTCCGCCTCGCGCTGCGCGGCCAGCGCCCAGAGCGCGGAGACGGAGGCGAGCGCGGCGAAGATGGCCAGCGATCCGATCGCGGCGGTGCGCAGACGCAGCGCGCGTCTGCGCTGGCGTTCGGAAGCGTCGAGCAAGGCGCGTTCGTCGGGATCGAGCGTGTGACCGAACCAGCGCGCCGCATCGCGGGCCTCGCTCAGCGGTTGTCCCGGGTGCAGCAGATGATCGTTGCTGCGGCCGGCTTCGCGCCAGCGGGCGGCGGACTGGCGCAGCCGCGCACGTGCATGCAGCATCCGGCGATTGTCCTGGACCCAGGCCTGCGCGCGCGGCCACTGTCGCAGCAGCGCTTCGTGGGCGACGCCGAAATCCGGTCCTTTTTCGTCCAGTCCGGCCACGAAGAGTCGGGCCTGGACGAAGCGTTCGATCAGTTCCCGGGAATCGTCGTCCTGCAGTTCGCTGGAGAGCACGCGTCTCGCGCTGATGCCGTCGTATCCGGACCGCGCCACGATCAGTCGCGAAAGGATGCGTTCCAGCGCGGACTGCGCGCCCGCGCCGAGCGCTTCGAAGACGGTTTCGGCGCGGTGCGCGAGCGCGCCTTCGAGACCGCCGATCCCGCGATACGCCTCGAAGGTGAGCGTGCCATCTTCCCGGCGCCGCTCGTACAGCGCCTTCAGCGTGTGCTGCAGCAGCGGCAGCGCGTCGGGCTGATCGATGGCGGCATCGCGCAGCACGTCGTCCAGACGCGTGCCCGATCCCGCTGCTTCCTCGTAGGACAGGCCGGCGAGCGACGCCGGCATCCGGATGATCTGCGCGATCTCGCCGGCATTCGGCGCGAGCACGTCGATGTGACCATCGCCGGATTTGCGTCCCACGATGCCGGGAAGTGCGGCGACGAGCGCCGGATAGAAATCGCTGCGCACGATCATCACGACCATGCCGGCCGGATGGGCGCAGATCGCGTCGAGGATCCGCCACACCGCCTGCCGTTCTTCGTTGCGCACCAGCGGCGACGCGACGAGCGCTTCGGCGTGATCGACGACCAGCAGCAGATGATTGCGATCGCCGCTGCGGCCGGGCGACGGATGGCGGCGCAGCGCTTCGTCGATGGCGCTGCCGATCGACGCCGGATCGGCGGCGATCCGGGTCGCGAGATCGGCGATCGTTGTGGGCGGCAGGACCATACGCTCGCCGATCGACCATCCCGACAGGGCCGTGGCCAGTTGCACGGTCAGGGCATCGCTCTGCGAGGCGGCGAAGTCGCAGTGGGCGGTGGAGAGCGCGCGCAGACCATCGAATCCGCCGGGTTGCTGGAGCAGGGGCAGGACACCCGCCCGCAGCAGCGAGGTCTTGCCGCAACCGCTGGCGCCGACCACCAGCACGAAGCGTCGGGCTTCGTCGTATTGCCGGCGCATCGCCGACAGCAGCATGGCCATCGCGTCGCTGCGACCGAAGAACACGCCGGCGTGTCCGGCCGCGAACGCGGACAGGCCCACGAAGGGATCGCGTCCGGCCCAGCCGTCGACCTGCCCCGGTCGCCTGCGATAGTCGTCCGGGAACGCGACGGGCGCGACCAGTCGATAACCGCGTTTGCGGATCGTTTCGATGTATGCCGGCGTCCTGCTGTTGTCGCCGAGCGCCCGGCGCAACTCCGCGATCACGCGGTGGACCGGGTTGTCGCCGTAGAAAGTGCCGTGCCACACGTCGATGAGCAGTTGTTCCGCGCTGACGACGTCGCCGGCGCGTTCGGCGAGCGCGACCAGCACTTCCATCAATCGCGGTTCCAGCGCGTGTTCGCCCTGATCGTTCTCGATCAGCAGGCGGTCCGGGTGCACCAGCCAGGCGCCGACCCGGAAACGCGAGGTCGCCGAGAGCGTGCGAACGCGATCGCCTCTTTGCATGTCCGCCTCCCTGTGTCCATTGCCGCGGGTGTTTCCGGCACGCGCCCTTTCGTGGGCATCATCCGATGCTGCGGTGCTGCACGTCGATGCCGGGCGTGCTGCGGTCGCTTGTCATGCGATGCGATCGTCCGGCATCGACCCGTCGCGGCTTCTCGCCGCGCGGGCGCAACGTCCGCGCGGCGGCCGACCCCGGATCGCGCGGAGAAGCGAAGCGCAACGGGCGCCATGCGGCGCCCGCTGTCGTGTCGTCGGGTCAGGTCCGCGGCGCCGGCGCCTGCCAGCCGCAGCTCTGGCCTTCGTTCTGCTCCTTCAGCCAGGCCTGCAGCGGGGCGAAGTACTCGAGCACCGCGGAGGCATCCATCTTCTCGCCGCCGGTGAGTTCCTTCATGGTCTTCTGCCACGGCTGGCTGGCGCCCTTGCCGAGCATCGACCAGTAACGCTTTCCGGCTTCCTTGTTGCCGTAGAAGCTGCATTCGTACAGCGGGCCCTTGTGGCCGGCGCTGTCGCACAGCGACTTGTAGAACTGGAACTGCAGGATGTGCGAAAGGAAGTAGCGGGTGTAGGGGGTGTTGGCGGGAACGTGGTACTTCGCGCCCGGGTCGAAGAATTCCTCGCCGCGCGGCGTCACCGGGGCGACGCCCTGATACCTGGCCTTCAGATCCCACCAGGCCTGGTTGTAATGGTCCGGCTTGATCGAACCATCGAAGACGCCCCAGCGCCAGCGATCGATCATCAGTCCGAACGGCATGAACGAGACCTTGGCCAAGGCCATGCGCATCTGCGCGTTGATCAGCGCTTCCTCGCTCTGCTCGCGCGCGTCGACCAGACCGATCGACTGCAGGTAATCCGGAGTCATGCCGAGCACGATGGTGTCGCCGATGGCTTCGTGAAAGCCGTCGTGCGCGCCGGTCTGGAACAGCGGCGGCTGCTGGTTGTAGGCGAGGTAGTAATACACGTGGCCGAGTTCGTGATAGATCGTGGTGAACTCTTCCTCGTTCGGCTTGATGCACATCTTGGTGCGCACGTCGCCGGCCATGTTCATGTCCCAGGCGCTGGCGTGGCACTGCACGTCGCGATCGCGCGGCTGGATGAACTGGGTCTTCTGCCAGTAGCTCTCGGGCAGCTTGGGCATGCCCAGCGAGACGTAGAAGTTCTCGGCGCGCTGGGTCATTTCCTTGGCGGTTTCCATCTGCGCCTCGCGGTCGGCCTCGGCCAGCGCGGCGCTGCTCGCGCCGGTACCGGCCTTCGCCACGGCCTGCGCGTAGTGGTACTGGTAGCGTTTCTGCAGCGCGCCGGTGATGTCGAGGCTGCCGGCGCCCTTGTACGGTTCGAGCACGTCCCAGAGATTGCCCCAATCCTGCTGCCACATGTTGCCCATGAGATGCGCGGGCAGCATGCCGCCGGCGACCGCGCCCTTGCCGGGACCGTACTTCGCCTGCAGCTTGGTGCGGGTGTAGCAGTGCAGTTGCTCGTAGAGCGGCTTGACCTGGCCCCAGAGACGGTCGGTCTCGGCGGCGATCTCGGCCGGCGTCATGTCGTAACCCGAGCGCCACATCTCGCCCGCATCGGCGAAGCCCATTTCCTTGGCGCCTTCGTTGACCAGCTCGACGAAGCGGACGTAATCCTTGCGCATCGGCTGCGAGATGGTGTGCCAGCCCTGCCACGCGTCGAGCTGCGCCTGGTAGTCGCGGTTGCCCGCCAGCACTTCGCTGAGCTGACCGAGATCGCGGCAGGTCTTCGCATCGCCCGCGCCGCTGCAGTATTCGCCGGCGCCGTAGTCGCCTTCCATCTTGGTCGCGATCTGCGTGAGTTCCGCCAGCTTCTTCGGATCGTTCGGCGGCGGCATCGCGGTGGACAGCTTGAGCAGCAGGATCGCGCGCGCGCTGTCCGGCGACATCTTCTGGCCTTCGAAGGGCTTCGCGGCGCGGATCCAGCCGTTGAGCTGGCCGAGGAAGCGCTCGTTGGCCTTGGCGGCGACGATCTGGCTGTCGTCGTTGATGTAGGTCGAGGACAGCCACTGCGCGGCGGTGAGGTCGGGATAGGTGTCCTTGAATTCTCGATTGATGCGCGCGACGAGCGCATCGGCGTCCGCGTCGGCTGCGGCGGTGCCGGCATGCGTGTCGGTGGTGTCCTTCGACACGTCTTTCTGACAGGCGGAGAGCGCGAGCAGGCTCGCGCCGACGGCGAGGGCGAGAAGGGTGATGCGAGGGTTCACGTGGAATCTCCGGTGGCCGGATGGCTCAGCCCCGGAGGCTAGTGCGCCGGCCCCGGCGGCGCAAGGCCGGAAAACGGTTTCCGCGATCCGCCGCGCATCCGTTCGGTGCATGCGCCGCGCGCGGCCTCATGTTCAGGCGTCGTGGTCGACGCCGTCATCGGGGCCGTCGTCGCTGTAGAGGCCGTCGACCACCGAGTAGCCGGAAGCGTCCCAACGGTTCGGAATCGCGTCCGCTTCCCAGGCGAGCACCCCCGGGTCCGCGAGCAGAGTGTCGCGATAGGCCGCGGCGTGTGCGGAAACCGGCACTGCGTACGTGCGCAGGCGTGTCGCGACCGGTGCGAAGAAGGCATCGGCGATGCAGCGGCGTCCGAACAGGTACGGACCGAGGTGCGCATGGCGTTCGCGCAGCCCGGACCACAGTGCATCGATCCGCGCCAGCCCACGGCGGGTGTCTTCCGGCCAATCCGGTTCGCTGCGCAGACGACGGTGGATGTTCATCGACAGGTCGCGACGCACGGCGGCGAAGCCCGAATGCATCTCGCAGGTCGCGGCGCGGGCTTGGGCGCGCAGCGCCGGATCCTCCGGCCAGAGTACGCCCGGCGCGACCTGTTCGGCGGCCCATTCGGCGATCGCCAGACTGTCCCAGATCGTCAGTCCGCCCACGTGCAGGGCGGGAACGGTGCCGTTCGGCGACACCGCCACGACTTCGGCGATCCGTTGCTGGCCGTAGCCGGGGCGATCGAGCGCGATGATGCGTTCCTCGAACGGAATCCCGCCCCAGCGCAGCGCCAACCACGGGCGCATCGACCAGGAGGAATAGTTCTTGTAACCGATGTAGAGGACGTTGCTGTGGACTGTGTCGGTCATGGCGTGGCCTGCGCGGGAGGGAGATGTCCGTGGATCACCGTCCGCGACGCCATGCGTTATTGCGGGCGCGGCGCCGGCGCGTCGGGCAGCAGCCCGTCCAGATGCGAAAGATCCTGCAGATACGCGGCCGCGTCTTCGGCATCGCGTTCGAACCAGGCCCGGGCCGAGCCGAGACGGAAGGTATAGCCCCAGGCATCCATGTCCGCGAACGCGCGTTCGATGCCGAAACCGGGCAGGCGCTCGGCCAGCAGCAGCTGCAGATAGCAGGTGGCGTCTTCTTCGTACTGCGAATCGCTGGCGTCGGTGTGGACGCGATAGCGCAGCGCGGGCGGGATCACGATCAGATGACAGGCTTCGTGGAGCAGCGAATGCAGCGGCGTGTCGCGGCGGGCGTAGACGGTGCTGCCGATGATCCCGGCCTCCGACTCGCCCCAGAAACTGCCGGGAATCGGCGCGCCGTCGGCCACCGCCTCCAGACGCAGGCCGTAACGGCCGAGCAGGGCGGCGGCGGCGGCGAAGTCGATCTCGCCGAGCACCCGCACGTCCGGCGTGGCGGGGATGACGGCGGTGGCGCCTGTCGCGGACATGCTGGCGCCGTGCTCAGGGCGCCGGCGCGCGGTCGTCGGGCAGCGCGACCGAGATGTCGAGCACGTCGTGGTCGCCGTCCTTCGCCATTTCCACCTTCACCGCATCCACGTCGACGCTGACGTACTTGCGGATCACTTCCAGCAGCTCGCGCTGCAGCAGCGGCAGGTAATCGGGCGCGCCACGATGGGTGCGTTCCTGCGCGACGATGATGCGCAGGCGCTCCTTCGCGATCGACGCGGTGTTCTTCTTCGGCTTGAGGAAATCGAAGAGCGACATGGCCTCAGCCTCCGAACAGCTTGCTGAAGAAACCCTTCTTCTCGAACTGGGTGAAACGCATCGGCCGATCCTCGCCGAGCAGTCGCGCGACCGCGTCGTCGTAGGCCTGGCCGGCGTTGGATTCCATGTCCAGGATCACCGGTTCGCCCTTGTTCGAGGCGTTCAGCACGTCCGGAGATTCCGGAATCACGCCCACGGTCTTCAGGCCCAGCACTTCCTCGACGTCCTTGATGCTCAGCATCTCGCCGGTCTCGACGCGGGCGGGGCTGTAGCGGGTCAGCAGCAGGTGTTCCTTCACGCGCTCGCCGTTCTCGGCGCGCTTGGTCTTGGAGGCGAGCAGACCGAGAATGCGGTCGGAGTCGCGCACGCTGGAGACTTCCGGGTTCACCACCACCACGGCCTGGTCGGCGTAGTACATGGCGAGGAACGCCCCCTTCTCGATGCCGGCGGGCGAGTCGCAGAGGATGATGTCGAAACCATCGTCGGCGAGTTCCTTCAGCACCTTCTCCACGCCTTCCTTGGTAAGCGCGTCCTTGTCGCGGGTCTGCGAGGCGGCCAGCACGTAAAGATTCTCGAAGCGCTTGTCCTTGATCAGCGCCTGCTTCAGCGAAGCTTCGCCATGGATGACGTTGACGAAGTCGTACACGACCCGGCGTTCGCAGCCCATGATCAGGTCGAGGTTGCGCAGACCGACGTCGAAGTCGATGACCGCGACCTTCTTGCCGCGACGCGCGAACCCGCATGCCAGGCTGGCGCTGCTGGTGGTCTTGCCGACGCCGCCCTTGCCCGATGTGACTACGATGATTTCAGCCAAAGTCGTTCTCCCGTTTCTGGCGATACGTTCTGATGGCCGCGGCTCACGCGAGCGCGGCGATGTGGAGTTGCCCGTTGTCCAGCCAGACCTGCACGGCCTTGCCGCGAAGTTCCGCCGGAATGTCCTCCATGACCTTGTAGTGTCCAGCGATCGCGACGAGTTCGGCATGGAACTCGCGGCAGAAAATGCGCGCCTTCTCGTTGTCGCGGGCGCCGGCGAGCGCGCGTCCGCGCAGCGCGCCGTAGATGTGGATGCTGCCGTCGGCGATCACTTCGGCGCCGGCGCCGACGGTGCTGAGCACGGTCAGATCGCGCTGTTCGGCGTAGAGCTGCTGGCCGGAGCGGATCGGCGCGGCGTGGATCATGCCCGGCTCGCCCGGAGCGGTCGCCCGTGTGGCGGAAGCGGCAGGCTTCGCAGGCGCGGGCTCGGCCGCTGCGGCCGCGACGACGGTGGTTTCGGGTGATTCGTACTGCGCACGGAACTTGGCCAGCAACGGCAGGCCGAGTTCGACCGCCAGTCGTTCGTTGTCGCTGCTGCCGTAGGCCAGCGCCACCGGAATCGTGCCCGCGGCCCGCAGCGCGTCCAGCAGCGCTCGGGCGGTGGCGGTGTCGGGCGTGCCCGGAAGCGCGCCGAAATCGACGATCACCGCGGCGCGTTCGAACAGTTTCGGCGCACGCGCGACGCGATCGCGCATCTCGGCGCCCAGACGCTCGACGTCGAGCGTGCGGATGCGCAGATTGGCGATGCCGACCTGGCCGATCTTGAGATCGCCGGCCAGTTCGTAGTTCATGCCCGACGGCGTCGCGCTCATGCGCCAGTGCCCGTCGCGAGCGGCGGGGCATGCGCCACCCGGGCGGCGATCACCCAGGGCTCCTGCGGCAAGCGGTCGCCGTAGGTGTCGCGCACCCAGGCGTAGCTGCAGAGATCCTTCATCAGCATCGCCGCGCGCAGGCCGGTTTCCGGCATCACCTGCTGGCCCACTTCGCGGAACCCGAAACTGCCGTGGAACAGCAGGGCGGGGTCGGGCAGGGACGGATCGCGCGCGGTGTCGAGGAAGACTTCGCAGGCGAGCTGCGGATAGCGCAGTTCGGCGTAGCTCTGGGCGTCGGCGTAGAACGCGCGCCCCATGCCGCCGCCGCGGCGGCGGCTGGCGACCACGATGCGGTCGATGTAGAAGAAATGCGGGTAGCGTTCGCGGAACCAGCCGAAGTTGCTGGAGTCGTGCGCCTTGTCGCTGCCGACGCCGATCATGAAGCCGGCGAGGGTGCCGTCGCGTTCCGCGACCCGGAAGTACTCCGCGGTCTCGAAGAAATGGCGCAGGCGGTTCTGGTCGAAGGGCAGGATCGTGGGGCCGGCGGCATTGTTCAGGGCAAGGACGGAATCCAGCTCGTGCTCGCGCACGTCGCGGATGACGATCGACATTCCAATGACTCCGGCAGGGGCCGTGCGGGGGGTGGCACGGTTGTGACGCGAAATTATCGCATGCCCGTCCCCGGGGGGCGACAGCGGACGGGGCTGGGCAGGGGCGCCGCGCGGCGGGTGCGCGCCTTCGAACGCGACGCCCGGCGCGCGCCGGCCACGCCCGATCGCGCCCGCCCCTCATCCAGCACCGATCCGGCCGCGATCCAGCAGGGATCCGGGAGTGTCCGGCCGCGATGTCGTCCGCCCCGTCGGGCGGGTGCGGTTCCGGCCGCGCGATCCTGCATCGTCGCATCGGGCATGACTTCCGGTGGGGTTCAGCCGGGAGCGGAAGGCCTACACTCCATCAATGTTCTCGCGCTTGGACCACATCCAGCTTCTGCGGTACGCCGGCCTCTTCACCTGGGCCATGGTGGGCTTCCCGCTGTACCTGCTGGTGCGCGATCAGTCGCCCGAAGTGCCGCATCCGGCCGTCTCCTACGCACTGCTCGGGTTCATCTGCTGGGGTGTTTTCGGGATGGCCTTCACCCTCGCCACGCGGGCGCTGGGTCGACGCCGGATCACCCTTGTCGACCACGGCCTGCTGTTCGTGCTCACCTTCAGCGCCGTGGGCGTGAGCTATTTCAACGCCAACGGGCTGGGCAGCGTGCTGTTGATGCTGGCCGCCTGCGTGCTGCCCTGGTTGTTGATGTCGCTGCTGCGCGGGGTGATCTGGCTGACCCTGAGCCAGCTGATCATGATTCCGGTGTTCATGGTCGGTTTCGATTTCGCGCTGCTGGAAGCGGTGATGCAGGCGTTGCTGTATGCCGGATTCGCCGGTTTCGTGTACGCGACCAGCCGGATCGCGCAGCAGCAGGCCGCGGCCCGGGAGGATCAGCGGCGTCTGAATTCCGAATTGCGCGCCACCCGGGCGCTGCTGGCCGAGAGCGTCCGCGTCAACGAACGCACCCGCATCGCGCGCGAGCTGCACGATCTGCTGGGCCATCATCTGACCGCGCTCAGCCTGAATCTGGAGGTGGCGAACCACCTCTCTGAAGGCAAGGTGCAGGAGCACGTCTCCCAGGCCCATACCCTCGCCAAGCTGCTGCTCAGCGACGTGCGCGAGGCGGTCAGCCGGATCCGCGACAGCGACGACATCGACATGGCGGCGACGCTGCTGCCGCTGGCCGACAACGTGCCAGGCCTGCATATCGCGATGCATCTGCCGCAGCCGTTCCTGCTGGACGATCCCGAGCGCGCCCATGTCCTGCTGCGCTGCACCCAGGAAATCGTGACCAACGTGGTCCGCCACGCCCAGGCCGCGACCCTGAGCCTGGACTATCGCTGGCAGGACGACGGGATCCAGCTCGAAGCCCGCGACGATGGCCGTGGCGCCGAAACGCCCATCGCCGGCAACGGCCTGCGCGGCATGCGCGAGCGTCTCGCGGCCTATGGCGGCCGGGTCGAGATCGACACCCGGCCCGGGCATGGGTTCGCGCTGAGTCTCTATCTGCCGGTCGCCCGCGGGATCGAGCGCCTGGGGCTGTCCGGCGGTCCCGGACCGGTCGTGCCGGCGCCGCACGGGGTGGTGGCATGAACATCCCTACCGGGTCTGCGGTCCGCCGCCAGGTATCCGGTTTTTTCCCTGCGGTTCGCCGCGTTCCGGTTGCGTGCCGCCCGGGTGGGCGTCGCAACCCCGACATCATGACGAAGTCACAGGAGGCGACATGATTCGCGTTTGTCTGGTCGACGATCAGACCCTGGTGCGCCAGGGCATCCGCTCGCTGCTCGCGCTCGCGGAGGGGATCGAAGTGGTGGCCGAAGCGGTCGATGGCCGCCAGGCGGTCGAAATGATTCCGCAGATCCGCCCCGATGTGGTGCTGATGGACATGCGCATGCCGGCGATGTCCGGGCTGGAGGCCCTGCAGGCACTGTCCCGGATCGACCAACTGCCGCCGACCATCATCCTGACCACGTTCGACGATGACCAACTGGTCCTGGCCGGCATGAAGGCCGGCGCCAAGGGCTATCTGCTCAAGGATGTCTCGCTGGATCAGCTGGTCGGTGCGATCCAGGCGGTGGCCGAGGGCGGTTCGCTGGTGCAGCCGGCGGTGACCCAGCGACTGCTCTCGGGTCTGGAGCACATGCGCAACGATTTCGTGAGTCTGGATCGCCCCGATCCCCTGACCGATCGCGAGACCGAGATCCTGCGGCTGATGGCGTCGGGCTTCTCCAACAAGGAGATCGCCAATTCCCTGGGCGTGGCCGAGGGCACGATCAAGAACCACGTGTCCAACATCCTCTCCAAGCTCGGTGTGCGCGACCGCACCCGCGCGGTGCTCAAGGCCTTCGAACTGCAGTTGATCTGATCGACACGACGTTCCGGCCAGCCGGTCGTGCGCCATGACGCCCCCCGTCGGCGTGCAGTCGCCTGTGGTGCGGTCGATCCGACCAGGGCCACCGCGCCCGATTCGCCCGGCCGATTCTTCCGGCCCGATTTTCCCGGCCCGATTCTCCCCGGAACCGCCCGGGGCATTGGCTTGCGGGCGCAGGTTGTGTCGCCGGTGCCGTCGCCCCGAGCCCGGCCCCGTGCCGCGGCGGCCGGCTCCTGTGCTCCGCGCTTTCGATCGGCCGGTACAGGCCCTCGCCGGCATCAGCCTTCCCTGTTACGATTCGGGTCTTGCCCGCCACCAGCCGGCATTGGTCCCGGAGAGCCCCTGAATGACCCGTCTGCTCGAGATCCTGATTTCCCTGGCGATCGTCGCCGC
>JAYRSY010000038.1:0-27453 GCA_041919915.1 Lysobacteraceae bacterium
CGTCGTGGGTCTGGAGTCATTCATGTGCGGATACCTGGGAGGGGCGCGCGATGCGGGACGTGGGCAGGAAGGATTCGAACTGCGGGCAAACGCTTCCGAAGACGTCGCGGCACAGTCGCGAATTGAGGGCATCCAGCGCGTCGTCGTCGGAGGGATCGAACAGAGGCCGCCATCCGTAGCCGTTGAGCAGGTAATGCAGGTGTTTCATCAGCAGCCGATAGGGGTCTTCGGGCGCATACGCTTCGAGCAGCCCCTCGGCATGGGTCACGGTATGCATCCCGAGCGAGAGGGTCCAAGGCCCGATGGTCACGGCCTGCGGCGACAGGCCGAGACCGGCGGGCAGATCGCCGGCGGCGATCGCGTCCTCGACGATGCCGTCGATCATGTGTCCGAGCGGTGCGCCGGCTTCCAGCGAGCGCCGCCGGCTTTCGGGCGAGGCTGCGCCCCAGATCACGTCGGTCCAGACGAACTGTTCCAGTCGGAAATGCTCGGGACGGGCCCGGATCACCATCAGATCAGCCAGCGCGATGGCGACCATGCGTTCGCGGCTGGGGCCGGACCAGCGCGCGGCGCGCTCGAACAGATCGACCCGGCCGAGGCTGTTGCGGGTGGCGAGGGCGACCAGCAGGTCCTCCTTGCTCGCGAAATGCTGGTACAGCGTGCCGATGGCGTAGTCGCACTCCTCGGCGATGCGCGACATCTGCAGCGCCAGCAGCCCGTCGCGCCGGATCAGCGCCTGAGCCTTGTCGAGAAAGCGTTGTTCGCGCTCGGCGCGTTCGCGCTGCCGGCGGTCCTTGGTGCTCATGCGGGTGCCCGGGAGGCGGGGAAGTCGAAATTCTGAACTTGATTCAAATTTCGATCAAGAATTAATATCGTTTGCGCCCGCCGCATTTCGCGCTGATTCAGCCGCCTGCCTCGGCCATCGTGCAGGCCCGGCGCCGGGGCCGTCCGACTGCGTTTCCGATCGGTCTCGATCCGGGTCCGTCGAATCGCGGGCACAAAAAAACCCGGCAGTACGGGACTGCCGGGCTGGAGAGAACGACCCGTCGACCGGGTCGGAGAGATCTCAGCGGGTCTTGCGACCAGCGGCCTTGGCGACCTTCTCGGCATCGGCCTGCACGGTGGCGGCGACGGCTTCGAACTGGCCCTTGGCGATCTGGGCGATGGCTTCGTTGGTCTTGAAGGTGCGGCCGAACACTTCCTGGCCGGCGCCGATGCTGCGCTCGACGTTCTCGCGGGCGATCTGCACGCCCTTCGGCCACACGGCCTTCAGGCCGTCGAAGTCGCGCACGTCGGCCAGTTCACCCCAGAAGGCGAAGGTGGCGTTCATGTTCTCTTCGATGGCGGCGAGCTGCAGACCGAACACGGCTTCGGTGTTCTCGAGGGCCAGGCGGCCGACCTGCGCCGTGGTGTCGGCGAACTGGCGGGTCGACTTGGCGAACTGGTCGTTGAACTGCTGGTACATGGCGGACTCCTGAGGCGGGAATGCCGGCAGGGAATGCCGGGTTTGTGCGGTGCAACATAACCCGATTTTGTTGCGCTGCAACAAAATCCCGACGAACGGTCTCGCAAGGCGTCGTTTCCTCGTGGAATCAACGGGTTGGAGTGGCCGCGTCGGGCCCGGCGTTCAGCCGCGGTGGCGGCAGCCCGAGGTGCAGGTCTCGTGGACCACGACCTCGCTGAGCCCCGGCAGGGCGGGTTTGAGGCGTTCCCAGATCCAGGCCGCCAGACGTTCGCTGGTCGGATTCTCCAGCCCCTCGATCTCGTTGAGGTAATGGTGGTCGAGCCGGTCGTACAGCGGTTGGAACGCCGCCTTGATGTCGGCGAAGTCCATCACCCAGCCGGTCTGCGGGTCGATCTCGCCGGAGACATGGATCTCGACCCGGAACGAATGCCCGTGCAGCCGGGCGCACTTGTGGCCGGTCGGGACGTGGGGCAGCCGGTGCGCGGCTTCGAGCGTGAAGACCTTGAAGATGTCCATGGGGATCCGGAGGCAGGGGCCGGGCGGCGGACGGATGCGGGCCGCGGGGTTCGCATTCTACAATCGACCCGGATACGCCGCGTCCGGCCGTGCCCGAGCGCAGCCACCGCGTCGCACGAAGGTCGCGAACCGCCGCGAAGGACACCCGGAAGTCAGATGCCCGTTCTGATCGTCGACGACGACGAAAACATCCTCATCGCCCTGCGCCTGCTGCTCAAGAGCGAAGGCATGGCCTGCATCGCCTGCCGCTCGCCGAAGGAGGCGCTGGCCGCGGCGCGGCGGGAACCCTGCGAGCTGGCGCTGGTCGACCTGAACTACGTCGTTGACACTACCTCGGGCCAGGAAGGTCTGGCGCTGATCTCGGCGCTGCGCGAGATCGACGAGGAACTGCCGATCATCGCGATGACTGCCTGGGGCACGATCGGGATCGCGGTCGAAGCGATGCGCCGCGGCGCCGCCGATTTCGTCGAGAAGCCCTGGGACGACAACCAGCGGCTTCTGTCGATCATCCGCACCCAGATCAAGCTGAGCGAAGCGCGCGGCCGCGAGAAGAAGCTGAGCGCCGAAAACGCCCTGCTGCGCGCCGGCGACGCCGACGACGCGCGCACGCTGATCTGCGAATCGCCGGAAATGCTGCAACTGTTGTCGGTGGCGCGGCGGGTGGCGGGCAGTCCGATGCCGGTGCTGATCACCGGCGAGAACGGCACCGGCAAGAGCCTGCTGGCCGAGTACATCCACCGCCATTCGCCGTTCGCCCAGGGACCGTTCATCAGCGTCAACATGGGCGCGATTTCGGAGACGACCTTCGAGAGCGAGATGTTCGGGCACACCCGCGGCGCGTTCACCGATGCCAAGGCCGAGCGCATGGGCCGGGTCGAGCTGGCCGAGCAGGGCACGCTGTTCATGGACGAGATCGCGAACATGCCGCTGGCGCAGCAGGCCAAGATCCTGCGGCTGGTCGAGGATCGCGCGTTCGAGAAGCTCGGCAGCTCGCACACCCGCCAGGCCAACGTGCGCTTCGTGTCGGCGACCAATGCGGATCTCGGCAGCCTGATCGCCGAACGCGGCTTCCGCCAGGATCTGCTCTATCGTCTCAACGGCGTCACCCTGCGCATCCCCGCGCTGCGCGAGCGCCGGGCCGACATTCTGCCCCTGGCCGAACGCTTTCTCGTCCGCGCACGCGACCGTTACGGTGCGCCGGTGCGTGGGTTCGCGGCGTCCGCGCGCGAGGCGCTGGAGCAGTACGCCTGGCCCGGCAATATCCGTGAGCTGCAGCATGTGATCGAGCGCACCGTGCTGCTGTCGCAGGGCGAGACCGTGCGCGAACAGGATCTGCAGCTGACCGCCGGCGCCGCGTCCGCCGCCGGCGACGCGCTCGCGGAGCTGACGCTGGACCAGGCGGAAGTCCGCTTGATCCAGCAGGCCCTGCAGCGGCATCAGGGCAACGCCAACGAGGCCGCCAAGGCGCTGGGGATCAGCCGGTCCGCGCTGTACCGCCGGTTGGGCAAACGGGCCCCGGCTTGAACCGCGCGACGCGTTCGCCGACGTTGCCGCGACGCCGCAGGTCGGCCACCGACCTGCGCCTGTTGTGGCTGGTCGCGAGCGCAGCGTTGCCGTCGCTGGCGATGCTCGTGCTGTCGCTGTGCGGCGTCGAACCGCCCGCCGGCGTGTGGACGGCGCTGACGATCCTGTCGCTGGTCTGGGTGCTCGTGATCGCGGTCGGTACGCGCAACGGCGTGCTCCACCACATCCGCACCCTGACCAATCTGATCGAGGCCACCCAGGCGCAGGATTACGGCGCGCTGGGCGCGCGCGCGCGCGAGCCCGGCGAACTGGGCGAGCTGTATCGTCAGATCAATGCGCTCGCGACCCGGTTGAAGGAGGATCGCCAGAGCGAGCAGGAACTGCTCGGCGTGCTGGAGAAGGTGGTCAGCCAGATCAGCGTGGCGATCATCGTCTGCGATTCGCGCGACCGCATCCGTCTGGTCAATCTGCGCGCCTGCACGCTGCTCGGTTCCAGCGCCGAAGCGCTGGCCGGCGTCGAATTCGCCGCCACCCCGCTGGCGGCGCTGCCGCTGTCGTCCGAGCCGCAACTGCTCGCGCACCGCTTCCCGGGCGGCGAAGGCCGCTGGCAGGTCGTGCAGCAGCCGTATCGGCATCAGGGCCGCCCGAGCCGGATCGTGTTCATCACCGATCTCAAGCAGGTGCTGTCGGAAGAGGAGATCTCCGCCTGGCAGCGCCTGATCCGGGTCATCAGTCACGAAGTGAACAATTCGCTGACGCCGATCATGTCGCTGTGCCAGACGCTGACCGCGATCCTCGATCGACCCGACAGCGCCGACTACGCCGGCGACGTGCGCGACAGCC
The DNA here is from genome assembly GCA_041919915.1 of Lysobacteraceae bacterium. GTDB lineage: Bacteria > Pseudomonadota > Gammaproteobacteria > Xanthomonadales > Xanthomonadaceae > Lysobacter_I. Next base: position 4,349 of record JAYRSY010000038.1, read on the forward strand.
TGGGCGTGATCGCCGATCGCGCGAAGGGGCTCAAGGAGTTCATCACCTCATATGCGCGGATCGCCCGATTGCCCGAACCGCAGAAGATCCTGTTCCCGGCGGAGCGTCTGGTCGAACGGGTCAAGGGCATCTTCGCGCGCGACGCACTGGACATCGTCGGGCCGACGCCGGACATCGCGCTGTTCGGCGATCCGGTGCATCTGGAACAGGCATTGATCAATCTGATCCGCAACGCGCTGGAAGCCACGGGGCCGGACGGTCCGCCGGTGCGTTTCCGCTGCCATGTACGCGGCGAGATCTGCGAATTCGAGATCGTCGACAGCGGTGGCGGCATCAGCAACCCGGGCAATCTGTTCGTGCCGTTCTACACCACCAAGCCCGAGGGCGCGGGCATCGGGCTGGTGTTGTGCCGGCAGATCGTGGCGCGTCATTTCGGCGAGGTCACGCTGGAGAATCGCGGCGACGCCCGCGGTGCGGTCGCGCGACTGGCGTTGCCGCTGCCGACGCGACAGACGTTGCGCTAGCCGGAGCGGGTCCCGGAGGGATCGGTCGTGTCCCGATTCCGGGATCGCAATCGTCCCGGAAATGGGACTCGGGCCCTGCGCGGGCCAGGCTTTACACTCTGAATTCCTTTCGATTCAACGTGTTGCGCTATTGGCACGCGCTTTGCGTGCAGAGCAGTGGAAAAGGCATTCTGTTGACGGTGTTCGGGATGGATCGAGTCAGGCCACAATCAGGCAAAAGCAACAAGAAACGTTGGCTCGTGATCGCGGGCGCGATCGCGGTGATCGCGATCGGCGCGACCGTCGCCAGCGTCGATTTCAGCAGTCAGCGCGTCGATACCGACAAGATCACGATCGGCACGGTCGAACGTGGCCTGATGGAGATCAAGGTCAGCGCCAACGGCGAACTGGAAGCCGAGAATATCGAGCAGCTGTCGGCGCAGGTTTCGGGCCGCGTCGCCAAGCTGCACGTCAAGCCCGGCGCCAAGGTCGATGCCGGCCAGATCCTGGTCGAACTGACCAATCCGCAGTTGATCGCCAGCGCCGAGGAGGCGCAGTCGGCATGGGAGGGCGCGGTCAAGGAGATGCAGGCGGCACGCGCCGATCTGCAGACCGGCATGCTCAACCAGGAAGGCGTCCTGACCCAGGCGCGCTTCAATCTCGAGAAGGCGCGGCTGCAGCTGGAAGCGGAATCTCGACTGATCGACCAGAAGATCATTTCCGAGATCGACTACAAGCGCACCAAGCTCAACGTCCGACAGGCCGAGATGCTCTACGAGATCGAGGGGAACCGGCTGCGCGAGATCCGCGACAACATCAAGGTGCAGCTCGCGGTGTCGGAGTCGCGCGTCAGCCAGCTCGCACGCGCGCTGGAACGTGCGCGCAACGACGTCGCCAACCTGCGCGTCGTCGCCGGCATTCCGGGCATCGTGCAGGCGATCGATGTCGAAGTGGGCCAGCAGATGCAGCCGGGCAGTCCGATCGGCCGCGTCGCCCAGCAGGAAGGCCTGTACGCCGAGTTGAAAGTCCCGGCGCGCGAAGCCGCGGACGTACGCGTCGGCCAGAGCGTCGTCATCGATACCCGCAGCGGCACGGTCAAGGGCAGCGTTTCGCGCATCGATCCCGGCGTGACCCAGGGCGCGGTGATCGTCGATGTCGATCTGCAGGGCGATCTGCCCCCGGGCGCAAGGCCGCAGCTCCAGGTCGAGGGCATCGTCTACATCAGTCGCCTGCCGAACACGCTCTACGTGGCGAAACCGGCCTACGTGAAATCGGATTCGTCGATCGCCGTCTACAAGCTCGACGCCGGTGGCGGTTACGCCGAACGCACGACGATCCGGGTCGGCAAGGTTTCGGTCAACCACGTCCAGGTGCTCGACGGGCTCGAGGCCGGCGATCGCATCATCACCTCTGAAATCGGCGAATGGCAGGACCAGGAGCGGGTTTTGCTGAACTGACGCTGCTGCACCGACGCATCGACCGGGAACCAGGGAACGCATTCTCCTCTGATAGGCAAGGACCATGAATTACATGTTCGATCTGAAATATGCCTGGCGATTGTTGGTCAAGTCGTGGGGCTATTCGCTGCTGTGCGCAGGCGTGGTCGCACTGAGCGTGGGGCTGACGTTGTGGACGTACTCGCTGATCTACAGTCAGTCGCTCAAGCCGATGGGTTTTCCCGGCTCCGAGCGCTGGTACAGCGTGCAGATCGCGCCCGATGCCGACACGAGCCCGGAACCGAGCGTCGATGCGTACACCTACCAGGAAATCCGCAAGCGCAATCCCGACGTCGACTACATCGGCGCATTCTCCCAGCGCACCACGCTGCTGAGCGAAGGCCAGGCCAGCGCCAGTCTGCGCGGCGTGGCGATCAGTCCGCGGCTGCTCGCGGCGACCGGCGGCAAGCCGCTGCACGGTCGTCTGCTCGAAGAGGCTGATGCGCAGCCCGGCGCCGCTCCGGTCGTCGTGCTCAGTTACGACACCTGGAAGAACTACTTCGCATCGGATGCCGCCGTGGTCGGCAAGCAGGCCCGGATCGACGGTCGTCAGGTGCAGATCGTTGGTGTGCTTCCCGAGACGTTCTTCGCGTTCCGGGACTTCGAAGTCTGGCAGCCGCTGCAGCCGACGAATCTGGTGCGCCCGGGAGACTCCAACGAGACGCTGGTGCCGATGGTCCAGCTCAAGGAAGGGCAGAGCCTCGAGGGGATCGCCAAGGGCATGGGTGACGCGGTGCGCGCTGTCAACGACGACTATCCTGCGCTGTTCAAGTCCAGTCGCAGACTGGAGTTGATTCCGGGACTGCGGATGTTCACCCATACCCGCGTGCAGTTCGTGGCGACGATCGGTTTTCTGGCGTTGGCGATCCTTCTCCTGGGTTGCGTGAACATCAGTCTGGTGTTCTTCGCCCGCTTCCTGGAGCGTAGCCGCGAACTCGCCCTGCGTACCGCGCTCGGTGCGTCGCGCGGACGGCTGATGCGGCAGTCGTTGCTGGAGACCGGTCTGGTCGTGATCCTCGGCCTGCTGGGCGGTTGCGCGCTCGCTGCCCTGGGCGTGGGCTGGGCGCGGGATCTCAGCGACACGACCGGCAAGATCCTCGCCACCGGCCGGATCTCCGAAGTCATGGCTGTCCGGCCGGTCGATCTGGCGATCGCGGCGCTCGCCGCGATCGCGGTCTGGCTGCTCAGCACCCTGCTGCCAGCGTGGCGGGTCAACCGCCAGGACCCGGCACTCACCCTCGCGGGCACCGGCAAGGGCGCGTCCGTGCGCGGCAGCGCGAAGAGCACCAGCTTGCTGGTCGGTGTGCAGGTGATGATTTCGTGTCTCGTGCTGGTGATTTGCGGCAATCTCGGCCTCGGCGTCAGTCAGGAAGCGAACAAGGCCACCGGCGTGCGCGTCGAGCGGACCATGGCCTCCACTTATCCGACCGTGTTCGACGACGACTATGCGCAACCCGACCAGCGTTTGCGCTATTGGGACGAGTTGAAGACCAGTGTCGAGAACCGGATCCCGGGTGCGAGAGTTGCTTTCGTCACGGCGCTGCCGACGATGGGCAAACAGGTGCCGGTATCGTTCGAGGCCCAGGGGAGCGCGTCGAATCGCGCTGAACAGAAAGTGCCGAATGCAGCCGTTTCCGACGATTACTTCGACATGCTCGGCATTCGCGCGGTCGCGGGTCGTCTGTTCGACAACACCGACAACCTCGACTCGCTCAAGGTTGCGGTGATCGACAAGAAGACCGCCGAGCGCTTCTGGCCCGGCCAGAATCCGATCGGCAAACGCATCCAGCTCGATCCCAAGAACGACGGCGCCCAGCTGACCATCGTCGGCATCGCTTCCGAAGTCGCCGGTGAGCCCTATTCCCCCGATGTCGGCGTGATCTACCAGCCGTTGCGTCAGGTCGTACCGCAGGCGTTCCATTTGATGGCCGAACTGCCGAAGGGCGCCGGCGACAGCCGCGTCGCGCTGCGTGCCGCGGCCTACGACGTTGATCGCGAGTTGCCGCTGCACAACCTGCAGATGCTGCAGTCCTACATCGACGCAGTGAACACGACCTACAAGGCGATGCTGCCGGTGCTGTCAGCGATCACGGTGATCACCGCGATGCTGGCGGCGACGGGTCTGTTTGGCCTGATCAGCCGATCGGTGACCCAGCGCACGCAGGAAATCGGCATCCGCCGCGCGCTCGGTGCGACCCAGGGCAAGTCGGTTTCGATGTTCGTCCGTCAGGGCGCGATCTATCTGGTCGTCGGCATCGTCGGCATCGCCTTGGGAATCGTCGTCAGCACACTGATCGGTTCGGTGTTCCCGAACATCCTCGACAACGTCGCGATCGTCGCCGTCGGCGCCCTGTTGCTGATGGGCATGGTGATCTTCGCCGCTTCCTACTTCCCGATCCGTCGAGCGCTGGCGCTGGAGCCCGGCGACGCGCTTCGCTACGAGTAATCGAATTTCCCTTCACGAATCACCCGGAATCCGCCATGGCTACCGAACATCTCATCGATCTGCAAGGCATCAAGAAGATCTTCTACACCGACGAGCTCGAAACCTGGGCGCTGGACAACATCCACCTCACCATCGATGCCGGCGAGTACGTCTCGATCAGCGGTCCGTCGGGCTGCGGCAAGTCGACGCTGCTGTCGGTGATGGGGCTGCTCAACTCGTCGACCGAAGGCAAGTACTACCTCAATGGCGCCGAAGTGACCGGCCTCACCCAGGCCGAGCAGGCGCAGGTGCGCAATCACGAGATCGGTTTCATTTTCCAGGCGTTCAACCTGATCGGCGACATGAGCGTGTTCGAGAACGTCGAACTGCCGCTGACCTATCGCAAGGATCTCAGCGCCAAGCAGCGCCGCGAGATGGTGCTGACCGCGCTGGAGCAGGTGAACATGTCGCAGCGCCAGAAGCACTTTCCGGCGCAGCTCTCCGGCGGTCAGCAGCAGCGCGTCGCGATCGCCCGCGCGCTGGTCGGCAAACCGAAGGTCCTGCTCGCCGACGAACCGACCGGCAACCTCGACTCGAAGAACGCGACCCTGGTGATGGATCTGCTGGCCTCGCTGCACAAGCAGGGCAGCACCATCGTCATGGTCACCCACGATCCGCGTTCCGCCGAACACGCCGAACGCCAGGTCTCGCTGTTCGACGGCAAGATCGTCGACGACCGCCGCATGCGTCCGGCCTCCTGACGCCGCACGCATCGACACCACGCAACGGAACGCCCATCGGAAGACGACATGGCAAGCAAAAGCGAAATCCTCGAACTGATCGCGCAGCACACGCGGGAACTGCTCCCCGGGCTCGACGCCCACACCTTCGTCGAATCCGACCGTCTGGTCGATCTCGGCGCCAATTCGGTCGATCGCGCCGAGATCGCGATGATGGTCCAGGAATCGCTGGGACTGTCGGTCTCGCGGGTCGAGCTGTTCGGACCCAAGAACATCGGCGAACTCGCCGACCTGTTCCTGTCGAAGCTCGATGCCGCCTGAGATCGTCGTCACCGGACTCGGCGTTCTCGCGTCGATCGGCCAGGGAAAGGCCGCTTTCGCCGATGCCCTGATCGGCGGGCGCAGCGCCTTCGGGACGTTGCGTCGTCCCGGGCGTCAGGGGGCCGCGACCTACCTCGGCGCCGAACTGCCGGAAATCGCGTTTCCCGCGGACATTCCGGCGCAGGTCCGGCGCGCGGCCTCGCTGTCCGCCCAGGCCGCGCTGGTCGCGTTGCACGAAGCCTGGGATGACGCCGGGCTGTCGACGGTCGATCCGGCGCGGATCGGCTTGATCGTCGGCGGCTCCAACGTGCAGCAGCGCGAGTTGGCGCTGGCGCACGAGCACTACCGCGATCGCGCCGCATTCCTGCGTCCGACCCATGCGCTGGGTTTCATGGACACCGATCTGTGCGGTTTCTGCACCGCGCAGTTCGGCATCCGCGGACTCGCCTGCACCATCGGTGGTGCGTCGGCCAGCGGCCAGCTCGCGATCGCGCAGGCGGCGCAGGCCGTGGCGTCCGGGCAGGTCGACGTCTGCATCGCGCTCGGTGCGCTGATGGATCTGTCGCACTGGGAATGCCAGGCGTTCCGCGCGATCGGCGCGATGGGTTCGGACCGTTTCGCAGATCGTCCCGAAGACGCCTGCCGGCCGTTCGATCGCGACCATGATGGTTTCATCTACGGTGAATCCTGCGCCGCCATCGTGCTCGAATCGGCCGCGTCTGCCGCCCGCCGGGAGGCGCGCGCCGATGCTGCATTGCGCGGTTGGGGCGTGGCGATCGACGGCAACCGGAATCCGGATCCCTCGCTCGAAGGCGAGATGCGGGCGATCGAAGCCGCGCTCGTCCACGCCGGTTGGGACGCATCGCGGGTCGACTACGTGAATCCGCATGGGACCGGTTCGATCGTCGGCGACGAGACCGAACTCAAGGCCCTGCGTGGCGCAGGCTTGGGCCATGCGCGTCTGAACGCGACCAAGTCGGTGATCGGCCACGGGCTCAGCGCCGCTGGCGCGGTCGAGGTCGCGGCCACGCTGTTGCAGATGCGCGCGGGCCGGCTGCATCCCACCCGCAATCTCGAACATCCGATCGATCCCACGTTCGCGTGGGTCGGCACCATGCCGGTCGAGCACAGGATCGAGCGTGCGCTCACCCTGAGCATGGGGTTCGGCGGAATCAATACGGCGCTATGCTGGGAGCCGCTGGGCTGATAGGCATGGTTCCACAACGGATCAGGACAGGGATGACGATGGATACACGTACGGTACACAGCGGGAAGTCGGATCGAGGCGGTCAACACGTCTTCGTCGCCACGCTCGGTGGCTGGTCGGAACTGTTCCGCCGCGGCATCCGTATCGAGGGCATTGCCCGAGTCGTGCACGTATCGAACGAATGAGCCGCGGAGGCGGCGTCACAACAGAATCTTCACCATCGACACAAGGGAGTTTATGCAATGTCAAGCGATATCAGCCACAACACGCGACGTTTCTACGAGAAGCTCGCCGGCTTCATGTTCCTGTTCATCATCATCACCTTCATCGCCGGCACGATGGCGTATGGATCGATCGCCGGCGACGGTGATTTCGCCCAGCGCGTGAAGAGCATCGCGGCGTCCGAGACCGCCTACCGCGTCACGGTCACCCTGCAGACGTTCGGCTACATCATGACGGTGCTGTTGTCGTTCGCGTTGTGCACGATCCTCGCGCGCTACAACCCGCGTCTCGCGCGACTGGCCCTGTTCTTCCGTCTGGTCGAAGTGGCGATCAGCGGCATCGTGCTTTCCTACCGCTTCGTGCGGATGGACCTGTATGCGAACGAAGCGTATGCCAGTGCCTTCACGCCGGAGCAGCATGAAGCGCTGCTCAACCAAGCCGTGATGTTCTACGACGGCGGTTTCAACATTGCCGGGATCTTCTTCGGTTTCGGCTCGACGTTGTTCTTCTACCTGCTGACCAAGACCCGCTATGTGCCGGCCTGGATCGGCGTGTTCGGCATCGTCGGCTCTGTCGCCGCACTGCTGGCTTGCATGAGTTCGATGATCCTGCCGCAGTACCCGGTGATCGAAGTCGCCGGCTGGGTGCCGAGCCTGCTCGCCGAGATCTTCGCCGGCCTGTGGCTGATCTTCGTCGGCGGCAAGAACGCGCAGCCTTATCTCAAGGACGAGAACGCGGCCTGAAGCCTGTCGGGGCAGGAAGCCCTCGGGCATGGTGTCGTCGGCGTGGCCCCGGAAGGGGCGGCGCCGGCGGCGCCAGACAGTGCCCGGTCGTGCGCGGTGCCCCACGAAACGGGCAATGGGGCAGGGATGCCCCGCGCTATCGTCAGGAATGTCGAGAACGGAGGCCATCGAGTCCGGCCAGACTGGGCGCGCGCGGGGTTGTCGCGTGGAAACTTTCGATTGGAGACGTCCGGTCCGGAAGACATACGCATTCCGGTGGTCGCCGGGATGCCGCACCCGGCGGTGCGCGAATACGAAAAACCCCGCGTTGCGCGGGGTTCGGAGGCATGGAGCGCCATGACTGGTGGCTATGGGTGGACTCGAACCACCGACCCCAGCATTATGAGTGCTGTGCTCTAACCGGCTGAGCTACATAGCCACGGGGGCACGCATTGTCCCCGCAGCGACGGCGGCCGTCAACCTGTGCCATGGGCGGATGACGCTGCGGCGGCGCCTCCGGGATAATGTCCGCTCCGCTTTCGCCCCGGTCGCGCGAAGCCCGCCGGTGCCGACATCCGGCCCGCAGCCGCGACGCGCGCACCGCATCGCCCAGGACGCCGCCCATGAACACGACCCACCGCAAGCCCCTCCCGGGCACCGCCCTCGATTACTTCGATGCCCGCGCGGCGGTGGAGGCGATGCGTCCCGGTGCCTGGAACGGTCTGCCCTACACCTCCCGCGTCCTGGCCGAGAACCTCGTGCGTCGGGCGGATCCGGCCCGGCTGGAGGATTTCCTCGGGCAGTTGATCGATCGCGCACGCGAGATCGATTTTCCCTGGTTCCCGGCGCGCGTGGTCTGCCACGACATCCTCGGCCAGACCGCGCTGGTCGATCTGGCCGGTCTGCGCGATGCCATCGCCGACCAGGGCGGCGATCCGGCGCAGGTGAATCCGGTCGTTCCCGTGCAGTTGATCGTCGACCACTCGCTCGCGGTCGAATGCGGCGGTTACGACCCGGATGCGTTCGCGAAGAACCGCGCGATCGAGGACCGTCGCAACGAGGATCGCTTCCACTTCATCGACTGGACCAAGCGGGCCTTCCGCAACGTCGACGTGATCCCGCCGGGCAACGGGATCATGCATCAGATCAATCTGGAGCGGATGTCGCCGGTGATCGGCACACTGGACGGCGTCGCCTATCCCGACACCTGCGTCGGCACCGACAGCCACACGCCGCACGTCGACGCGCTGGGCGTCATCGCCATCGGCGTCGGCGGTCTGGAAGCCGAGAACGTGATGCTCGGCCGGGCCTCGTGGATGCGCCTGCCCGACATCATCGGCGTCGAACTCAGCGGCAGGCCGCAGCCCGGCATCACCGCGACCGACATCGTGCTCGCCTTGACCGAATTCCTGCGCAAGCAGAAGGTCGTCGGCGCGTATCTCGAATTCCGCGGCGAAGGTGCGGCGGCGCTCACGCTGGGCGACCGCGCGACGATCTCGAACATGGCGCCCGAATATGGCGCGACCGCGGCGATGTTCTTCATCGACGGCAACACGCTGGATTATCTGCGCCTCACCGGCCGCAGCGACGAGCAGGTCGCGCTGGTCGAAACCTACGCGAAGACCCTCGGCCTGTGGGCCGACGACCTCGCGAGCGCCGAATATGAACGCAGCCTGCATTTCGATCTGTCCACGGTCGTGCGCAACATGGCCGGTCCGTCGAACCCGCATGCGCGCGTCGCCGTCAGCGATCTCGCCGCGAAAGGCATCGCCGGGAACCTCGATGCCGCGCGCGCGCAGGAAGCCGAAGGCCTGATGCCCGACGGCGCGGTGATCATCGCCGCGATCACCAGTTGCACCAACACCTCGAACCCGCGCAACGTCATCGCCGCCGGCCTGCTCGCGCGCAACGCGCGCCGCGCCGGCCTCGTGCGCAAGCCGTGGGTCAAGAGTTCGCTGGCGCCCGGTTCGAAGGCGGTCGCGCTGTATCTCGAAGAGGCCGGCCTGAAGGACGACCTCGAAGCGCTGGGCTTCGGCATCGTCGCCTTCGCCTGCACCACCTGCAACGGCATGAGCGGCGCGCTCGACCCGAAGATCCAGCAGGAAATCATCGATCGCGATCTCTACGCGACCGCGGTGCTCAGCGGAAACCGCAACTTCGACGGCCGCATCCATCCCTACGCGAAGCAGGCGTTCCTCGCCTCGCCGCCGCTGGTCGTCGCCTACGCCATCGCCGGCACGATCCGTTTCGACATCGAGAAGGATGCCCTGGGCCACGATGCGCAAGGCCACCCGATCACCTTGAAGGATCTGTGGCCGAGCGACGCCGAGATCGACGCGATCGTGAAGGCGAGCGTGAAGCCCGAACAGTTCCGCAAGGTCTACGAGCCGATGTTCAACGTGCGCGTCGAACACGGCGAGCGCGTGGCGCCGCTGTACGACTGGCGCGCGATGAGCACCTACATCCGCCGTCCCCCGTACTGGGAGGGCGCACTCGCGAAGCCGCGCACGCTGCAGGGGCTGCGTCCGCTCGCGGTGCTGGGCGACAACATCACCACCGATCATCTGTCGCCGTCGAACGCGATCCTCGCGAACAGCGCCGCCGGCGAATACCTCGCGAAGATGGGCCTGCCGGAAGAGGACTTCAATTCCTACGCGACCCACCGCGGCGATCACCTCACCGCGCAGCGCGCGACGTTCGCCAATCCGACCCTGCTCAACGAAATGGTCCGCAACGCCGACGGCACGGTGAAGAAGGGCTCGCTCGCCCGCGTCGAGCCGGAAGGGAAGGCCATGCGCATGTGGGAGGCGATCGAAACCTACATGGAGCGCGGCCAGCCGCTGATCATCGTCGCCGGCGCCGATTACGGCCAGGGCAGCTCGCGCGACTGGGCGGCGAAGGGCGTGCGTCTCGCCGGCGTCGAAGCGATCGTCGCAGAAGGCTTCGAACGCATCCACCGCACCAACCTCATCGGCATGGGCGTGCTGCCGCTGGAGTTCAAGCCCGGCACCACGCGCCTCACGCTCGGCCTCGACGGCACCGAAACCTACGACGTCACCGGCGCCCGCACCCCGCGCGCCGACCTCACCCTCGTCGTGCATCGCCGCAACGGTGAAGTCGTCGAGGTTCCGGTGACCTGCCGTCTCGATACCGCCGAGGAAGTCTCGATCTACGACGCCGGCGGCGTCCTGCAGCGGTTCGCGCAGGATTTTCTCGAAGCGAGCAAGGTGGCCTGATCATGAGCGCACGCCAGCAACTCCGCATCGCCGCCACCTACATGCGCGGTGGCACGTCCAAGGGCGTGTTCTTCCGGCTCGACGATCTGCCGGAGGCGGCGCGCGGGCCCGGTCCCGCGCGCGATGCGCTGCTGATGCGGGTGATCGGCAGCCCGGATCCCTACGCCAAGCACACCGACGGCATGGGCGGGGCGACGTCGAGCACCAGCAAGTGCGTGATCATCTCGCGCAGCAGTCGGCCGGATCACGATGTCGACTATCTCTACGGTCAGGTGTCGATCGACACCGCCTTCGTCGACTGGAGCGGCAACTGCGGCAATCTCTCGACCGCGGTCGGGCCGTTCGCGATCGCCAACGGTTTCATCGACCGGGCGCGGTTGCCGCAGAACGGCACGTTCCCGGTGCGGGTGTGGCAGGCGAACATCGGCAAGACGATCATCTGTCATGTGCCGATCGCGAACGGCGAGGTGCAGGAAACCGGTGATTTCGAGCTGGACGGGGTGACCTTCCCGGCGGCGGAGATCGTGCTGGAGTTCATCGATCCCGCCGACGAGGGCGAAGGCGAGGGCGGTGGCGCCACGGCTCAAAACAGCATGTTCCCCACCGGGAATCTCGTCGACGATCTCGACGTGCCGGGCGTGGGCACGCTGAAGGCCACGATGATCAACGCCGGCATTCCGACCGTGTTCGTGAACGCCGCCGACATCGGCTACACCGGCGCCGAGTTGCAGGAGGCGATCAACGGCGACGCGAAGGCGCTGGCGATGTTCGAAGCGATCCGCGCGCACGGTGCGGTGCGCATGGGGCTGATCGCCGATGTCGCCGATGCGCCGAAACGTCAGCACACGCCAAAGGTGGCGTTCGTGGCGCCGGCGGCCGATTACACCGCGTCCAGCGGCAAGCGCATCGCCGCGGGCGACATCGATCTGCTGGTGCGCGCGCTGTCGATGGGCAAGCTGCATCACGCGATGATGGGCACGGCCGCGGTGGCGATCGGGACCGCGGCGGCGATCCCGGGCACCCTGGTCAGCGACGCCGCGGGCGGTGGTGCCCGGACGGCGGTGCGGTTCGGGCATCCCTCCGGCACCCTGCGGGTCGGCGCGGAAGCCGCGCAGGTCGACGGTCAGTGGGTGGTGCGCAAGGCGGTGATGAGCCGCAGCGCCCGCGTGCTCATGGAAGGCGCGGTGCGGGTCCCGGCCGAGACCCTGCCGGGCTGAACGCCGCCGGGTCGGGGTGCCGCCCGGCCTGCGAGGCGTCCGGGGTCGGCTTGTCGTCTCCGGGGAGCCGTGGCAGAGTCGACGACAGCGGCCGACAGGCCAACCACTTTCAGGAGTCCGCATCGTGATCGATCCGGACGGTTATCGACCGAATGTCGCCATCGTCCTGATGCGCCCGGATGGCCGGGTGTTCTGGGCACGCCGCGTCCGCAGGGACGGCTGGCAGTTCCCGCAGGGCGGGATGAACAGCGACGAGACGCCCACCGAGGCGATGTTTCGCGAATTGCGCGAGGAAACCGGCCTGTTGCCGGAACATGTCGACGTGTTGGGCAGTACCCCGGGCTGGCTGCGCTATCGTCTGCCGCCCCGGGCGATCCGGCGCCACGACCGGCTGGTCTGCATCGGCCAGAAGCAGGTCTGGTTCCTGCTGCGGTTCACCGGCGATGAGAGCGATCTGCGCCTGGACCTGACCGACTCCCCGGAATTCGATCACTGGCGCTGGGTGGATTTCTGGTACCCGCTGGAGCACGTGGTCAATTTCAAGCGCATGGTCTACACCCATGCCCTCCATCATCTGGCCCCGTTCGCGCGGCAGGTGGCGGGGGTGCAGGCGATCCCGCCGCTGAACACCGAGCCGCGGCGCTGGTCGCGGCCGCGCGGTCGACGGCGTCCGCCCGGGGTGCGTGCCGGGCAGGGGCTTGAGCCGGAGAGCGGGTCTTCCTGCGAGCCCAGCCAGAATTGACAATCATTCTCATCCATGGCCAAATGAGATTCGTTCCCATCGGATCGAGTCCGCCATGTACGTCTGCCTCTGCAACGGTGTCACCGAACGCGAGATCCGCCAGACCGCGGCGGCCGGTTGCCGGACGATGGCCGAGCTGACCATGCGCACGGGCTGCGGCGCCGGCTGCGGCAGTTGCGTATGCATGGCGACGGACATCCTCGAAGAAGTCCACGGCACGACCGGCGACATCGCGCACGCGGCCTGAGCGCTGCGCGCGTCAACGCATACGATTCGCATTTCGTCGTCGATCGCGATCTGCGGTTAAAGTCGCGCCACCCACGCGACGGAGACCCGCCATGAAAGGCGATCCCAAGACCATCGAATTCCTCAACAAGGCGCTCTACAACGAGCTGACCGCGATCAACCAGTACTTCCTGCACGCCAAGATGCTGAAGAACTGGGGCCTGAAGGAACTGGCCGAACACGAGTACCACGAGTCGATCGACGAAATGAAGCACGCCGACAAGCTGGCGGAGCGGATCCTGTTCCTCGACGGCCTGCCGAACTTCCAGGCGCTGGGCAAGCTGCGCATCGGCGAAAACCCGAAGGAACTGCTGGAGTGCGATCTCGCGCTGGAACTCGAAGCGGTGCCGCTGCTGCGTGAAGCGATCGCGCACTGCGAGGCGAAGGGCGATTACATCAGCCGCCAACTGTTCGCCGATATCCTCGATTCCGAGGAAGAGCACATCGACTGGATCGAGACCCAGCTGTCGCTGATCGCGCGCATCGGCGAACAGAACTATCTGGCGATGAAGATCGAGAGCTGATCGACGGGTTCGATCGAGGCGGCCATCGCGACGAGGCATCGCGCGATCACCGAGATGAAAAACGGCGACCCTGGGTCGCCGTTTTCGTTTTCGCCGTCGGGGCGGCCGCGGTCAGCCCGCGGGGGCGTTCTGCGCCATGTGCGCGCGCAGCGCCTGGCGGGCGCGGGCGAACTCGTTGGCGATCAGGGCCACCGCCACTGCGGGGCGTTCGAGGGTCTGCGTGCGTGCGCCGAGTTCGACCTTCTTCGCCGCGTTCGACAGCGACATCGCGCCGAGATTGGCGCTGGAGGATTTCAGCGTGTGCGCGGCGTTGCGCAGCATGTCGTAGTCCGGTCCGGTCGCGGCCCCCTCGAGTGCCGCGATCAGTCGTGGCGTGTCGTCGAGGAAGACCTCGATCAGCCGATCGACCTCGCTGCCGAGGATGCTGCGCAGCTCGTCGAGGACCGAAGCGTCGATGACCGGCGCGGGCGGTTCGGCCGGGGCGGGAGGTGGGGCGGAGGCCGGAGTCGGGGCTGGCGCGGGCGGTTTCACGGAAGGTGTCGGTTGCGGGACGAAGGGGTTGGCGGCGATCGCCGGGCGGCTGGCGGCGGCTTCCAGAGTGGCGTCGGGCGATGATGTCGTCGGCGCCGCGGGCGCCGGTGCGCCCGCGGGCGGCGGCGGTGTCTCGGCCGGGCCCTGCTGCGAGGAGAGCTGGTGCCAGTGGAACAGACAGCGTTCGAGCTCGCCACGAGTGACCGGCTTGGCGAGATAGTCGTCCATGCCCGCGTCGAGGCACTTCTGGCGGTCTCCGGCCATCGCGTTGGCGGTCATCGCCACGATCGGCAGGCGCCGGCCGCCGCTGGCGGCCTCGTGTTCACGCCAGCGGCGGGTGGCGGTGTAGCCGTCCATCACCGGCATCTGGCAGTCCATCAGGACCAGGTCGTAACGCGAGGCCGACATGCGCAGGAGCGCGGCTTCGCCGTTGGTGGCGCTGTCGCAATGGGTGCCGAGCACGCTGAGCAGGCGCTGGCCGACCATCAGGTTGACGGGGTTGTCCTCGACCAGCAGCACCCGCATCGGGCGCGCCGGTTCGGCTTCGACCGGCGCGGTTTCCGCGGCCGGGGCCGGGGTCGGAAGTCCGGACGCGGCGCCGCCGATGTCGGCCGGGGTGTCGGTCGCGTCCATGTCGTAGTCCATGCCCAGCGGCGCCGGGATGTCGGACGTGCCGAGCAGCGTCGCGCGCAGGTCGGGATCCGGTGCCTGCCGCGGCAGGATGATCGCGCCCTGCAGCAGTTCTTCCGGCACCGGCTCGTCGCCCTGCAGGCAGATCAACCGCACCTGGCCGTAGGTGTTCTGACGCTCCAGATTGCGCTGCAGCGCGACCGAGGTGCTGCGCACGCTGGCGAGGTCCGCGAGCACCGTGGTGTAGGCCCAGCCGGCGCCCTGGCTGAGCGCGCCACGGATCCGGTCCAGCGCTTCCTGGGTGGTTTCAACCGCGGTGATCCGCAGGCCCCAGTTCGGCAACAGCATGCTCAGGCGCAGGCGCAGGCGCTGATCGCCGGTCAGCAGCAGCACCCGACCGTTGCCGGGTTCCGACGGCTTGGCCGAGACCATGTCGCCCTGCACCTTGAGCATCGGCACTTCGAACCAGAAGGTCGAACCCTGTCCCGGTTCCGAGTCGACCGCGATCCGTCCGCCCATCAGATCGATGATGCGCTTGGAGATCGCCAGCCCGAGGCCGGTGCCGCCGTAGAGGCGGGTGGTCGAGGCATCGGCCTGGCTGAAGGCCTGGAACAAACGTTCCTGCGCCGCCGGCGGAATGCCGATGCCGGTGTCGCGCACTTCGAAACGCAACTGGTGCTGGGCGCTGGTCTCGCCGATCCGGCGCACGCTCACCGCGATGCTGCCGCGCTCGGTGAACTTCACCGCGTTGCTGATCAGGTTGCTCAGCACCTGGCGCAGGCGCACCGGGTCGCCGCGCACCGGCAGCCGCACCGAGGGATCGATCTGCAGGGTCAGACGCAGGCCCTTGCTCTGCGCCGGGCGCTCCATCAGCTGGATCACCGATTCCAGCGTCTCGCGCAGGTTGAAGGTGGTCGATTCGAGCTGCAGCTTCGACGCTTCCAGCTTCGAGTAGTCGAGGATGTCGTCGACGATCCGCAGCATCTGCTGCGACGACAGGAACGCGGTATGCACCATTTCCGCCTGATCGGCAGGCAGTTTGTTGTGCATGAGCAGATCGAGCATCGGCACGATGCCGTTGAGCGGGGTGCGGATTTCATGGCTCATCGTGGCCAGGAATTCGCCCTTGGCCATCACCGCGGATTCAGCGTCCTGCTTGGCCTGGCGCAGCTGTTGTTCGAGCTGGCTGCGGCGCTGCAGTTCGCGCTGCAGTTCGGCGCGTTCGGCCTCGCTGCGCTCGGCGATCTCGGCCGCCTCCTGCATGTGGCGCTCGTAGTTGCGCGAGGCGTAGGTGAGGTAGGCGACGATGGCGGCGGTGATCGCGGCCAGCGCCAGTCCGATCAGGGTCCATGGCCCGGAGTCGGTCACGGTCTCGAGAATCGACGCCAGCGTGGCGCCGACCGCGGTCGTCAGGGCCAGCCAGCGGAAGGTCAGGAGCGAGGGCTTCGGATCGTTCAAATCGGGATACCTGGATGGACGACGACGAATCGGCACCGGACCGGTCCCCCTGACTGCGGTGTGCCCGTCCGGCGTGGGCCGGAACCCGGATGATGCCCCAGCCCGTGCCGGCTTGGCCAGCGCGGGGGCGTCGATCGGCGACGGGGGGTCAGAGCAGGGCGTGCTGGAAGTCGAAGTCCATCGCGTCCGCGGCGCGCTGCACCAGGTCGCCCTGGATGTAGTCGATGCCGCTGAGCCAGAGCTTGGCGGCGGTCTGCGGGTCTTCCACGTGCTGGCCGATCACCTGCAGGCCCAGCAGATGGGCCCGTTCGATCAGCAGGCGCATTTCGTCGTGCACCGCCTGCTGCTCGATCTTCGCGGCGTAATGCGGCGACAGACGGACATAGCTCAGCGGCAATTGCGCCAGCAGCGCGTCGGCCTCGGGATTGCTCTGGAACTGGCTGAGGCACAGCCGTACGCCGGCGCCCATCATCCGCTGGCAGAACTCGCGCAGCAGCACCGAATGCACCAGGGCGTCGCCCAGACGCACGTCGACCACCAGCAGTTTGCCCTCGATGGCGAGGTCGGACAGCGATTCGAGCAGCCACTGGCCATAGGTGTCCTGGCCGAGGGTGCGCGCGGCCTGCGGCACGAACAGCCGGGCGCGCCGGCTGCCGCGCAGTTGTTCGCCGAGGATCGCGATCGCCCGGGTCATCACCCGGCGGTCGATCTCGTGCACCAGCCCCGCGCGTTCGGCCACCGGCACGATCTCGGCGGCGGTGTGCAACTGGCCGGCGGCGTCGCGCAGCCGCACCAGAGTCTGGTATTGCTCCTGGTCGCCACCGACCACCGAGACGATCGGCTGGAACGCCAGCTCCAGGCGCTCGTTGGTCAGCGCGTCCTGCAATTGCGCCAGCAACTGCGCGGCCTGTTCGGAGACGGCGTCGGCCTGCGGCCGGTAGGCGGCGATCGCGGTCGGCTCGGCCCTCGCCAGCCGCAGCGCGTCCTCGGCCGCGGCCAGCGCGGCGCCGGCATCGCGGAAACCGAGGGCCAGATCGACATAGCCGACGCAGGCACGCAGACGGATGTTGTCGCCGCTGATCTGCAGGGTGTGGCCGACGAAGGCATCGCGCAGCTGGCGTGCCCACACCGCATGCCGGTCGGGCGGCAGGCCCGGCCAGTAGACGACGAAGGTGTTGTCGTTGAGGCGCGAGGCCGGCCGGTCGCCGGCCACCCCGGCGATGATCTTGCCCGCATCGGTGAGGATCGCGTCGAGTGCCGCATAGCCGTAGTGATCGCGCAGCGCGGACGTGCCTTCGATCACCACGAAATGGACCGCGCCGACGGTCTGCTGCGGGAACGCCAGCGACAGCTGCTGCAGCATGTAGTTGCGGGTCAGCAGGCCGGTGGCCGGATGGCGCCGCACTTCCTGCTCGCGTTGCTGCTTCAGGGCGCGCGCGCGCCGCACGCGGTTCTGCACCGCGGCGATCAGGTGCCGCGGCCGGACCGGTTTGCTCAGATAGTCGTCGGCACCGCTGTCGAGCACTTCGAGATGACTTTCCGGGTCGGTATCGCCGGTGAGGAACACCACCGGGATGTGCGCGTAGGCGGCATCGCTGCGGATCTGCGCGGTCAGCTCGGTACCGCTCATGCCCGGCATGTGCAGATCCATCAGCACGAGATCGGCGTGGAAGCGCTCCAGCGCGGCCATGGTCTCGCTCGCCACAGGAACCACTTCGGCGTCCATGCCCGCGCCCTTGAGGATGCCCTGCGCGAACAGCGCCTGGCTGCGGTCGTCCTCGACGATCAGAATGCGGTAGGCCGGTTCTCCCTGTTCCGCCGGCACCACCATCGGTGTGGCTTCGACGATCGCTTCGGCGGTCTCGACCGGATCGGTGGTCTGCACCGCTTCCGGCGGCGCGGCATCGGCGCACCAGCGGCGCCAGTAACCGGCAGGCGGGAATTCGGCGCGAACGGCCGTGCCGGGGCCGCCAGGGCGGCCGGCGGAAGAGGCATTGCGATCGTTCGGAACGAAGGACATCACGGCTCCTGGCAAGGCATCGGACGGCGCGTTTCCGCCGCATCGTCCACGTCGGGGTCCGGCGCCGGGCCGGGTCCGTTGCCGGCGAACCGATCGCTTGCGCGTCGCATTCGCCGGTGTCGCCGCCCCGGGTGGCGCCGGCAGGCCGTCATGACGGCTCGCCCGCTCGAACCCGCATTATGCGGGTTCGTTTCCGCTTGGGAAGCGCCGCGAGCGCAGCGGGACCCGCGATCAGACCGCCGGCGGCGGGCTGGTCCGGGGCGCGGCCGAGAGCATCCGCGAGATCCCGCGGTAGAGCTTCCGCCACAGCCACCAGACGATCAGGGCGATGCCCACGCCGGTACCCACGACGACGAACAGCGCGATCCACGGATGCGCCCACACCAGGGCCAGGCCGCCGATCACCGCGGTGTCCTCGACCACGGACGCGGTCCAGTTGCTGACCGGTTCGGGCGAGGTGTTGAGCAGGGCGCGGGTGCCGGCCTTCAGCGCATGGCTGGTCAGCGCGGCGCCGGCACCGGCGGCCATCATGCCGGCGCCGAGATCGCCGTCGGGCGACATCGCGGCGGCGGCGAGGAAGGCGCCGGCGGGCACCCGGGCCAGGGTCTGCAGCAGATCCCAGCCGGAGTCGACGCCCGGGATCTTGTCGGCGAAGAATTCGGCCGCGGCCAGCGCGCCGGAGACGCCCAGAACCCAGGGCGAGGTGGTGGCTTCGAGTGCGGGCGGCAGATCCAGCCAGCCGAAATAACCGGCGATGCCGACCCCGAACACGGTGAGGTAGGCACGCACGCCAGCCAGCCAGGCCAGCAGGATGCCGATGGCGAACACATGGGCTTCGGACATGTCATTCCCCCAGCAGGGCGCCGGTGCACCGGACGCCGACGCGGCCGGTCGGGCCGCACGGCCGCAGAGTATCAGCATCGGGGCTGGCTGCAGGCTTAAGCCCGGTGCGGATCCGGGCCCGGGGCGGCGGCGACGTGCCGGTGCGTCGAACCGCCGGCGGGCGTCACCCTCCGCGAGGCGCCACCGGGGTTAGGATGCGGGGTATGAACGAGACTTCCGACACCCTGCGTCGACGACGTCGAGGCGGCCGCAAGGGCGCGCAGGACGCGCCGGCGCCCGCCGAGCCCGCGGTGCGCGCCCTGATCGAGCAGGCGCTGCATCCGGAGGGCGAGACCGGGAGTGATGTCGCCACCGGGACCGGGGCAACGGTCGAGGCGTCGTCCGGAGAGTTGTCCGGCACGTCCACCGGCCCCGCCCGTGGACGCCGACGCCGTCGTCCGCGTGCCGCCGAGGCGGGCATGGCGGTCGCGCCGCGTCCGATAGACGAACCCGTCGTCGCCGAGGCGGCAGCGCCCGCCGGAATCGACGCTCCGGACGTCGACGCTCCGAGCGTCGGCGCGACACCGCCCGCCGCCGCCGTGGAACCACCCGAGCAGGACCTTCCGGACCCATCTCCGGCCAGCCTCTCCATCTACGATCGCTGGCGGGTCATCGGTCAGGCGTCCGTCGGCGAGGGGGGCGGTGAATGGGCCTCGCACGAGGGCGACGGACAGCAGGGCACCAGGGAAGACGCGGGCGATGCCGATGGCGGCGCGCCGCCGGCCCCGCCGCCGGGCGGGCCGCCGCCGGGCGCGACGACCACCCAGCCTGCGCACCATCATTGGGTGTATCTCGCCGCGGCCGTGTTCCTGCTGGCCATCGGTTTTGGCCTGTGGGGCGTGTGGACCACCTTCTTCGCCGGCGACGACGCCGATGGCCGCAACGCCGCCGCGCTGCGCACGCGCAGCGAGAAGCTGAGCCAGGAAGTGGCCACCCTGCGCCGTTCCGACCAGATCAGCCGCGACGCCAATCGCGACCTCGAACGCACCCTCGCCGAGCGCGACGAGGAAATCGCCGGCCTGCGCGCCGACATCGCCTTCTACGAGCGCTTCGTCGGCGCCACCGGACAGCGTCGCGGTCTGAGCGTGCACGACCTGGAGATGCGCCTGCAGGGCGGCGACGCCTGGCATTTCGTGGCCACGCTCACCCAGAACGTCAATCGCGGCGCGGTCAACACCGGCCGCATCACCCTGTCGCTGGAAGGCACCCGCAACGACCGGCTGGAGCGGTTGTCGTGGTCGGGGCTGCGCAAACAGGGCAACGCGCCCGGACTGCCGTATTCGTTCAAGTACTTCCAGCAGGTCGAAGGCGAAGTGATGCTGCCGAAGGGCTTCAAACCGCTGCGGGTGACGGTGCGGCTGGTGCCGCAGGGCGGCAGCGCGGTGGAGCAGTCGTTCCCCTGGCCGGAGACCGTTCGCGCCGGCGATCGGGGTTGAGCCCGACGCCCGGCGCGCACGCAGCGTCCCGGTGGCCGGCTTGAACCCCCGGCCGCATCGCCCCATCCTGTGCGCATGGATACCCATGCGCCCCTCACGTCCGTGGCCGATCTGCCGCCGCCCCCGATCGATTTCACCGCCGCGGCCGCGGCGAAGGTCCGCGAATTGATCCGCGAAGAGGGCAACCCCGCGCTGAAACTGCGGGTCTACATCCAGGGCGGTGGCTGCTCCGGCTTCCAGTACGGTTTCGAGTTCGACGAACAGCAGAACGAGGACGACCTTGCCGTCGCCACCGACGACACCACCCTGCTGGTCGATCCGCTCAGTCTGCAGTATCTGCTCGGCGCCCAGGTCGATTACACCGAAAGCCTGCACGGCGCCCAGTTCGTGATCCGCAACCCGAACGCCAAGACCACCTGCGGCTGCGGCAGCAGCTTCAGCGCCTGAGCCGGCGTCGATGACCGCGCCGACCACCGCGCCGACGCCGCGATTCGCGTTCGTCGAAGGCGCGCTCGATCGCGCCGATGCCCTGCGCGACAACGCCGACGCACTGCGGGCCTACTGGCCGAACGCGCGGGTCGTGCTGATCGATGGCGAGGGCCGGACCCGTGCCGACGCGCAGGGCGCGATGGACGCGGTGTCCGGCGCGGCGCTCGGATCCGATCCCGACGATGCGATCTTCCTCGGCATGCAGGGCGATCAGGCGTGGTTCGCGCGGACCGAGGACGGCGTCGATGCGGTGTCCGGTGCCGAAGCGGCCTTCACCCAGGCCGGCGTGGTCGGCGGACGTGCGGATCTGCGCACCGCGGCGGCGCAATGGAGCGCGTTCGAGGCCACGGTCTTCGCCCAGGCCCGTGCGGTGCTGCACTGGCAGCACCGGCATCGCCATTGCGGGGCCTGCGGTGGTGCGCTGACGTTCCGGCGCGGTGGCTGGGAAGGCCACTGCGCGGCCTGCGGCCTCAGCCACTATCCGCGCACCGACCCGGCGGTGATCGTCGCGGTCACCGACGGCGAGCGTCTGCTGCTGGGGCGCCAGGCGAGCTGGCCTGCGCGCCGCTACTCCACGCTCGCGGGCTTCGTCGAACCCGGCGAAACGCTCGAGCAGACGGTGGCCCGCGAAGTGATGGAGGAGTCCGGCGTCCGCGTGCGCCGCAGTCGCTACCTCGCTTCGCAACCCTGGCCATTTCCGTCCTCGCTGATGCTCGGCTTCATCGCCGAAGCCGAACCCGACCCGCCGCAGGCGAACGAGGAACTGGAAGACGCGCGCTGGTTTTCCCGCGACGAGGTCGGCGCCGCGCTGCGCGGCGAGACCCGCGACGAAGGACTGCTGCTGTCGCCGTCGATCTCGATCTCGCGCTGGTTGATCGAATCCTGGTTCTCCTGCTGAGTTCTCTTCCCGGGCGCGGCGGCGTGTGGATCTCCGGCCGGCGCGGGGCGGGGCCGAAACCGGGCTGCTAGACTGCGTCCATGTCCGCGACCCTCATCGCCGTGATCTTCGCGCTGGCCCTGGGCCATCTCGCGCCGGGCCTCGCCGCGGCGGTACGGCGTCACGACGGCTACGGCGCCTGGCTGCGCTGGCTCGGTGAGCGTCTCGGCGCTGCCCCGGGCGCTTGGCGCGGCGGTTTCGGCATCGTGATCGCGCTGCTGCCGCCGTTGCTGGTGGTCGGTCTTCTGCAGTATCTCCTGCGCTCGCCGCTGGCCGGCGTGTTCGGTCTGGTGTTCGCGATGGCCGCGCTGTTCTACGCCTGGGGGCCGCGCGATCTCGACGCCGATGTGTCCGCGGTGATCGACGCCGGCGACGCCGACGCGCGCCGCGTCGCCGCCGCGCGACTGGGCCCGGTCGAGACCCGCGGACTGAGCGAATCCGCGGCGCTGGTCGAGGGCGTGTTCGCCAGCGCATTGCGTCGCTGGTTCGGCGTGCTGGTGTGGTTTCTCGCGTTGGGTGCCGTCGGTGCGGTCCTGTACCGGTGCGCCGCGCTCGCCGCCGAGGGCGAATACGCCGACGCCCTGCCCGAACCCGCGCGCGCCGGCGCGCGTCGCCTGTTCGCGCTGCTCAACTGGCCGGTCTCGCAGGCGATGACGCTGTCGCTCGCCCTGGTCGGCAACTTCGACACCGTCCTGGGCGTGTGGCGCGAGCACGGCGGCGCCGCGCTGCGTCTCGAACAGGCTTATCTCGGCGCCGCCGCCCGCGCCAGCGTGCGCTGCGAGATCGCCGAGGAAACGCAGGAATTCATCGAGGAAGGCGCCACGCCGGGCAACGCCTGGATGCAACTGGGCGAAATGCCGGAACTGCGCGACGCGATGAGTCTGGTCTGGCGCATCCTGCTGCTGTGGCTGGCGATCGTCGCCCTCTTCGTCGTCGCGGGATGGGTGAGCTGACGCGCTTGCGCGGCACTGCCGCGCGCGTCAGCGAACGCCCGCACATGGATGTGCGGGCCGGGCGATCCGAAGTCCGGAGCGCACCGCCAGGGATGGCACATCACTCGCGTCCGAAGTGGAACGCTTGCG
>JAYRSY010000039.1:0-25888 GCA_041919915.1 Lysobacteraceae bacterium
AGGACAGGCGTTCCTTGGTCTGGCCGCTGAACTGCGGGTCGGTCATCTTGATGCTGAGCACGAACGCGACGCGGTCCCACACGTCCTCGGGCGCCAGTTTCACGCCGCGCGGCAGCAGATTGCGGAAGTCGCAGAACTCGCGCAGCGCGTCGGTGAAGCCGGTGCGCAGGCCGTTCACGTGGGTGCCGTGCTGCGCGGTCGGGATCAGGTTGACGTAGCTTTCCTGGACCAGTTCGCCCTCGGGCACCCATGCGGCGGCCCAGTCGACGACTTCCGAATCCTTCTTCAACTGGCCGACGAACAGCTCCGGTGGCAGCACTTCGGCCGCGCCCAGCTCGCCTTTGAGGTAATCACGCAGGCCGTCTTCGTAATGCCAGGTGTCCTTTTCGCCGGTCGCGGCGTCGAGCAGGCTGACCGTCAACCCGGGGCAGAGCACCGCCTTGGCGCGCAGCAGATGGCGCAGGTGGCGGATGTTGAATTTCGGCGTGTCGAAATATTTCGGGTCCGGCCAGAACCGCAGCCGTGTCCCGGTGTTCTTCCTGCCGACCGTGCCGACGGTTTCCAGCGCCGAGGCGCGGTCGCCGTCGCGGAACTCCATCCGGTGTTCGTTGCCTTCGCGCTTGATGAAGATCTCGACCTTCTTCGACAGCGCGTTCACGACGCTGACGCCGACGCCATGCAGGCCGCCGCTGAAGGTGTAGTTCTTGTTGCTGAATTTTCCGCCGGCGTGCAGGCGGGTGAGGATGAGTTCGACGCCCGGGATCTTTTCTTCCGGATGGATGTCCACCGGCATGCCGCGGCCGTCGTCGGCCACTTCGCAACTGCCGTCGGCATGCAGCACCACGTCGATGCTGCCGGCGTGACCGGCGAGCGCTTCGTCGACGGCGTTGTCGATGACTTCCTGCGCGAGATGGTTCGGGCGCGAGGTGTCGGTGTACATGCCCGGCCGGCGTTTGACCGGATCCAGGCCGGACAGGACCTCGATGTCTGCGGCGTTGTAACGGCTGCTCATTGCGTGGGATCAGTTCGACGAGGAAGCGGTTTCGAGGCGGGCACCGGTGAACGGATTGAATTCGTAGTTGCCCGGGAAGGTTTCGCCGGTCGCCGGATCGCGCTTCGGCATCAGCAGGCTCGGCAGCGGCGTGCGGAACTCGTAACGGCGCTCGCCGACGGCGATGGTCAGCAAGCCCTTGCCGTACGGCTCGACGTACCGCCCGCCGCCGGACGGCTTGGCCGGGAACGCGAAGAAGTGCATGTTCTCGCCGGCCGGACCGATCAGGCTGGTCAGCATCGGCTGCATCACCCGCATCAGCATGGTCAGGCGCTGGTCGACCTTGTCGGCGGCGATCGGCGCGACGCGCTGTCCCTTGGCGTCGATCAGGCGCAGGGTGGAACGCAGATCGGCTTCGCTGGTATAGGCCTTCATCCCGAGCGCGCCGATCTCGCCGTCGACCACCGCCACCACGACGTACTTGTCGAACAGGTCGCGGACCTCCTTGATGTCGGCTTCCGGGGCCTGACCGGCCATCGAGCGGGCCCAGAACTCCGATGGCATCCACCAGACGATGTCGAAGCGGTTTTCGTCCGGGCTGCTGCGCTGGATGTCGCGGACGAACTCGTTGATGTTGACGTCGGCGATCGGGCGGCGCGCCGGGGTGTCGGCGGCGCTCGCCAGGGCGCTCGCGCCGAGCAGCAGGCAGGCGAGCAGAAGGCGCGGCAGGGTCATGGGAAGCCTCGGGATGGGTCGAGAAAGTCGGGGAGCTTGGCGGGCCGATGATGCGGGGTCAAGCCGTTCAGCAGGGGGAGGGCGGATGCGGCCGGGGTTCATGCTGCGGCGGGCCGATGGACGCTATGGTGCGCCTGTTCGTCCGCATCCGCCGCTCCCGGCGCCGACCCGACACGCAGACCATGAACCTTCGTCGTTTCCCCACCGTCCTCCTCGCATCGATGCTGGCCCTGCCGGCGATGGCCGGTGCCCAGCCGCCGGCTCCGCCGGCACAGGCCGCCACCGCCCAGGACAAGAGCGAAACCGAGGCCGAGGCCGAGGCCGAAAAGCGTCGTGAACAGGCCGCAGCCGCGAAGGCCGAGGCGGCGCGCAAGGCCGAAGCCCGCAAGCCCAAGCGCGACAAGGACGGCCCGCGCAGGGATCCCGAGCGCGAACCGGAGGAAGAAGAGGAGATCTGAGTCTCCGGCCCGCTTCCATTTGCCCACGCCCCGATCGACGGGGCGTTTTTCTTTCCCTTTGAAATCAGTTGGTTGCGGAATCATGGTGTAGATCAGGGGTCGCCGGGGGCGTCGCTTCCCGGTAGACTGTGGCTTTCCAGCGACCCGCTGCCGCCATGAACTCCCCCAGCTCCGCGACCCCCCTCGTCTTCGTCACCGGCGGCGTGGTGTCCTCGCTCGGCAAAGGCATTGCCGCCGCCTCCTTGGCCGCCATCCTCGAAGCCCGTGGTCTGCGGGTGACGATGATGAAGCTCGACCCCTACATCAACGTCGATCCGGGCACGATGAGCCCGTTCCAGCACGGCGAGGTGTACGTCACCGACGACGGCGCCGAGACCGACCTCGACCTCGGCCACTACGAGCGCTACGTCAACACCCGCCTGTCCGGGAAGAATTCGATCACCACCGGCAAGATTTACGAGTCGGTGATCCGCAAGGAGCGCCGTGGCGATTATCTCGGCGCCACCGTGCAGGTGATTCCGCACATCACCGACGAGATCAAGCGCTGCATCGACGCCGCGACCGAAGGTTTCGACGTGGCGCTGGTGGAGATCGGCGGCACCGTCGGCGACATCGAATCGCTGCCGTTCCTCGAAGCCATCCGCCAGATCCGCACCGAGCGCGGCGCCGAGAAGGCGTTGTTCATGCATCTCACCCTGGTGCCGTACATCGCCGCCGCCGGCGAGCTGAAGACCAAGCCGACCCAGCATTCGGTGAAGGAACTGCGTTCGATCGGCATCCAGCCCGACGTGCTGCTGTGCCGCAGCGAACAACCGCTGCCGGACGGCGAGCGGCGCAAGATCGCGCTGTTCACCAACGTGCCGGAGAAGGCGGTCATTTCCGCCGTCGATCTCGACAACATCTACCGGATTCCGATGTGGCTGCATCAGCAGGGCCTCGACCAGATCGTGGTCGAGCGACTGCATCTGGAAACGAAGGCCGTGGCTGACGCCGACCTGTCCGAGTGGTTGGCCGTGGTCGACGCCGCGACGCATCCGATCGACGACGTGACGATCGCGGTCGTCGGCAAGTACGTCGACCACCAGGACGCCTACAAATCGGTGGCCGAGGCGTTGAAGCATGGTGGCCTGCGCCAGCGCACCCGGGTGACCCTGAAGTGGCTGGAGTCCGAGGACATCGAGCGCGAGGGCGCGGACAAGATCCTCGCCGGCGTCGACGGCATCCTGGTGCCCGGTGGTTTCGGCGATCGCGGTTTCGAAGGCAAGGTGCTGACCGCGCGGTTCGCGCGCGAGCGGGGCGTGCCGTATTTCGGCATCTGTTACGGCATGCAGGCGGCGGTGGTCGACTACGCCCGCCATGTCGCCGGTCTCGCCGAGGCCAACAGCACCGAGAACGATCGCCAGAGCCCGCACCCGGTCATCGGCCTGATCACCGAATGGCGCACCGCCACCGGCGAGGTCGAGCGTCGCAGCGAGAAAAGCGATCTCGGCGGCACCATGCGTCTGGGGCTGCAGGAACAGCGGATCAAACCCGGCACGCTGGCGCATCAGCTGTACGGCAAGGACGTGGTCGGCGAGCGTCATCGCCACCGTTACGAATTCAACAACCGTTACCGCACCCAGCTGGAAGACGCCGGTCTGGTCGTTTCGGCCAAGTCGCTCGACGATCTGCTGGTGGAGATGATCGAACTGCCGCAGCCGATGCATCCGTGGTTCCTGGCCTGCCAGGCGCATCCGGAATTCCTGTCCACGCCGCGGCACGGCCACCCGCTGTTCATCGGTTTCATCCGCGCCGCGCGCGAGCGCAAGGCCGGCGGCAAGCTGCTGAAGGAAGCGAACGCATGAGCGTGCCCCGCAGCGTGCCGCGCGGACGTCCGGCATGAACCAGGATCCCGTGTCGTCGGCGCTGGCGCTGGCCTTCGTCACGCTGATTTCGCTGGCGATCGCGCTGCTGTTCTTCGTGTACGTCGTCGGGACGCTCAGCGCGATCGGCATCGCCCGCGAGCGCGGCCGCGAATGGCGCGCCGTCGCGATGGCGATCTTCGCGTTCCTGATTCCGGTGGTCGGCTGGTTCTACGTGTTCGCCAGCGGTGCGTCGGTCCGCTGGGTGCACCGCTATTTCTGGGCCGGGCTCGCCAGTCTCGTCGGCGCCGCCGTCCTGTCCTACGTCATGATCCAACGGGGAATCGTCGCACCATGAAACTCTGCGGCTTCGAAGTCGGCCTCGACCGGCCCTTTTTCCTGATCGCGGGCCCCTGCGTGATCGAGTCCGAGCAATTGCAGCTCGACACCGCGGGACAGCTGAAGGAGATCACCTCCGCGCTCGGCATTCCCTTCATCTTCAAGTCGAGTTTCGACAAGGCCAACCGCACCTCGGGCACCAGTTTCCGCGGCCCGGGCATGGAAGAAGGTCTGCGCGTGCTGGCCGAAGTGAAGCGCCAGATCGGCGTGCCGGTGCTGACCGACGTGCACGAATACACGCCGATGGACGAAGTGGCGAGCGTGGTCGACGTGCTGCAGACGCCGGCGTTCCTCGTGCGCCAGACCGATTTCATCAGGAAGGTCTGCGCCGCCGGCAAACCGGTGAACATCAAGAAGGGCCAGTTCCTGTCGCCCTGGGACATGAAGCCGGTGGTCGAGAAGGCGAAGTCGACCGGCAATACCGACATCATGGTCTGCGAACGCGGCGCCAGCTTCGGCTACAACAATCTGGTCAGCGACATGCGCAGCCTCGCGGTGATGCGCGACACCGGCTGCCCGGTGGTGTTCGACGCCACCCATTCGGTGCAGTTGCCGGGCGGGCAGGGCACCAGCAGCGGCGGCCAGCGCGAGTTCGTGCCGGTGCTGGCGCGCGCCGCCACCGCCGTCGGCATCGCCGGCCTGTTCATGGAAACCCATCCCGATCCGAGCAAGGCGCTGAGCGACGGTCCGAACGCGTGGCCGTTGCCGAAGATGCGCGCGCTGCTGGAAACGCTGCAGGCGATGGATGCGGTGACCAAGCGCAATGGATTCCTCGAAGCCGATGTCTGACCTGCGCCGCGCGATCCGTCTCGGCGGCCGGGCCGTCCTGCTGCTCGCGATCTTCGCGGGGCTCGCCGGCTGCGACGATGGTTCCGAGCTGGAAGCGGCGATCGCCGCCGAGGACGAACCGCGCGTCGAGGTGTCGCCGGAGACGCGCAGCCACCGCGATGCGGTGATCGCCTCGGTCGCCTATTCCAGCCCCGAACTGGCTTCGCAGACGCGGCAGTACTATCGCGCGCTCGACGCCGGCCCGCGGTCGCGCGCGGTGCGCGAGGCCGGCGGTCCGGCGCACGTGCGCGCCCAGCTGCGCGCGGCGGAACTGTTCCATTTCGCGCACAAACTCGATGGTTGCGTCGCCGATGCCTTCGCGACCCGCACCCCGGAAGGCCAGTTGCGGTTGCTGCAGCGACTGGCCGCCGGCAAGCACGGTGCGGCGATGATCGCGGACGCGAAGCGTTACGATGCCGACGGTTACGCGTTCGACCTGTCCGGCTACGGCGACCACCCGAACACGTTGCAGCGCATCGCCGCCGCCTACGACACCCTGTCGGTGCACTGGCGGAGCATCGGCACGCAGAAGGGCAACGACCAGGCCGCCCGGGTGTTCGCCGAGACCATGCTGCACCTCGCCGCCGCCAGCGACGGCAAGTGCGTTCCCGATCCGAAACTCCAATCCCTCCTCGATTCGATGCCCTCATGACCACGATCACGAAGATCCACGCTCGCGAAATCCTCGACAGCCGCGGCAATCCCACGCTCGAAGCCGAAGTGACCCTCGCCGACGGCGCGTTCGGTCGCGCCGCGGTGCCGTCGGGCGCCTCCACCGGCACCAAGGAAGCGGTCGAGCTGCGCGATGGCGACAAGACCCGTTACCTCGGCAAGGGCGTGCAGAAGGCGGTCGCGAACGTCAACGGCGCGATCGCGCAGGCGCTGACCGGTTCCGACGCCGCCGACCAGACCGGTCTCGACCGGCGCCTGATCGATCTGGACGGCACCGAGAACAAGGGCCGGCTCGGCGCCAACGCGCTGCTGGGCGTGTCGATGGCTGCCGCGCACGCGGTCGCGGCCTCGCGCAAACAGGCGTTGTGGCAGTACCTCGCCAACGGCCGCGATGTGTCGCTGCCGGTGCCGATGATGAACATCATCAACGGCGGCGCGCATGCGGACAACAACGTCGATCTGCAGGAATTCATGGTGCTGCCGGTCGGTTTCGATTCGTTCTCCGAGGCGCTGCGCTGCGGCACCGAGATCTTCCACGCGCTGAAGTCGGTGCTGAAGGGCAAGGGCCTGAGCACG
Source organism: Lysobacteraceae bacterium (assembly GCA_041919915.1). Taxonomy (GTDB): domain Bacteria; phylum Pseudomonadota; class Gammaproteobacteria; order Xanthomonadales; family Xanthomonadaceae; genus Lysobacter_I. The sequence goes on from JAYRSY010000039.1 coordinate 6,501, forward strand.
GCGGTCGGCGACGAGGGCGGTTTCGCGCCCGACCTGCGCAGCAATTCCGAAGCGCTGGACACGATCATCGAAGCCATCGGCAAGGCCGGCTACAAGGCCGGCGAGGACGTGCTGCTCGGTCTGGACGTCGCGTCCAGCGAATTCTTCGAGAACGGCAAGTACAACCTCACCGGCGAAGGCAAGCGCCTCACCAGCGAGCAATTCGTCGATTTCCTCGCCGACTGGTGCCGCGAGTATCCGATCGTCACCATCGAGGACGGCATGGCCGAGCACGACTGGGCCGGCTGGAAACTGCTCACCGATCGTCTCGGCGCCAAGGTCCAGCTGGTGGGCGACGATCTGTTCGTCACCAATCCGAAGATCTTCCGCGACGGCATCGACCAGGGCGTGGCCAATGCGATCCTGATCAAGGTCAACCAGATCGGCACGCTGACCGAAACCCTGGAGGCGATCGCGATGGCCGACGCGGCGAAGTACGCGGCGATCGTGTCGCACCGCTCGGGCGAGACCGAGGACACGACCATCGCCGACATAGCGGTCGCGACCACCGCCACCCAGATCAAGACCGGCTCGCTGTGCCGCAGCGATCGCGTGGCGAAGTACAACCAGTTGCTGCGCATCGAGCAGGTGCTGGGTGCGTCGGCGAAGTACGCCGGCCGTGCCGCGTTCGTGTCGCTGAACCGGGGTTGATCCGACTCGGATGAGCGACGCCAATCGCCCGTTGCGCATTCTCGCGCTGCTGCTGCTCACGTTGTTCGCGTGGCTGCAGTTCCGGTTGTGGTTCGGCGAGGGCGGCGCGGCCGCCACCGCCGAACTGCAGTCGAAGGTCGCGCGCCAGACCGGGGAGAATCACGGTCTGCGTCAACGCAACGAGCAGCTCGCGGCCGAAGTCGAGAACCTCAAGTCCGGCGAAGCCGCGGCGGAGGAACGCGCGCGCAGCGAGTTGGGCATGATCAAGCCGGGCGAGACCTTCTACCGCGTGGTCGAACCGCCGACCGCGATCGATGCCGATACCGCACCCGTCGATGGAGACGGCGCGCAGTGAATCCGGAGGCCGCGACTCCGGTTGTCGTGAGCCGGGATGCCGCGAGCCGGGATGCGGCCGGTCGCGATCCCGTCCGTGGCAGGTTCTGGGCGGTGGTGCCTGCGGCCGGGCGCGGCACGCGTTTCGGCGGCGACACGCCCAAGCAGTATCTCGATGTCGCCGGTCGCCCGGTGATCGCGCATACGCTCGAACGCCTGCTGTCGCATCCCGCGATCCTCGGCGCGGTGGTCGTGCTCGCCGCCGACGATCCGCTGTGGCCCGGCTGGACCGCGTTCGCCGGCAAGCCGGTGCTGACCTGCGTCGGCGGCGCCGAGCGCGCTGATTCGGTGCTCGCCGGTCTCCACGCGCTGCCGGATACCGTGCGCGCCGACGACTTCGTGCTGGTGCACGATGCGGCGCGTCCGAATCTGTCGCACGTCGATCTCGATCATCTGCTCGACCGCGGCGTCGCGGACCCGGTGGGCGCGATCCTCGCCGCGCCGGTGCGCGATACGCTGAAACGCGCCGGAGACGACGCCGGCATCGACCGCACCGAACCGCGCGAGCGGTTGTGGCGTGCGTTCACCCCGCAATTGTTCCGGCGCCTGCAACTGCGCCGCGCGCTGGAGGCCGCGCATGCGGCCGGCATCGCCATCACCGACGAGTCGATGGCGATGGAGCGCCAGGGCCTGCGCCCGCTGCTGGTCGAGGGCGGCGAGGACAATTTCAAGATCACCACGCCGTCCGATCTGGCGCGATTCGCGTTCGAACTGGCGCGGCGCGTTCCGTAGGCGCAGGAATATTCGATGTCAACCACGTCCATCCGCATCGGTCAGGGTTTCGACGTCCACGCTTTCGGCGCGGGCGATCACGTGATGCTCGGCGGCGTGCGCGTGGCGCACGATCGCGGCATCGTCGCTCACAGCGACGGCGATGTCGTCCTGCACGCCCTGTGCGACGCCATGCTCGGCGCCGCCGCGCTGGGCGACATCGGCCGGCATTTCCCGCCGTCCGATCCGCGCTGGAAGGACGTCGACAGCCGCGTCTTCGTGCGGCATTGCGATCATCTGATCCGCAATCTCGGCTGGCGCGTCGGCAACGCCGACGTCACCGTCATCTGCGAACGGCCGAAGGTCGGGCCGCATGCCGGTGAGATGCGGCGACTGATCGCGCTCGATCTGGGCATCGACATCGACGCGGTGAGCGTGAAGGCGACCACCACGGAGACGCTCGGTTTCACCGGCCGCGGCGAGGGCATCGCCGCGCAGGCGGTGTGCCTGCTGGTTCCGCTGTGAGCGGCGCGACACCGGGGGCGGCGCGCGCCGGCGCGGGACTGCCGCGCGCGCATGGCGCCGCGGTGCTGTCGGCGCGCATCCGCAGCGTGCCGGAGGATTTCGAGGTCGAGGAGATCGACGCGTTCGAGGCGTCCGGGGCCGGTGAACATCTGCTGCTGACGGTCGAGAAGCGCGGCATGAACACCGCGTTCGCGGCGAAGCGCATCGCGGCGTGGGCCGGCGTCGCCGAATCCGCGATCGGCTACGCCGGGCTGAAGGATCGCCACGCGCTGACCCGCCAGCGCTTCAGCGTGTGGCTGCCGAAGAAGATCGCGCCGGACGTCGCGACGCTCGAGGACGTCTCCGGATCCGGCGCCGAATCGCTGCGCGTGCTCGCTGCGCACTGGCATGCGCGCAAGCTGCCGCGCGGTGCGCTGGCCGGCAATCGTTTCGTGCTGACCCTCCGCGATGTCGCCGGCGAGCGCGCGGCGATCGACGCGCGGCTGCGCGCGATCGCCGTGCGCGGCGTGCCCAATTACTTCGGCGAACAGCGCTTCGGCCGCGGTGGCGACAACATCGCGAAGGCCCTGGCGATGTTCGGCGGCCGTCGTCTGCGCCGCGAGGAACGCACGCATCTGCTGTCGGCCGCGCGTTCGGAGCTGTTCAACCGCGTTCTGGCCGAACGCGTGCGTCGCGACGACTGGGACCGGCCGCTGGAAGGCGAGGTCTGGATGCTCGACGGCAGTCGCAGCGTGTTCGGCCCGGAGCCGTGGAACGACACGCTGGCCGCGCGTCTGGCCGCCTTCGACATCCATCCGTCCGGCCCGCTGTGGGGGCGTGGTGCCTTGCGCAGCCGCGATGCGGCGCAGACGCTGGAACTCGCGGCGCTGAGCGGCGACGAGGCCGTCGCGCTGCGTGCCGGTCTGGAGCGCGCGGGGCTGGAACAGGAGCGTCGTGCGCTGCGTCTGCGGCCGCAGGAGCTCGCCTGGGACTGGCCGGCAACCGACGTGCTGTGCCTGCGGTTCGCGCTGCCGCCCGGAACCTACGCGACCGTGGTCCTGGCCGAGCTCGGCCCGGTCGAAGGCGTGACTGTCGCGGGCTGAGCGGTTGCGGCGCGGCCCGCATGGCCGCTCGTCGGAAAACCGGTCGGTGAAAAGCCGGCCTGCGGACGCAGGCGTATAACCCCGGAGTGAAGCGCCCGTGCGGTCGCCGGGCGCCATGTGCACCACCGTCCCTCCGGAGGTTGCGATGAACGTCAGGACCCTCAGCGTCAGGATGTCCCTCCCGATCGTGTTGCTCGCCGTCTCGGTGCTCCCGGGCTGCAAGACCACCGAAAGCGCCTACGTTCCGGCGGCCAGGCCGGCCGCGCCCCCCGGCACCCAGTACCAGCCCCGGATCGAGGAAGACCGGGCCTACGTGGCGTACGTCGAGAGCGTCGCCCGCCGTCGCGGCGTGACCGTGCGCTGGGTGCACAAGCCGGTCAAGCGTCACGTCGATCAGGAGTGACGCAGGCGCATGCGGCCGGTGGCGATGTCGTCGGCCCGCTCAGCGTTTGCCCAGCAGCACCAGCACCGCGCCGGTGCCGCCCTGTGCGGGCGGCGCGGAGTGGAACGCCAGCACGTCGGCGCGCTGGCGGAGCAGCCGGTCGACCGTGTTCTTGAGCGTCGGCACGCCGTCGGCGGAGCGCAGGCCCTTGCCGTGCACGATCCGCACGCAGCCCAGGCCTTCGTCCACCGCCTCGCGCAGGAACCGGCGCACCAGCGCCTCGGCCTGGGCGCTGTCGGCCCGGTGCAGGTCGATCTCGTCCTGCGCCGCGTAGTGTCCGCGCGCCAGCCGTTGCAGCACCCGTTGCGGCACGTCGTCGCGGCGGTGGCTCAGGGTGTCGCCGGCCAGCAGCGGCGTGGCGTCCAGCGCGCGCCGGAACTCGCTGCGCGCAGCGTCCTCGTCCTGCTCCCGCATCCGCGGTTCCGGCCGTGGACGGGGCTTGTCCGGAGCCGAGGGCACCGGCGGGAGTTCGCGCACGGGCCCGATCGCGGCGCGGAACAGCGCGGCATCGTCGTCGTCGGGCGGTACGGCATCGGGCGGGTCGCGGCGGGGCGTCATCGCCGACGAGGTTAGCAGGGCCGATCCGCGGGAACATGACCGCGAAGACCGTCGCGAGCCGGTCCGGCGCATCCGGTATCATGCCGTCATCCCCACCGACGGCGACGAACCCGATCCATGCGCATCCTGGTCAGCAACGACGACGGCGTCGACGCTCCCGGCATCCGCGTCCTCGCCGCGGGGCTGCGCGAGGCCGGACACGAGGTGCTCGTGGTCGCGCCGGACCGCGACCGTTCCGGCGCCAGCAATTCGCTGACCCTCGACATGCCGATCCGCGTCGTGCGCCAGGACGACACGACCTGGCGCGTGCACGGCACGCCCACCGACTGCGTCCACGTCGCCATCACCGGCATGCTCGATCGCGAGCCGGACATCGTCGTCTCCGGGATCAACAACACCGCCAATCTCGGCGACGACGTGATCTATTCCGGCACCGTCGCCGCGGCGATGGAAGGCCGCTTCCTCGGTCTGCCGGCGGTGGCGGTGTCTCTGGTGACCGCGGATCACAAGGGCCGGCACTACGAAACGGCCGCGCGCGCCGCGGTGGAGATCGTCGCCCGCCTGCGCGCCGATCCGCTGCCGGCCGACACCATCCTCAACGTCAACGTGCCGGATCTGCCCTGGGACGAGATCGCCGGTTTCGAGGTCGGCCGCCTGGGCAACCGCCATCGCGCCGAGCCCTGCACGCAGCAGGAAGATCCGCGCGGGCGGACCTGGTGGTGGATCGGCGCCGCCGGTCCCGAGCAGGACGCCGGTCCCGGCACCGATTTCCACGCCGTGCGGCGCGGCTGCATCTCGATTACCCCGATCCACGTCGACCTGACCCGCTACCAGGCGCTGGAACAGGTGGCGAGCTGGGTCGGCGGGCTCGCCGCCGATCTCCACGACTCGCAGCATGGTTCGCAGCACGATGCGCCGGCCGGCGCGGGAGACGCCGCGTGACCGCGCGCATGCGCCTGCAGCCCGAGGCGATCGGCATGGGCATGACCTCGCAGCGGGTGCGCGATCGCCTGATCGAGCGCCTGCGGGAGAAGGGCATCGTCGACGAGCACGTGCTCAACGCCGTCCGCACGGTGCCGCGGCATCTGTTCGTGGACGAAGCGCTCGCGGCGCGCGCCTACGAGGACAACGCGCTGCCGATCGGTCACGGCCAGACCATCTCGCAGCCGTGGGTGGTCGCGCGGATGACCGAGGCGCTGTTCGAGGATGGCGCGCAGCCGAAGAAGGTGCTGGAAGTCGGCACCGGCTCCGGCTACCAGGCGGCGATCCTCGCCGCGCTCGGCCTCGAAGTGCATACCGTCGAGCGCATCGGCGATCTGCTGCGCACCGCGCGCAAGCGGTTCCGCACGCTCGGCCTGAACATCCGCAGCAAACACGACGACGGCCGGATCGGCTGGGCCGAGAACGGCCCGTTCGACGCGATCGTCGTCACCGCCGCGGCGCCGGCGCTGGTCGACGCGCTGACCGGACAGCTCGCCCCGGGCGGGACCCTCGTCGCGCCGGTCGGCGGCAGCGGCGGGCAATCGCTGGTGAAACTGCGCAAGGCCGCGGACGGCACCATCGAACGCACCGATCTGGCGTCGGTGGTGTTCGTGCCGCTGCTGTCCGGGACGATCGACGCATGACGACCCGCCCGTCCGCGCGCGCCGCGCGATCCGCCGCCGCACCGATGATGGCCGCATGAAGATCTTCGCTCCTCTGTACCAGCGCGCCATCGTCTGGTCCCGCCATCCGCGGGCACCGGCCCTGCTCACCGGCCTGAGTTTCATCGAGGCCATCATCTTCCCGGTGCCGCCGGAAGTGATGCTGGCGCCGATGTCGCTGTCGCAGCCGAAGCGCGCCCTGTGGTTCGCCACGCTCAGCCTGATCGGTTCGATGGCCGGGGCCCTGATCGGTTATCTGCTGGGCCACTACGCCTTCGCGCTGGTGCAGCCGCTGTTCGACATGCTGGGCATGAGCGAGGCCATCGAACACGGGATCGAGACCATCCGCGCCAAGATGGAAGAATCGCCGTGGGCGGTGTTCTGGCTGCTGGTCGCGGGCGGTTTCGCGCCGATCCCGATGAAGGTCTTCACCTGGGCGTCCGGTGTGGTCGGCGTGCCGTGGGTGCCGTATCTCGCCGCGATGGCGGTGGGTCGCGGCAAGCGTGTGTATCTGGTCGCGATCGCGATCCGCCTCGGCGGCGAACGCGCCGAGCGCGCGCTGAACCGCTACATCGAACCGATCGGCTGGGGCGCGATGGCGGTGCTGCTGGTCGCGGGCTGTTATCTCGGCTATCGGGCCTGGGCCGGATGAGTCCGCGGCGCTCGACGAGCCTCCGCATCCTCGCCGCGGCGTCGGCGTTGATGCTGATCGCCGGCTGCGGTCGCAGCCATGTCGTGGTGCGCCCGGCACAGCGCGAGCGTCCGCCGGCGGCGCGTCCGGTGACGCCGCCGAAACCCGGCGCCACCACGGTGGTGCGCAAGGGCGAAACCCTGTATCGCATCGCGACCCGCTACGGCCTCAGCCCGCTCGATCTCGCGGTCTGGAACCGGGTCCCGCCGCCGTACACCATCTATCCCGGCCAGCGCCTGCGGTTGACGCCGCCGGCCCCGGTGCGGACCGAGCCGCGCCCGACGCCGCCGCGCGTCGTCGCCCCGACGCCACGACCGCCGACCGGACCCCAGCCCGCGCCGCAGACACCGCCCGCGTCGCGTCCGACGCCGCCCACGGTGCCGCAGACGCCACCGCCCGCACCGCCGGTCGCGAGCGCCTTCGACTGGCGCTGGCCCGCCGAGGGCACCATCGTCACCCGGTTCGCCGCCGGCGATCCCACACGACAGGGCATCGACATCGCGGGCAAGGGCGGCGCGCCGGTGCGCGCCGCGGCCGACGGCGTCGTCGTCTATTCCGGTGCCGGTCTGGTCGGGTATGGCGAACTGATCATCGTCAAGCACGACGAACAATGGCTGTCGGCCTATGGCCACAACCGTGCGCGTCTGGTCAACGAAGGCCAGCGCGTGAAAGCCGGCGAACAGATCGCCGAGATGGGGCGCAGCGGCGCTTCGCGCGACATGCTGCACTTCGAGATCCGCTACAACGGCAAGCCGCAGGACCCGCTGCTGTCGCTGCCGAAACGATGACCCGAGAGAGAAGGATCTCCGCGTGACCCGAATCCTCCGCAAGGCCCTGTTCGTGCTGTGCGTCCTGTTGTCCGCGGGTTGCGTGCTTCCGGCGACCGCCGCGGCGCCGGACACGACCGCGCCGCAGCCGCTCGTCATCGGCGAGACCTTCACGCTCGCCTCGGACGTGCTCGGCGAAACCCGCCGGATCAATGTCTATCGGCCGGCCGGCGACGCGGGATCGCCGCAGACGGAGCTGCCGGTGCTGTACATGCCCGACGGCGGCATCGGCGAGGATTTCCTGCATGTCGCCGGCTTGCTTCAGGTGTCGGTGGCGAACGGCACGATGCGGCCGTTCCTGCTGGTCGGCATCGAGAACACCCAGCGTCGCCGCGATCTCACGCCGCCGACCGAGCGTGCCGAAGACCGGAAGATCGCGCCGCTCGCGGGCGGCGCGGCGAAATTCCGCGCCTTCCTCCGCGACGAACTGATGCCCGAGATCGCGCGTCGTTATCGCGTGACCGACGAAACCGCGATCGTCGGCGAATCCTTCGCGGGTCTGTTCGTCATGGACACGCTGGTGCAGACGCCGGAACTGTTCGACGCCTACATCGCCATCGATCCGTCGCTGTGGTGGAACGACCAGTCGCTGCTGAAGGGCTTCCGGTCCTTCCTGACAGCGCATCCCGACCTGAAGGCGCGGCTCTTCGTCGTCCACAGCGGGGAACCGAGCATCGCGTCGCTGGCGGTGTGGTTGCCGACGATCCTCGGGGAGACCGCACCTGCCGGACTGCAATGGCACTATCGCCCGCTGTCCGACGAAACCCACGCCACCGTCTATCATCCGGCGGCCCTGCAGGCGTTCCGCGCGCTGTTCGCGCCGCCGCCCGCGAAGTGACGTCGGGGCCACGGGGATTGGATCACGGGGATTGGATCACGCAGATTTGATCGCGCAGATCTGATCGCGGAGATTTGACCGCACGCAACGCGGCGCATCCCGGCCGCATGCATCGTTCCTTCCACATGACCGCACTTCGCCGCCCGCACCGATGGTTGTCCGCGCTCGCGCTCGCCGCGAGCCTGCTGCTGTCGCTGCTGCCCACGGCGGGGCGGCTGCAGCAGGCGTTCGTGCAGCAGGCGTTCGCGCAGGAGGCGAGGGACGACCTCTCGCTGGCGATGTGCACGGTGCGCGGCCTGGAATACCTGCCTGCGTCGCGTGCGGACGTTCTTCCCGCCGATCCGCGGGCACCGCTCGGCGATCCCGCGCCGGTCCGTCACGGCGACGACTGTGCCTATTGCCCGCTGCTGACCTCGCTCGATCTGCCTGCGCTGCCGGCGATGGCGCATCGCGCGCCCGTATCGTCCTCCGACGATCTCCGTTCGACTTCCGATCGCGGCGTCGCCGCTGCGCATCGCATGGGATTGGGTCCGCGCGGACCGCCGACGATGGTCTTCGCGGGCTGATCGCCCGCCCGCTCGACATCCCATCGCCTCGCATGCGCCGCGCACCCTTGCGCGCGGCCCGCTCGCGCCGTCGCGCGCGACACCGAATCCAGGAGTTCCCTCATGTCGTTCCGTTTCCGGCCGCTCGCTGCGGCCATCCTCGCCGCGCTTCCGCTCTGTGCGTCCGCCGCCGAACCCGCCGATGCGCAACCCCCGTCCGATGGCGACACCGCCGTCGCCACATTGCCCAGAGTGCGGGTCGAAGCGGATCGCGCCTCGATCGCGCCCGCGCGTCGCGTCGAACAGGACGCCCTCGACCGGGCTGCCGCCACCGACGACACCGCCGCGCTGCTCGATCGCCTGCCCGGCGTGTCGATCAACCAGGCCGGTGGCGTGTCCGGTCTGCCGTCGATCCGCGGTCTCGCCGATGATCGCCTGCGCATCCTCGTCGACGGCGCCGACATCACCGCGTCGTGTCCGAATCACATGAATCCCGCGCTGTCCTACGTGTCGCCCTCGGCCGTCGGCCGGATCGTGGTGTATCCGGGCATCGTGCCGGTGTCGAAGGGCGGTGATTCCATCGGCGGCAGCATCGTCGTCGACACCGCGCCGCCGACGTTCGCCGCGGCGGGTGAAGACCCGCAATTCTCGGGCGAAGTCGGCGCCTTCTATCGCAGCAACGGCGATGCCCATGGCGCGAACGCGAGCGCGACCTGGGCCGGCGAACGCTTCCGCCTCCATTACGCCGGCTCCACCGCGCGCGCCGACGATTACCGCGCGGGCGACGACTTCAAGGCGTACGACTTCACCGGCCGTGCCGGCCATGAGCTCGATCGCGACGAAGTCGGTTCGACCGCTTACACCGTGCACAACCAGCGCCTGGATCTCGCCTGGACCTGGGGCGATCACCTGGTGGAGGCGAAGCTCGGTTGGCAGTCGATCCCCGAACAGGGTTTCCCGAACCAGCGCATGGATCTCACCGACAACCGCCAGCGGCGCCTGAATCTGCGCTACCTCGGCGATTTCGACTGGGGCCGGCTGGACCTGCGCGCCTATCGCGAAACGCTCGATCACGCGATGGATTTCGGTGCCGACAAGCGTTACTGGTACGGCATGGCGTCCGGCGGCGCGTTCCCGCCGGGGGGCGGCGCGACGCCATGTTCGCCGATCGGCGCGACCTGCGCCGCTGGCATGCCGATGCTGACCGAAAGCGACACCACGGTGCTGTCGGCGGAGGCCGATCTCGCGCTGAACGATGACGATCACCTGCGCTTCGGCGTGGAGCACCGCCGCTATCGGCTGGACGACCGGTGGCCGCCGTCGGGCGGCATGATGGGACCGGGCGTGTTCTGGAACATCCACGACGGCCAGCGTGATCGCAGCGCCGGCTACGCGGAATGGGAGCGTCGTTTCGACGCGCGCAGCACGCTGGAACTCGGGGTCCGCTACGAACGCGTGCGCATGGAGGCCGGCGATGTCCGCGGCTACGATCCGGCCAGCAACATGATGGGTTCGTATCAGATGCGCGACGCCGCGCGGTTCAATGCCCTGGATCGCGACCGCAGCGACGGCAACTGGGATGCGACCGCGATCTTCCGTTTCGCAGCGAACGAGCGCACCGATCTCGCGCTGGGTCTCGCCCGCAAGACACGCTCGCCCGGTCTCTACGAAGTCTATCCGTGGTCGACGTGGACCATGGCCGCGGTGATGAACAACTTCGTCGGCGACGGCAACGGTTACATCGGCAATCTCGACCTCCGCCCGGAACGCGCGGCGACGGTTTCGCTCACCCTCGACAAACACGCGGCCGATCGCCGCTGGGAACTGCAGTTCACGCCGTACTACACCCGCGTCGCCGACTACATCGATGCGGTGCAGTGGGACCCGGCGACCAACGCGCCGCGCGTGGTGCCGGTGCGCGGTGCCTTCACCACGCTGCGTTACGTGAACCACAGCGCGCGGTTGTTCGGATTCGATCTGTCCGGGAAGGTCCGGCTGGCCGACACCCGCGTCGGCCTGTTCGGCATCGAAGGCGAACTGTCGTGGGCCGACGGCGAGAACACCCGCACCGGCGACAATCTCCATCACCAGATGCCGCTGAACGCCCGTTTCGCGCTCACCTGGCGCCGCGATGGCTGGGAAGGAACGCTGGAAGCGGTGGGCGTGGACCGCAAGGACAGCGTCTCGCGCGTGCGCAACGAGCTCGAAACCGCCGGCTACGGCCTGGCCAACCTGCGTGTCGCGCGCGAATGGTCGAAGCTGCGGGTGGAGGTCGGCGTCGACAACCTGTTCGACCGCGGTTACGCCTTGCCGACCGGCGGCGCCTATCTCGGACAGGGCACCACGATGTCGATCAACCCGGTCGCGCCGAACCATCCGCGCTGGGGAACGGCAGTGCCCGGTCCCGGGCGCTCGGTGTTCGCGGCGGTGCGGCTGACGTTCTGATCAATGCGCGCCCCCGGGCCTCATTGGAGGCCCGGGGGCGATGCCGATCGACTCATCCGCTCTTCTTCATGCCTGCCAGAATCGGGTCGAATCCCTCCGGAAACAGCGTGGTGTCGTCGTACTCGACGCCATGAAAGCAGGCCTCATCCAGCAGGGCCGACGTCAGGTCGGCACCGAGCATCGAACCGCAATACCCCATCGCATCCGCAACAAGACGTGTTCGTCGGAGATTCGCGTGCCTCAGGATGCAATGGTTCATGTTGGCGCCAGCGAGGACGGCATCCTGAAAATTGCAGAACGATAAATCCGCGCCTTCAAGCAATGGCCAGTACATTTCGCATCCGGACAAGTCCATTGCCGGCAGTTTTGCGTATGGAACATGGAACGTATCCAACCGCAGGCCCGCGAGTCCTTTCGATGGGTCATCGACATGGATCTGGAATACTTTTTTTCCGTAGGCGTCGAATATTCTTATTGGCTTCTTTTTCACCGAAGCACCGTGATGACGATAATGGTTGTTCCGATGATGAGCATCGAGGCTGCAGCTTGTGCAGCAAGCGATCTTGTCGGGGAAATGGGGGCGGCGGCGGATTGGTTTTTGGTGGTGTGTGAGATCTCTTCTTGTGCCGGGCAAAATGGAGGGCCGCCGCCGCGGCAGCGCTTGTCGTACTCGTCCTCGAGTTTGCGTGCCTTCGAGTCAAGTGAGTTGATAATCGTAATATGTCCTGCGCGGTCCATGAAAAGCGCTTTCTTCGGATTTCCAATCGCATGTGGGAGGCCGGTTCCGCCAAAGCCAGAGTTTTCCTCTAGTTCTGCCATTTTTTTGTACATCTCGTTTCTCATCCCAAGAATTTGTTGCTGAAGAGAGAAGCATCTCTTTGGATCGTATTGGTATGGAAAATAATCGTCGTTTGCTAGGCCAAGGTGATCCGAGAAGATAAAAGGGTTGCTTGTTGAATAAGAGTACGTAGCAATTCCACCGCGCAACCCAATTGGGTCACTTTCAATAAATCGCCCTGTCCCGGGCTCATAGTCGCGGAAGTAGTTGTAGCTCAACCCCATCGCCGCATCGTACCGCTGCCCCGGGAACCGCATGTCGAACACGAACGGCGTGCCGTCGCCGTCCGGGTCTTCGTCGGGTGGCGTATTGCCGAAGGCTTCGCCCGTCAGGTCCCAGCGCCAGATCGCAGTGCCGCTCGGTCCGCGGGTCGTGTCGACCACGACACGCGGTGTGCCCAGGGCATCCGCTTCGATGGTGTGTACTTTCTGCGCAGCGCCGCTGCCGGTGAGCACGGCCACCGGTAGCCCGTTGAACCAGACGACCTGCTGCCGCGGCGCGCCGGTGTGGTCGTATTCGCCGAGCCACTGGCCTTCTTCGCCGTACATGCTGTAACGGTCATCGTTGGCCGCGGCCCAGGTGCGGACCTGTTGCCCCAGCCCGTTGTACGCGTAGTTGCGCGTCACGACGCCGTTGTCGAGGACCTGACGCATCCGGCCGAGGTCGTCGTACGCGAAGCTCTTGTTCGCGCCGATCTGCGTGGTGTTGCCGGCGGCATCGTAACTGCGCGCGGTTGTGCCCACTGCATTCAGGCGGTGGCTCGTCCCTGCATGGCTGTAGGCCGTCGTCGTTCCGCCCACGGTCGCGCTCGTGCGGTTGCCGGTCGAGTCGTAAGCATACGCTTCCAGCACGGCGTCGGTGGCGCCATGCTTCGCCTGCGTGAGCCGGTTCAGGCCATCGTACGCGTACGCCCGCGCCGGCGGTTCGGCCTGATCGGCGGTGCGCAGTCGGACCAGATTGCCGGCGGCGTCGAACTCATAGCCCACGCTCAGGCCGCCCGCGCCGGTCACTTCCACGAAGCCCGGCTGATAGTTGCGGTTGAGTCCGCGCTTCATCACCCGGCCGTTGCCGTAGGTCCATTGCGACACCGGGCCGAAGGGGTAGTACGTGGCGCTGGACAGCACGATCTGCCGCGTTGCGCCGGCCGGCGTCACCCCGACTTCGACCGCACGTCCACGACTGTCGTAGCCATAATCGATGACGGTGCCATCGGGATACACGATGGCCGTCGGTTGTCCGGCGACATTGAACGCATAACGGAGGACGAAGCTCGTGCCGTTGGTGGTCTGGACCTTGCGCACCATGTGGCCGAAGCGGTCGTGGCAATACACCGTGCTGCCGGAGGCGTCGACGATCTTCGTCAGCCGGCCGATGTTGAAGGTCTCGCCCGCCTGGCAGGCGGTTTCCGTGGTGTCGTAGGTGTAGGCGATGCTCAGCGCCGGCGTCGGCGAGACGATCGACGTGATCCGGTTCGGCGCATCGTAGGCGTAGGTGGTGGTCACGCCACGCGCATCGGTCTGCGCGATCCGGTTGCCGGCAGTGTCGTGGTTGTACAGCGTGATGCCGGTGTCGGGGCTCTCCAGCCGGGTCAGGTCGCCGAGCGCGTTGTACGTGTAATTCGTGTTCAACCCCTTCGGGTCGTTGACCTGGGTGAGATTGTCGAACGCGTCGTAGCTGAATTTCGTCTCCGCCGCGATCCCGTTCATGTCCTGCAGGGTGCGGCTCAGGCGGTTCAACGGATCGACGTTGCTGTCGGCGATGCGACCCAACGGGTCGGTGGTGCGGTCGGGATTGCCGTTGGCATCGACGCTGGTGGTGGTCGTGCGGCCGAAGAAAGCAGAGTAATCAGGTGAAACGACAACTATCTTGAAGACAGCTTCATGTTGTGATCAGTCTCACTTGCATGCGGCGCGCAAGTGCGCGCCCTATGTGCGAGTTATGGTCTTTGGAGTTTGGAACCGCCGGGGAAAGGAATGCTGGTCTGTGGATTACGAAATTCGAGACGACTCAGCTTCTCTTCTTGCGTGTGCCCATGATTGATTTATCTGGTCTAGTAGCGCAGGATCTTTCGTCAAGAAAAGGCCATGAGCGGTTGGTCCAATCCAGCGTGTGTCTTCTTTGCCAGAGCAGATTCCGAGCAAGTAGTTTGATGCCAAATGGATGGCCTCATTCAGGGCGCGAGCACGCTCTATGCCGAGGCTCGCACCCTCACCTTCATGGCAAACAGAGCGCATAGCTAAAGTCAGATTTTGGATCATCGCCGAGAAGAAAACTCCGCGTTGCTGAGTACTCATTGACGACAGCCATGTAACGCTATCTTCTTCAAGCATAAGAACCTACGGTTGAATGATTAGGGTCTGAACTGGAAATCTCGGTGCGCTCAATGGGGCGGTCCATGGCTGTGATGGGGCTTCCATTCGGCACAGGCGAAATGCAACGTAGCGATGATTTCCGTCCACTATAACGCTACCATCAACACGAATTGGAGGCACGGCGACGCCCATTTCAATATTCGTAACGTAGAGTTGGATAACTGATGCAGACACGGTCGGCTGAAGCGTAAGCATGGACGAAGAGTTGAGCGCTGTAATGATGTTTGCAGTTGTTGCTGGCATGCACTTCGGTTTCTTTTCTATAGCGCACGCTTCAACTATCGCCTCAACCGCGTGTGAAATTTCAGTTTCATTGTTTTCGTGAATGAATGAGCCGATCTTCCAGCCTGCCCATGCGGCAGCGCCGGGGCCTCCAAGTCTGCTTCCTACAAATCTTATGGTGCCCCAAGGAATAGTGGGTGGTGTCGAATAAGGCACGGCGATTGCGCCCGCTAAGCCAGTGGGATCAATTCCGACAATCGGATTCCCGCCGACATACCCATACGTGCTGATCCCGCCAGCAAGTCCAATCGGATCGCTCTCTACATACCTGCCCGTGCTCGCGTCGTAATCCCGGAAGTAGTTGTAATTCAGCCCGCTCGCGCTGTCGAACCGCTGCCCCGGGAACCGCATGTCGAACACGAACGGCGTGCCGTCGCCATCCGGGTCTTCGTTCGGTGCGGTGTTGCCGAAGGCTTCGCCCGTCAGGTCCCAGCGCCAGATCGCAGTGCCGCTCGGTCCGCGGGTCGTGTCGACCACGACACGCGGTGTGCCAAGGGCATCCGCTTCGATGGTGTGTACTTTCTGCGCAGCGCCGCTGCCGGTGAGCACGGCCACCGGTAGCCCGTTGAACCAGACGACCTGCTGCCGCGGCGCGCCGGTGTGGTCGTATTCGCCGAGCCACTGGCCTTCTTCGCCGTACATGCTGTAACGGTCGTCGTTGGCCGCGGCCCAGGTGCGGACCTGTTGGCCCAGCCCGTTGTACGCGTAGTTGCGCGTCTCGACGCCGTTGTCGAGGACCTGACGCATCCGGCCGAGGTCGTCGTACATGAAGCTCTTGTTCGCGCCGATCTGCGTGGTGTTGCCGGTGGCATCGTAACTGCGCGTGGTCGTGCCCACCGCATTCAGGCGGTGGCTCGTCCCTGCATGGCTGTAGGCCGTCGTCGTTCCGCCCACGGTCGCGCTCGTGCGGTTGCCGGTCGAGTCGTAAGCATACGCTTCCAGCACCGCGTCGGTGGCGCCCTGCTTCGCCTGCGTGAGCCGGTTCAGGCCATCGTACGCGTATGCCCGCGCCGGCGGTTCGGCCTGATCGGCGGTGCGCAGTCGGACCAGATTGCCGGCGGCGTCGAACTCATAGCCCACGCTCAGGCCGCCCGCGCCGGTCACTTCCACGAAGCCCGGCTGATAGTTGCGGTTGAGTCCGCGCTTCATCACCCGGCCGTTGGCGTAGGTCCATTGCGACACCGGGCCGAAGGGGAAGGGGTGATCCTATTTCTCTCTCTATGGGGCTTCTTTGTGGCTTGTAATTCTTTTTCCAAAGAGCTTAAAAAAACACATTGGCCACAAAAGGCCGCAAGAAATAAGTACAGCTACGCTGCTCGGAACGTCCAATGGCAAATAGAAATCGATGCAGTTTCCTGCTTCGATACATTCGAGAGGCGCCTTAAAGGTTCCAAATAGATACAAAAAAAGAATAGGAATGTTGGCGATAATTAGAAAATAGAACTTGCCAAATAAAATGACGATTAAGTTCTTTCGAAAATCATTAATAAAGCTGCCCCGAGACAGTCTCGAAAGAACATGCTTCCCGACGAGTTGCCAAATGCACAGTGGAAATAATAGCGTTATCGACATGTTGACAATCGCCAATCCTTCGCTATTCAAGCTTGGATGGCCATAGCGAAAACAAATTCCATCAATATTGCAGACTATGGCTGAATGATATTTTAGAAGCACGTATTCTGGCAAAAACGGAATTCCCGCTAAGAGTAGCCAGTAAAATTTTTCAATAAAGATATTTGCAAATTTCTTCATATCTGCCTCGCGAAATAATGAGATATAGCAAAGTCATTGAACTAAAAACCAAATAATTCGTCATTCGCTGCTGAAATCACTTTGCCACTGGATACGTTCTATGGTTTGTTTGTACGCCATTTCTGAATTGGAAGGACGTTCTCATTACAGTTGTTAGGCGAATAATGCATCCGTTTGCGTCTTTAATGAGAAACCATTGATCAACGGTTACAAGTGAATTTTCAACGCCCATTTTTTTTGCCAATTCAGGGCCGTAAAAGTCATGGACGTCATCGACCCTGCTCCACTTTAGCTGTGTCCACGTTCGAGTGCTGTTGTTTTCTGCTTCTCGAGAGAGGCGTTCTTGCCAGTAATGAATTCCTTGAACCGGGTTGCCATTTCTGTCTCGTATCTCGTACGTGACAATCACTCCGCCCGGGTTGGCCAGGTCAAACCATTCAGTGAGCCAATTCGTTTTCCTTGGTCGCTCCCCCACTACAACAAGATGATGTGGCGCTTTATCGGGCGTATCGCTGCATTTCTGCGCGCAGAGCCCCAATTGGTCAGTCCACGCAAGCGGATTTCCCCCCGTATATCCATATGTGCTGGCCCCGCCTGCGAGCCCAATCGGATCACTCTCCACATACCTGCCAGTTGCGGTGTCGTAATCCCGGAAGTAGTTGTAATTCAGCCCGCTCGCGCTGTCGAACCGCTGCCCCGGGAACCGCATGTCGAACACGAACGGCGTGCCGTCGCCATCCGGGTCTTCGTTCGGTGCGGTGTTGCCGAAGGCTTCGCCCGTCAGGATCCAGCGCCAGATCGCGGTGCCGCTCGATCCGCGGGTCGGGTCGACCACGACACGCGGTGTGCCCAGGGCATCCGCTTCGATGGTGTGTACTTTCTGCGCAGCGCCGCTGCCGGTGAGCACGGCCACCGGTAGCCCGTTGAACCACACGATCTCCTGCCGCGGCGCGCCGGTGTGATCGTATTCGCCGAGCCACTGGCCTTCTTCGCCGTACATGCTGTAACGGTCGTCGTTCGCCGCGGCCCAGGTGCGGACCTGTTGCCCCAGCCCGTTGTACGCGTAGTTGCGCGTCACGACGCCGTTGTCGAGGACCTGACGCATCCGGCCGAGGTCGTCGTACGTGAAGCTCTTGTTCGCGCCGATCTGCGTGGTGTTGCCGGCGGCATCGTAGCTGCGCGCGGTTGTGCCCACCGCATTCAGGCGGTGGCTCGTCCCTGCATGGCTGTAGGCCGTCGTCGTTCCGCCCACGGTCGCGCTCGTGCGGTTGCCGGTCGAGTCGTAAGCATACGCTTCCAGCACCGCGTCGGTGGCGCCATGCTTAGCCTGCGTGAGTCGCACAATTGATCGACTCGATGCTGCAGAGCGATCCATAAACAACAAGCCCGCGCAGGGCGCGGGCTTGTTGGCTAAACACTCATCAGAATATCAGGCTGATTTCGATTGTTCTTTCAATAGGAATTCAAGGCTCTCTATCGCAGGTTTAACAGAGGGGTGCTTCTGCACCCACACATCGCCAAGATATTGCCTTACGCTTTTCGGTCCAAGAACGGCCGCCATTTCTTCAGCAGACGCCGCTTGAAGCAAAGTATGTGCCGCACTCATCACTTCTTCCGAGAACTCAGCGCAAGATCCGCCGAGATCCTCTCCCCATTCTTTTTGTATTGCTGAGATGAGTTTTCCTGCCGCTTTTTGAAGATCCGTTTTCTTTTTTGGCATTTTCAAGGTCTAACCGAAGGCATATGATGAATTTTCAGGTGCTTCGCACGCCATTGGGCGACACTCCTGATCGTATTCGTCTTCCAAGTTTCGTAGATCTCTGAGTCTGCGATTGAGAAGCTTCTCGTGCCCTCTTACCGTATCTTTTAAGGCTTCGCCTGGGCCTATCCGCCAAGGTAGACGTAGAGGATTCGTCAGCAAATCTGGCCACCTCTTCTTGTAGATTTCATCCGTTGTATTTTTGATCCTTCTAGCGAGGCTGCGACAGTATTCGCTGTTGTTCCATCCATTGGGGTCTCCGAAGTCAACGTGCGGATACACGCCCGCAGGATCCATGGTTCCAGCCCCTGGGAAAGGGCGAGATGCCTGCCAAGGCTGAGTTTCAATAAGAAACCTCGGCATCAACAAAACCTCTTGCAACCCTTCCGGGTCAATTGCCGTAAGCGGATTACCGCTAACGTATGCGTACAAACTGACACCACCACTTAGACCGATCGGATCAGGTGTGTTGTATCGTCCCGTCGCGATGTCGTAATCCCGGAAGTAGTTGTAATTCAGCCCGCTCGCGCTGTCGAACCTCTGCCCCGGGAACCGCATGTCGAACACGAACGGTGTGCCGTCGCCGTCCGGGTCTTCGTCGGGTGGCGTATTGCCGAAGGCTTCGCCCGTCAGGTCCCAGCGCCAGATCGCAGTGCCGCTCGGTCCGCGGGTCGTGTCGACCACGACACGCGGTGTGCCCAGGGCATCCGCTTCGATGGTGTGTACTTTCTGCGCAGCGCCGCTGCCGGTGAGCACGGCCACCGGTAGCCCGTTGAACCAGACGACCTGCTGCCGCGGCGCGCCGGTGTGATCGTATTCGCCGAGCCACTGGCCTTCTTCGCCGTACATGCTGTAACGGTCGTCGTTCGCCGCGGCCCAGGTGCGGACCTGTTGCCCCAGCCCGTTGTACGCGTAGTTGCGCGTCACGACGCCGTTGTCGAGGACCTGACGCATCCGGCCGAGGTCGTCGTACGCGAAGCTCTTGTTCGCGCCGA
>JAYRSY010000040.1:0-25747 GCA_041919915.1 Lysobacteraceae bacterium
CCAGGCGAGGACCAGCATGACCATGGCGCCGATCGGCGATTCCGCGATGATCCGCGCGAGGTGTTCGGGGTTCTGCGGGTCGAGGCCCGCGGGCGGCGGGAACAGGGCGTGGCCGAGGAATTCGAGGCAGAAGATCGTCAGCCACATGACGACCGCGCCCAGCACGAGACCCAGCAGCGTACGGCCCATCGTCGTTCCCCACGTCGATTCCGGTCGCCGAAGCATGGGCCGGGCGCGCGCGGGCCGCAAGACCGGGGCGGTCGGACCGCCGGAAACGCGAAAGGCCGCTCGCGCGGCCTTTGCGGGGTGACCGGAACGGTCGGCTTACTGGGTCGCGACCCGGCGGGCCTGCATGAACTTCTGGCTCCAGTAGCCCGTGGCGAGGTTGGCCACTTCCACGTCCTTGCCGGTGCGCGGGGCGTGGACGAACTGGCCGTTGCCGATGTAGATGCCGACGTGGTCGACATGCTTGCCGCGGCGGCTGAAGAACACCAGATCACCTTCGATCAGTTCGTCGCGGTTGCGGATCATCTCGCCGACGTTGGCCATGTCGCGCGAGATGCGCGGCAGTTCGATGCCGAGGGTGTTGCGGAAGACGTAGCCGACCAGGCCGCTGCAGTCGAAACCGGATTCGGGATTGGTGCCGCCCCAGCGGTAGGGCGTGCCCAGCAGCGCCAGCGCGCGCTTGAGCATGGTGCGGATGCGACCTTCCTTCGGCGCCTGGGCCTGGGCTTCGACGACTTCGTTCGGCACCTGCGCGGCATCGAACACCGCGCGCATGTCGCGGGCGAACATCAGGCTGCGGCCGGGGATCGAGAGCGGGTGGTTCAGGGTGACGTCGGCGACCGGGCCCAGAAGGTTGGTCGAGCCTTCCAGCGGGTCGTGGCCGGCGTCGGCCGCGAACGCGGGGAGGGCGGTGATGGCGAGCAGGCCGGCGAGCGCGTAACGGCGGGTGCCGCGAAGGCTGCGGTGGATGGCGGAGGGGCGGCCGGAGCCTTGGGCTGGGGTCGTCACGCGTCATGCACTTTGCGAAAGGAGCCCGCAGTGTGCCCGAGCCCGGCCGGCGGAGGGTTCAGATTTCGTTAGACCCCACCCCGGAAAAAGTGACCCGGTTCTCGGAACGGGGCATCCATACCCCACCGAAGGTCAGTCCAGGACCCGCTTCGCCCCGGTGTAGTGGTCGCGCCAATAGGGGCCGTCCAGCCGGTCGAGGCGGACCGTGCCGCCGGTCCGCGGGGCGTGCACGAAGCGGCCTTCGCCGACGTAGATGCCGACATGGGTGACCTCGCCGCGGTTGCCGAAGAACACCAGATCGGCCGGGGCCAGGCGTTCCGCGGGGATCTTCGGGCCCTGGATCGCGGCCAGTTCCCGCGAGGTCCGCGGCAGGCGCAGATCGAGCATGTCGCGGAAGACGTAATGGACCAGCCCGCTGCAGTCGAATCCGCTGTCCGGGGTGTTGCCGCCGTAGCGGTAGGGAGTGCCGACCAGGCCGATCGCCCGCATCAGGATGGCGTTGGCGGCGGCCGGGTCCCGCGGTGTGGCGTCGACCCGGTCGTGGACGGGGGGCGGCGCGCGGCGGACCTGGTCCGGGCCGCCGCAGCCGGCGAGCGTCAGGGTCAGGACGAGTGGCCAGACCAGCGCTTGGACCAGCGTTCGGACCCATGCCGGGGCCGGAATGATCCCCGGGGCCGCGGCGATGGTCCGGGACACGGATGGCGCCGGGGCGGTGGAGTACGGATAATGCGCGGCCTTCATCGCGGCATCTTGGCCGCATCCGCGGCCGGCGATCAAGCCGGCCCCTGCCGCCGACCGCGGCCAGACCCTCCACAGACATTGACCATGAAAATCGAGAAAGACCGCGCTGTCCGTTTCCACTACACCGTCGGCGAAGTCGGCCAGCCGGCCACCGAAAGCTCCAACGGCGGCGAGCCGCTGTCCATCCTGATCGGTCACGGCAACATCATTCCGGGCCTGGAGAAGGCGATGGAAGGCCGCGAGGCCGGCGACAAGTTCGAAGTCGACGTGCCGGCCGCCGAAGCCTACGGCGAGCGCCGCGAAGGTCTGACCCAGCGCATCCCGAAGAAGCATTTCGGCGAACAGCGCCTGATGCCGGGCATGCAGGTGGTGCTGCAGACCAATTTCGGTCCGCGCGCGGTGACCATCGAGAAGGTGGGCATGAGCGTGGTCGACGTCGACCTCAACCACCCGATGGCCGGCAAGGACCTGCATTTCGACATCGAGATCGTCGACGTGCGCGAAGCCAGCGCCGAAGAGGTCGAGCACGGCCATGTGCATGGCGAAGGTGGCCATCAGCACTGATCCGGTCGCTCCGACCGGAATGCCCGAACGGCCCGCGCGAGCGGGCCGTTCTCGTTCCGGGCGTGCGTCGTCGTGTGCCTGCGGGGCGTCGCCCTGCGATGATCGCCCGGGAGATCATCCACCCGCCGTACGATCGCCCGGTCGTACATGTCGAGGAGCCTTCCCATGACCGGCCCCCTGCCGCTGCAGCCCGTTGACGCCGCCGATCGCATCGAAGCCATGGACGTGCTGCGCGGCGTGGCCCTGCTGGGCATCCTGCTGATGAACATCGAGGCCTTCGTGGGGGCGCCGACCAGTGCGCTGACCGGGCTCGATCCCGCCCTGGAGGGCGCCGACCGCTTCGCCGACGCGGCGATCGCCCTGCTGGTGCAGGGCAAGTTCTATCCGCTGTTCTCGCTGCTGTTCGGGATGGGGTTCGCGGTGATGATGGCGCGCGCCAACGCCGCCGGGCGGCCGTTCTTCGCGCTGTATCTGCGCCGGACCCTGGCCTTGCTGGCGATCGGGCTGGCCCATCTGCTGCTGATCTGGTCCGGCGACATCCTGACCGTGTACGCCGTGGTCGCGCTGCCGCTGCTGCTGGTGTTCCGCAGCGTGCCCTGGCGGCAGTTGCCGTACTGGGCGGCCGGGTTGTATCTGCTCAATGTGGCCGTCGTGTTCGGCCTGAACGCGCTCGGTTCGGTGGCGCAAATGGAGCCGACGCTGGCCGCGGAGATGGATCGGGCCCTGCAGTTGCAGGCCGCCGAAATGCAGCGACTGTTCGAGGCGGAGCGCGCGGCCTACGGGGCCGGGAGTTATGTCGATGCGGTGCTCCAGCGCGCGCGCGACGCGCAGGCGATGCTGCCGATGATGCTGTTCGTGTCCGGACAGGTGCTGGCCATGTTCGTGCTCGGCGCCTGGTTCGTGGGCAGCGGCGCGATCGCCCGTCCGGCCGATTTCCCCCGCTTGTATCGCTTTCTGCGCTGGATCGCGCTGCCGTCGGGGCTGGCGCTGGCGCTGGTGTCGTTCCGGATGGTGCCCACGCTCGAATACGACCGCCTCGACGCGACCGTCGGCGCGGCGTCCGCGTTGCTGCTGTTGGCGGCGTTGCCGGTGTGCCTGGGCTATCTCGCGTGGATCCTGCGCGGGCTGGACTCGGCGCTGGCGCCGGCATTGCGCTGGGTGGCGCCGGCGGGGCGCATGGCGCTGACCAATTATCTCGGCCAGTCCGTCGTCTGCACCCTGATCTTCTACGGCTACGGCCTGGGGTATTTCGAACGCCTGCCGCGCGCCGGGCAGGTGCCGTTCGCGATCGCGCTGTTCGCGCTGCAGGTGCTGTGCAGCCGCTGGTGGCTGGCGCGCTTCCGCTATGGGCCGATGGAATGGCTGTGGCGCGCGGTGACCTATCTGCAGTGGCCGCCGCTGCGGAGGACGGCATAATGGGTCATCTCCCTGCGATGTGATCCCGGCCGATGTCTTCGACCACTGATGTCCTGATCGCGGGCGGCGGCGTGAGCGGCCTGGCGGCGGCGCTGGCCCTGCTCGAAGCGGGCCGCGGCGTGCACGTGATCGAGGCCGCCACCCTCGGCAGCGGCGCTTCGCACGGCAACTGCGGCACGATCACCCCGAGCCACGCGCCGCCGCTGGCGGCGCCGGGCACGCTCACGAAGGCGTTGCGCTGGTCGCTGACGCCCGATGCGCCGCTGTACATTCCGCCGCGTTTCGATCCGCTGCTGTGGGGTTGGCTGCTCGGCTTCGCCCGCCGCTGCAACGTGCGCGACTGGGAAGCCAGCGCCCGCGGCAAGCATGCGTTGCTCGACGACTCCCGCCGCCGGCTCGGCGAGTGGGTCGATCGTTTCGGTCTCGACTGCGAGTTCGTCGAATCCGGCGAGGACTACGTGTTCCGCGACGCCCGCGCCTTCGCCCACGGGCATCGCGAACTGCCGCTGCTGCGCGAACTCGGGGTGGCGGTCGAAGCGATCGACGGCAAGACCTGCGAGGCGCAGGAGCCCGCGCTGAAGCCCGGCGTCGCCGGCGCGCTGCGATTCTCCGGCGATGCCGCGCTGCGTCCCGACCGTTATCTCGCCGAACTGGCGCGCGCGGTGCGCGAACGCGGCGGCGTGATCGTCGAAGGCTGCGCGCTCCACGGCCTGCGCGAGGACCGCGAGGGCGTGATCGCCTACACCCCCCACGGCGAGGTGCGCGCCCGCAACGCGGTGCTGGCGCTGGGCGCGTGGTCGGCGAAATCGGCCGATGCGCTGGGCCTGCCGTGGATGAAGAAGATCATCCAGCCGGGCAAGGGCTATTCGATCACCTATCGCGCGCCGGATCGGGTGCCGAAACGGCCGCTGGTGCTGCGCGAGCGTTCGGTCTGCGTGACCGCGTGGAACGACGGTTTCCGGCTCGGCAGCACGATGGAGTTCTCCGGTTTCGACGACACCCTCAACGCGCGTCGTCTCGCCGCGCTGGAACGCGGTGCGCGCGAATACCTGCACGATCCGGTCGGCCCCGAAGTGCGCGAGCGCTGGTACGGCTGGCGCCCGATGAGTCGCGACGACATGCCGCTGATCGGCCGCGCGCCGGGCCTGCGCCGGGTGTGGATGAACACCGGTCACGGCATGATGGGCGTGGGCATGAGCGCCGGCAGCGCGCAGTTGCTCGCCGACATGATGGCCGGGCGTTCGCCGGCGCTGGATCCCGCACCCTATCGCCCCGAGCGCTTCGCATGAACGCCGCGGCGGCGTCGCAGCTCGCGTCCGCGTATCCCTTGCTGGCCGAGCTGTCGCCGCCGCTGCGCGAGGCGGTGACGACGCAGGCCGGCTGGCACGAATTCCGCGACGGCGCCCCGATCTTCGGCGAGGGCCAGCAATGCGGCGGTCTGCCGCTGGTGCTGCAGGGCGCGGTGAAGGTGTTCAAGCGCTCCGAGACCGGCCGCGAGATCGTGCTGTACCGCGTCGGCCGTGGTGAGACCTGCATCCTGACCTCCAGTTGCCTGCTCGGCGGTTCCGACTACAACGCCGACGGCGTCGCCGAAGGCGCGCTGCGGCTGGCGTTGCTGCCGCCGTCGCTGTTCCAGCGGATGATCGCGGAGTCGCCGTCGTTCCGGCATTTTCTCTTTTCGATGCTGTCCAGCCGGCTGTCCGACCTGATGGAGCGTGTGGAGCGCCTGGCCTTCCACCGCATCGATCGACGCATCGCCGAGTTCCTGGTCGAACGCGCGGATGCGGGCTTCCACAGCGTCGCCATGACCCATCAACGGATCGCCGACGAAATCGGCAGCGTGCGCGAGATGGTCACCCGCACCCTGGGCCAACTGGCCGAGCAGGGGCTGGTCGAGCTGTCGCGTGCGGGGGTGCGCATCGCCGATGCCGACGGTCTGCGCGCACTGGCGCAGGGGGCGGTCCTGCCGGAGCGGCCGGCCGGTGACAAAAGTCGCTGAGCGCGCGGCGGCGGACGCCTAACCTGTCGTCCGTACCCACCCCGGAGCGCCACCATGCAGAAGAACGTCGGTTCCGCGGACAAGATCGTCCGCATCCTCCTCGGTTTCGGCCTGCTGAGCCTGCTGTTCCTGCTCGAAGCGCCGATGAAGTACATCGGTCTGGTCGGCATCGTCCCGCTGTTCACGTCGCTGATGGGCTGGTGCCCGCTGTACACGCTGCTCGGCGTCAACACCTGCCGCGTCAAGGCCTGACCGCGATCCCGATCTCTCCCGGTGCAGGCATCCACGCTCTACACTGCGCGGATGGATGTCTGCACACTCTCCCGCGGCACCGCGCCGCTGCTGATCAGTCTGCCGCACGACGGCAGCGCCATTCCCGACGCGCTCGCCGCGCGCATGACGCCCGAGGCGCGGCGCGCGCCCGACACCGACTGGCACGTCTCCCGCCTGTACGCATTCGCGCGCGAACTCGGCGCGTCGATGCTCATACCGCGGTATTCGCGCTACGTGGTCGATCTCAATCGTCCGCCGGACGATGTCTCGCTGTATCCCGGGCAGAACACCACCGGCCTGTGCCCGGTGGTGCGGTTCTCCGGTGATCCCGTCTATCTGCCGGGCGCCGAACCCGCGCCCGACGAGATCGCGGCGCGGGTCGAAACATTCTGGCGGCCGTATCACGACACCCTGCGCGACGAGCTCGCGCGACTGCGCGCCGCGCACGGCCACGTGCTGCTCTGGGAAGGGCATTCGATCCGCGGCGAGTGTCCGTTCCTCTTCGAAGGCCGTCTGCCCGATCTCAACATCGGCACCGCCGCGGGCGCGAGCTGCGCGCCCGCCACGCAGGCGCGCATCGAGGCCGCGCTGGCGTCGCAGCGCGATTACGACGCGGTGGTCAACGGCCGCTTCAAGGGCGGCTACATCACGCGGCATTACGGCGACCCGGCGAACGGCATCGACGCCGTGCAGCTGGAAATCAGCCAACGCATCTACATGGATGAAGACAGCTTCGCCTACGACGACGTGCGCGCCGCATCGGCCGCGCGGATGATCCGGTTTCTGATCGAAGCCGCGCTGCGTACCGACGCATGAGCGACGAGGCTGCGCCCACCATCGACGGCGCTCACGCCGCGCGCCGGCTCGATCCGATCGGCGTGCTGCTCGTCGCCGGCGGCGCGATCGCGTTTTCCGGCAAGGCGATCATCGTCAAGCTCTGCTATCGCCATGGCGTCGACGCCATCACCCTGCTGGCGCTGCGCATGGCGGTCGCGCTGCCGTTCTTCGTCGCGATGGGCGTGTGGGCCGCGCGTCGCGCCGCACCGCTGCAGCCCGGCGACCGCTGGCGCATCCTCGCGCTCGGCGCCTGCGGTTACTACCTCGCCAGCCTGTTCGATTTCCTCGGCCTCGCGCACATCTCGGCCACGCTCGAACGCATCATTCTCTACCTCACGCCCACGCTGGTGCTGCTGATCGGCGTGCTGCTGACGCGACGCTGGCCCTCGCGGCTGCAATGGATCGCGCTGGGCGTCAGCTACCTCGGTGTCGCGCTCGCCTTCGGCCACGACCTGCGCCTGGACGGACAAGGCACGCTCATCGGCAGCGCCCTGGTGTTCTGCAGCGCACTTTCGTACGCGGCCTATCTCTACGGCAGCGGCGAACTCGTCGGCCGCATCGGCTCGGTCCGCCTCACCGCCTACGCCAGCATCGTCGCCAGCCTGCTGTGCATCGGCCAGTACCTGATCCTGCGCCCCATGCCGCTGGCGAGCGTCGCGCGCGAGGTCTACGCCTTCTCGCTGCTCAACGGCACCCTCTGCACCGTGCTCCCGGTGCTCGCCACGATGATGGGCATCCGCCGCATCGGCTCCGGCCCCGCCGCACAGATCGGCATGATCGGCCCGGTCTCCACGATCGTGCTCAGCCTGCTGATCCTGCACGAACCGATAGGGGCTTGGCAGGTGGCGGGGACAGTGCTCGTCGCGGCGGGGGTGCTGGTGGTGTCGCGGGGGAGGGTGAGGTGAGGGGCGAAAGCAGAGACCCGGCATGCCGGTGCGGTGGTATTTGTGGGGCGGATAAAACCTGTTGGATATGACAGGTCGTGGCAGGGCGGTCTTATGCGGCGTGGTTGCCGTGTGGAAATGACTCGCCGATCATCAAGAGATCTGCGGATGAAGATATCAGTTAGATTCTGTTGGATGGGCGTCGTCTGCTTGGTCTTCTATTGCTGCCTGTGCGCTTGCTATGCGGCAAAGTGTTATGTGTCAATTGGGGGTATAAACAGAGTTAGGCGGCAGAATGAAGAATTCCGCATGGGCTAGTCTCAAGTACATGAACCCAACCGAGCTTCTGCTTGGAATGGACAGGATGTTCGATGACTCTGGCATCAAGAAATATAAGAACGCCTCTGATATCTTGCTGAAT
The DNA here is from genome assembly GCA_041919915.1 of Lysobacteraceae bacterium. GTDB lineage: Bacteria > Pseudomonadota > Gammaproteobacteria > Xanthomonadales > Xanthomonadaceae > Lysobacter_I. The sequence goes on from JAYRSY010000040.1 coordinate 8,150, forward strand.
CGACGCATTAGAGATATAGCAGAAGATAGGAGATGCGCAATCTTCTGTCACGGCGCAGGACAAGCGCTAGGTGCAGAAATTCTATTCGCGGCCCATGAGAGTGCTGACTATGACTATGTGGGTGCCTACAAGAAAAATGGGGCGCTTTTTACATTCCCAATTCAGCTCAAACAACTCGTCCCAGATCGTCTCAACCCATCTACAAGCCTGCAAAGCGAGATAGACAAGCTCAGCAAGTACGCAGATGCTCAAGATCTAGTCGTAGCCATACACATTAACCGCAAAGTTCATTTCAAGCCGCAAGACTTAAACACTTCGGAACTCAAGGTAAAAGAAATCTGGCTTTATGGGCAACTCCAAAATGACGCTAGCAGATGGCTCCTGTTCGGAAATCTCATGGCAGAGAAACCCAGCGAGTACACATTTCAGCTGCCTGCCGCCTAACAATTCGTTCAAGCCGACCCCGCATCGTGGCATCGGCCGCGTGCCTGCGCTACGCTAGCACGCGTCCGCCACCCCGCTGCGGGGCGGCTTAACTCAGGCGTTGGCTCTCAAGAAAGAGGCTGCAGTATATGAGTTTCGAAAATGCTTTCGAGGTCAAATATCAACAACTATTGAAAGATCTCACCGGCGAAAGTGACCGTGCGGTGGTGATCATTGCTGCCGCTCATATCGATGAAATGCTTAGTGAAATCCTGCAAACGGTGCTAGTTTCTTCACCAACATCGACAGATACAATTTTTGACGGACCTAACGCACCATTAGCTAATTTTTCAAACAAGATAGATTTTTCTTTCAGGCTTGGTCTAATCAGCTCATCAGCGGCAAAATCTCTTCACATTCTCAGAAAAATTCGCAATTCTTTTGCGCACAATATAAGCGGATGCTCTTTCACTGAAGTCAGTATAAGTAGCAGAATTATAGAACTCTACAAACTTCATAAGTTTGATCAAAAGCACCCTGAAATAAAAGAAATATTTGGTGAAAGCATCAAAGCTAAATTTTTGATGAGCGTTACTGTTCTTATTGGAATTCTTCAAGAAAAGCAGCATGGCCTCAAGTCGATTACGCAACAAAAAGCAGAATGGCCATATGGATGGCTACTTGAGGGCTAACAATTCGTTCAAGCCGACCCCGCATCGTGGCGCCGGCCACGTGCCTAAGCTACGCTAGCACGCGTCCGTCGCCCCGTTACGGGGCGTCTTAACTCAGGCGCTAGGCCTTTTGGAAGGTTTGCTGTGAAATTGAGCAATGACTTTAGCGGAGCTCTAAGAACCTTCGCGTACTTCATGACTAGCGGTTCTCATTACATGCTTGAAGGCGTCGATTACTTGAGCCTCTACGGCAATGATCCAAGCGTGATTGAACAGGCATACGCCATCTTCGCCAATGTCATAGAGCTCGACGAGAATGGCCAAGTGCTGAATTTCACGCGCGCCCAAAAGCGGGCAACGGACTACATAAAGTCATGGTTTGATCCGTCATTTAAGGTCGAGCCACCCTTTGAGGAATGGGAGACTGCACTGTACGGACCTCCATCACTGAAGGACAAAATTTAACCCGTAAGGCGTGTCAAGACCCGCCCTGCAGGAGTGGGTCGTAGGGCGAGTCTTGACCCGCCGGTGGTGAAGCGGCCGATGGTGAAGCGGATGCCAGGCCGCAAGGCGGATGCGTAGAGTGCATAGGCGAAGCGTCATGCGCCTTCTTCGATTCATCCGCTATCGGTGTTTCGTCACGGCGCATGACGCCTTCGGCTGATGCGCCCTGCGGCCTTGGCGTCCTGCCGTTGTTGTCCGCTCGGCTCGAGCACTGGACTGCAGGCGCAGATTTGTCGCCGCTTGTGGTGATCACGGCGACCGACGCCGAGCATCCCGCTTCGATGAGACAATGCGTCGTGAAATCAGAGGGAGCTCGTGTGAAAAACAATACCTGGGTTTTGACGCTGTCGTTGTGGATGCTGCTGCTGGCGCCGGCGGCGTGTTCCAAGGGGCAAGAGAACGGTGTTCCTCCGAACGGAACTGCTGCACCCCAAAGCGCTGTCGAAGTGCGCTCGGCCAGTGCCGCGGCCTTCGGCCAACGCCGCTCCCTGCAGTCGGAAACCACTCAGGTCAGTCAGTACATCCGTCGGATATTTCAGGACAAGGCCGGCAACCTATGGTTCGGCACCAACGACGACGGCGTGGTGCGGTACGACGGCAATGACTTGCACTATTTTTCAGTTGAACAAGGATTGGCGGGCCGAACGGTAAGAGGCCTCGTTCAGGATCGGCACGGTGATCTCTGGCTCGCCACCTCGGGCGGCGTCTCACGATACGACGGCAAGTCGTTCACAAACTTCACCGCACGCGACGGGCTGCCCGATGATGAGGTATGGAGCCTGCTGCTGGACCGGTCGGGAGTCCTTTGGGTCGGCACTGCGAATGGGGTGTCGCGCTACGACGGAAACACGTTTTCCGATTTCGAGCTGCCTGAGGAAAATGTCACCGATCATGCGGCTGGCCTGATGTGGAGCATCACCGAGGATCGCGAGGGAAACATCTGGTTCGGTTCGAATGGTCGAGGCGTCTTTCGTTACGATGGAGCCAAGATCGTCCATTTTTCCAAGAAGGATGGGCTCGGCAGCGATATCGTGCAGGCGATCATGCAGGATCGAGCCGGAGTGCTCTGGTTCGGCACCCGCGATGGTGGGCTGAGTCGCTACGACGGAGTCGCATTCGTTCATTCTCCGATGAAGGCCGACGCTGATGGCGGCTATGTCTGGACGATGCTGGAAGATCGGGCGGGTCAGCTTTGGGTGAGCCTCCTGGGCGACGGTCTGTATCGCCATGATGGAAAATCATTCACCCGCTATTCGAACGCAGACGGTCTCGACAACGCCTATGTGCAAAGTCTTTTTGAAGACCGGGATGGCACACTCTGGGTCGGTACATCGGGCGGCGTGTACCGTTTCAACGGCAGGACGTTTTCGAATTTCACCCGAGAAGATGCTGGAAGGAAGCCCTGAAGGCACAAAATAGCCCGTAAGGCGGGTCAAGACCCGCCCTGCAGGGGCGGGGCGTAGGGCGGGTCTTGGCCCGCCGAAGCCGAAGCGAAAGACCGGAAGATGCGGCGCCCGCTGTCTGCGGTCGGCATGAACGAAGTCGGCTTCGTCCACGAGGTCACCCGCATGCCGGCGGGGCTGAAGACTTTCCGGACACCGATCCGATCCACGCCGGGCTGACCGCCAAACGCCCCGATTTCCGTATTTCCCCCGGGGATCCGTACACTTACGGAAAGGTCGCTCGACCGGGGAACGCAAGATGACGCTGTTGAACGTGCTGATCGTGGTGCTGGCCACGCTGATCGGACTGCTGGTCCTGCTGTGGCTGCTGCTGCGGTTCGCGCTGCCGTGGTGGCTGAAGCGCAAGATCGAGGCGATGGCCGCGATGCCGCAGAACGCGGGCATCGCCGCGCGGATCAGCCTGGTGCCGACCGTCAAGCCCTGGCAGAAAATGCAGACCGCGGAGCGCATCGGCCAGATGCTGGCGACCGGTTTCGAGGAGATCGGCCGCTATGCGGTGCCGGAAATGCCCGGGATGCAGCTGTGGGCCGGGCACCATCCGCAGGAAGGCGTCGCGGCGGTCATCTACGACCACAACGTCATGCCGGTGTTCTACGACATCGTGCGCACCTACGCCGACTACAGCACCTGCACGGTCAGCACCAATCCGATCCACGATCCCGCGAACGTGCCGCCGGGCAGCCGCTGCATCGCCGATGCGACGCTGGAACCGGCCGCCGCGTTCGCCGCGCTGCGCGAGCAGCCCCATGCCGGCGAGCCGCTGCCGCTGCATCCGGAGAATTTCGAGCCGGTGTTCCTGGAGCTGTACGCACGCTCGATCGACCACATCCTCGCCAAGCGCATGCCCGACGCCGAGCACATGCGCGAGGTCGGCGAACGCGTTTCCGCGGCCACCGGTCAGCCTGTGCCGCAGCTCGACGACGCGCAGATGCAGTTCGCGGTCGATCTGGAGCGCCAGAGCCGGCTGGCGGCGCTGCAGCAGGCGATCGTCGACCGGTTCCTGCAGTCGGGCCAGATCGATGCGCGCGAATGGGAACGGGTGCGCGACCGGGTGGTGGTGGTCCACGATCTGCTGAGTCGCGAGGACGCGGCGGGGATCGCGCGTGGCGATGCCGATGGCGACACGGTCGATGCACTGGTGACCGCGGCCCTGGCCGAACCGCTGTCACCGTTCGAGACCTTCGAGAAGATCAGCGCCGGCCTGCCCGCAGCGCAGCGCGCACGGGTGCTGGGCGAGGTCGATCACCCGCTGTACGCACAACTGGTGCTGGTCCGCTGATCACGCCTTCGGTGCCTCTGCACCCCGGTGGGGCGCGGAGGTGGTTGATGGTTCATCGGTCGTTTCATTCGTGAGTGCCTGCTCCGCGATCGCCTGCTCCACGATGGCGCCCAGACGTTCGCGGAACCCTTCGTTGCCGAAGCGTTCGGCGTTCGCGCGCAGGACCATCGGGTCGAACGTGTGTTCGATCGTCTCGAACTTCAGGATCGCTTCCCGCAGCGACTCCGGCGTCTGTCGATCAAAGAACAGTCCGGTGGCGCCCGGCATCGGCCACGCGCGGACGGTGTCGCGCACGCCGCCAGCGCCATAGGCGATGACCGGCGTGCCGCAGGCCTGGGCTTCGACCGGAACGATCCCGAAGTCTTCGTGTGCGGCGAACACGAACGCCCGCGCCCGGGCCATCAGGGTTGACACTTCGTGGTCCGGCAGCGCGCCGAGGAATTCCACGTTCGGCGGCGCGATCCTGCGCAGCGACTCCCGCTGCGGACCGTCGCCGACGATCAGCAGCCGGCGGTCCGGCAGATCGGCGAACGCGCGCACCATCAGGTCGTGACGCTTGTAGGGCACCAGGCGGGACACGGTGAGATAGTCGCGACGCTTTTCGGTGCCGATCGAGAAACGGGCGAGATCGACGGGGGGCGGGAGGACCCGCGGTTCGCGGTGCCAGTAGCGCCGGATCCGGCTCGCGGTGAAGCTCGAATTCGCGACGACGACCTGTGCGCGCTGCGCGCTGGCGACGTCCCACATGCGCAGCCAGGACATCAGGAAGGTGGTCAGCAGGCCGCGGAGCCCGCGGTCGAGTCCGGCATCGCGACGGTAGGCGTGCTCCTGGTCCCAGATGTAGCGCATCGGCGAATGGCAGTAGCACACGTGCATCGCATCGGGTCGCAGGATGACGCCCTTGGCGACCGCGAAGCTGGACGAGATCACCAGATCGTACGGGGTGAGGTCGAACGACTCGATCGCCGCGGGCATCAATGGCAATGCCAGCTTGTGGCGATGCCGCAGCCACGGCGTGCGACCGATCATCGAGACCTGCACGCGGCTGTCGCCGAGGAAGCCGCGATCGGCCGCGGGCAGGGTGTCGGTCAGCGTGAACACGTCGGCCCCCGGGAATACCCGGAGGATCTGTTCGAGCACGCGTTCCGCACCGCCCACGACGTTCAGCCAGTCGTGGACCACGGCGACGCGGCGTCCGTCGATCACGGACGGGGGCAGGGCGATCCCGTCCGCGGTCATGCGGGCAGCACTCTCTTCGCGCGCGCCGCATGCAGCACGGTGGACAGCACGCTGTCGGCGCATGCGTTCCAGGACAGATGCGCGGCCCGTTTGCGGCCGATCGCCACGCGTTCGGCCACGCAGTCGGAGCGCTCGAGCACGTCCGCCATCGCCGCGGCCAGCGCATCGGGATCGTCGGTCTTGAAGATCCAGCATGCATCCATGCCGATCTCCTTCGCCGTGGGCAGGTCGCTGGAGATCACCGGGCAGCCGAGCGCCATCGCCTCGGCCAGCGGCAGGCCGAAACCCTCGTATCGCGACGGAAAGACCAGGGCCCGGGCATGCCGGAGCAACGTCACCATGGTCGCATCGTCGAGATAGCCCATGCGCAGGATGTCCGGGTTCTCGGCGCCGCTCTCGATGACGTCGTGACCGAAGATGTCGCGGCGCTCGCCACCGACCATCACCAACACGGGCCCGTCGCTGCGCAGTCGCAGGAAGCGCCGGTGCGCTTCCATCGCCGTTTCGATGCTCTTGTGCCAGGCGCGGCTGGCGACGATCACGAAGTAACCGCGGCCCTTCGCCAGCAGCTCGACGAGCGGCGGCAGCGGTGCCGGATCGACGGCCTGCACGTGATCGCAGCCCGGCATCGCGACGTGCAGGTGATCGCGGTCGAAATGGGCGTAATGCTGCAGTTCTCGCGCGGAAAAGACCGAATTCGTCAGCAGCACGTCGCCACGCAGGCGATAGGCGCGATGCAGGAGTTGATACCAGGCACGGAAGCGCCAATCGTACGAGCGGGAGACGGCGTACACCCCGGCATCGTGCACGTAGGTCGTCTGCGTCGATGCGAACAACGGCGCGGTATTGCAGAGGTTGAGCAGGACGCCGTCGCGCGCGGCCCGCGGCAATTCGAACTGCTCCCAGCGATTGCCGCGCAGCGAGGGATGCCGGATCAGCGGGATGCGGTCCGGTGGCGCGAGGATGTCGCCGGCAGGCGTGAGGATCCTTGGCCGTATCGCGACGCCTTCATGGTGCACCAGGCCGTCATGATCGAGACGTGCGTCCAGCGCCTCGATGATGCCGCGTGCGACGCGTTCGACGCCCGTGGTGCGTCGCGTGAGAAAACGACCGTTGACGATCAGCGGCAGCGGGCGGTCGGCGCCATCGCCTGTCGCATGGCGCGCGGGCGATGGTGACGTGGCCGGGGAGGGTGCGACGGTCATGGACGGGTTCTCCGGGAGTGATGGACGGGCATGAGCGTGGCGAAACCCAGACTGATCATGGCGCCGTAGACGATGGCAAGTACCGGGTGCTCGACGATGTTGCTGACAGCGCCATACCAGAGCACGATCAGGCAGAGCGCGCCGGTCGCGATGTCTCCGGTACCGACGCGCACCGCGCGTTGCCATGCGGACAGCAGGAAGACGGCGATGATCGGCAGGGACATCGCGCCGAGCACGACGCCCTGGTAGACGAGCAGATTGTCCGCGGCGTTGAAGCGGCCCGGTTCGAACAGGGTCTGCGCGGCGCCGATGCCGCCGATGCCGCGTCCCAGTGGGGGCAGCGGCGCGTCCGTCAGCAGTCGGAACGCCTCCGGCCACATGCCGGACATCCGGTCTAGATACGAGCCGTACGAAGAGCCGAGCTGCAGGCGCGCCATCTGGCTGAAATCGACGGTCCAGGCCAGCAGTGGCGGCAGCGAGATCCACCCGAAGCCGACGGCGGTCGTGGTGCGTGCGACGAGGCCGCGCAGGGCGCGCGGCGCTTCGATCACCAGGATCGCGACGAACATCGCCAGCAGCACGCCGCGCGCGGTGGTGTAGCCGACTCCGACCAACGCCAGCGCCCAGACCAGCCAGCGCAGCATTCGCGAACGCAGCCCCGCATTCACGACCACCGCGAACACGGTGATCTGTCCCGCCGCGTCGAAGGATGAGCGCGCGAATCCGGCGAGGCGGCGATGACCGCTGATGTACCAGTCGCGCGAGCCGCTGATTTCCTTGCCGGCGAGTTCGAAGTTGGCGCCGACCCAGGGGCAGTCGAAATACTGGTCGAACAGGACGCCGGCGACCGCGATCACGAGCAGGGCGGCGGCGGCCGCGGACAGCGCGGGTCGCGCGAAATCGATCCGGGTGCCGATGGCGTAACCGTAGACCAGCGGCGTCAGCACCCAGAGGCCGAAGATGACCTGCTTCAACGGCAGCGACAGGAATCCGGTGAAAGCGGCCAGGAGCAGCGTGCCGCCCAGGGCGAGCGCGCTCATCGACAGGTCGTTGCGAAGCGCGTGGTGCAGCGCGATCCAGGCGATGTGCGCCCACAGCAATGCGGTCGGCAGATAGATCGCCGCGGCGAGGCCGGTCTTGCCGAGCAGCCAACGCAGCACGCCGGCGCAGACCTGCGTCGCGATGAAAAGCAGCAGGATCCATTCGGCGCGGGACGTCGCGACCGCCGTCCGATGCGCCGGCGCCGGCAGCGTGTTCCGAGCGGAGGTCGCGATGGCCGTCATGCGGGCCGCGCTCCCCTGAATTCGTCCAGCCAGCCGGACAGCGTGGCGAGGTAGGTGTCGATCGTATGCCGATAGGTGTGCTGCGCACGGGTTTCCAGCGCGCGCTGCCCGACCTGCAGCAGATCGACAGGATCCTCCGCACGCGCGGCGAGCAGCCGCGAGAGCGTCACGGCGTCGCCGGCGGGAAAACACCAGCCGTAGCGCCCGCCGTCGATCCGCTCGGGCAGGGCTCCGCGATCGCTGACGATGCTGGGGATGCCGAGACTTGCCGCTTCCATCACGACATTGCAGAAACTTTCGTGCGCGCGCGACGGCACCACCAGCAGGTCGATGTCCGGATAGAAGGCGGCCGCGCGCGTCGGTCCGAGGAACGCGGCATCGACGCTGTCCGCGAAGCGCTGTTTCAGGGCGTCGACGTACGGCGGGTGCCCGTCGCCCGCGATGCGCAGCGCGACCAGGCCGGGCGGCAACAGCGCCGCCGCTTCCAGCAACGTGTCGATGCCCTTCGCCGCTTCGAGCCTGCCGATGAACCCCACCCGCAGCGGCGTCGGACAGCGCGTCCGGGGCGTGGCGTCCGGCCAGTCGGTCGGCAGCGCGTTCGGCATCACCGCCATGCGCGCGATATCGCGGAACCAGCCGTAGCGATGATGCCGTTCGATGATGCTGCGCGAAGGACCGATCACGGCGAACGGCGAAGGCGCCAGCGCATGGCGGACGGTCGACATCGTGGCGCAGGAAAAACACGGTGTTTCGCACAGGCGTTCGCCGCGGGTCATCGCCGTCGCGGGGCAGACCAGTTCGTGATCGTGCAGGGCATGCACGAGGCACAGATCGAGCGCCGCGCAGGCACGCCATGCGGCGATCGACAAACCCTGCAGCTTGTGGGTGACCACGATGTCCGGCGCGACTTCCCGGAGCTTCCTTCGCAAGGACGCGCCCATCGCGGGGTTGCAGATGTCGATCGTGTGCCAGGCCGCGCGCAACGGTGCGGCGCGGCGCCGGTCGTCGAACGGGAAATAGAGATTGTGCAGTGCGATGCGGTGGACGATGACGCCGTCGGCGGTGGCGTAGCGGGTTTCCTCCTGTTCCGGTTCGGCCAGGGTGATCACGTCGACGTGGTGGCCTGCTGCGACGAAACCGGCGGCCTGCTGGATGGTCTGTCGTTCCGCGCCACCCGTGCGGGCGTGGTCGTAGAGCGATGCGATCAGGCAGATTCGCATGCGATGGTTCATGCCGTCTCCTTGCGCATGAGATGACGCGCGGCGATCAGGGTCCATACGCAGGCTTCCGCGGCGAGCAGGCCATACGCGGCCATGAGCGCTCCGCCCAGGCTGGCGCCGGCACCGCACAGGATGAGCACGGCGACCGCTTCGATGTACTGGCACCGGCCGAGCAGATCGATCCGTCCCTGTGCGGCGAATTTCAGGTTCTGGTATGCGCGCCGTGCGACGAACGAGGGCAGCCACAGGCCGAAGACGGCGAGGATGTCGCCGCTGCCTTCGAATGCGCGACCGAACAACCATCGCGCCAGCGGATCCGACACGATGGCGATCGCGGTGCCCATCCCCGTGCCGGCGATGAGCAGGACCCCCACGATGCGGTCGGCCAACCGCTGCGAGCCGGGCGGGTCGTCGTTGCGGCGTCGCGCAACCGGCGCGATGAAGGTCTGGTCGATGGCGCCGATCGCGTGTGCCGCAGCCCGCGCGATCTTCTCCGCGGATGCGTACAGCCCCACGGATTGCGTCCCCGCGACCGCGCCAAGCATCAATTGCGGCGCCTGGGCGGACAGTCCCGCCAGGAAGCCGGCCCCGGCGGCCGGAAGCGCCCGTTGCGAAAGCTCGCGATAAGCGTGCCAGTCGAGTCCGGGGAACTCCCGCAGGCGCGGCAGCATCCGCCATGCGATGAAGATCAACGCGGAAAAGAGGGTTGCTCCGCACTGCAGGAACGCCGCGAGCAGCGCATCGTCGGGGCTCCGCACCCACAGGAGGACGCCGGCCAAGGCGATGAGTCGGCCGGCGATCTGCATCGAGAACAGGGAAAGCGCGTCGCCGGTGGCGATCAGCCACCATTGCGGGAAAACCAGCGTGCCGAGCAACTGCAGCAGCGAGACCGCGGCGAACGCCAACGGCAGTTCCGGCATCGCGAGGGGCGCCAGCAGGGTCGCCAGCGCTGCCGGCAGCGCGATGCGCAGACGGGCCAGGGCGTTGTCCAGCAAGGGCTGCAGCGGCGACGGCCGGCAATCGGTGGCCGTGGCGCGCATCGATTCGGTGTTGAACCCCGAATCCACCAGCAGAACGGACAGCATGCCGATGCTCTGCGCGAGCGCGACGAGTCCGAACGCCTGCGGTCCGATCCGTTGCGCCAGGATGGGGAGCGCGATGAGCGGCAGGGCCATGCCCGCGAGATTCGCGGCGGCGAGCATTCCCGCGTTGGTCGTGTCCCGACTAGCCCGCATGGTGCTTCCCTCTGGCCCGGCGAGGCCGCGCGATGTAGGGACGCAGCATCCGCAGCAGCCGTCGGCGATAACGATGCTGTCGGAACAGCACATCCCATGCCAGGCAGGCGAGCGTCGTCAGCAGCGTCGCGATGGCCGTCGCGAGGAAGACGTTGCGAAGTGTGCGCGGGCCGGATTTGCGGGTCGGCGGCACCGCTTCGTCGAGCACCTGAACGTTCGAGAGATCGCGTTTCTCGTCGACGCGCGAGAGCTGGCGCGCGCGCGTGAGGTATTCGAGGACTTCCCGCTGGATCTCCACCTCGCGCCGCGCAGGCTCCACGCGCGCCTGCAGTTCCGGAAAATCCGAGACCGGCAGGACGATCCCCGCTTCCCTCGGAATGCCTTCCGGGGGGCTGCCCATGGCCTCCCGCTTCGCGCGCAGCGTGGCGATCTCCGTCCTGATGCGTCGAACGGTGGGATGCGCTTCGGTCGCGGTCGCCAGCATGCGCGACAACCTGGTTTCGCGGGCGAGGAGTGCGGACTCCAGTTCGCTGATGGTCAAGCTGGTCGCTTCTTCCTGTCCCTTCAGCCGGGTATATCCGGTTTCCGTCTCCACGGTCTGCAGACGCGACTCCGCGCGCGCGAGCGTCCGCCGGGTCTCGGCGAGGATCTGATCGTAGAAGGCGAGCCGGTTGTCGGATTCGATCCGCGAGAGCTGTTGTGCTTTCAGATAGACCGCGTCGATCATGCCATTGACGATTTCGGCGGCCGCGCGTGGGTCCTCGTCCTCGTAACGTAATTCGATGATGCCGTCCTCGCGCACATCGACATGCGTCTTCGCCGTCATGATCTGCCGCAGCGCGTCCATGTCGGACTCGTCGTAGCGTCGATCCAGTCGATGGCTGACGATGATGCTGTCCTGCACGCTGCGGCTGAGGAAAAGACTGGCGTAAAGGTCCGAGGGGCTCTTCAGCGTCAACGCGGATGCACCGAGCGTTTCCGTACCGCCGATCTGGTTCAGCATCGCCGCGGCGGTCGCCGTGTTGGTGCGCGGGGGCAGCAGGCGGGCAAGAGCGGTGTAACGGTTCGGCATCAACAGATTCGTGGAAAACGCCGCCAGAGCCACGCCGAAGGGAACGGCGATGAGGATCACGCGATAGCGCGACATCCTGAGGACCATCCGCTGGACACTCATCCTGCCGCGCATGTTCATTCCCCGATGACTTTGAGTGCCGCGGCGCCGATCGCCAATTGGTAGGCCATGGTGGTCCAGTCGCGCAATCTGCGCCCGAACGTGGTGCGGCCGACATCCTCCGGAACGACGATGCTGTCGCCGGGATGCACCGGCTCTCCGCCGAAACCCCTGCGCAGCGGTCGAACCGTGCCGTCCGCGTGCACGACGACCACCTCCGAGCGGTCGCCATGCGGGCGGTAACCGCCGGAGCGGGCGATGTAGTCGCGCGCATCGTCACCGTCTCTCCACAGCAGCGTGCCCTGCTGGAATACGGCGCCGACCACGGTCACCGTATCGGTGCGCCCGGGAATCATGACGGTATCGCCGTCCTCCAGTGCGACGCGCGGCAACGCATCAACACCGTCGACCGGACCCTCCAGCGCCAGCACGATCCGGCCGACCGGTTTCGCTGCGCGCAGACGTCCGATCAGCGAACGGGTCGCGCCGAACTCTTCGTCGGCCACCTCCGCATCCTGGCTGTCGATCACGTCGCGCGAACGGGTGGCGAGGAAGCGGTAATAGTCCTCTTCGATCTGGTCCACGGCCTGGCGCAGTCGACCTTCTTCTTCCTTGCGCGCGCTTTCCCGGCCGAGCACGATGCCGTAGAGATACGCTTCCGGCGTCGCGCCTCCGGCACGCGCGATCAGATCCTGCAGCGTCGAGCCGGAGGGCATCGAATACACGCCGGGCACCGAGACCTCGCCTTCGATCCGCATCAATCGCATCCGTTTGCGGTCGGGTTGGGCGAAATCGTTCTTGGCGTAGATGACGATGGTGTCGCCCGCCTGCAACAACGGGTCGTCCGCGCCATGCGGCTGCGACAGCGCCTTTCCGAGATCGAAGTCGATGATGCTGGTCTGCCGGGTGTCCGGTGCGGTGCGCTGGATCGCGGCATGGTCCCAATTGACCTCGGCGGGCCGCGGCGGAAGCACGGTGTCGCGACGTGCGGCATTCACGCCATCGAGCGGCGTGCGTGCATTGCGCGCGGCGGCTTCCGCATGCGGCACGAGCGCGGCGGCATCCGGCAGCACATCGCTGACCGTGAGGCCCGGGCGCCACGGGTGCCGCAACGGGATCGCGACATGACCGGTGACGCTGATGCTCGCGTCGAATTCCGGCGATGCAGGGACCAGCATCACCAGATCCCCGTCGCGCAGGCGCAGCGGGCTGGTCCGCGGATCTCCGGAAATGCGTTCGATCACCCTGCGGCCATTCTCGAAGCGCTCGATCCGGGTCTCGAACAGATCGGCGATCACCGTGGTTCCACCCGCGTACGCCAGCAGGGATTCCAGCGTCATCGATGCATCGAGATGATAGATCGCCGGGCGCCGCACGCTGCCGGCGATCGCGACGAACCCGCGCGCCGGCGGGAGGTGCAGGATGTCACCGGGCAGCAATTGCGGGTCTCCGCTCTTGTCGCCATCGATCAGGAAGCGATAGGCATCGTAACTCGCGACCCGCTGACCACCGCGCAGGACCTCGATCCTGCGCAGGTCCGCGCCGGGCCCGGGGCCGCCGGAGGCGAGCAATCCATGCAGTGCCGTCGCCGTCGACGGAACGGTATGCACGCCGGGCGCATCGACGAATCCGCTGAGATAGATGCGGATGTCGCGCAACTCGGCGAGCGAGACCACGAGCTCGAAATCACGGTATTGGGTTCCCACGATTCCGCGCAGCAGATCGCGTGCTTCGTCGAGACGCATTCCGGACACCATCACTTCGCCGATGCCCGGAAGGAAGATCGTTCCCGATCGCGCGACCGGTCCCTGGAAATCGATGCTGATCTGTCCCCAGGCGCGGACCAGCAACTGGTCGCTCGGGCCGATCCGGTAATCGGCCGGAACGGTGAGCGGATCGGCCTCGCTCATCGCGGCGTCACCGCTGAACAGGCTTTCGCCGAAGACCGGCAGTTCGTAACCCAGGCTCTGCGCGACGATCGTGCGGAATTCGGTCGCCGCTGCGGTGGCTTGAGGTTGTGGCGGTGGTGCGGCCGGCCGTGCTTCGTGCGTACCGGACGCGGGTCCCGATCCGACGGCGTTGGTCGTCTTGTTCTCCACGTGCGTTTCGATCGTGGTCGACAGGTTCAGCTGCGCGGGTTCCGCGGGACGCTGACGGAGGTCGTAGTCGACATCGTCGGTGGACTCGGAACCGGATTGGCGCTGTGGCAGGCGCACGCTGTCCGTACTCGCATTGTCCCCGGTCCCCGCGAGTTCGATGAGTCGCTGGACTCTGGTCGAGCCATCCGCTTGTTGGCCATGGACCATCGCGGGCATGCACAGCAGCAGTGCCATGGTCCAGACGAGAATGCGGCTCGATGCGACGATCGCGTGTGCGGATCGACGTCGTCCTTCATGCAGGTGGACTGGAACGTTCATGCGGCAGCCTCTCTTGTCGACGGAACCGATTTGGACATCCGTGGCCCTCCGTTCCCTCGCCATGGTGTCGTGGCGGACGGTGATCGCCTTTCGGGCGATCGTTCCGCTCGGCATGGTTCGGCAGTGCCTGTTTACAGCGAAAGCAAGGCGCGTGCCTGTATTTCGCGTCGCAGATTGCCTGTTTTTTGACACTGTTGCGTCAGTTCGATAGGCGCAGACTTTCGGTTTCATTCACGCAGAAGATGCAGGCGATGGATAACGCCTATGCAATCGATTTCCATGCGATTGGCAAGGGATTTGCTTTTCCTGCGCCATATCGTCGGATCGATGGATCCGATGATCAGGGGGGAGTCGCAACGCGGTCGCGTCGATTCCGGGCTGTTCGAAAGGATCAATGACGGGGGCGCGATGCACAGACAACATGCGAGTGAATTGACTGCGATCAGGCCGGCGATGGCGCTCGTCGTCCGTTACGGCGTGCCGGCGGTGTCCGCCGCGTTGACGGAGTTCCTGGCCGGAACCGATCCGGACGTCTCCGCGACGATCGCGTTCGTGCTTCCGGTGTTCATGCTGCTGTCGGGTGGCGTGAACATCGACGATGTTCCTGGAAAACCGAATCGATTCGCGTTCGTGGCGACATCGGCGCTATCGAAAGCGATGATCGTCGTGGCGATGCTGCTCGCGGCCATCGTGTTCCTCGGCAAAGGTGTCGAAACCATGCGGTTGGCCATGCTTGAGGCCTGCCTGTTCGTTCCCTTGATGACGCTGGGGAGTGTCTTCGCGGTCTGGCTCGCGCTTCAGCGCGGTTTCCGCGAGCCGCCGCGTCGCGCGGCCATCATCGGTGTGACCGAATCGAGTCTCCGCTTCGCGCAGACGCTTGTCGAAGATCCGTTCGTTTCCGCGGAACTCGTCGGATTCTTCGAGGATCGCAATCCTTCGCGCCTGCCGTGCGGCGAACGGGTGCCGATCATCGGCACGTTCGGTCAGGCGCGTGCCGTGGTCTCGGAGCATGGGATCTCCGACGTGTTCATCGCACTGCCGATGATGGGCGAGCGCAGGATGGGCGAGATCATGGAGCAGTTGCTGGATTCGCCGGCCTCCGTCCACTTTCTGCCCGATTTCGTCGCTTTCCGTCCCATCCACGAAAACGTCAACTGGGTGAAAGGCATTCCCGTCTACACGGTGATCGGTCGTCCGGACATCGGATTGTCGGGCGTGATCAAACGCTACTTCGATTTCGTCTGCGCCGGCATCGGCCTGGTCGTCCTCGCGCCGCTGTTGCTGCTGGTCGCGACCCTGATCAAGCTGGAATCGCCGGGGCCGGTGCTGTTCCGGCAGACGCGGCATGGTGCGGACGGCCGGCCTTTCCAGATCTACAAGTTCCGTTCGATGACGACCGCTGCATGTGCGTCCGGCCATGTGGCGCAGGCCACCAGGAACGATGCCCGGGTGACGCGTCTGGGCAGGTTCCTGCGCAAGAGCTCCATCGACGAACTGCCACAACTGGTCAACGTGTTGCGCGGCGAAATGAGTCTGGTCGGACCGCGCCCCCATGCGGCGCAGCACAACGAACTGTATCGCGGGAAGATCCGTGGCTACATGCTGCGCCACAAGGTGCGGCCCGGTCTCACCGGTTGGGCGCAGGTCCACGGTTTGCGTGGAGAGACCGAGACGATCGAGAAAATGGCGAACCGTGTCCGCTTCGATCTCGAATACATGCGTCGTTGGTCGTTCGGCCTCGATCTCTACATCGTACTCAGGACATTCAGGCAATTGGCGAAAGGTGTGTGAGCGGAACGTGCCCCGCGGCGCTTGGAGATGCGCCGCGGGGCGGGTGCGTGAAGCCCGTCCGTCCCGGGATCAGCGCGCGGTACGCTCGGAGGCGATGCATGGCTCCACGCTGTCCAGATATGCCATCTTGTCGCGTTTGCCGTATCGAGCGGTCAACGCTCATCCGGTGACCATCGCCTGCAGCTTCATCACCGTCGCCCAGTTGCGCATGGTGATGCGGTCGCGGAATTTCGGTCCGGCCAGCGCTTCGCCGATCCGGCTGGCGAGAATGCCGTCGGGGCACCACAGATAACAGGCGTCGTCGCCGATCGCGAAGGCTTCGTCCGCGAACTCGCGTTGCAGCGCGTCGAACGGCGTGCGGTCGGCGTCGATGCGGAAACCCACCAGCAGCCGCGAGGGATCGTCGCAGCGCTCGACGAACGGATTGGCGGCGATCACGGCGTCGAGGGTCGCGGCATCCAGCACCCGCACGTTCGCTGCGACGCCGGTGCGCTCGACCAGCGCGGCGGCGATGCGTTTCGCATCCGCCGCCGGCGTGCCGCGGGCGGCGTCGAACACCACGTTGCCGCTGTTGAGCAGGGTCCGCACGTTCGCGAACCCCAGCCCCTCGAACATCGCCTTCAGTTCGGCCATGGCGATGCGCTTGGCCTTGCCGACGTTGATGCCGCGAAACAGGGCGATGCGCACGGGCATCAGACGTCCAGCGTCGCGAGGTCGCCCTTCGTCTCCAACCATGTCTTCCGGTCGCTGGCCCGCTTCTTCGCCAGCAGCATGTCCATCAGGGCATGCGTCTCGGTGGCGCCGTCGACGGTGAGTTGCACCAGTCGGCGGGTATCGGGATGGATCGCCGATTCGCGCAACTGTTGCGGATTCATTTCGCCGAGGCCCTTGAAGCGGGTGACGTTGACCTGTCCCTTGATCTTCTCGCGCTCGATCTTTTCCAGCAGCAGGCGTTTCTCTTCCTCGTCGAGGGCGTAGAACACCTGCTTGCCCACGTCGACGCGGAACAGCGGCGGCATCGCCACGAAGATGTTGCCGGCGTTCACCAGCGCGGGGAAATGCTTCAGGAACAACGCCGAGAGCAGGGTCGCGATATGCAGGCCGTCGGAGTCGGCGTCGGCGAGGATCACGACCTTGCCGTAGCGCAGACCGCTGATGTCGTCCTTACCGGGATCGCAGCCGATCGCGACCGCGAGATCGTGCACTTCCTGCGAGGCGAGCACGCTGCCGGAGGCCACTTCCCAGGTGTTCAGGATCTTGCCGCGCAGGGGCAGGATCGCCTGGAAATCCTTGTCGCGCGCCTGCTTGGCGGAGCCGCCGGCCGAATCGCCTTCGACCAGGAAGAGTTCCGTGCGCGACAGGTCCTGGCTGATGCAGTCGGCCAGCTTGCCCGGCAGCGCCGGGCCCTGGGTGACCTTCTTGCGGACGACCTGTTTCTCGGTCTTGAGCCGCGCCGCGGCGCGTTCGATCGCCAACTGCGCGATCTTCTCGCCGAGCTCGACATGCTGGTTCAGCCACAGCGAGAACGCGTCGTGCGCCGCGCCTTCGACGAAAGCCGCGGCCTGGCGCGAGGACAGGCGTTCCTTGGTCTGGCCGCTGAACTGCGGGTCGGTCATCTTGATGCTGAGCACGAACGCGACGCGGTCCCACACGTCCTCGGGCGCCAGTTTCACGCCGCGCGGCAGCAGATTGCGGAA
>JAYRSY010000041.1:0-24745 GCA_041919915.1 Lysobacteraceae bacterium
TCGGTGGTCACCGAAGGCCGCCGCACCTCGGATCTGCGTCTGCTCGAGCGCAACATCCTCGGCGATCTGCCGTCCTACAGCCTCGTCGACTTCGCGCTCGGCGTGCGCAAGGACAACTGGTCGGTGGACTTCTACATCAAGAACCTGTTCGACGAGAACGCGCAGTACAGCCGCAACGTGCAGTGCCCGGAGCAGGTCTGCGCCGCGCAGGTGTATTCGGTGGCGAGCCAGCCGCGCACCTTCGGCATCAAGTTCAGTCAGGAATTCTGACCGGACGCGATGGCGTCATCGCTGCATCGACAGGCCGCCTCCGGGCGGCCTGTTTTTTTGCGCGGCGAAAGGCCGGCCGCTCGCCGTCGCGCTTGCGCCGTGCAAGTCGACGCGCTAGCGTGGCCTCAAGGCCGGGAGGAGGTCGTCATGCGTTCCATGATGTGTCTGGTGGTGATCGCCGCAGTGACATGGTTGTCAGGCTGCAGCGTCGAGAATGCGCCTGAGGCAGCCTCGTCCGGCGGTGGCAATGCCGCCCAGTTGCGCCAGATGGGCGCAGACCCTCTGGCGAGGGAATTCACCGGGGATCTGCCGGAAGCGAATTACAGCACCCGCCACGACCCGCCATCGCGTCCGATGGCCGCCGTCGCAGAGCGCGCGATGCTTGCCTACGAGCACGAGGTCGAGATCCGGCTCGATGCGGAGCGCATTCCGGCGCAGGTGCAGCTCGTGCGCCAGGCCTGCGAAAGCGCGAAGTTCGGTGCCTGTCTTGTGCTGCAGGTGAATCAGAGCGGAGGACGTTACGCACAGGGTTCGATCACCGTCCGCGCCGAGCCGAAAGCCATCGAACCGCTGATCGCCTCGGGGGGCAAGGACGGCGAGTTCGGCGACCGCAGCACCCGCGCCGAGGATCTGGCGGTCGCGGTGCGCGACAACACGCTGCTGCGCGATCGCCTGCGCAAACAGCATGCGCGCCTGCTCGAATTCCAGGGGCGCGGCGACCTCAAGGTCGCGGACGTGATCGCGCTGTCCGAGCAATTGTCGAAGGTCGAGGCCGAGCTCGAAGCCGCCGAACGCGACGCCGCCACGCACAAACGCCGGATCGAAACCCAGCTCCTCACCCTCGAATTCTCGCCCTTCGCCCGCGAGGAGCAGCGCAGCGCGATCGCGTCGGCCTTCCGCGACTCCGGCAATGTCATGGCCGCCAGCGCCGCCGGCGTGATCCGCATCGTGGCGGCGTTGATCCCGATCCTGTTCGCAGTGATCCTCGCGATCTGGCTGCTGCGGCGGATGTTGCGGCGGATCCGTCGGAAAAAGCCCGTGGAGGCGTGACGTCCATGCGATCCGAGAGGCTCCCTTTCATGATGCGGCTGTTGCTTGGTCTGTTGTTGTCGTTGGCGATGACATGGCCTGTGCATGCGAGTCATGCGCTCGCGTTCGATGCGCCCGGTGCGCCCGTGATCTGGATGGACGTGGTGACGGTCGAGCGGGGGACGCCGGAAGACGGCTACGAATGGATCGGGAAGGTTCATGTCGAAATTCCCGGAGAATCCGGAAAAATCGATATTACCGGTGGCATCACCGTCGAAGCGTATCGATTCGGGAAGCGTCTGGTGCTCCGCTACGACGGATCGGACCATCGCGTGCCGGCGTTCCGTCTCGTGGTGAAGGGCGAGCGCGCCTCGCTTTTCGCGGGCGACAAGGTGGCACGTTCCGGATTCTCTTGGCTCATGTGACGGTGGCGCCGCGTCATCGGTGCGTCGTCACGGGCGATCCTCGTTGTTCCGGGCGTGGTCTGCAGCGCATGTTTCTGCTTCCGGAACCATCGTGACGGTGCGATGATCGACGTCACCCTCATCAAGGAATGACGTCATGAGCAACGGAACGCCGGTCGCCCCGGTGGTGCAGGCCTATCTGAAGGACGTGCTGGCCGCGGTCAACGCCATCACCGATCCGAACACGAATCAGCCGCTGCAGATTCCGGATTTCTCCGATCTGTACGAAGCGGCGGGGCGGCTGGACGACGCGGCCGACCCGGGCGGGATGATGTGGACGATCAACACCCTGCTGGGTCGCGCCAGCAGCGTGGGCAGCGTGGCGCCGACGGCGTCGTACGCGTTGTCGTTTCCGCTCGATCACCATTTCCACGCCGACATGGGACTGGAGTGGTACTGGGTCGGTTGCCACATGAACGTGATGACCCCGGACGGCGAAACCGGGCGCGTTTCGCTGCTGCTGTCGATGGAGAAGCTCCGCGCGATCGGCACGGCGGCGCAGCAGGCGGCGGGCTGGTCGGCGCTCGATGCCACGGTGGTGACCAATCTCGTGACCGTGACCGTGGACATGGGGCCCGGCAAGCGTTCGATCCATCGCCGTCGTCCGAACGTGCAGTGGCCGGCGAAGGGCGGCCAGGCGGATTTCAGCCAACAGGGCGACGACAGCGTGTATGTCGTCTGCGGCGACGATTCACTGCGCGGCTCGCTCGACGTGCTTCCGCTCGCGGTGAAGGTCGACGACGGCGCGCACATGAGCGTCGACATCGTGCTCACGCAGAACGCCGCGACGAAGGTGGACGCCGCCTTCTTCCTGCAGGGCGTGCCGAAGACCGACAGCTTCACCGCCGGCGGTACCGGGCTGACGCCCTTGCCGACGCCGGGCATCTATTACAGCTGGCCGCAGTTGCAGGTCGGCGGCACGATCACGGTCGACGGCGTCTGCTACACCATCGTGTCCGGCACCGGCTGGATCGATCACGAACTGATGATGAGCAGCCTGGAGAATCCGGACGGCGCCGTGCATCCGGTGCCGTTCGTGGAGGATGCGACGCCCTACAACGGCTGGGTCTGGCAGTTCTACAATCTCGCGAACGGTCAGGCCTTCACCGGCGCGGGCTTCGTGCTCGGCGCGATGAACGACGATCCGGCGCTGTCCTACGGCTATTTCCTGACCCCGAACAACGGCGGCTGGGATGCCATCTTCCTCCAGGGCAAGCTCAACCTTCGGTATCCGCAGGCGTTCCCGGCACGCATCGACACGGCGGGGACGCTGGTCGACATTCCGATCGTGCGCGGATACAGCGGCGTCGAGAACGCATTCCTCGGCAAACCGCTCTCGGGTGTCGCCACGCCGTGGTTCCACGACGGCACCTTCAATGGTGCGAACGGCGCGGTCTGCGCCGAGATTCCGGCCGATTACACCGATCTCTCGGGGCAGTACGCCGACGGTCTGGGCTACATGGAATCGGTCGGATTCGAACCCGTCGCCTCGTACCGCGCGTATGCGCTGGGCCGGTTGAAGTCGGGCTGAGCGAATCGGGTTGCGTTGTCCCGGCGCCGTGCCGCCTACACGGAGGGCGTGTCGTCCGATTCGCCTGCGTGCGTCGCCGGCGCACGAACGACGGTGACGGTGCACGGCGCTTCCGCGACGACGCGGGCGGACACGCTGCCGAGAATGCGACGGACGCCGGTGACGCCGCGGGCGCCCATGACGAGATGATCGACACCGTTGTCGCGCGCGTAGTCGAGCAGGGCATGCGCGGGATCGCTGTGTTCGAGCACGTGCACGGTGATGCGGTGTTCGTCGAGACCGAGCGGGCGGATCCAGTCGCGCAGGGCGATCAGGCGTTTGACGTGGCGGTTGCGACCTTCGCTGTCGAGATTGCTGTCGAGACCGATCCGCGCGGTACGCATGACCGTGATGCAGGCGAGGCGCGAATGCGGAAAGGTCGACACGATCCGCTGCAGGGTGCCGCGCAGCGCGGTGCACAGAGCCGGATCCTCGTGCTTGAGATCGATCGCGACCATCAGCAGCGGCGCCTGGTCGAGATGGTCGGTCACCGCTTTGCGCGGTTCGCGTTCGCGGCCGAAGTTCTGCCACCAGCGCTGGATCACCGTCATGCGGCCGTCGCGATGGCTGCGGTCGGCGCGCTCGGTCAGCGGTACCTGTTCGGGATGCTGCAGATCGTGCGCGAGCTGCGCCGCGGTGGCGTGACGCGCGTCGGGGTCGACTTCGAGACAGCGCAGGATCACTTCCTGCAGCCAGCGCGGAATGTCCGGACGCAACGCGCGCGGCGGAACGGGGTCGCGGTACAGCCGGCGGCGCAGCCCGGCTTCGCTGCCCGGATTGCCGAACGGGCGCTCGCCGGTGGCGAGGTGGTAGAGGGTCACGCCGAGCGCGAACAGATCGCTGCGCGGATCGTCGCGCACGCCCAGCACCTGTTCCGGCGCGATGTAGGGCGCGGTGCCGATCGGCACGCGGAACTGCTCGGCCAGCAGGTCGGGCAGATGCGCGTGATGCGACAGGCCGAAATCGATCAGCGCCACGCTGCCGTCCGGTCTGCGCAGCAGATTGCTCGGTTTGATGTCGAGGTGGATGACGTCCTGCTGGTGCAGCGCGTGGATCGCGGTCGCGGCCAGCGCACCGAGTTCGGCGACGCGCGCCGGTGGCAGTGGCGCGTCGTCGAGCAAGGGTCGCAGGGTGTCGCCGGCCAGATGTTCCATCACCAGCCACGGTTGATCCTGATAGTCGCCGGCGGCGACGAAGCGTGGCACGTGCGGACCGCGCAGTTGCGGCAGGATCATGCGCTCGACCTCGAAGCCGACGATCTGGGTCGCGGCCTCGCCGTAACCGACGCGCGCGAGTTTCATCAGCAGTGGCATTGCGTGGTCGGGATGGGTCACGCGCCACAGCGTCGCCATGCCGCCTTCGTGCAGCGGCGCGATCAGTTCGAAACCATCGACGATCAGACCGGGTGTCAGCGGAACGGGCATGTCATCGACCCTCCGTCAGTCGTTTCGCGAGCGTCGCCGGAAGGCCGGCTTCGGTGATCTTGCGCGCGGCGGTGTGGTGATCGTAGGCGACGCGCAGCGTGGTCAGCGTGCCGCGCGCGGTGTCGTACAGCGCGCAGCACGCGGCCGGGTTGCCGTCGCGCGGTTGTCCGATCGAGCCCGGCAGCGCCAGCCAGCGGCGGCTGTCCAGCAGTGGCATCGCGACGCCCGGGACCGGTGCGAAATGGCGCGTGCCGCCTTCGGGTTGCGAGTGGTAGAGCGCGGGCTCATGCACGTGTCCGCAGAAGGTCACGCGCTGTTTGGTCGCGGCGATGCTCTGCGCCGCCGCGAGCGCGTTCGAGATGTAGCCCCACTGCAGCGGAGCCCAGGCGTTGGCGTGGACGTACAGCCGGTCCTCGTCCTCGATGCTCGCCGGCAGCGCGGTGAGGAACGCGCGCTGCGCATCGCTCAACCGGGTGCGGGTCCAGTCGATCGCCGCCTGAGCGTCCACGTGCTTCTGCGATTGCGCATCCGCACGGGCGTCGCGCAGCACCGCTTCGTCGTGATTGCCGTAGATCGCCATCGCGCCGTCGTCGACCAGCCGCTGCGCGGTGTCCACGGCCCATTCCGGATCGGCGCCGTAACCGACGATGTCGCCGAGCAGCACGGCGCGATCGAAGCCCAGCTTGCGCAGCTTCGACAGGCAGGCTTCGGTCGCCTCGCGATTGGCGTGGAGATCGGCGAGCAGGGCGATGCGCATGCGGAGGCGTCGGCGGGGGATGGCCCCATTCTGGTCCGCGATGGTGCCCCGGGCGATTGGCGATTGGTCGAAGAGTTCAGCGCTTCGGCTTCGCCTCGGGTTCCGGCGCGATGCGCACGGGCAATGGGACGTTGCACAGGTCGATGTGGCCGGCCGGGCGCTTGTAGAAATCGTCGCGACGGTTGCGGCGCGCTTCCACCAGGGCGTTGAACAGCGGCGTATCGGTGCGCAGCACCTGTAGTTTCAGGCGTTCGGCGGGCTTGAGATCGGCGGCGAGACGGATCGAGCGGATCGCGACGCGCTGTTCGGGTTTTTCGTAGAACCCCAGTGAACCGGTGCCGCGGGGCAGCACGCTCAGCAGTTCCATGCCCTGTACGACCCGGCCGACGGTGGTGATGTTGCGATCGAGCTGGCGCGGCGATTGTCCGATCACGACGTAGAGCTCTGCGCCGGTGCTGGAGTCGGCGGCGACATCGCGGCCGGCGCCGACCGCGCCGTAGCAGTGCGCCAGCCAGGCGGTGCCGTCCGACGTGTCGAGCCCGATCGGGAAACCGTCGCTGAAACCGACCTGCCGTGCCCAGCCATCGACATCGGGCAGCGGGGTGAAGGGGATATTGCGATTGCTGCGGGTGAATTCCGCGGGAAGTTTCGCTTTCGCGCCTTTCGGCAGCGGCTTGCGGTCCTTCTCTTCCTCGGTCGGGTCGCCCCATTGCACGACGAAGTTGTCCTGCGAGCGATTGATGCTCAGCCCGTTCCAGAAGCCGCCTTTGGCCATCGCGCGGATGTTGGCGACATGCGACGGAGCGAAGGCCGGGGCCAGTTCGATCACCACTCGTCCGCTGTCGAGCTCCATGTACAGGGTGTTCGCCGGATCCAGCGTGCGCCAGTCGGTCGGCTTCGAGGCATCCAGGAGTTCCTGCATGGTCTGCGGCTTCGTGGCGTCGGGCGGCGTCTGTCCGCCCGCGGCAAGGGCGAAGCACAGGGTGGCTGCCGCCAGGGCGGCGGGCAGGGCGATGGACGGACGGATGCGTGGGCTCACGATGACGACTCTCCCTCTGGGTGAACCGGATTCTGACCCCGGATTCTGGCCGATAAGCGGGGGACGGGCCAGCGGCGACGCGTTCGGCGGGAATGACCTCCGGCACATTTGCTATATCGAAGTTATGGATAGAGTGATCTTCAAGCTATGCAGCAGATCACGACAAGCAGACCATCGCAGGGGACCGCATGAACCCGCCCACCGCCATCGACGAGACCACCGAAGCCCTGTTGCGCAAGTTCCAGAAGGAGCTGTCGGCCGGAACCGTGTCGCTCGCGCTGCTCGCCGTGCTGGGGCAGGCGGTTGAACCGATGTACGGCTACCAGATCGCCAAGACCCTGGAGCGTCAGGGCGATGGCGTGCTCAGCGGCAAGCAGAGCGCCCTGTATCCGGTGCTGCGCAATCTGGAGGCCGCGAGCCTGCTCGCCAGCGAGGTGGAGCCGTCGATCAGCGGCCCGCCGCGACGCTATTACCGCATCACCGCCCAGGGGCGCGAGGTGCTGCGCGCCTGGACCGACGCCTGGTGCGCCACCCGCGATTCCGTCGATTCCGTTCTGAAGGGGAGCCTCTCATGAAGACCACCGCGCAGCCGGCGCTGCCGACCAGCATTCCCGACTACCTCGAACATCTGCGGCGGTCGCTGGCCGGGGCGGATCCGGCGCTCGTCCAGGACGCGCTCTACGACGCCGAGGAATATCTGCGTTCGGAACTCGCCGAGAACCCCGGTACCAGCGAAGCCGAGGTCATCGCCCGGGTCGCGTCCAGCTACGGCGCGCCCGACGAAGTCGCCGACATCTACCGCGATACCGAGGTGAAGGTGCAGACCGCGCTGCGCGCGCCGACGCCGCGCCAGCACCGTTCGCTGTTCGGCAAGTTCTTCGGGGTGATCGCCGAGCCGCGGACCTATGCCGCGCTGTTCTACATGCTGCTGTCGCTGGCCACCGGCATCTTCTATTTCACCTGGGCGGTGACCGGACTGTCGCTGTCGCTGGGGCTCGGGGTCCTGATCATCGGCATCCCGTTCGTGATCCTGTTCTTCGGTTCGGTACGGATGTTCTCGCTGCTCGAAGGCCGGATCGTGGAGGTCATGCTCGGCGAACGCATGCCGCGTCGACCGCTGTACGGCACCCGCGGCAAACCATGGACCGCACGCATCGCCGAACTGTTCTCCGATCCGCGCAGTTGGACCACGTTGCTGTACATGCTGCTGATGCTGCCGCTGGGCATTCTCTACTTCACCCTGGCGGTGACCCTGCTCAGCGTGTCGCTGGCTTCGATGGCGGCACCGCTCGCCGTCTGGTTCGGCCATGCGACGGTCAATGCCGATTTCGACGGTTGGATGTGGCTCGGGATCCAGGACGGCGTGTTCGGCACCTCGTTCGGCTATGCCGCGCTGCCGCTGCTGTTCGTGCTCGGCATCCTGCTGCTGTTCGTCACCCTGCATCTGGCCCGCGGCATCGGCTACCTGCACGGCCAGTTCGCGAAGCATCTGCTGGTCAAGACCGCGCAGTACGCGTGAGTCTACCGGGTGCGAGGCGTCATCCAGAAAAAAGCCGGCGAAAGCCGGCTTTTTTCGCTGCGGATCGCGGCATGCGCGATCGATGGCATCCGCTCAGGAGCGCATCGCCATCCGCTGCTGTTGCTGGGGCTCTTCCATCTGCGGGGCCGCGGGCGCGTTCGACGCCAGCTGCGCGCTGGCCGTCAACGATTGTTCGCGCGCCTGCGCGCGATCGATCGGTACCACCTGCGCCGCCGGATCGTCCGGTGTACGTCCCTGCACCGCGAACAGCGTGCGTTCGTTGCCGGCGACACTGTCGATGCTGGTCAGACCGCGCTCGCGGGCGCCGGCGACCAGACTCGCGACCGTGCGCGTGTCGACTTCGCCGACCTGGGCGCGGTTGCGGTCGATCGCCGCATAGGTCTGTTCGACCATCGGGTTGTCGCTGATCAGCGGTACGCGGTTGATCTCGGTGCGCTGCGAGAACAGGTCGTCCCAACCGCGGCGCAGGCGGTCCCAGCCGTCCTGGACGCCCAGCGACGTATTGGTGATGCCGCTGCGGATCGCGCCGACGTCGTCGCGGAACTTGTCGATCATCGGGTCGAACTGCTGCGCGCGCTGGATGTTGTCCTGGCTCATCAGCGGACCGCCGCCCTCGGCGCGCACGAACGCGCCGATCGCGTGCGCGGGACCGCCGCGGTCCCAGGCCACTTC
Source organism: Lysobacteraceae bacterium (assembly GCA_041919915.1). Taxonomy (GTDB): domain Bacteria; phylum Pseudomonadota; class Gammaproteobacteria; order Xanthomonadales; family Xanthomonadaceae; genus Lysobacter_I. The sequence goes on from JAYRSY010000041.1 coordinate 8,766, forward strand.
CAGCGGGTTGCGCGGGTCGCCGACGAAAGGCAGCAGCGACGTCTTGCGGTTGTTGGCGTAACCGCCATCGCGCAGCGCGGAGATGTCCTCGGGCGTGGCGTAGACGCGGGTCTGGCCGTAGTGCGGGCTGGCCGCGCTCACCACGTCGGTGGCGCGGACGTGATTGACGACATCGTTGCCGCCGGCCGGCACGCCCTGGCGCAGGCCGGCCGCGCCGTAGGCGTTGAAGGTCTCGCCGCGGAGCCCGAATTCGTGCGCCGTGATCTGCGCGAGCGTCCCGCCCAGCGAATGGCCGGTGACGGTGACCTGGGGGGCGGGGCGACCGGTGCGTTCGGCTTCGGCGCGCGACAGTTCGACCGCACGGCGGGTCAGGTCGATCGCGTCCTGGGTCTGGTTGTTGACACCGTTGACCACCATGCCGCCGTCGGTGCGCACGGCATCGCGGAACAGTTCGCCGACGCCGCGACCGGGCTCGGTGCCGCGATGCGCGACCACGATCTCACGGGTGTCGACGCGCTGGTAGATCGTGCCCTGATAGCCGCTGGGCCTGTCGGCGTTGGCCAGCACGCGGTAGTCGACGCCCTCGATGCGGACGGTCGAATTCGGGTTCGACTGCGGGTGCCGGTACGAGTCTTCGCTCAGTGCGGCGTAATCGCGACTGGTAATGGTCATGGGGCCTCCCTGCGTGCCGTGATCGCGAGCGTGAATTGCGGGCCGGCGCCCGCCTGATAGAAGTCGGGGGATTCCTCGCCGAACACCACGTCCATCGGCGCCGGCTTCTGGGCGAAGTCACGCACGAGGTAGTGATCGACGATTCCGGCTCCGGCGGTGAGCCGGTCGGCGGCGATGCCGCCGACGAAATGCGTGGCCGCGGAGTGGAAGTGCACGGTGGCGGTGTTCAGGGCCCAGTGGCAAACGCCGAGGCCGTAATAGTCCTCGTCGAGCAGGGCGTCCTCGTGCAGGGTCGCGGTGTAGGTGGTGTCATCCACCCGCTGCAGCACGAGCGGAACGCTGTGCCTCGGCGGCAGACGCACGCCACCGACGGCGCGGCTGTAGTCGAAGGGCACGCATTCGCGGTTTTCGACTTCGAAGTCCGCGGTCGCGGCGATGTCGGTCAACGCGCCGGGCAGCCCGGAGAAGCGCAGGTCGAGGACATGGCGCTGCTTCGGCGCGGGATTCGGCGACGGTCGGATGTCGGGGACGGCGGTCGGTGTCGTCATCGCGGCGGCTCCGGAGACGCCCGCATCGGGGGCGTTGGCGCTTTGGCAACTGGTCAGGGTGGCGAGCATCATCAGGGCGGCCATCGGGAAAGTGCTTCGGTCCATGGGGCACACGTATCTCATGCGGAAGACATGCCGGGGCATCGGCGGTGCGCGTTCCCCGTACGAGCGCTCCAGTCATGTGCGAGCGACCGCACCCCGTCTATATAACGGCCCGCGCGCTCGAATCGTCGCCGGATCGACGGAAGTGCGATTCATGTCACAAATTTGGCGGTCCGCCGGCCATGGCCCGGACGCCGTCGCCGGAATGCCCGCCGGGCTTCAGCCGTGCCTGGCGATGAAGTCGCGGACCTGCGGATAGACCTGATCGCGCCATCGGCGGCCGCTGAAGATGCCGTAGTGACCGGCGCCCTGCGCGGTCAGGTGAACCCGATGCGTCTCCGGGATCCCGGTGCAGAGCTTGTGCGCGGCGCGGGTCTGGCCGACCCCGGCGATGTCGTCGAGTTCGCCCTCGATGGTCATCAGCGCGGTGTCGCGGATCGCGGACGGGGTCACCCGTTCGCCGGCCACGTCCCACAACCCGCGCGGCAGCAGGTGCTGCTGGAACACCACGCGCACCGTGTCGAGGTAGTACTCCGCGGGCATGTCCAGCACCGCGTTGTATTCATCGTAGAAACGCCGATGCGCGTCGGCGTCGTCGAGATCGCCCTTCACCAGGTCCTGGTAGAAATCCCAGTGCGACATGACGTGCCGTTCCGGATTCATCGCGATGAATCCCATGTGTTGCAGGAAACCCGGGTACACGCGACGGCCGCGACCCGGATAGTTGGCCGGGACGATGTGGATGAGATTCTGCTCGAACCACCACAGCGGCTTCTGGGTGGCGAGATTGTTCACCGCGGTTGGCGATTCGCGGCTGTCGATCGGTCCGCCCATCATCACCAGCGAACGCGGCGTGGGTTCGCCGCGCGCGGCCATCAGCGAGACCGCGGCCAGCACAGGCACGGTCGGTTGGCAGACGCTGATGACGTGCAGTTTTTCCGCGCCGATGTGGCGGATGAACTGTTCGATGGTGGCGACGTAATCGTCGAGCGTGAACGCGCCATCGTCCTTCGACACCATGCGCGCGTCGACCCAGTCGGTGATGTAGACCTTGTGGTCGCGCAGCAGGGTCTGCACGGTATCGCGCAGCAGGGTCGCGTGATGTCCGGACAGCGGCGCGACCACCAGCACCGGCGGATCGTTCTTCAGGTCGGTGACGCCGACGGTCTCGTCGGAGAAGCGCTTGAAACGCAGCAGGCGGCAGAACGGCGTGCGCAGCACTTCGCGTTCCACCACCGGATAGGTGCGGCCGTCGCTGGTGACGCTGTGGATGCCGAACTTCGGCTTTTCGTAATCCTTGCCGATGCGGTAGAGCAGTTCGTAGCCGGCGGCGACGCGCGCGGCGTGGGGCAGATTCGACAGCCAGCTCCCGGGCGCGGAAAAGATGCGGGCATTGGCTTCGGCCCAGTAGGTCATCGGCGCCATCCAGGCGCGGCCCAGCTCGTGCATCTGGTAGAGCAACATCGGAGAACCCCTGTTCCGGCAACGGGATGGTGCGGCGCAGCATAACCGATCGGACGGCGGTGGATGCGCGGCCCGCGGTCGCCCGCCGGCGGTGCTTGCGCTACGCTCGTCGCATGGCCGCACGAGACGAAGACATCGCCTGGTTCAGGGAGCTGCTGGCGCCGATCGGCCGGATCACCGTCCGGCGGATGTTCGGCGGAACCGGCCTGTATGCCGACGGCATGATCGTGGCCCTGGAAATCGAGGGCACGCTGTATCTCAAGGCCGACGACGCGAGCAGGGAGCGGTTCGCGGATGCCGGCGGCCGACCCTTCGTCTACGCGGGCAAGGGCCGGGCGATCACGGTGCGCTACTGGACCCCGCCCGACGAGGCGATGGATTCACCCGAGGCGATGCGGCCCTGGGCGAGGCTGGCGCTCGAAGCCGCCCTGCGCGACGCGGCAGCGAAATCCGGCAGCAGGCCGCGCGCACCTGACGCCGCGAAGCGGCCAGCACGCCGCCGGCCCGCCGTCTCGTAGAGGCCGCCTCACGCGCACCGGCCTGCGGTCGCGTGTCCATCGATCTGCGAACCGCTCGGGGACCATCGGGTGCTCAGGCGCCGAGCTCCAGCGCCGCGGCATCGCCCGCACGTGCCGGCGACAGCCAGCAATGCGAGCCGACGAAACGGAAACCGGCCGCCTCGAACCGTTGACGGTAGACGCGCGCCGGACGGGCCTGGAAGCCGACATCATCGCCTTCGGTCTCGTCTTCCTTCGCGAAGACTTCGAGAAAGGCGATGCCGGCGCACAATTCCGCGAGTCCGGGCAGGCCGCGCGCGAGTTCGCGCGTGGACAGATAGTGCAGCACATCGCTGCAGATCAGCAGATCGACCGGCGGGCAGGGACGCAGGACGGCGAAATCCCCGAAGCGCGCGAAGTGCAGATCGCGCTTCGCGCCATAGCGCCGGACCGCGTATTCGCTGCTGTCGAACCCGAGATAGCGCGCCTTCGGCCGCAGCTTCAGCAACGGTGCGCGCCATGCGCCCTCGCCGCAGCCGATGTCCAGCACCGTGCGCAGCGGCCGCCCGAGGTGGTATTCGGCCATGGTCACGGCGAGCGCGACCTTGCGCTGCAGGCGGGCCGCGTCGCCGATCCCGGACTTGCGATACCACTTGTCGAAATAGGCGCGATCGTAGGTTTTCGTGCGTGTCATGCGGAGCCGATCAGCAGGGACGTCATCGACAGCGAGCCGATCACGTCGTCGTTGAAGAAGTGCAGCGCATCGCCGTCGCGGGCCAGCGCCAGTGCGTAGAGCAGGGGGATGTAGTGCTCGGGGGTCGGAATCGACAGCCGTGCATCCTCGCCCAGCGCGGGCCAATCCGCCAGCGCGGCGAGGTCTCCGGCGCGGATCAGCGCGTTGACCCGATCGCGGAAGCGCAGTGCCCACGGCAGCGGCGCGGGATCATGCCAGCGGAACAGACGCAGGTTGTGGACGATGTCGCCGCTGGCGACCACCAGCACGCCTTCGTCGCGCAGCGGCGCCAGGCGCCGCGCGAGTCCGGCATGCCAGGCGCCGGGACGGCGCGTGTCGATGCCGAGTTGCACGATCGGGATGTCCGCCCCCGGATACATCGGGCGCAACACGCCCCAGGCACCGTGATCGAGGCCGCGGTCCGGATCGATGCGCGCGCCGACGTCCTCGCCCAGCAGCGCCACCACGCGTTGCGCCAGGGCCGGATCGCCGGGCGCCGGATATCGCACGTCGAACAGCGCCTGCGGGAATCCGCCGAAGTCGTGGATCGTGTCCGGTGCTTCGCTGCCGGTGAGCCAGGGGCCCGGCGTTTCCCAGTGCGCGGACACGCAGAGGATCGCGCGCGGTTGCGGCAGGCGTTCGCCCAGCGCGCGCCAGGCCCGCGACCAGGCATTGTCCTCGATGGCGTTCATCGGCGAACCGTGGCCGAGGAACAGCACCGGCTGCGTGGGTCCGGGTGCGGCGTCGTTGGTTTTCATGCGCGCCTCGCAGGATCGATGCGAAAGAGCGTCAAGTATGGTCGGCGGCGGAATGATGGCGCCAGATCCAGCGCGCGGCACGCACCGTATTGGCGTTGAGACGGGCGACGCGTTCGGCGTTCTGGTAGCCGCCGGCGACGACGAAGACGATGGGGATCGCGCGCGTGCGCGCCATCCGGAACACGGTGAGATCGCGCGCGAACAATTGCCGGGTGGTCAGTCCGACCTGGCTTTTCGGATCGTTCTCGTGGCAATCGGCGCCGGCCTGGTAGACCAGCAGATCCGGACGATGCGCATCGACGAGCGCTTCCATGTCGCGCAACGCATCCAGGTAGGGCTGGAACCCCTGCTCGCGCACCCGCACCTGCATGGCCCAGGAGCGGACACCGCCGCGGCATCCGAAGCGCGTGCCGAAGATCGATACGTTGTAGAGATTCGGCAGGCGCGCCGCGAATTCCTCGGTGCCGTTGCCGCCGTGTTCGTCGCAGTCGACGACCATCACCCGCCGCGTCGGCGCGACGTGCGCGAGCAGCGCGAGGCCGTTGAGCGGGCAGTAGCCGCTGCCCGATGCGGGCACCGCGTGATGGAAGCCGCGCGCGATGTTCATCGCGATCCCGTGGCGTTGCGCCGCCTCTGCCGCCGCGAGCTGTCCGCCGAGCATCGCGAGCGTCGCGTCGCGCACCGCGGGCGACCAGCGGATGCCCTGGCGCGATGCCATCGGCTCGACGCCATCCAGGAACGCCTGCAGATAGGCGTCGTCGTGCAATCCGGACAGGCGTTGCAGGTCGATGCGCTGCGGTGCGCGCAGATCGATGAGTCGCAATCGTTCGAGCCGGGCGGCGGTGACGCCCAGGCGCGCCAGCAGCGGCACCTCGGCGGGCGCGTAATCCGGATGAAAGAAAGCGGGGATGCGCATCGTCGCCCGCTCAGCCCGCCGCCAGCCGTCCGAGCGCGAAATCCCGCAGGTGCTCGATGGTGGTGGTGGCCGGGGAAAGCATGTCGCTGCGCAACTGGGACTCGAACTGCGAGGTGAACGCGCGCCGCCGGACCTTCGGCGACACCGCCAGCGTGGTCAGGCGCAGGAAGCGCGCCTGCACGATCGCGGACAGCGGATAGACCCGGCCGCAGTCGATCTCGCGGACCGGTGCGGTCTGCTCGGAATAGTGCAAGGCGAACAGCGCGCCCGGCGGCAGCGCGACATCGCAGATGGCCACCGGCGCGACCGCCATCGCCGAATGCGATTCGCCCAGCGCCATCTTTTCGACCAGCAGCGGGCGACCGTCGTCGTCGACGAACAGGTTCACCCGCCCGCCGCGGCGCACGCGGCCGTGAGCGATCTCGAGAAAGAACTCTTCCGCCTGCGAGCAGCTGCCGATCTCGGGCTTTTCGCGCATTTCGGGCATCGCCGGCGCCGCGTGCCCGGCGGGCACCAGCAATTGCCGCAACAGCGCCATCAGCAAACGGCTTTCCTCGCGCTGCAACGATGCGGCGATCGCGTCGAGCGTGCCCGGCAGGGCGACGAGTCTGGCCGCGAGCGCCCCGGGCAGCAGGCCTTCGATGATCGCGGGATCGCAGTGATCCAGTCCGCGCCAGCCTTGCGCCCAACCCGCGGCGATGGCCTGGCGGGCCAGCGATTCGGTCGCTTGCCGCGGCCAGTCGGCGAAGAGTCCGAAGTCCGTCGCCGCTTCCGCGCTGCGCGGCTGGTTGACGAAGGTGGACAGGAACCGGGTGGCCTGGGTGTAACCGCAGCCGCGGCGTTCGGTGCGATGCGCGGGATGCTCGTCGAGCATCTCGCACAGTGTCTTGTGCAGACCGAGATCGGCCTGCGCGAAGGCGGAAACGATCTCGTGTGCGTCGGCGTTCAATCGAGCGAGAGCAGCAGTGCGCGGACCAGATGCGATGTCTGTTCGCGGTCGCGCGCGTCGAAGGTGAAGACCGGGATCGGCGGGCCGCAGCGGCGGACGGCCTGGCGGATGGTGTCCATGCGGAATCCGCGACTCAGATCGGTGCGGGTGATGCCGATCACCAGACCGGCGTCGGCGGAGATGTCGCGGATCGAGCGGATCCAGTGTTCGCATTCGCTCGAGAGGGAGGCGCTGTCGCCCGGCAGGACCACGATCACGCCGAGCGCGCCTTCGAGCACGAGCGGTCGCATGTGCGAGAAATGTTCCTGGCCCGGCAGACCGTAGATGTGCAGCGGTGTCCCGTCTTCCAGCAGCACCGGCGCGAAGTCGAGCGCGACCGTGGTCGTGGTCTTCTCGCCCATCGCGCCGTCCGTCAGCGGCATTTCCGTGGAGACCGGCGCGCAGTCGGACAACGAGCGGATGGCTGTCGTCTTGCCTGCGCCGACCGGGCCGGCGAATACCAGTTTTGCGCTTTCGAATGACACGATCGTCTGCTCTGTGGGTTCTTTTCAAGCCTCGCCGCGAATGCGGAGAGGCGGGTCCTGTTCGAATAAGGGGCGGGATCGGTCCGGGTGTTTCAGTCGCGACCGAGACCGAATCGATGCGCGATGCGCGCGAGCATGCCGGAGAAGGCGCCGACCGGTTGCGCGGGCTGCGCCGATCTGGCGTCTTCATCGGATTCGTTCAGCAGGTTCGCCGCGCGATAGGCCCACAGACTGGCGTTGACGTCGCGCGCATCCATGCCGCACAGCGCGCGCAGTTCGTCCGGATCGGCCGGCGTGCGCAGCAGGGTTCTGGCGACCTTCAGCGCGCCGACCAGTTCCGGAGCGGAACCGATGTCGGGCCAGTCCCTGAGCCGATAGCGGCGCTTCGGAAACGCCGGCAACTGGTCGCGGCCGGAGAAGGCGGACTGCAGCAGGAAGGCTTCCAGACTGCGGTTGGCGCCGTCGCCGTGGACGTCGGCGGACAGGTTCGTGCTGAGTGTCCAGTCGCCGCTGGAAAAAGTGTCGCGCGCGGACAGCAGATCGCTGTACGTCGGCGCGTAGACCCGGCCTTCTTCGGGGCGGATGTGGATGAGGCGGCCGTTGCACGTCGCGTCGACGGCGCGGCCGCTGAATTCGGGATCGGCGAGCCGGCACAGCGCCGGTTGCGGTCCGGCAACGGTCGTCTGCGTCGTTTCGGAGGCGGTCGGTTGCAGCAGGTCGCGGATCGCGTGCGCGAGCGCCGGCGCAAGGCTGGCCTCGGTCGCGCACGCCACGCCCGGTTGTTGCGCCTGTGCGGCGTCGGCGGAGAACGCGAGCACCGGTGTGCCGCGCGACAGGGCGCGCTGGCATGCCTGACGGCCGTAGGTGTCGGAGAGATCGGCTGCGAGCAGGCTGCAGCGCGTGCCGTCCCAGGCGCGGACCGTGGCCTTGATCCGATAGGCCGCCAGCAATTGCGCGGCGATCCGGATGCGTTGTTCGATCTGGTCGTCGAGCGCGGCGATGGCGATGTCGGCGCGGAGCATGGGGTACCGGGTTGCGAGAGGAGAGGGAAGAGCGACCGGAGGCGCCGTGCGGGCGCCTCCGTTTCGAACGCGGAGGCGACGATCAGGAGAAGTCGACGCCCTTTTCGAACGTGCGCAGCTCGTGACGGGCCATGGCCAGGTTCGACTTGGAACGGTCCAGCACCACGTACAGGAACAGCTTCTGGTTCGATTCCAGCGGACGGATGACGTGGTACTGCTTGGTGAGGCTGATGAGGATGTCCTCGATGGTGTCGTTGAGCTTCAGGCTGTTGGCGACCTTGCGCTTGGCGCGCACCACTTCGGCGTTGCCGGCGGCGGCGAGTTCGAGGTCGAGGCCCGCGCCGTCGCCGGCGAGCAGCATGCCGCTTTCGGTGTCGACGAGGGCGGCGGCGACGTAACCATCGAGGCTGCGCAGGGGTTCGAGAGAGATCTTGGCCATGTTGGAGGTGTCCTGTTGGTTGGTGAGGTTGCGGTGGGAGGAACGGGCCGCGCGATAGGGCTGCGCGGCGGAGTTTCGGGGGAATTTGGGCGCGCGGCTGGCGCCGGCGATTCAGGGGATGCGTGCGTCGTGCGGCAGGCCCCGTCGGGCGCGGAACGATGGGCGCCGACTCACTCGTCGGCGTCGATTTTTTCCGCGAGCGCGTCCGCGGTGTCCAGCGCGGTACGGATGGTCATGGCGAGATTCTCGGTCGAATCCGCGCACAGGCAGAGGGCATGCCGTTTCGCTTTCGACGGGATCCGGACGATCACGATCGATCCGTGCTCGGTGGCGATGCTGTTGTAGAGCGTGCGGCTGTTGAGGGCTTCGCGACTGAAGGATTCGATCAGCCCCATCAGCGAGCTCATGATCGCCGCGGAGCGTTGCGCGCTGGTCTCGTGTCCGGCGGCGTTCACGTGGGCATAGCTGCGTCCGTCGACGGTCGCGACGGAGGCGAAGAAGATGGCGGGCATGCGTTGCAACAGCCCGGCCAGAGTGGCCTGACATGACATTCGGGTCTGCATATTGATGGGCAATTATATACTTGACACACCCAAGGTAATCGGGCATTCTGACCTCACTTTCCGAGGTTTCAGTCATGGCCGATCTGCTTGCCCCGCACTTCACCGATGCCGACAAGGCCCGCGAGTACCTTGAGGCACTCCGCTGGCCGAATGGTCCGGTGTGCCCGCACTGCGGGACGGAAGGCGAGCACTACGCCCTGAAAGGCGCTTCGCACCGCGCGGGCCTGCTGAAGTGCAAAGACTGCCGCAAGCAGTTCAGCGTGACGGTCGGCACGGTGTTCGAGCGGAGCAAAATCCCTCTGAATAAATGGCTGCTTGCCGTTCACCTGATGTGTGCCAGCAAGAAGGCCATCAGCTCGCACCAAATTCACCGCATGCTGGGCGTGACGTACAAATCGGCTTGGTTTATGACGCACCGCATCCGCGAAGCGATGAAGCCGGGTTCTACGGGCCTCATGGGTGAAGGTGGCGGCGTTGTCGAAGCCGATGAAACGTTCTGGGGCAACAATGGCAAGCAGCCGAAAGGCGCTCGCGGTTTCGCCCACAAGATGAAGGTGGTGTCGCTAGTCGAGCGTGACGGCGAAAAGCGCAGCGTGGTCGTTCCGAACGTCAACGCAAAGACGCTTCGCAGCGTGCTAGAGGCAAACGTGAGCAAGTCGGCGCATCTAATGACCGACGAACACGCGGGCTATACCAAGGTCGGCCGCGAGTTCGCTTCGCATGGCGTGACCCGCCACAGTCGCGGCGAGTACGCGATCGGTGCGATCCACTCGAATACCGCCGAGGCGAGCTTTAGCCTGTTGAAGCGTGGTCTTGTCGGCACGTTCCATCACGTTGGCGAGCAGCACCTTCAGCGCTACGTGACAGAGTTTGACTTTCGTTGGAATCATCGCAAAACCACCGATCAAGAGCGCGCTGAAGCGCTGCTTTCCGGCGTAGCTGGCAAGAGACTTCAATATCGGCGGACTAACGCGTAAGAATCGCCGAGAGCCAATCTAAGCGGGCTTCTTCTTTGGTGCTTTTTTGGCCTTAGCCTTCTTGGCAGCGCTTGGCTTATGTGGCTCAGGCGGCGTTTTAAGCATTGCCCTTAGCACATCGTCCATCCGCGAGCGTGCAGGCACGTCATTCATGCGACCAGTCTCCTGATAGCTTCTGGCGCTTTCGAGAATTTGACGAGCGGCGCTCCAACCTGCAAAAGATTGAGATCAGCGATTGACCAATCATCATTGTCGTCATACACAATGCGTTGCTCAATGTTGCTAAGCCCCGCACTTCGCACATCCATATTCGCTGCGAATCGTGCATTGATCGAGTTGGCGTCTGGCACGACGGCATCCACAATGATTCTTCTACCATCATCCAGATGGATGATGTTGTCGAATTTATGAGCTTTGTTACTGTGCCCGACAATTACTTCGTGTCGCACGTCCCTAAAGGTGGCATTTAGGAAGTGGGAAACGACATCCTTAAAGTTGTCGTGTGGCTTCACTCTAACGCGTGAGAAAAGCCAGTCAGCAGCGGCTTTAGAGGCATTGGATACAACCACAATGCTATAAGCGACATTAGAAGCATCACAAGCAGGCGCACGGATCACTCCGTCAGCGACGTTTAGACCGAACTGCTCAAGCATTGGCTTGAGCATCCTGTCGAAGTTCTTCAGTTCGGCTCCTGCCGAACGAATCTGTTGGATAGCCCCGCCTTCGTCTGAGACGACAAAGGTATTCTCGCCTCCACGCACATAAACCTGCACGAACCCGTTGGATGGATACATGCACTGCGTAACCACACGGACAAAGCCATCCCCGTCAGTCACGCTGAAGAGGCTTGCTAACTCTCTTTGTATTAGCTGGACCTGATTCATGGCGGAAAGAGTTGCCCTGGATACGGAAATTGAATCGGATGCGCGCCTAGCTCGATATTCCTCTCTTGGCAGTAGAACCTTAGAGCATCATCGAAGTTCCTAGGCCCGGTCACTGATATTGCAACAGGCAAATCAAAATGCTTGCCGCTAATGATCTTAACCCGGTCTCTGTTCAGCTCCCACGAATGCCAGTGTGGACCACGAACGATAGTTTGGACAGGCGCGCTCATCGGATTTCCGTGGACGGCCGTCGGCTCAAAATCAAGTCTGCAAACTGCATGGTCGGCGAACAGGAGCATGATCATGAACTCATGCGGCTTTCTGTCTGGGAAGGCGTCAATAAGCAGGAACTGCCCCGGATGCTGTTCGCCACCAATCTCCACCGGCAGCTTGAGGCGATAGCCATAAACGTCCCGAGCCACTTGCCACACCAGAGGTGTATTACCAAACACGGGCGTCTTGCGGGCTGAGACGAATGCGTCAACAGCCAGCTTAAAAGCCTTTGCGCCTGAATCGGTCCCTGATTGCCCCATTGGGAAACGATACAATATCGCCCCGCTGGTTTGTCAAGTATATAATTGCCTATTGATGACCGGCGCTTTCGGATCGGGAGTGGCGGAGATGGCGGGAACTGCGGACATGGGACGTTCCGTTGTAATCGTTTCCCGGTCAGGAAAGCATAAATCATGCCAGTCTTGGGCGTCGATTATTCTTGACGGGCGCGGCATGTCGCTCCGATACCGCCCGGCGCGAGGCCGACCGGGAATTTCCGGGATTCCCGCGGGGAGAGGCGAGTTCCGCCGAAGCCTGCATCCTTCGTCAGGGTGACGCAGTAGGGCAGGGCAGTGGCGAATTCGTGACGGGGATGGACGCGGATGATCCTTGGACTAAAGTCGTAGAACGGTCGTCTGATCGATGTCCACCGCCGCCGCCGGGTGGTGCCCGGGCGATTCTGCTACTGTCCCGCTCCCGTCATCCGCCCGACCGCAGCCGCCCATGCAGGCCCATCACTGGTACGCCCTGACCAAGACCCTCCATCTCGTCTTCGTGATCGCCTGGATGGCGGCGGTGTTCTACCTGCCCCGGATCCTGGTGAATGTCGCAGAGGCCGGCGATGCCCCGGCGGTCCGCGACCGTCTGGCGTTGATGGGCCGGCGGCTGTACCGCTTCGGCCACGTCATGTTCGGGCTCTCGCTGGTCTTCGGCCTGACCCTGTGGCTGCATTTCGACATCGCCGGCGGTTGGCTGCACGCCAAGCTCACCCTGGTCGCGGCCATGTTCGCCTATTACATCGTCTGCGGGCGCTGGCTGAAGGGCATCGATGCCGGGCGCCCGCTGCCGTCGGCGAAGGCGATGCGCTGGATCAACGAAGTCCCGGTGTTCGCGCTGCTCGCGGTGGTCTGGCTGGTGCTGGCGAAACCGTTCTGAGCGACGCCCCGGGCGCTACATCCCGAGGAACCGGCGCTGCGCGCGCGTGCGTCGCCACAGCGACCCCGCGCAGATCGCCGCGGAGGCGATCGCGATGCCACCGGCGATGAAGGCGGCGAACAGCCACTGATCCGTGGCGCCGACGCAGCGCATGCCGGTCGCGCAGAGGACGATGAGGGCGGCCGCGATGGCGGCGGCGATCGATCCGACCGTGAGGCCGGCGAGTCCGAACCGCAACGTGCGGTCGGCGAGTCGGGTGTCCGGCGGCATGGGAGCATCCTGCAGCCTCGGTCACGCCATCATCGCGCTGCGGCGCGCCGATGCACGCCGCAGTGCAGCACGGCCCGCGCTCAGGGCGTGCGGAACGCCTCCGGCTTCGGCAGCGTCGTCGGCACTCCGTCGGCATTGCACAGCCCGGCCGCGCAGAGCTGGCCACGCAGCGCCGGGGTCGCCTGCAGCAGGATGTGGAAGATGGCGCTCTGTTCGAGCGTGCCGCGCACGGCATGCGCTCCGGGCCCGCGTGCCCAGATGCCCACGTCGTCGCCGCCGTGGCTCTCGTTGGAGAGCGGCACCAGCGACTCCTGCAGGTAGTCCGGGTCTTCGGTGTCGACTTCCGCGAGGTTCGGCCGCCCGTGTTCCACGCTGCGATAGCCGCTGGCCTCGTGCGGAAAGCGCTTCGGGCCCTCCGGCTGCTGGTCGGTGGCGCCGACCTGTCCCGGGCCGTTGGCGTAGCCCAGGGTGGTGTAGGGCAGCCCGGTGGCGTCGGTGGCGAAGCCGCTGGCGTCGTTGCCCTCGCCGCTGCTGCCGCGGACCTTGCCGAGGATCGCGTTGCCGCGGACCGGATAGCCGGCGAACGTCAGGGTGTGCGAATGGTCGGCCGTCACCAGGATGAGTGTGTCGTCGGGCGAGGTCGCGTCCGCGGCGGCCGCCACCGCTTCGCTCAGTGCGACGGTGTCGGCGAGCGCGCGATGGGCGTTCCCGAAATGATGCGCGTGATCGATGCGTCCGCCTTCCACCAGCAGCACGAACCCCTTCGGGTTGTGGCGCAGCCGCTCGATCGCGGCGCGGGTCATCTCCGCCAGCGAAGGCTCGCCGGCGCGATCCTGCGCGCGGTCGTGCTCGAATTGCATGTGTCCGGGCTGGAACAGTCCGAGCAGCGGGCCCTGTTTCGGCGCGGCCGCGAGCTGTGCCGCGTTCCAGACGTAATGGCCGTCCGGCCGGCGCTGCTTCCACTCGGCGACCAGATCGCGGCCATCGAGGCGCAGGCCGACCTGGTCGTCGTATTCGGGGTCGCGTTCCGCGGTCGGCTGGAAGTTGCCGCGACCGCCGCCGAGCAGCACGTCCGGACCGCGACCGTACGGGGATTCCACCAGTTGCCGCGCGATATCGACGCAGCCGGCCTTCAACGCCTTCTTCGGCAGTTCCTCGTCGTTCTCCCAGTTGCGGTTGGCCGAATGGGAGAAGGTCGCACCCGGGGTGGCGTGGGTGACCCGGGTGGTGGTGACCACGCCGGTGGCCAGACCGCTCGCGGCCGCCAGTTCCCACAGGGTCAGCAGCGGTGTGCGCAGCGCGGCTTCGCAGTCGCCGCGTTCGGCGTCCTGGCCGATGCTCAGCACGCCCGCGCGGGTCTTCACGCCGGTGGCCATCGCGGTCATCGTGCCCGCCGAATCGGGGGTCTGCGAATCGGTGTTGTAGGTCTTGCTGAAGCCGGTATATGGGAACCGCTCCCAGCTGAGCAGGTTCTCCTCGCCCGGCATGCCCCGCCGCTGGCCATCGAAGATCCGCGCCGCCGCGACCGTGGTGAGGCTCATGCCGTCGCCGACGAACAGGATCACGTTCTTCGCGCGCCCCTGCATCGCGCCGCGCTCCGCCGCCTGCGCGGCACCGGCCCGGAACCACCACGCCGCGTTTTCGCCGTCGGGGTGCCGGATCGCGGGGACATCGACGGATGTGACGGCCTCTCCGGCGGCTCCCGCAACGGGCGGACGCGCGGCGGGCGTGGTGCAGGCGGCGAGTGAGGTGACGATGGCGGCGAGCAGGATGGGGCGCAGGGACATGGGCGGGGGTCGGTGACGCGGAGCGACGATTATGCCCGGCGGATGCGACAACCGTGGAATGCGGTGATGACGGCGGTGCGCTCGCGGGCGGCGACGGGCTCGGCTATCGTGCGCCCTCGGCCTTGTCCCGCTTCCGCCACGGAGTCGTCATGCGTCTGGTGTCCGCCTGGTTCCGCATCCCGTTCTGGCAACGCGTCCTGGGCGCGTTCGTGCTCGGCGCCCTCGTCGGTTGGCTCGTCGGCCCCGACGCCAAGTCCTGGTTCCAGCCGTTGGGCGACCTGTACATCACCCTGATCAAGATGATCGCGGTGCCGCTGGTGTTCTTCGCGGTGATCAACGCCGTGGCCTCGCTGCACGGCCAGAAGTCCATCGCCGCGCTCGGTGGGCGTACCTTCCTCTGGTTCGCGATCACCGCGGTGTTCGCGGTCGCGGTGGGATTGGCGGTCGGCACCGTCCTGCAGCCGGGCGTGCTGCAGATCCCGCTGACGGTGGATCCCGAGTTCGTGCCCAAGGACATCCCCAGCCCGGTGCAGGTGTTGCTGAATGTGGTGCCGGCCAACCCCTTCCACGCGCTCACCGGCATCGGCACCACGAAGAACGCCGCGGGCGAGACCGTGCTCGCCGCCGGCAAGGGCTCGATCCTGCCGGTGATCTTCTTCGCCGCTCTGGTCGGTTTCGCGATGGTGAAGCTCGGCGACAAGGTCGCGCTCGCGCGCAAGCTCGCGGGCGAGGCCAGCGACATCTCGATCCAGCTCACCAGATTCGTGCTGGAGATGACCCCGCTGGGCACCTTCGGCCTGATCGCCGCGCTGGTCGGCGCCTACGGCTTCGAGAAACTGCTGCCGCTGGGCAATTTCGTGCTCGCCCTGTACATCGCCTGCGCGCTGCACATCGTCGTGGTCTACGGCGGCCTGCTGATGGCGCACGGCCTCAACCCGCTGAAATTCTTCCGCGGCGCCGCACCGGGCATGCAGGTCGCGTTCGTCAGCTCGTCGAGCTTCGCCTCGCTGCCGTCCTCGCTGCGCAGCGTCACCCACAACCTCGGCGTCGACAAGGATTACGCCGCGTTCGCGGTGCCACTGGGCGCCAGCATCAAGATGGATGGCTGCGGTGCGATCTACCCGGCGCTGTGCGCCGTCTTCATCGCCCAGTACACCGGCATGCCGTTGTCACCCGAGCAATATCTGATCGTGATGATCGCCTCGGTGCTCGGCAGCTTCGGCACCGCCGGCGTCCCTGGCACCGCCACGGTGATGGCGACCGTCGTCCTCAGTGCCGCCGGCCTGCCGCTGGAAGTCATCGGTTACCTCTACGCCATCGACCGCGTGCTCGACATGATGCGCACGATGACCAATGTCACCGGCCAGATGCTGGTGCCGGTGCTGGTGGCGAAACAGACGGGATTGCTCGATCGCGAGGTGTACGAGCGGGCGTCGAGCAATGTCGG
>JAYRSY010000042.1:0-23523 GCA_041919915.1 Lysobacteraceae bacterium
GCTGCCGGCGCCGGATGCACTACGCAGCGAGGCCGGCTACGTCGCGCCGCGGACCGCGACCGAGGCGGTCCTGGCCGAGATCTGGGCCCGGACGCTCGGCCTCGACCGGGTCGGCATCCACGACGACTTCTTCGAACTGGGCGGGCATTCGCTGCTGGCGGTCGAACTCCATGCGCGGATGGAACGCGCGTTTGGCATGGCGCTGTCGCTCTCCCAGGTGTTCCAGTCGCCGACCTTGAGCCAGTTCGCCGAGCGGATCGACGACTGCCTGCAGCCGCGAACCACGGTCGTGCGCCTCAACGAGCATGCGGCAGGTGTACCGCTGTTCCTGATCCATCCGGCGGGCGGAACCCTGTTCTGCTACCGCGCGCTGGCGACCCACCCCGCATGCCACATGCCGGTCCATGGCGTGCAGTCTCCAGAAATCGCGGAACTCGAGCCGGCGCCCTACGAATTCGAGGCGCTATGCCGTTTCTACGCAAGCGAGATTCAGCAGGCGCATCCGATCGGCCCCGTGCGGATCGGCGGATGGTCCATGGGCGGGCTGCTGGCGCTGGCGGTCACGAGTCAACTCGAAGCCGCTGGTCGGACGGTCGAGTATTTGGCGCTCTTCGACGTGTATCTGCCCGAACCGGACACGGGTCTTGGGCTGATTCCGTTCAACGAGTTCCTGTCTCATTTCCTGGACGCCCCGGCCGGCAGCCTCGGCCTTCCTCCCGGCTATGAGCAGGCCTTGGCAGGACTGGGCAGCATCATCCGCGAGACAGGCATCGATCCCGCGACGGTCCCGCTGGAGGCGCTGTCGCCGATGCAGGCGGGCGGCTCGTCCGCAGCGCACCTGCTCGGCTTCCTTCGACAGCAGTACGCGATCCAGTCCGCGCACTGGAATGTCATGCGGCAGTTCGTCCCCGCGCGGATCGCGGCGCCCGTCCATGCGTTCTGGGCCGAGGCGTCGGGAAGCGACCGCGCGCGCGCCCTCGACTGGACATCGCTGACCGGGCGGCATGCGGCAAGCACCGAATGCACGCTGCCCGGAAACCATGAAACGATGCTGCAGATCGCCGACAATACGGCTAGGATCGTCGAGACCCTGCTCGGAACGCCCATGGCCATGCAGAAGATCGAAACGGCCTCCCGTCTCGCCGTCGAAGCGTCCGGCGACAAGGCGCCCTCCTGAAGGCGCCTTCCCGACCCTGGATTGTTCATTGACCGATGCCGCCAGCCCGCAGCGCACCGATGCGTTTGAAGATGCATTGGCCGCACACCCACCATCAAGCACTTATCCCGCGCCATGAACTCGCTCGAAGGCCTTGAGGCCGCAATCAGAAAGACCCCGTCCGGGAACGAGACCTTCTTTCCGCCGGAAGATTTCCCGTGGGCGCGCAGTGTCGAAGCCGCATGGCCCAGGATCCGCGGCGAGCTCGATCGCGTGCTGACGGCGGTGGATCTGCTGCCGGGCTTCGAGGATGTGCAGAAGGAACAGGTCGCGGTCACGCGCGACAAACGGTGGAAGATGTTTCCCTTGTTCGTCTACGGCCACTGGTTCAGTTCGAACGGCCGCCGCTGCCCGGAAACCGTGCGGGCCCTGGGCGATATCCCGGGATTGCAGGCCGCCATGTTCTCGATCCTGCAGCCTGGCAAGGAGCTTCCGCCGCATCGCGGCCCCTATGCGGGCGTGCTCCGCTACCACCTCGGCCTCAAGGTCCCCAAGCCTGAAACCCTCTGCGGGATCCGCGTGGGGGAAGACCGGCGCCACTGGCACGAATCGCATAGCCTGATCTTCGACGATTCGCACGAACACACCGCGTGGAACCACAGCGCCGAGAGCCGTGTCGTCCTGTTTGTCGATTTCACCAGGCCGCTGCCCGCGCCCCTCAATGCCTTGAACGACGCCGTCATCGCCGGATTCAAGCAAGGCGCCTTCATCAAGGACGCCATCGTGGCCTGGGAGACATGGGAGGACGCCTACGGACGCGAACTCGACCAGTTGCTGCAAGAGACCCCGGCGTAGCCGCCGCCCTCCAGTCCGTTCACACGATCCTTCGACAGCCTCCACGCCCAATCCCGGAGTCGTATGCGCCCCGCCTTTCATCCCATCGAAGACTTTCCGCAGCTGCACGCGCTGACCCAGCAATGGCAAACCATCCGCGACGAATTCCTGGCATTGAAGGCGCCCTTGCTCGAACTGGATCGCGTGAACAAGGATCACGCGATGGTGCATGCGGAGATGATGCGGCACATCGAAAGCGGCGGAGAATACGGCTGGCTGATGGGCTGGGACAACGACGGCACGGCGAACCTGAAATGGCTGCAGTACGCGCTGACGGTCTTCAGATCTCCCATTCCGTTCGCCGTGCCGGCGATGCCGAAAACCATCGAGCTGATCACTGCGATTCCCGGAATCCGCACGAGCGCGCTGCTGACGTTGAAGCCGCACACCCTGCTGTCGGCGCACAAGCACGAAACCCTGCACGACGACGGCGTGCTGCTGTATCACCTGACGCTCGACGTCTGCGAAGAGCGCAATTTCTGCTATCTCGGGGTCGAAGACGAAATACGCCAGAATCGGCTCGGTACCGGCCTCGTCTTCGATGGCTCGCTGGACCATTTCGCGTTCAACGCGGGCACGCGGGACCGGACGATACTGTACGTCGAATTCGAGGCGCAGACCTTGCGCGCGAAGCAGCAGTCGCCCTCTCCCGTCCTGCCGTGAAGCCGTGACGTCCCGGTGCCGGAAAAACGACAGCCCGCTCCTTTCTGCGCACGCGGCGGGCCGATTGCTGACGCGACGCGCCGGAACGACGTTCGCAAGTCCGGGCGACCCGCCCTGCTCTCCGCATCAAACACCTAGAATCCGGCTTCCGAAGGATCACCCATGATTATTTGCGGCATCAAGATGACGCACGACGCTGCCGTTGCCGTGATCGACAACGACCGCCTGCGATTTTCCGTCGAGCTGGAAAAGATCTCGAACAACCCGCGCTACAGCGAGTTGACCGATCTGAGCCAGGTGGAGGACATCCTGAAGACCGAAGGCCTGGCCTTGACCGACGTCGACCGCTTCGTGGTGGACGGCTGGCACGGCAGCGGCCCGCACTGGAAGGGGGAATCGACGCTCGCGCCGCGCAGCAATGGCAGCGAAGTGGCGCTGCAGGTCGCCGCATACAGCGAAATGCGCCTCAAGGAAGACATCCTGCAACGCCGGGCGTTCGCCGAAGGCCTGCGGATTGGCGACGGGAACTACGGATATTCCAGTTACATGCATGTCGCCGGCCATGTGCTCGGCACCTACTGCGCCAGCCCGTTCGCCAGGCAGGATGAACCAGCCTACGTGCTGGTCTGGGACGGCGGGACCTATCCGCGTCTCTATTTCGTCGATCCCGTCCGCCGGGCCGTCGAGAACAAGGGGCAGCTTTTCCTCTTTCTCGGCACCATCTACTCGATCATGGGCCACTATTTCGGCCCTTATGCCCGCACCCCGGAGCAGCTCGAGGAAGATCGGCGCAAACGCGATCTGGAAGGCTATTTCGGCGGCTATTCGATCGCCGGCAAGCTCATGTCGTACATCGCCATGGGCGAGGTGATTCCGGCGTTGCTGGCCGAACTTCCCAGGATCCACGAGCGCGAACTGGAAGTCTCGAACAGCTTCGAGCATCGCTACGTCCAGGCGGTCATGGCGTACGTGAAGGACCGGGGCTACACCGATGCCGACGTGCTGTTGACCCTGCACACCTATCTCCAGCAGATCCTGCTCGACAGCCTGAAGGCGAAGATCCGGAAGGATGGCCTTCCGCCGCAGAACTTCTGTTTCTCCGGCGGATCGGCGCTGAACATCAAATGGAACAGCGCGATCCGCCAGAGCGGCCTGTTCCGCGCCACCTGGGTCCCGCCATTCCCCAACGATGCCGGAAGCGCCATCGGCGCGGCCAGCTGCGAGATGTTCCTCGGCGGCATCACGGCCCTGAAATGGTCCGTCTACAGCGGTCCCCGGATCATCCGCAATGACCCGGCGCCCGGCTGGACGCAGCGTCCGGCCGATGCGGCCGAGGTGGCCCGCCTGCTGCACGAGACCGGCCAGCCTGTCGTGTTCCTGCATGGCGCCGCGGAACTCGGACCCCGGGCGCTCGGCAATCGCAGCATCCTGGCGCCGGCCGTGGATCCGGACATGAAGAGCACGCTGAACCGCATCAAGCGCCGCGAAGACTTTCGACCGGTCGCACCGCTTTGCCTGGAAGAGCATGCGCCGGCCATCTTCGACCCCGGTTCGCCGGATCCCTACATGCTTTTCGACCACCTGGTCCGCCCGGAATGGGCGGAACGCGTCCCCGCGATCCGTCATCTGGACGGCACGGCCCGGTTGCAGACCGTGCATCGGGCGGAAAATCCGGCCGTCCACGCCGTGTTGCAGGCCTATCATGCGCTGAGCGGCATTCCCCTGCTGTGCAACACGAGCGCCAACCTCAACGGCTCGGGCTTTTTCCCGGACGTGGCCAGCGCGACGGGCTGGGGTGGCACGAACTACGTCTATTGCGACGGCGTGCTGTACGAAAAGGATCAGGCCGCTTCCCGGGTATAATGACTGAACCGCCCCGGGAATCCCGGAGGCCTTTTGGTTTGAGTCACGCCGCCTGTTGCTGCCCGGCGACTTTCGCATAGTAAGCGGCTTCCGCCTCCGCAGGTGGCATGTTGTCGATCGACGACAGCAGCCGGCGGTGATTGAACCAGTCCACCCACTTCAACGTCGCCAGTTCCAACCCCTCAGGGGTCGGCCAGCTCCGGCGATGCATCACCTCGGCCTTGTACAGGCCATTGATCGTCTCCGCCAAGGCGTTGTCGCAGGAATCGCCCACGCTGCCCACCGACGGCGCGATCTTCGCCGTCGACAGCCGGTCGCTGTGGCGGATCGACAGATACTGCGATCCCCGATCGCCGTGATGGACCAGCGTGTCCTTCGCCGGACGTCGCGCATGCAGCGCCTGCTCCAGCACATCCAGCACGAACTGCGTTTCCATCGAACCCGACACCCGCCAGCCCACGATCCGACGAGCGAACACGTCGACCACAAACGCCACGTAGGCCATCCCCTGGATAATCCCCCCTCAGGTTAGCAGGACTCAAAAGTGGAATTTTCTCGCACCCTGATCCGAGGAGGATTCCATGAAAAAGTCCCGATTCACCGACAGCCAGATCCTGGCGATTCTCAAGCAGGCCGAGGCCGGCAGCCCTGTTCCCGAGCTGTGCCGGGAGCTTGGCATCAGCTCGGCGACGTTCTACAAGTGGCGCAGCAAGTTCGGCGGCATGGATGCATCGCTGATGGCACGGATGAAGGAGCTCGAAGACGAGAACCGCCGCCTGAAGAAGCTCTACGTCGAGGCGCAGCTGAGCACGGATCTGTTGAAGGAGGCGCTGGCAAAAAAGTGCAGCGGCGCGAGTTGGCCGCAGCGGTGGTCGATGCGGGCCGGACCAGTATCCGGCATGCCTGCGAGACGTTCGATGTGAGCGAGACGGCGTACCGTTACGTGCCCAGGCGACTGGATGAGGATGCCTTGATCGCGGACTGGCTGGTGCGGCTGACGACGACGTTCCGGGACTGGGGATTCGGGCTGTGTTTTCTGCATCTGCGCAACGTGAAGGGATTCGGTTGGAATCACAAGCGGGTGTACAGGATCTACCGGGAGCTGGAGTTGAACCTGCGGATCAAGCCGAAGAAGCGGCTGGCGCGGGAAGTGCCGCAACCGCTTTCGGTACCTGCGGGGATCAACGAGGTGTGGTCGATCGACCTCATGCACGATGCGTTGGTCGATAGCCGCAGCTTCCGGTTGTTCAACGTGTTGGACGACTTCAATCGACAAGGTCTCGGGATCGAAGCGGACTTTTCCTTGCCATCGACGCGGGTGATCCGCCCGCTGGATCAGATCATCGAGTGGCGCGGTAAGCCTCGCGTGATTCGCTTCGACAACGGACCGGAATACATCAGTCATGCGTTGCTGGCATGGGCGGAGAAGCGACAGATCCGGATCGAGCATATCCAGCCGGGCAAGCCGCAGCAGAACGCTTATGTCGAGCGTTACAACAGGACGGTGCGCTATGGCTGGTTTAACCAGTACGCGTTCGAAACGATCGAACAGGTTCAGGAAATGGGCATCGCCCTTTTTCTACGGTTTTTACATGCGCATAGCTATATATGAAATTCTCAACTGAGAAAGAAGTGCCGATAAAAAAAAGCCCCGTAAAAACGGGGCTCTCCTTGGATCTTTATCACCACTCTTGATTTAGTGTTCGCTAGAACGGAATGTCGTCGTCCGAGAAATCGTCCATCGGCGGAGGATTGTTCGCGGGCGCCTGACGCTGGCCACCACCGCCACCACCATAGCCGCCGCCGCCGCGCTGGCCGCCACCATAGCCACCGCCGCCACCGCCTTCGGAGCGCGGCGCGCGGGCCGGGCGTTCACTGCCGCCGCCACCCTCGCCGCGGCCGCCGAGCATCTGCATCTCGTCGGCGATGATGTCGGTGAAATAGCGTTCGACGCCATCGTTGCCGGTGTACTTGTCGTAGCGGATCGAGCCTTCGACGTAGACCTGCGAGCCCTTGCGCAGGTATTCGCCGGCGATCTCGCCGAGCTTGCCGAAGAAGGTCACCCGGTGCCACTCGGTGCGTTCCTGGGTGTTGCCGTCACGGTCCTTGCGCACGCTGGTGGTGGCCAGCCGGGCCTTGGTGACGGCCATGCCGCCCTGGGTGTACTTGGTTTCGGGATCGTCGCCGAGATTGCCGACCAGGATCACCTTGTTGATGCCGCGTGCCATGTCGATTCCTGCTGAGTCGCCGGTGGTGGCGACGAATATTCGATTATAGCCGGGCGTCCCGGAATCGGAATTCTCCCCGTCACGGGGTCGGGAAACTCCGAATCCGAGGCCCGCCGGGCACTTATAATGGCCGTTCCGCCCGTCTGGACCCCCCATGCAAGCGACCACGGCGCCCGCCACGCTCGATCTGCCGGCCATTCAGGCGCTCGCCGCCCCCGACATGGCGGCGGTCGACGCCCTCATCCGCCGGCGCCTGGGGTCCGATGTGGTCCTGGTGAACCAGGTCGCCGAACACATCGTCGCCGCCGGCGGCAAGCGGCTGCGGCCGATGCTGCTGCTGCTCGCGGCGCACGCCCTCGGCCACCGCGGCCCGGACGCGCACCAGCTCGCGGCGGTGGTCGAATTCATCCACACCGCCACCCTGCTCCACGACGACGTGGTCGACGAGTCCGACCTGCGTCGCGGCCGCAAGACCGCGAACGCCCTGTTCGGCAACGCCGCGAGCGTGCTGGTCGGCGACTTCCTGTACTCGCGCAGTTTCCAGCTGATGGTCGAACTGGAGCGGCTGGAGGTGATGAAGATCCTCGCCGACACCACCAACGCCATTGCCGAGGGCGAGGTGCTGCAACTGCTGCACATCCGCAATCCGGACACCGATGAGCCGGCCTATCTGAAGGTGATCGAGCGCAAGACCGCCGTGCTGTTCGCCGCTGCGACCCGCCTCGGCGCCCTGCTCGCCGGCACCGGCGACGCCGTGCAGCAGCGCCTCCACGACTACGGCATGGCGCTGGGATACGCCTTCCAGATCGCCGACGACGTGCTCGACTACAGCGCCGACGAAACCGCGCTGGGCAAGCATCTGGGCGACGATCTCGCCGAGGGCAAGGCCACCCTGCCCCTGATCCACGCGATCCGACACTCCGACGCCGCCGTCCGCGAACGCCTGCGCGAGATCGTCGAGGCCGGCGATGTCGACGCGATGCCCGAGGTGCTGGCGGCGATCGAAGCCACCGGGGGCATCGCCTACAGCCGCAAGCGCGCGGAGGACTACGCCGATGCGGCGGAACGCGCGCTCGATGGGCTCGACGACAACGACGCGGTCGCCGCCCTGCGCGGTCTCGCCCGCTACGCGGTGCGCCGGGATCGCTGAGCCGGTGGGATTCTCCGCGGAAGCGCGTGCGACCCTCCTTGCGGTCAAGGGCGTGGGCCCGACCGTGGTCGATCGGCTCGAACAGATCGGGATCGACTCGCTGGCCGCTCTGGCCGAAGCCCGCCCCGAGGACATCCTGAGCCAGGTCTCGGCGATGCTCGGCGCCACCTGCTGGCGCAACAGCCCGCAGGCCAGATCGGCGATCACCGGTGCGATCGAGGCCGCGAAGCGGCATCGCATGCAGCACGGATCCTAGATCGACCGTGCCATGAATCGATCGCGGCGCGGACTTCCGCCCGCTTTTCCGTCAAACGCACGACTCACGATGAACAAAAAGAGCGGGCCGAAGCCCGCTCTTCCTCCGTCTGCGGCGTCGACGCGCGCTTCGGGCCGGATCTCAGTTCCCGAAGCGCTCGTGGAAGAACAGATTCATCATCGAGAACGCGCGCTTCGCCGCGCGCTCGTTGTAGACGCAGCCGGGCGGGCTGTTGGCGCTCTCCAGCGCGAAGCAGTGCACCGCGCCGCTGAAGTTCACGAACTGCCAGTCGGCGCCGGCATTGTTCATTTCGCTCTGGAACCCGGCGATCTGATCGGCGGGAACATAGGTATCGTCGGCGCCGTTGAGCACCAGCACGCTCGCCTTGAGCGCGCCGGATTCGGCGGGCAGCGCGGTGTCGAGGCCGCCGTGGAAGCTGACCACACCGGCGATGTCGGCGCCGCTGCGCGCGAGTTCCAGGACGGTCTTGCCGCCGAAGCAGAAGCCGAGCGCGCCGATGCGCGAAGTGTCGATGGGCGCCTTGTCGGCCTGGGCGCGGAGGGCCTCCAGCGCGGCGGCGGCGCGGGCCCGCAGCCCGGGTAGATCGCGATACATCTTGCCGACCTGGGCGGCGGCGGCCTTGTCGTCCCTGGGACGGACGCCCTTGCCGTACACGTCGGCGACCAGCACGACGTAACCGGCCGCGGCGATCTGTTTCGCCTTCTCGACCGATGCCGGCGTCACGCCCTTCCAATCGGGGACCATCACCAGACCGGGACGCTTGACCGCGGTGGCGTCGTTGTAGACGAGGAATCCGCTGAAACGCTGCTTGCCCTGGCTCCATTCGAGCGGTTTGGCCTGAACCGCGGCCAGGGCGGAGGCCGAGGCCAGCAGCGACACGATCAACAGCAGCAGGCCGCTCAGGGCGGACACCGCCGCCCGATGTTTCTTGTGCATGATCGCACTCCTTTCTTCTGGGGGAATCCGGTCGAGACTACCGCGAAATCGCGACGATTGCCGCCGTCCGTCGGATGGAACGATGCGTTCGGCCGGGGCCGCGGACGGCCCCGGTGGCGGCGCGGCGCTCAGTGCACGAGCGAGAAGCCGGCCACGTCGCCGAGCGCGATGCGATACAGGCCGGCGAGCCCGCCCGGCGACTGTCCCGGGGCGTGGGTCCGCGCATCGCGCAGATGCACGAACACCGCTTCGTCCTCGAACGCGTCGTCGTCCTCGTCCTCGTCTTCATCGTCGTCGCTGTCAGCCGCTTCTTCCTCGCCCTCGTCTTCCGCGTCGAGCTGCAGGTAATCCCGGGTCAGCGCATGCAACGCCATGTAACGCTCGTAGCCGATCACGTGACCGGTCACGAGCATGCCGCCCACCATCAGCGTGATCTCGGTCTCGACCGGCGCTTCGTCTTCGGCAAGGGCGATGATGTGTTCGAGCAACGGATCGTGCATGGGAATCTCCTGGATGCGGGCGCCGGTGGGCGAAAACGCAAGGATATCGCAGCCGTGTCGCGGGCCGTGTGACTCAGGCGATGCCCAGTCCCGGAATCGCGGCGATCGTCTCGGGATCGAATCCGGCGAGCGCGGCGAAATGGCGTCCGCGTTCGGTGTAGTCGCGATAGGCGCCGAAACTCGGCGCACCCGGCGACAGCAGCACCACGCCGGAACCGCCGAGCGCGGCGCGCGCCCGGGCCACGGCGTCGGCGAGATCGACCGCCTCGGACAGCGCGAATCCCGCCTCGCGCGCGACCGGTTCGAGCAGGCCATGGATCTTCGGCCCGTTCTGGCCGAGGGTCACGATCGCCGCGGGCGCCCGCGAGCGCATCGCCACCGCGAAATCGGACCAGTCGATGCCGCGATCGTGTCCCCCGGCCAGCAATGCCACGCGCCGCGTGCGGAAGCAGTCGAGCGCCGCGAGCGTCGCATGCGGCGTGGTGCTGATCGAGTCGTTGACCCAGATCAGCCCATCGCGTTCGCCGAGGGTCTGCAGTCGGTGCGGCAGCGGTTTGAACGACGCCGCGTGCGGGGCCAGGGCTTCCGCGTCGAGGCCCAGCGCTTCGATCGCCGCGAGCACCGCGCAGAGATTGCCGCGGTTGTGACGTCCCGGCAGCGGCAACTGCGACGTATCGAACACGGCCCGTTCGCCGCGATGGACGACATCCTCGCGCAGATGCCAGCCGTCGAGGCCGCCGACGTAACGCACCTCGCTGTCCGGAAGCCGCAGCGCGGCCAGCACGGGATCCTGGCCGTTGAGGATCGCGATCCGCGGTTTCGCGCCGGTGAACAGCGACAGCTTGTCGGCGACGTAGCGCGCCTCGCTGCCATGCCAATCGAGGTGCTCGGGGAAGATGTTGGTCGCGACCGCGATCCGCGGATGCACGCCCGAGGCCGCGACATCGCCGGTCTGGTAACTCGACAGTTCGATCGCCCAGAACGCGGGCGGATCATCGACGTCCAGCAGTTCCAGCAACGGCAGGCCGATGTTGCCGCACAGCGCGGTGCGATGTCCGCCCGCGCGCAGCAGATGCGCGAGCAGCGCGGTCGTCGTGCTCTTGCCCTTGGTGCCGGTGACGCAGATCGTGCGCGCCTCCGGATGTTCGCCGAACCACAGCGCGGTGCCGCCGATGAAGCGCGTGCCGCGTTCGGCCGCCGCCGACGCCTCGGGCGCGTACGGGCTGATGCCGGGGGATTTGATCACCAGTTCGAACGCGGACAGGCGTCCGGCGTCGACGGTGGTGTCGATCGTCAGCAACGCATCCCCGAGCGCGCGCGCATCGTCGACTTCGCCCGGCGCGCAGAACAGGGTCAGCGGCAGGTCGGGCAGGCGGCGACGCAGCGCGCGATGCGCAGCGCGGCCTTCGCGCCCCCAGCCCCACAGCGCGACGCGCCGGCCGTCGAGGCGTGCGATGTCGAGGCGTGCGATGTCGAGGCGTGCGATGTCGAGCCGCTCGATGCCGGGCATGGCGGTCTCAGGCTTCGAATCGCGCACGCAGGCGTTCCCACAGCGCGGCCGGGACGCGATGTTCGTCGTCGAGGACGAGCAGCGGCGCGATCCCGAGTTCCGAGGCATCGAGCTGCGGCCGGATCTCGCGCGCGAATCGCTCGACGATCTCGTCTTCGCGCCACTCCGGACGTTCGCTCAATGCGGCCATCGCCGCGCGCGATTCGCGGCCTTCGCCGACGCATTCGAAGGGTTTGTGGTCCTGGTATTCCAGCAGCGCGTCGTAGCCGCCGATCTGGCCGGCGTCGTCGAGCAGATTACGGCCGAAGATGCCGACCAGCCGCGGTTTCGGCATGAACGGCGCCAGCGCGAGGAACACGAAATGGCATTTCGGACAGACGCCGCACCAACGGTTCACCGGGCGCTCGCCGAGGATGTGGAAATTGCGGTTGCAACTGGAGAAATGCGCGTCGTAGCGGTCGCCTTTCGCGAACTGCCGCGCCACCGCCAGCTCGCTGAGCGGACGCAGCAGCGAGTAGTACTTGAGATCGGCGGCGATGCGTCGCTGCACGTGGTCGCCGAAGTCGCGCTCGAACGCCCAGCCCTTCGACCACTGGTGATTCACCTCGCCCGTCCCTTCGATCAGGCTGCCGTAGCTGGCCGAACGCTCGTTCGAGAACACCACCTGGTCGGCGCCGGTCAGGATCGCCGCGAACACCAGGATCGCGGAATTCACCGCGGTCACCGGGATGTGGCCGTTCCACGCGCCCTGGCGGTTGTACTCGAACAGCTCCGGCGCGAGCTGACGGCCGAGGTTGAGCGTCGGCAGGCCGGTGCGCTCGGCGCAGGCCTTGATCAGCTGCGAACCGCCGATCCAGGTCACGGTCTGGTCGACGCCGGCGCCGCGCAGCGCCTCGATGCTGACCAGCGAATCCTTGCCGCCGCCGATCGCGACCAGCGCGTGTTCGCGCAGGCCGAGCGCAACGGCGTTCTCCCCATCCGTAGCCCGGGTAGAGCCGTAGGCGAAACCCGGGGCTTCCGACGCATCCAATGAAGAGCCCCGGGTTTCGCTGCGCTCTACCCGGGCTACGGGAAACGCGATCCTGCCGTGCAGGTTTAGGCCGTTGCGATACGCGAATTCGCCGAGACCGTGGACGTAGATGCTTTCCAGCAGCGCCGCGGTGTCGGCGTCGATGGCGTAGCCTTCGATGCGGATCTCCGGCGGCACCGCGGCCTTGTAGTAACTCACGCCGGCGATCAGATGCAGCAGGCGCAGCGCCTCTTCGGCGGCAGCGGCGCGGGCATCGTCAAGGTCGAACGGCGCACCGGGCACGGTGACGGTCTCGATCAGCTCCGGGCCGTCGTCGAAGGCGTAGACGAGCTGGGCGACACCGGTCTGAGCGTCGAAGCTGCAGCGGACGAAGCGGAAAGCGCGAATGTCGTCGCGTTTGAATTCTTGACTCACGGGAACACTCCGGAAGGAAGCGCAGGCAAACAGCGCTTCCGGGCAAAACGAACGACAAAATATTCCACGATCAGGGCAGGCAAAAAACCGGCGATGAAAGCAATGATGGTGTATTGCAGCGAGATCTCGGCCATCAGGCCGAGACTTTCCGGACGTTCATGGGACGGCAGATAACGGTAGAACTGCAGCCAGAGCCAGAACGTCGGCCACAGCAACAGAAACAGGATCGGGAATGCCAGCAGCGTAATCCTGGTTGCATTGCCAAGATCGCGGCTGCGATCGAAGGCCGGTTGACCGCCGACCCATGTGGCCGCCAACGCGGCAGCGAGCGCGGCGGGCAGAATCGCAAGCAAAGTCGCTTCCGGCAGGAAGCCCACGAACACCTTTCCGCCGATAAAGGGCAAGGTAGCCGCGAACAGGCATGCATATCCGACCGTGATTGCGGCCAACGCGCTTCCCGCGACGAGCACACCACGCTGCGTCACTCGATCACCTCTTCCACCGGCAACGCCCGCAGGTTGTAGGTGTTGGCCATCGCCATGCCGTAGGCGCCGGCATCGGCGATCAGCACGACATCGCCTTCGGCGGTGGCCGCCGGCAGCATGCGCGCGCGGCCGAAGACGTCGCTGCTCTCGCAGATCGGGCCGACCACGTCGAACGCGGCCACCGCGTCGTCGTCGAGGCGCGACAGGTTGTGGATGCCGTGCCAGGCGTCGTACATCGCCGGGCGCACCAGCGCGTTCATGCCGCCGTCCACGCCGATCCGGCGCAGGCCGTCCTTCTCGATCACCTGGGTGACGCGCACCAGCAGCGCGCCGGCTTCGGCGACCAGATAGCGACCCGGCTCCACCGCGAGGCGGAACCCCGGATACGCGGCCTTGATCTCGTCGAGGCCACTGCGCCACGCGGCGACATCGAACGGACGCGATTCGGGCGTGTACGGCACCGGCAGGCCGCCGCCGATGTCGAGCGTGTCGACGGTGCCGATCTGTTCGGCGAGGCTGGCGAGATCGGCATAGACCTCGCGCCAGTGCGCCGGATTGTCGATGCCGCTGCCGAGGTGCGCGTGCAGCGCGACGATCTTCGCGTCGAGCCTGCGCGCTTCGGCGACGAACGCATCGACCCTCGTCAGCGGCAGGCCGAACTTGGCTTCGGCGCCGCCGGTGCGGACCTTCTCGTGATGACCGTCGCCGCGGCCGAGATCGAGCCGCAGCCAGAGCGCGCGGCCGCGGAAGATCGCGGGCCAGCGCTGCAGCGCTTCGACGCTGTCGACGGTGACGTTGACGCCGCGATCGAGCGCGATCCGGTATTCGTCGCGCGGCGCGAAGCTCGGCGTGAACAGCACGCGCGCCGGATCCAGCGCGGGCAGGGTCGCGAACACGTGTTCGACCTCCGCCAGCGACACGCACTCGAAGCCGAAGCCCTCGACTTCGAGCAGGCGCAGGATGTCCGGATGCGCGTTCGCCTTCAGCGCGTAGAAACGGCGGTCGATGGCCGCGGTCTCGCGCAGCATGCGCGCGCGTTCGCGCACGGTCGGCAGGTGATAGACGTAGCGCGGTGTGCCGGCCGCGGCGCGCGCGATCAGAGCGCCGGCGCGCGACCGCCACCATGCGGCCTCGCGCTCGGGCTTGCCGTGCGCGATCTCGGTCCAGCTCGGACCGAACACCGAGGCGTCCTGCACCGGCATGGCGCCGCCACGGATGAGTTCGCCGTGCAGTTCGTTCAGCAGGCCGTCGGCGTCGACCTCGTCGATCACGAAGGTGAGATTGAGATCGTTCGACGACTGCGAGATCAGATGTACGCGTTCGCGGCCGAAGGTGGCCCACACGTCGGACAGCTTGTGCAGCAGCGAACGCATGCCGCGGCCGACCAGGGTGATCGCGGCGCACGGCGCGATCACCTTCACCCGGCAGACTTCGGCGAGATCCGCGGACAATTCGGCGAGCACGTCGCTGCTGACCAGGTTTTCGCTGGGATCCAGCGACACGGTGACGTTGGTTTCGGACGAACCGATCAGGTCGATCGACAGCCCGTGGCGCTTGAAGCGCTCGAACACGTCGGCGAGGAAGCCGACCTGCTGCCACATGCCGATGGTTTCCATCGACACCAGCACGATGCCGTTGCGGCGGCTGATCGCCTTCACGCCCGGCACCGTCACCACGCTTGCATCGATGCGGGTACCCGGCAGTTCGGGGCGCTCGGTGTCGAGGATCGCCATCGGCACGCCGGCATCGCGACAGGGCGCGATCGAGCGCGGATGCAGCACTTTCGCGCCGGTGGTGGCGATTTCCTGCGCTTCGGCGTAATCCAGCCGCGCCAGCAAACGCGCGTCCGGCACTTCGCGCGGATTCGCGCTGAACATGCCGGGCACGTCGGTCCAGATCTCCACGCGCCGGGCCTTCAGCAGCGCGCCGAAATACGCGGCGGACGTGTCGGAGCCGCCGCGGCCGAGGATCGCGGTGCCGCCGTCGTCATGACGGGCGATGAAGCCCTGCGAGATCAGCATGCGCGCCGGCTGCGCGGCGAAACGTTCGCGGAAGCCGTCTTCGCCGAGGTAGCGGCAATTCACCGACAACCGCTGCGCCCAGGCGCTGGCGTTGGGCAGCGAGACCGCCGAGAGCCAATCGCGCGCGTCGCACCAGCCGAAGTCGAGGCCCTGCGCGCGCAGATACGCGGCGCCGAGCGTGGAGGACAGCAGTTCGCCCTGCGCCAGCACTTCGGCCTGCCAGTCGAGCGTACGCTCGACCGCGCGCGGATCGGCGCCGAGCGCACGCAATCGCGACAGGCGTTCGTCGAGCACCGCGTCGGGATCGAGATCGAGCTCGACGCAGAACGTGCGGTGGCGTTCGACCAGCGTCTCGATGCGTTCGTCGATGTCGCGTCCGTCCGCAATGGCGGTCAATTCATTGGTGACGCCCGACAGCGCCGACACGACCACCAGCACCCGCGCGCCCTCGTCTTCCGCCCGTTTTATCGCCAATCGGCCGATGGTGTCCCAGCGGTGGCGACGCGACACGGAGGTGCCGCCGAACTTGAGCACGACCCAGGCAGGGCCGGCGGAATGCGTTTCGGGCATCGGAGGATGGGGGCTTGTTAGACTGTGGGAGTGCCGGCGGGGGGGCCGGAGCATCGCATTCTAAAGCTACCGGAACCTCCCGACATGATGCCGCTGCGTTATCTGCAAATGGATGTGTTCGCCGATCGCCCGGGCGCCGGCAACCCGCTGGGCGCGGTGCTCGACGGCCAGCGCTTCGACCCCGCACGGATGCAGGCCTTCGCGGCCTGGACCAACCTCTCCGAGACCATCTTCCTGTTGCCGCCGACGGTGTCCGGCGCCGATTACCGCGTGCGCATCTTCACCCCGCGCCAGGAACTGCCGTTCGCCGGCCACCCCAGCGTCGGCGCCGCATGGGCCGCGTCGGAAGCCGGGCTGGCCGCGCCCGACAGCACGCATCTCGTCCAGGAATGCGCCGCCGGGCTGCTGCCGGTGCGGATCGACGCCATCGGCGATATCCGCTTCCCGAACGTGCGCGCGCCGCGGGCGCGCCGCGTCGGCGGACCGGAGCTGGCGCCCGCCCTGGTGGCGGCCGCGATCGCGAACATGCGTCCGGGCGGGCTGGAACCCGCGCTGTGGGACAACGGCCCGCGCTGGTGGCTGGTGGAACTGGCCGACGCCGACGCCGTGCGTCGGCTGCATCCGGAACAGGCCGCGATCGCCGCGCTCACCGTCGCCACCGGCGCGGTCGGGCTCGCGGTCTACGCCGCGGACGTGCGCGAGGGTCATCATCTGGCGGTCCGCGCCTTCTGCCCGTCGGACAATATCCCCGAAGACCCCGTCACCGGCAGCGCGCAGGCGGCGATCGCGGCGCAATTGGCCGGCACCGGACGCCTGCCCGGTCGCGGCGGGCACTACGTCGGCAGCCAGGGGCGCGAAGTCGGCCGCGATGGGCAGGTGCGGGTCCGGGTGGACGACGAGGGCGAGGTGTGGATCGGTGGCCCCGTGCAGCCGATCATCCGCGGGACCGTGCACTGGTGAAGCTGCCCGCCATCGCCCGGGCCGAGCATGCACGCATCGCGACACTGCTAACCTGCGCCTCCCCCACCGAAGGATCGCGTCGCCCATGACCGCGCGTCGTTATGTTCAAGTCGATGTCTTCGCCGACCGCCCCGGCGCCGGCAACCCGCTCGCCGTGGTCCTCGATGCCGATGGCCTGCGCGACGACGAGATGCAGGCCATCGCCAAATGGACGCGACTGCCGGAAACCACCTTCGTGCTGCCGCCGACCGATGCCGATACCAGCTATCGCATCCGCATGTTCAGCCCGCGACGCGAAGTGCCGTTCGCCGGCCATCCCAGCGTCGGCACCGCGCACGCGGTGCTCGAAGCGGGACTGGCCGCGCCGAAGGACGGTCTGCTGGTGCAGCACGGCATCGCCGGGAAACTGCCGCTGCGGGTGACCGGCGACGGCCACACGCGCACCATCGCCGTGCGCACGCCGCGTGCGAGCGTGCGCGAGATCGCGCATCGCGACGACCCGCGCCTGCGCGACGTGCTGCGCACCCTGCCCCTGGGCGAACTGCCGCCGGCGCTGATGGACGGCGGCCGTCGCTGGTGGCTGGCCGAACTCGAAAGCGAAACCGCGCTGCGCACCGCGACGCCGCCCTGGGACGCCATCGGCGCCCTCGCCCAGTCCACCGACAGCATGGGCCTGTGCGTGTTCGCGCGCAGCGACGATCCCGTCTACTACCTCGCCGTCCGCGCCTGGGTCGGGGCGCCCGCGCAATTCGAGGACGCGGCCTCCGGCGCCGCCAACGCCACCCTCGCCGCCTGGCTGGCATCGCAGAACGCATTGCCCGGCGACAGCGGCTTCTACCGCATCAGCCAGGGCCGCGAAGTCGGCCACGACGCGATCATCGAACTCACCGTCGACGATGCCGGCGACGTGTGGTCGGGCGGGCGGGTGTGCACGGTGGTCCGAGGGGAACTGGACTGGCGTTGATCGCCCGGAGAGCGATCGCCCTGCCGGCGACGCTGCACCGCGATGGGCGATCCCTCATCACGGTCACGGCGCAAGCCGCCATGCTTTGATGAAAGCCCTTTTGGGCCGGACGAGAGAACCGACCGCCCTGTCGATTCAATCCGAATCGAAGACGAGATGCATGAAGGACTTCTTGCCATCGATCGCAAGAACCACAAGCACCACTCGACCGGTTCGAGTATTCCAGATATTGACCCTGAAGGCCGAACGCACGCCATTCTCTTCGAGAATCTTTTCGTCCTTTCTGCGCGGCTCTCCATTGATCCCGTATTGCTCGTCACGGATCGTATCGAACAGCCCGAACGAATCGATCTCGGTCATCTCGCCCAGCGGCCTCAGCTTGACCACCGCCAGCTTTTTCCTTTTGAAATAGAACCCCGCGTCGAATTTGCGACCATAGAGGTCCACCGAGTCCACGCGCAGCAGTTCCACGCTTCCGACGAGTTCTTCCGGATCGGCCGGCTTCCTGGCTTCCGGAAACAATTCCTGCACCTGCTCCAGCGTCATCTGCTCCCGGGCGCCCCGCCACAACTCCTGGGCCATGCAGGGCGAGAGAAACAACGAAAGCAATAGAAGCGTTGCGATTCTTGTCAGCATGAAAGTCGCCTCAGGATTGATGGTCGGAAGCCGCAACCGGGCCGAGCTTCCCATGACCGCGCCCTCTCCGATCGGATCAACGGATGCCGGCAGCTCCCGGAATCCCGCGCACTATCCGAACCGCCCCAACGGCGCTCCCGCCAGCAGATGCAGGTGAATCTGGAACACGGTCTGTCCGCCGTGTTCGTTGCAGTTCATGACGATGCGATAGCCGTCCTCGGCGAAGCCCTGTTCCCTGGCGTAACGCGCGGCGGCGATCGCCAGCCGGCCCACGATCTCGGCCTGATCCGGCCGCACGTCGTTGAGCGTCGGGATCGTCACCTTGGGCACGAACAGGACGTGGACCGGCGCCTGCGGCGCGATGTCCTTGAAGGCGATGACGTGATCGTCCTCGTGGACGATGGTCGCGGGGATCTCGCGGCGGATGATCTTGTGGAAGATGGTGTCCGACATGGCCCTGGTTCTCCTGGAGTCCCAGGCATTGTACTCAGGACGACGGCGTCCGTCGGAGCACCATGACGCTGCGGCTTCCAGCGTCGCGGGCGACAGGTCACCTCCCGCAAACGACGCCGCCAAGGCGACTCAATCGCGATCGGCGCGCCGAGGACATGATCGCCCTGCCGGCACCCATTCCATCCCGGAATCGCAAACGTCTCCTGCGCGCGCATGCATACGCCATGCGCGGGAGACGCACCGCCGCGCAACCCCTGTTCGCGTGCCACATCAAGGAGGCTCCATGAACCACACGATATCGATCGCGGCGATCGCCGCACTCGCGCTCTGCTCCGTCACTGCACGCACGATCGCCGCGTCGCCCGCGCCGAACGACAGCACGGATCTCGATCTGGTGCCTTACGAAATCCTGGTCAAACTCAAGCCGGGCGCCCGTGTCACCGATGCGATGGCCACCATCCCGGGGGCGGAAGCGAGCGCGCGCTCGTCCCGTCTGAGCATCATCCGCCGCGTTCCGCCAGGCGGACGCCTGTATCGCAGCGCCGAAGCGGAAGCCGCCACCTTGCGCCTGCTGGAGGAGGTCCGCGCCCGTCCTGAGGTCCTGCTGGCGCAGCCCAATTATCTGTTGCGGCTGTCGTCCACGCCCAACGACCCGCTCTATCCCCTGCAGTGGCACTACCCCCAGATCCGGATGCCGGAGACATGGAGCTTCGCCGGCGGCGGAAGCAGCGCGATCCGGATCGCGATCCTCGACAACGGCAAGGCCGCGCATCCTGATCTGAATGGCCGCTGGTCGACACTGGAGTTCAACGCGACCGGCAGCAGTACTGCGAACGACACGTCCAACTGGCGTCACGGCACCCACGTCGCCGGTATCGCGGGCGCCGCCAGCAACAACCTGACCGGCGGCGCCGGCGTGTGCTTCAACTGCACGCTGATGAACGTGAAAGTCGCGAACGGCAGTTTTCTCGAGATGGCGGACATGATCGACGGCCTGCACTGGGCGGCGGACAACGGCGCCAGGGTCGTCAACATGAGTTTCGAGTTCCCGAAGTCGTGCGCACACGACAAGATGGCGCTGCTGCGCCATGAGGTTCAGCAGGTCGTCGCCCGCAACATCGTCATCGTCGCGTCCGCCGGCAACGGCGGCGGCAACGTCGACGATGTCTCCCCGGCGTCCTGTCCGGGTGTGATCTCGGTCGCCGCCAGCGACCAGAACGGACAGCTCGCGGCCTACAGCAGCCGCGGCTCGAACATCGGCATCACCGCGCCCGGTGGCGGCGGATCGATCGCCTACCTTCCCGGCGGAAGCATCGACCCGGCATCGACGATCTACGGGGCCACGGTCGGCTCGCCGCCCTGCACGAGCGGCACCTTCAATCCATACACGCACGGTGTCGTTTCCACCTGGAGCGCCCATCCGCTCGGGACCACCAACGACACCCCCTGCTATCGCTACCTGTCGGGCACTTCGATGGCCGCACCGCACGTCAGCGGTACTGTCGGTCTGATGCTGTCGGCGGCGCCGTCGCTGAGCCCTGCGGTGGTGCGTTCGATCCTGCAGTCCAGCGCGATCCCGATACCGGGATGCGCCAGCGATTGCGGGCCGGGGAGGCTCGATGCGTACCTCGCGGTCGTCGCCGCCTGCGCCCGCAACATCGCCTGCCCTTACTGAACCAGGATCGACACGCCCCGGCGAATGCCGGGGCGTGTGCGCGGAGGTCAGATGGGCATTTCGCTGCGGCTGCCGAACGCGTGCGACAACGTGCCGCGATCGACGTATTCCAGTTCGCCGCCCAGCGGAACGCCGTGGGCGAGCCGGGTCGGTCTGACCTTGTGCTGGCGCGCGAGCTGGGCGAGATAGTGCGCGGTGGCTTCGCCCTCGACCGTGGGATTGGTGGCGATGACCAGTTCCTGCACCTCGCCTTCGGCGAGCCTTGCGGCGAGCGCATCGAGGCCGAGCTCACGCGGACCGATGCCGTCGAGCGGACTGAGGCGCCCCTGCAGGATGAAGTAGTAGCCGCGATAGCCCGTGGCCTGTTCGATCACCAGCCGGTCGGCCGGCGATTCCACCGCGCACAGCAGGTGCGCATCGCGCGAGCCGGTGGCGCAGATCGCGCACACCGGCGTCTCGCTGAAATCGCGGCAGCGCTCGCAGTGACCGATGCGGTCGACCGCGGCGGCCAGCGCGTCCGCCAGGCGCTGTCCGCCATCGCGATCGCGCTCCAGCACGTGATAGGCCATCCGCTGCGCGGTCTTCTGGCCCACGCCCGGGAGGATGCGGAACGCGTCGATGAGTTGCTCGAGAAGGGAGGCGGTCATGTCATGTGGGTGTCGGTCGCGCACGCGGACATGCGCGCGGTGCGTGCATGGCGCACGCACCGGAGCCTCACGGAAAATCGCGGGAAATCACGGGCTTCCGCGATGGCTGCGGACGCGGCGGCAGGATGCCCCGTCGCCCGCGACGACATCAGAACATCCCCGGAATCTTCATGCCCGGGGGAATCGGCATGCCGGCGGTGGCACCGGCCATCTTCGCCTGCGACTCGGCGTTGACCTTGTTGACCGCGTCGTTGATCGCGGCGGCGATCAGATCCTCGGTCATCTCCGGATCGGAGAGCACGCTCGGCTCGATCCGGACCTTGCGGCACTCCATCTTGCCGGTGAGGGTGATGCTGACCATGCCGCCGCCGGCGCTGCCGGTGACTTCGATGTTGGCCAGTTCGGCCTGGGCGCGCTGCAGGTTCTCCTGCATCTTCTGCGCCTGCTGCATGAGTTGGGCGATGTTTCCGCGCATGGGGGCGTTCTCTCTCGGGTTCAGTCTTCGTAGGGACGGATGGAATCGGGCACGAGTTTCGCGCCCTGCTGACCCATCAACCGCTGCACGTCGGGATGGGCCAGGAAATCCGCTTCGGCGGCGGTCTGCTTCGCGTCGCGCTGGCGTTCGATGCGCTGATGCAGGGTCTCGACACCGGCCGCGCGGCCGGTTTCGAATTTCAATTGCACCGGACCGCCGAGCTGCGCGGCGAGCGCGTCGGCCAGCGCCTTCGACAACGACGGGCTGCGCAGATGGTCGTCGTCGTCGGAAAGCGAGAGCCGCATCGTGCCATCGGCGTAACCGATGAAACCGGCATGCGCGGCCAGCTCGCGCGCGGGACCGCGCAGACCGCTGTTGGCGATCAGATCGAGCCAGCGGTCGTTGTCGATCTCGACCTGCGGCGCGCCGGCCGATGGGACGTTCGATATGGCGGCCGGCGGCATGGCCGGCTGGGGCGGCGGCGCGGAGATCTCGATGCGCGACGACGGCGGACGCGACGGTTCGGGGACCTGGGGGCGCGACGGGCTCGCCGCCGGGTTGTCCTGGGCCGCCGCCGGCAGCGGCCGCTGCGCCGGGCGCGACGGCGCGCTTTCCAGCGCGGCCCGCGCCGCCTCGGGGCCACGCGCGGACACGGCGGCCGGACGCTCGACCTGTGCCGCGCCGCCATCGGCCGGGCGGAAGGCCAGCATCCGCAGCGCGGTCATCTCGAAGCCTGCGCGCGGACTCGGCGCGTAGGCGAGATCGCGCCGCCCCTGCAGCGCCATCTGGTACCACAGCTGTACCACTTCCGGCCGCAGACTCCCGGCGATCGCATCGATGCTGACGCCATCGGCGTCGATCTCCGCGGAAGGCACCAGTTGCCGGACCTGCACGCGATGCAGGGCCTCAGCCATCGCATCCAGCACCCCGGCCCAATCGGGCGAGAAGTCCGCCAGCGCTGCGATCTCGGCCAGCAAGGCGACGCCATCGCCGGCCGCCAGCGCGTCCAGCACCGCCCCGACCCGCAGGCGGTCGACGGTCCCGAGCATGGTCGCGACCCCGGCATCGGTCAGCGGCGCGGCCTCACGGCCGTCCGCCGCGGCGCAGGCGCCGGTGTAGGCGATCGCCTGATCCAGCAGCGACAGGCCGTCGCGCAGACTGCCGTCGGCGGACCGGGCGAGCTGGCGGATGGCGCCGGGCTCGGCCGGAATGCCTTCCGCGGCCAGGATCTTCGTCATCTGCCCCTGGATCTGGGGCTCCTCCAGCCGCTTGAGGTTGAACTGCAGGCAGCGCGACAGCACGGTCACCGGCAGTTTCTGCGGGTCGGTGGTCGCGAGCAGGAATTTCACGTGCCCGGGCGGCTCCTCCAGCGTCTTCAGCAGCGCATTGAAGGCCGACTTCGACAGCATGTGGACTTCGTCGATCAGATACACCTTCACCCGGCCGCGCGAAGGCATGTACTGGGCGTTGTCGATCACCTCGCGGACGTCGTCGACGCCGGTGTTGCTGGCGGCGTCGATCTCGAGCAGATCGATGAAACGACCGGCATCGATGTCGCGACAGGCGTTGCACTCGCCACAGGGCTCGGCAGAGGTGCCACGCTCGCAGTTCAGGGACTTGGCGAAGATCCGGGCGATGGTGGTCTTGCCGACGCCACGGGTTCCGGTGAACAGGAAGGCGTGGTGCACCCGCCCGGTATCGAGGGCGTTGCTGAGTGCGCGGACCACGTGCTCCTGCCCGACCAGTTCGGCGAAACGCTTGGGGCGCCACTTGCGGGCGAGGACGAGGTAGGACATCCCCACATTCTGCCATGCGCGGCGCCCGGGCCGGACCCGGATCGGCGTTCCTTGTCCCCGCGGGGCCGGACGGCTAGAATTGGCGCCCCTGATCGCGGCAGGACGCCGGTCCGTCAGGCAATCCGGAGAGGTGTCCGAGTGGTTGAAGGAGCACGCCTGGAAAGTGTGTAAGCGTCTAAACCGCGCTTCGGGGGTTCGAATCCCCCTCTCTCCGCCAGAT
>JAYRSY010000043.1:0-22137 GCA_041919915.1 Lysobacteraceae bacterium
CGCTTGCGCGGCACTGCCGCGCGCGTCAGCGAACGCCCGCACATGGATGTGCGGGCCGGGCGATCCGAAGTCCGGAGCGCACCGCCAGGGATGGCACATCACTCGCGTCCGAAGTGGAACGCTTGCGCGGCACTGCCGCGCGCGTCAGCGAACGCCCCGCCCGCAATGTCCTGACCGTCACGATGGAAACGATGCCGCGCGTGCGGCTTGTGCCATCGATCCGCCGTGGTTGAGCGGTTTTCACACGATCGAGCCGGGCAACCCGAAGCCCGAGGCCTGCCGTCAGGGATGGCATCGTCGAATGCCACCTGTGTGGGAGCGCCGGAAGGCGCGATGAAACGAGGCAAGGCTGTCCGCAGGCCATCGGGCCTTCCGGCCCTCCCACGGGAGCCCGCAGCGTCTGCAATGCACTTCACCGCCGCGATGGCAGCGATGCCGTGCCTGCGGCTTGTGCCATCGATCCGCCGTGGTTGGTGGATGTCCCGTCGGATCGAGCCGGGCAACCCGAAGCCTGAGGCCTGCCGTCAGGGATGGCATCGTCGAATGCCACCTGTGTGGGAGCGCCGGAAGGCGCGATGAAACGAGGCAAGGCGGTCCGCAGGCCATCGGGCCTTCCGGCTCCCCCGCGGGAGCCCGCAGCGTCGCTTCACAGCCTCGCCAACACCGCCTGCGTCGGTTTCGCGAGATTGAGCGTGTAGAAATGCAGCGCAGGGGCGCCGCCAGCGATCAGGCGGCGGCACATGTCCGCGACCAGATCGGCGGCGAATTCGCGGATGCCGTCGGCATCGTCGCCCAGCGCCTGCATCCGCTTGGTCACCCAGCGCGGGATCTCGGCGCCGCAGGCGTCGGAGAAGCGCCGAAGCTGGCTGAAGTTCGAGATCGGCATGATCCCCGGCACGATCGGCGCCTGCACCCCGAGCCTGCGCACATCGTCGACGAAGCGGAAATAGGCGTCGGCGTTGTAGAAATACTGGGTGATCGCGGTATCGGCGCCGGCGTCCATCTTCTGCTTGAAATACCGCAGATCGGCGAACGCATCCTCGGCCTGCGGATGGATCTCGGGATAACAGCCGACCTCGATCCGGAAATGGTCGCCGTGTTCGGCGCGGATGAAGGCCACCAGATCCGACCCGTAGCGCAGGTCGCCCATGCGCGCCATGCCCGAGGGCAGGTCGCCGCGCAGGGCGACGATCCGGGTGCAGCCCAGCGCGCGATACAGGCGCAGCAGTTCGCGGATCTCCTCGCGGCTGCCGCCCATGCAGGACAGGTGCGGCGCGGCGTCGAAGCCGTGCTCCTGGCGCAGGTGGCGCACGGTCTCGGAGGTGTAGCTGAGGGTGGACCCGCCGGCGCCGAAGGTGCAGGAGACGTACTCGGGGGCGTGGGTCCTGAGCCTGGCGGCGGTGCGGTCCAGCAGCGCGCGTTGCTCGTCGGTCTTGGGCGGGTAGAACTCGAAGGAAATCGCGGTCATGGTCCGACATCCGGTCGTGTCGGAGCATCATATCTCTTTATCGCGATGGATGTAAAACCAACCGGCCGCCCCGCAACGACGACGGCCAGGAATCGCTCCCGGGCCGTCGTGCGGATCGCGGTCCGCCGATCAGTAGATGTCGCCGACCGTGTTGTGGACGTTGAACTTGCCGGTCGGGGTGATGATGCGGGCGTCGTCGATCACCGCCTTGAGGGTGCGGGTCCGGTCGTCGACGACCACGATCGCGGACCGTTCGGTCTTGCCGTTCCACACCGAGAACCAGACCTCGTCGCCCGCGGCGTTGTATTCGGGCTGGACCACGCGCTTCGGGCCCGGCCCCAGGTTCGCCCATTCGGCGATCGGCAGCACCGTGTAGCCCTTGGACAGATCGCGGATGTCGAACACCGCGATCGACTGGCTCAGCTTCGGATCGGGATTCAGCGGCGTGTCGACCCACAGGTTGTGCGACGTCGGATGGGTCTTGATGAACAACGAACCGCCGCCCTGGCCGGTGAGCACTTCGCAGACCTTCCAGGCATGCGCCTTGTGCTTCGCCGGATCGGTGCCGATCAGGGTGATCTTCTCGTTGCCGAGCGCGGAGGTCGCCCACACCGGACCGCATCTCGGGTGCACGAAGTTGGCGCCGCGGCCCGGGTGCGGGATCTTGTCCACATCGACCATCGCCGCGAGTTTCTGATCGCGCGAGTCGACCACCGCGACCTTGTTCGACTGGTTGGCGGCGGTGAGAAAGTAGCGCTTGGTCGAATCCCAGCCGCCGTCATGCAGGAAGCGCGCCGCGCCGATCGTGGTCACCCGCAGATTGTCGATGTCCTGATAGTTCACCAGCAGGATCTGTCCGGTTTCCTTGACGTTGACGATGAACTCGGGATGTTCGTGCGACGCGACGATCGCGGCGACGCGCGGTTCCGGATGGTATTCCTGCGTGTCGACGGTCATGCCGCGGGTGCCGACGACCTTGAGCGGCTCCAGGGTCTCGCCGTTCATGATCACGTACTGCGGCGGCCAGTAGGCGCCGGCGATGGCGTACCGGTCCTCGAACCCGCGGTACTTCGAGGTTTCGACCGAACGCGCTTCGAGGCCGATCTTGATCTCGGCGACCTTGTCGGGCGTTTCCATCCACAGGTCGATCAGATCGATCTTCGCGTCGCGGCCGATGGTGTAGACGTAGCGGCCCGAGTGCGAGAGCCGCGAGATGTGCACCGCGTAACCGGTCTTGATCACGTTGATGATCTTCTTGGTGTCGCCATCGATCAGCGCGACCTCGCCGCTGTCGCGCAGGGTCACCGCGAAGATGTTGTCGATGTTGTACGCGTTCATCTTGCGCGTCGGTCGTTTGTCGACCGGCACGAAGTCCACCATGCTCTGGCGCATTTCCTTCATGCCCCATTCCGGCGGCGACGGCGGCTCGTGCTGCAGGAAGCGGGCCATGACGTCGATGTCGGAGGCGCTGAGTTCGCCGGACGTGCCCCAGTTCGGCATGCCGGCGGGCGAGCCGAAGTTGATCAACGCGCGCAGGTATTCGGTGCCCTTGGCGCGGGTGATGTCCGGGGTCAGCGGCTTGCCGGTCGCGCCCTTGCGCAGGACACCGTGGCAGCCGGCGCAGCGCTCGAAATAGATCTGCGTGGCGTGCTTGCGTTCCTCGTCGGACAGCGGCGGCAGCGCGCCGCCGGCGGAGGCGAGCGCGAGCGGCGCAGGCACCGCGGTTGGCGCACCCTGGTATTTGGCTTCGGGCGTGCGGGTTCCGGCCCTGGCGGCTTCCGGGGTCTGTGCCCCGCGGCGACTGGCGACTTCGGCCACGTTCACCGAAGCGCCGGCGTTGCCCCAGCTGTTGGTGACGTAGGACAGCACGTTGGCGATGTCGGCATCGCTCAGATGATTCAGCGCCGGCATCACGCCGTCGTAGTCGACGCCGTTGACCTTGACCTTGCCGCTGAAGCCATGCAGCACGACATCGATCAGTTTGTCCTTCGGCACGCTGCGGATGTAGTCGGAATCGGCGAGCGGCGGAAATGCGCCGGGCAGCCCTCTGCCGTCGGGTTGATGGCAGGCGGCGCAGTTGGCGAGATAGGCCGCTTCGCCGGCTTCCATCGCCGACTTGGGCGGGCGTTCGTTGACGGTCTCGTCGCCGAACGCGGCGTAGGCGAACGCCACCGACGCGGTCGCGGCGAGGACGATGGCGGATGCGAACAGGGTTTTCTTCATGACGGTTCCCCGGAACGGGTGGAGACGCGAGACCGCGGCGAGGCGGTGGTCCGATGCGATTCTCGCGGCGGTCATTTCGCGGGTGGTTGACCTAGGTCAACCACATCGCGAATTCCGTCGGCATGCTTTCGGGCAGTACCGGACCGGAGTTCCGCCATGTCCCGCCGTCCCGCCCATCCCGGCGCATCCGCCCTGGCGCTCGCGGTCGTCGCTGCGTTCGCATGCCCGCAGGCGCGGGCGGCGACGGAGGGCGACGAAGACGTCGCGCGCCAGGCGCCGCAGGAGCTCGATCGCGTGATCGTGATCGCGAGTCGCGCCCCCGAACTCGCGGGGCGGGTGGTGGCCACCGTCGGTGCGATCGACCGCGAGACGATCGAGCGTCGGCAGATCGACACCATCGCCGAGCTGGTGCGCTACGAACCCGGCATCGATGCCCTCGGTGACAGCACGCGTTTCGGCTGGCAGGGATTTTCGATCCGCGGGCTTGACGGCAACCGCGTGAGCATGGAAATCGACGGCGTGCCGGTCGCGGAATCCTTCGGCGTCGGCCAGTTCGCGTCCGCCGGCCGCGATCTGGTCGAACTCGATGTCGTGCAGCGGGTCGAGATCCTGCGGGGTCCCGCCTCGACCCTGTACGGCAGCGATGCGCTGGCCGGCGTCGTCGCGTATCGCACGCGCTCGCCCGCCGACCTGCTCGCGCGTGGCGAAGGCGATACGCATGTCGCCGCGCGCATCGGCGGCGGCGATCGCGACGACAGCCGCAGTGCTTCGAGTGCGTTCGCGCTGCGGGGATTCGATGGCCGGCTCGAAGCGCTGGCCCTGGCGACGCGGCGCGAAGGTCACGAAACCGACAATCATTCGGCCGCGCATCCGGCCAATCCGCTCGACGACCGTCGCGACGGCGCGCTGCTGAAACTGGTATGGAACGGCGAGTCCGCCGGTCGCTGGACCGCGACTCTCGATCAC
Organism: Lysobacteraceae bacterium; assembly: GCA_041919915.1. Classification (GTDB taxonomy): domain Bacteria; phylum Pseudomonadota; class Gammaproteobacteria; order Xanthomonadales; family Xanthomonadaceae; genus Lysobacter_I. The sequence goes on from JAYRSY010000043.1 coordinate 4,658, forward strand.
GGCGCCGGCCGCACGCGGACCGACGTGCGTTCGCTGCGCTTCGGCCCGGGGCGGTTCTCGACCACCACCGATCTGCAGGGCGACGATCGTCATCGTCGCGACCGTTTCAGTCTCGGCGCCGAGTGGACGCCGCAACGCGGTTGGCTCGATCGCAGCACGCTGCTGCTGTTTGCGCAGCGCAGCGAAACCCGCCAGGACACCGCGCAGACGCGCCTGCCGGACCGCACCACCCGGTTCCCGTCGCTGCGACTGCGGCGTTTCGATTTCGGACAGCGTCACCACGGTGTCGAATGGTTGGGCGAGGCGCGCAGCGGCGACGACGATACCGTCGTGCGCCATCGCCATGTGTTTGGCGTCGAATTCGCGCGTACCGCTTTCACCGGCCTGCGCGACGGTCGCGAAATCGATCTGACCACCGGCGCGAGCAGCCACGTCGTGCTCGGCGAGCGCTTCCCGGTGCGCGATTTCCCGAACAGCGTCGCGCGCGAGACCGGCGTGTTCTGGCAGGACGAGATCGGCATCGGCGAACGTTTCGCGGTGATCCCCGGCCTGCGCTGGGAGCGCTACGATCTCGCGGCCGACGCCGACGCCATCTTCCGCGAGGATTATCCGAACGTCCGCGTCGCCGACATCCGGCGTACCGCGTGGACGCCGAAACTCGGTCTGCGCTGGGAGGCTGGCGAGCACCACACCTTCTTCGCCCAGTACGCCCGCGGTTTCCGCGCGCCGCCGTTCGGCGACGTCAACATCGGGCTGTCGCTGACCCTGCTCAATTACGAAGTGCGGCCGAATCCCGATCTGCGCCCCGAAACCAGCCACGGCCTCGAAGCCGGCTGGCGCTGGCGCGGCGACGGCCTGCGCGCCAGCGTGTCGCTGTATCGCAACCGGTATCGCGATCTGATCGATTCGCGCGCGAATCTCGGCACCGATCCGGTCAGCGGCGCGCTCGTCTTCCAGTCGGTGAATCGTTCGCGCGCGCGAATCGAAGGCATCGAAGCCGAAACCACGTGGACGCCGGCCGCCGCGACCGACTGGGAGTTCCGTGCCAGCGTCGCGTGGGCCCGCGGCCGCGATCTCGCCCGCGATACGCCGCTCAACAGCGTCGCGCCGGGGAAGCTGGTGCTGGGCGCGAGTTGGGAGCCGGTGAATCGCGACTGGGGCCTGGAGGCGATCGCGACCGGCGTCGCCCGCCAGTCCGCGCTCGACGAGACCGCCGGTCCGCTGTTCCATGCGCCGGGGCATGCCGTGTTCGATCTCTACGCCTGGTGGCGGCCGCTGCCGTCGCTGCGTCTCAATCTCGCGGTCCAGAACGCCACCGACCGCCGCTACTGGGACTGGAATACCGTGCGTGGCGTGTCCGCGACCGCCAGCGACATCGACTTCCATACCCGGCCGGGCCGCAGCGTGAATCTGTCGCTGTCGTTCGACTGGTGAGGCGGCGGATCGTGCGACACGGACGGATGAGGGACGACCGGCTTCAACCGGTCCTGGGCAGCGCATAGACTGCAGCGATCCCGCCATCGGTCGTCGCAATGTCCATCGTCCTCACCGAGTTCGCCCGTCCCCGCCTTTTTCCGACCGAGCCGCGCCGCAACACGATCCAGGACTGCAGCCCGGAGCAGTTCGTGCAGCGTCTGAACGAGGAAGCCCCGGTGGCCGTGCTCGACGGCTACGCCCCGTTCTGCAAACTGCATGTGCATCGCAACTGGACCTCGACCCGGTGCATGACCATTCCGATCGACGACGGCAATCGTCATCTCCTGCGCTCCGCGTACGAGGCCCGCAACACCCGCGAATTGCCGGTGCTGGTGCGCTGGTTCGAAGGCGTCGAACCGCCGGTCGCCGAATACCTGATCGTCATCCTCTACGACCGCGACCAGATGGCGAAGGAAGGCACGCCGGTCGACGCCGACTGGGGCATCGTCGGCTGCCTTTACACGATGACGCCCGAGGAAACCCCGATGACGCCGATCACGATGCTGCGCAACGCGCTCGGCGTGGAGGAGGGCGGCTCCGGCGTGCCGATCGACCGTGAGGCGTACCGGCGCGCGGTGGCGTTCTGGGAAACGCATGCGGGTTGGCGGGGCTGATCCGACCCTCTGCGCGGCACTGCCGCGCGCGTCGACGATCACGATGTCGCTTCAGCTCTTGAAATTCCGCGCCCGGTTGATCGCGAGTGCGGCGAGGGTGCCGATGGCGCCGGAGAGCAGGTAGGCGCCCAGCCACGCCAAGCCGAAATACGCGCACAGACCCAGCGCCACCAGCGGCGCGAACGCGGCGCCGATGATCCAGGCCAGATCGGCGGTGAGCGCGGCACCGGTGTAGCGGTAATGACGACCGAAGTTGGCGGTGACCGCGCCGGCGGCCTGGCCGTAGGACAGGCCGAGCAGCACGAAACCGATCAGTACGAACGCGCCTTGGCCGATCGTGCCGGCGCCCATCAGCGTGGGGGCGAAGCCGCTGAACATCGCGATGGCGATCGCGAGTCCACCGAGCGTGCGTGCGCGGCCGATGCGGTCGGCGATCAGGCCCGAGGCGATCGTCGCGCCGATCGCGATGAAGCCGCCGAGGATCTGGATCGCGAGGAAGCCGGCGATCGACTGATCGGAGTACAGCCGGATCCACGACAGCGGAAAGATCGTGACGATGTGGAACAGCGCGTAGCTCGCCAGCGCGGCGAACGCGCCGATGATCACGTGCCGGCCCTTGGCGCGCATCAGTTCGCCGACGGGCGTGGGTTCGAGGTCGAGCTCGTGCATCTTGTCCTGGTATTCCTCGGCGACCACGATGCGCAGGCGCGCGAACAGCGCCACGACGTTGATCGCGAAGGCGACGAAGAACGGGTAGCGCCAGCCCCAGGCGACGAAATCGGATTCGCCCAGGTTGGCGTGGAGAAACGCGAAGACGCCGGCGGCGACGATGAATCCGACCGGTGCGCCGAGCTGGCCGAGCATCGCGTACCAGCCGCGGCGCTCCTTCGGCGTGTTCAGCGCCAGCAGCGAGGGCAGGCCGTCCCATGAGCCGCCCAACGCGAATCCCTGCAGGATGCGGAAGAACGCGAGCAGGGCGATCGAAACGCCGCCGATCGCCTCGTATCCCGGCAGGAAGGCGATGCCCGCGGTCGCGGTGCCGAGCAGGAACAGCGCCACGATCAGTTTGACGCCGCGGCCCCAGCGCGCCTGCACCGACATCGACAGCATCGTGCCGAACGGCCGCGCGAGGAAGGCGAGGGCGAAGATCGCGAAGGCGTAGAGCGTGCCTTCGAGCGGCGAGACGAACGGAAAGAACACCGCCGGGAAGACCAGCGCCGAGGCGATGCCGTAGACGAAGAAGTCGAAGTACTCCGAGGCGCGACCGATCACGACGCCGACGGCGATCTCGCCGGGGGCGACATCCGGATGCGCCTTGGCGCCATGGTCGTGGGTGGATGCGGTATGGCCGGCGGCGGAGGTCATCGGGGCGGTCGGGGTGGTGTTTCGACGCGCATAGAGTGACGCGGACAGGGCTCCGGGACCATAGGACAAAACGTCCAATCGTGTCAGGTCCACCGGGTTCCTATATTGACGCCGATCAATTCGGACATGGATTCATCTCATGCGTGTCGTGCGCGCAGGCCTGCGGGCCGTGTTCTGGGTCGCACTGGCCGGCCTCCTTTCGGGCTGCGATCTCGTGGTACTGCGGCCGTCCGGCGACATCGCCGCGCGTCAGGGCGACCTGATCGTGGTCGCCACCCTGCTCATGCTGATCGTGATCGTACCGGTGATCGCGCTGACGCTGTGGTTCGCCTGGCGCTACCGCGCGTCGAACACCGCGGCCCGCTACACGCCGGACTGGGACCACTCCACCCAGCTCGAACTGGTCATCTGGGGCGTGCCGCTGCTGATCATCATCGCGCTCGGTGCGGTGACCTGGATCAGCACGCATCTGCTGGATCCCGCGCGTCCGCTGGACCGGCTCTCGGCCGGACGTCCGGTGCCCGCGAACGTGAAGCCGCTGGAAGTGCAGGTGGTCGCGCTCGACTGGAAGTGGCTGTTCATCTATCCGGAGCAGGGCGTCGCCACGGTGAACGAAGTCGCGCTGCCGGTGGATCGCCCGGTGCATTTCCGCATCACCGCGTCCTCGGTGATGAATACGTTCTATGTGCCGGCGATGGCCGGCATGATCTACGGCATGCCCGGCATGGAGTCGAACCTGAACGCGGTCATCAACGCGCCGGGCGAATACCAGGGCTTTTCCGCGAACTACAGCGGCGCCGGGTTCTCGCACATGCGCTTCCGGCTCCGCGGCCTGTCCGATGCCGGCTTCGAGCGCTGGGTCGGCGAGCAGCGCGCCGCCGACCTGCGCCTGAGCCGCGCGGTCTACCTCGATCTGGAGAAGCCCAGCGCGCGCGATCCCGTGCGTCGCTACGGCAGCGTCGACGACGGTCTGTTCGATGCGGTCGTCAATCGCTGCGTCGACACCGCGCGGCTGTGCATGAACCAGATGATGGCGATCGACGCGGCCGGCGGGCTCGGCAAGGACGGCCTGAGCAAGCTGGCGATGCCGCGACGCGGCGATCCCCGCCTCGGCGCCTACGTGTCCGCGGACGTCTGCGAAGCGCCGCAGAACCGTCCCCCGCTCGTCGACCTGTCGGGGATGGCGGCAGGCGCGTATTGATCCGCTCTCCAAGCCCCCTTTCAAGCCTTCCGGAACTCCCGATGTCCCTACAAACCGTCGCCGCCGAGCACTCTCCGATCTTCGGGCGCATGTCGCTGGCGGACATTCCCATGCTGCACGAACCGATCGTGATGGCCACCTTCATCGGCACGGCCCTCGTCGGCCTCGCCCTGGTCGCCGTGATCACGAAATACCGCCTGTGGGGATACCTCTGGAAAGAGTGGTTCACCAGCATCGATCACAAGAAGATCGGCATCATGTACGTCGTGCTGGGTCTGGTGATGCTGCTGCGCGGTTTCGCCGACGCGCTGATGATGCGCCTGCAGCAGGCGATGGCCTTCGGCGACAGCTTGGGTTATCTGCCGCCGCATCACTACGACCAGATCTTCACCGCCCATGGCGTGATCATGATCTTCTTCGTGGCGATGCCGCTGGTCACCGGGCTGATGAACTATCTGGTGCCGCTGCAGATCGGCGCGCGCGACGTCGCCTTTCCGTTCCTGAACAACTTCAGCTTCTGGATGACCGCCGGCGGCGCCGTGCTGGTGATGATGTCGCTGTTCTTCGGCGAATTCTCCACCGCCGGCTGGTTGGCGATGCCACCGCTGTCTGGAATCGCCTTCAGTCCATCGACCGGCGTCGATTACTACCTCTGGTCGCTGCAGGTGGCGGGCATCGGCACATTGCTGTCGGGCGTGAATCTGCTGGTGACCATCATCAAGATGCGCGCGCCCGGCATGACGATGATGAAGATGCCGGTCTTCACCTGGACCGCGCTGTGCACCAACGTGCTGATCGTGGTCTCGTTTCCGGTGCTCACGGCGGCGCTGGCGCTGCTGACGCTGGATCGCTATCTGGCGACCAACTTCTTCACCAGCGATCTCGGCGGCAACGCCATGATGTACGTGAACCTGATCTGGATCTGGGGCCATCCGGAGGTCTACATCCTGATCCTGCCGGTGTTCGGCGTGTTCTCCGAGATCGTGTCCACCCATTCGGGCAAGCGCCTGTTCGGCTACTCCTCGATGGTGTACGCCACGGTCTGCATCACCGTGCTCTCGTACCTGGTCTGGCTGCACCATTTCTTCACCATGGGCTCGGGCGCGAGCGTCAACTCGTTCTTCGGCATCACCACGATGATCATCTCGATCCCGACCGGCGCGAAGATCTTCAACTGGCTGTTCACCATGTACCGCGGCCGCATCCGTTTCGAGGTGCCGATGCTGTGGACGGTGGGCTTCATGGTCACGTTCGTCGTCGGCGGCCTGACCGGCGTGCTGCTGGCGGTGCCGCCGGCGGACTTCGTGCTGCACAACAGCCTGTTCCTGGTCGCGCATTTCCACAACGTGATCATCGGTGGCGTGGTGTTCGGCCTGTTCGCGGCGATGACCCACTGGTTCCCCAAGGCCTTCGGTTTCAGGCTCGACGATTTCTGGGGCAAGGTGTCGTTCTGGTTCTGGCTCGCCGGTTACTGGTTCGCGTTCACGCCGCTGTACGTGCTCGGCCTGATGGGCGTCACCCGCCGCATGAGCCACTTCGACGATCCGTCGCTGCAGATCTGGTTCCAGATCGCCGCATTCGGCGCCTTCCTGATCGCGATCGGCATCGCCGCATTCCTCATCTGCCTGTTCGTCAGCTTCCGCCGCCGCGAGCGGTTGCGCGACGTCACCGGCGATCCCTGGGGCGGACGCACGCTGGAGTGGGCGACCTCGTCGCCGCCGCCGGCCTACAACTTCGCCTTCACGCCCGTGGTCCACGACACCGATGCCTGGTGGGACATGAAGCGTCGCGGTTTCGTGCGTCCGACCTCCGGTTTCATCGACATCCACATGCCGAACAACACCGCGGCGGGCGTCGTCCTGGCGGTGCTGAGCACCGCCTGCGGGTTCGCGATGGTCTGGCACGTGTGGTGGGCGGCGATCGCGACGCTGGTGGCGATCGTGGTCTACGCGATCTGGAACAGTTTCGATCTCGACCGCGATCACTACGTGCCGGCGGCCGAGGTCGATGCGGTCGAACGTGCGCGCACCGCGCAGTTGGAGGCCGCCCATGTCTGACGCCATCGCCCTGTACCACGACGACGGCAGCCCGGTTTTCCTGGACCGGGAGGGCCGGCACCACCCGCAGAACGGCACCCTGTTCGGGTTCTGGCTGTATCTGCTGAGCGACCTGATGATCTTCGCTTGCCTGTTCGCCGCCTACGGCGTGCTCGGGCGCAGTTACGCAGCCGGACCATCGGGCGCCGATCTGTTCGATCTGCGGCTGGTGGCGGTCAACACCGCGGTGCTGCTGCTGTCGTCGATCACCTACGGATTCGCGATGATCGCGATGCAGAACCGCCGTCGCGGCGCCACGATCGCCTGGCTGCTGGCGACCGGGGCGCTCGGCGCCGCCTTCCTCGGCATCGAACTGTACGAATTCGCGCACATGATCCACGAGGGCGCGGGGCCCCAGCGCAGCGCGTTCCTGTCGTCGTTCTTCGCGCTGGTCGGCACCCATGGCCTGCACGTGTTCTTCGGCATCGTCTGGTTGCTGGTGCTGTGCGTGCAGGTGGCCCGTTCCGGCCTGAGCCGCGAGCACATGCGCCGGATCGCCTGTCTGTCGATGTTCTGGCACTTCCTCGACGTCGTCTGGATCGGCGTGTTCACCTTCGTCTATCTGATGGGCGTGCTGCCATGAGCCATTCCGACCGCCATTCCCCGCAGGACCTGCGCCTTGCCGGCCATCCGGACGCGCATCACGACATGCATGACGACGTGCACCACGGCCACGACGACGGCATTCCGCACGTCTCGGCCCGCGAGTATCTGACCGGCTTCCTGCTCTCGGTCGTGCTGACCGCGATTCCGTTCGCGCTGGTGATGAGCGGCGACATCCGCGATTCTACCGCGCTCGCGGTTGTGCTGCTGGCGTTCGCGGCCGTCCAGATCGTCGTGCACATGGTCTATTTCCTGCACATGAACGCGAAGTCGGAAGGCGGCTGGAACCTGCTGGCCCTGGTCTTCACCGCGGTCCTGGTGGTGATCGTGCTCAGCGGTTCGCTGTGGGTGATGCATCATCTCAACAGCAACATGATGCCGGGCGCCCACGAGATGCAGAGCCTGCCGTGACGGCGTCCGCGATCGCGGCGTTTCCGGGTGCGCGCCGTGCCGGATCGGCATGGACGGTGGCGTTCTCCGCGCTGTTGGCGATCGCTTTCGCCGGCTTCGTCGCGCTCGGCGTGTGGCAGCTGCAGCGCATGGCCTGGAAGGATGCGCTGATCGCGCGGGTCGAAGCGCGTCTTCGCGCCGCGCCGGTCGCGCCGCCGGTGCGATCACGGTGGTCGACCGTCGACGAAGTGCGCGACGGCTACCGCCGCGTGCGTCTCGTCGGTACGTTCCTGGCGGTGCCCGAGACGCGCACCCAGGCCGTGACCGAGCTCGGTGCCGGTCACTGGGCGCTCGCGCCGCTGCGCACGACGGACGGCGACATCCTCTTCGTCAACCGCGGGTTCGTCCCCGGCGGCGCGGTCGGCGCGCCGCCGCCCGCAGGGCGCGTCGAGGTCGTCGGCCTGCTGCGGATGAACGAACCCGGGGGCGGTTTCCTGCGACGCAACCGCCCGGACGAAGAGCGCTGGTACTCCCGCGACATCGCCGCGATCGCGCGCAGCCGCGGCCTGCCGGCGGAGGCGGTCGCGCCGTTCTTCGTCGATGCCGCCGCCGATGCCGACGCCGTGGATAACTGGCCGCGGGGCGGCCTGACCGTGGTGCGATTCCGCGATTCCCATCTGTCCTATGCCCTGACATGGTTCGGGCTGGCCGCGCTCGCCGCGATCGGGGGCGGCTGTCTGCTCGTGTCCGGGCGCCGTTTGCGGCAAGATCGTCGCGACACGTTCGTCCGCTGACGAGACCGGCCCCATGCAGGCGCCTGCTGCTGCTCCCTCCGCCGCGGAAACCGTGGCCGGCGCCCTGCGCGGGCCGCGCCTGCCCGCGTCGGCGCCGCATGCCGGTCTGCGCAGCATGCAGCAGCTCATCCAGTTGCGCTGGATCGCGGTGGTCGGGCAATTGCTGACCATCCTCGTCGTCCATTTCGGCTTGCGCATCCCGCTGCCGCTGCACGCGATGCTCGGCGTCCTGGCCGGGCTGGCCGTGTTCAACCTCGGCAGCCAGTTCGTCTGGTGGCGGACCGGGCGCGTCAGCAACAACGCGCTGCTGGCCGCGCTGCTGGTCGATGTCGCATCGCTCGCTCTGCAACTGCATCTCGGCGGCGGCATCACCAATCCCTTCGTGTTCCTGTTCCTGCTGCAGGTGGCGCTGTCGACCGTGCTGCTGCGCCCGCCGGGCAACTGGATCGTCGCCGCCGCCACCGGGCTGAGCGTCGCGGCGCTGATCGCGGTGCCCAGTCCGATCCGGATCGAGGTCGATCTGTCGAAGGGGCTGGCTGATCCCTACGTGCAGGGGCTGCTGATCTGCTTCCTGCTGATCGCCGCGCTGCTGGTGGTGTTCATCGCCCGCATCGGCGGCATCCTCCGCGAGCGGGACGCGCGTCTCGCCGAGCTCCGCCAGCGCGCGGCGGAGGAGGAACACATCGTGCGCATGGGGCTGCTCGCCTCGGGCGCCGCGCACGAATTGGGCACGCCGCTGTCGACGCTGTCGGTGATCCTCGGCGACTGGCAGCACCTGCCGTCGATGTCGTCCGAAGCGGAGATCTACCACGATCTGGTCGAGATGCAGGCGCAGGTCGCACGCTGCAAATCGATCGTCACCAACATCCTGCTGGCGGCCGGGAAAACGCGCGGCGAAGCGCCGGTGCAGACGACGCTGCACGCCTTCCTCGACGAACTCGCCGAGCAGTGGCGCACGCTGAGCAACGCGGCCGATTTCCGCTATGCGCACGCCTGCGACGTGGATCCGTGGATCGTCGCCGATGCCGGATTGCGGCAGATGGTGTTCAACATCCTCGACAATGCGCTCGAAGCGTCACCATCACGGGTCGAACTGGACGTGCGTTGCCGCGACGACGATCTGGTGATCGAGGTCCGCGATGCCGGCCCCGGATTTCATGCCGATGTGCTCGAACGGCTGGGCACGCCCTACAACTCGACCAAGGGGCGTGCCGGCGGCGGTCTGGGTCTGTTCCTGTCGGTCAACGTGGCACGGACGCTGGGCGGACGACTCGCGGTGCGCAATCTGCCGCAGCGCGGCGCCGCGGTCACCGTCACCCTGCCGCTGGCCGCGATCGTCATCGACGACCACGATCATGACCACGATGATCATGCCGACCATCATGACGGCCCCGCATCGGTGCGGACATTCGACGCGGCATTCGACGAGGCACACGACCATGACCGCTGAACGCAGACTGCTCATCGTCGAGGACGACGTGGCGTTCGCGCGCACCCTGGCGCGCTCGTTCGAGCGTCGTGGCTACACGGTGCGCAGCGCCACGGGCGACGAGTCGTTGTCGACGATGCTCGATGGCTTCGCGCCCACCCATGCCGTGGTCGATCTGAAGCTCGCCGGCAACGCCTCCGGTCTGGCATGGGTGAAGGATCTGCACCTGCACGATCCGGACATGCTGATCGTCGTGCTCACCGGTTACGCCAGCATCGCGACCGCCGTGGAAGCGATCAAGCTCGGCGCGATGCACTACCTCGCCAAGCCGTCGAACACCGACGACATCGAGGCCGCGTTCCGCCGCGGCGAGGGCGATGTGGACGTACAGGTCAGCGCGCGCAAGACCTCGATCAAGACGCTCGAATGGGAACGCATCCACGAGACTCTGGTCGAGACCGGATTCAACATCTCCGAAACCGCACGCCGCCTCGGTCTGCACCGGCGCACGCTGGCGCGGAAACTGGAGAAGCGCCGGGTGTAGTCCCGCGGGTCGTCGTTCCGTCGCCGCGCTTGTATGCCGAGTCCGACCGCTCGGCGGAAACGACGACGGGCGCCGAAGCGCCCGTCGAGGTGATGCATCGCGCTGTCGCGGCGACGATCAGTAGCGGTAGTGCTCCGGCTTGAACGGACCGTGGACCGGGACGCCGAGGTATTCGGCCTGCGCGGCGGTCAGGGTGGTCAGTTTCACGCCGATCTTCTCCAGGTGCAGGCGCGCGACTTCCTCGTCGAGCTTCTTCGGCAGGATGTAGACCTTCGGCGAGTAGAAATCCTTGTTCGCCCACAGGTCGATCTGCGCGAGAGTCTGGTTCGAGAACGAGTTCGACATCACGAAGCTCGGGTGGCCGGTGGCGCAGCCGAGATTGACGAGGCGGCCTTCGGCCAGCAGGAAGATCTCGCGGCCGTTCGACAGCTTGTACTTGTCGACCTGCGGCTTGATGTTGATCTTCTGCGCGTCGCTCTCGTTGAGGCGGTCGACCTGGATCTCGTTGTCGAAGTGGCCGATGTTGCAGACGATCGCCTGGTCCTTCATGCCGAGCATGTGGTCGTAGGTGATCACGTCCTTGTTGCCGGTCGTGGTGACGTAGATGTCGGCCGTGCCGAGCGTATCTTCCAGCGTCTTCACCTCGTAGCCTTCCATCGCCGCCTGCAGCGCGCAGATCGGATCGATCTCGGTGACGATGACGCGGGCGCCGTAGGCGCGCAGCGAGTGCGCCGAGCCCTTGCCGACGTCGCCGTAACCGCAGACCACGGCGACCTTGCCGGCCAGCATCACGTCCATCGCGCGCTTCAGGCCGTCGGCCAGCGATTCGCGGCAGCCGTAGAGGTTGTCGAACTTCGACTTGGTGACCGAGTCGTTGACGTTGATCGCCGGGACCAGCAGCTTGCCGGCTTCGGCCAGCTGGTACAGGCGGTGCACGCCGGTGGTGGTCTCTTCGGAGACGCCCTTCCAGTCCTTGACCACGTTGGTCCAGAAGCCGGGGCGCTCCTTGGCGACGCGCTTGAGCAGGTTCTTGATGATCTGTTCTTCGTGCGGGCCCGACGGGGTGTTCACCCAGTCGCTGCCGTTTTCGAGCTCATAGCCCTTGTGGATCAGCAGGGTCACGTCGCCGCCGTCGTCGACGACCAGTTCCGGGCCCTTGCCGCCCGGGAAGGTCACGGCGTCGAGAGTGCAGTCCCAGTACTCTTCCAGGGTCTCGCCCTTCCACGCGAACACCGGCGTGCCGGTGGCGGCGATCGCGGCGGCGGCGTGGTCCTGGGTCGAGAAGATGTTGCACGAGGCCCAGCGCACGTCGGCGCCGACGTCCTTCAGGGTCTCGATCAGCACCGCGGTCTGGATGGTCATGTGCAGCGAACCGGTGACGCGCACGCCCTTCAGCGGCTTGGTCTCGGCGTACTTCTTGCGGATCGACATCAGGCCCGGCATTTCGTGCTCGGCGATCTCGATTTCCTTGCGGCCCCAGTCGGCGAGCGAGATGTCGGCGACCTTGTAGTCCTGCAGGGGTTTGATCTGTGCGTTCATGGCGATGATCTTCCGTTGAGTGCCCCGTGGCGGTCCGGGGGCAGTGAACGGGCGCCGTTGGTGCGGTGTAGACCTCCGCCGAGCCTGATCCCGGGCGCGTGGCCGGGCTTGCAGCGCCCCTCGGCGGGGGAGGGCGCGCAGTATATCGCTTTCTCGCGATGGAACGATGAATGCCGGCGGCGCTGTCCGGGCCGGTGGTGCATGACCTGTGGCGCATGGCCCGACCGGTGCGCGCCGCCATGATGGGGGGATCGCCCTCGTGAAGAGTCGCCGCCATGTCAGCCCGTCGCCCCGTCTTCCGTCCACTGATCCTGCCGGCCCTGCTGGCCCTCGCGCTCGCGACACCGGTCGCCGCTTTCGCCCAGCAACCCGCGGGCGGCGCCCCGGGGCAGCCCGCCGGTGGTTACCGCGAGCCCGCGGCCGAGCTGAAGGCGATCGTCGACGCCCCGCGTCCGCCGCAGGTCTCGCTCAGTCCGCGCCGCGATCTGATCGCGCTGCAGCAGACGCCGCCGCTGCCGTCGATCGCGCTGGTCGCGCAGCCGGAGCTCAAGCTCGCCGGGCTGCGCCTGAATCCCCGCAGTTATTCGCCCAGCCGGTTCTCGTTCGTCACCGACCTGTGGCTGATGGACGTGGCGACCGGCAGGGAAATGCGCATCGAGGGCCTGCCGCAGCCGCTGTCGCTGGCCGCGGTGACGTGGTCGCCGGACCAGAAGTACCTCGCGCTCAACCAGCAGGATCCCTACACCGGCGGCAACGCGCTGTGGCTGGTGGATGTGGGCGCGCGCAAGGCGCGGAAGCTGCTGGATCAGCCGTTGAACACGGTCAGCGGCGGCCTGCGCTGGATGCCCGACAGCCGCCATCTGCTGGTGAACCTGCGCGTGGGCCAGGGCGGCGCGCCGCAGGCCGACATCGTGCCCACCGGGCCGAACACCCAGGAAGTGCGCGGTGCAGGCGCGGTGCGCCAGTTGCGCACCTATCCGGACATGCTGCGCAGCCCGAGCGACGAGCGCACGCTCGAACATTACCTGCGCGTGCAGCCTGCGCTGGTCGGGGTGGACGGCAAGGTCCGCAACGTCGGCAAGCCCGATCTCTTCGTCGGCCTGTCGCCATCGCCCGACGGCAAGCATCTGCTGTCGCAGCGCATCGAACGCCCGTTCTCGTACGTGGTGCCGATGAACTTCTTCCCGCGCCGCATCGAAGTGCGCGATCTCGACGGCAAGGTGCTGCATGAGGTCGCGAAGCTGCCGCTGTTCGAAGGTCTGCCCAGCGGCAACGACGCCACCACCACCGGCGTGCGTGCGATCGGCTGGCGCAGCGATGCCCCCGCGACCCTCGTCTGGGCCGAGGCGCAGGACGGCGGCGACCCGTCGAAGCAGGTCGAGTTCCGCGACCACGTGTTCATGCAGGCGGCGCCGTTCGACGCGTCGCCGGTGGTGCTGGCCAGGCTCGCCACGCGCTACGCCGGCATCGAATGGGGGCGCGGCGATGTCGCGCTGATCAGCGAATACTGGTGGAAGACGCGCCGGGTCAAGAGCTGGAAGGTCGCGCCCGACACGCCGGCGGCCGCGCCGAAGCTGGTGTTCGAAGGTTCCAGCGAGGACCGCTACAACGATCCGGGCAGTCCGGTCACCGAGCGCGATGCGAACGGGTTCCCGCGGCTGATGTTCAGCGCCGACGGCAAGAGCGTGTACCTGATCGGCGACGGCGCCTCGTCCGAAGGCGATCGCCCGTTCCTGGATCGCTGGAACCTCGACGATCTGAGCAAGCAGCGCCTGTTCCGCTCCGAGGCACCGACCTATTCGACGGTGGCCGCGGTGCTCGATCGCGATGCGTCGAAAGTGCTGATCACCCGCGAATCGCCGACCGAACCGCAGAACTTCTATCGCGTCGATCTCGCCGGCAAGGGCGCGCCGGTCGCGCTGACCGCGTTCGCGCACCCCACGCCGCAGCTGAAGGACGTGAAGAAGGAACAGATCCGCTACACGCGCAAGGACGGCGTGGAACTGACCGCGACGCTGTATCTGCCGCCGGGCTTCGAGCCGGGCCGAGACAAGCCGCTGCCGTTGCTGATGTGGGCCTATCCGGCCGAGTTCAAATCCGCCAGCGCGGCGTCGCAGGTCACCGATTCGCCGTACCGCTTCAATTACATCGGCTACTGGGGCCCGCATCCGTTCCTCGCCCGCGGCTATGCCGTGCTCGACGATCCGTCGATGCCGATCGTCGGCGAAGGGGACAAGGAGCCGAACGACACTTACCTGCCGCAGCTGATCGCCAGCGCCGAGGCCGCGGTCGATGAAGTCGTACGCCGTGGCGTGGCCGATCGCGATCGCATCGCCATCGGCGGTCATTCCTACGGCGCGTTCATGACCGCGAACCTGCTCGCGCACACCCGGCTGTTCAAGGCCGGCATCGCCCGCAGCGGCGCGTACAACCGGACGCTGACGCCCTTCGGCTTCCAGGCCGAGGAGCGCAACTACTGGGCCGCCAAGGACACCTACCAGACGATGTCGCCGTTCAACTACGCCGAGAACATCAAGGACGCGCTGCTGATGATCCATGGCGAGGAGGACAACAACTCGGGCACCTTCCCGATCCAGAGCGAGCGCATGTTCGCCGCGGTCAAGGGGCTCGGTGGCACCGCGCGACTGGTGATGCTGCCCAAGGAAAGCCACGGTTACCGCGCTCGTGAATCGATCCTGCACATGCTGGCCGAGAGCGATGCGTGGCTCGACGAATTCGTCCGCAATCCCGCGCCCAAACCTGCCGCCGCGCCCGCGCCAGCGCAAGCGCCGAAGGCGGCCGACGGACGCTGACGACGTTCCGATTGCGGACACGATCACGACGCCACCGCGCCCGCGCGGTGGCGTTTCCGTTCGCGGCGTGTCGTGTCTTGCCGGTCGCGTGCATGACGCCGCGATCATCATCGGTGCGATCAATCGCGGACGCCGTGTCCGATCGCCGGGATGCATCGATTTCCAGTGAATTCCGGTGTTTCCGGCATGTGCGCGCTTCGCGGCGATGCCGCTCGTCGCAGGCGCTTGACGAGGCTTCTCCCGCGGCGTATCACTCGCCGGAACTGCTTCGACAGCGCGCACGTTGCGGACAGGCGACAGGGCATGGACAGGGATGCTTCACGCGACAGCAGCGCCGCCGGTGAACGGGGCGCGAAGAAGATCCGCGCGCGGCCGAAGGCGGCCGACGGGCTGTATGCCCGCATCATCGCCGCGCAGAACGAAATCGTGCAGCTCGCACACGATCCGAACCGGGTCGTGGGCGCGGTGATCCGGCGCGCGCAGGAACTCACGCGCTCCACCGGCGCGGTCGTCGAGATCGTCGATGGCGACGCGCTGGTGTACTGGGCGGCCTGCGGCTCGGCGGAGTCCCAGCTCGGTCTGAGGATCCCGCTCGCCGCCAGTCTCTCGGGACTGTGCATCGCCGGCAACGAGGTGCTGCGGTGCGACGATTCCGAAACCGACGCGCGCGTCAACCGCGAAGCGTGCCGGCGCGTCGGTCTGCGTTCGATGCTGACCATGCCGCTGCTGCACGAGCGACGTCCGTTCGGCGTGCTCAAGGTGCTTTCGCCGTATCCGCGCGCGTATCGCGACGAGGATATCCGGGTCATGGACATGATGGCGACGCTGGTCGGTGCCGTGGTCGGCCATGCGATCGAATACTCGGGGCTGCTCGACGACTATCGCGGACGCGTCGAGGCCGACCGTGTCGCCGAACGCCAGCGGGCGGAGCGGATCGACGGGATCGAGGCCCTGATCCGCACGCGCGGCATCGACATCGTCTTCCAGCCGATGGTGTCGCTGATCGATGGCCATGTGTTCGCGGTGGAAGCCCTGTCCCGCTTTCCGCGAGGGACGTCGTCGCCCGATGTCTGGTTCGCGCAGGCGGCCGAGGTCGGGCTCGCCCGCGTGCTGGAACTCGAAGCGGCGCGCGCGGCGCTCGATCGGCTCGATGACATCCCGAGGCCGTATCGGCTGTCGATCAACGCATCGCCGGACACCATCGCATCGCAGGGATTCGAGGCGCTGCTGTCGGCCCACGACATGACCCGGGTGATCGTCGAGATCACCGAGCACACCACCGTTGTCGACTACACGGCGTTGTGCGCGTCGCTGCGGCTGTTGCGCAACCGGGGCGTGCTGGTGGCGATCGATGACGCCGGCGCCGGGTTCGCCTCGCTGCGGCACATCCTCGATATCGCGCCGGACATCATCAAGCTCGACATCTCGCTGACCCGCGGCATCGATCGGGACGTGCGCAGGCAGACCATGGTGTCGGCGATCCGGGCCTTCGCCGCGGGCACCCACGCGACCATCGTCGTCGAGGGTGTGGAGACCGCGGCCGAGCTCGCGATCCTGATCGAACTGGGGATCGAATACGGGCAGGGATATCACCTCGGTCGTCCCTCCGCGCTGGAGCAGGCGTTGCCGGCGATCGCCTGACGTGACGCATCGGCCGCGTCGGGCCTGCGATCGGGGCGCCGTTGTGTCCTCGCGTCACGACCGACATCATCCGGTCACGGCCTGCTAGACGCTGCGCCGCAGGAGGCGGCGCCTGCGGGTCTCGACGCGTCCTCCCGACCAGGACCCGCGATGCATGCACAAGGAGCTATCGCATGAAAGCCAGATTCGCCATCGCCCTCGCCGCCGCCGTGTTCGTCTTCGGCCCCGTCCTCGCCGGGCCGGTGCAGGCGCGCGGCGCCGAGACCATCAGCGACAAGGAGGCCGGCATGGTCTGCGACGAAAGCACGATGGGCTATTTCGTGGATATCGATTTCGATCTGTATCAATGCGATGGCCGCGACTGGGTGCGCGTGGGCTCGCTCTGATCGCGCGCACTGATGCGTCCTGAACGCCGCCGGCATGGTCCGGCGGCGTTTCCGTTTTCGCTGGCATGCCGGACGGCTGCGCGGAAGCGCGGCGCGGATATCGATCGCTTGAAGCTATCGTTTTCGATACGGCAATTGCTTTCATCTACGAAAAAAAGGTTGTCTCCCGGCAGTGCGATGCGACCGACATCGACGCATCGCGTCCACTCTGGACGTGATTTCGGTGAACACGATCGGAATCGACGACGTGATCTGCGCTGTCAATCACAAAACATGGCCGCAGTGCCGGCGCTTCCCAAAGTGGGGCGAATGGCACGCTTTCTGCTTCGTATCCGGGCGCAGTACTCCATAGGCCATATCAATCAAGGGGACTCCAGCAATATGATCCATACGAACAAGACCCGCGTTCTCGCCACCGTCGGCGCGCTTGCGCTTGGCCTGGCCGCCGCGCTGCCCGCCGCTGCCGAATCCGACTTCCAGACCGGTGCGGGTGCGCTCAACGCCAATGCGCGCCTCGACTTCCGCGTCGTGATTCCGAAGTTCATCCGCTTCCAGGTCGGCAGTGCCGGCGCCACCGTCGACCTCGTCG
>JAYRSY010000044.1:0-20620 GCA_041919915.1 Lysobacteraceae bacterium
CCTTTCGGCCCCGTCGTCACTTCATAACTCACGCGCTGACCTTCCTGCAGACTGCGGAAGCCCTTGGCGTTGATCGCCGAAAAATGCACGAACACATCGGCACTGCCATCCTCGGGAGCGATAAAGCCAAATCCCTTGGCGTCGTTGAACCATTTCACTGTTCCGTACGGCATATTCCTAATGACCTCGATTGGGATGCGGTGTCGTGCGTCGCCATGGGGGTCGGCGCACAGGCGCGAGTATGCCTGAGACGAACCGGTACGCAAGAGGACCGGCGGTCGCGAGCCGACGCACGGCACGCCGCCCGGGGACGACGCGGATCGCCGCCGGCGAGACCGGAACCTCGTGGAACATGCCGCGAAACGCACCGCGATACGCCGCATCAATCGTTTCGCGGCGAACGCATCGACACGCGTATGGACACGCGTATCGACACGTGTATCGGCATGCGCATCGACCTCCACGCCGGCGCATCGGGAACAGGGCGCATCGCCCGTCGCAGCGCGTTCAGTCGTGCTTGAGCAGCGCGGTCAGCAGCGGGCCGAGTCCCGCGCTCGCGGCGTCGACGTTGGCGAGGACTTCCTGCAGCGTGATCTGTTCGTCGGGATCGGGGCCCGCACCGGCGGCCCAGTTCGCGACGATCGCAAGGCAGGCGTATTCGAGACCCAGTTCACGCGCCAGGCCGGCTTCGGGCATGCCGGTCATGCCAACCAGATCACACCCGTCGCGGCGCATGCGCGCGATCTCGGCCTTCGTTTCGAGACGCGGCCCCTGGGTCGCGCCGTAACAGCCGCCATCGACCACGTCCACGCCAGCCCTCGCGGCCGCGGCCAGCACGTCGCGACGCAGTGCGGACGAGTACGGATCGCCGAAATCAACGTGCAGGACATCGGTGCCCGGTTCTTCGCAGAGGGTCGAGATGCGGCCCCAGGTGTAGTCGATCAATTGATCCGGGCAGCCGAGCACGCGCGGACCGAAACGCTCGGTGATCCCGCCCACCGTGTTGAGCGCGAGCACGCGATCCGCGCCCACCGCCTGCAGCGCGGCGAGATTGGCGCGATAGTTGATCCGGTGCGGCGGCACCGAATGGCCTTCGCCGTGACGCGCGAGGAACGCGACCCGACGACCGGCGAACATGCCGATGCGGACCGGCCCCGAAGGCGCGCCGTAAGGCGTGTCCGGCTGTATCGTTTCGATGTCGCTCAGCTCGGCGAGCCGATACAGACCGGTGCCGCCGATCACCGCCAGCGCGGGCGCATCGCTCATGCGTCAATCCTTCAATGCGTAGATGGCGGGCAGGTTGCGGCCCTGCTCGCGATAGTCCATGCCGTAGCCGAACACGTAGCGATCGGGCACCTCGACGCCGACATAATCGGCCTCGATGCCCTCGACGCGGCGGTCGTGCCGTTTCAGCGCGAGCACCGCGACGCGTACGTCGGCCGCGCCCTGATCCTCGCACCAGCGCTTCACCGCGAGCAGCGTGTGGCCTTCGTCGAGGATGTCGTCGGCCAGCAGCACGCGACGACCGCGCATCGGCGTCGCCGGACGATGCAGCCACGCCAGACCGGAACCGGAGGTGTTGCCGCGATAGCGCGTCGCGTGCAGGTAATCGAATTCCAGATCCAGCCCGCGCTCGCCGAGCGCGAAGGCCAATTGGGTCGCGAACGGCATGCCGCCATGCATGATCGTCACGAACAGCGGCGGCGTACCGGCGGCGATGTCGTCGGCATGGTCGGCGCGGATCGCGTCGGCCATGCGCAGGATCGCGGCATCGAGGGTCGCGCGGTCGTGGATCACGTCCGCGGTGGGCAGGACCTCGGCAAGCGTCGGCGCGCTCATGCGGTCGCTCCCAGCGCATCGGACAGCCGCTGCTGCGCGTCGCGATAACGCGGCTCGGTCAGGAGCGCGCTCCAATCGGTCGCGCCCCGCCCCATCAGACCGGCGACCGCGTCGGTGCGCGGATCGCGTCCGCGCACCGCGGCCAGCGATTCTTCCACCAGTTCGGGATGACACACGAGCACCACGTCGCAGCCGGCGTCGAGATGGGCATCGATCCGCTGTTTCACGCCACCGGCGGAGAACGCAGCCGCCATGCCGATGTCGTCGGAGAACACCACGCCGCGGAACCCCATGCGCTCGCGCAGCACGGTCCGGATCCAGAACGGCGAATAGCCCGCCGGTTCCGGCGCCACCTGCGGATAGGTCACGTGGGCGAGCATCACCGCTTCGGCCCGGGCCTCGATGCCGGCGACGAACGGCACCAGGTCGTGGTCGCGGATGACCTCGAACGGACGATCGTCGACGGCGACATCGAAATGGGTGTCTTCAAGCACCGATCCGTGCCCCGGGAAATGCTTGAGCGTCGCCGCCATGCCCGCACCGTGCATGCCGCGGACGTAGGCGCGGGTGAATTCGGCGACGATGTCGGGATCGGACGAGAACGCGCGATCGCCGATGGCGAGATTGCCGCGTCCCAGATCGACCACCGGCGCGAAACTCAGGTCGACACCGGTCGCGCGGATCTCGCTGGCCATCAGCCATGCGTGCTCCTCGGCCAGCGCCAGCGCGCGCACCGGATCGCTCGCGTACAGCCGGTGAAAGCCCTCCAGCGGCGGCAGCGCGCTGTAACCCTCCTGGAAACGTTGCACGCGCCCGCCTTCCTGGTCGACGCAGATCAACTGCGGCCGCGACGCGGCCTCGCGGATCGCCGCGGACAGTTCGGCCACCTGCGCCTTCGAGGCGAAATTGCGCTTGAACAGGATCACGCCGGCGCAGGCCTCGTGGCGCAGCCAGTCGCGTTCCTGCGCGGTGAGTTCGGTACCGGCGACACCGATTACGAGCATGCGGGGGACTCCAGGTCGCGGCCCGCTTTCTCCGCTTCGCTCCACTGCGAATACGGGCGCATGGCCAGGGCGAGATTGTAATAACGGAGGGCGTCGGTGACTTCGGTGCCCAGCCAGGACGGATGCGCGAAGGTTTCGTCGTGATCGTCGAGTTCGACTTCGGCGACCACCAGTCCGGCATTGTCGCCGAGGAATTCGTCGATCTCCCACAGGTGTCCGGCGTGTTCGACCAGATGGCGTCGCTTGTCGATCAGCCCGCCGACGCAACGATCGAGCATGGCGCGGGCGTCGTCGACCGGGATCGCGTAATCGAACTCCAGCCGACTGCGCCCGGCCTCGCGGGATTTGAGGTTCAGCCGGGCTTCGTCGCCTTCCAGCCGGACCCGGACGGAAATCTTCAGGGGGGTGCCGTCGGCCGCCGCCTGATCGTTCAGATACCCCTGCGCCATCGGCACCACCCGATGCGCCTGCGCGCGCCAGGAATCGTCGAGCACCAGGAATTTGCGTTCAATCTCGATGGGCATGCGGCAGGTCCTGAAGTGCTGTGCGGGAAGCGTGCCGGACGGCGGGCCAGCGGCTGGGCGAAGCCGATGACGGGCCGGTCGGGGGCGGTATTGTAGGCCCGGGATCGCGCCGCGACGCCAACCGCGAAACCCCGGCGGGCTTGACTTCTTTTTCCGCGGCCCATGCTAGGATGGTGGTGGTTGCCTGGCGATTATCGAATTTTTAACAATTCATCGGCCTGCCGGGCGAAACTGACGAACGCCGATCGTCCACCGACAATCAGGATTCACGCCCATGCGCAGCGGCATTCCAAAGGACGGCGCTCCTCCCTCCGCCGATGAGTTGTTCGGCAGGATCGGCGCATCCGCCGGCACCGGCCCGACATTCTCGCGGAACGACGCGAACGTCGAAGAGGACTCCCACGAGATTCTCGAGGAGCCGGACAACGAGGACGGCATCTACGAAGTCCTCGATCCCGACGACAACGACGGCACGGTCGGCCACGGCGTCCTGATGGCGCACGAGCGCAAGCTGCCGCGCGCGGAACAGCGCCGGATCCTGGCCATGCGCAGGAACAACGGCGACGGCGTCGACGACGACGGCCCGCTCCACGATGACGATTCGGGGCTCACCGCGCGCCGTCCGGGGCGTCGCAATCAGGCCCGCCCGCAAGGCAACGAGCAAACGGCGCCGATCCGTCCGCAGGCGAAAGTCGACGACACCACCGAAACCGGCAGCACCTCCGGCGGCGGTGTCCGGATCGAGAAGTCCGACCCGAGCGTGGCGGCGACATCCAACGCCCACACCGCGCGCATCGACCCCGGCGCCAACACCGAGACCGGCAACAACGCCAGCGGCAACAACAGCACCGGTGGCGGCATCCGCATCGAGAAGGCCGATCCCGCCACGGTCGCCACGAACACCAACGCGCAGAACGCCGCGCGGTTCGATCCGACCAGGACCACCGACACCACCGGCAGCAACGCCAGCGGCAACAACAGCACCGGCGGCGGCATCCGCATCGAGAAGGCCGATCCCACCGCGGTCGCCACCAACACCAACGCGCAGAACGCCGCGCGGTTCGATCCGACCAAAACCACCGACACCACCGGCAACAACGCCAGCGGCAACAACAGCACCGGCGGCGGCATCCGCATCGAAAAGGCCGATCCCGCCACGGTCGCCACCAACACCAACGCGCAGAACGCCGCGCGGTTCGATCCGACCAAAACCACCGACACCACCGGCAACAACGCCAGCGGCAACAACAGCACCGGTGGCGGCATCCGCATCGAGAAGACGGATCCGGCGGCCGCGGCGAACACGAACCCGCAGAACGCCGCGCGTGGCGACCAGAACCGGAGCGGCACGGCCACCGCGACGAACGCCGACACGAACGCCAGCGGCAACAACAGCACCAGCGGCGGTACCCGGATCGAAAAGAGCGCCGCGCCCGCCGATGCGAGCAGCCCGGCCGGCGGCGCGAAAGCGGCGGACAAACCCGGAACCACGCCCGCCGACAGCGGCGCCAAACCGGGCGCCCCGGCGACCGAAACCGGCGCGAAGGCGGAACGGCCCACCACCACCGCGCAGGCCACACCCGCAGCCGAAGCCCGCACCGACAAACCGGCCACGCCGAACGCAGCGCCCGCCGCCGATGCGGCCAAGGCGGATCGACCGGCCGCCACCACCGTCCCCGGCCAGCCGGAAACGAAGGCGGACCGTCCCGCCCAGACCGCGAATCCGAACACGAACGCCGCCGCGCCCGCCGAAGCCAAGGCCGACAAACCGGCCGCAACCGCCGCGCCCGCCGCGAACACGACCGGCAACGAACCGAAAGTCGAACGTCCTGCCGCCAATGCGCAGGCGACCCCACAAGCGAACGCGACACCGAACGCCGCCACGGACAACAAGGGCGAACGCCAGGCCCCCGGCACGAATCCCAATGCGAACGCGACACCCGCAAACGCGGACGCGCGTGCCGACCGCCCTGCTGCGAATCAACCTGCCGCGAATCAGCCTGCCGCGAACCAGCCTGCTGCGAACCAGCCTGCTGCGAATCAGCCTGCTGCGAATCAGCCTGCTGCGAATCAGCCTGCTGCGAATCAGCCGGCTGCGAATCAGCCTGCTGCGAATCAGCCTGCTGCGAATCAGCCGGCGGCGAATCAGCCCGCTGCGAATCAGCCGGCTGCGAACCAGCCTGCCGCAAATCAGCCGGCGGCGAATCAGCCTGCTGCGAATCAGCCGGCGGCGAATCAGCCGGCGGCGAATCAACCCGCCGCGAACCAGCCGGCGGCGAATCAGCCGGCGGCGAACCAGCCTGCTGCGAATCAGCCCGCCGCGAATCAGCCCGCTGCGAACCAGCCGGCCACGAATCAGCCTGCCGCGAATCAGCCGGCTGCGAACCAGCCCGTCGCGAATCAACCGGTCGCGAATCAGCCCGTCGCGAATCAGCCCGTCGCGAATCAGCCCGTCGCGAACCAGCCCGTCGCGAATCAGCCCGCCGCGAATCAGCCCGTCGCGAATCAACCCGTCGCGAATCAACCCGTCGCGAACCAGCCTGTCGCGAATCAAACCGTCGCGAATCAACCGGTCGTGAGCCAACCCGTCGCGAACCAGCCGGTCGTGAACCAGCCGGTCGTGAACCAGCCCGTCGCGAACCAGCCTGTCGCGAATCAGCCCGCTGCGAACCAACCGGTCGTGAACCAACCGGTCGTGAACCAACCCGTCGCGAATCAGCCGGTCGTGAACCAGCCCGTCGCGAATCAGCCGGTCGTGAACCAACCCGTCGCGAATCAACCGGTCGTAAACCAGCCCGTCGCGAATCAGCCGGTCGTGAACCAGCCCGTGGCGAACCAGCCGGTCGTGAACCAGCCCGTCGCGAACCAACCGGTCGTGAACCAGCCCGTCGCGAATCAGCCGGTCGTGAACCAGCCCGTCGCGAATCAGCCGGTCGTGAACCAACCCGTCGCGAATCAGCCGGTCGTGAACCAACCCGTCGCGAACCAGCCGGTCGTGAACCAGCCCGTCGCGAACCAACCGGTCGTGAACCAACCGGTCGTGAACCAGCCCGTCGCGAACCAGCCCGTCGCGAACCAGCCCGTCGCGAACCAGCCTGTCGCGAACCAGCCTGTCGCGAACCAGCCTGTCGCGAACCAGCCCGTCGCGAATCAACCCGTCGCGAATCAACCCGTCGTGAACCAGCCCGTCGCGAACCAGCCGGTCGTGAACCAACCGGTCGTGAACCAGCCCGTCGCGAATCAGCCGGTCGTGAACCAGCCCGTCGCGAATCAGCCGGTCGTGAACCAACCCGTCGCGAACCAGCCGGTCGCGAACCAGCCGGTCGCGAATACACCTGCGAGCAACCAACCGTTGCTCAACGATTCGCGCAATCCGAACAACGGGCTCTACGCCAGCACGCTGGCGGGCGTGAGCAATCTGGATCCCGCCAAGGTGCCGCTCAATCGCAACGAACAGGCGAATGTCGCCGGCGCGTTGACCGCGAACATCACCAACACGCCCGGCTTCGAACGCAACAATCCCAACCCGGGGAACATATCGATCGCGGCCAGCCAGAACGGCGACCGTGTTTTCGCGATCAACGGCCAGAACCCCGGTGCGCCGAACGCCGTGTACACCAGCGTCGATGTGAACCAGGCGCGCACCCAGCCGCTGGACGTCAGCACCGCGTTGGCGACGCAACCGCAACGGACGCAGCCGGTACAGGAACAGCCGCCGCCGCTGATCGAAACCGGTGGCGTCACGCCGCGGATCAACTGACCGGCCGATCGCCGCACCGATGCGGCGCAGCACGCAGGCACCGCCCGACAAGCACGCCGGGCAGGTGCGCGCGCTTCGGCACACTCACTTCGGCGAGAACACCGCGATCGATTCGACGTGCGCGGTATGCGGGAACATGTCCATCACGCCGGCCGAAACCAGCGTCCATCCGCGTTCGTTGACCAGATAACCGGCATCCCGCGCCAACGAGCCCGGATGGCAGCTGACGTAGACGATCCGCTTCAGCCCCTTCAACGGGAGTTGTTTCAGCACGCCATCCGCACCCGAGCGCGGCGGGTCCAGCAGCAGGCGGTCGAACCCGGCGCGCATCCACGCGTGGCCCGAGAGATCCTGGGCCAGATCGGCCGCGTGGAACTGCACGTTGGTCATGGCATTGCGCGTCGCGTTCTCCCGCGCACGCGCGACCAGTCCGGCTTCGCCTTCGACCCCCACGACCTCGCGCGCGACACGCGCCAGCGGCAGGGTGAAATTGCCGAGACCGCAGAACAGATCGAGCACGCGGTCGTCGGCCTGCACGTCCAGCAATTCCAGCGCGCGGGCGATCATTCTGTCGTTGAGACCGGCGTTGACCTGGATGAAATCCAGTGGCCGGAAAGCCAGTTCCACGTTCCAGCGCGGCAGCGAAAAGGTCAGCGCCGGTGCCTCTGGCCACAGTGCCTGCACCGAATCCACCCCGCCCGGCTGCAGGAAGATCGCGAACTGCTCGGCCTGCGCGAACGCGATCAGGGCCGCGCGATCGCGTTCCCCCAGCGGCTGGAGATGACGGATGACCAGGGCGACGGTGGCGTCGCCGGCGATGAATTCGATCTGCGGGATGTCGCGACGCGCATCGAGGCCGTCGACCAGCGCCGAGATCGCGCCGAGCTTCATGCCGATCGCGGGAATCACGGTATGGCATTCGGACAGGTCGGCGACGAAACGCGGGTCGGCTTCGCGGAAACCGACGAGCGTCTTGTCCTTCTTCTCGACCCGGCGCACCGACAACCGGCCCTTGCGGCGATACCCCCAGGCGACATCGGTCAACGGCGGCAACAGCGTGCCCGGTTGCACGTGGCCGATCCGCTGGAGATTGTCGAGCAGGATCTGCTGCTTGTAGAGGATCTGGCGGTCCTCGGCCAGGTGCTGCAGCACGCAGCCGCTGCAGGTGCCGAAATGCGGACAACGCGGTGTCACCCGGTCCGGCGAGGCGGTCAGCACCTCCAGCGTCGCCGCCTCGTCGAAATGCCGCGATCTGGCGGTCTGTTTCGCCATCACCCGCTCGCCCGGCAGCGCACCGGCCACGAAGACGGTCTTGCCGGCGTTCGCATCGCTGTCGGGACGACGGGCGACGCCGCGGCCGTCGTGGCTCAGGTCGAGGATGTCGAGGGCGAACGGAGTCTGGTCGATGCGGGCCACGGCGGATCGGAAGGAAGAAAGGCCCGCGATTGTCTCATGCCCGTGTCCCGGGTCCGGAAATGCCGACGCCCGCGGAAGGCGGGCGTCGGGCAACGGCGATCCGATCCATCCGGCCGGGCGGTATGCCTGCCGCCGGACGACGGAGCCTGCGCGGGATCGGACCGATCACGCCATCGGCAGGGTCACTTCTGCTTCCAGGCCCCGCCGCGCTGGTACCACCAGCCCGAACGGGCGCTGTCGACCCACTGTTTGGCGAACACGCTGCGGATCTGGCCTTCCCACTCCGGATGGCCGTTGGCCACCGCGATTTCGCGGTAGACCGCCTTGCGGTCGCGGTTCTCGTCGGCGACGGCGTTGTTCACCGGCACCCGGTCCTTCAGCGCGAGCGCCGCGGGATCGCGCACCACCACCAGACCGTCTTCGCCGAACCCCAGCGCGCCGGAGTCGAAATGCGGGCGCAGGACGCTGTCGAAACGCTGCTCCATCCGCGACTGGATCGCGGCGATCGCCGGTGTCTGGATGTTGAAATCGGGGGTCTGGGCCCGGGCCGTGCCGATACCGATCAGGACCAGCGGATCTAAGCGGGAGAGATCGAAGCGGGAGAGATCGAAGCCGCGCGGTTCGAACGCGACCGGCATGGTGCGCGGCGCACGGTAGGCCATGCCGCCCCCGTCCTGGCCACCACCCTCGCGCCTGGGCGCCTCGGCCTCCTCCAGCACCTTCTCGACGAAGACCTTGGCCGCTTCCTTGGCTTCGGCCGCCGGGAAGTACACGTTGATCGTGACGCAGGCGCTGAGCGTCAGCACGGCGACCATGGAAGCACCCAACAAACGACGCATGTCTGTCTCTCCAGGAAGGATTCGGATTCCGCTGGACGTCATTCAACCACAGACGCCACTCGACCACGGACCTGTTCGAACACCGACTTCATTCAACCACCGGTTTCAGATCGCCGCTGCCGATCGCCTCCAGGCGCTCGACCAGGGTCGGCCAGTCCACCCGACGATTGAATCCCACCACATTGAGGCGCGGTACCCCCGCGCCTTCGACGATAGTAAATCCGCCGCTGTCTGAACCGGAACCCGCTGCGTCCTGCAGGCCACCCATGGTGCAGACCCCGTTCTGCAACCGGCAGGCGATCCCGATCCGGCGATAGCCGAAATCGTCGAACAGCCCGATCAACTGGCCCTGCAGGCTGGTCACGAACGAGGCGTCGCCGACGCTCGAGATGTTCTGCACCGCGCGCTGGCTGATCCGTTGGCGGACGCCGCGCCTGGACTCGGTATGCAGTTCGGCGTCGAAGGCGGTCGCGGTCCAGTCGACCAGCCGCAGCTCGCGGATCCCGCCGTGCAGGCGGCCGCTGATACTGCCGAAATCGAAGACCTCGGTCACCGACAGCAGGTCGAGATCCTCCAGCGCCAGATCCGCGGACAGCGTCGGCGCGACGCCGAACGGACGCTCCATCGCGAGCGACGACACGCGGACGCGACCGTCGAACACGCGCATTTCCAGACCGCCTTCGAACACCAGCCGATCCTCTGCGTAGCGCGCATCGGGGATGCGTCCGCTGAGACTGCCGCGGAACGGCGGCCAGCCCAGACTCTTCGCCAGCGCACCCACGTCGATGGCGTCGAGGGTCAGGCCGAAGCCCGCTTCCAGCCGGCGTTCGCCAGCCGGTGGCCGCAGATCGAAACGATCGAACCGCAGATGTCCGCCGACCGCCGGTACCGTCGCCGGCGCACGCAGTCCGATGCCGCCATCGACGCTGCGCAGCGGCAGCGTGACGGCGCCGAAATCCAGGCCATAGAGTTGACCGCTGCGCCAGGACAGAGCGCTGTCGACCGCGGTATCGGCGGAAAAACGCAGGTCGCCATCGAGACCGTCGAAACGGAAGCGGTCGCTGCCCTCCTGCACCGAGACATCGGCGAAACGCGCCTCGAATCCGCGCAGGCCGTCCTGCTCCAGATGCAGCCGGCTGCGCAGCCCGCCCTGCAGACGCAGGGTGCTCAACCCGAACGTGCCCAGCCAGCCGGAAAGATAGCGCCCGGTCACCGGCGTCAGATCATCGCTGTCGATCGCCAAATCGAGCCTGCGCAGGGTGCCATCGGGCGTGAAGGCGGCTTCGCCGTGCGCCGTCAGCGCGGTGCCGTCGCGCCATGCGATCGTGGGCAGGCGCCAGCCCGCAGCGTCGCCGATCGCATCGACGCGCAGGCCGACGGCGGTCGGCGGCAGCGCGACGTAAGCGCTGCCGAACAGGAATTCGCCGCCGCGCAGTTCGCCATCGATGGCGATGCGGCGTTCCGACCCGGCGAATCGCGCGTCGATGCCGATGCGGCCGCCCAGACCTTCGGCGGCGATGGTCGCATCCGGCGTTTCCAGCGCGGCGCCGGCGAGGGTGAGCGGCCCGCTCACGCGCAGCGGTCGGTTCGTCGGCGCGGCGACCACGAGACGGCCATCGAGCGTGCCGCGGGTCAATCGGCCGTCGGACCAGGCGCGGGCGAGCAGCGCCTGCGTCCACGCCAGCGGCACCTTCACCAGATCGATCCGGGTGTCGTCCGGCGTCGCGGCGTTGCGATGCACTTCCAGCCGGGTCGCATCCCGACGGAGCACGACATCGGTGAAGGCGGTGCCCAGATCGACGCCCAACCGCAGCGGACCCGCACCATCGGCGCGCACCTCGCCCTCGCAGCGCCAGCCGCCGGCACCGTCGCGCTGCAGCGGGCACTGCCACACGACATCGCGATGGACATATCCCAGATCCGGCGCTTCGATCCGTCCCACCCGCAGACGCAGGCGGCCATGCTCGGCCTGCGCGGGCCAGTCCAGATGCACCTCCACCCGTTCCAGCGTGGCCACTGCGGTGGCGATCCGCGCGATCTTCGCCGTCGCGGTCCGCGCCGTCGCGACGTGCGGCCAGAGCGCGGCGGCGAGCAGCGACAACAGCAGAATGCGTAAGATGCGCGGCGACATGGCCGTCAGAGTAAACGACCCGCGATGAACGCATCCGATGCCCTGCCCCGCATCCTGTTGCTGGAAGACGACCCGGTCAGCGCCGCGTTCCTGGCCGAGGCGATCGCGGCCCTGCCGGCGCGGGTCGAACACGCGGCCAGCCTCACCGAGGCGCGGGCGCTGGGCGGCGATCAGTCACTGTGGCTGTTCGATGCGAACCTGCCCGACGGCACCGGCGCGTCGCTGCTCGCCGAGTGGCGGGCACGCGGTCTGCGCACGCCGGCGCTGGCGCATACCGCGGAGGCTCGGCGCGAGGAGCTCGATGCGCTGATCGATGCCGGTTTCGCGGAAGTGCTGCTGAAGCCGTTGACGATCGCACAACTGCAGGGCGCGATCCGGCGGATGCTCGGCCTGAACCCATCGCAGGACGCGCGCGGGTCCGCCGGCATCGACGCGCCGCGGTGCGGGAAATCGCCGGTGTGGGACGATGCTGCCGCGCTGCGCGCGCTCAACGGTCAACGCGCGCATGTCGAAGCGATGCGCGGCCTCTTTCTGCAGGAATTGCCGCAGACCGTCGCCCGGGTCGTCGACGCGTTCGCGCGCGACGATGCCGCCCTGCGCGCGGAATTGCACCGGCTGACGGCCGCCTGCGGATTCGTCGGTGCGGCGCGATTGCGCGCGGCGGTCGATGCACTGCGCGATGCGCCGTCGTCGTCCGCGGCGCTGGCACGGTTCGAGGGTGCGGCCAGCGATACCTTGAGCGACAGACAGGACGGATAGATCGCAGGCCCGGGCGCATCACGCATTCATGGCGCTGCCGGTGCGCCGGAGCGCGGACTATGCGCCGGCGCGCGGCAGCGCGGCGATCAGCTCCCACGATTTCAGCGGGCGTCCGCCGAGATGATGCAGCAGCAGGGCGCGCATCGTCCGACGCAGGCCGGGCATGTCTTCGGCGCAGGGCTCGCGATCCGCGGCGAGGTCGAGCAGCGCGCGTCCGGTCGCGGTGTCGCCGCGTTCGGCGCGCTGCGCTTCGCCCAGTACCCGACGCGGGCCGTGTTCGGCGTCGAAACGGTAGCGCGCCGCCGGATCGATCGCCGCGCCGTCGCCATCGCACTCCCAGGCGAAGCCCACACCCAGCGCTTCCAGCAGATCGCGCTCGAAGCGACGCAGCGTCCACGCCAGCGGCAGATCGGCCAGGCCCAGCCGCGCGCGGGTTTCCCCGTAGATCGCGTACAGCGCGCCGACGCCATCGAGACGCGGCGCCAGTCGCAGCATCAGTTCGTTGAGATAGAAGCCGGCCAGGGTCGCCTCGCCCTGCAGGCGCGGCGCTTCGTCGATGGCTTCCGCGGCGTTGAGCTGTGCCAGCTCGCCGCGCTGCACGGCGTCGAAGCGGATGTGCTGCAGCGGTTGCAGCGCCGCGCGCAGCAGATGTTTCTTCGGCCCCTGCACGCCGCGCGCGACCAGCCCCACGCGGCCGTGTTCGCGACTCAACACCTCGACCAGCAGGCTGGTCTCGCGCCAGGCGCGGGCGTGGAGCACGAAGGCGGGTTCGGCGGCGTAGCGCATCGGCTCATTCGGTACGGGCTGGGCGCCGACGATCGCGTGACGTTTCCGTCATCGCGACGATGCGCGTTCGACCAGTCGCAGACCGACGATCTCGCGCTCCCATTCGCCCTGCATGCTCGATGCGGTCGCCCGGCTCACGCCCAGACATTCCGGATCGGCGCGACCGACGACGATCGTGCCATCGAACGCGGACAGATCGGGCAGCGCGCTGGCGCCGTGACCGGCGCTCGCATCCAAACCACTTTGTGCGGAAATCGGGCGCGAAATCCCAACGTTCCAGTCCGACGGCACGCGCTCGATCGCGACGAACTCGCCGCAGGCGATCACGATCGAGACATGGTCGATGGCGAGCCCCTCCGACCGACGCACGAACTCCGGCGGAAATCGCACTTCGTAGCGCTTCGCCGAATCCGCGGCGAGCGCCGCGGACGACAGCATCGTCGCAAGTCCTGCCGCCAACGCCGGGAGACTGTGGCGCATCCGGTTACTCCGAATACCCGAACGCCTTCAGCGCCGCCTCGTCGTCCGACCAGCCTTCGCGCACGCGGACCCAGGTTTCGAGGAAGACCTTGCAGCCGAACATGCGTTCCATCTGCTGCCGGGCCTTGGTGCCGATCTCGCGCAGCCGGGCACCGCCCTTGCCGATGACGATCGCTTTCTGGCTGTCGCGTTCGACCCAGATCACCGCGCCGATGCGATACATCGGTTCCGGCGGCGCGCCCTTGCGCTTGGCCATCTCTTCCTCGAAACGCTCGATCTCGACCGTGGTCGCGTACGGCAGCTCGGCGCCGAGCTGGCGCATCAACTGTTCGCGCACCAGTTCGCCGGCGAGAAAACGCTGGCTCTTGTCGGTGATCTCGTCCTCGGCATACAGCGCCTCCTGCTCGGGCAACAACGCGAGCACGGTCTTCACCAGCGGCTGCAGGCCGCTGCGCTTCAGCGCCGACAGCGGCACCACGGCGGCGAAGTCGCGACCGTCGCTGGCGTCCTTGAGGAACGGCAGCAGCACGGTCTTGTCGGGAAAGCGGTCGACCTGGTTCACCACCAGCACCGCGGGAATGCCGGCGCCCTTCAGCGCTTCATAGGCCAGCGTGTCTTCTTCGCTCCACTGCCCCGCCCGCACCACCAGCAGGGCGACATCGACGCCCTCGAGCGCGCCGCGCGCCGCGCGGTTCATCATCCGGTGCATCGCCGAAGCCGTGGCCTTGCCCTTGTCGGCATGGATGCCGGGGGTATCGACCAGCACGAGCTGCCCTTCCGGGAAGGTGGCGATGCCCAGCAGTCGGTGCCGCGTGGTCTGCGGCCGGGGCGAGACGATGCTGACCTTGGCCCCGACGAGCGCGTTGATCAGGGTGGACTTGCCGACGTTCGGCCGGCCGAGGACGGCGACGTGGCCGGCATGGTAGGGGGGTGCGCTCATGCCGGCATTGTAGCGAAGCCCCGCGGGATCGGGCCCGAACGGGCGTTGCGGCGCCCGTCCGGCACGTCCGGCAGGTCCGTCCGCTCAGAGCCCGGACGCGGACGCCGGCTTCCAGCGCGAGCTGTTCTCGACCAGCACGTAATTGCAGGTGCCGTCGGCATTCCACAGGAAGTAGATGTACGACTCCGCGCTGATGCTGCGGATGACATCGATCAGCGCGGCGTTGTTGGTCGTGCACGAGCGGCTGAGACCGGCGCTGTTGGTGGCGTAGCAGCTTGCGAAGGTGGTGTTGTGATAGCAGCCGATCGACTGGTTGATATCGGCGGATCCGCGCGTATCGGTCATGGTGCCGACGGCGTAACGCGCGCCGTCGTTGATCGAGACCTGATAGGTCCATCGCGTGCCGGCCTCCGCGATCGCGGCGACGGACAGCAGTGCGGCGAACGCAGCGGCGCTCCTGAAGACCCTGGACTTCATCGTGTTCTCCTGATGGGACAAGTGGCCGGCTTCAGAACCGCAGCCGGAGGCGGTTTTCGTTCAGCGCGCGCGACAGCGCGGCAGACAGCACGAAGCGCTCTTCGGCCGACAGCGAGGCCAGGGCCGTCTGCCAGCGGATCCAGTCCTGCGGATCGACATCGCGATCGGGCAGCAGCGCGGCGAGTCGTCGATCGGCGTCGGCGAAGGTGCCGGGATCGATCCGCTCGCGCAACACCGGGGCCGCGGGCGGCGCGGCGCGCTCGGGACGCGCACCGGCTTCGAGCGCGGCCAGACGGGCGTCGATGCGCTGGAGACGGTCCATCACCGCCAGCGCGAGCGGGTCGTCGCCGTCCGGACCGGGGATCGCCGCGGTCCGCGCGGACAGCGCGATCGCGGAGGTTTCGTCGGCAGGCGCGACAACGATCGCATCGTCGCGGCGATGGAGCATCCACGCCTGCGCGAGGACGACGACGAACAGCACGACATTGAGCAACGTCGAGGGACGAGGCATGGCGGAATTTCCCGTGGATGCGCGGGCCTGCGATGTGCGGGCCGGCATCCGGGTTCACGGGAAAGCGCGACGCGAGCGGTCAATCGCCACGACGCCGCGGCGCGACGCGCAGGCCGTTCAGGCGTCGAGCGCGGCCAGCACCGCTTCGGCGGCGAGTTGCTCGGCGGCGCGCCGGGAGCCGGCCTCGCCTTCGCGACGCAGCGGCGGTTCGCCGAGCGCGCATTCGGCGCGGAACACCTTGGCGTGATCCTCGCCGGATTCCGACAGCAGGGTGTACGCCGGCAGCGGCAATTGGCGCGCCTGCACCCATTCCTGCAGACGGGTCTTGGCGTCCTTGCCCAGTTTGTGGGGCGGCGGCAGGGCGTCGATCGCCTCGGCGAACCACGGCAGCACCACGGCCCGGCAGGCCTCGAAGCCGGCATCGAGGTAGATCGCGCCGACCACGGCCTCGAAGGCGTCGGCGAGGATCGAGTCGCGGCGATGGCCGCCGGATTTCATTTCGCCCGGCCCGAGCAGGATGCGGCTGCCGAGTTCGAGCCGGCGCGCGAGCGCGGCAAGCGAGGATTCGCGGACCAGTTCGGCACGGGCACGGGTCAGTTCGCCCTCGGCCGCCTTCGGCCAACGGGCATGCAGCGCATCGGCGACGATCGCCCCGACCAGCGCGTCGCCGAGGAATTCCAAGCGTTCGTTGTGCGCGGCACCGGCACTGCGGTGGGTCAGCGCGCGCTCAAGCAGGGACGGGTCGCGGAAGACGTGACCGCCGCAGGCGTGCCCGCGGAGGGCACGATCACCGGAAGAAGGACTCATCGCGGTGAATGCTCATCGAAAATCATGCGTATCGGACATCGGATTCATCGGAGGCGGACCGATCGACGGTTGGCCGATCGGAGGGCGCCTCTGCCGCCTGCGCGCCGGGGACGTCGCGGTCGCCCGGCGCGACGACGACCTCAGTACGCGGCCGTGCCGCTGAGCGGCTGTTCGGCGCTGAACTTGCCGACCGCGTCGATGTTGTACACCAACGGCACCCGGACCTCGTAGTTCACGTACATCACCTGGCCGTTGCCCTTGTTCTCGACCTTCACGTGCTCGGGCTTCACGTTGTTCGAGTAGCTGATGTACAGGCGCTTGAAGAACTTTTCCTTGATCTGCGCCGGTTGTTCGTTGGCGATGCCGGCTTCGCTGGCCAGCCCCTTCATGGCCGATTTGACCGCGAAGAATTCCTGGTACATCGGGAACAGCTTCATGCCGATGAACAGGAAAAAGCCGACCACAGCCGCCACGACGACGAAGCTGATCAGGGTCATGCCGCTCTGGTTGCGTCGCATATCCGAATTCTCCCCCGGAACGTTGAACGATGTGGAGCGCGTGTGCGATCCGTGCGATGCCCGCCGTCGGTCTTACGGAATGTCGTTGCCGATGCGGGAGCTCTCGAAACTGTCGGTACAGAACCAGCCGCTGCAGTTGAGCCACACCAGGAACGCCTTGCCGCGGAGTCGATCCTCCGACAGGTACCCCCAGAATCTACCATCATCGCTGCGGTCGCGGTTGTCGCCCATCACAAGATAGTGTCCGGGCGGCACCACCCACGTGCCCTCCCCGCGCGGGTCGGCGTACTGGTCCGGCAGTTCGAGCACGTCGTGCTCGTGACCCGGGAATTTCTCGGTCAGCCGCGTCGCACCGTTCATTTCCGCATTGCGGCCGGTGCCGGAAAACTCGCCGCCCGGAACGTAGACCAGGGGCTGGCCGTTGATCTTGAGCGCGCTGCCGGCGTACTCGATGGTGTCGCCGGGCAGACCGATGACGCGTTTGATGTAGTCGGCACCGGTGTTCGGATCGTCCGGTCCCTTGCCCGGATAACGGAACACCACCACGTCGCCGCGCTCGGGCTGACCGAGATCGATGACCTTGCGATTGGTGATCGGCAGGCGCAGGCCGTAGGCGAACTTGTTGACCAGGATGAAATCGCCGATCAGCAGGGTCGGCATCATCGAACTGGACGGGATGCGGAAGGGCTCGGCGACGAAACTGCGCAGCATCAGCACCAGCGCCAGCACCGGGAAGAAGGCGCGGGCGTAGTCGACGACCACCGGCTCCGCGGCCTCGTCGAGCAGGCCGTCGGCCTTGGCCCGACGCTTGGCCAGGAACAGCTTGTCCACAAGCCAGATCGTGCCGGTCAACAGGGTCAGCACGACGAGAATGATTTCGAACCAGACCATACAGTCTCCGTATGAAAAGCCCCGCTCCGACGGGGAGAGGGGTTGGGGGTGAGGGTACTGGAAAGTCGCGGACGTTCAACCGTCGGCGCCGTGTCCAGCCCTCGTCCGCGCCCGGATCGGTTCCGGCGCGGGATCTTCGAACAAAACGTCCCTGCGGAAAACGCGCGCCGCATCGGCGGCGTTCAACGCCCCGACATCACTTGCCGTCCACCTGCAGCACGGCGAGGAAGGCCTCCTGCGGGATCTCCACCCGCCCGACCTGCTTCATCCGCTTCTTGCCTTCCTTCTGTTTCTCCAGCAACTTCTTCTTGCGGCTGATGTCGCCGCCGTAGCACTTGGCCAGCACGTTCTTGCGCAGGGCCTTGACCGTGCTGCGCGAGATGATCTGCGAACCGATCGCCGCCTGGATCGCCACGTCGAACATCTGGCGCGGGATCAGATCCTTCATCTTCTCGCACAGCTCGCGACCGCGGCGGTCGGCATGGCTGCGATGGACGATGATCGACAGCGCGTCGACGCGGTCACCGTTGATCAGCGTGTCCACGCGCACGAACGGGCCGGCGTCGAAACGCAGGAAGTGATAGTCCAGCGAGGCGTAACCGCGCGAGACCGACTTCAGTTTGTCGAAGAAATCCAGCACCACTTCGGCCATCGGCAGTTCGTAGGCGATCTGCACCTGGCTGCCCATGTAGGTGATGCCGATCTGGGAACCGCGCTTCTCTTCGCACAGCGTGATGCAGTTGCCGACGTAGTCCGGCGGGGTGAGGATGTTCGCGCGGATGATCGGCTCGCGGACTTCCTCGATGTGATTGGTCGGCGGCAGCTTCGCGGGATTGTCCAGCGGCATCACCGTGCCGTCGGTCTTCAGCACTTCGTACACCACGGTCGGCGCGGTGGTGATGAGGTTGAGGTTGTATTCGCGCTCCAGGCGCTCCTGCACGATCTCCATGTGCAGCATGCCGAGGAAGCCGCAGCGGAAACCGAAGCCCATCGCCTCGGAACTTTCCGGCTCGAAACGCAGGGCGGCGTCGTTGAGCTGCAGTTTTTCCAGCGCTTCGCGCAGGTCTGGGTAGTCTTCGGCATCGACCGGGAACAGACCGGCGAACACGCGCGGCTGCATTTCCTGGAAGCCCGGCAACGGATGCGGCGCCGGATCCTGGGCGCGGGTCAGGGTGTCGCCGACCGGGGCGCCATGCACGTCCTTGATGCTGGCCGTCACCCAACCCACCTCGCCGGCGCCGAGCTTCGGCAGCACTTTGCGCTTGGGCGTGAACACGCCGACGCTGTCGACCAGATGGGCGCGGCCGGTCGACATCACCAGCACCTTCTCGCCGGGCTTGATCTCGCCCTGCATCACCCGCACCAGCGAGACCACGCCGAGGTAGTTGTCGAACCACGAGTCGATGATCAGCGCCTGCAGCTTGTCGGTGTCGCGCGGCTTCGGCGGCGGAATGCGGTGGACGATGGCTTCGAGCACGTCGCCGACGTTCAGGCCGGTCTTGGCGCTGATCGCCACGGCCTCCTCGGCGTCGATACCGATGACCGCTTCGATCTCGGCCTTGGCGCGATCGATGTCGGCGGTGGGCAGATCGATCTTGTTGAGGATCGGCACCACTTCCAGGCCCTGCTCCACCGCGGTGTAGCAGTTGGCGACCGATTGCGCTTCGACGCCCTGGGCGGCATCGACCACCAGCAGCGCGCCCTCGCAGGCCGCCAGCGAGCGGCTGACTTCGTAGCTGAAATCGACGTGGCCGGGCGTATCGATGAAGTTGAGCTGGTAGATCTGCCCGTCCTTCGCCTTGTACGGCAGCGACACGGACTGGGCCTTGATGGTGATGCCGCGCTCGCGCTCGATCGGATTGGAGTCGAGTACCTGCGCCTCCATCTCGCGCGCTTCCAGACCGCCGCACAATTGGATGATGCGATCGGCCAGGGTGGACTTGCCGTGATCGACGTGGGCGATGATCGAGAAATTGCGGATGTTCCGCATGGAATCGGACATAAGAAGCGGCGGCGCGGGGCCGTCGTGGCCTTGTAGGGTCAAACCGAAGATTATCGCACAGCCCGGCATCGGCCCGGCTGCGGGGCGTCCGGAACCCGGACGCGGCGAAGGCGACCCGGAGGCCGCCTTCGTCGAGAAGGAGCGCCGACCCGCACGGGTGACGCCCGGTCGTCGGCCCGACCGTCAGCCCTTGTCGTCGGGGGTGACCGCCAGGAACTGGGTGGCGTTGCCGCGACGGACCAGCAGCATGACGGTCTGGTCGTCGCCGACCCGGGCCAGCGCGCGATCGAGCGCGGCGGCGTTGCCGACCGGCTGGGTGCCGACGCGCAGCACGATGTCACCCGGACGCAGGCCGGCACCGCGGGCGGCGCGGCCCTCGATGCGGACGATGGCGACGCCCTCGCCGGCGCGCAGCCCCAGTTCACGACGTTCCTCGGGCGCCAGATCCTGGCCGATCAGGCCCAGCGCGTTGCCCTTGCCGGTCGCCGGTGCGGCGTCCGGGTCCGGACGACGTGCGCCGGCCGCCACCTCGCCCTCGTCCAGACGGGTCAGGGTCACGTCGCGTTCGAGGGTCTTGCCGCCGCGCAGGAGGGTCAGCTTCGCCGTGGCCCCCGGCGCCATCGCGCCGATCACCGGCGGCAGGTCGCTCGAATCGTCGATCCGGATGCCGTCGACCGCGCGGATCACGTCGCCCGGCTCGATCCCGGCCTTTTCCGCCGGGCTGCCGGCACGCACGTCGCTGACCAGCGCGCCGCGGGTGTCGGGCAGACCGAAGCCCTTGGCCATGTCGGCGTCGATGGCGCCCACGACCACGCCGATCTGGCCGCGGCTGACCTTGCCGGTGGTGCGGATCTGCTGCGCCACGTTCATCGCCACATCCATCGGAATGGCGAAGCTCACGCCCATGTAGCCGCCGGAGTTGCTGAAGATCTGCGA
>JAYRSY010000045.1:0-20381 GCA_041919915.1 Lysobacteraceae bacterium
CTGGCATCGGAGCGTCTCGCCCGGCTCAAGGCATGCGCTCGCTCCGGCTGGTAGGACCGACCGGTGCGGTTGCGCCGCAGTTCGCGGCTGATCGTGCTGGGCGCGCGATCGAGTTCTCGACCGATGGCCCGCAGCGACAAGCCAGCGGCGTGGAGAGCGTGAATTCGGTATCGTTCGTGCAGGTTCAGGCGGCCATCGGCCATGGGCAACTCCACTTGGCGGTGTAGCTGCACAGGCTAGGCCGCCTGGACCGCTTCATCACCCTCGGTGTTGCGATCGGGAGTTGAACTCACCTGTCGAATTCGTCCGGGCCCATGCCGTCGTTGTGGATCACGTTCGCGGCGTCGTGCATGCGCAGCACGATGACGAGGTCGTCGCGGCCATCCTTGTCGAGGTCGCCGGCGGCGCGCATCTCGATCGCCCAGCCCGCGGGCACGAAGGCGTCGGGCGTGGCGCCGCGCGCCGGCAACGCCGGATAGGTCACTTCCGGCGGATCGCCCTCCTCTGCCGACACCGTGGCGCAACAGGCGACGAGCAACGATGCGGCGAGTACGCGCATCGCGGGCAATGGCATGGACATCGGACGACACCCCCGGATTCGATCGGGGCGATTGTGTCACATCCGCCAGAGCAGCATCTGGTTGTTCGCGGGCATCGCGACGACCTCCGCCGCACGGAATCCGGCTGCCTGCGCCAGCGCATCGACCGACTCGCGATCGCGGATACCGGAACGCGGATCGCGCACCTTCAGCCAGCCATCGAACTCGCGGTTGCTGTCGCTCGTGAAGCTGCCGCCGACGTTGAACGGCCCGTAGACCGCGACGATCGCATCGGCCTCGCACACGTCACGCAGCCCGGCGAAGAAACCCTCGACCTCCGGCCAGCCCATGATGTGCAGCGTGTTCGCGCTGAAGACCGCGTCGTAGCGATCGCGCAACGGCGGAGAAAATCCCGGCACGGGCGTCGTCGTCGCCTGCAGCGGAAAGGGATCGGGCGTGTTCGGCAATCCGGCTTCCGCGAGCCACTGATGGATGCCGGGGAGCGCGTTTTCCGCATCGGACGACTGCCAGACCAGCCACGGCATCGCCGCCGCGAAATGCACCGCGTGCTGGCCGGTGCCGCTGCCGATTTCCAGCACGCGACGCGCGTCGACGAAATGCTCGCGCAGCACGTCGAGGATCGGCTCGCGGTTGCGCTCGCAGCTGGGCGAAAAGGGTTTCGGCGGCATTCCGGTTTCCGGAGATGACCCCTGGGGCCGGCGGCGGCATGGTCCGGAAGACGCGCCAGCGCGCCGCCGGCACCGGGAATTCGATCGGACCACCCTACCCCGCGGCCGCGCGACGGCCATGGGGCGGAAGTCATGGGGCGGAAGTCATGTCCGGCGGCTCGACGCCCGTCGAAGGATCAGGATTTGTCCACCGGCGTCGCAGCCCCGACATCCCGCAACGCCGAGGCCTGATTGACCAGTCGATCGAGGACGTTGGGCACCAGACGTTCGGAGAATCCGGCGATGAACGCCCAGACGATGGCTTTGGCGGTATCGACGTTCTGCTTCGGTGTGACGGTGTCCAGCAGGGCGAAGAGGCTGGTGAATTCGGCGTCGGCGCTCTTGAATTTCGGGAACAGGTCGCCCTGCAGCAGCCCGCTGAGGAACAGACCGTAGATCACGAAGCCGAGCACGCCGGCGATCAGCACCGAGACGTAGATCTGCATGGTGAAGACGGTGCCGTCGAGCGCTTCGATCACCACCTTGTCCTCGGCCGAGAGTTTCGCGAGGCGGTAGTAGTTGTTGATCACCGCACCGACCGAGCCGGCGCAGAACACCAGCAGCAGGATGTCGGTGTCGGCGCCCATGCGCGCCGCGAACAACGCCGCCGCGCAGCCGCCGAACGCGATCAGGCCGCTGATCGCGAGATGCCAGTACAGTTTCGTGAGCTTGCTCATCGCCATCCCCCCTGGCTGTCGAGTGCGGTGCCGTACGCCGGATCGGCGTGTCGGACGACTGCGACGACGACCCGCTCCCCGCGGGCGTCGCGTCCTGCGTTACATCGTATGCGTGGCCTTGTCCGACGTCAGGATGCCGGCCAGGATCGCCTCGATCTTGTTCCGTACCGCATCGCCTTCGGGCGTTTCGGCGAACTGCACGCCGATGCCGGCGACGCGGTTGCCCTGGGCGCCGGATGGCGTGACCCAGGCGACCTTGCCGGCCACCGGCAGGCGCTCGGTCGATTCGGGCAGGGTCAGCAGCAGGAAGACCTCGTCGCCGATGAAATAGCGCTTGGTCGTGGGAACGAACACTCCGCCCTGCTTGATGTAGGGCATGTAGGCCTGGAACAGGGCGTTCTTGTCCTTCACCGCGAGGGAAAGGATGCCCTGACGGGCACCACCACCGGCCGCTTTGACGTTCATGTTCGACCTCCTGAAGTCGCAATCGACGCCGCGCCGCGCCACTGGGCGAGCAGTTCGGCCAGGGCGAGATCCGCCCGGACCGTGGTCCGCAGCAGGTCGCGGGTGCGATTGGCGGCGTCGAACCAGGCTGCGAGGGTGCGGATTCTCGACGGATCGGTCAAGCGGGCGGCGTCGGCGACCGCCAGATCGGCGGCGTGGCGCAGGCGCAGGTCGAGGTCTTCGGCACCGGCCCAGCGTTGTGCGGTCTCCAGGGCGCTGCGTTCGCCGCGGGCCAGCGCCTGCAGGTCGGCAGCGATCTCGCGACGCAGCCCCAGGCCGTCGTCGCGCAACCAGGCGTCGGCCAGACCGGGATGGCCACGGGCGGCGTCCAGCGCCTCGCGGGCGACGGCCTCGGCATGGCCCTGCGCGCGCAGCCAGGCCAGCGCCTCGTCGGCCGGCGGCAGCCGGAATTCGATCCGCTGGCAGCGGCTGCGGATGGTCGCCGGCAGGCGCGCGGGATTCGCGCTGACCAACCACAGATACCGCCCGGGCTGCGGCTCCTCCAGGGTCTTGAGCAGCGCGTTGCAGGCGGCGTGGTTGATCGCGTCGGCGGGATCGAGGATCGCGATCTGCGCCCCGCCGTACTGGGGAGTGAGCGCGAGTTTTTCGGACAGCCGGCGGATCTGTTCGATCACGATCTCGGTGCGCGGCTTGCCGGTCCTGTCGTTGACCTCGTAGCCGATCAGCATCAGGTCCGGATGGCCGGGATGGCCGAAGGGATGCGCGAGGCCGCCATCGGGGCGCACCTCCACCGGATCCCGCTGCGCGCGCTGCGCGAACAACTGGCAGCCGCGGCAGCGGCCGCAGGCCTCGCCGGCGGCGTCGCGCTCGGGGCAGAGCATGCGCCGGGCGAGCCGTTCGGCGAGCACGCGCTTGCCCAACTGCGCCGGTCCGCACAGCAGCAGGCCATGGCCGAGGCGACCGCTGTCCAGCGCCGCCAGCGCCTGGGTGTAGACGCGCTGCTGCCAGGGCGTCAGCGGCGGCAGTTCGAGCACGCTCACGCGCGCTCCGCCGCGCCGCGGGCGATGTGCATGCGCAGGATCGCGACCGCATCGGCGGCGACCTCCGCGGCCGACTGCGAGGCGTCGATCACGCGCACGCGTTCGGGTTCGGCGCGCGCGCGGGCGAGGAACGCACGGCGCACGTTCTCGAAGAAATCGTCGCGCTCGCGCTCGATGCGGTCCGGACCACTCCCGCCAAACGCCAGATCGCGCCCGCGGGTGCGCTCGCGGCCCTGGGCGACCCCCAGATCGAGCAGCAGCGTCAGTCCGGGACGGATCCCGACCACGCGCCGCTCCAGCTCGGCGATGAAGTCCGGATCCAGACCACGGCCGCCGCCCTGATAGGCGTAGCTGGAATCGGTGAAACGGTCGCTGATCACCCAGGCGCCGCGCTGCAGCGCGGGCAGCAGGGTCTCGCGCACGTGCTGCGCGCGCGAGGCGAACATCAGCAGCAGCTCGGTCTCGGCCGCCAGCGGCTCGTGAACGGCGTTGCCCGGTGCGGCGAGCAGCAATTCGCGAATCTGCTCGGCCAGCGGCGTGCCGCCGGGCTCGCGGGTCGACACGACTTCGCGACCGTCCTGGGCCAGCGCCTCGCGCAGCGCGTTGAGCACCGTGGTCTTGCCCGCGCCCTCGCCGCCTTCCAGCGAGACGAAGCGCGGGTGCATCGGCAGGTCGGTCATTGTCCGCGCTCCGCCGCGCGCGCGGCGCGGTAGCGCTTGAGGTAATCGGCCACCGCGGTCTGATGCTCGGCGTAGGTGCGAGTGAACACGTGACGACCGCTGCCGTCGCCCACGGCGACGAAGAACAGCGCATCGCCCGGCGCCGGATGCGCGGCCGCCTGCAGCGCCGCGCGACCGGGCATGGCGATCGGCGTCGGCGGCAGTCCGTCGCGGGTGTAGGTGTTGTAGGGCGTGTCGGTCTGCAGATCGGCCTTGCGGATGTTGCCGGTGTAGGCGCTGCCCATGCCGTAGATCACGGTCGGATCGGTCTCCAGCCGCATCGGCACGCGCAGCCGGCGCACGAACACGCCGGCGATCTGCGGCCGTTCCTCCGGCGTGCCGGTTTCCTTCTCGACGATCGACGCCAGCGTCAACAGTTCGTAGGCCGAGTTCAGCGGCAGGTCCTTGTCGCGTCCGTTCCAGGCCTCGGCCAGCGCCTTTTCCATCGCGGTCGCGGCGCGCTTGAGGACATCGAGATCGCTGTCGTTGCGGGTGTAGTGGTAGGTCTCGGGCAGGAAACGCCCTTCGGGATGCTGGGCGCCAAGACCCAGCGCCTGCATCAGCGCGCGATCGTCGAGCTGCGCGCCGGTCTGTTTGAGCGGCGTCGCCTTCGCCAGCGCCGCGCGCAGATCGCGGATGTTCCAGCCTTCGACGATCGTGAACCGGTAGCTCAGCACCTTGCCGTCGCGCATCGCGGCGAGCAGCGCACGCGGGGTCATGCCGGGTTCGAGCGCGTACTCGCCGACCTGGATCCTGCCGGCGGTGCCCATCTGTTTCGCCAGCGCGCGCCACTCGAAGCCGCGGGTCGCGATGCCCATGGCATCCAGCCGGCGCAGCACTTTCGGCAGCGAATCGCCCGGTTCGACCACGAGGGTGTCGCCGGCCTCGATGCCCGCGATCGGCGCATCGGCGAACCCGCGGTAGCGCTGGTAGGCGAAAACGCCCAGCCCGCCGACGACGAGCGCCGCCAGCAGCAGGAACCACAGGACCAGGGTGACCAGACGCGACGACTTCTTGCGGGTTGAACTCACGGAGCGTCCTCTTGCGGATCGATGGCGAAGGCCGGGTGCGCGGCGGCGAGACGCCGGCGCGCATCGGCCACGGCCGGATGCGGCGCCCAGACACGGTCGCCGAGCCGGCCGACGGGCAGGATACCGCGCACCGCATTGCACAGGACCAGCGCATCGGCGGTTTCGACCTCGGCCGCCGTCAGCCGGCGCTCGCCGGCGGCGAAGGCGCGCAGCGCCCAGCCGCGACAGACCCCGGCGATGCCGCAGCGGTCGACCGGCGGCGTCCACCAGCGGCCCTCGCGCAGCACGAACAGATTCGCCGCGGTCGCGGCGACGACGTTGTCCGCGGTGTCCAGCATCAGACCGT
Organism: Lysobacteraceae bacterium; assembly: GCA_041919915.1. GTDB lineage: Bacteria > Pseudomonadota > Gammaproteobacteria > Xanthomonadales > Xanthomonadaceae > Lysobacter_I. Next base: position 5,546 of record JAYRSY010000045.1, read on the forward strand.
CGTCGATGCCGGGATCGCGCCACTCGGCGCGGGCCAGGACCTGCTCCAACCGATTGCAGTGCTTGATGCCGGCCAGCAGCGGTTGCTCGGCGAGACGGGTGTCGCACCAGCGCAGCGCCAGCCCGCCGGGCCGCACCGGCAGCGGCAATGGGGAAGCGATCAGCGCCCACACCGGCGGCGCGTCGAGCACCGGCGCGTAGCCGCGCCCGCCGCTGCCGCGGGAGACGACCAGCTTCACCACCGCATCGCGATGGATCGTCAGCCAATCGTGCAGTTCGGTCTCGATCCGCTCCGCCGACGGCAGCGGAATGCGCAGGCGCGCCGCGCCGAGCGCCAGCCGGGCGCGATGCCCCGGCCACCACGGAATCGAACCGCCGATCGCGCGCATGGTCTCGAACACGCCGTCGCCGTAGGCGAATCCGCGGCCTTCGATCAGCGTCGCATCGCTCGCGTCGTCGATCCGCGCATCGCCCGCGTACAGGCGCCCATTCACGACCCGGCTCCCAGCGCCTTCAGCAGCCCGCGCGCCTTGGCCCTGGTCTCGTCGAGTTCGCGCAACGGATCGGAGTCGGCCACGATCCCGGCACCGGTACGGAAGCGCAGCGTCGCGTCGCCGTGCTCACCGGCTTCGATCTCCGCGCTGCGGATCAGGATGTTGAGGTCGAGATCGCCGTCGCGATTGAGCCAACCGAACGCACCGGTGTAGGCACCGCGGCCGACACCTTCGAGTTCTGCGATGATCTGCATGCAACGCACCTTCGGGCAGCCGGTGATGGTGCCGCCGGGAAACACCGCGCGGATCGTGTCGCCCGGCGTGATATCGGCGCGCAACCGGCCGCGCACGTTGCTGACGATGTGGTGCACGTGGGAATAACTTTCGACCGTCATCAGTTCGTCGACCTCGACGCTGCCCGGCGCGCAGACGCGGCCGAGATCGTTGCGTTCCAGATCGATCAGCATCACATGCTCGGCGCGTTCCTTCGGGTTGCCGACCAGATCGCGGATCCGAGCCGCGTCGTCGTCGCCCGCGAATCGCGGCCGCGTGCCGGCGATCGGCCGCGTTTCGACCACGTCGCCGCGCACCGACACCAGCCGTTCCGGCGACGAACTGGCGATCGCCCAGCGCCGCCCCCCGCTCTCGCCGGCGAACAGCCCCGCGAATGGCGCCGGGCTCGCTTCGCGCAGACGCGCGTACAAGGCCTCGGGCGCATACGCGTCGCAGCGCGCGCGCCAGGCGCGCGACAGATTCACCTGGAACACATCGCCGGCGGCGAGGTAATCGAGAATGCGGGCGACGCCGTCGGTGAAGCGGGAAGGCGCATCGTCCTGCAACGCGTGCGGCGCGGACCAGGCGCCAGCGGGGGACGCACCCTCAAGGCTCGTTTTATCCAGCGCTGCGTCATCGAAGATCGCATCGAGCATCTCCGCGTGATCCGTTTCCGCGATCGCGACGCACTCGCCGGTGACATGGTCGCGCAGCACCGCGGCCGGGCATCGCAGCGCCAGCGCCACCGGCAGCGCGCCTTCGGCGGCCGGCAGGCGCAGCACCGGCTCGACCTGCGCGGCGAGTTCGTACGCGAGGAACAGCGCCCAACCGCCGCGGAACGGCCAGCGGGGCTCCTCGCGGGGAAGCCGCAACCGCCGCCACGCGTCGTCGAGCGCGGACAGGAAGTCGTCCTCCCCCACCGCGTCGCCGCGCGCATCGCGCACGCGGCCATCGCGCTCCAGCCGCAATTGCGTACCGTCGGCGACCAGCAACATGTCCCAGCGACTCATGCCGGCGCGCGGGGGCGCCGAGGCGCCCTGCAGCGCCGACGAGGTCGATTGCAGCAGCAACGGATAGCGCGGAGGCGATCGGCGATGGAGACGCAGCAGATCGCAATCCGCAGGCAACGCGCGGGTGACGATCATGGGGACGATCCGGAGCCGGAACTCAGATCCGGCCGAAGATCAGCGTGCCGTTGGTGCCGCCGAAGCCGAAGCCGTTGGACATCGCGTAAGCGACGCTGCGCTCGCGCGCCACATTGGGCACGTAGTCGAGATCGCAGCCTTCGCCGGGTTCGTCCAGGTTGATGGTCGGCGGAATCACGCCGGTGTGCAGCGCCATCACCGTGAACACCGCCTCCACGCCACCCGCGGCACCGAGCAGATGACCGGTCATCGATTTGGTGGAGCTGACCATCATCGCGCGGGCATGGTCGCCGAAGGCACGCTTGATCGCGAGCGTCTCGGCGAGATCGCCCGACGGCGTCGAGGTCCCGTGCGCGTTGAGGTAACCGATCTGTTCCGGATTCAGGCCGGCATCCTTCAGCGCGGCGATCATGCTGCGCGCCGGACCTTCGCCATTCTCGCTCGGCGCGGTCATGTGGAATGCGTCGGAACTGGCGCCGGAGCCGAGGAGTTCGCAGTAGATCCGCGCGCCGCGCGCTTTGGCGTGTTCGTATTCCTCGATCACGAGGATGCCGGCACCGTCGCCGAGCACGAAACCGTCGCGATCCTTGTCCCACGGGCGCGAAGCGCGGGCGGGATCGTCGTTGCGCGTGCTCATCGCCTTCATCGCGCAGAAACCGCCGATCGCGGTCGGCGTGGAGCCGCGCTCGGCGCCGCCGGCGATCATCACGTCGACGTCGCCATGCTGGATGAGGCGCATCGCCGTGCCGATCGAATGATTGGAACTGGCGCAGGCGGAGACCGCGGAAAAACTCGGTCCCTTGATGCCGGTCATGATGGTGACCTGACCCGGCAGCATGTTGATGATGGTGCTGGGCACGTAGAACGGCGAAATCTTGCGCGGACCGCCCTCGTGGAACCGGATCGTCTGCTCTTCGATTCCGAGCAGTCCGCCGATGCCCGAGCCGATGATCGCGCCGATGCGCTCGGCGTTGGAGTCGGTCACCTCCAGTCCGGCGTCGCGCATCGCCATCAGAGTGGCGGCCACGCCGTAATGGATGAACGGATCCATCTTCTTGGCGTCTTTCGGCGTGATCCACTGCAGCGGATCGAAATCCTTCACCATCCCGCCGATGCGGGTGGAATAACCCGTGGTATCGAAATGCGTGATCGGGCCGATACCGCTGCGGCCGTTGGCGATACCGTCCCAGGTGCTGGCGAGATCGTTGCCCAGGGGAGATACGGTTCCCAGGCCGGTGACGACGACACGACGCTTCGACATTGCTCAACTCCCAACGCTGATCCGTCGCGGCGGAGGATGCGCCGCGCGGGATGGACTCGCGAAATCCAAAACGCAGAGGGCCGCGATGCGGCCCCGGCGTTCTCCCGGGCGCGGAGCGCCCGGTCTGGCAGACGGTAGAGGAACGGCCTGCGGGCGCAGCCAGCAATGGCTGCGATGACGGCTCAAACGCATGTGCATTCGATCCGTCGGAAACCGACCCGGGCACACGCCCGACCGGTACGCCCGGAAACGATCGCGGGGATCGCTTCCGGACAATCTGCCAGGGATTCCGTCGCGATTACGGCTTGACGTGCGACTTGATGTAATCGATGGCCTGCTGCACCGACGTGATCTTCTCGGCTTCCTCGTCCGGAATCTCGCACTCGAATTCTTCTTCGAGGGCCATCACCAGTTCCACGGTGTCGAGCGAATCGGCGCCGAGATCGTCGACGAAGGATGCGCTGGTGGTGACTTCCTCTTCCTTGACGCCAAGTTGTTCGATCACGATCTTCTTGACGCGGTCTTCGATGCTGCTCATGAGTGTTGTGCTCCGGAAGGAAAATGGTGCGGTGGATAGTGTAAGGGAATCCCGGTGCCGGAGTGGCCCCGGGAGGGGCTTTTCGATTCAATGACTTACAATGAAATCGTTCTCCGGACGCCGCATCGGCGCCCGGTGGACGGCCTCACGGCATGTACATGCCGCCATTGACGTGCAGCGTTTCGCCGGTGATGTAGGCGGCGCCGGGGCCGGCCAGGAACGCCACCGCATCGGCGATGTTCTGTGCTTCACCGAGGCGTCCGAGCGCGATCTGGCCGACCAGGCCTTCCTTCGCGGAATCCGGCAGCGCGCGGGTCATGTCGGTATCGATGAAACCGGGTGCGACGACATTGACGGTGATGCCGCGCGAACCGATTTCCTTCGCCAGCGATTTGCTGAAGGCGATGATGCCGGCCTTGGCCGCGGCATAGTTGGTCTGGCCAGCGTTGCCGGTGACGCCGATGACCGAAGCGATGTTGATGATGCGGCCCTTGCGCGCCTTCATCATGCCGCGCATCACCGCCTTGCTGGTGCGATAGACGCTGCTGAGATTGGTGTCGAGGATCGACTGCCACTCCTCGTCCTTCATCCGCATCAGCAGATTGTCGCGGGTGATGCCGGCGTTGTTGACGAGGATGGAGACAGCGCCGAATTCCTGCGCGATCCCGTCGACCAGCGCCTGGACGGCGGCGGTGTCGACCACGTCGAGCGTGCGGCCATGGCCACCGAAGGGGGCCAGGCGCTCGCCGATGGCCCGGGCGCCGGCATCGGACGTGGCGGTTCCGATCACGGTCGCACCCTGGGCGGCAAGGGTGTCGGCGATGGCGGCGCCGATGCCGCGGCTGGCGCCGGTGACGAGGGCGATCTCGCCCTGCAACGGACGATGGGAACTGGAATCGGTGGTCATGGAGATCGTCGTGGGGGTTGCGCCGGGCGCCGCCGGTACGACGGCGAGGCACGGCCTGAATTCAGGCGGCGATGATACGTGCGAAAGCCGCGGTCTGTCTGTACGAGGGCGTATGTCGGGCCAGGGCGATACACGGGTCGCGAACGCGAAAAAGCCGCCGCGATCCCCGACCGCGACGGCTTTCCGGATGCGCGACAGATCGGCTCAGTAACGCAACAGCGCCGAGCCCCACGTGAAGCCGCCGCCGAAGGCCTCCAGCAACAGCAGCTGGCCGCGCTGGATGCGGCCGGAACGCACCGCCTCGTCCAGCGCCAGCGGCACCGAACCGGCGGACGTGTTGCCGTGGCGGTCGACGGTGACGATCACGCGCTCCATCGGCATGTCCAGACGCTTGGCGGTGGCATCGATGATGCGCAGATTCGCCTGGTGCGGAATCAGCCAGTCGATGTCGTGGCGATCGAGGCCGTTCGCATCGAGGGTCTCGTCGACCAGCGAATCCAGCGCCTTCACCGCATGCTTGAACACTTCGCTGCCGGCCATCAGCACACGCACGCCGGCGTTGTGCTCGTCTGTCCGGAAACCGCTGGAGACGCCGACCGGATTCCACAGCAGTTCCTTCTTGCCGCCGTCGGCGTGCAGATGAGTGCTGAGAATGCCGGTCTCTTCGTCCGGCTTGAGCACCACGGCGCCGGCGCCGTCGCCGAACAGCACGCAGGTGGTGCGATCGTTCCAGTCGAGCATGCGCGTGAGCGTTTCCGCACCGACCACGAGCACGGTCTTCGCGGCACCGGAACGCACGAATTTGTCGGCGACGGTGAGCGCGTAGACGAAGCCAGAGCAGGCCGCGTTGACATCGAACGCCGGGCAGCCGTTGGCGCCGAGGCGGTGCTGCAGCAGGCAGGCGGTCGAGGGGAAGATCAGGTCGGGCGTGGTGGTGCCGACGACGATCAGATCGATCTCGGAGGCATCGACACCTGCGGCTTCGAGCGCGCGGATCGAGGCGTTGTAGGCAAGATCGCAGGTGGTTTCACCCTCGGCGGCGACATGGCGCTGCCGGATGCCGGTGCGGGAGGTGATCCATTCGTCGCTGGTGTCGACGAACTTCGCGAGATCGTCGTTGGTGAGGACTTTCTGCGGCAGATAGCTGCCGGTGCCCGCGATGCGTGCGAAAACTTGCTTGGTCATGCCCGCCGGTGACCCCCTGTTGGCGATTCGGACGGGAATACGCGGACGCGGTGCGTGTCGCGATCGGCCGGATCGTGGAGCGGCCCGCCGCCGGCATCGCCGGTTTCGGACCACAAATGAGGACGCGGCCTTTCGGCCGCATCCCTGTGGCGTGCCGGCATGGCCGGCGACGGATGTCCCTGGGCGCCGTTGGGCGCCGGACGCATCACTCTTCGTCGGCGATCTTGGTCTTCGGCGCGATCACCTGACGGCCGCGGTAGTAGCCGTCCTTGGTGATGTGATGGCGCAGATGGACTTCGCCCGAGGTCGGGTCGGTGGCCAGCTGCTTCGCGGTGAGGGCGTCGTGCGAACGACGCTGACCGCGGCGGGACGGAGTGACGCGGGATTTCTGCACAGCCATGGGATTGCTCCAGCTCGAAACGTGTGAGTTGACGTATGGATTGACGCTTGAATTCGATTGCCTGTCGCGTCCGGAACCGATGGTCCGGACCGCGCTGTATTCCGGTCCCGGGGCAGTGTGCGGAATCCGGAGAATCCCGCATCGACCCTCAGGTTTTCTTCAGTGCCGCCAGGACCGCGAACGGACTGGCGCGAACCTCTTCGTCCTCGGGGACGGGCCAGTCGCGTTCGACCGACTCGCTCCCCGGCATCGCCGGGACCAGCGGCACGGCGAGGATCAGTTCGTCCTCGACCAGCTCCGCGGGGCGCAGCATGCCGTCGTCGCCGACCTGCAGCGCCTCGTAACCCGGCGGCAGCGCGGCTTCGATGTCCTCGTCGCTGTCGCCGGCGTCGCGCACGAGGGCGAGACGCTGGTGGAGCGACACGTGCTGCAGGAACCGCTGCAGACTGCGCTGGCAGACCAGCGGCAGATCGGCATCGATCCGCAGTTCCGCGAACGGCACCTGCAACGTGTCGTGACCGAACTCCAGGGCGAAGCGCACTTCACCCTCGGTATCGGCCAGCAGATCGCGGAGGCGGGCCATCGCGGCCAGCGGCATCCGGCCATCGAAACGACGCCGGGCTGCCACCATTCGCCAAGCATCCAGGACTTCGGGCACTTCAGCGGACATAAGACGCGAAATGTTAGGGGCCGGCCCCACCGCTGTCAAACCCAACCCCTTGCCGCCACGGAGGATTTGCCCGTCGGCGCGGGTCGCGGCAGACTGTCCACCCGTATCCGGGCCCGCCGTGTGACCGCATTCTCCTTTCCCGTGACGATCGCCGCCGCCGTGGCCGTCGTCCTGATCGCCGCGGTCCTGATCCGGTGGGTCTCACGACGGGATCTGCCCCGTCAACGGGCGCTCACCCGCCTGCTCGACGCCGCCGACGCCCTCGAATCGCGCCTGCGCACCGCCCGGGCCGAGATCGAGGCGATCACCGGCGACGAGGACGACACCGTACGCACCGCGCTCCAGGAAATGCTGCGGCAGCGGCTCTGGCTGCAGCAGCACGGGGCGACCGCCTCGGTGAAAACCCTGGACGGGATGCGGGTGTCGATCGACGAGGCCCGCGCCCGGATCGACCAGCAACTGACGCTGGTCGAGCGCGCCCGCGACGCGGCACCGTGACCCGGGCAACACTGACGACGCCCCCATGACCGCATCGCTCGCGCCCGCGGCCCCGGCGCTGATCCTCGCCTCGACCTCGCGCTATCGGCGGGCGCTGCTCGAACGCCTCGGCCTGTCCTTCGCCACCGCACGTCCGGAGGTCGACGAAACGCCACGGGCGGACGAATCGCCGCAGGCCGTGACCGTCCGCCTGGCCCGGGCGAAGGCCGAGGCGGTTCTGCCCGACACCACGGACAGCCTGCCCGTCTGGGTGATCGGCTCGGACCAGCTCGCGGAGATCGATGGCCGGCCGCTCGGCAAGCCGGGCACCGTGGACAACGCGATCGCCCAGTTGACCGCGATGTCGGGCCGCGAGGTGCGTTTCCTGACCGCGGTCTGCGTGGCCGGCACCGACGGTCGCCGGTTCGAGGCCCTCGACGTCACCATCGTGCGCTTCCGCAACCTCGCCCCGGCGGAGATCGCGCGCTACGTCGAGCGCGAGCAGCCGCTGGACTGCGCCGGGAGTTTCAAGTCGGAAGGCCTCGGCATCGCCCTGTTCGAGGCGATCGAGAACCACGACCCGACCGCGTTGATCGGACTGCCGCTGATCGCCACCGCGCGACTGCTGCGCGAAGCGGGATTCGCGGTGCCCTGAGCGGGCGGACGGCATTCCGACCGGTCGCAATCACCGCAGCTCGACGATCCGTTCGGGCCAGTCCTCGACGCTGCGATCATGGCCATGCAGGCGCAGGCCGATGCGATAACGGCCCGGCGGACGGTCGCCGAGATCGAGTTCGGCGCGAAAGCCCACATCCGGATGCTGCGGGTCGGTGGAGCCGCCCTCGCGCCATTTGCCCCAGAAACCGGCGACCTCCGGACGGGCGCGTCCATAGACCGCGCGTGCGAAGGTGCGCCCGTCGAGCAGCACCTCGACCGAAGCGATGCCGACGCCGTCCTTGAACGCCCAGCCCTCCAGCACGAACCGGCGCGGCACGACCGCGCGATCGGCGGGCGTGTCGATCCACGCCATCGCCGGCGCGGTGCAGAAAGCGCCATCGCGCGGCCCCGTGAGCGCGAACAGCAGGAACCGCTGGCGCCCGCGATCGATGTTGAGCACTTTCGGCGGCGGCAGCGGCCCCACCCGGTCGCACAGCGCATGCCAACGCGTCAGTTGATGCTTGAACTCGACGTCGGTGGCGCCGACGACCAGCAACTGCGGCGCGGTTTCGCGCAGAGCACGGCCATCGCTGTGCAGGCCCCACAACCGCAACTGCGGCGCGCGACCGTGATGATGGTTCAAGGGATGATCGAGCACCGGAATGCGCGGATCGTCGAGCGCGAAACCGAGCTCGGCGCCGAGCTTGAAATTGTCGGCGAGCACTTGCGTGTCCGCGGGCATCGTCGCGCGCATCGCCGCGACCTCACGCGCCAGCACGTCCCAGCCCGCGAAGTTCGCCGGATAGGCCTTGCCTGTGGCCATGCGTTCGCGCATCGTCGGCGACGACACGGCGGCGTAGTAACCCAACCCCGCGAGCAGTCCGAACGCGGCGAGTGCCCAGGTCGCGCGGCGCCAGCGCGTGGGCCAGCGCATCAGCGCAAGCGGTACCAGTGGCAACAAGGCGAGATACGCGGGCAGCGGCCAGTGGAAACTGACGCGTTCGCTGTCGGCGAAGAAGCCGAGCAGGAAAAATCCGGCCAGCACCAGCAGTCCCGACCAGGCCAGGAAACGCCGGCCCGGCTCGGCCTGCGACCCGCGCTCCGCGATGCCGCCACGCAACAGGGCGAACAACAGCAGCGGCGTGACCAGCAGCGCCTGCACCGCGACGAACAGCGCGCCGTCGGGATGGAACGCCCACGGGTGACGATCCACCAACTGGAAGCGCAGACCGGCGTCGGCATTGTCGAGATTCCACGCCAGCAGCGGCCACCAGGCGAACGCACCCGCCGCCAACGCCAGCCAGACCCGCGGATCACGCAGCGCTCTGCGGCCTTCGGCCAGCATCAGCAGCGCGAGGAAGCCGACGCCGATCACCGCGATGAAGCGATAGTGGGTGAGCCCGCCGATCGCCAGTCCCGCGGCGAGCACCACCACCGCATGCCAGCGCACACCGCGCAGCAGACGCGCGCCGGCATCGAGACAGGCCACGGTCGCCAGCGCCAGCGGCACATCGGGCAGCGCCAGCACGCCGAGTGTGCCCAGCAACGGCAGCAGCACTGCAAACGCGCCCGCGGTCCACGCCTGCTGCGGGCCCAGCTCGCGCCGCGCGATCGCGACGATCCACCATGGCAGCAACGCCGCGATCACGAGGAACGGTCCGCGCACCCCGAAGGTCGAATGACCGCCGAGCATTTCGCCCAACCGGACCAGCCACGCGGTCAGACCGGGGAGATCGGAATAGGCCCAGGCCGGATGACGCCCTTCCTGCCAGTAGAACGCTTCGTCGACGAACAGCGGCAGTCGCGCGGCGAGCACGCACTTGACCAGCGTCGCCGCTGTCCACAGCGCGATGAAGGTCCGCTTCGTCGAATCCGTCTGCCGCATTTTTTCGTAGTCCCGCTACACTGCCCGAACATGTCCAGAAGCCCGGAGAACGCCGTGACGCCAGCCCGAGAGTCCCGCACATGCTAAACGACGACGCGCGCGACGCCCTCCAGCGCGCCCAGACCCAGGTCAACGGTCTGGTGCTCGGCAAGCCGCACGAGGTCCGGCTCGCGTTCGTGGGACTGCTCTCGGATGGACACATCCTGATCGAGGACCTGCCCGGGCTGGGCAAGACCACGCTGGCGCACGCGCTGGCGGCGACGCTGGGGCTGGGGTTCCAGCGCGTCCAGTTCACCTCCGATCTGCTGCCCTCCGACATCGTCGGCGTGTCGGTGTTCGACGCCCAGGCCGGCGGGTTCCGTTTCCATCCCGGCCCGGTGTTCGCACAGGTCCTGCTGGCCGACGAGATCAACCGCGCGCCCCCGCGCACGCAGAGCGCGCTGCTCGAAGCGATGGCGGAGCATCAGGTCACCGTCGACGGCGTCACCCATCCGCTGCCGGATCCGTTCTTCGTGATCGCGACCCAGAATCCGGTCGATCTCTCCGGCACCTATCCCCTGCCCGATTCGCAGCTCGACCGCTTCCTGCTGCGCCTGCATCTGGGCTATCCGCCGGAAGACGCCGAACGCGCGCTGCTGGCCGGCAGCGACCGCCGCGACATGATCGCGAACAGCGAGCCGGTGCTCGGCGCCGAGGCCGTGCGCGCCTTGCGCCGCGCGGTGTCGGACGTCCACGCCAGCGAGGCGCTGATCGGCTACGTGCAACGTCTGCTCGCGCGCAGCCGTCATCATCCCGGCGTGCGCGTGGGACTGTCGCCACGCGCGGGCCTGGCGCTGCTGCGCGCGGCGCGCGCGCACGCGCTGCTGCTCGGACGCGCGCACGCGCTGCCGGAAGACGTGCAGACGCTGTTCATCGCGGTCGCGGCGCACCGGCTGGTGGCGGATGCCGATGGTGGCGATGGCGCGGCATTGGCGAAGTCGATCCTGCACGCGGTTCCGGTCGATTGACGCGGAGCGCGGCATGAGCGAGGCCGGCGGTGTACTGGGCGGCAGGATCGGTGGCAGGATCGAACGCCGCGTCGCGCGGTGGGTGCGACCACGCACGCCGGAAGCGCTGCCGGTGCAGTTCGACCGCCGTCGCATCTACGTGCTGCCCACGGGCTTCGGCCTGTTCTTCGCCGCACTGCTCGCGGCGATGCTGCTGGGCGCGCTGAACTACAACAACAATCCGGCGCTGATGCTGGCGCTGCTGCTCGCGGGCGCCGCGCATACCGGTCTGTTCGCGGCGCATCTGCAATTGTCGGGATTGCGCATCGTCGCGATCGGCGCCGATCCGGTGAGCGCCGGCAAGCCACTGGCATTGCGCATCCATGCCCGGGCCGAACCCGGCCGCGAGCGCCGTGGTCTGCGCATCGCCTGCGGCCCGCACGCGACCCATTTCTCGCTGCAGCAGGGTGCGGGCGAGGCCACGATCGAAGTGCCGACCGAACGCCGCGGCTGGCTCGAACCCGAACGCCTGCGGATCTCCACCACCCGGCCGCTCGGACTGGTGGTCGCGTGGAGCTATGTCTGGCCCGACCGGCCGCTGCTGGTCTACCCGGCGCCGGAATCGCATGGCCCGCCGCTGCCCGAAGGCGGCGGCGATCGCGCGATCGCGCGCCTGCATGCCGCCGGCGACGACGTGCATCACCTGCGCACGTACCGCCGCGGCGATTCGCGCCGCGCGATCGCCTGGAAACCGTCGGCGCGTCGCAACGAACTGCTGGTGCGCGAGTACGAACAACCGTCGGGCGCCGATCTCGATCTCGACTGGCGCACGCTCGCGATCCTGCCCTACGAGACACGGATCCGCCGACTCGCGCGCTGGGTCGACGAAGCCGAGCGCGATGGTCGCCGCTACCGCCTGATCCTGCCAGGGCAGCCGCCGCTCGGTCCGGCGCAGGGCGCGGCGCATCGTCATGCCTGTCTGAAAGCGCTCGCACTGCTGCCGGAGGCCGGCGGCCATGGCTGAGGCGCTGCCGCTGGAACCCCTCGCGCGCCGCTGGACGCTCGCGGCCGCCGCCAGTTGTCTGCTGCCGCTGCTGCTGGAGGTGCCGCCGACGCTGGCGCTGGGCATCGGCGCGGTGGCGCTGGCGGTCCCGTTGCTCTCCCGCGACGGACACGCCCCGGGCTGGCTGCGGCTGGTGCTGATCTTCGGCCTGCTTGGCACGGTCATGACGCTGTACGGCTTCCGGTTCGGACGCGATACCGGCTGCGCCCTGCTGGCGACGATGCTCGCGCTCAAACCGGTCGAGATGCGCAGTCTGCGCGACGCGCGCAGCCTGCTCGGCTTCGGCCTGTTCGCGCCGTTCGCGACCTTTCTGCTTGATCAGGGGCCGCGCTCGCTGGTGCTCGGTCTGTTCGCGGCGATCGCCGTGCTGACCGCGCTGCACAAGCTCTCGGAAATCGAGGTCGGCGAAGCCGCACCGGTGGGCCGCCCCTGGCGGCGCGTGCTCGCGGTGACCCGGATGATCGCCATCGGTCTACCGCTGGCCATGGGCGTGTTCTGGCTGTTCCCGCGCTTTTCCTCGCCGCTGTGGGGCGTGCCCGAACGCGCGCTGACGCGTCCTGGGCTGTCCGACCGGATGTCGCCCGGCGACTGGATCGACATCATCGCCGACGACAGCCCCGCACTGCGCGCGACGTTCTACGGCGAGGCGCCGCCGCAGGCGCAGATGTACTGGCGCGGGCCGGTGCTGTGGAACTTCGACGGCCGCACCTGGACCGCTGCGGAATGGGCATGGTCGGTCGGCGGGGCACGGCCGGCGCCGGGACCGAAACGCTACGACTACGAACTCGAGATCGAACCGACCGACCGCAACGAACTGGTGGCACTGGAACTGCCGCTGGGTCCGCCGCCGGGCGCGCGGTTGCATCGGGATTCCAGCATGCGCAGCACGCAGGCGCTGACCACGGTCACGCGCTGGCGGATGAGTTCCTCGCCGCGAACCGATGCCGACGCCGAACTCCATCCGGCGCTGCGCAGGCTGGCCCTGCAACTGCCGCAGGACTACAACCCGCGCACCCTCGCGCTGGCGCAGCGCTGGCGGCGCGAAGCCGGCCCGCCCGGCCGTGCAGGCGACACCGTCATCGTCAAGCGCGCCCTGGACTGGATCCGCACCGAATTCGCCTACACGCTCGACACGCCTCCGCTCGGGCGCCACACCGCCGACGAATTCCTGTTCGACCGCAAGGCCGGTTTCTGCGAACACTTCAGCGGCGCGTTCGTGGTCCTGATGCGCGGCGCCGGCATCCCGGCGCGGGTGGTGACCGGCTACGTCGGCGGTTATCGCAACCCGGTCGGCGATTATTGGCTGGTGCGGCGTTCCGACGCCCATGCCTGGGCCGAGGTCTGGCTGGAGGGCCGCGGCTGGGTGCGCGTCGATCCCACCGCTGCGGTCGCACCGGAACGGATCTACGACACCATCGACGATCGTCGACCCGGTGCGCTGGGCGGGTTCGCCGGGCTCGCGCCGGTGTTCGACATCGGCGACTGGATGCGCCGCGGCTGGAACGATTTCGTGCTCGGCTACAACGCCACCCGCCAGCGCCGGCTGCTCGAAGCCTTCGGCGTGCCCGACCTCGATTCGGCCCGGCTGATCCAGTTGTTCGTCATCGCCACCGGACTGGCGCTGGCGGGCATGCTCTGGCTGACCACCCGGCAGGAACGCGAGCGCGATCCGGTGCTGCGCGCGTGGCGCCGACTGGAACGCCGCTACCGGCCGCTGGGCCTGGGCCGCGCGCCGCACGAGCCGGCCGGCGTCTGGGCCGAACGGGTCGTCGCGATGCGACCGGGTGCGCAGGAATTGCGCGAACTCAGCGCGCGTTTCGTCGATTGGCGGTACGCTCCCGATCATGGCGGCATGGCCGGCGCGGACGGGTTGATCCGCGACCTGCGCAGACACCGCCCCTGACGCTTTCCCCGGAGACCCCCATGCAAGCACGCATCCTCGTCATCGCCGCGCTGGCCGCCGCCCTCGCCGGCTGCGCCACCCAGACCAAGCCCCTGCGCGGCGAGTTCGCCGCGATCACTCCGCATCAGGCCATCGAACAGGACAGCACCGGCGCGGTCGTGCGCTGGGGCGGCCGCATCGTCCGCACCGACCCGCTGACCGACCGTACCTGCTTCGAAGTGCTCTCCACCCGCCTCGACGCCTCCGGCCGCCCCTACTGGGCCGGCGACGACACCCGCGGCCGTTTCATCGCCTGCCGCGCCGGCTTCTACGACCCCGCCCTGTTCACCGACAAGCGCGAAGTCACCTTCACCGGCCGCATCGACGGCTACGAGAACCGCAAGATCGGCGAATATGATTACCGTTTCCCGCGCATGGCCGCCGACGTGGTCTATCTGTGGCCGGTCCGCGAACGCGTCGAAGTGATCGAACGCCCGTCGCCGTGGCCGTGGTGGGGCTGGTGGTGATCGACGCCGCGAAAGCGCCGGCGATCCGCGCAACGACAACGGCGGCCGATGGCCGCCGTTTCGTTTTCCGGGTTCCTGCGGGATTCGCGTCGCGGCACGGCCCGGTCGAAACGGGGCCTGAGCACGTCATTTCGACGCGCTCGGCGTCTGCTTGTCTCGGTAGCGGAACGTCAACCACAGGCCGACCGCGATCGAATACGACAGGTTCGGGATGAAGGCCTTGTCCAGTGTGGTGACCTTCGAGGCCAGCGCCACGTAGTTCGTGTAGGCGGCCTGCGACAGGGTGAAGGCGGCGATCAGCAGCACCATCCGGATCGGCACCGGCATGCCCAGCTTGAGCGCGATGATCGTCCCTTCGGAGATCAGGATGCCGACCAGGAACGGAAAGATCGCGCCGATCATCATCAATCCCAGCGAACTCTCCTGGGAGTGGGTCACGAGCATCAGATCCGCGAAGGTCACGCCCAGCGCACGGGTGATGAGGAAG
>JAYRSY010000046.1:0-16671 GCA_041919915.1 Lysobacteraceae bacterium
ACCACCGTCGAGGACAACACTCTCGTCGTCCATGGCACCTATCCCTTCCTGGTCATCCGCCACGGGAAGAACGTCGTCGGCCTGCGTAGGAACAAGCAAAAGTGAACCAGAATTTCCCGCCGAATCCGCCGGGACAGTCCGGCGACTACTCCTCTGGTCAGGGCCAGGGCTACGATCCCAACGCACAGGGGAACAATCCCTATTACGCCGCGCAGCAGCAGGCGCCGCAGGGCCAGCCGAATCTCGACGCCGGCGCGCCGCAGCTGAAGACGGTGGATTCGCAGAAGATCAACCGCAAGGTCGTGCTCATGCTCGCCGGCATCATCGGCGTGCTGGTGCTGATGACCTGGCTCGTGCTGAAGAACGCCACGTCCGACAAGGAAGACGAGGTCAAGAAGCCACGCGAGGAAAAGGTCGTGATTCCGGATCTGCCGAAGGGCGCAGGACAGCCCGGCGGCCCCGACTTCGCCGATCTTCCGCCCGAACCGCAGCCGGTGCCGGTCCAGGAACTGCCGCCGCTGCCGCCGCAGGAAGACACCTCGCGTCAGGCGGAACGCCGTCCCGACCGTGACGACAACCGCGACATGGCGCCGCCGGAACCGCAGGGTCCGTCTCTGGTCGAGCGTCGCATGGGCATGACCGAGAGCAGCCGCGGCGGTGGCCGCAGCGCGCCTGGCGGTCCGGACGATCCGGTCCTGAACGCCATGCTCGACAACCTGCGTGCCACGCAGGGCGGCGGCGCGGGCGCGCAGCAGCCTGCCGCGCAGGCTCGCGATGGCGGCAACAAGGTCAGCATCGCCCAGTACCTCCGCAATCCCGACACGCTGCTCGTCCGCGGCACCTACATCCGTTGCGTGCTCGAGACCCGGATCATCACCGATGTCGACGGCTTCACGTCCTGCATCGTCACCGAGCCGGTCTACTCGATCAACGGTCGCCGTCTCCTGCTGCCGAAGGGCTCGAAGGCGCTCGGTCGCTACCAGGGCGAGCCGAAGGGCCCGCGCGTCGCGGTGGTCTGGGACCGCATCACCACGCCGACCGGCCTGGATGTGACGCTGGAAGGCCCGGGTATCGACAATCTCGGCGGTGCCGGTCATCCGGGCGACTACGACGGCCACTGGTTCAGCAAGATGAGCTCGGCGCTGATGATCAGCCTGATCAGCGACGCGTTCAAATACTACGCGGCCGAAGAAGGTCCCCAGAGCGATTCGGTCACCACCGGCGGCAACATCGTCACCCAGCCCTTCGAGAGCAACACCGCGAAGACGATGGAACGTCTGGCCAACCAGGCCCTCAACAAGGCGATCTCGCGTCCGGCCACGGTGACCATCAATCAGGGCACGGTGCTGAACATCTACGTCGCGCAGGACGTCGATTTCTCCGGCGTGATCGCGCGTCGCTGATCGCTGCTGTCGTTGCCGGCCAACGGTCTTCCCGATCGTCGGCCGGCACCGGGCCCGGTGCCGATCGGGTCCACCGTCGACGGATCGCGCCCCGGCGCGATCCGTTTTGTCATGGCGGCCTTGCCGGCTGCCCGCCATCGAGTCTCCGGTCTTCCATGGATATCGACAATTCCCCCATCGCCAACGTTTCCAACGACTTCCTCGAGTACCAGTACGCCGTGCTCGGCATTCTCGAGTACATGACGTCGCCGGAAGTCACCGAAATCTGCATCAACCGGCCGGGTGAGCTGTACCTGGAAACGAACAAGGGCTGGCAGCACATCGAAGTGCCCTCGCTCACCTTCGAACGCGCACGGCAGTTCTGCACCGCGGTGGTGAACGAGAGCAACACCGGCCAGCGCATCACCGACGTCGATCCCGTGGTTTCGCTGACGTTCCCCACCGGGCAGCGCGCCCAGTTCGTCATCCCGCCCGCCTGCGATGCAGGCAAGGTCTCGATCACGATTCGTCTGCCGGCGAAGAAGAACTTCACCCTGCAGAGCTACGAGGAAAGCGGCTTCTTCAAGCAGATCCTCGAGGGAGCGCCCGAGATCAGTGATCAGGACAAGGAACTGCTCGAACTGCGCGCGCAGCGCAACTACGCCGAGTTCTTCAAGAAGTCCGTGTCCTACAAGAAGAACATCGTCGTCGCCGGCGCCACCGGCAGCGGCAAGACCACCTTCATGAAATCGCTGGTCGGCCACATCCCGCACGAAGAGCGGCTGGTGACCATCGAGGACGCCCGCGAACTGTTCATCGAACAGCCGAACATCGTGCACCTGCTGTATTCGAAGGGCGGTCAGAGCGCGAGCAACGTCACCGCGAAAAGCTGCATGGAAGCCTGCCTCCGCATGAAGCCCGACCGGATCATCCTGGCCGAGTTGCGTGGCGACGAAGCTTTCTACTTCATCCGCAACTGCGCGTCCGGTCACCCGGGCTCGATCACCAGTTGCCACGCCGGCAGCACCTCGCAGACCTGGGACCAGCTCGCCCTGATGGTGAAAGCCTCGAACGAAGGCTCCGGTCTCGAGTTCTCGGTGATCAAACGACTGCTCATGCTGACCATCGATATCGTCGTGCACATCAAGGCGCACGCGGGTCGCCGTTACATCACCGGCATCGATTTCGATCCCCAGCGCGCGCTGGGCGTCGGCGAATAAACCTCGCGGCGGCGTTTCAGTAACGCCGCTCACGCATCGACGCGATCCCGTCGGCCGCGATCCGGATCTCGATCCAGCGGTCGAACTCGTCTTCGCGCATCGGTGCGACCGCGCATCCGCACAGCGCCGAGGCGATCACAGGCACGGTATTGCTGTGGCCGACGACCAGCACGGTACCGTCGCCATGCGTCCTGCGCAGGGTCGCCACGAACGCGTCGACGGGGATCGCCGCGTCGTAGGTCGCGACCGCGATCCCGTGCCTGTCCGCGGCCGCTGCGGCGGTCGCCCGGGTCCGTCGATAGGCGGTGGCATAGGCCGCACGCAGCGGGGCGGCGGCGAGCGCGTCCGCCAGTCGCGCCGCACGCGCGCGGCCGGCCTCGCTCAGCGACGGATCCTTCGGATCGTCGGTCGTTTTCTCGGCATGGCGGATCAGGACGAAGGTCGTGGCGACCGGTACGTCTGCGGGCGCGGGTGCCGTTGAAGTGGCGCATCCCGTGGCGATGAGCAGGACGGCGACGAAGGCGGACCGGAACAGGCGCATGCGGCGGGCCGGAGCAGGACGGGGAGGGCACAGTATCCACGATCGCAGGTGCGGCCACGGACACGGACGCGATCCGCGAACCCCGGCCCGGTCGCGATCAGGGCTGCGGTTGCGGACGGTCCATCAGCCAGAGCAGGGCGATGGCCGCGAACAGCGCCACCCCGATGAGCCAGAAACAGTCCGCGTAGGCCATGACGTACGCCTCGCGACGGACCAGTTGATCGAGATTCGCCAGCGCCATCTGCTCCGCGCGCGCCGCTTCGACCCCATGCTGCGCGAACGACTGCGCCAGTGCGTCGAGGCGTGCCTGGGTGGCGCTCGACAACTGGGTGAGCGATTCTCCCAGTCGCGCCGAATGCAGATGCTCGCGCGTGGTCAGCGCGGTGGACAACACGCCGATGCCGATCGCACCGCCGAAGTTGCGCATCATGTTGTAGAGCGCCGATGCCGTGACCCGTTCGTTCTCGTCCAATCCCTGCATCACGAAGGCGGACAGCGTGAGCGTGATCATCGGTTGACCCAGCGCGCGCACCACCTGCGACCAGAGCAACTGGTCGTAGCCGGTGGTGGCATCGATCCCGACGTTCATCATGCAGGACACGCCGAACAGGAAGAAGCCGGTCGCGCAGACGATGCGTCCGTCCAGTCGTCCCGCCATCACCATCGCGAACGGCATCACCACGATCTGCGGCAGTCCGACCCACATGATCACCTCACCGATCTGCATCGGCGAATACCCGGGGATCTGACCGAGATACAACGGCATCACGTACGAGGTGCCGTACAGCGCCATGCCCGAGATCGCGGTGAGCAGGGTGCCGATGAGCACGTTGCGTCGCGCGAACAGGCCAAGATCGATGAAGGGCTCCCGGCGCAGGGCGTAGGTCGTCATCCAGCCGAGCAGGCCGGCCGCGGACAGACAGATCATCGTCAGGATCAACGGCGAGTCGAGCCAGCCCTTGGTGTTGCCTTCTTCGAGCGCGACGGTCGCACAGCCCAGCGCGAGCGCCATGCCGCCGATCCCGAGCCAGTCCGCGCCGGGCAGTTCGTCCAGCCGATGCCGTTCCGGGCTCAGGCCGTAGAGCAGTCCGGCCAGCATCACCAGCCCCGGCGCCCAGTTGATGTAGAAGATCGCGCGCCAGCTGTACAACTCGGTCAGATAGCCGCCCAGCGCCGGTCCCAGGGCCGGCGCCAACGTGGTCAGCAGGGCGAACAACGCCATGCCCACCCGTCGCTTCGATGGCGCCTTCACCATCACCAGGGTCATCGCCATCGGAATGAGCGCGCCGCCGGTGAAGCCCTGCATGGCCCGGAACACGATCAGACTCTGCAGATCCCATGCCAGGGTGCAGAGCGTGGACGAGAACAGGAACAGCGTGCTGGTGCCGAGCATGTAGGCGCGCAACCCGAAGGTCCGGGTCAACAGCGGCGTCAGCGGGATCACGATCACTTCCGCCACCAGATACGCGGTGGCGATCCACGAGCCTTCCTCCCGTGTCGCCGACAGTTCGCCGAGGATCTGGTTCAGCGACGCATTGACGATCTGGATGTCGAGGATCGCCATGAAGCCGCCGATCATCCCGGCGAGAATCGCGATCCAGGCACGGCCGTCGACGACCGCTTCGATGGCGTCGACCGGCGCGCCACCGCGCGATCCCGGATTCGCGACCGCGCTCATCGCGGATCGTCGATCTCGACGACGGCGGACATGCCGGGCAACAGGCGATCCGCGTAGGGCGCGATCTGTTCCGGCTTCAGTGCGATCCTGATCGGTACGCGCTGCACGATCCGGGTGAAATTGCCGGTCGCGTTGTCCGGCGGCAGCAACGAGAACTGCGCGCCGGTGGCCGGCGAGAGGCTCTGCACGCTGCCGTCCAGGACCAGATCGGGAATCCCGTCGATCTTCACCTTCGCCGCCATGCCGGGACGCAGGCGCGACAACTGCGTTTCCTTGAAATTCGCGGTGATCCAGACGTCCTTCTGCACGATCGCGGCGAATTGCTGTCCGGCCTGCACGCGTGCGCCGACCTCCACCGTGCGGCCGCCGACGCGTCCGGAGGCCGGTGCGGGGATGCGGGTGTAGGCGAGCTGCTGGCGCAGTTCCTTGAGTTGCACGTTCAGCGAATCGATCCGGCTGAGGATGACTTCGCGCGCCGAGCGCGAGGCTTCGACCTGCGCCTGCGCCGAGCGCAGTCCGCCTTCGCGGCGTGCGCGCAGGTCGGCGGTCGCGACGGCATAGTCGGCGTTGGCGGCGTCCACCTGCGATCGCGAGACCAGACGCAGTTGTCCATCGTAGAGCCGGTTCATGCGTTCGGCGTCTTCGCGCGCGCGACGCAGTTGCGCCTCGGACTGCGCGATCTGCGCCACGGCGCTGCTTTCCTGGGCCTGCGCCTGCGAGGTCTGCGCCGCGTTCTCGGCCAACTGCCGCTCCGAGATCCGGATTTCGGCCTGCAACTGTTCGATCTTCAGCGTCTGATCGACCGGGTCGAGTTCGACGAGCGTCTGGCCGCGGCGCACGTACTGGTGGTCCTCCACCAGTACGCGCTCGACGATTCCCGCGATCCGCGAGGACACCGGATGGATGTGCGCGGAGACGTACGCGTTGTCGGTCTCGATCAGGTGTGCGCTGCGCCACCAGAGCCGGCCCAGCGTCCACAGGCCCACGCACGCCATCAGGGCGACCACGATCAACAACCGGCGTTTGCCGCCCCTGCCTGTGCCGCCGTCGCGAGGAACAGGCTCGCTCATGGACATGCGGACGCCATCGTTCCCGACCGGATCACGCGGTCGCCTCGGCCGGTTGGCTCGCGTCCTGCCGTTCCGCGGGCTGGATGGCGGTCAGTCGCTTGCCGAGTCCGCCCCACAGACGATAACCGCCGTCGACGGTGATGGTCTGACCCGCGATCCACGCCGCTTCCGGCTGGCAGAGCAGGGCGACCGCGTTCGCGGTGTCCTCGACGGTGGTCATGCGCTCCGGGCCCCAGGGCGAGATCGACAGTTCCTGCTTCTCGCGATAGGCGTAGTCCGGGCGCACCCGCAGCACGTCCGTCTTGACGAAGCCGGGACGGATGCAATTCGCGACGATCCCGTACGGTGCGAGTTCGTACGACAGATACTCGGTCAGGGTTTCCACGCCGGCCTTCGCGACCGCGAACAGACCCACTTTCGGACTCACCCGGGTCGTCGTCGAATTGGTGATGGTGATGAAGCGCGCACCGTCGCGATCGCGCATCAGCGGAATCGCGTGCTTCGCCAGCAGCCAGGTGGCGCGGGAATTGGTGTCCTGCACGAATTGCCAGTCCGACAGCGAGGCCTGTTCGAGCATCGCGTACTTGGTCGCCGCGGCGTTGGCGACCAGGATGTCGAGGCCGCCGTGCAACTTGCCGACGCTGGCCAGCAACGCTTCGATCTCTTCCGGCTGCGAGAGGTCCGCCTGGTGCACGCTGGCTTCCACGCCGAGCGCCTGGAGTTCCTTCTGCAGTTCTCGTGCGGGGCCCGGGCGGTCGACGTAATTGATGCAGACCTTGCAGCCCCACGAGGCGAGCTTGCGGGTGATGCCGGCGCCGATGCCGCGCGAGCCGCCGGTGATCAGGGCGACCTTGCCCTGCAGTGGTTGAAATGTCCCTTGCATGTCGTTCGCTCCTTGCTTCGTTGAATGATGGGGTGGATCGGTCGACGCCTCCGCTCCGGGACGCCTCCGCATCGCGGACGATGCGGAGGCGCCGATGTCAGAGGATGTTCGCCAGATGCGTTTCCTCGACGCCGATGAAGGCCTCGTGGTCCCGGTCCGGATAGCGCCGGTATTCGATCGCGTAACCTCCGCTCTGGAGGAGTTGCGCGATCCGTTCGGAAAACTCCGGTGGGACGATGCGGTCGCAGTCGCCGTGGCCGATCCAGATCCGGGTGTTCACGCTTTCCGCGGTGCGGGTTTCGCGCAGATTGCCTTGGCGCAGCAGATACGGCGCATACAGCGCCATTCCGCCGATCGCCTGCCGTCGGCGCAGCCCGACGATCAGGGCCAGCGCCGCGCCCTGCGAGAAACCCGCGAGCACGACGTTGTCCGGGCCGACCGCGCGCGCTTCCTCGTCGATGACCTCGTCGATCCGATGGATGGCGTCCTCCAGGCCCTGCGGATCGGCTTCGGACAGGTTCCATCGACGCTGTTCGAACCAGACGGACTGCAGTTCGTCGTCATCGAACGCCTGACGTGCCGGGGCCTGCAGGAAGACATTGCGGACGCCGCGTTCCGGCAGACGGAACTCCTGCACCAGCGGCGCGAAGATCCGGCCGTCCTGTCCGATGCCATGGAGCCAGATCACGGTCTTCTGGTGGGCGTCGTACGGTTCGAGACGGATGGCTTCGATGCCGCTCATGACGCGACGGCCTCCCGCGGCGTCTCCGGCTTCGAAAACACCATCGAGGCGTACTGTCCGCCGAATCCGAACGAGTTCTTGATGATCGTTCCGACCGGGCGTTCCAGCGGCGTGAGCGAAGTGAGGACGTTGCACTCGGGGTCGGGCTCGGTGCAGGTCACCACCGGCGGCACCACGCCGCGGCACAGGGTCAGCGCGGCCGCGACCGTTTCCACCACGCCGGAGGCGGCGGAACCGTGTCCGGTGAGGGATTTGACCGCGGACACCGGGATCCGCTTCATTTCCTCGCCGAAGACCCGGTGCATCGCGGTCGCCTCGGTCAGATCGTTGAGCTTGGTCGACGTGCCGTGCGCATTGATCGCGTCGATGTCCTTCGGTTCCAGACGCGATTCGCGCAGCGCCGTGCTCATCACCCGTTCCACCATGTCGACGCTCGGCGCGGTGACATGCGCGGTGTCCACGCCGATGCCCCAGCCGTTCACGACCGCATGCGCGCTGCCGATGCCGCGGCGTCGCGCGTGCGACGCGGTTTCAAGCACGATCGCGCCGGCGGATTCGTTCATGACCATGCCCGTGCGACGTCGGTCGAACGGCGTCGACGAGAGCTCCGGCGCGCCCTTCCAGCGCGACAGCGCCATCAGCTGCGCGTACTGCGCGACCACGTAATGGTTGCTGCGCGAAACGCTGACCGCGACGACGGCCATGTCGGCCTTGCCGGTCCGCAGCAGACGGGTCGCCTCGGCGATCGCGCGCAGCCCGCCCGAGCAGGTCGCTTCCAGCCGCGTCGACACGACGGGACTGCCGAGCCGGGTCGAGACCTCGGAGACGAAGGGCGTGGCGTCGATCGTGTCGGGCTGTACCGGCGTGGCGCGCAGTTCCGCGATCATCGCCGCGGTGTCGTTGCCGTGCTTCTTGCGCCGCAGCGCGAGCTTCTTCATGTGCGCGGCGTAGTCCTCGGGGAACGAGCCGCTGCTGCCGGGCCACACCCGCGACCAGACCAGGGCCGCGGGGCGCGACAGTCCACCTTCGAACGCCGCATCCTTCAGCGCCTGATCCACGCTTGCGTGGAGCATCACGTCGCCCCACGAACGGTCCTTGCGTCCCCACTGTGACAGGATCGATTCGCGGACATCGTCCGGGATCCAGCCGCTGACCCAGCCACAGGGCAGCTCGGTGAGGTCCATCCGGGTGTCCACCCGCAGACCGGATTTGCCCTGCAGGTTGGCGTCCCAGAAACTTCCGACGCTGCCGCCGATCGGGGTGACGACGCCCATGCCGGTGATGACGATCTCTTCCGTGTTCATGCGAATCTCCTGGTCAACAGCGCCGCACCGGCGGTGCTGTTCGGTCCGTAACCGATCGCGGTGATGAAGGCGGTGTCGGCGTCCGGGATCGGCCGGCCTTCGCCGACGACGAGATCGAGCTCGCCGGCGATCGCGGGATCCGGGTCCTGGAGCAGTCCGATCGGTGGCAACCGCTTGCGCGTCAGCGACTCGATCGCCAGTGCGATGTCGATCAGGCCTCCGCATTCGAGCGTACCGCCGATCGTGCCGCGGCTGCTGCTCACCGGCGTTCCGGCGAGATGCGGCGCGACGATCGCGCATTCCTCGCGATCGGACGCGACCGATCCGGCGCTGCTTGCCCACCAGGTGTCCGGTCGCGTCCCGCGACCTTCCAGCACGTTGCGCACGACCGCGTCGAACGCGTCCGCGCGTCGCGCGGCGCTGAGCGTTTCGCAGGCCAGCAGTTCGGCCAGCGCTTCGGTGTCCGGCAAGCGCGCCGCCTCGGATTCGACCACGATCGCGACCGCACCCTGACCCAGGAGAATGCCGCCGCGGTTCGCGTCGAACGGGCCACGCCCGGGCACGGCCTCGGTCGCGATGGTTTCCTGCGTTTCCAGCGCGGCGAGGCTCGCGATCGGCTGGGTCGGACCGATGCCGACCACCATCACGCGGTCGAGTTCGCCGCTTTCGATCATGCGTGCGGCGAAGGACAGGGCGCTGAAACCGCCTGCGCTGGATTCGCCGTAGACAACGACGTTCGAGCCGCGGAAGCCGGTCGCCATCGCCACGAACTGACCGACCTGCGAGGGAATGCCGCGGACATAGGAGAAATCCGGGCTTTCGTCGTACATCAGCGTCGCCAGCGGGCGATCGTCGGTCTCGTGCAGCACCGCGATCTTCTGGATGCTTTCGCCGAGCTCCGCGCCGTTGGTGCTGCCGACGGCAATCACGATGCCCGAGCGCAGCGCCAGCGCCGGATCCTCGAGCACGCGTCCGCCGACCGCGTCGCGCGCGACCGCGACCGCGGCGAGGCCGGCATAGTTCGCGTACTTTCTGCTGTTGGCCCAGTGTTCGCCCTGCGGCCAGGCGATTTCGCCCCAGGCGATCGGTGCCACCGGCCACGGCTGCAGTTCATCCTGCCTGGCGGGATCGGTGTAGATCCGATGGGTGAAGAAATGGGTGCCGGCGTCCATGGCGTCGAGCACCTTGTCGGCACCGTTGCCGGCCGGCGAGATCAGACCGATACCGGTCACGAAGATCCTAGACATGGGCGACCTCCCTGCTGTCGTCGCTGTGTTCGTCGCTGCCCGCTTCCGTGCGCAGGCCGTCGATGCGCGGCATCACGCCGCCCCAGAGGCTGAATCCGCCGTCGACCGTGATCGTCTGGCCCACGATCCACGCCGCCTCGTCCTGGCACAGCATGGCCACGACGTCCGCGCTGTTGTCCACGGTGGTCATGCGTTCGCCGCGCCAGGGCGAGATCGACAGTTCGTGGATCGCCGCGCGATCGAAATCGGGGCGTACCTTGAGCACATCGGTCCTGACCAGACCGGGGCGGACGCAGTTCGCGACGATGCCGTAAGGCGCCAGTTCGTAGGACAGATATTCGGTCATCACTTCCAGACCGCTCTTGGCGACCGCGAACAGACCGCCGCGCGGCACGATCGACGTGGTGGTGGAATTGGTGATGGTGATGAAACGCGCGCCGGGACGGTCGCGCATCAGCGGGATCGCATGCTTGGCCAGCAGCCAGGTGGAGCGGGCGTTGGTGTCCTGCACGAACTGCCAGTCCGGCAGCGCGGCTTCCTCCAGCCACGCGAACTTGGTCGCGGCCGCGTTCTGGACGAGGATGTCGAGGCCGCCATGCCGCTTGCCGACGCTGGCGAGCAGGGCCTCGATTTCGTCCGGTTGCGAGATGTCGGCCTGGTGCAGGCTGACTTCGACGCCCTGTGCCTCCAGCTCCTTGCGCAGCGTCTTGGCCGGTCCCGCGCGGTCGACGTAGTTCACGCAGACCGTGCACCCCCACGCGGCGAGCTTGCGGGTGATGCCCGCGCCGATGCCGCGCGAGCCGCCGGTGATCAACGCGATCTTGCCCTTGAGAGGCTGGGCCTTCTCGGCCTGGAATTCGTTGTCCATATCGCATTCCTGATGTTTTTTTGGGCGACCGCCATCGGCTGCGTCGCCCTGGGGCGACGCAGTGCCGTTACCGGTCGGAACGATGCGCTCAGCCGGTCGCTTGACCGCGTCGGGCCATCACCACGGTCATCCTGCCGATCGCGATCGTGTCGCCGGATTCGTAGAACACCCGGCGCACGGTCTTGAGCAGGCCGGCACGTTCGCTGAGCTCCTCCGAATGTTCCACCTCGGTCGTGAAGTAGAACGGCGTGTCCGGATAGAGCGGGCGCACGAAGTCCCAGGTCAGGGACTTCAGACCGATGATCGCGCCCGGCATGCCGTGCTGGACGGCCCAGCCGGAGGTGATCGAATGGATGAAGCCGCCGGGGACGATGCGTTGTCGATGCGTGGTCGAACGCGCGAAGTCGTCGCTGTCGTGCACCGGATGCTTCTCGCCCATCAGGTCCAGCAACTGATCGAGCAGCGGCGTGCCGAACACGATCGGCCCGAATTTCCTGACCGGCGCGGCGAGGAGATCCTCGAAGTACAGCAGGCGCCTGCCCTCGGAAGGACGCGTCTGCGGCGTGATGGCGCCGCCGGCGATGTCGGTGCTCATGACGTCCTCCCTCGCGGGCTGCGCGGGCGGATCACCGTGCGTCCGCCATCGACGGTGATCGTCTGGCCCTGGATGTAATCGGAGGCGTCGCTGCAGAGGAATCCGACGATGCCGGCGATGTCCTCCGGTACGCCCCAGCGATTGCCGGGTTCCGGCGGTCCGAGTTGCGCGGACACGCGTTCGGTCATGTCGGTGACGATCCTGCCCGGCGCCACGCCGTTGACGCGGATGCCCTTGCGCCCGACTTCCGACGCCAGCGCGCGGGTGAGGGCGTCGAGCCCGCCCTTCGACGCGGCGTAGGCGGCTTGGCCGCTGCCGGGCATCCGTGCGGACACGGAGGAAATGTTCACGATGCGGCCCCAGCCCTGGTCCATCATCGTCGGGATCACCGCGCGGGACATCAGGAAGGGTGCGGTGAGATTCACGCGCAGCACCCGTTCCCATTGCGGCAGGCGGGTCAGCATGACGAGTTGATCGTCGATGACGCCCGCGTTGTTGACGAGGATGTGAACGCCGCCTTCGCGATCGACCACGCGATCGACCAGTTCCTTCACTTCGGCTTCGTCGCCGACATCCGCGCGGTGCGTGGTCGCACTGCCGCCGCCGGCTTCGATCTCGGCCGCCACCTGCTGAGCGGCGTCGCCGGCGTCACGGTAGACGACGTGGACGCGGATGCCCTGTTGCGCGAGGTTCCGGCAAACGGCCGCACCTATCCCTCGCGAGCCACCTGTGACGATGGCCACTCTCTGTTGTTCCGTCATGGTTTGTCCTTGGATTGTTCGGGAGATTCGTATCGGGAAAACGGATCGAATCGACCGGAGAAATCAGGACGTGACCGGTGTGGAAATGGCGTCGACGATGGATTGCAGGGAGCCGCGATGCACGGCCTTGTTGGCGCTCCAGCTGTCGAGGTCGAAGTCGCTGCCGATGTTGCGGCGGATCTTGCGAACGAGCTGGAGAATGTCGAGAGAGTCGAGGCCGAGCGTATCGGTCAGCGTGTCCTGCGGCTTGATCGTGGCGTCGGCGAGACTCGGTTTGACTTCCTTGATGATGACGACCAGACGGCTGAAAACGTCCTGTTCAGCGGTATCGCTCATTGTGGGGCTTCCTTATGGTGGGGGGAAATTCGACTTGCCTGTCGTATGGAACCATCCAGATTCCTGCAACTACCCTGTTCCGCAAAGCCAACT
Source organism: Lysobacteraceae bacterium (assembly GCA_041919915.1). GTDB lineage: Bacteria > Pseudomonadota > Gammaproteobacteria > Xanthomonadales > Xanthomonadaceae > Lysobacter_I. The sequence goes on from JAYRSY010000046.1 coordinate 12,721, forward strand.
GCTTTGGATCACCAAGGTCGACACTATCACGGCATTTATTCCGAAAATGTGAAATCGGTCTTCGACGTTCGTCGGACGGACATCCCTACCGTTTCCTGTGCCGGGGGCGTCGGTTCGCGGGGGGCGACGTGCCTGGGGCGGCCCCCCTGGAGCGTGTCGTTCAGCGGTTCGGTGCGAGCGTCGACAGCAGGGCGCGGGCGGTGCGGATCCGTGTCTCGGCGTCGGGCAGATCGAGCGTCATCCGCAGCTTGTCCGGGCCGTCCATCCGGTAATGCTTCGGCTGGCCCTGGATCAGGCGGATCACCGACATCGGGTCGACATCGGGTTTCTCGACGAACTGGATGCGGCCGCCGGTGGCGCCGAGATCGAGCTTGCGGATGCCCAGCGCGGTCGCATCGAGCTTGAGTTCGGCCACCGCGAACAGATGCTTCGCCGGATCCGGCAGCAGGCCGAAGCGATCGATCATTTCCACCTGCAGTTCGCGCAGCCGTTCGGCGTCGCGCGCGCTGCTGATCCGTTTGTACAAGGTCAGGCGGGTGTGCACGTCCGGGAGGTAGTCCTCCGGGATCAGCGTCGGCAGGTTGAGTTCGACCTCCGCGCCGCGCTGTTCGTCCAGTTCCATGCCCAGTGCGTCGACGCCCGGCAGACGTCCCTGACGGATGCTGCGCACCGCGCGTTCGAGCAGTTCGGTGTAGAGCGAGAAGCCGACCTCCGCCATCTGCCCGCTCTGGTCCTCGCCGAGCAGTTCGCCGGCGCCGCGAATTTCGAGGTCGTGCGTCGACAGCGTGAAGCCGGCACCCAGTTCGTCCATCGAAGCGATCGCGTCCAGGCGCTTGCGCGCGTCGGCGGTGATCGTGCGGCCGTCGGGAATCACAAGATAGGCGTAGGCGCGATGGTGCGAACGGCCGACGCGACCGCGCAACTGATGCAACTGGGCGAGCCCGAACTTGTCGGCGCGGTTGATGATGATGGTGTTGGCGTTGGGGATGTCGATGCCGGACTCGATGATCGTCGAGCACAGCAGCACGTTGAAGCGCTGCTTGTGGAAGTCGAGCATCACCCGTTCCAGTTCGCGCTCCGGCATCTGGCCATGGGCGATGCCGATGCGCGCGTCGGGCACCAGCGTTTCGAGATCGCGCTGCATGCGGCCGATGCTCTCGACGTCGTTGTGCAGGAAATACACCTGGCCGCCGCGCGAGAGTTCGCGCTGGAAGGCTTCGCGCAGCTGGGCGTCGTCCCAGGGTACGACGAAGGTCTGCACCGCGAGCCGGTGCGCGGGCGGCGTCGCGATGATCGACAGATCGCGCAATCCGGTCATCGCCATGTTGAGCGTGCGCGGAATCGGGGTGGCGGTGAGCGTGAGCAGGTGCACGTCGGCGCGCAGCGCCTTCAGCGCTTCCTTCTGGCGCACGCCGAACCGCTGCTCCTCGTCGACGATGACGAGGCCGAGGTCCTTGAACTTCACGTCCGCCTGCAGCAGGCGATGGGTGCCGACGATCACGTCGATGCCGCCGGTGGAGACCTTCTCCAGTTCGGACTTGATTTCCTTCGCGGTCTTGAAGCGCGACAGCACCTCGACCTTCAGCGGCCAGTCGGCGAACCGATCGCGGAAATTGCGGTAGTGCTGTTCGGCCAGCAGCGTGGTCGGCACCAGCACCGCGACCTGTTTGCCGGCGATCGCGGCCGCGAACGCGGCGCGCACCGCGACTTCGGTCTTGCCGAAGCCCACGTCGCCGCAGACCACGCGGTCCATCGGGCGCGACGAACCGAGATCGCGCAGCACCGCTTCGATCGCGGCGAGCTGGTCCGGCGTTTCCTCGAACGGGAAGGTCGCGGCGAACGGCTCGTAGAGGCCGCGATCGATGTCCAGCGCGAGCCCGGCGCGGGCATGGCGCTTGGCCTGGATTTCCAGCAGTTCCGCGGCGACATCGCGGACCTTCTCCGCGGCCTTCTTCTTGGCCTTGGCCCAGGCCTCGCCGCCGAGCGAATGCAGCGGCGCGGTTTCCGGCGATGCGCCGGAGTAGCGGCTGACCAGGTGCAGCTGGGTCACCGGCACGTACAGCCGATCGCCCTTGGCGTATTCGATGTCGAGGTATTCGCCGGTCTGCCCGCCGGCTTCCAGCGTCACCAGTCCGCGATAGCGACCGACGCCGTGATCCTCGTGGACCACCGGCGCGCCTTCGCTGAGTTCGCCGAGGTCGCGGATGATCGCGTCCGGTTCGCGTCCGCTGCGTTTGCGTCGCCGCGGTTGCGACGCGCGCTCCGGAAACAGCTGCCGTTCGGTGATCACGATCCACGGCGCGGCGTCGCCGTCGTCCACCGCGAAACCGTCGTCCAGGGGCGCGACCGCGATGAACGCGCGTTCGGCGGCGCCGGTGGCGGCGAGGAATTCGCCGAAGCCGGCGACGGTGCGTGGATGCAGCCCCGCTCCATGCAGGGTTTCGAGCAGCGCCTCGCGCCGGCCGGCGGAGTCGGTCGCGATCAGCAATCGCCCGGGGTACGCGGAGAGGAAGGATTTCAGCGCCGCCGCCGGTTCCGCGTCCTTCGCCATCAGCGGCAGATCGGGGGCGGGTTGCGCGCCGGTCGCCAGCGCTTCGTCGTACCGCGGGTGGGTCGCACCGCACAGCTCGATCCGGCGTCCGCGATTGAGCCGCTCGCGCAGCGCGTCCGGCGGCAGATACAGGTCGGCCGGCGGCAACACCGGTTGCTCGATGTCGTGGCGGCGCTGCTCGTGGCGCTCGCCGGTGCTGCGCCAGAACTGGTCCGCCGCCTCCTGCACGCCGTCGCCGAGGACCGGCAGTGTCGAGGCGTGGAGATAGTCGAACAGGGTCGCGGTCTCGGCGAAGAACAGCGGCAGGTAGTATTCGATGCCCGCCGGGGTCAGTCCCGACTTGAGATCCTGGAACAGTCCGCTGCGTCGGGTGTCGATGTCGAAGCGGTCGCGCAGCGTATCCATCGCGCGCTTCAACGCTTCGCCCTCCAGCGGCACCTCGCGTCCGGGCAACAGCCGTACCGATGCGAATTTCTCCAGCGAGCGCTGCGACTCGGGATCGAACGTGCGGATCGTTTCGATCTCGTCGTCGAGCAGCTCGACGCGATAGGGGGCGTCCGCGCCCATCGGATAGACGTCGAGCAGGCCGCCGCGTACCGCGAAGTCGCCGGGATCGAACACCTGCGGGACGTTGCGGTAGCCGGTGCTCTCCAGCCGGCGCTTCTCCGCGTCCATCTCCAGTCGCTGCCCGACCCGCACGTCGAAACTGCCGCCGACGATGTGCGACAGCGGCGCCAACCGCTGCATCAGCGTCTGCACCGGGACCACCACGACGCCGCGATGCAGCGAGGGCAGGCGATGCAGCGCGGCGAGCCGCTGCGAGACGATGTCCGGATGCGGGCTGAAGCGGTCGTAGGGCAGGGTTTCCCAGTCCGGGAAATGCAGCACCGGCAGCGTGTCGTCACCGCCGGTCAGTGTGCGCAGATCGTGTTCGAGCTGATGCGCAGACTGATTGTCGCGGGTGACCGCGAGGAGCGGCGCGTCGTGGTCGCGCGCCAGACGCGCGAGTGTCCACGCGAGCGCGCTGGGGCTCGCCGGATTGCGCCAGAAGGCGCGCGACTGGCCGGATTTCGGCAGGAGAGTCAGGGATAGGGACGTCATCGCGGGGCATAGTCTAGCCGACCATGCCGCCGGGCCCGTCGTGCGTGGATGCTGTCCGCGACGGGTCGGCAGGTTGCCGTTGCGCAGGGGCCTGGAGTAGCGTGGGGACGGGCTGCCGTGGTCGCGCCAGGACCGGCGACGAGGGGCGGGGTGGCCGAACGCGGGAGCATGGCCGCATCCGGATGCGCGCCGTCTCTCCATATCCGTTCCATTCAATGGAGTGAATCATCATGAACATCCTGCATCATCGTCCGCGGGCGTCCTCCGTCGCGCGCCGCCGTACCTTCGTCGTCGCGCTG
>JAYRSY010000047.1:0-12085 GCA_041919915.1 Lysobacteraceae bacterium
CGGGCTCTCCCCCGCAGCGGCTCCGTGCTCAAGACCTCATGCAGAAGCGCATTCTCATCGTCGACGACGAACCCGCGATCCGCGACATGGTCGCCTTCGCCCTGCGCAAGGGCGAATACGAACCGGTGCATGCCGGCGATGGGCGCGAAGCCCAGGCCGCGATCGCCGAACGCGTGCCCGACCTCATCCTGCTCGACTGGATGCTGCCCGGCACCAGTGGCCTGGAACTGGCCCGGCGCTGGCGTCGCGATGCGCTGACCCGCGACATCCCGATCATCATGCTCACCGCTCGCGGCGAGGAGAACGATCGCGTCGGCGGACTCGAAGCCGGCGTCGACGACTACGTGATCAAACCGTTCTCCGCACGCGAACTGCTGGCCCGGATCCGCGCGGTGCTGCGCCGTTCGCGCGACGACGACGAGGATGGCAGCGTGCAGGTCGGCGCGCTGCGCATCGACGGCGCTTCGCACCGGGTCTTCGCCGGCGATGCGCAGATCCAGGTCGGGCCCACCGAATACCGTCTGCTGCATTTCTTCATGACCCACGCCGAGCGCGTGTACACCCGCAACCAGCTGCTCGATCACGTCTGGGGCGGCAACACCTACGTCGAGGAGCGCACGGTCGATGTCCACATCCGCCGCCTGCGACGCGCGCTGGAACCGGTGCAGCTCGAAGGCATGGTGCAGACCGTGCGCGGCGCCGGATACCGGTTCTCGGCGACGCTCTGAGTCGCCCGCGCCGGCCGGGCGGTCGCCGCATCGACGATAACCGCTAGACTGCACCGATGCCGAACGACGCCCGCTCCGCCTGGCTCCGGACCCTCGGCCAGCTCGGGCTGGTCCTGGCGGCGGCGCTCGCGCTCGGCCTGGTGCTCGGCCATCCCTGGCCGGTGCTGACCGCCGCCGCGCTCGGCGTGGTCGCCTGGCACTACTGGAAGCTGCGCAACGTGCTGCTGCGCCTGACCGCACGCCAGCGCCACGCACCGCCGATGGGCAACGGCGTGTGGAACCAGTTGGACCGGCTGCTGTACCGCAGCCAGCGCGAGATGCGGGCACGCAAGCGCCGCCTGATCGACATGCTCCGCGCCTATCGCGCCGCCGCCGCCGCCCTGCCCGACGCGATCGTCGTGGTCGAACGCAACAGCCAGCGCATCCAGTGGTTCAACCAGGCCGCGACCGGCCTGCTCGGCCTGCGCTATCCGCGCGACATCGGCGCCGCGCTCGGCGAACGCCTGCAGCCGCTGCCGATCGCACACTGGCTGGCGGCCGGTCGCCACGCCGAACCGATGCTCGACGCCCCATCGCCGGCGCATCCCGAACTGCGCCTCAGCCTGCGCCTGATCCCCTACTCCGACGAACTGTGGCTGCTGGTCGCGCGCGACGTGAGCAAGGTGATGCGCCTGGAGCAGATGCGCCGCGATTTCGTCGCCAACGTCTCGCACGAGTTGCGCACGCCGCTGACCGTGGTCCACGGCTATCTCGACATGCTCGATCCGGCCGAACAGCCGGAATGGGCGCCGATGCTCACCGAGATGCAGCGCCAGTCGCAGCGGATGACCCAACTGGTCGAGGATCTGCTGACGCTGTCGCGGCTGGAAGCGCAGGAGACGCTGCCCGAGGAAACGGTGGCGATGGCGCCGATGCTGCGCACGCTGCGGCGCGAGGCCGAAGCGCTCAGCCAGAAACGGCACACGATCACGATCGAGGATCTCGCCGGCGTCGACCTGTGGGGCTCGACCAAGGAACTGCACAGCGCCTTCTCCAATCTGGTCAGCAACGCGATCCGCTACACCCCCGCCGGAGGCGCCATCCGCATCCGCTTCCTGCCCGAACGCGACGGTGGCGTCTCGCTGGCGGTGCAGGACACCGGTTACGGCATCCCGGCCGCGCACCTGCCGCGGATCACCGAACGCTTCTATCGCGTGTCCACCAGCCGCTCGCGCGAAAGCGGCGGCACCGGGCTCGGCCTGTCGATCGTCAAGCATGTGCTGAACCTGCATCAGGCGCGGCTGGAGATCGAAAGCGAAGTCGGTCGCGGCAGCCGCTTCGCCTGCCGCTTCGGTCGCGACCGCGTGCGCACGCGCCTCGAAGGGCCCGTCGACGCGCACGCCGACGCATATCCGGACGATACGCGCGACGATCGGGCGCGCGGCATCGGCACTCACGACATCGGCACCCATGACACCCACGCCGCTCCGGCGGATCACGAACGCCACGAGGACACCGCGGACCCCGCATGAGCCCACGCACATCCCCTCGCCCGCCGGCCCGCACCAGCGCCGCACCGGAACATCCGCAGGATGCGGACCCGCTGCGCGACCCGTCGCTGTATCTCAATCGTGAGTTGTCGCAGCTCGACTTCAATTTCCGCGTGCTGGCGCAGGCCCAGGACGATGCCGTGCCGCTGCTCGAACGCCTGCGTTACCTGTGCATCTCCTGCACGAATCTCGACGAATTCTTCGAGATCCGTGCGGCCACCGTACGCCAGGCGCAGGACTTCGGCATGCCGCTGCCGGCCGATGGCATCCCCCACGCCACTCTGCTCAAGCGCATCCACGATCGCGCCGCCGAACTGGTCGACGCGCAGTACCGCTGCTGGAACGACACCCTGCGCCCTGCGCTGGCAGGCGCCGGCGTGCGCGTGTTGCACCGCCAGCACTGGAACGCGCGCCAGAGCCGCTGGCTGCGGGCCTATTTCCGCGATGAGATCCTGCCGGTGCTCTCGCCGCTGGGGCTCGATCCCGCGCATCCGTTCCCGAAGATCCTCAACAAGTCGCTGAACATCGTGGTCGTGCTCAAGGGCCGCGATGCATTCGGGCGTGCGGGCCACCTCGCGGTGGTGCGCGCACCGCGCTCGCTGCCGCGCATCATCCAACTGCCGGAGAAAGTGTCCGGTGGCGAACACGATTTCGTGTTCCTGTCCGCGGTGCTGTCGGCGTTCGTCGACGAACTCTTCCCGGGCATGGAGGTCAAGGGCGCGTACCAGTTCCGCGTGACCCGCAATTCCGAGCTGATCGTCGACGAGGAAGAAGTCGAGAATCTCGCGCTCGCGCTGCGCGACGAACTCGCCGGCCGTGGCTTCCTGCGCGCGATGCGGCTGGAGATCGCGGCCGATTGCCCGAAGCCGATCGTGCGTTCGCTGCTGGAGAATTTCGAGCTCCCCGAGAACGCCGTCTACCGCATCCAGGGACCGGTGAACCTCAATCGCGCCGCGCAGATCTACGACATGGTCCAGCGCCCGGATCTGAAGTATCCGCCGTACCAGTCGCGGCAGTTGCAGGACATGGAGACGATCTTCGAGCGCGCCGCCGCCGGCGACGTGCTGCTGCATCATCCGTTCGACGCGTTCACCCCGGTGCTGGAATTGATCAAGCAGGCTGCGGAAGACCCGAACGTGCTCGCGATCAAGCAGACGCTCTACCGCGCCGGCAAGGACTCGCCGATCGTCGAACACCTGATCCAGGCCGCGCGAAACGGCAAGGACGTGACCGTGGTGATCGAACTGCGCGCGCGTTTCGACGAGGAGGCGAATCTGCGCCTCGCCGACCGCCTGCAGGATGCCGGCGTGCAGGTCGTATACGGCGTGGTCGGCTACAAGACCCACGCCAAGATGCTGCTGATCGTCCGTCGGGAAGGCCGCAAACTGCAGCGCTACACCCATCTGGGCACCGGCAACTACCACGCCGGCACCTCGCGCGCCTACACCGACTTCGGCCTGATCACCGCCGACCCCGACATCGGCAGCGACGTGCACCAGATCTTCCAGCAGATCTCCGGCCTGGCGCCGGCGATCAAACTGCGGCGACTGCTGCAGTCGCCGTTCACCCTGCACGCCGGCGTGCTCAAGCGGATCGAGCGCGAAACGAAACATGCGAAGAGCGGTCGCCCCGGCCGGATCGTGGCCAAGATGAACGCGCTCAACGAACCGAATGTCGTGCGCGCGCTGTACCGCGCGTCGCAGGCCGGGGTCTCGATCGATCTGATCGTGCGCGGCGCCTGCACCCTGCGCCCGGGCATCGCCGGCGTGTCGGACAACATCCGCGTGCGCTCGATCGTCGGCCGCTTCCTCGAACACAGTCGGGTCTGGTGGTTCGGCAACGACGGCGAACCGGAGCTGTTCTGCTCCAGCGCCGATTGGCTGGAACGCAATCTGCTGCGCCGGGTCGAGATCGGATTCCCGATCGTCGATCCGGAACTGGCGGCGCGGGTGAAGGAGGAGTCGCTGGACAATTACCTGCTCGACAACCTCAACGCGTGGACGCTGCAGGCCGACGGCGCCTATCGCCGGATCGTTCCCGAGCCCGAGGCGATGCCGCATTCGGCGCAGGCGACCCTGCTGGCCAAACTCTGCGTGTGAACCGCCGGCCGCCCCCGCGGCCGGCAAGCGCATCGACGACGCCGATGCAAGCCGTTCCGTTCCGCGGGCCATGTTGGTAGGCTGCGCGGCATTCGCTGCCGTATCGTCCCTTCCCGAGTCCGTCCCGCCGCAGGTCAGCCGCTTGAACCGATCCGCTTCCCCCGGTCGCGCGCCCACCGCTCCGCTGCAGGACGGCGACGCGATGGCCGCCATCGACCTGGGCTCGAACAGCTTCCACATGGTCGTGGCCCGGACCGTACTGGGACAACTGCGCATCATCGACCGCCTGCGCGAGACCGTGCGCCTCGCCGACGGCCTCGACGGTCGCGGTGGACTCGGCGCCGATGCCCGCCGGCGCGCACTCGACTGTCTCTCGCGTTTCGGGGAACGGATCCGCGACTTCCCGCCGCACAGGGTCCGCGCGATCGCGACCAACACCGTCCGCGCGCTGCGCGAACCACAGGTCTTCCTCTCCGACGCCGAGCACGCGCTCGGCCACGGCATCGAGGTGGTATCCGGACGCGAGGAAGCGCGTCTGATCTACCTCGGCGTCGCCCATGCGCAACCGCCCGAACCGCGGCAGCGCCGGCTGGTGATCGACATCGGCGGCGGCTCCACCGAGTGCATCATCGGCTCCGGTTTCGACACCATCGAACGCGAAAGCCTGCAGGTCGGCTGCGTCGCCAGCACCCGCCGTTTCTTCCCCAACGGCAAACTGTCGAAGAAACGCTGGAAGGAAGCGCTGACCGAGGTCGAAGCCGAATTCCAGCAGTTCGCCGGACTCTACCGTTCGCTGGGCTGGCAGGAAGCGATCGGCTCGTCCGGGACCAACAAGGCGATCGGCGAGATCTGCGCGGCGATGAAACTCACCAAGGGCGCGATCACCGCCGAAGCCCTGCCGGTGGTGCGCGACCGCCTGCTCGCGGCCGACCGTATCGACGGGATTTCCCTGCCCGGACTGCCGGACGATCGCAGACCGATCATCGCCGGCGGCATCCTCGTGCTGGAAGCGGCATTCGAGACGCTCGGCCTCCAGCGCATGCTGGTGAGCAAGGCGGCGATGCGCGAAGGCGTGCTCTACGACATGATCGGCCGCGGCGGCGCGGACGATCCCCGCGACGTTTCGATCGAAGCGCTGGTGCAGCGCTACGGGATCGACCGCGCCCAGGCGCAGCGGGTCGAGGACACCGCGCTGCGACTGTTCGATCAGGTCGACGCGCGCTGGAATCTCGGCGAAGACGAGCGGCGGATGCTGGTCTGGGCCGCGCGCGTGCACGAACTCGGGCTGGCGATCGCCCACAGCCAGTACCACGTGCACGGCGCGTACGTGCTCGAACATTCCGATATCGCCGGATTCTCGCGCCAACAGCAGTTGTTCCTCGCCGCGCTGGTGCGCAATCACCGCCGCAACGTCTCCAACAAGTCGCTGGAAGCGTTGCCCGATCGCCTGCTGGCGCCCGCGCGCCGCTGCGCGGCCTTGCTGCGCCTCGCGGTGCTGCTGCATCGTTCGCACGAAGCCGAATCAATTCCGAAGCTCGATGCGCGCGTCTCCGGAAACGCGATCACGCTGTCGCTCGCGCGCGGCTGGCTGGACGAACGCCCGCTGCTGCGTTCCGACCTCGAACACGAGCCGGACGGCATCGCCGGACTGGCGATCGAACTGCAGATCGAAGGCTGATTCCGGCGGTTTGATCCTGGATGGCGCATCGTCGACGCGCTCCGGTGCGTCACCGCGCTGTCACCGCCGCGCCACACCGGCTTCATCGCCACCGCGCAGACTTTCCCTGCCGCTCTTCGAGAAGCGGGAGGACGCGGATGCGCTACGCGATCGTCACCGAAACCTGGACGCCGGAAATCAACGGCGTCGCCCTCACCGTGCAGAGCATGGAACAGGGACTGCGCGAACGCGGCCACCGGGTCGAACTCGTGCGTCCGCGACAGACGCGCGGACAGCAGCCGGAGACGCACGAGCATCTGGTCGCGGGCCTGCCGATGCCGCGTTACCCGGGTCTGCGCTTCGGGCTGCCGGCCACGCACCGATTGATCTCCTCGTGGAACAGACACCGCCCGGATGCGATCTACGTGGCCACGGAAGGCCCATTGGGGTGGTCGGCGCTACGCGCCGCGCGCCGGCTGCGGATTCCGGTCGCGACCGGATTCCACACCCGTTTCGACCTGTACATGCGCGACTACGGCGCATCGTTCCTCGAACCGCTGGCGCTGCGCTGGATGCGCCGCTTCCACAACGCCGCGCAGGCGACGCTGGTCCCGACCGAAGCGCTGCGTCGCGAATTGCACGCACTCGGCTTCGCGCATCCGGTGCGTCTGGCTCGCGCGGTCGACACGGATCTGTTCCGGCCGCAGCGGCGGGACGATGCGCTGCGCGCGTCGTGGGGATTGCGCGCGGAGGATCTCGCGGTGATCCACCTGGGACGGATCGCGCCGGAGAAGAATCTCGATCTCGCCGTGCGCGCGTTCCGCGAAATCCAGCGCGACTCGCCGCAGGCGCGCTTCGTCTGGGTCGGCGACGGCCCGGAACGCGAACGCCTGCAGCGCGAGCATCCGGACTTCGTGTTCTGCGGGATGCAGCGCGGCGAAACGCTCGCGCGCCACTTCGCCAGCGCCGATCTGTTCCTGTTCCCCAGCCGCAGCGAAACCTACGGCAACGTCACCCTCGAAGCGATGGCCAGCGGCGTTCCGACCGTCGCGTTCGACTACGGCGCCGCGCGCGAATGCCTGCGCGACGGGGTGCACGGCGCGGCGATCACCGACGGCACCCGCGAAGCGGACGACGCCTTCGTCGATGCGGCGGTGCGCATCGCGAACGATCCCGGCCTGCGTCTGCGGATGCGACTGGCCGCGCGCGATGCGGTGACCGCGCTGCGTCCGCAGCAGGTCGCCGCCGATTTCGACGCCATCCTGCAACGACTCGCCCTTCCGGAGACCGCCGATGAACAGCGATCCCCTGCGTCGCCGATGGCACGCGAATGAATCGGCCTGGTGCCTGCGCGCGAACGCGCTCTGCGGCCGGCGGATCGCCTTCGTGTTCTTCGCGGCGATCAGCCGCCTCGGCGACGGCATCATCTGGTACGCGCTGATGGCGGCGCTGGCGCTGTTCGGCGGCGAGAACGGCCGCATGGCGGCGCTGCATCTCGCATGCGTCGGTCTGGCCTCGCTCGGTCTGTACAAGACGCTGAAACGCTGGACCCGGCGCCCGCGCCCCTGCGCCGCGGATCTGCGCATCCGCGCCTGGGTCGCGCCACTGGACGAATTCAGCTTCCCGTCCGGGCACACCCTGCATGCGGTCGCGTTCACCATCGTCGCCCTGGCCCATGTGCCGACACTGGCTTGGGTGCTGATCCCGTTCGCTGCCAGCGTCGCCGCCTCGCGCGTGGTGCTGGGGCTGCATTACCCCAGCGACGTGCTCGCCGCGACCGGCATCGGCAGCGCGCTGGCGCTGGGATCGATCTGGCTGCGCGAAGACACGATGCGTTTCCTGCTGGCGTGAACCGCCCGCGCGGCGAGCGGGCTTCCGCCTGACGCCCCTCGGCGCATGCGCCGAGGGCGACCGGTCAGGACATCGGTTCGAGCTTCGCCTGCCGCAGTCCTGGCGCGAGTTGTCCGGGCCAGTCGCGGTCGTTGGCCACCTGCGCATGCGCGCGACTGTCGCGCAACCGCTGCGTATCGATCTCCGCGAACGCCCAGCCCGCACCGCCTGCGGTCGCGGCGACGAGGCCGTCGGCCGGCAAACCGGCGTCCATCGGCGCGTACACCGCCGCCTCGCCGGTGTTGACGTCGAGCGCCGGGCTCCAGTCCGCCTCGCCCGCGGTGACCGACTGCGCGATGAAGCAGCGATTCTCCAGCGCGCGCGCCAGGCACCCCACGCGCACGCGGGTGGCGCCGGCCTCGGTGTCGGTGCAGCTGGGCACCAGCAACAGAGACGCGCCGGCTTCGCACTGCGCGCGTACCGGCAACGGAAATTCGATGTCGTAGCAGATCGCGATGGCCGCGCGCAGGCCATCGATCTCGAACACTTTCAGCATGTCGCCGGCTTCAACGACACCGGTCCGCTTCTCGAAACCGGTGAGCTGCAGTTTGTCCTGCCACGCATATCCACCGTCTGGAGAAAACAGGTCGGCGCGATTGCGGTAACGGCCACATCCGGTATCGAGCAGGAAGCTGCCGGCGACGATCCACATGCCCGATTCCCGGGCCAGGCCGGCGAACAGCGCCATCCAGGCCACGCGATGGACCTGGATCGCGGCGAGCGAGGCATGCAGATCGCCGCGCACCGGAGGATCGAAGGTCGCCGCCAGTTCCAGCGACAGGTATTCGGGCAATACCGCGATCCGGGCGCCGCCGGCCGCGGCCTCGCGCAACCATGCCCGCTGTTTGGCGGCGAAATCGTCGAAACGCGACGGCGCATCGATCGGATACTTCGCGACGGCGACCTTCATTCCACCGCCTCCGGTTCGAGCGCGCGCGTCCAGAACGTGAGCGCATGTTCGATCTCGCCGCGGCCGATCTCGTTCCAGCGCAGATGCATGGTCATGCCCGGTTGCCGCGCATAGCCGCGCTTCGTCCAGAACGCCTCGTTGCCGCGATGTCCGGGCGGAAGACGCGGATCGCCGTCGTCGCGATCCACCGCGCAGAAAGCGGTCAGGTCGAATCCGCCCAGCGCGCGCGCATGCGCTTCGCGATGATCGAAGAACGCATGGCCGATGCCCTGCCCGCGGTACACCGGCAACAGCACCGATTCGCCGAAATAGAACACACGGCCGACATCGATGCCGCGTGTGTCGAACGGCGCGCGGAATTCGGCGGTGTCGTCCGCCAGCGGCAAACCGGTGGACGCACCGATCACCGCATCGTCATCGAAGGCCAGCACGAACACGCTCTCCGGCGACGACGCGTAGGCATCGAGATATTCGCGCTCGTAGACGGCATCGCCGTCGTAGAGATAGGGCCAATCGCGGAACACCGCGATGCGCAGCGCGGCGACCGCGTCGAGATGCGGACGCACCCCGGCGCCGGAAAACCGCCGGACGCAAACGCCGGATATCGGAGAGGGAGACGGCGAGAAATCTCGGGACATCGTACGATTCTAGCCAAAACGGACGCCGCAGGCAGCGGGCCTGCGGCGTCCGGGACATCGCGTCGACTCAGCGGTCGTCTCGGCGTTCGAGACGCACCACCGTCACGCCGTGCAACCAATCGTTGCCGACCGCGTACCGCGCGTCATCGCCATGCGCGAACGTGTAACGGCAGGGGCCGGCGTCCTGTTCGATCAACGCCCCTACGGACAGTCCGCGCGCGCGCAGATCCTCGATCACCATCGCCCGCGCCTGTCGCGACTGCAGTCCGCAGTCCTGACGCTGCAACTCGCGATACAGCACGACACTGGAGGTCGCGGCCGAGACCAGGAACACCGCGAGCAACGTCCACTGGAAGCGTGCATTCCGTTTCATGATCGGCTCCGCTCACTGACCGGCCGGAGACTGCGGCGCGGCGACGGTTGCGGCGGGCATCGGCGGCGGAGCGGATCTGACGGGCACGCCGAGATTGCCCAGACCGTACCAGTCGACCTTGCGGGTGATCACCATGATCGCGGCCAGGATCAGGAACAGCAGGCCGGCACCGAGCACCATCGCATTGTCCTCGGAGATCAGCAGACCGTAGAGCACGGCGTACAGCGTGGCGATCATCGTCGCGAACCCCAGACCGCGCAGCCACGATCGCAGCACATGACTGACGTAGTAGCCGAGCAGACCGATGCAGGCGCTGCTGGCGACGAGATACGCGAGCCCGAACGCGATGCGCTCAGACAGCGCCACCAGCAGCAGGAAGAAGATCGCGAGCGCGAGGCCGACAAGACCGTACTGGATCGGATGGATCCGCAGCTGCTTGATCAGCTCGAACATGAAGAAGCCGACGAAGGTCAGCAGCACGAACAGGATGCCGTACTTGGTCGCGCGATCGGCCTGCGAATAGACGTTGACGGGATCGACGAGGGAGACCGCCACCGCATCGAGATCCGAAGCGCCCACCCCTCCGTCCGCTGCCCGCGCCGAATCGGCGATGGTCGGCATCGTCTTGCCGGAGAGATACTGCGACTGGGCATTGGTCGCCAGCGCGGAGACCTCCCACTGCGCGTGGAATCCGTTGTCATCGATGCGCTTTTCGCGCGCCGTGAACGAACCGCCGAACTGCGGGTGGCGCCAGGCCGAATCGATGACCACGGTGTTCCGCTGCGCGAGCGGCGCGACCGCCAGGGTTTCGGTCCCTTCGAGCGCGAACTTCAGACGCGTGTCGAGCACGATCTCTCCGCCCGCCTTCGGTGCCGCGAGCCGCGCATGCAGACCGCTGCCCTCGCGCCCGCCCAGGCCACGCTCCAGCTTCACGTCCGTGCCGCCGATGGTCAGTTTCGGCACACCCGCGAGTCCACGCACATCGGCGATTCCGTAATTCAACCAGGGACGGCCGATCTTTTTCGGCAGTTCCGGATTCTCGTCGACCGGAATGTTCGCGCGGAAATGGGCGATCGTGGTGCTCTCGAATTCGTAGCTGCGGACCTCGTGCAGACCGAGGAATTTGCTGCGCGGTTCGATCACGCCGCGCAGATCCATGCCGACCGGGAAAAACACCCATTGACCGGATTCACCGTCGCGCTTGACCTTGCGGATCACTTCGCCCTTGTCGTTCTTCTCCTCGACCTCGATGGTCTCGACGTAGGGCACCACCAGCACCGGGCCGGA
Source organism: Lysobacteraceae bacterium (assembly GCA_041919915.1). Classification (GTDB taxonomy): domain Bacteria; phylum Pseudomonadota; class Gammaproteobacteria; order Xanthomonadales; family Xanthomonadaceae; genus Lysobacter_I. The sequence goes on from JAYRSY010000047.1 coordinate 11,112, forward strand.
CAGTGCCTGGCCGCCCGCGGTGCTGCGCGCGACCGTGCGTACCGCCTCGTCTCGGTAGTACTGCCGCTCCTGGATGGTGCCGCGGATCATCATCAGTGGAACGAGCAACAGGATGGTCATGCCGACCACCATCAGGATCTTGAGCAACAAGCGCATAACCGCCTCCGGCGTTGTGGACGCGGGCAGTCTCGGCGGCGCATGCGGGGCGGCGATGGCGCTTGTGTGAAGTCGGGGTGAATTCGGGCGGCGGCTTCCCTCTCGCCGCGGGTCTGCGGATCACGCCGCGGGCAGCACCATCGTCGCCACCGCCCCGCCCGCTTCGCGGTTCGCCAGTGCGACGCTGCCGCCGTGCAGCTCCACCGCTTCGGCGACGAAACACAGGCCCAGGCCGCTGCTGCGGCTGCCGCCTTCGGGCCGGGGCAGCGAATAGAACCGCTCGAACGCACGATCCAGCGCGTAGTCCGGCACGCCCGGACCGCGATCGGACACGTCGATGCGGATGCGGTCCGCATCCCGATGCAACCGCAGTTCGACCGCACTGCCCGGTGGCGCGAAATCCGCGGCGTTCTCCAGCAGATTGAGCAGCGACTGCCGCAGCAGGAACGCGTCGCCGGAGACCCGCGGTCCGCGCGCATCGGCCGCCTCGATCACCTCCAGGCGCAGCGATCGCTGCGCGAATTTCGGCGCGATGCGCTCCGCGGCCTCGTCGACGATCGTGCGCAGATCGAGCATCTGCGGCTGCTCGATGCGCTGCCGATGTTCGACCGCGGCCAGCGCCAGCAGCTTGTCGATCATCTCGGCCATGCGTTCGCTCTGGGCGCGGATGGTGGCGACGAAACGGGCGCGATCGGCTTCCGGCATCGCCGCCGCGGACGACTCCAGCAGCTCGGCGCTGCCGCGGATCGCCGCCAGCGGACTCTTGAGCTCGTGGGTGAGCGCATGCACGTACTGCTCGACGTACTGCTTGCCTTCGA
>JAYRSY010000048.1:0-9111 GCA_041919915.1 Lysobacteraceae bacterium
GTTCGCTTCGCGTTGCGCCTGCGCGCGTGCGTCGCGGTCCTGTTCCGATGGGCGTTCGATCGCATGCGGCGCAATCTCCGCACGTGTCCGCGCTCGCTCGATCTCCTCGGGCGTGGTTACGGCTGCGATCGCATAGGTCTTGCTGTCCGCCTCTAGGCGTAGGCTGGCGAGCTCGTATCGGCCATCGGCCTGTGGGCGCGCCTGCAATGCCGTCGTGGCCGGATCCAAGCCATTCGCATCCCAGGTTGCACGCACGGCGACGGCCGCGGCGGCGACCTGCTCGGCGCTCGCATCGACGCCCGCATTGCGATACGCACCCGCGACCGTATCGCGCAAGCGCGCATCGGCGTCCATCGGCGGCACGGCCGGGATCTCGCGCGGGGGCGGCAAACGTGCCTGCAGCACCTCGCGGGTCGCTTCGAGTTCGTCGTGCAGTCGGCCGCTTGCGGTGCTGTCGTAGACCATGCCGTCGCTGACCCAGCGGCCGTTGGCCTGGCGTTCGTAGAGATCACCCTCGGAGGAAACCAGCTTGTCGATGTTCGTGCGCGCGCTGCGCACAGCCTCCGGCATCTCGCCGTAGGCCTGCCAGCCGTTGCGAATATAGGTGTCCTCGTAGCGCGCCGCGATCGACGCCGGGCTGTTTGCCGCGTTCTCTACCACGATCTGCGCCGCTTGCCGGTCCAGGCGCTCGGCGCGCGCGTCATCGGCAATATCGGTGGAATACGGCGTACCGCCGCGCTCGACGAACGGGCCGTAGACCTTGCGCTCCCACTCGCCGCTTTCGGAATTGCGCTCCCAATTCGACGGCTGACTGCTCGGTGGGTCGCCTGCTTCCGCCGGCAACGAGAAGGGGCTCCGCTGCGCCGGAGGCCCGCCGAGCACCAGCTCCACCGACACGCTGGTCGCTTGGTAGTTGAGCTGGTTCTCGGTCGCAGGCGATGCGCGCAGATCACCACGCCTGGCGTTGTCGATGTTGTCGTCGGTGCTGTCGATCGGCGCTCTGCGCCGCCAGCCTTCGCTGGGCTTGTCCGGGTCGTAGCTCCAGGATTGGCCGGCGAGTTCCTGGTTGTAAATGCCGCGATTGTCATTCCACTCAGCGATCTTGTCGCCTGCGAACACACCCGCGACGCCGCCAATGGCGCCAGTCACCAACAGGCCAGGACCCGATTCGACGCCTGCGACAGCTCCAGCCGTCATGCCGATACCGGCGCCGGCCCAGCCGCCGACGCTGCGCGCGCCGAAGTGGATCAACTCCGACTCGGCGCCCGTGCGGTTGCCTTCACCCGCCAATCGATGCGCAGTGCGGACGCTGTCGGCGCCGTCATAGACTTCCAGTGCGAGGCCGGCGACGCCCAACGCGGCGCCAGCGCGGACACGGGTAGGATGGACGCGGGTGACATCATCCACCTCGATCGCTTCGCGCGCCGTGCGGTCGACGCTTTCGGCCACATGATTCGTACTACGCTCCGCCAGCAGGTTCTCGCGGGTCGCAGGATCGACCTTGGAATTGCTCGGAAGGTTTTCTGGCAGATCCCGATGCCACGTCTGCTGTTCTCTCCAGCCGTCGCGCAGGTCGCGTGTGATACCGGCGTCTTTCAGGCGCGCATCGCGCGCTTCTTCAAGCGCAGCACCTGGCAATCGGGTATCCGTGCGGCTGTTGTACAACTCCGCGCCTTCACGATTGAAGATGAGGATTGGAGTTCCTGTCTCCTTGGCGACCTGATTCAGGTTGTCCGGAAGATCGCGATAGACCTGGTCGCGAATACCTTCTGGAACATAACGCCCGAAACCTTTTCTTTCGAGCGAGTTTGAAAAACGCTCATCGACACCAAGCTCACTTTCGAGTCGATGCGTAGCCATCGCCCGAATCTCAACCTCGTAGCCTTTTGCCTGCAGATCCTTGACCAAGGCCACTGCTTTGTCACCATCGGCCAAGGTGGTATCGAGAATGAGGTTTTTCCGGCCTTCAACTGCAGCGCTGCGGAGCTCTTTGGCCCACGCGCTGGCATCTGGATGCGTGTCATCGGCCCAGGTATAGGGATGAGCGTTGCGGAATGATTCGACTTTTGGATGAAAATCCCGAAGCGCATCCGGGTCCACGGTCACCGCGTCTCCGCGGAGTTCCAATTCCGCTGATCTTGCTAGACCACCTTTGCCTGCTCCGGGTTGTCCGGCAAGAATGATGACGCGCGGTCTCTCCTGGGATGTCGCGGTTGAGAATGCGCTCTCTTCCAGAATGCGTTCTCGAAAGATGCGAGCATGTTCTTCCGCGCTCAGAACATCTTTCTCATTGCTCATCGGAAAGCATCCTTGTTCTTCTGGAAGTATTCCCAAAGCGCATCGTCAGTGAGCCAGATATGTTTCCAGGCCGCGCGAGACATCAGTCTTTCTTTAGCCTCTGCCTTTGCAATTGCCTCCGCATCACCCGTGGCTTGCGCGTCCTTCAATTCCTTTCTAGCTGCGGAAACAAAACCGCTCATGGCATCTTCTAGTGCCCAGACGGCACGCTCGAAGGGCGGAGTGGGGCTTTTTTTGTTCGCGACCTCAATCAGGTCATCCTGAAGAATTTGGATGTGCCCCGGATACTCCGCGAGCATCTCGCGCAGTTTTTGCGGGACGGGGGGCAGTGGCGATGACGGCATGGCTATCGTCCTTTGATCATTCGCTGATGTACGAATTAGTAGAACTCGTGAGTGAGTATGGCGAGAAGAACCTGTTGACGCGCAGCCGGTCGTCAGGCGTTCTATTGTGGTGGGACAAAAACACGCCCCATGTCGGTCTGGCCGTGGATCATGTGGATGGAAGCATTTTCCATCGTTTTCTCCCGTTCAAACCAGTCATACGGACGATGCAACCACTGCATGAGAAAGGCCCGGATGGTGACGCTGTGACTGACGATCACCAACTGGTTGATGCCTTTCTTGTCGTAGTCGCGATGAAAGGTGCCGAACGCCTGGTGGACGCGCACTGCGACATCGAAGCGACTCTCGCCCAACGGCATCCGTGCCCAGAATTTACCTTCGAATTCGACCTGTTTGTTGTAGTGCGCTGCTTCGTTCGGGAACACGTCGGGCAACTGCTCTTCCGGGATGCCATCGAAGAGCCCGAACTGTTGCTCGACGAGGTTGATGTGTTCCCTGCGATCGAACTCGACCTTGTGTCGGTGACTGTCGTCAAATGTCGATGCCACCGCCTCGATGCCACGAATCACCTCGTCGGCTGTCTGTCGCGTGCGGGCATAAGGCGACACCCAGAAGCGCGTCTTCGTGTCGCTGGTGTTGTGATCAAGGAAATATCGTCCGAGCCATTCTCCGGACGCATAGGCCTGTTGCCTGCCTAGTTCGGTCAGCGGAATTGCATGGTCCGCCAACTCAAAATGCTTGCGTTTGTCGATGTTGCCGGCGGATTCGCCGTGCCGGATGAAGAACAATCGCAGCGGGGTCATTCGTCCACCCTGAGCGAGGGAGGGCGGCCGAGCGTCACAGGCGCGGGCGTCAACGGATCAACGGGCATTGCTCGCAACTCCTGCGTAAGAGAAGGCCGAGAAGAGGCCGGGCCGCCGACGTCCAGGCGCTCAAGGCCGCAAGCAGGCCACCCGAGCACTCCCTCGGCGGCGCCAGTAATTCTAACCCAGCCCCTCTCTGTGCTTTTTGCCGGTGCTGCCTACGGCGGCGGCTCCTTGCCGAATGAGCGCTTGCCTTCCGGCCTCGGCACGAAAAATCATTGCAAATCAATCGCCTGTCGGTTGGAAAATAAAAAGTCGATTTTCCAACCGCTTTTCCATCTGATTTCCAACCGTCGGATGCATAACTTGCGTGTCGCCCGCTGCAACCGCAGCACGACGAGAAGCACGACATGCAAGACCGCACCCACGCGCAGGGCGTCCCCGACGAGCCCCGCGCCTTTCTCTCGCCGAGCTGTCCGTCGCCCAACTGGCGGCGCTCTCCCCCCAACAGAAGATCGTCAGAAAAACCGGCCTCGAACTGCCGGTCATCTTCGATGAGGTCGTGACGATGATCGAGATCGCTTCACCTCGAATGGTCACAGCGAATCGATCCTAGGATGGAAGCCCTATTGTCCGGCCGCCCTGTCACCGCCTTTCCGATCGTTCTCGCCTTCAGATACGCCCCCCGATCGGCGAATGTCCGGCCCAAACTCTCGCCCGGCTGAACACGATCCCTGAATTCCCGCCCGGGCCGGGCATTTTTGTCGGACACTGCGCGACGTTCCGTCTCCCCCATGCCATGGACCCGCGCATGCGTCTTCATTCCCCCGTTTCGTCCTTCCTGTTCGCCGCCTGTCTCGCCGTTTCCGTCACGGGCATCGTTTCCGCACAGACCCCGCCGCCCACGCCCACGGAAGACGAACTGCAGGAAGTGCAGGCGCCCGCCGGGTTGCAGGACATCGATACCATCGTCGTCTCCGGGCGCTACCCCGGGCCAGGGCTGTGGAAGGTACGCAGCGGTGAGCGGGTGATGTGGATTCTCGGCACCCAGAGTCCGCTGCCGAAGCGGATGGAGTGGGAGTCCGCGACCATCGAGCGCCGCGTGTCCGAATCGCAGGAATTGCTGATGCCGGCGGACGTCGATGTCGACGTGGATGTCGGTTTCTTCCGCGGTCTGACCCTGCTGCCGTCGGTGTTCAAGGCGCGCAAGAATCCGGACGGCAAGACCCTGCGCGAGACCGTGCCGCCGGCGCAGTACGCGCGCTGGGAAACTTTGAAGCGTCGCTACATCGGCGGCGATCGCGGGATCGAGGAATGGCGGCCGGTGTTCGCGGCGCTCGAACTCTACGATCAGGCGATCCAGCGTTCCGGCATGACCCAGGCATCGCTGGCGTCCGACGTGGCGCGCAAGGCGGCGAAGCGCAGCAAGGTGAAGATCACCACGCCCACGATCAAGTTGAAGATCAGCGACCCGAAGGCCGCACTGCGCGATTTCTCCAGCGAAACCTTCAACGATCTCGAATGCTTCCAGCGCGCGCTCGACCGCATCGAAGGCGATCTCGGCACCATGGCCGGTCGCGCCAACGCCTGGGCCGAGGGCGACATCGAGACGCTGCGCGGTCTGCCGACCCGCAATCAGCTCACCGCCTGCCGTGACGCGCTCACCAACACCGCGTTCGCGCGCAAGCAGGGCATGCAGGACATCCAGTCGCGACTGGAAAACACCTGGCTCGCGGCGGCTGAAAAAGCCCTGCGCGAGAACGAGACCACCTTCGCGGTGTTGCCGATCGGCGAGTTGCTGCGCGACGACGGTCTGCTGCAGCGACTGATCGCGAAGGGTTACGCGGTCGAGGAGCCCTGAGCCGGGCGAGAACCGGTGTCGCCGACGGCGATCAGCCGCCGGTATACGGCCCGGTGCCGGGCAACGCCCACAGCAGGCCGTGGGTGATCGTGCGCGGCAGCACGGTCAGGTGGTCCTCGTCGGGCAGGACTTCGCTTTCGATCCGCAGTCCCGAATGCCCGCGGCTTTCGAGAACGCGTTCGAAGCGCGCCATGTCGCCGACCATGTCGGTGTTCTCGAAGTAGCGCGGCCCGTCTCCGGTGGTTTCGTAGGCGCCGATGGACAGGAACACGTTCGCCGGCAATGCGCGGTGTCGTTTCGCGTAGTCCGCTTCCAGATCGAACAGCATGTGCCGGTCGAACCACAGCGACGGGCTGCCGAGGATGTAGTGGCGGAACATCGTCGGTTTCGTCAGCAGCACGTAGCTGCCGAACAGGCCGCCGAGGGAGTGGCCGACGTAGACCTTGCGATCCATGTCGGCGCGGTATTCGCGTGCGATCAGCGGGAACACGTCGCGCTCGATGTAATCCCGGTAGGCGGCGGCCTGTCCGTAGACGCTGTCGCGGTCGTAGGCGTCCGCCGGTGCGCCGGGTCGGGCGAAGGGGTCGCTCGGCGTGTAGTCGCGGCGCTTGCTCGGCATCGACGCTTCGCCGACGCCGTAGGACAGGCCGACCAGAATGAAATCCTCGAGGTTGCGGCCCTTCGCGCCGACGCGCCGGCGCAGGCTGCGGATCAACGGGAATCCGTAGTCGGCGTCGGTGGTGAACACGACCGGATAGCGCCGGTCGTTCTCCGCGTACGACGGCGGCAGATCGACCCAGACCTCATAGCGCCGGCCCGTGGCGGTATTGGGCACCGCATGCACGGCGGTATCCGGCAGTGCGTAGCGACTGAGCGATGCGGCCGCGGCGGGCGTTGTCCGCGCAACGGCGACGGGCGTGGTTGCAGGGGCGTCGGGTTCGGGACGAATCGACCAGCGGCCCGCGACGAAGGCAAGAGCGATCAGCGCCAGTGCGGCCGGCCACCGCAGCGGGAAGCTCATCCCGCGACGCGCGCCGCCGGCGTTTCGAGGCTGCTCGCCAACGCGGGCCAGCGTTTGAGCACCGCGGCGCGGATGCCGGCGACATCCAGGCCGGCTTCGGCCAGCAGGTCTTCGCGGCTGGCGTGGTGCTGGAAGGCATCGGGCAGGCCGAGATGCAGGATCGGCATCACGACGCCGGCTTCCGCCAGCAGTTCGGCCACGCCGGAGCCGGCGCCGCCGGCGACGACGTTGTCCTCCAGGGTGATGAAGCCGTCGTGGGTTTTCGCCAGTTCCAGGATCAGCGCACGGTCGAGCGGCTTCACGAAGCGCATGTTGACCACGGTGAGGCCGAGCGCGTCGCCCACCTGCTGCGCGGCCGGCACGATCGCGCCGAACGCCAGCAGGGCGATGCCGGCGCCCTTGCGGCGCAGTTCCGCCTTGCCGATGGGCAGGCTGTCGAGCGTCGACTGCACCGCGACGCCGGGGCCGGTGCCGCGCGGATAGCGGACCGCGGCCGGTCCGGGGTGCCGATGGCCGGTGGTCAGCATCTGCCGGCATTCGTTCTCGTCGGCGGGTGCCATCACCAGCATGTTCGGCACGCAGCGCAGGTAACTCAGGTCGAGATTGCCGGCATGGGTCGCGCCGTCGGGACCGACCACGCCGCCGCGATCGATCGCGAACAGCACGTCGAGTTCCTGGATCGCGACATCGTGCACCAGCTGGTCGTAGCCGCGCTGCAGGAACGTGGAGTAGATCGCGACGACGGGTTTCGCGCCTTCGCAGGCCATGCCCGCGGCGAGCGTGACCGCGTGCTGCTCGGCGATCGCCACGTCGAAGTAGCGATCGGGATATTCCTTGCTGAAACGCACCAGCCCCGAACCCTCGCGCATCGCCGGAGTGATCCCGAGCAGCGTGTCGTCGGCCGCGGCCATGTCGCACAGCCAGTCGCCGAAGACATCGGTGTAGGTCGGCTTCTTCGCGCCGGGTTTGGACACCACGCCCTTTTCCGGATCGAACGGCGAGACCGCGTGATAGCCGATCTGGTCGCCTTCGGCCAGTTCGTAGCCCTTGCCCTTGGTGGTGATGATGTGCAGCAGCTGCGGGCCCTTGAGGGTTTTCAGCGTCTTCAGCGCCGAAACCAGATCGCAGATGTCGTGGCCGTCGATCGGGCCGGTGTAATGGAAGCCCATTTCCTCGAACAGCGTGGACGGCACGAACATGCCCTTCCAGTGCTCTTCCCAGCGCCGCACGAAGCGCGCGGTGCTGCTGGTGCGCTTGTCGCCGAGCAGTTTCTTGCCGCCTTCGCGCAGCGCGTTGAGCGTGCGGCTGCCGGTCATGCGGCCGAGCATCTTGGTGAGACCGCCGACGTTCTCGCTGATCGACATCTGGTTGTCGTTGAGGATCACCAGCAGGTTCGGCTCTTTCTGGCCCAGCTCGACATCCATGCCGCCGGCGTGGTTCAGCGCCTCGTAGGCCATGCCTGCGGTCATCGCGCCGTCGCCGATCACCGCCACCATGCGGCGTTCGCTGCCCGTGCGCGCGGCGGCGATGGCCATGCCCAGCGCGGCCGAGATCGAGGTCGACGAATGGCCGACGCCGAACGTGTCGTATTCGCTTTCCTCGCGCTTGGGGAAGGGCGCCACGCCGTCCTTCTGCTTGACCGTGTGGATGGTGTCGCGACGGCCAGTGAGGATCTTGTGCGGATAGGTCTGATGGCCGACGTCCCAGACGAGACGGTCGTTCGGCGTGTCGTAGAGGTAGTGCAGCGCGACGGTGAGCTCGATCACGCCGAGGCCGGCGCCGAAATGGCCGCCGCTGCGGCCGACCGATTCGATCAGATAGGCACGCAGCTCATCGCAGATGGCGCGGAGTTCATCTTCGGGGAACTGGCGCAGATCGTCGGGAGTGGCGATGCGCGAAAGGCGCGGATAGCGCGCGGAGTCGATCACGATGGCGTCGGGGAGGTCGGAGGTCGTCGGGCTATTGTCCTCCCTCCCGCCATGACGCGGCAACAAACCCGGTGCATGCGCGCGCCGGGCCGTCGTTCCTGGCGTGGGTCAGCGGCCGCGCAGGCGGTCGAGCAGGCCGCCGGACTTGGGGTCGCCGGCCGGCGATGCGCCGTCCCCGGCCTGTTCGGCGAAGCCGGTGGCCAGATTGGCGTTGATGAAGTCGATCACGTCCGCCGCCGGCACGCTGCTGGCCGCGGCGATCTCGGCGATGGTCTGTGGGCCCTTCATCATCGCGGTGGCGATGCGGAAGTGGCGCGGGTACTCCCGCTCGGTCTGCGGCCACTTGCCGAGCACGAACCGGCCCTCGGGGTCGTAGCCCGGCAGCAGCCGGCCTTCGCCTGCGAGCAGCCCGCCGAGCCATTGCAGGCGAGTCAGCGGCTGGGCTTCGCCGAGCGTGGCGATCGCGCCCTGCCAGGCGCGATCGTCGAGCTGCTCGAAATCGCGCAGGCCGACGGTGGCGACGAAGTACTCGGCCAGCGGCTTCAGCGTGGCCGGACCGTAGTACTGGCGCTGGCTGAAGTCGATGAACACCTCGGGCCCCTTGCCGCTCTGGTAGCGGGCGCGGCCGGTGAGGGCGCCCGGGCGGAGCCAGTGTGCGAAGGCGGTGCTGCGCGCGGCCTGGGCCGGTTCCGGCTCGACCGACGGGGCGGCGACCGGGGCGGGAGCGGGCGGCGGGGGAGCGGCCTGGGCGGGCGGTGCAGCCTGGGCGGGCGGCGCGGCCGGCGGGACCGGTGCGGGCGCCGGTGGTTGAGCGGGGGGCGCGACCGCGGCCGCGGGCGGCGGCGCGACGGGCGCC